>NZ_JBFRCB010000011.1:0-214868 GCF_040965375.1 Paraburkholderia sp. EG286A
GCGGCAGGCTCACTGGGCGGACTTCTGTAATGCGGTAACCAACCCGCGGATATCAGCATGATCCACCGTCGAGATTTACTGCTACGTCGCCTTCAGGAAATTCAGATGACATGAGACCCAAAAAGCCCGAAAACCGATCCCTATTGACAAGCGGAGTCATATCAACGGTCTTGCGGTGCCCAACCTCCCAACATAGGCAGACGGTGCAAAACCCCGTCTTCAGCAAGTGGGGTAACTGCGGGAGTGGTGTACCTCCTGACGTGTCGGGCTCGTATCGATCCGATGGCCGGACGCTTGGCAGCGAGACGGGCTTCCTGAGCGGCGAGGGCGGAACTGGTCGCGAACGTGCGGCGGCCCGGCGCGCCCGGGCGTCGCCGCCCCCGGCGCGGGACACGCGGCAGGGCGGCCTTTTCTGGTCAGGATGGCGCGCTTGCGGAGTGACCGGTGGTGGTGGCCGAGAATTCTCTCCGCGGCGCGGAGAGAATCCGGCGGCCGCGGACCGGGGTGTTCCGCCCGGACGGCGTTTCCCGGTAACGTGCCGTGTGTGCCGACCCAAGGCACCCATACTGGCTTCATCCATGACACAGTTACTTCCCGGCTCCCTGTTCGGGGACGTCAGATCGCGGATTGGCCGCTCATCAAGTCCGTGGCTTTGCGGCCATCAGCGCCCGCCGCCCGGGTTATTTTAAACTTCCGAATCTTGACGACACCCCGGGTACGGACTGATGGAGACGGGAAGATGTGCGCTCACAGCGAGATCAGCGAGACTGCGGTGGAATCCGCACCGACACGCGCAAGCCGCGTTGCGTATGCGTGTCGGTGGGTGCCAGACTCACTTCGGCGCCCATCCGGTCGGCAATCGTCCGGACGATTGCCAGTCCGAGCCCTGAGCCGATCTGCTCGTTACCCGGAATGCGATAAAACGGGTCGAACACACGAGCACGCTCGTGCGGCGCGATGCCCGGGCCGTTGTCGGCAACGGTCAACAGCGCCTGGCTTCCTGTCTCCCGGACGGCCAGATTGACCCGTCTGCCATCTGGCGTGTAGCGAATCGCGTTGTCGACGAGATTCCTGATCAGTGTCGTCAACTCGATGCTGTCGACGCTCACTCGCACATCCGGCCCGTCTTCGACACCGATATCAATATGCTTCGCTTCAGCAAGTGGCATCAGATCTTCGAGCACACGCCGCCAGGTCGCATGGATCGACACCGGTTGCACGGGCTTGGCTGGCTTCGCCTGTATCCTTGCGAGTGCGAGCAACTGCTCGATCAGCTTGCGGCTGCGCTCAAGGCCGCCGCGCAGCGTGGTCAGGCGCGCGCGTGCGTCGACCGGCAGATCCGTCTGGCCGAGCCGCTCGGCCTGCAGCGACATCGCCGTGAGTGGTGAGCGAAGCTCGTGCGCCGCGTCGGCGACGAAGCGCCGCTGCGCATCGACCGACTGCGCCACACGTACGAGCATCCGGTTGATCGCCACGACGAACGGCCGCACCTCGACCGGCACGTGATCGGTCTGGACGGGCCGCAGGTCGTGCTCGCTGCGCGCGTCGATTTCGGCCGACAACAACGCGACCGGCCGCAGCATCTTGCGTACGAGATCGGCGACGATCAGCAGCAGAATCGGCAGCAGGATGATGAGCGGCATCGCTGTCCGCCATGCGCCTTCGCGCGCGGTGTCATCCCGCACGCCCCCATCCTGGGCGACTGCGATGCGCTCGCCGTTCGCGAGCGTGTGAATCAGCACGCGCAGCGTCTGTCCGTCCGCATCGAGCGTATGAAAACCGTCAGGCAGCGTTGCTGCACCGGCGAGTCGCCGATCGCCCGCAGCAAGCGGCGCCCCGTCGCGTTTCAGCGGTTCAACGATCACGCGCGGTACTTCGTCGCTTTCCGGCGTGTGTGTGGCGCTGCCGGTCGGCGAAGCAGGCATCGGCGCGCTCTGACGATCGAGCAGCGTCGCGATCTGACGCAGCACGTCGTCCTGGAATTCATGCGCCTCGACGTAAGCCGACGAGAACGAAAAGGCCGCCGCTGCGGTCGCGACGACCAGGATCGCGGCCGAGAGCGCGACTGACAGGCGGAACTGGATCGATTCTTTCAGCCGTTTCTTGACACCATCCATCCGACACCTCTGACGTTCTTGATCACACTGCTGCCGAGCTTGCGGCGCAGCGAGTGGATCAGGACTTCGACTGCGTTGCTTTCGACTTCCTCGCCCCAGCCGTAGATGCGGTCCTCGAGCTCGCTTCGCGACAGGATCGCGCCGGGGCGTACGAGCAGCGCACGAAGCAACGAAAACTCGCGGTTCGACAACGGTATCGGCGTACACTCGCTGACCGCGACTTCGCGTGTCGCCGGGTCAAGCCACACGATGCCGTTGCTCAGCACGGGCGCGGCCGAGCCGACCTGACGCCGGATCGCCACGCGAATCCGCGCGAGCAGTTCGGCCATTTCGAACGGTTTGAGGATGTAGTCGTCGGCGCCGCCGTCGAGCCCGCGCAGGCGGTCGTCGAGGCCGTCGCGCGCGGTGAGGATGATGACCGGTACCGCGCTGCCCTTCGCGCGGATGCCGGCCAGTACGTCAAGGCCGTCGCGGCCGGGCAGGCCGAGGTCGAGCAGGATCAGGTCATAGCGCTGCGTGGCGAACGCGGTCAGCGCGAGCGCGCCGTCCGTGACGCGATCCGCCGCGTACGACGCGTCCTTCAGCGCAGCCTGGACAGCTTCGCCAATCATCGGGTCGTCTTCGACAAGCAGTATTCGCATACCTCCACTCCACGGGCGATAGCCGGAATCAGCGCCTGCGATTTCCGCATGCGCGTTACGAGGTCTTGCCGGCGAGCCTGTCGAACGTGTGCAGGAGGTCGTTCATCGCGGCGGTGCAGTCGGACTGCGTCGGGTGGTCGGCGCGCAGTGCTTCGAGCGCGCGGTCGATCGCCTTGTCGAGCACGTGCCAGTCGTCGGCCGCACGTGGCTTCAGGCCAGCTTCGGCCTCGTCCCATGCGACCTCGAGATCCTTGATGCGTGTCCTGCCGCCAGGCAGGTCGCCCCTTGCAACGAGAGCGGACACGTCGGCCGCAATCCTGCGGAACTGGGAGAGGTCGCCGAGCTTCGACGCGCTCGCGGGCGAAGCGCCCTGTGCGGCGGCGGAGGCGGACGCCGTGGTCGATGCGGCAGCGCTGCCGGTCTGTCTGGAGCAACCGGCCGCGAGGCCGAGCGCAGCGCACACGGAAACGGCAACGAGCAGACGCGAAAGCGTGGTTGGATAACGCATGAAGAAACCTCGATTCGATGTTGAAAGAAACGTGACGGTCACTCGGCGCTCTCGACGCGCGCGCGGCTACTCGCGCCGACCTGCGCGACGGCGACGAGCACGACGATCACAGTGAGGAACAGCAGGCTCGTCGAAGCGGCCCCCATGCCGAATCCGCCGTAGTCGCGCGACTGCGTGAGCAGGTCGCCGAGCGAGGCACCGAACGGTCGCGTCAGGATGTACGCGATCCAGAACGTGGGAACCGCGTTCGCACCGATTCGCCATGCTGCGTAGGCCGCAGCCAGCAGGATGCCGAACGACACCGCGCCGAGCGAGAAGCCGAGACCGAGCGCCTCGGTCGCGAGATCGCCGGCGGCCGTGCCGAGCGCGAACGTGCAGAGGATCGCGGTCCAGTAGAACAGTTCGCGACGCGGTGTGTCGATCGCGTCGATCGCCAGGGTGCCCTCGACGCGATGCCAGATCGCGAAGAATGCCGCGAGCACAATGGCGAATATGCCCGTGCTGATGTAGAGGCTGACACCGAGGCCGTCGGTGAGCAGATCGGTGATCTGCGTGCCGACAACGCTCACGAGCACGACCGTAAGCCAGTAGATCCATGGTGTGTACTTGCGCGTGCGCATCTGCAGGATGAGCGCGATCGCAAGCAGCGACGTCATCAGCGCGCGCGTTGCGCCTTGTCCCCATCCCGCGTTGACCGCTAGAAAGTCGGCGCCAGTCTCGCCGACCGTGGTCGACATGATCTTGATGATCCAGAACGCGAAAGTGATCGCTGGAACCTTGTTGAGCCAGCGTGTAGCCGGTCGATCGGATGTGTATGTCATACGGCGACTCCTCGGAAATCAGGTGACGGACCTGCAGTCTGATCGCTCAGACTTAGCAGATCCTTAGCCGAGTTCTTCTGGAGCCGCTTCCTGGCTCATACACCGACTGCAGGTGGGCGGTTAAACAGTGGGATATATCGACTTGGCCCGGTTCGTCACTTTGCGGTGGGTCGCCGCCAACGGGCGCTCAATCGCCGGCGCCGGACTTCGGCGACGGCACGTCCGACATGGGGCTTTTCCTCGGGCAGGTCACGTCGCCGCCTGGCGGTCTGGCGAGCAATGACAACGGATGCGGTCTTCTGATCTGTTGCCCCCGACGTAAGCGTTGACGACGTGTGGGCACACTTCGCCAGGGTCGTTCGTCGGCGGCTTACGCCGAATTTGGGAAAAGGTATAGGAGTTCAGCGTTTGACGAAGTCCAGACGTTCGGCAGTAGCCGACCCGTTGCTGACGTTCGTCGTTGCTAGACATACGTCCGGATTCGAGCGGAAAGCGGACTTTCTGGAGCGTTGAAGCTGAGACGGGAGTTGGCCGCGCCCCCTCCAACGCGGCGCCATTTGCTCCCCGCGCTGGACAACGTGGATGATTAGGGGGAATGTCCCCACGACTATCTCGGGTCTGGCTCGGGTGCGTCAACAATGGCGGTGCGACATACTCGGTCCGATGGCGGCAGTTTTTTTGGAAACTGCGTCGCTTGCGCATTGTGGCGGCCTGTTTTGCTGCCGCTACATGCCAATGCCGGTCATGGGTTTCCGCTTATTGGGAATGCCAGGCAGGCTGTTAGCATTCCTTCCCCTCCAGCTTATTTTGCCGTCTGGCAGATTCGCAATGCTCAACCGCCACCGTCAGAAGCTTGGTGCCTGGCTCGGGATGCTTGCCATCCTGCTGAGCGTGTTCGCGCCGACGGTGTCGCAGGTGCTGCGCGGCGTGTATGGAGAGGTCGAGCATCACGCCCATCATGCGCATCACCATCAAGCGGCCGTCGAAGTCGCGTCTGATGCGCATGCCGGGCATGCCATGCATCACCATGGTTCCGATTCGTCCTTTCAGTGCGACGCGTGCCCATATTGCGGACTGTTCGCACACTCTCCAGCCCTGCCTGGCGTGACCGTCGCATCGAGCGTCGTGCCGCTGCGCCCCTCCTTTCCGTCCCCCCTCATCGGCCCTGCGTTCCGTCCATATACGGTGCTGACGCCAGCCCAGCCGCGCGCTCCCCCTACCTGGTCCTGATCTTCGTCAACGTTTCTCAACCATTCCAGCAATGCCGATGACCGGCGTCGCTGCGTTGTCGCGCATCTTCGGGGCGCGGCCTGCAAGGACTTCCTGGTCCGCCTGCAGGCAGCCTGCAGGGCGCGTCACGACAATCTGATCAGGATCTGAAAATGCGAACCACGCCCAAACGTGCCGCCGCCGCGCTATGCGCGCTCGCGTCGTGCCTGCTTTCCGTTGACGCGTCGGCTCATGCCGTCGTCGGGGACCGGGTCTTTCCCGCCACGATGGCTGTCGATGACCCAGGCGTCGGCGACGAATTCAACCTGGAGTTCAGCCACATCAAGACGCCGGATAGCAACGGCGACGACATGAACGTGAATACCGTGTCGTACGAATGGGACAAACTGATCACGAAGAATCTCGCGTTCAGCATCGCGAGCAATTACACAAGCCTGAATTCACCAGATGGCAGCGCGAAGGGCTGGGACAATTTCACGCTCGGCGTCAAATATCTTGTTTACACGAACGCGCCGCACGAATTCATGGCGTCGGTCGGCCTGCTCGCCACACTCGGCGGTACCGGCGCCAGATCGATTGCGAACTCGTTTTCGACGTTCACCCCGACCGCTTATTTCGGCAAGGGCTTCGGCGACCTGCCGGCATCACTCGGTTACCTGCGGCCGCTCGCGATTACCGGTACGATTGGTCCCAACCTGACGACGGCGTCATCCGATAACGGTCCGAACTCGCTGGGCTGGGGCGTCACGCTCCAGTACAGCATTCCCTACCTGCAAACGCAGGTGAAGGACCTCGGGCTGCCCCAGCCGATCAGCAATCTGGTGCCGGTCGTCGAATTCCCGATGAGTACCTGCACGGCGGGCGCATGCTCAGGTCACACGACGGGGACGATTAACCCCGGCGTAATCTGGATCAACCGCTACGGCCAGTTCGGCATCGAGGCGCAGATTCCCGTCAATCGCGCGAGCGGTACGCATACGGGAATACTGTTGCAGGCTCACGTGTATTTCGACGATATCTTCCCTGACACTCTGGGCAAACCGCTCTTCGGACAATGAAAACCGCTCTGGTCTCCCTTTCGATGCGCGGCGCCGCCGCCGCGCTGACGTTGACCCTCGCGCAACTCGCACACGCGCACGCGTACCCAACCCATCAGGCGCCAGCGGCCGGCTCGACCGTCCCCGTCTCGCAGAAGGACGTCGCAATCGATTTCGACGATGGCCTGGAGCCGGCCTTCAGTTCGATCAGCGTCACGGACGCCCATGGCGGCGCCGTCACCAGTGGCAAGGCCGTGGTTGACCAGTCGAACATCAAGCACATGTCGGTGTCGCTGAATCCGCTGACTCCGGGTGTCTACACGGTCTCGTGGATCGCTGTCGCTGCGGACGGGCATCGCACGCAGGGGCACTACACGTTCAAGGTGAAGTGATGATGGAGCCGCTCGTGGTCGCGCAGATCGCCCTCGCCGCAGTGCAGGACGTCCTGTTCGCGACGGCAGCCGGCTCGCTTGCGTGCGCTGTGCTGGAGAAGAGGAGCGGCATCGGCGCGCCGGCCACGCTACGCGGGTGGCAGGCGGGTCTCGCAATCGCGCTGGCGCTCACGGCTGTCGCTTACCTCTGGTTGCAGGCAGCCGTGATGAGCGGCTCACCGCTCGCCGAGGCCGCCCCCGCAGTCGCCGCAGTGCTCACTCAGTCGCACTACGGCATTGCGTGGTCGGTCGGGTTCGTCGGCGCGCTGCTTGCGGCGGTCAGCCGCCTCGCCGACCGGCGCGGCCTGCCGCTGTTCGCCGCGGGCCTTGTCGCTTGGGCTGCGGGGAAGGCCGCGTCGAGCCACGCGGCTGACTCGGGTGACTTCTCGGCGCGCGAAGCGATCCATGTCGTGCATCTCTGTGCGACGGCGCTATGGGCCGGCAGCGTGATCGTCGCAGCGGCCGTGCAGCGCCGGCGCGCGCAGACCGCCCACCCAACGCCCGGGCAAGCGGCAGCCTTCCGCTCCGGCCTGTCGCATCTCGCGACGATGGCGCTCGTCGTCGTGATGGTCACGGGCTTTTTCAATGTGATGCAAGACACCGCGCAGGCGAGCGCGCCGTTTTTCAGCATGGACTGGGGCAGGATACTCGCGGTGAAACTTGCGTGCGTCGCCGCGGCTGTGGCGATCGGCGGTTGGAACCGGCTTTTTGTCCTGCCCGATCTGCGCGCCGAGGCTCTGCAAGATCGCCCGGGATTCCCGGCCACACAAGCGCGGTTCGACGGCTGGCTGATGGTCGAAGCGCTCGTTATGCTGGGCGTTCTCGCGAGCGCGGCCGTGCTCGGACATACGCCGCCAATGGGCGGCTGACGAAGTCAGCCTGCTGGCGAATGTAGGCAGGCTGATGTGAGCCATGGGCAGCGTTCGCGCCGATGGTTGTAGGAAATCTGCCACTACTGATGGTCATCGGTTGTGCACAGTCGTCCTCAACCAATCATGACCATTTACCGAGCGCGCGCGTCGTTTTAGTGACCGTATATCCCGGCCTGGTCGCGGAATGCTGGCAGGCCGGGGCGTCGCAGAGCGTCACACCATCAGAACGTCACGACCGTCCGCAGTCCGGCCACGGCCTCGTTGCCGATGCGTGCACCGCTGTTGTTCGGATTGGGGATGCCGCCACCCGGATGGAAGATGTACTGGAGTTCGCCCTGCAACATCCACCACGGCGCAACCTGATACTGGTACGTCGCTTCGATCACCGTTTCCGCCGAGCGCACGGGGTAGCCCGGCGTCTGGAGCGTTGCGATGTCGCGGTCGAGCGCGCTCGCGCTCGAGCTGACGTTCGCGTAGCTCACAGCGAGCCCGACCGAGTCGCTGTCCCGGCCCTTGAACGGCGCTTTCAGCACGACGCCCGCGTTGAGATTAAAGTCGAGCAGGTTTCGGTCGCCCGGCGCGCCCATCACACGCGTGAAGACGCCGAGCGATTGCGGGCTGCCGGCACTCGGGCGCCACACCATCTGGTCTGCAACGGCATATATGCTGAAATTGCCGCGATGCGTCGCCGGCACGCCATTCGACGCAGGGCTCGCGAGCGAGATGCCGTTTGTATCGAGGTGTTGATCCGCGAAGTGATTGTTGTTGTACCAGAAGCCCAGCTTGTAGGTGCCGGGCAGGCCGCCCGGCTGCGTCGCGCCGGATCCGCCTGCCGGCGGCTGGTTGATCGCGTACTGGACCTCGCCGATCATCATGACACCGTTGTGCAGGTTGAACTGGGTGCCGCTGGCGTTGAGCTGCTGCGGGTCGCCGTTGCCCGGCGCGGGGTTGCCGTCGAAGATGCCGCCGAGAATCGTCATCGAATCACTCGGCTTGAACCGCAGGCGCACGCCAAGCGACGACAGCGGGTAAGCAGGGCCGCCCGCAGGCAGGTCGGTGGCGGCCAGCACGGGCCAGCCGAATGTCGCGTTCGCAAATGTGCTGCCGTACTGGCTGATGATGAATTCCTGATCAAGGCTTTGCTGGCCGATCCTGACGTCGAACCTGTCGCCGAACGCCTGCTGGTACCAGAGTTCCCACAAACGCGTCGACGCTTCCGCCTCGACGCCGCTCACGGCCTGCAGCGCATTCAGGCGTGCTGCCGTGATGCCGTGTCCGTGAATCTGCAAGGCATCGACGAAGAAGGTGCCGCCCTTGAGGCCGAACGCCTTGTCGGTATCCACGTTGAGGCCGAATTGTGTGGCGCCGTTGTATGAAGCGCCCTTCGAAAGACCGCCGGAGAAGTTACCGTAAAGCTCGCTTGTCTCCTGCGCGTTAAACGTGACGCCGTGGTCGCCCAGGAACGTGCGCAGTCCGCCCATGTCACCGAGCAGGTTCGAGCGCTCCCAGAGTCCGGTCGGGGCGGCGTCGGCTGGCGCGGCGTTTGCATCGGCGTTCGTGGCTGCCGCAGGGTCCTGGTCCGCGGATGTGGGAGCGGGTGACTGCGACTGTGCGTAAGCCGGATCGGTTGTGCCGGCGGCCAGCGCAATTAACAGCACCGCGGTGGCGCAGACCGGTTTAATGCGCGAGGACGGGTGGAGGAGGCGTCGCGTGCCGATGCCATTGTCGTTTTGTGAAGGCGTGCCAAAGGAGATCATTTTTGCTTTCTTCTGGGAAACAAACTGATGAATGAGCGACGCCGAGGCAGGAAGGTGTTCGGCGTCAACTCGCCACAAGGCGGCAGGTTTGTGGAGTCGTACTCGCGACGGCCCGCTCAGGCCGGCCATGATGTACTGCCGGTGTTACGTTTTGACGTGGTCCAGAGGGCCGAGACCGATGTGTCGCGTTGCACCGTGTTTGCTGGGCGGGCACCTGGGTGTCCCCAGAGCTGGCCTGGTCCGTCAAGGTCGCTGCGCGGTGAGACGGCCAGCGTCGCACGCAGGTAAGTCCGTGAGACGCGGAGAAAGCGATCGATATGCATGGTTCAACTCCCGTCGAGCCCAGCGAGACCGGGCAACGTTCGATAAGCGACACGCCGTCAGCGCAGTCAAGCGCTGTCGGTTTTCTTAAGCAAAAAAGGGAGCGAGCTACAGTGAGACCGCAGAGGCGGTCCAGAAGAAGCGCGCTGACCCGACAATCGGAGTCAGCGGCAGGAAGGAAAGTCCGGCGTCGCTAACGCGCGATTGCAGTCTGGGTGCCGGCACACGCCGGCGTACAAGATCGACTACTAGAGCTTGCGTCCACGAAGGACTCTCCTGTTTCTAAGACAGGGCGGATTCTATGCGCGCCCTCTGTGAACGTGCAAGCGGAAAATGTCACGCAGTGCTTAGTAGCTTCAAAAGGGATATCGAACGGACATCCGCGCGCAACGGTCTCCGTTGTATGAAAACGAAACGAAGAGTTATGCGAATGATTTGCATCCACCGCAGTAACAGATTCGAAAGAAAAATCTTTGAAATAGTCGTTGACTCGGCTTGCGCGTCGTCACTAGAATTCGCGTGTTTTCACGAAAGGGGCATTTGCCTTGGATAGTTGTAGTAGTCGACCTTCGAATCGTTTTTCTGCCTGACCGGCACGACGCCCGCCTGGATTCTTCCTTAGCCGCCGTCCTGCCAGCAGGCAGACGGTGCGCGCCGCAGTAGCTTCCGCAGTTTCTCCCGCGCATCCCTTCGATTGGCCGCCGTCGTTGACGCGCGTGCTGTCACGCACGTTCGTCAACGCGACCCGGCGCGTCGAGCCATTGGCTCGCACCGCCGCTCGTTCACGCCGTTTTCGCGCACGCAATTGCGTGCCGGAGCTAGCGTGCGGTTAAACACGTCCGTCAAACATGAACCGGACCCAAATGAAAGAGGAGTTTACGATGCCCGACCCTGAGCCTTGTTCCTGTACGACACAGCACGCGTTCTCGCCGAACGCCGCTCACTTCGCCTGACATCTGGCCGCACACGTTCCTCCATCACGCCCGAGCGCATCGGCGCGCGTGAACTGAAACGAGAGCAGGCCTGGTCAAAGGCGCCACGTTTCAAGTTACTGGAGGAAGCACCATGCACTTCGCACTCCTCGTTTCGCAACTTCCGCACGTCGAAGAAGCTCGCTCGCACTACAACGGCATGCTCGCGCTCGACGCCCGTTCGCACGCATCGACCGGCGTAGTCGCTGCCATCTGGACGGCGCTCAAACAGCTCGCTCGCTGACACGGCCGGGCGTGGCCGACTGTCTGCCCACTGCATCAATACCGGCGGTGGCAGGGCAGTGCCACGCCTCAATCATCGATTTCAAGCAGCACTGCCAAGGAATAACTAAAAATGTCTACCGCTCCCGCAAACCTCACGCAACGTCGGAGTGCCGTGCTCGACGACGCGCACGTGGGCGATATCAAAGGCGCCCTCGGCACGATCGCCCGCCACGACACCGCCCCTCGCAGCAACTGGATGGCGCGCCTGCGCACGCTGCTGGCCATTCTCGGCCCCGGCCTCATTGTCATGGTCGGTGATAACGACGCCGGCGCCTTCGGCACCTATACGCAGGCCGGGCAAAACTACGGCACGTCGCTGCTCTGGACGCTCGCGCTGCTGATCCCGGTTCTCTACGTGAACCAGGAGATGGTCCTGCGCCTCGGCGCCGTGACCGGCGTCGGTCACGCACGCCTCATCTTCGAACGCTTCGGCAAGTTTTGGGGCGCCTTCAGCGTCATCGATCTTTTTCTGCTCAATGCGCTCACGATCGTCACCGAGTTCATCGGCATTACGTTTGCGCTCGACTTTCTCGGCGTCTCGAAGGTGCTCGGCGTTTGCATCGCCGCGGTACTGACGATGGCGGCGGTCAGTACGGGCGACTTCCGGCGCTTCGAACGCTTCGCGATCGTGCTGTGCCTGTTGAGTCTGCTGCTCATCCCGGTGCTCGTTTCGATTCACCCGCCTGTGGGCGTTATCGCGCGTGACTTCTTCGTGCCGACCTGGCCGGCGAATTCGAAGCTCTCCGATGTGATGCTGCTCGTGATCGGCATCGTCGGCACGACCGTCGCGCCGTGGCAGCTATTCTTTCAGCAGAGCTACGTGATCGACAAGCGCATCACGCCGCGCTTCATGAAGTACGAAAAGGCGGACCTCTGGATCGGTATCGCGTTCGTGATCGTCGGCGCTGTGGCGATGATGGCCTTCACCGCCGCGCTCTTTGACGGCAAGCCCGAGTTCGGCAACTTCACCGACGCGGGTGGCGTGATTGCAGGTTTGCACAAATACGTCGGACAGACGTCGGCCACGATCTTCGCCGTCGCGCTGCTCGATGCGTCGATCATCGGCGCTGCCGCGGTCTCGCTATCGACGGCCTATGCGGTTGGCGATGTCTTCAAGGTCAAGCACTCGCTGCACCGCAGCGTGCTCGACGCGAAGGGTTTCTATCTCGTCTACTTCGGCATCATCGCGCTCGCGGCCGCCCTCGTGCTGATACCCGGCAGCCCGCTTGGCCTCCTGACCGAGGCTGTGCAAACGCTGGCTGGCGTGCTGCTGCCGAGCGCAACGGTGTTCCTGTTGCTGCTCTGCAATGACAAAGCGGTGCTTGGCCCGTGGGTGAATTCGAAGAAGCTGAACGTGTTCACGGGTGCAGTGATTGCCGTGCTCGTCGTGCTGTCAATCATCCTGACGGCGGCCACCGTGTTTCCGGACATCAGCGGCGCGGCGATCGTCAAGATTCTCGTGGGCGGCTGTGGAATTGCCGTGGCCGTGTACGCCGCGGCGGAACTCTCGCGCAAGTCGCGCGGCGCGGATGTCACCCAGGATGCATTGCCGCTCAACAAGCCAGCGCTCAAGGAGTTGCGCAACACGTGGCGCATGTCGCCGCTCGAAGACCTGCCGGCGCCGCAGCACCTGACATTGTCGACGCGTGTGTGGATGGGTGTGCTGCGCACCTATCTCGTCGTCGCGGTGGGTCTCGTCATCGTGAAGGTCGTGCAGATGATGGCCATTCACTAACGCAAATGGGGCAGGCGCGCGTCTGCCCGATTTCAGGAACGCTCGGCGCACGAATTTGCGCGCTCGCGCACACACGTGGGCATACATGCTGCGCCTTCAACCTGCTGGAAAACCGTCTGTGCTCGAATTCCCGCTTCGTTGAATTCTCTCACCGATGTCTGACGGAAATCGAAACGGCGAAGACGGCGAGTCACCCGCAATCCAGAATCAGCTGGGCAATGTTCCTCTTAAAAACCCTTTAAAGCATGGTGCGAACAGGCTTGTGAAGGAAGTTTCCTGCTGCGTCCTTGACATGTTTCCATTTGGGGGACTTCGATGCTCAGCCACCATGAAGTTGGGACTTTGCTAACGCTGGCGAACGGGGCAAAGCGGGTACAGACACTCGACCCGAACATGCGAGCGCTGCAGACCCGGCAGCTTGTAGAAACCCAGAATCGTGCGCCTGGGTGGATCATCGTGCGGCTAACGGATTCCGGCCGCGCGCTGCTGCAGCGCCTGCGGATTGAGTCGTGATAGCTGTAAAAGGAAGGAATTCGCACACAGTTCGCTTAGCGCCTCATTTCTGAATCGAGACTCTCTTTGGTCCGGACAGGCCGAGGAGGCGGCAATAGCGGCTAAAGCATGCACCGGACATATCGACGAGGAGGTCTTATGTGCGCTCAACGCCATACGAAGTTGCAGCGTGGATTACAGGACACAAGTTCGCTGCAAACGAAGAAGGGGGGCGAGCTTCGCGAATTTTGTGCTGCATTATTAGATCCTTCGATCTGGCTTTGTGCCTGCTCGCTGGCAGCACTGAGGGATCGAGGTGATGCCGCTGCCTTTGGGATGGAAATTCTGCCGCCGCGCTTGCTTGAACACCTCGGAGGTCCCAGCCCGCACCGTATTACTGAACTACCTGAGGTACGCAGGCCTGAGCGATCACACTCGCGTACAGATAACTGAAAACGCGGCCCGTCGCGTGCCGAGGTCAAGGCGACCGTCGGCACGCATCCAGGCTGGAACAGGTGGCGATTCGCAGCAGCACGGAAAACAGCGTACCCAGCGCCGGCTGATCGGCGCAGATGCCGAATCCGTACCGGAATGAAGTGACTGGAAGCGCAGACGGTGCGCCGAGGTACATGCGTCTGCTGCCCGTGCAGTCGACTAACTCCATGGCGGCCAGAAGGTCATTTCACGCGTGTATCTGCCGAACGTAGCGTAACAGGCCGCTCAGTGACGTGGATTGGGCGTTGCTCGGCCGCACGTTGCCAGGACGCTCCGGGCTACTGCATCAGGAGTCGAAGATGAAAAAGCACATTCACCCGATACGCATGGTTTTTGCCCTGGTCCTCGTCATAGCTCTCCAGTCCTTTGATCATAATGGTCCGGTAACCACAACGAACGCGACGCAGGTCGTTCCAGGTGTCTTTTCTGAAAATGCACCGCCGAGTGATGGAATGTTCCACTGCCTGGTCTATGGGAAATACTGTCTCAGCGACGCGCTACGCGGCCGATAACAAGTAAGTGGGTCGCGTTTCTCAGGCGTGTGTGGGAGTAGTCGTTAGCAGTACACGGTACGTGCTGAATGTCGGTTTGTTGGATGCGGATGGAACATTCAAGCCGATTTTCATGAAGGTCAAGCCTTGGTGAGTCCTCCTGCGTCTCCTGTCGTCAAATGTCTGAAGCGCGCCGCCCCACCAGCCTCCCCGAAACTCGCCAGGGACAGAGACGGGATCCGTGGCGGCGATCAACATGCCGAAGAGCAGGCCGGAAATCCATTCCCAGTGCAACAGGTAGTGCATGCCCATTGCCGTTACGCCGGCCGATATGAGTACACCGACGATAGCTAACGTCTGGACTACGGCAAAGTCCCTGCGAATTTCACCCCAGCGCATGTGAAATGCCGCCTCGAAAATCAGCGGTGGCAGCAGCACGTTGTAGATGAAATCTTCGTTGAGGGGGATAACGGGAAATCGGGAAGAGGCCAGGAGCGATAGGGCGACCCCAGCGATGACCAGACCGACGCTGTACGGCATGTGCAAGCGCCGCGCGAGCATTGCCACCATTGCCGAAACGAGCAACAGGACTTCAAAGAGGCCGACGTTAAAGTCCATCCGGACGGCTCCGATCGAGGGGTACAGTAGTTTCGCTGCGTCTGGCCTGATTCAGGGGAAGGCCCCGGTTGCTATTCTAGAGGCTCGAGTCCATGTCAGCTATCAAACGCATCGATCCGGGCGGTCCCGCCTGTCAGGCCGTATCGCACAGAACGACCCGCTACCCTGCCGAGCACGTCTCGTTGGCAACTGGCGCCAGGAACAGGCTGCGCCCCTCTGCACCGCATCGCAAGGTCGGGCGCGGCAAGGTCGGCGTCGGTGGCAAAAGGAGCGATAAATAGGTATCTGCGACCATCGTGGGTCGGGTTGTGGAAGGCCTGATTCCGGCAGTTGCTTGTGCGAAGTACAGGTTCGTGGTGCTGAACGAATCACGTTGACGACCCGTATTCATAAACCTAGACTATAAGAGTCTTCACTAAAGGGGGCTGATGCCTTGGACACCAGTAGTTGTCGATCTTCGAACGGTCTTCCTGCCTGAGTCCGCAGGGCGTCGGCGCCTGTTTTTGGCCACCGTCCTGCCGTCCGGCAGGCGGTGCGCGTCCTGGTAATACCTCCCGTGCACCTTGATGATTAGCGCCATGCAGGTGCCGCGTTTGCGTGCGCTTCGCTTGGCATCATGCTGCGAACATTCCGCTCGCAGCATGCGTTCGTTCGCGTGGGAACGTCATAGGCACAAAGCGCCGGCCGTGCCCGGCAACGAGGAGGAGTCTCAATGCCAGCAAGTGACAGTTGTCCCTTATGCCACCGCCTCATCAACCCACTGGAGATAGCGGTTAGCAGACGGTTAGGGCGTCCATGAGGCGCACCTTCTTCGTGTCCGTCGGCTATCCGCGCTGATGCGTCAACGCCAGGCGCACGGAGAAACATCATGATTTTCGGCCTGCTTCTATCCAACCTGCCACACATTGATGAAGCGCGCGTCCAGTACGACGCGATGCTGTCGCTCCAGTTCCGGGAGTCCCACCGGCTCGCTACTTTCTGGAAGCGGGTGATGGCGCTTATTTCGCAGTTTGTTGCGTAAATACAGGCACTCGCCTTCGGCAGAAGCGGGCGATGCGTTCACGTCGCGATTCGCTCGCTCGCGTTCTTCGGAGGCGGGCATTTGCGTTTCAGTAACTCGAAACATCGGGGAGAAACAGCATGTCAATCCAGACGGAAAGCGCATCGTCGGCCGGCGGCGTGCTGGAGCGCAGTGCGGTCCTGGACGAAGCGCATCTTGGCGACATAACCGGTGCGTTGGGCACCATCGCACGCCACGACGTAGCGCCCCGAACCCATTGGTGGGCGCGTCTGCGCACGCTTCTGGTCATTCTCGGCCCAGGGCTCATCGTGATGGTGGGTGACAACGATGCGGGCGCTTTCGCCACCTATACCCAGGCGGGACAGAACTACGGCACCGCGCTGTTATGGACACTCCTGCTACTTGTGCCGGTACTCTACGTGAACCAGGAAATGGTGCTGCGACTGGGCGCCGTGAGCGGAGTGGGGCACGCGCGCCTGATTTTCGAGCGCTTTGGCCGCTTCTGGGGCGCGTTCAGCATCATTGATCTCTTTCTGCTGAACGCACTGACGATCGTTACCGAGTTCATCGGCATTACGTTCGTGCTCGACTTCTTCGGCTTTTCGAGACTCGCCGGCGTTTGCATTGCCGCGGCGCTGACGATGGCGGCCGTCAGCACGGGAAACCTCCGGCGCTTCGAACGCTTCGCGATGGTGCTGTGCGTGCTGAGTCTGCTGCTGGTGCCGGTGCTGGTGTCGATCCACCCGCCGGTCGGGCAGATGACGCGTGACCTCCTTGTTCCGGGATGGCCCGCTCATTCGAAGCTTTCCGACGTCATGCTGCTCGTGATAGGCATCGTCGGGACGACGGTCGCTCCGTGGCAGTTGTTTTTCCAGCAGAGCTACGTGGTCGACAAACGCATTACGCCGCGCTTCATCCGGTATGAACGGGCTGACCTGTGGATCGGCATCGTGTTCGTGATGATTGGCGCGGTCGCGATGATGGCCTTCTGCGCGGAACTGTTCGCTGGCAAGCCTGAATTCGGCAATTTTACGGATGCAGGTGGCGTTATCGCCGGTCTGGAGAAGTACGCCGGCTGGACGATGGCGGCGCTGTTCGCCGTCGCTCTGTTCGACGCCGCGATCATCGGCGCGGCGTCCGTGTCGCTGTCGACGGCCTACGCCATCGGCGACGTTTTCAGGATTCGCCATTCGCTGCATCGCAGCGTGTTTGCCGCAAAGGGCTTTTATCTCGTGTATTTCGGAATTGTCGCTGGGTCGGCGGGGCTGGTCCTGATTCCTGGAAGCCCGCTTGGTCTGCTGACGCTGGCCGTGCAGTCGCTCGCAGGTGTGCTGCTGCCAAGCGCAACTGTGTTCCTGCTACTCCTGTGCAATGACCGGGAGGTACTCGGTCCATGGGCTAACTCGCAGAAGGTGAACCTTTTCACGGGCGCGGTGATCTGGGTGCTGGTGATGCTGTCAGTCATCCTGACCGCATCTGTGATGTATCCCGTTATGAGTGGAGAAACCATACTAAAGGTGCTCGCGAGCGGCACTGTGTTGGCGGTCGTGGGCTATCTGGTCACGGTTGGGATTCGAAGACTGCATCGTGAACCCAGGGACGAAGTCGGCGGCGAGCCGCAGGTGTATCCGGAAGACGCACGCCGTTGGTGGCGCATGCCGCCGCTCGACGAATTGCCACCGCCCAGACTGACTCTCGCCAAGCGGATCTGGATGGGGGTACTGCGCGGCTACCTGTTGATCGCGGTTGCGCTCGTGATCGTGAAAGTCGCGCAACTGATGTTTCTTAAATAGCCAGAAAATCCGGGCACCGTCCGTTAATTGGCTCGCGGGCAGCGCATCTCCACCAGGCCATCGGGCAGCAGTTCCGGGGCGGTCGTGAGCTGCATCTGAGAGCTTTCCGCTCGTGCAGGGGACTACGACCAAGGCGGTTGGAAGGGCGCGTCGCGCGGTCGCCGGACGTGGTTCGGCTACGGGTTACCGCATCAGGAGTCGATGATGAAAAAGCACATTCTTGAGATATCCGTGGTTTCGGCCCTGGTCCTGGTCGCGACTTTTCTGGCTGCCGATCGAAATTGCTCGATAACCACAACAAACGTAGCGCAGCCCGCGGTGGACGTCTTTTCTGCGAACGGACCGCAGAATGGCGGGGCGGCCCACTGTCTCGTCTATGGGAAATACTGCCTAAGTAACGCCCTACGCAGCCGATAGCCGGCAAGTGGATGACTTCTCTCAGGCGAGTGGGAGTCGTTCCCTGTGGAGTACACAATACATGCCGAACGCCGCTTCTTGGGCGAAGGACTAAACCGCTCGCGCGGTAGGGGCTACGGTCCGACGCTGGAGGTCAGGGAGAGGCCGGTCACGCGGTTTTATGTTGGCGAGTGAGGCAATCCGCCTCGTTCTTCAACAGGAGCCGAATCAGACCTCCTCACCAGCAAACGCCAGCCCGCTGCGCCAGCGCCTGATCGACGACATGCGCATGCGCCAGCTTGCCCCGAAGACGCAGGAGAGCTATCTGCGCATCGTGCGCGAGTTCGCCCGGTTTCTCGAGCGCTCGCCCGACATGGCTACCGTCGAGGACCTGCGGCGCTACCAGCTGTATCTGGTCGATCACGGCACCTCGCCCGTCTCACTGAACCGCGCGATCACCGGCCTGAAGTTCTTCTTCACCGTCACGCTCGACCGGCCCGAGCTGATGGTCAGGATGCAGCCGGTGCGCGTGCCCCGCATATTGCCCGCCGTGCTTAGTCCCGATGAGGTGCGGCGCCTCATCGAGGCAGCCGGCAATGCTCGACGGCGGGTGGCTGTTTCCCGGGCTCGATCCGGTCGATGCGCTGAGCACGCGGCAACTGAACCGCGCCATTCACGCCGCCGCCGAGGCCGCGCACATCGACATCGAACGGTGCCGCACGGCGGCACTGGGCGGACATGTGCTGCGCTGTTCAGGCTGCGCAAGGACGGAAGTGTCCTTCAACTCGTGCCGGGACCGCCATTCCCCGAAGTGCCAGGCCAGTGCCGCACACCGCTGGCTGGAGGCGCGCCAGGCCGACCTGCTACCCGTCGAGTACTTCCACGTCGTCTTCACGCTTCCCGCACCCATCAGCGCGATCGCCTGGTACAACAAACGGATCATCTACGGCCTGCTGCTCGACATCGCCGCCGACACGCTGCGCACGATCGCTGCCGATCCCAGGCATCTCGGCGCGCAGATCGGGGCCACGCTCGTACTGCACACCTGGGGCTCAGCCCTTACGCATCATCCACACGCGCACGGCATCGTACCCGGCGGCGGACTCTCGCCCGATGGCGAGCGCTGGATTGCGTGCCGGCCCGGCTTCTTCCTGCCGGTGCGCGTGCTCTCACGCCTGTTCCGCCGGCGCTTCCCTCGAAGCGCTCGAACTGGCCCACCGGAATCGCCAGCTGCAGTTCTTCGGCGAGTACACCGGGCTCGCTGATCCCGCCACCTTTGCCCGCTGGCTTGCGCCGCTGCGTACCTGCGAATGGGTGGTCTACGCCAAGCGCCCGTTCGCCGGACCGAAGGCGATGCTCGAGTACCTCTCACGCTACACGCACCGCGTTGCCATCTCCAACCAGCGTCTGGTCGCCTTCGATGAGCGCGGTGTGACGTTCCGCTGGAAGGACTACCGCGCGAAGGGACACACCCGCTACAAGACCATGACCCTCGAAACCGGCGAATTCATACGCCGCTTCCTGCTCCATGTGCTGCCCGGCGGTTTCCATCGCATCCGTCACTACGGACTGCTCGCCAACCCGATACGCCGCGCCAGGCTCGCCAGGGTGCGCGATCTGCTACACGTCGCACCAGGGATCAGCCCGTCACCGGACAACGCCACCATCGAAACCCGGCCCGTCTTCATCTGCCGGCACTGTGGCGCACCGATGATCGTCGTCGACATCCTCGCGCGCAGCGCTCCGATCCGCGCACCGCCAATACGCCGGGATCAGACATGAACTTCATGGCTCCTCGATATCCGAACCGACCGTCGGCTTTGCGGCAACGCGGCCCACGAGCGGACGTTTGCGCGTGTCGCTTCTCGAAGCGCCTCCCAAGCCCGCGTCATCACCGCGATCGCACCTCAGCACCGCTTCGCCATCGCGTCAGTGCCCGTCCGGCATCCTGCCTGAACGCGCCGCATCCGGCACCACTGAGCATCCCGGCCTATCAATCGCCATAGCCGCGAAGACTTCAAGCGCTTCGGGGCACTCCGCGGTTTCCTCCATCGAGGCTTATTCGACGCCTGCCGACACGCGCGGAGGCACCGTCACATTCCTGTGGCCGATGGCAGGCATCGAATAACCCTGAACGAAAACCCGGAAGTTCGCTAACCACGCGGTGACCGCTGATAGTCGCGTGGCACGAACTTCCGGAAACGACCGACCCAACTTAGCCACAAGACGCAGCGCAACCTCAACGACCGCTTTCAGGGTCAAACGGTCCTTTCGTTATCCTGACAAGGGTTTATAGGCTGGGCTCAGCCAGATCCTCTTCCATTGAAGCCCATGCGACCATTTTTCCTGCGGAACCCACGAGGACGACAAAGCCTTGTCGACGCATAAGTGATGAACATGATGGGAGCCTTAACAAGAGGTTTGGTTGAGTGTCGGCAAGGACTGGGCGAGGCTGTTCGTGATTCAGACAAGATCGATAGGTCTAACAATGCAGTAGCGTCAAATGACGTCCGCGCGGCGGTGACATTTGAGCATCGGATTGCGGCGCTCGTTGCCGCTTAGCGCACTGCACTTTGGCTCGCAAGAACGGGCGCACAGGCTGGTCGACCGTCATGCCGATATTTTCTGTTGCTGGCAGGCCGAAATGAATACTGCGAGCCAGGCACAAAGGTCGCTTCGAGCAATCGACGGCGTACGTATGCGGAAATCGTAATGGACCCTGCACTAATTGGTAAATTCGGCTTACGGATTGGTAACGGATTTTTTTCTATTTTTTTAGCTCCTTTGTGACACCTCTTGGTCACGATCGCCTGCTTCCATGTCTCCTGCGTCGTTACAAAGCATTACAGCCGCTCGTCCTGGGGCCGGTCTGCCGTCCCCAACCATTCCGAAGATGCACGTCTCTCAGGAGCAGAACATGCACAACATTCGACCTTTTGCTGCCGCCCGCCGCATTATTCATTGCAGCACGCTTGCACTTGTCGTCCTGTCTTTTGCGTCTGGTGCGTCCGCGCAGACCTCGGCGAAGCCGGTGGTCACGCCGGGTTTTAGCCTGGCTGTGTTCGCAACTGGCTCCGGCGGCCTCATGAGCGCACCGGACTCACTGGCAGTGCTTGATGGCCACGTTTGGGTTGGCTACGCAAACAACGGTGCACCGGATGGCTCGAATGGTGCGATGAGCTTGATTGTCGAATACGCACAGGACGGCAGTGTCTTGAAGACGTATCAAGTCACGGGACACAATGATGGTTTGAAGGTCAATCCGTACACGCGCGAGATCTGGGCGATGCAGAATGAGGATGCGAATCCGAACCTCGTCATCATAAATCCCGCGACCGGCCAGGCATCCAAACCGTACTCCTTCGCCAGAACGCTGCACGGAGGCGGCTATGACGACATCGTGTTCAAGGACGGACAGGCGTTTTTCAGTGCGTCCAATCCCACCATTAATGCTAGCGGCAAGAACATGGGACCCGCGATAGTCCGCGTTGTGCACCTCGACGCAAACAGTTACACGATCGACGTCACACCGGTACTGAGAGGCTCGCTTGACGCCAGCAACATTCCATTTGGTACGGTGTCGACCCTCAACCTGACCGATCCGGATTCAATGACGCTAACGCCTGCGGGCGATGTACTGCTCGACGATCAGGGAGATGGCCAGCTTGTCCTCTTGAACGCATCGGGCGGTGAACCGCGCGTGCAATTTCTGCCACTTCTTGGCAACGTGCAGGTTGACGACACGGTATTTGCCACGGCGCGACGCGGCTACATACTGGTATCCGATACGAAGGCTAACGTGGTGTACAAGATCAGCGCCAATGTCTGGCAGCGCGACGCGGCGTTCTCCGCATCAACTGGGGTGGCCGCTACGAGTAGCACGCCGGCGGTGCCGGCTTACGTTGGTCAACTTGATTTGCGTAGCGGGGCACTTCTGCCGCTGGTCACGAATTTAGGCAGCCCGCACGGCATGGTCTTTGTGCCGACAGACGACCAGCAGTAACAGGCACGCGTCGATTCCCGTATGACGTGGTCGCCGCCAGCAGTTCTGCGGCGATTACGTCGCCGGTGCGTGTGTCCCCGGCGTCTGCACGACTTGCCAGGCGGCTGATCGAACTTCCTCGGAAAACAGGGTGTCGCGGACCGCGCGGTATTGCGCCAATTGTTTGCCTGCCCCGGCGGCGCCGGGCAGAGATATTCCTCCTGTTTTGTCAGGATTCGGCAGGAGAGCATTTCTAGGCGCCGACGATATTCTGAGCGCTACAGCGGAAGGGGGCAGGCGGCCCGAGGTACTGCCTGCGAAACGCATGTTGCCTTCGGGTGAGAGTGAATGGGTCATATCGTTACGGGTTATTGGACGTCTGCCCTCAACCACATGGCCGTGAGTCTGCCGCGGCGCGTGCGGGCAGGCGTCGAATAAGCCTCGAGGGAGGAAACCGCGGAGTGGTCCGGGGCGTTCGGAAGTTCGGGTGACTATGGCGATTGATGGTCCGGCATCCTCAGCATTTCTGGAGTACGGCGGCTCAAACAGGACGCTGGAAGAGCCCGGACGTCGTGACGATGCGATGCACTGGCGCGAGGGTGAGGATGAAGTGGACGTGCGGGGGGCTGTGTGACGCGACAGGCACAAACGTCCGCTTGTGGGCCTCGTTGCCGCAAAGCCGACGATGGGTTGGCAGATCGAGGAAGCGCCGCATTCATGGGCGGGCCTGCATCGGTGGCGCGCGAATCGGTGCGGTGCGCTGGAGGATGTCGATGACGATCATCGGGGCTCCACAGTGCCGGCAGATGAAGGCGGCTCGGGGCGCGACGACGGGTGCCCCGGATGGCGGGTCGGGTTCGGGCGTGACGTGCAGCAGCTCACGCACCTTCGCGAGACTGGCGCGGCGCACCGGGTTGGCGAGCAGCCCGTAGTGACGGATGCGATGGAAACCGCCGGGCAACACATGAAGCAGGAAGCGACGCATGAACTCGCCGGCCTCCAGCGTCATGGTCTTGTAGCGGGTGCGCCCCTTCTCGCGGTAGTCCTTCCAGCGGAACGTCACGCCGCGCTCATCGAAGGCGAGCAGACGCTGGTTGGAGATCGCGACGCGGTGCGTATAGCGCGAGAGGTACGCGAGCACGGCTTCGGGTCCCGCAAAGGGGCGCTTGGCGTACACAAACCATTCACAGGCACGCAGGGGCCCGAGCCAGCGGGCGAAGACGGCCGGATCGGCGAGCGGCGCATACTCACCGAAGAACTGCAGCTGGCCGTGGCGATGGGCATCGGCGAGCGCTTCGAGGAAGCGGCGCCGGAATAGGCGCGAGAGCACGCGCACCGGCAGGAAGAAGCCGGGCCGGCAGCCGATCCAGCGTTCGCCGTCGGGCGACAGCCCGCCGCCCGGGACGATGCCGTGCACATGTGGATGATGCGTGAGCGCTGAGCCCCACGTGTGCAGGACGAGCGTGGCCCCGATCTGGGCGCCGAGGTGCCGGGGATCCGCGGCGATCGTGCGCAGCGTGTCGGCGGCGATGTCGAACAGCAGCCCGTAGATGACCCGTTTGTTGTACCAGGCGATTGCGCCGATCGGTGCGGGCAGCGTGAAGACGACGTGGTAATACTCGACCGGCAGCAGGTCGGCGTGGCGTGCTTCGAGCCAGCGTCGTGCGGCATTGCCCTGGCACCTGGGGCAATGGCGGTTGCGGCAGGAGTTGTAGGCGATCTCAGTGCGCGCGCAGCCGGAGCAGCGCAGCACATGCCCGCCCAGCGCCGCGCTGCGGCACTGTTCGATGGCCGACATCACCTTCAGCTGCCCGAGGCTCAGGTGGAGCGTGCGACGCCACGCCGGCCCGCGGGCGCGGAAGATGTCCGCGACTTCCAGCATGAGGCACTGCCTGGCGTGTCAGTTGGCGGGCAGGTGCTCCAGCGGACTGGTGACTTCGCGCAGCAGGTCGGTGGCCACCTGCGCGTAAAGCGCGGTGGTCTCGAGCTTCTTGTGGCCGAGCAGCACCTGGATCACGCGGATGTCGACCTTCTGTTCGAGCATGTGTGTCGCGAAGCTGTGGCGCAGCGTGTGCATCGACACGCGCTTGTCGATCTGCGCGGCCTCGGCTGCAGCACGGATGGCACGGTTCAGTTGCCTCGGCGTGAGGGGATCGACGGGGTCGAGCCCGGGAAACAGCCACCCGCCGTCGGGCATCTTGCCCTGGGCGCGTGCTACGCGCCACCAGACGCGCAGGCGTTCGAGCAGCACCGGTGAGAGCATCGCGTAGCGATCCTTGCGGCCCTTGCCCTGCTCGACACGCAGCGTCATGCGCTGGCTGTCGATGTCTGTGACCTTCAGCGCCACCACTTCGCCGGCACGGAGCCCGGTGCCGTAGGCGACCGAGAGAGCCGTCTGGTGCTTGAGGTTGCCCGTTGCGGCGATGAGTCGCCGCACCTCGTCGGGACTGAGCACGACCGGCAGCGTACGGGGCACGCGCACGGGCTGCATGCGGGCCATCAGTTCGGGCTCGCGGAGCGTGATCTCGAAGAAGAACTTCAGCCCGGTGATCGCGGCGTTCAGTGACACCGGCGACGTGCCGTGATCGACCAGATGCAACTGGTAACCACGCAGCTCCTCGACCGTGGCGGTATCAGGCGAGCGCCCGAGGTATCGGGCGAACTCGCGGACGATGCGCAGATAGTTGGCTTGCGTCTTGGGGGAAAGCTGGCGCATGCGCATGTCGTCGATCATGCGCTGGCGCAACGGGCTGACAGTCGGTTGGGAGGAGGTCATGATGCGGCTCCTGTTGAAGAACGAGGCGGATTGCCTCATTCGCCAACATAAAACCGCGCGACCGGCCCCTCCCTGACCTCCAGCGCCGGACCGCAGCCCCCTACCGCGCGAGCGGTTTCGTTCGTCGACCCTAAACGGCCTTCTGCGCCTGGGTTGCGACGACGTCCGCTCTGCGTCGCGCAACGGTCATTCATCTCTTCGTAGCGGCCGGCACCGGCTACACCGATTGCGATGACCACCATCACTGCGATTCTCGTGCTCCAGCCGTTTGCGTTTGCGTTCGGTCAGGGCTCCGCGATGCAGCCGTCGCTCGCCACTGCCATCATCACGGGGCCCATTGTGCTGATGCCGTCGTCCTCCTCCTGTTGCTGCGCATGCTGTTGAGGGGGCGGCGGCGATAGTGGGACGGCGTGGCTGTAACGCTCAATTATGCCAACTGTCAGCACACCCGCCGATCATCGAGCGCCTCGTTCGCCTGCCCGAAAATCTGATGGACTTACCCCGTTCGCCCGGCGGAAAGCACGGCTGAAGTTGGCGACGTCGGTGAAACCGAGCTTGTACGCGATCTGCGATACGGACAGTTCACCTTCGACCAGCAAGGTTCGAGCGCGCGCGTCCCGGACCTGTGTCGAAAGCACGCGGAAGCCGCAATTTTCGTTCTGCAGGTGCCGGTCCAGGGTACGCGCGGAAATCCCGAGCATCTGCGCCAGTTCCTCGATCGTAGGCTGAACGCTGTCCGCTTCGTTCAGCATCATGACAACCCAGTCCCTGAAGTTGCCGTTGGCAGAAAAGGTCTTGAGCAGAAGTTTGCATCGGTCTTCTGCCCGACGCACCGCGTGCTCATCGGCCATTGGCAGCGGAGCGTCGAGACTCCACGTGTCCGCAACGATACGGATTTCCGGGAGCGCCGAAGGGCCGAAATGAACGCGGGCGGGCGCCAGTTCCCGATAGCGCGCAACGTGCGGTGGCTCCTCGAACGGCATGTACATGTCATAGACAGACGACGCGGTTTGCAGCAGTGGCGTGCACTGGAAGTGCACCGATACGGCAATTGCCTCCTGCAGCACATTCAAGGTTCGCGTCCGCATCGGGTGCGCAGGCCGGAAAATTAACTCCGCGCGATCACCGGTGCGGTGATAAAGCATTCGGAACATGGGCGTCAACAGCCGGTAGTAACGCGAACAGAGGCGCAGCACGCGATCAAGGTTTGGCGCCGAAAGCATCGCATAGCCGAGGATATCGTGAGAGTTCAGCTTGAGCCGACGGCCCCACTCGAAGCCAATGTCGCTACGCTTCGCCAGCCGCATGCCCTCCTCGATGAAGGTATCGATCTGCTCTTCAGACAGGCTGAAGTCGGTTTCCCTTATCCGGTCGGGGTCCACCTCGGCCGAACGCAACACGGCCGCCAGCGAACTGCCAGACGACCTGAAGTAATCGTCGAGCAGGAGGACATAGCGTGCCGGTACCTGGCGACTCGCGGCTTTCGGGATCATGGGAGCGTATGCAGAGGCTGATTGGCGATGATTTGGGCTGTCGAAAAATGATAACGCATTGTCTGAAAATGACAAGCGCTGCTGAATCAGCCTTGCCAGAATGCATAAAGTTCCTCGTCCAGACGGACCGGGGCATGACAAAACGGAGACAGTCCATGTTATTCGAGTCTATCAATACCGGTTGCCTCGACGGTAACGACACCCCCTGGATGCCATTCGCGCCGTACAGCAACGACGTCATGGTCAAGTACTTCAAGATCGATCCGGTACGCGGCGAGACCATTACCTTGCTGAAGGCGCCAGCCGGTGTGGAGATGCCGCGCCATCACCACACAGGGACCGTCATCGTCTATACCGTTCAGGGCAGCTGGCGCTACAAGGAGCACGACTGGGTGGCGCATGCCGGCAGCGTGGTCTACGAAACGGCATCGACGAGACACACGCCGCAGGCGGCCTATGCGGAAGGGCCGGACATCATTACCTTCAATATCGTGGCCGGCGAACTGCTGTACCTCGACGACAAAGACAACATCATCGCGGTCGAGAACTGGAAGACATCGATGGACCGTTATCTGGCGTACTGCAGGACTAACGACATCGTGCCGAAAGATCTGTCGTCCTTCGCGGCCTGATATTTGTGCCGGTTCGCATCCGCGCCGGCGCCCCGATGGGCGCCGCAGTTGCACAGTCGGTCAGTTGCCGCCAGCGTGAGCATTCTGGTCACTGACCATGTGCTACGACGGCAGTTCTTCGCAGCCAATCCGATCCGCCGATACGCAATCGGCGACCGCGACGCGCTCAGGTTCAACAGCGATGGTTCGCTCGATCTGTTGATCCGGCGCGAACGCCCGGAAGGTGACACGAGCAACTGGCTCCCTGCACCCGAGTCTGGTCGCTTCACGATGAACGTTCGCCTGTACTACCCGGACCTCGTGGCGCTCGAGGGTTCGCGGCGGCCGCCCGTTGTTCGCCGCGTGGTGGACTGATCAGCGGAGCGCTGGGCAGACAACGCAACGACGAGCACCTGGCTGCGGGGCCTGCAAAGCCCGACTGGTCCGCGCCGCTACCCGAAACGCCGTCAGCACAAATGGCCGTACGGTCGATTAAAGCACCCAGTCAGGAGAACCAGAGATGCAAGGCTTGATGATGCAGCAACCGCTGCTTGTCTCTTCGCTGCTCACGCATGCCGAACGGCATCACGGTGAGCGGGAGATCGTGTCGCGGCGAGTCGAAGGTGACATACACAGATACAGCTTTACCGAACTGGCGCGACGCTCGAGGCGGATCGCCAATGCGCTATCGTCGCTGGGCATCGATCGCGGCGATCGTGTCGCCACGCTTGCGTGGAACGGCTATCGCCACCTGGAACTGTACTTCGCGGTGTCCGGGTCCGGCGCTGTATTGCACACGCTCAATCCGCGCCTGCATGTCGATCAGCTAGCGTACATCATCGAAAACGCAAAGGATCGCGCCGTCTTTTTCGATGTCACGTTTCTGCCAGTCATCGAGGAGCTCGCAAAGCGCGTGACGGGCTCAACGGTGTTCGTCGCGATGACTACCCGCGAGCACATGCCGGCCACCCATCAGCTGCCCGTCTCCCTGTTGTGCTACGAAGATCTGATCGATTCGCACAGCGACGGATTCAGGTGGCCGCTGCTGCACGAGAACGATGCCTGTTCGCTCTGCTACACGTCGGGTACCACTGGTCTGCCGAAGGGTGTGCTCTATAGCCATCGCTCGACCGTGCTCCACACCCTGTCGGCCGCACTTCCGGACGCGCTCAACTGCTCGGCGCGCGACGCGATCCTGCCCGTGGTGCCGATGTTCCACGTGAACGCCTGGGGGCTGCCGTACATCGCCTGCATGGTCGGCGCAAAGCTGGTATTTCCCGGCCCGTACCTCGATGGCAGGTCGCTGTACGAGCTTGTCGAAGCGGAACAGGTCACCCTGTCGGCGGCTGTTCCAACCGTCTGGCAGGGACTGCTTGCGCACGCGGATGAACATCACGCCTCCTTCTCGTCGATGCGGCGTACCGTGGTTGGCGGTGCACCTTGCCCAACGGCAATGACGGCAACTTTTCAGGACCGGTATGGCGTCGACGTGCTGCACGCCTGGGGCATGACGGAGCTGAGCCCGATCGGCACAGTGTGCAGTTTCAAACCTCATCAGCTGGGACTGCCCGTCGAACAGCGCAATGCCATTCAGGCCAAACAGGGGCGTGCCGTCTTTGGGGTCGACATGAAGATCGTCGACGCCAGCGGCAATGAGCTGCCCTGGGACGGTCGTTCAACGGGCGATCTTCATGTGAGCGGCCACTGGGTAGCGCGTGAATATTTCGGCGGGGAGAACAGTTTGCCGTTGTGCAACGGCTGGTTTCCCACAGGCGACGTTGCAACGATCAATCCCGACGGATTCATGCAGATCACGGATCGCAGCAAGGACGTGATCAAGTCGGGTGGCGAGTGGATCAGTTCCATCGACATCGAGAACGTTGCAGTCCAGCATCCGGATGTATCGGGCGCCGTCTGCATCGCGGCGCGTCATCCGAAGTGGGACGAACGCCCGTTGCGGCTCGTTGTGAAGCTGCCTGGCAGCAGCATTACCAGTGACGAGCTGCTCACGCACTTCGACGGCAAGGTCGCCAAATGGTGGAAACCCGATGCGGTGGTGTTCATCGACAGCATTCCGCTCGGCGCGACCGGCAAGGTCCTCAAGAACACGCTGCGCGAACAGTTCCGCAACTACTACGTGGGTGACTGAAGGTCGTTGAAGGGATCCGTTTCGTTTCACCACAAGGGGCATCCGCCCGGATACCTTTGCTGTCTACAAACCACAAGAGGGGACACAATGAAGTTGAAGCTCAGCTGTGGCGCGGCACTGGTGCTGTTCGCCAGTGCCGCGCACGCGCAATCGTCGGTCACACTGTATGGTGTCGTGGATTCCGGTTTGCTCTATCAGAGCGCAAATGCAGCCAACTTCCAGTCCGCGGTGAATCTCGGGCATGCTTACGCGTTCAAGGACGGTGGCATCTATTCGAGCATCTGGGGCATGAGGGGTACCGAGGACATCGGCGGGGGCTTCAAGGTCAACTTCAGACTGCAGGGGGCGTTCAATACCGGAACCGGGAGGGGCGGACTGACCGACGCGCCGACCGCAACCGCGGTGTTCAACCAGCAAACGACCGTGGGCGTGTCGAGCCCGTACGGGTCCATCGACATGGGCCGGCAGATCATACCGATGATCTATGCAATGGCCGACACCGACGTACGGAACGCCCAGTATTTCGGCTCCATCCTGACCGCGTGGCTTGGCCTGAACCAGGCCGCCTTCTGGCAGGGCACCAGCACGAATGGTTCAGTGGGTGCCCTCTATGACGACAACGCGATTGTTTACCGGTCGCCGAAGTTCTACGGTGCATCGCTTGCGCTCCAGTACGCGCCGGGCGGCGTCCCGGGACAGTTCCAGGGGGGCACCCGAGAGTCGGTCGTGCTGCAGTACTCGAACTACGGCCTGAACCTCGCGGGCGTGTACTACAACGGGCACGACTCCAATCCGTTCACGACGACGCCCAGCGGAATCGTCACAGCGCCCTCGACTGGCCTGAACAACAACCAGTTCTACTATGTGGGTGCGCAGTACACGTTCCACGACTTCTCAGTGTCGACGTCATACAGCCGGGCGAGGAACCCCGCGAACATGAGTGGACCCAGGGGGTTCAACCTGGAGATGTTTTCCGGTGGGCTCGGCTACAAGTTCGGCCCGTTCTTCAAGGTCACGTCGGGCTTCTATTACCTCCATGACCGGAACGTCGGGGCCAATCACTCTGCCGAATATGCGCTGGGCGCCGAGTACGGCCTGTCCAGGCACACCCTCACCTATGCGCAGGTCGGGTACGTTGACAACCACGGCAACATGAGCCAGACGATCACCTATGGTGCGCCCGTTCCGCAGGGCAGGTCGACCACGGCGGCGATGATCGGCATCCGCAACAGCTTCTGAACCCATCCTGCACAACAAACTGGAGCATTGCATGACCACAAAGAGGGCAGTCGGGGTAGCAGGCGCCGCACTGATCGCGTTGGCATCCGTTCATGTCAATGCACAACCAGGCGCAAGTGAAGCGGGTGCCACTTCGAACGCCACCACATCCGGCGGAACGGCGAAAGACACCCGAGCTGCCAACCGCGCGCTGCGCCGGAAGGTCTACGCAGCGATCGTGAAGCACAAGGAGATCAGCGCTGGCGACATCAGTGTCGTTGCGAGGGGTGATGCAGTGACGCTCGACGGCACGGTCGAAGACGCGTCGCAGATCGACAGGGTCGCCGCAATCGCTCGCGGCGTTCCAGGTGTGGCGTCCGTGACCAACAGGCTGACCGTCAAGAAACCGTTCGGCGGCCAGTAGGACGGCAGGCGTTGGGCGGGTCCAAAAAGGGCGCCCTCGTGACAAGCAGCCTCGTGAGCGTTCCATTTAATCTTCGAATATAACCAGAAGCTAGAGGTATCTGATGAAATTCAAAATAACTGCAAGCCTTGCACTTGCCGCCAGTCTCGTGTCCGGTTCGGGATCGGCATTCGCGCTTACCGCCGATCAGGTCAAAGGCATCGCCATGGACGCGTATATCTATGGGTATTCGATGATGACCACCGAAGTCACCCGGCTCCAGATGACCCACACGACCGAGGTGTCGCTGAAGGAACTGAAAGTACCCATGGGTCAGTTCCTGAACGTGCCGCGCTATCCGCCGGCGGACTATCGCGGTGTTTCGGCACCGAACGCCGACACGCTGTATTCGATTGCCTGGATCGACGTGTCGGAGCCACAGGTCTTCAGCCATCCGGCGATGCCAGACGGCCGCTACTACATGTTCCCAATGTACGATTTGTGGATGAGCGACTTCACTTCGAAGGGCAGCCGGACTACCGGCCAAGGTGCGGCGAACTATCTGCTGACGCGCGCTGACTGGAAGGGAGAAGTACCGAAAGGGATGGTGCATATCCCGGTCGATACCCGCTACATGATCATTCTCGGGCGTACCTATGCGAACGGGACGCAAGCGGACTACAAGGCGGTGAACGGGCTGCAGTCGCAGCTGAAGGTCACGCCGCTTTCCGCCTGGGGCACTGACTACAAGCCCGCGCCCGCAGCGCTCGATCCGAATCCGCCGTTTTCGATGACCGACAAGCCGCAGAAGGTCATCCTCGACATGGGTACGAAGGGTTATTTCGACATGATGTCCCGCACTATGTGCAAGGACGCCCCGCCTGCCGGCGCGGACGCCCCAATGATCGAAAAGATGGCGCAAATCGGGCTGAAACCCTGCGAGGCGTTTGACATGACCAAGTTCGACGCGCAGACGCAAGCGGCGCTCAAGGATCTCCCTCAAGAAGCGCTGAAAAGGATTAGCGACAGCCAGAAAAGCTTTGGTCAGGTCGTCGATGGCTGGCAGATCACCACGGGCCTTGGCGTGTTCGGCACCGACTACATGAAGCGCGCGGTCGTGGCGGCCTTCGGCTGGCCGTCGAATGTGCAGGAGGATGCTGTCTATCCCTACACCAGGGTGGACAGCACCGGCGCCGCTCTCAATGGTGCCCACAAGTACACGCTCACCTTCGCCAAGGGGCAGGAGCCGCCGGTGAAGGGTTTCTGGTCCATTACCATGTATCAGGTCGATCAGGGCTGGTGGTTTGTTCCAAACGCACTGAACAAATTCACGGTCAGCCCGCGCGACGATCTGAAGAAGAACGGGGATGGCTCAGTCACGCTTTATTTCCAGACCGAATCGCCAGGCAAGGACAAGGAGGCCAACTGGCTGCCGGCCCCGAAGGGCGACTTCAACCTGATGTTGCGCATGTACTGGCCGCAGGAAAGCCATCCTTCGATCCTCAACGGCAGCTGGGCACTGCCAAAAGTCGTCAAGGTTGACTGACAAAACGCGGCGATAGAACACTCGCTGGGCCCGGCGGGACGTCGCTTCCGGGTCGGTTTTTCGAAGGGGCGCAATATCTGCGCAGGCCATGAACGCGGAGCACGCTGTTCAGTTTCATAGCCGTGCTGCCCTGGCGTATCAGTGAATTCACGCACGTACCAATTCACGTCACCACGCAAGGCGTTGCGGCTGCCGTGTATCCAGGTGTCGTGGTGACAGTTGCAGGTCTATTCCTATGGCTGCACCTCTTGCGCGTCGTTCCGGCTCGCGTCGCCGCGAGCGTTCAGTACCTCCAGCGCCTGGTCGGCATTGTCGCAGCGTCTGCGATGTTTGGCGATACGCTCGGAGCGTCATTCGTGGGCGGCGCGCTGCTCGTCTTGGCCGGACTCGTAATGACGATGAGCACGAGGAAGGCAGCCCGTTAGTCTGGCCTCAACTGAACGGCCGCAGTCTGGCACAGAAGCGACGCCTGAGCGACGCGAAGCAGTGGAAGCGAATGTCCCAAACTGGCCGATCCCAGCCTTCAGCGCTGCACTGGCGCCGACAGAAAGCCCCGCCGTACAAGCTTTCGCCCTCCGGGCGGAAGCCCGCGTACGGGACGGGCTAACGCCAGTCGGACAATGGTCGTATAGACGATTCCGAAAGCGCTTGCTAACGTTGCATTCAATTCTAGTATGAGCCCCCTCCGCCGGGCCCATTGCACACCGTGAGGCTTCGTTATGAACTGCGAAATCAAGGCGTTCTGCAACGCCTATCAGGCAATGGCGAACGCACGACGCCGCTTCGAAAGGCGTTTTCGCGGGGATCTCCCCGGGAGCGATGAGGGGGCCGATGTCCGCACGCTGACAGCAGCCTTCAATCGGACCACCTTTGCGTATCTAGCCGCCGTGGCCAAACTCAATGAGGTAGAGGAAGCTGACCGTCGATGAAGGCAGCCCATATACCGTACGTCAGCGCGAGGTCCGCCGGACGCCGCTGGCCAGCGCGGCGTTCTGGCAACGCCGGTCCAGCTCATCCCTCAGGGAGCTGTCGTTAAGAAGGCGCAGGCTCTGCTCGTCGCCATACCTGGATCGCAGGGGTTCCTCGATCGCTCGCCAGTCCGCGTATCTTCCCGTATCGGCCAGCTCGCGTGCGAAGCGCAGCATGTAGTCTTTCGCTGCATTGCGGCACCTCCGGTTTTTTTGGACACAGATTTGGGTTAAAACGTGTGTTCCAAAACGGAGTGGTTGATGTTGAAGAAAAGCAATACGAATGCGGTTTCGCCAGAGGCGCTGGAAGGAGCGCGTAGCGCGACTGGAAGCGCCTCTGGCGAAACCGAAATCAAGCGCTGGTCGACTGGCCGCAAACGTAGCGTGGTCCTTCGGTTGCTGCGCGGCGAACCCGTCGACGCGGTGTCCCGTGAAGTCGGCGTGACGATCGCCGAGCTCGAGCAATGGCGTGAGCTGGCACTGGCCGGCATGGAGGCTGGCCTGAAGGCACGCACTAGCGATCCGCTGCGAGCCCGGCTCAATGACGCCGTGCGACGCGTTGGCGAGCTGTCTGTGGAAAACGAGATCTTGCGCAGGGAACGGGAACTGCAGGCCCGTCGCCCTTTGACCGCGCGGAGATTGTCGACATGAGCCACGAGGTCTTCGTCAGTGCAGGCAAGCCCTTTGGATTGCAACGGGTTTGCCGGGTGCTCGAATTTCCACGTTCGACGATCTATGCCGTTCGTGCAAGGGCAGCGGCCAACGTGGTGCCGATCGTTCCAGGCCGCCGCGGCCCCAAGCCGAAGATGGCCGATGCCGGCCTGTTGAAGGCCATTCGCGCCGATCTGGCGGTTTCGCCCTTCAACGGCGAGGGCCATCGCGAGGTCTGGGCACGTCTGCGCATCCTGCATGACATCCGGGTCGCCCGGACCCGCGTGCTGCGGCTGATGCGCGAGCACAGTCTGCTCTCGCCGCACCGGCAAGCGCGCGGTGAACCCAGGCTTCACGACGGCCGGATCACGACTGATCGCCCCAATGAGATGTGGGGCACCGACGGTGTGCGCATCGCGACTGTGGACGACGGCATGGTATGGCTGTTCTCAAGCGTCGATCACTGCGACGGCATGTGCACCGGCATCCATGCGGCGAAAATCGGTGACCGCTTCGCCGCCCTCGAGCCGATCTCCCAGGGGCTGCTGGGCGCGTTTGGCTCGGTGGCCGCCGACTGTCGCTGCGCATGGATCACGGTTCGCAATACACCTCGGACGACTTCCGCGATCAGATCCGGTTCTGGGGCATCACGCCGAGCTACGCCTTCGTCGCCGAGCCGTAGACCAACGGCGTTGCCGAGCGGTTCAACCGCACAATGAAAGAACAGGCTTTTCATGGGCGCATCTTCAGGAATCTGCAGGAAGTTCGTGCCGCCGCCATCGCGTTCAAGGATCGATACAATCGCGATTGGCGTCTTGAAAAGCTGGGCCTCAAATCACCCCTGGAAGCCCGTCAGGAAAGGCTCATGAAGCTTGCCGCCTGAACTGCAAAAGCGTGTCCAAACAACCGGAGCCGGTACACGCGATACGATGTGTCAGCCACCGGTCGTCTTCGGAATTTCCCTGTTCACATCTACCCTGAAGCCGCCATTTTCCGCGCTTGCGTTGAACATAAACTGCTTCGATCGGATGCCGTGAAAGTGATAAAAAATACATGCCGATCACGACCCCGAACCGGTGGTTGTTCCTGGGCATGCTGCTGCTTGCTGTTTCGCTCAGCCTGCTTCTTGTGGTGCTGCTTGGTGGCTCGGTCTGGCCGCGGGGCACGCCTGTTTCGGGCCGGGCGGAAAAGCAGGCTGCTACTATCAGCCCGGGGGCGATCAACAGCGCGAACAGCAATGCCACAGGCGACCAGCCTGTGGCTGGTCGCCTACACGAGTCCGCAGATCCTCGGATGCACTGACGCATCAGAATCGCCAGAAAAGGAAGTGATGGTGCGCGCGCGCATGAGCTGTGTGCGACGGATTACTCACGGGCGCAAGCTGCGCGTGGGCATCAACGACCTGTGCGCGCAGTGCCATGTCATAGAAGGCCCCCACCATCGGCAATGCGCCATGCGCACCTTTGCCCCAGTAGTCGTTGCGCAATGTCACGCGTGCGTCGTCGAAGCCCACCCAGGCACCGGCGACCAGCTGCGGATGGATCAGGATGAACCAGCTGTCCGTGTTGTCCTGCGTCGTTCCGGTCTTGCCCGCCACGTCGGCATGAATGCCGAAACGTGTCCTGATGTCGGAGCCAGTGCCCCGATTGACGACGTCACGCATCACGTCGACCAGCTTGAGCGCAGCGGCAGGCGGTAGCGCCTGCGTTGGCCGCGCAGCAGGGAACTCGGCGAGCATGTTGCCGTTGCGATCCTCGATACGTGTCACCATGCGTGGTTCGACATAGGCTCCCCGGTTTGCGATCGTGCAATACGCCGAGACCATCTCCTTGAGCGTGACCGGGCTCGTACCAAGGGCAAGCGACGGCACGGCATCAAGGGGACTTTCGCGCACGCCCATCTGGCGTGCGAGCGCCGCAACCTTTGCCGGTCCCTCCCGCTGCATGAGCTGGGCTGTCACGCGATTGCGTGAAAAAGCAAGCGCATTGCGCAGTGTCATCGGCCGGCCGGTAGGGGGCTCGGGGTCGGTCGGCCGCCAAACCGCATTGCCCTTCAATGCAATGGCAACGTTGCGGTCGACGATTGTGTCGCCTGGTTGCGCACCATCGGCAAACGCCGCACCATACACAAAAGCCTTGAAGGTGGAGCCGGGTTGCCGACGGGCCTGCTGCACGTGATCGAATGGCTCATCGCGATAGTCCTGGCTGCCGACCCATGCCTTGATGTCTCCATTGCGTGGATCGATGGCGACGAATCCGGCCTGAATCTGGGTTTTGCTGTGGCAGAGCGCACCCACAAACGCCGCGTCCTGCGCAAGTTTCCTGATTGCGGCCTGATCGGAGAGGCCGGTGTCCCGTGCGGTCCGGTACTCCGCTGTCTGTCTGATGAAGGACTGGAACAGTTCGTTACCCGGCCAGCAGCCTGTGCGCTCGTTCCATGTGCCGCTGGCGATCCACTGCAGCTGGCTGGCCTGCCAGGCAACGGCCTGTGTCGCCGTTGCCTGAAGTCGGGAATCGATGGTCGTGCGCACCACGAGCCCGTCCGAATAGATGTTGTAGCCGTTGCGATCAGCCCACGCGGTCAACCACCTGCGCAGCTGCACTGCGAAATGCGGAGCAGTGCCAATGGGCTCGGTCTGGGGTTCGAAATCGACATCAAGCGGTTGCCAGTTCAGTCGTGCATATTCAGTAGAACTGAGCTTGCCGTATTTCGACATCTGCGCAAGTACCGTATTGCGGCGTTCCAGTGCGCGCTCAGGATTGAGCACGGGGTTGAACGTGCTATTCGCCTTCAGCATGCCAACGAGCGTTGCGCTCTCGAGGACATCGAGGTCTGCTGCGCGCTTTCCGAAGTAGGTGCGCGCAGCCATCTCGACGCCGTAGGCGTTGTACAGGAGCGGCACGGTGTTGAGGTACGTCTCGAGGATCTGGTCCTTGCTGTAGACGGATTCGATCTTGAGCGCCGTGATCGCTTCCTTGAGTTTGCGTGTCAACGTCGGTGCGCGACCGATTTCATCGGGATACAGGTTGCGTGCCAGTTGCTGCGTGATGGTGGAGCCACCCTGCCGGGCCCCGGAGAATGTGCGCAATGCCGCCGACGGAATGCGTCTCAGGTCAATACCGTGATGCTGGTAGAAGCGGCGGCCCTCGGTCGCGATCAGGGCATCCACCACATGCGGTGAAATCTCGCTGAGCGTGACCCACTCGCGATGGACTGGCTTGAATTCCGCGAGCACGGTGCCGTCGGCGGAGAGGATCAGCGCGGGACGGTCGACGCGGGCCTTGCGGATGTCACCGAGTCGGGGTGTGAATGGAATAAGGGCCAGCGTATACGCGAGCGACAGCGCAGGCACAGCGGCAATTGCCAGTGCAATGCCGCGACGTGTCGGATGGCGAATGCTGTGCCACGTCGCAGCGATAAGGCGCGCGGTCATTGCACCGGCGCCGGCGGCCGCTGCCCGACCGGATTTCACTCAGCGTGCGCAGAGTTCACGAAAGAGCGACACATACGGGTGATTCACGGTGGTTGAGCCATGTACGAAACGCCGGATCGTTCTTGTTACCGATGTTGAAGGCCTTGACGAATTTCGCGGGCATCAGTTTGACCTGGTGCCCCATTTTCGTCCGGGCGCGAGCCCAGTGCTGAGCGCCGCCACACGCCTCCATTCCGATCAAGCAGGGCGTGCGGTTCGCGAAATGCTCGAGAAACGCTGTGCGCCTGATCGATTTGTTAACAACCTCCCCGGTGTCGGGATCGATCCAGTGCATCTGCATCACGTTCTTGGCGATGTCCACGCCGATGGTCGTATAGTTCACTTTGGATCCTCCGGTTGCCTGTGAAGATCTCATGATCTTCCAATCTGGGCACTCTGATGCCGTCGGCCCGTGAGGATCCGCCCCCCGCAGGCTCCTTCACGGTAGGCGGGGCCGTTCATATCATTCCACCCTGCCCACCGGCAAAGAGCAACCAGATATCGGCCTGCGAGTCACACCGGGAGTTCATAGAGGCCCAGTTGCGGCTGCGGCGCAACGCCATGGCCATCTACCAGGATCTGGTGGACCGGTTTGGCTTTGCTGCCGGATACGACAGCGTCAAGCGGTTCGTGCGGACATTGCGCCAGCATGAACCGGCCCAGTTTGACCGGCTGGATTTCCAGCCTGCGGACTAATCGCAAGCTTGCGATTAGTCCGCAGGAAGGAGACCGATGGTTCGATCCGCCTGTTTGTTGGTACCCTGACGGACATCACACGTCGCACGCTCGCAGAAGAAGCGATTCGGGAGGCGGATCGGCTCAAGGATGCGTTTCTCGCAACGTTGGCGCACGAATTGACGAATCCGCTCGCGCCGATACGCAACGCGGCGCAGATCCTTAAGCAGGTTGGGGCTGATCTTCCGTCGGAGGTGGAAAGGGCGCGCATGACAGTCGAGCGCCAGTGCGCGCATCTGAGCCGTCTGATCGATGATCTGCTGGACGTGTCCAGGATCAGCAGCGGCGAGATCCGGCTGCGCCGGGAAATATTCGATATCCGGGACGCGGTCCGAAACGCGGTCGAGATTGCCTGCCGTCAGCGAACGAGCACCGCGACAGTATCAGAGTAACGCTGCCCGACAGTCCTGTTGCCGTGGATGGCGACCAGACGAGGCTCACACAGGTGGTGTCCAATCTTCTGGACAACGCGATCAAGTATTCGGGTGACGGGTCTGAGATCACGGTCGATGTTTCGGCGCGCCATGACCGGGTGCAGATCACCGTGACCGACAGGGGAGTCGGCATTCCGACATCGCAGCTCGCTCGTATGTTCGAGCCGTACGTGCAGCTTGCGCCTGCGGATGGCAGGGCGCAGTCGGGTCTGGGAATTGGTCTGTCTGTGGTGCGGAATCTCGTTGACATGCACGGTGGACACGTCACTGCTGCAAGCGACGGCGCGGGCAAGGGAGCACGCTTTACCGTCTCGCTGTCGACCACCCGGGCAATCGGCGCTGGTGCGACAAACGTGGCCGAACCGTCGAAGCAGCAAACGAGACGGTTGCGTGTGCTGGTTGTCGATGACAACCGGGACGCTGCAGAATCACTGGCAATGGTCCTGCACCGGCATGAAGTCCAATGCGCGTTCGATGGAGAAACCGCCCTTTCAATTGCCAGGCAGTTTCATGCCGACGCCATCATTCTCGATCTCGGCTTGCCGGGGATCAGCGGTTACGAACTCGCGCGACGGCTGCGAATGCTACCGGAGACCGCAAATGCCGTCCTGGTTGCGCTGAGCGGATATGGAGCACCCGACGACCTTAGGCGGTCCCGCGACGCGGGATGTACAGAACACTTCGTGAAGCCGGTGGATCCAGAGGTGTTGATCGCATTCCTGCAAAGAAGTTGAGGAATGCATATTAAAGTGTTTCTCCACGCGACCCGGCAAAGCATTGACCGAACGGGGGAGACACACGCCGGTTCAACAAGCAGTACGGAAGCGCGATGACAGCCAGTTACACGGAGGAATTGCGTCGCGCGCAAGCCCACGAATATGGTTCCGTCACCGAGGTCCATTGCACTCGCCGTCATTGACAAGGGCGCTCAGGGCGCTCCCGAGTACCGCCATTGTTGGACAGCACCCGCGCGTGTCCCGGCGGGGACTTCTGGGCTATCACGGCGCGCGAAGGCAAAGCCGAACTCTGCCGCGTTTATCCGCTCCGCTGGAAATTCAGTATCTCTCTCCCCAAGGGAGTTTGAGTGGGGCGCACGGCAATGCCTGTCTGACTGCCGTCCTGTTAAACTAAGCGCCACGCGCCCACGCCCGGATGATGTCGTATCCCGGAGCTCCAGGTTTGCTGGCGCAGCATCGCGAGAAATCCGCGTTAGCCACCGGCGTTCGCACGTGCAAGACAGGCATAGCGCTTTCGCTCGCGGCCCATAAAGGGACTACGAGCGCTCCATCGACGGGATGGTCAGCCTGCGCGGCGCCACAATGCGTCAATCGACCCAGGCTCTTCGCGTGAGAGACCTCGCTGGGCAGGTAATGAGGCGATTCGCGGTTTGGTCGGCATATTTCACTACATTGGAACAGAACGCAATGAACAAGCACGAACTGATTGCTGAGGTTGCGGAACAGACCGGGCTTTCGAAGTCCGCGACGAGTGAAGCGATCTAGACGCTGATCGGAACGATTACCAAAGCGATTGCAGCCGGGCAGACCGTACAGCTCGTCGGGTTTGGCAGCTTCACGACCGGCCAACGCGCGGCGCGCACCGGGCGCAACCCGTCGACCGGCCAGGAGATGAAGATCCCCGCAGCGAAGACTGTCAAGTTCACAGCGGGCAAGGCATTCAAGAATACAGTGAATGCCGCGAGCTAAGCTGTTGCTGGGTTGGATGCGGCAAGGGCGCGCGTCGCTCAGACCGGAGCATTGGCGCGCAGGCCATCGTGGAAAAAATAGCCTGCGGTTTGCGTGATCCTGACGACGCCGATTCGCCTGCCAGTGGAGCAGGCTTCGCCGTTTCGTTGGCCACGCGAAGCCGCAAGGCCAGGACCGCGGTAGCCGCGTGCCAAGTGCACCGGGCCCGGATGGCGGCGAGGCTGTTGACGCAGGCCTTGCGGCGCACCAGTGAGCTGACGTTCGGTCAGCAGTTCGTTTCACTGGTGCGGGCGCGTGGCATGAATGAAACAGGCCTTATGCTTTATTCATCGTCACGAGCCAACCCGTTGACCTAGAATAGGAATCGGTAACCGCCGTTACAGACGTGCGCCGGTTCTGGCGGTAAATACTACCTGAACAGCACGGCAGGCCGGGACGACCGGGCGGCGTCCATTCGCCGCCCGCACGAACGCGTGCCGCCACGGTGATACAGGCCAGCATCGGCGAAATTACCTGGACCGCGAAGATCCTGATGTCCTGGGCAAAGCCCATTCCATTAATCTGGACGAGGCCGGGGCTGGGGCCGGACCTCCGCGCCTTTCATGTTACCCGCGATGGCTGGCTGTTTATATTGGGCCGTTGACCGAAAACGACGAGGCGATTGCAGGGCAATCATCTTCACAGAGACCTCGGGCTGCACTGTCGCCCGTGCCGCGGACGGTACCCGCTTGCTCACGTAGCAGTGGGCGGCGCAACGTTGGACCCAGGCCGTGACCGGGCATGGCTGGCGTCGTCGCGGACTGGCACCCCGTGTCGGCGCTCGCGATGCAATGGGCCACAACGGGGCGACGGCAGATGGAGGGTCGCAATTTGCGAGTCGACGGATTCGCGCCTCTCTCACAATGACCGTACGAGAGCGGATGGCTATGGCGACAATACAGCGCAGCAAGGATAGCGGCAAGCTGGCTGAATTCGCGAATATCCGTGCGAGCCTGACCGTGCGGGCCGCCACTGGCGAACTGAAAATCATCGCTGTCTGCCAGGCGATCGGAGAGCACGCCGCACAGGCAGGGCGGGCGCGAATACATCAGGATAGCAAGCATAACTTTGAAGAAATAACGGTCATGTTTGAATCCATCTCGTCTGCGGACCTGACCGAAATCGCCGGACGGCTGAATGCCTTGCCCTGGGTTACCGTCGCGACACCTCGCCCCGGTGCAATTGAGGATCCGTCCATCGACGCACCGCGCCGTTGACGAGGGTCGAACAGGGTCGCATGTGCCGGACAGGAACGCCGGAAAGCAAGGAGATCGCAATGCCGTTGAAAATGCGACCGCCCCCAGCGGCAGATCTGGCGCGCTGCAGGATCGATTATCCGGTTGACCTCGCACGCGGCAGTTCTCACATTGGTAGTACACTTTCACCGTCTGGCCAGCAAGCGGCGATTGATGAAACGTTCTCCGAATTTGTAGGGCGGTACGGAACCCGGGATGTTCTGGCGTTCGCTGAAATTCTCGCCAGCATCCTGGAAGAGCGGCAGCGCCCGGATGCGGCGTTAGCGGTTCGCCAGAGGGCGCGCGCGCTATAAAAGCCTCGGGATATGCTGCCTTCAATCGCCTTGAAGCCTTCGGGTCAGCCACCTGCGCGACTTGCTAAGGGTATGCCTGCCATGCGCTTCTTCTGGCTTGTCACCAGACAATGGGAGGTCGCGGGTTGCCTCTGCGAGTTTTTCGTGAACCGGCGAAACGAAGGAGGGCGAACTGAATCTTGACTTCGCGTTCGATCAGGTCACACGGTGTGTCATCATCGTCTGCAGGGCGTCCTGCATTATGCGAAGTATTTTCCCGGCTTGCGGAGACTCACCGGCACGGCCGTATTTGATATGTTCGACCACAGGGTTGTTCAAGGACCGCAAGGGGTTTTCCGTGCATACTGTTCAATTCACATCGGGACAGACATGGATTCCCGCAAGTACCTTGGTGTCAACAGAACAAGCCAAACGTATCCCTGATTTTGTAACAAGGCGCTTGCCCAGTATGCGAATGGTCGCATCGGCGCCGACCTCGTGCGGCGAGGATTCCTGATCGGTATGGGGGCGACCATGCTGGGTGCCGTCCTGCCGGAATTCGTGCGGGCGCAGGGCGCGAGTCCCGCCGCCACTGCGCCGCAGCCCGTTACGTTTACAAATTTCCGGCCGTTCGACGGCAAGTCTGCCGGGCTGCGCGATGGGATGTATCTCGTCGTCGAAGCAAGCCGCATCTCACAGCTCGGGCAAGGCCAGCCACCTGCTGCAAGCACGTACCGCACAATTCGATTGCGGCGGCAAGGTGATCATGCCTGGGTTGGTCGAGATGCATTGGCATGCCATGCTCGCCTCACTGCCGATCCAGACGATCATGCAGGCCGATCTTGGCCTGGTCTATCTTGCTGCGAGTGCGGAAGCTCAACGCACGCTGCTGCGCGGCTTCACGACGATACGCGACCTGGGCGGCCCGGCGTTTGCGCTGAAGCAGGCTATCGATGCGGGCATGATTTCTGGCCCTCGCATCTATCCGTCCGGTGCGATGATCACGACTACCGGCGGTCATGGCGATTTTCGACCGCTCACGACCATCCCTCGTACCACGGGCCAGGTCAGTGAGCAGGAGAGGGCTGGCGCGAATGCGATCGCCGATTCGGCGGACGACGTGCGCTTACGCGTGCGCGAGCAGTTCCTGCAGGGCGCAACGCAGATCAAGATTGTGGGGGCCGGCGGCGTATCCACGCCGCGCAGTCCGCTCGACATGCTGACCTTTACCGGGCCTCAACTGCGAGCAGCCGTCGAAACTGCGGGCGACTGGGGGATCTATGTGGCCGTTCATGCGTCCACGCCAGTTGCCGTGAAGCGAGCCGTGTCGGCAGGCGCGCAATGCATCGAACATGGCCATCTGATCGATGAACACACCGCCGAGTTGATGGCGAAGAACGGAATATGGTTGAATACGCAACCATTCGTGAACGAGGACGATGTCGGACCGCTAACGGGACCGATCCTCGACAAGTTCCGGGAAGTCATCGTGGGGACCGACAACATGTACAGGCTCGCACGCAAGCACGAACTCAAGGTGGCGTTCGGGACCGACCTGATCTTCTCGCCGGCCGTGGCAGCGCGCCTGGGTTTGATGATCGGCAATATGGCCCGCTGGTACAGCGGCTCCGAGATTTTGCGGATGGTGACGGGGGGAAACGGGGAGTTGCTTGCACTTTCCGGCGAGCGTAACCCCTATCCCGCCAAACTGGGGGTGCTGGAGCGGGGCGCATGGGCCGATTTGCAGACTGCGGACGCGCAAGCAGGAAGTCCGGGGCTGGAGGAACAATGACCAGCTTCGCTGTCGCGCGAAGCACTAGCCTGATTTTGCCAATACCCCGCACGACTGGTTGCACGGCCTAGCGGCAACGTCGCCAGATTCGGGTCTGGACTCTGGACGTCAGTTAGACGCGGGGAACCGCGTCGGATTGAGGTTGTGTCTCATCCGTTGACTGACAACCTTTCCGTGGTGTGTTTTCCGGCGCTGCGCACGGCGATTCCGGGTTGTCGGTATGCAGCGTGTCGTCGGTTGGTTGTTGAGCGCTTTGTGGGTTTAACGAAGAGCCCCTGATGCGCTGCATCGCCTGTTTATTTGCATGTCGCAAACTCAAGCCTTTCGGACAGGGTATCTGCTTCGGGGTTGAACTATCCTCGTCGAATAGCGGGGACGCAATGATGCGAGCTACCGGGGGGAAACTGCAATGAACGATTTCGGGATCACAACCGGGCCTAACGATTATCTTGTCCTGGCCGTGGCGCTTCGGAGAAGAGTCATTGAATGCCTCCCTGCGGATCGGGGGGCACTGCTTGAAGAAATTACGCGACTCCTGGCGTTCATGGAGCCGGTTGTTTCGGAGGACAAATACTTTGACACCCATGCGGCCCTGGCTCGCCTGCTGATTTCGGAGGACGATCCGATATCCGCTCTGGACCATATGGAGGCTTTGCTCATCAGGTGTGGCGCATTTCGGACACGACCGCCGTGCCTTGAACCGGTCATCGGTGCCAGTCTGGAACAGAATCTCCGATAGGCCCAGCAGGTCCGGGGTTTGCCAGGAGCTTCATCGGGAACCGCCGTACCGTGTATGTCCGACGGACATTGCTTTCGACCGCCCCCACGCGTTATGCCGCCCGATCGGCGCGTGAGCACTCCCGAATCGCAGAGGCTGCATCAGGATTCCCTCTCTCTTCGAGGCGCCGGGCAAGGGCGTCAACAAACGCGGCCAGGTCCCCCGGGCCGTACCGTGACTCAAATTCAGTGAGTATTTCGGTGATCGCCGCCTTGCACGACGCCTGCGTCAGCGTGCTGCCAATATGCGAACTGCCGCGGGCCAGCTCAACGGGATACCGTAACTGGCAACGTAACAGATCCGCGGCCGAAGGTTGGTTCGTTCTGGTTGGCATTTCATTTCTTCCTGGTCCTGGTCAAAATTCTGGTGCGCTCCGATCCGGCCAACTAAATCTGATTCCAGGGAAGAACGGGTGGATCATCCCGGTCGACCCTCGAAACGCGCCGGTTTTCGGCCGGACCTGTGCGCAGGCTTTTCCTGCGGGCGTACCGCGCGTACCGGGCGGATCGGGACCGGGAACCGATGCTCAAGCCGGCACGAACCACTGAGGCGCGTATACGACCACTCGCCGCTCATTCTCCAACGAGGGCCCATTCGATGGTGGGCGCGGACAGTCAATCACACACGCACCGGCCCGCAGGGAAGCAGACTCCGGTTCGAATACTGTAGACGATTAACCAGACAATTGATTGCAGAGCGTCCTGGACTTCATTTGTTGCCGCCACAGACGACCTCGAGCACAGGTCAAGCGACGGCGATATCCACAGAAACTCTAGCTGCAGCGAAATGGCGGTGTAGCCCATGAATCGGGAAACTGACCATGTGCGGGTAGCGGGTATGAGCAGGCAGGGGTGCAGATATTTTCTTCCCGATATCGAATCGTTATTCTGTGTTGAATGGTTGCGTACGCGACATAGCAAGGCCAGTGAATCACCCCATGAGGCAAGGGATTGCCCTCGTTTATCCACAGGGTTGTTCAGTGTTTCTGTGGATAAGCCGCCCGATTGCTGTGTTATCCACTCATCGACGTTTTGTGCTTGCTCGATCATGGCGGCACGACCAGGTGTTACGTACCAAGCCAATCGGCAAGGGTACGATGCGCGAAATCGCGTCGAGCGCCGGCATCACACCGAGGCTGCGGTAGTCGTCGAGCGCGAGATCGCGGTCCCGCACATCGGGATTGCGCCATGAGACAGAACACCGTATGCCCTTTGTCGAGCAGGTAGCGGACCAGCGAGTTGTGCGGTGACAGATCGAGGATGTAGTACTTCATGATTCACGCGGGCAAGAGCAACACGGGTACTGCGGTGACCTGGGGCGTCGTCGGGTGATACTGGATCAGTTCGATCAGGCGATTGCGCAATACGACGCTGCCCGGGGTCGTGGCGACGTCTACGCCGATCCGGAAACGTTTTGCGCCGTCGGGTGGCATGCCCAGCAGCGCGCGTCGCGCGTCGTCGAACGCGTTGCACGCGCCCAGCGCCAGATTGGCGCCAGAAGTGGCAGCCGTGCGCTGCAGGACTTCGGGGTTGGTCGGCACGAAGTTGGTGGGGGCGAGCGTATCGAGGAGCTGGCGCGCGACGAAGGACACGACGTCTTCATGATGGCGGGTGGTTCCGGGCACTTCATGGCTGGCCGAGCTCCACCATTGTTCGGTGAGCAGAAAGGCGTGATGCCAGAGACGGAACGGCTCGATTTGCCAGGCAGGCGCACTGAACCGGTCGTCATCGGATAACGCCGGCGCCAGTGGCGGTCCGCCGGCCAGACTCTGAAGCAGTCGCCGCAGGTTGTTCGCGGCGAGCGAGGCGAGTTCCAGCCGTTTGCCCGGTGCCGCCATCAGGTGGATGTACCAGTCGGTGAAGGCGAGCATGAGCGCCGCAGGCGAAAAGCCGCCGGTCGCGCGCGATCCAGGCCTGTTTCGCATGGTCGCGCGCGCGGAAGGGCCTGGCCGACACGCGGCCAGGCAGCGACTCCCCGGTCATGCGACGCTCCGCAGGCGCTGGCTTCGGTCGGTCACTGGAGCCGGCCATCAGGGCCTCGCCCTCTGCCGCAAAGGGCTTCTGGTCACCTGCGGAAACACGGATCGGTGCAGGTCAGGCCAGCAGCCGCGCTGCGGCCGCTGGCCTGACCTGCACCAGGGCAATGAATCTCCGGCCTGACACCACGGTGAGATTGCCAGACGCTTCGTGTGTCTGCTCTCAAGGGTAACGCGTGGAACGGGGAATGACGCTCCCAGGTGCAATTCCACGCCTGCCCGGGAGGCGCCCCCCTCCAGCGGACATCATGCCGCTTTCGGGCAGGTCGGCGGCTCGCCGCACCGTACGCACCAAAGTGCCGGGCACGGGCTGCCGTAAATGCCTGTGAGACGCTTCGGCCCGTAGATCCTCCTCACCACGACGACACGCTGCATGAGCCGGCACGGATACAGTTCTGCCGGGTAGTCGTCATGTTCGGGTTACCTCTGGTCGGACCAGCCCGATCTGTATTGGATGAGCTGACCGCCGTTGATCGCGAAGGGCATTGGGGCACGAAGCCGGTCTCCTCGCTGCACAGCCAGGCCGTGCGCGTGGCGCATTCCGCGGCATGCCCAGACGCTCCCCGCTGCCGCCCAGCCACGCCGTCACGCTGGCGTTCGTCGGCGAGTGCGCGACGACCACGACCCGACCTGCTTCATCCAACGGCATGCTAATCGCTTCGCCGAGGCCAGTTGCGCCGCTGGCAATGCCGCAATATATTTTTCATGCTGGCTATTCATATTCGCCCCCTCATCCACACGAACCTCCCGCCGGCGCGGCGCTGTCGAGCCTGATCGTACGCGTCGCCGACGATGCGCATTGTCCTTCGGTTGTGAAGGATGAGACAGGTTAAACGCGAAGATTATAAAGGAATGCTAATTATCGGATGTGATCCAGACCGGCAATCATCGCGCTTTCGCCGCGGGTCTCCGGCCTTTCCTCGGGCCGCGCCTCAAGGTTACTTCCCGCGATGTCTGTGCTTGCAGTCCGCAAGCTTGACCATCTCTGACTTTTCATTCGGGCCCGCCTTGATAATATTTCAAGAATAGTGGCAAGAGGCATCAACGACATCGTTTTGAAGGGGCTGCGATGATGCGCCGGGTTATTATTGCGACTCTCCTGGTAATTGCTGGTGCACTATTGGCGACGCTTGTGATTGTGCTTGAGACGGCACCTGGCCCATCTATCAAGACAAATGCGTCAATTCGCCCTGTGGTTGTGGCATAAGTAGTCCGTAGCGCGACGTTGTTTAAACCGGATCCGATGCAGGAACGGGGGGTTGGAAGCCAATTGAGAACATGCTCGTGAGCATGCGCTCGCGCAAAGGTAGCTGCGTGTGCTGCGCACGGCCAGGTGGCCCGGAGGATGTTAAGCCGACACGAGAACGTCGTGTTCACACGTCGGCGGCACGAGGCATGGCTACCCGCCATTACTCGCAGTCGATCATTCGAAGCGCATGGCGTTTTCCAAGTTCCGCCGCTTCCTCTTTCGAGCAGTGATACATCAGGTTTCCGGTGGAAAGCGGAACGCTGCCAGACCACACAGCATCGTCTTTTGAGATGCTCCATCGCGGACCGAACGTTGCGTCTCCTGCGGCGAATGGTGTGAAATCGACGATGTAGCCCTTATAGAAGATGACATGATCGTTCATCTTGCTTACCTCTCCCTGATTTGCAATCTATCACTACATCCGCCCAGAGGCTTTAAAGAATGTTAGAAGTCCGGGTTTGATGACGCAGTGAGCGTCGCCAAATGGAGCAACGGAAATTATAAAGAGGCTCGCTTTAAGGGACAGGAGCGAACCTGCGGGTCGCTGCGGTCTCCTGGCGGATACTCCACACTGCGGCATAATCCTCAAGAAATCGTCAAAAAGGGGGGGGGGATATGCAATGGCACCTAACGCGACCAACCAGGCCCGGCTGGTACTGGATGGAAATCGATGGAGAACTCGAAGTCGTGAAGGTATACAAATATCAGGTTGAGCCTCGTGCCGCTACAGAACTGGAGGTCGCACAGGCGGGCCGTCAGCACACGGCGCCCGTGTCCGATCGAAAATTCACTACCGCTCGATGGTATGGACCGATCATCCCGCCGCGCGAAGTGGAAGGCACTGCGATAGCCAACGATTAGCATCTGGCGATTTCGGGCACGCAGGCCTGATCGGGCAAGGCGAGCCTGTTGGGCAGAAGCATCGATGTCGGCTAGTGCACATGGGCGGGAGCAGGCGGAGCCCGCGGAAGGCTGCCGGGTACGCCACCTTCGATGTGGACCATGTGGCCCTTTCCGCACACTGGGCAGTCACGCAATGACCTGCCGGTGAGCCGCTGGTAACGGTCGCGGTAATCTTCTCCGTTGGCGGGTGATTCGGCGGAGGGCGGCTCGACGCCGAGCAGGTGCCGGCAGCTGGCCAGCCGCTGCGCCCGGTGGCAGTTGGCGAGCCAGCCGTAGCTGCGAATGCGCTTGAAGCCGTCGGGCAGCACGTGCAGCAGGAAGCGGCGGATGAACTCGTCAGCCGCGAGCGTCATGGTCCTGTGCCGGGCCTCGTGCCGGTAGTCCTTCCAGCAGAACTGCACGCCGTTTCCGTCGAAACCCAGCAGCCGGCTATTGGAGAAGGCGACGCGATGGGTATAGCGTCCCAGGTAATCGAGCACATGTTCGGCACCGCCAATGGATGGCTTGGCGTAGACGACCCACTCAGACCTGGCAGCGGGCGCAAGCCAGGCGGCGAATTCCCTGGCATCCCTTAGGAACTCGAGCTGGCCGTGCAGGCGAAGTATGCCAGCGTTAAAAGCGCGGCGCAGCTGCTCGAGGAACAGTCGGCGAAAGAGTCGTGAGACGCACGGGCAGGAAGAAGCCGGGGCGGCAGGCGATCCAGCGTTCACTGTCCGGGGAGATGCCACCACCGGGCACGACACAATGCACGTGCGGGTGGTGCAGCAGATTCTGCCCCCGCGTGTGCAGGTTCGTGATGAAGCCGATCTCGGCGCCCAGGTGCTTCGGGTCGGCAGCGCTGGTGCGCAGCGTCTCAGCGCTGGCGCGAAACAGCATGTCGTAGAGCACCCGTTTGTTCTGGTACGCGAGAGCCGCGATGGGTTCGGGAAGCGTGAAGTCGACATGGAAGTACTCGGTCTCGCGAAGCGGCTCGGCCTGCCGGCGTTCGAGCCATTGTGCGCGTGCGAGCGACTGGCACTTTGGGCAATGTCTATTGCGGCACAAGTCATAGGCGATGCGCTGATGGCCGCATGCGTCGCATCGCTCGACATGCCCGCCGAGCGCGGCAGTCCGACAAAGCTCGATCGCACTCATCACGCGCCGTTGGACACGAGTGAGCCCGTCGGCATGGGTCTGCCGATACTGCGGACCACAGCGGCGAAGTATGTCCGCCAACTCGAGCGCCGGGCGCATCGCCGGCTTCAGAAGTACTCGGGGGCAGGTGGCGGCGGTGGAATGGGTGCGGGGTGCGGCAGCGGATTGAAGGGACTCGCTGTGGCACACACGGTGCTGGTCGCGATTCTCAAGTAGCGCGAAGTAGTCGCGAGGGACCTATGGCCCATGAGCAGTTGGATCCCGCGCACATCGGTCTCGGCTTCGAGCAGATGAGTCGCGAACGCATGCCTCAAGGAATGCGGTGTTATCGGCTTCCGGATGCCACATCGTTGGCGAGCGAGAGCGCAGATTCGCGAGACGGCGCCCCGCGTGACGGGGTGTCCAGGAATATCACCGGAAAACAGCCAGCCGTTGGGGTGAGCGTCTTGCCAGTACGTTCTGAGGATTTCGAGCAGACGCGGCGAGAGCATTACGTAGCGATCCTTGCGGTTCTTGCCCTGGTTCACACGGATAACCATGCGCTTGCTGTCGATGTCCGTGACCTTCAGGCGGACGACTTCCGACACGCGCAGGCCCGCTGCGTACGCATCCATCAGGATGGTCCGATGCTTCAGGCTGAGGATCGAGTCGAAGAAGGGACGGAGAAGCAGGTTCGCATTCCCACCCAAGGCGAGAAACGGGAGCGTGATCTGCGTGAACTGGTCAGAAAAAACTAGCGGCCTGGTGCACTGTTCGTCGACGAGGCGCACGATCTGAACGGCAATACGCTGATTGGCCTTAAGCGTCTGATGGAACTGATCGAGGACGGCGGCGGCAGTCTGTCCCTGATCCTCGCCGGGCATCCGAAGCTGCGCAATGACCTTCGCCGCGCGACGATGGAAGAGATTGGTTACCGCACCGACATTTTCTCGCTCGACGGCATCGCCGGGAGCCAGCGCGAATTCCTGTACTGGCTCTTGGGCGCGTGTGCCGCCGACGGCACCGACATTGAATCGATCCTCACCGAGGAAGCAATCGACCTGCTGGCGTCGAAGCTGCGCACTCCGCTGCAAATCCAGTTGCATCTGACGCTCGCGTTCGAGGCGGGGTATCGGACCGGCGAGAAGCCCGTACCGGCCGCGATGGTCGAATCGATCCTGTCCCGGCAGCTTGACGATCTTGAGCCGACGCTCACGCGGCACGGCTACCGCATCAAGGACCTCGTGGAGCAGTTCGACGCAAAGCCGACCGAGATCAAGGCACTGTTCAGCAACTCGCTGGAACCAGTACGGGCTGCGACCCTGCGCGACAAGATACTGGCGGCCGGACTGCCGATCTGAGGTTCGTCAGTTGCAGATAACGTGAGCACGACGTGGAATGCAAGCACGCCGCGCTGAATGCAAGCACAGTTGCAATTAATCCAAGCACGCGCCTCTGGTCAGTTGCAGTTATTTCGAGCAGAAAACGTGGCTGATTTCAAGCACACGCTCCGTGGATTGTAAGCAAATACACATAACTAGTGGGCCCTGAACAATTCGCTTCGCTCTACGGCGGCGTCATGCCGTCGATAGCTCGACAGTCGGGCGCTTGAGTAGGACAGCAAACATCAAGGCGTAAAAAAGCCGCAGTTTCCTGGGAATCATCCGCAGGTTGTGGCGGGCACCCCTTGGTTTGCCTTTGGGGGTCCGTTCACTTTGGCTACGCTCAGTCGCGTGGGGGAACGCAAAACTGCGCATTCACACTCTTTCGCAGGGGCTGTCGGTGACAGTGCCTGGTGTTGCACCGCTGTGCCGCACTTTCAGGCGGGACCTGCAAGGACAGGTTTCACGTGGTTGCGCCAGTCAGTACATTTGCGATTGCAAAACCCGCCAGCATGGACGATATTGTGCATTTGTGGCGTGCGAGGAGTTCAGGATTGAAACTAGCCCTCATCCGGTTGCGCCGGCAGCCAACCGGCAACGAATAATAAACGATATGGATACGTCCGAATACGTTTACCTCGGTCGCCAGCCGATTCTTGATCGAGACGGCGTGTTGAATGGATTCGAACTGCTGTTCCGCTCGGGGGAACTGAATTTCGCTCACGTCGTCGATGACGTTGAAGCCACCGCGGATGTCATCGCGAGACTCGTCGGTGATATGGGTCTCGACGCTGCGCTGGGTGATCACACCGGTTATGTGAACGTTGACAGGACGGTGCTGATGTCCGACATCGTCCAGGTGTTGCCACCCGAGCGCTTCGTGCTCGAAATCCTAGAAACAGTAACCTTTAATGAAGCACTCTTCGGCCGCTGCCGCGAACTGCGGCGCGAGGGGTTCCGGCTTGCGCTGGATGATGTCGCAGAGGTTTCCCCGCGTCTGACGGAACTGCTGCCGTGCGTGGATATCGTCAAGATCGACTTGCTCGCCTGCCCGCGTGAACGCCTTGACGAACTGGTGGGTGTCGTCCGGCAACACCGCAAGGTATTGGTCGCCGAGAAGGTCGAGACACCCGAAGACCACAACGTCGCCCTGCGCGCCGGCTTCGATCTGTTCCAGGGATACTACTTTGCCAAGCCCCAGGTGCTGGCATCGCGGCGGCAAACGCCATTGCGCGAATCGCTAATGCGTCTGCTGGTGCTGCTGGGCGGCGAACCAGAGATTGTTGAACTTGAGGCCGAACTCAAGCAGCATCCGCGTCTCGTGATGCAACTGCTGCGCCTGCTCAATTCCAGCGCGTTCGGGCTCTCCCAAACGATTTCATCATTGCGTCAGGCGATCATGGTGGTTGGCACCCGGCAGATCATGCGCTGGACGCACTTGCTGCTCTTCGCCGACGGCCATCTCCGCACATTACGCTCCGATCCCCTGGCGCAGCTATGTGGCACGCGCGCGCGATTCATGGAACTCGCGGCGGGCCGGCTGCAGCCCGGTGACGAACGGTTCGCCGATGCTGCTTTCATCACCGGCGTTTTCTCGCTGGTTCATGTGCTGTTTGGCAGCACGATCGACGACGTCGCGTCGAAGCTGCCGATTCACGTGGATATCCGGCGGGCGCTGCTCGAACGACACGGTGCGCTGGGCCTGTTATTGAACGCCGCTGAGGCGGTCGAATCGGGGAAGCTCACGGTGATCTGCGCGGCATGCGAAGAACTGCCCGACTTTACCCATCATTATCTGACCGCGCTCGGGCTTGCGGCGGCTGCCTGGTATGACAATCACGTGCGGGGGTATCGCAGTAGTTGAGCGATTCGCTTTCTCTGGCATCCCCTCAGGCCCGCTGATCCCCCAGGAGGTGGGCTTTGCGCTTGCCTGCAGAGTGCACGTTTCACTCGCCACGGCGATTACGCCACCATGTTGCTCACCGGCATGGGATGGCTCGACCGCCGGGTTGAGTACGGCGTGGTGAAGCCGACATTCAGGGCATCGACCTCTTTTGGGCGTCACCGCAGAAAGAATTGAAGCCGGACAGCTCTTCCGCCGATATCACAGGCATCCCGGATACCCACGGCGCACCGATGCCACGCTCCAGATTGAACTCGTCTGCAGCCAAACGCCGCTTCGCTCACGCGATGCCAGCGAGTATGCGCTTGCTTCTGCTCCCCACGGAAGTCACCTGCGCCCTGTTGATCGAGTATCACATGAGGCTGGCGAACCTTCGACAGGGACGCGGCGACGCGCGTCACTTCGAAACGATGGCAGACGTCATCGCCATCACATGTCATCTGCTTGCGGCGGGGTACGTCGAGGCGTGCCCGGAGGGCATGGCCGAGGTCCAGGACGCGTTGGTCCGTTGTCACCGGAGCGCGGAAGTCACCGGAGTCTGGGCCGTAGACTCGGTCACGTTCGACCTCCTGGCTGACCTCCTGACGCTGAATGAGCGGCAGATGCGCAGCGCTCCATTTCATGTCGTCGAGACAGTGAACAAGCGGATGCTCGAGGCCGCCAGGGCGGCATCGTCAGCGGGGCGGCCGGATAGCCTTCCGGCTGAACGAGATGTCGTCGCGGGGCCGCCTGCGACCCGATCCGCATCCCGCTGCTTTTCCGGTCTCCGTCGCTGCCGGCCACGCATCGAATAATCTAGATATACGCGTCACCCGGCTTGTCGCCCAACGCTATCTGGCCGCTTTCGGCGAGGCTGCGCACGACCTGCATGACCTTGTGCTGTTGCGCTTCAATTTCCGAGAGCCGGACGGGGCCGCGTGTTTCCATCTCCTCTGAAAACAGCTCGGCTGCCCGCTGCGACACGTTGGACATGAACCTTTCACGCAGTGAGGGCGGCCCGACCTTGAGCGCGACGACCAGTGTTTCTGAACCCACTTCCTTCAGCAGCAGCCTGACCGCGCGGTCATCAAGTTCGACCAGTTTCTCGAACGTAAACATCCCGTCGATAATCTCCTGCGCGAGACCAGCGTCGTACTCGCGCACGTTCCCGATTACCGATTCTTCGTGCTGGTCCGACAGGTTGTTGATGATTTCCGCGGCCGCGCGGCCGCCCCCGATCGCCGTGCGCTTGGCGTGGCCGCTGCCCGACAGCAGCTCGGTCAGCGCATCGTCGAGCTCGCGCAGGGCGGTCGGCTGGATGCCGTCGAGCGTGGCGATGCGCAGCAGCACGTCGTTGCGCGTACGTTCGGTGAAGGATTGGAGCACGCCGGAAGCCTGATCCGGGTCCAGGTGCACGAGGATCGTGGCGATGATTTGCGGCTGTTCGTTCTTGATCAGTTCCGCGACGGCCGGGGCATCCATCCACTTCAGCCCTCGATGCCGGTGATGCTGTCGCCTAGCAGTATGCGGTCGATGACGCTGCCAGCCTTGTCTTCGCCGAGCGCCCGGGTCAGGACCGACCGGATATAGTCGTTCGAGTCAAGTGACAGCGTGGTTTGCGTCTGCGCCTGTCCGATAAAGTCCTGCAGCACGGTGTTGACGTCGCCGCGCGCAACGTTCTTCAGCGTGGCCATCGCAAAGCTGATCTTTTGTACCTCCCGTGGTGCGAGGAACCGGAAGGCTTCGGCAGCTTCGTTTTCACCGAGCGACATGAGCAGCAGCGCGGCGGCCTTGTTGATTCCCTCGGTGCTCATTGGGTATTCCTTGATCTAAGGACGCTCACAACGGTCTTCCAGCCGGGCGGTCCCGCGGCCGTGCATGGTTCAGTTTTATTGGAGTGTCGGAAACCCGGGCACGAACGACAACGAATTCATGCGCCGCCCCCCCGCTGGCGGGTGATGCACAGGTCGATGCAGTCGTAGGCCTCGCGCCCCAGCCTGCCCACTTCGCGCCACACCGCAGACGGGAACTTCTGATGCCTTGCGTAAAGTTCAAGAATGTCCTCACACATTTTCGCCAGCTGGCGAAACGCGGTAATCGCATCTGTGTCGCGGGCGGCGGTCTGCTGGTCGAGGACCGCCTTCGCCCCACGGGTGCCTCGAGCCAGCGCGCGCCATTGCGCTTCGTGAACTTCCAGCCCGTATCCGCCGAGTTGTGCGGCGGCACTTGAAACGATGTAGAGGTCCCTGAGTGCCGTGATCAACTCTGACGGAGTGGCGACAGGAGTGTTGCTGCAGGGCGGTTGGGTGTGCATCGTCAGCGTGCCGTCGACAGGTTTGGAGGAACCCGGGCCGCGGTCCCGGACGCTGTTCCTGGCGAAGCAACGCAACGCACCGGTAGATGTACAACACACCGGAAGTTGGCTGAGCGGCGGAAATCAGATATCAGCATGGTACTCGCGAGGTGTGGATCGTGGCGGCGCACGTGCGGGCGCGACCGGCCGCCCGTCTGACGAGGTTGCGGCGGACATCCCGCGTGATCAATGCGGCTGGCCACGATGACCAGGGTTTTCAGCGAACGCAATCCTCACCTGCGAGGAGCGCTAACTCAAAGACTTCCCGGCGCCGTTACTACTGCGCCGGACTGTATTCCGCCGGGGTGCGGAGCAGGTCGAGCAGCGCGCATAACCGTTGCCGATCCTGCGGCGACAGCCTGGGACGTCCCAGCAGACCCTCGATCTGCGATATCCAGTATTCGCGGCGGATAAGCTGAGGATGACGAACCAGCGCGTTCAGCGCCTTCTCCAGTTGCCCGATCTCTGTCTTCACGAAGTCCACGTGCACCTCCTTCGACCACCTGAAACCCGGTATGTCACCTGGTCACCAGCCGTGTCCGGGTCGACACCGCGCCCGGAACACAACGTGACTACTCCCATCACCCGGCGTGACCACCGTAACGGCCCGGTCCTCGCCATGGCAGGACGCGTTGCAGGCTGGCGGTCGCCAGGAACCGGTTCGGCGCGAGCATGCCTGCCATCGCAGGGAGCCAGCGCCGAGAGAAGCCAGCCGATACCGACATGGCCCGCCCGTGCGAACATCTCGCGCGCTCAGCCCGATTCCGCAGCGGCCCATCGCGACCAGCCACTTTGTCCGTCGGCGAACGTCAGGCATTCGACGCGAAGACAGGGGTCTGCTGCACGGGCGTCCGTACAAATATCGCCAACATCACGCCTGAAATGCAGCTTGCCCTCCTGCAAAAGGTTTAGCGGTGACTGGTCGTCAGGGTGCGCACGTTTGCGGTCCCACCGGTTCAGGAGCGTGGCCGCAATCTCGGCGTCGAACATGGTCTTTCCTCAGCGCGCTGCCAGGGATGTCGGGGCACAGCAGTTTACAGCCTGTTCCACCGCCGCGATCGGTTGCCAGCGATCCGCCGGGGGAACGTCAGGACGGGCGGAACCTGCGTGCCCGGATTGCCGGCAACCTGCACGGCGATCGTCCGATGCACCTGGCGCAACAACCGCGCGTCGAGTCCCTCGATCGATGTCAGACGCACCAAGCCCGGGAGCAGCCACAGCCACAGTTTCCGGGCAAACGTTTGCTCTCTCATGCCAGCGCCAACGCCACGGTCCTGTTGGAACAAGTATGTATTACGGCTTCTCATCCCAATATCTTTAGCGGGGTAATCCTGGCAGGAGCCTGGCCGCGCGGTAATGTCGCTCGCAAGTCAGGTGAACGACAAGACAGGCGCTGTAAATGCTGTCGCCGATCTGCTTCCCGTATGCACGGAACAACATGCCGGGAAAGCCAACGCTCAACGGAGCGGCGTTGGGTGCGAGTCTGGTCCGTAACCGCTCCGGCTTCGACATCTCGCGCGGAACGCGAAGCGTCTGTTTCGCCTTCGGCGCTGGAGAACCCGGCGGCAGTCGGCCATCTGCCTCGAACGCGCAGGTGCGTGCTACCAGTGGAAAGCGAAGAGCCATATCAGCACGGCAAGGCCAGCCAGCACAACGAGCCAGCTCAGGATGAGCTTAAGCGTTATCGACATCGACCGGCTCCGCAGCTACCGGGTGGCGAGGACGTTCGGCCATACGCGGGTCGCCGGCTTCGAGGCGAAATGCCGCGACGACATGCGCCAGTCCGCCGGCCTGTACGCTGAGTGACTGAGCTGCAGCGGCCGCCTGCTCAACGAGCGCCGCATTCTGTTGCGTCACTGAATCCATCTGGGCGATCGCCTTGCCAACCTGCTGGATGCCGGTACTCTGTTCGTTCGAGGCGGCCGCGATCTCGTGGACGATCGAATCGACCCGCTTCACCGCATCAACAATCTCCCGGATGGCCGTTCCCGTTTCGGACACCAGCGCGGAGCCGCTGTCGACGCGGGCCACCGATTCCTGGACGTGGCGTTGAGGATGAGAAAAATAGCTTGATTAAGTGCTTCGAATGCTTCCATAAGTGGCTTTCGTCGTGAGGATAATGACAGGTCAGCGGTTGCGCTTCGCCAGGCGTGGCGCGAAGCGGCACATCACGAGCGGAACGACAGCCAGCGCCGCTCCTGCGAAGAACGTCATCGGCGCGCCGTGATGGTCCCATAGCCAGCCAGCGATGACGCTCGCAAGCAGCATGCAGACGCCGCTCGCGAGGTTGAAAACGCCGAAGGCACTGCCGCGCAGCGTCTTGGGCGCAGTTTCGGCTACCATCGCTGCGAGAATGCCTTGTGTGAAGCCCATGTGCAGGCCCCACAGGGCGACGCCGATGAGCATCGTGACAATCGACGCGCTCGCGCCCAGTACCAGATCCGCCGCGATCAGGAGCACGATTCCACCTGCCAGCAGAATCCGGCGGTCGAGGCGATCTGACAGTACGCCCGCGGGATACGCGGAAAGCGAATAGGCAAGGCTCATGACCACCATCACGCCGGGAATCCACGCGATGTCTAACCCTGTCTGCTGGGCGCGCAGGACAAGGAACGCCTCGCTGAAGCGTGTAAGCGTAAAGGCGGCGCCGATCGCGACCACGAACCAGTAGCGCCCGGGAAACGCTCGCAGTGCGCGCCAGTGCAGCGGGGACCGGAAGCGGCGGGACGCGCTTTCATCAGCCGGCTCTCTGATGCCGAACAGGATCAACCCAACCGCGATAAAGGCCGGTACGACCGCGAACCACAGGACGGTGCGTATGTGACCGGAGAACCAGAACATCAGGACGATTGCAGCAAGCGGCCCGGCGAATGCCCCAATCGTATCCATCGACTGCCTCAGTCCAAAGCAGGCGCCACGGATCTCAGGTGGTGCGGCATCCGCGACGAGGGCGTCACGCGGCGCACCGCGAATCCCTTTGCCGACGCGATCGATGAGTCGCGCAGCTGCGACAATCCCGGGCGTACCAGCCAGCGGGAAAAGCGGCTTCGAAAGCGCGGCCAGCCCGTAGCCGAGCAACAGCAGCGCCTTGCGTTTGCCAAGCCAGTCACTGACCGGGCCCGAAAAAATCTTGACAATCATCGCGGTGGCTTCGGCTGCCCCTTCCAGCCAGCCGAGCGCCGTCACGCTCATGCCCATCGTGGTGACGAGAAAGATGGGCAGCAATGCATGAATCAGCTCGGACGAAAGATCCATGAAGAGGCTGACGAAGCCAAGCATCAGGACTGCACGAGGGATCGGAATGCGGTTGGCGGTAGGGGTATCAGGCAGCATCGTTCGTCTAAGGAGCGGGAAGAAAGTTTGTGTGCCATCGTTCAGCTGGCCGTTACGATGCCCGGGCAGGTGCGCGTCGCTGGATTCATTCAGGAGTTCGACACGACTGCTTCTCGCTCGTTTCGGAGATAGCGGTACTCGTGCCACGTAAGCGCGACAATGACGACGTCCAGTGCCGTGATGAGCAGCAGCCAGACTGAGTGCGTGAATGTGAACCGGTAGACCTGGTAGCCAATGAACAGACCGAAGACAATGATGGAAACGGGAAAGTACCAAAGTTTCTCCCGCAGCAAACCGACGATCAACCACAGCTTGATCACACCGTGTCCGAGCAGGTAGATTGCTGCGAATTTCTGGGTATCGACAGACAGGTGCTGAACGGTATGAAGGGGAAAGTTGGCCACGAGATCGTGCGGGTCTTCGGCGAACTCGTCCTTCGTGACCCAGAGCACAAGTGTCAGAAAAAGCCGATGAGGGACGAACCAGGTGGCTACACCAGCGACGATTTCCGACACCGCAAAAATTGCCTTGAACCACAGGCTCAGTTCAAAAACCAGAAGCAGTTTTTCTTCGTCGAGGAGCTCTTTCAGGGCAATCAATGCAGACTCTCCGCTTTATTTTCACTGCCGACGTCCGTGCGTAGAGCCGGGACCTGTTGCAGGATGGTGTTGATCAGGCTGCCGGGAGTCAATGAAGGTACGGGCTGGATGGCGGAAACCGAAGACAGCCTCGCGGTCTGCCATGCCGCCAGAACGGCCCACAATGCAACGACGGTCAGTGATCCAACGGCGACGATGGCGAGGCCCTTCGGATGGACCTCGTCATGCACATGCCAGAGCCCATAGGCCCCACCGAGGATGGCCAGCCACGCCATTCCAGGCGCCCAGCCGCCGAGGAGTCCGCTCAGCCAGGCGTTGCCGAGATAGAGATCCGCGAGGCCTCCGGCAACGATCCAGAGCGCGAGCGTCGTTGCGACGGCATTTCGCCAAGGTGCGCTCTGCCTGCGCGTGGCAATCCAGCCCAGCAACCCATAAAGCAGGATGTTGAAGGCCGCCTGGCCATCGGGCAGCGGTGTGTGCGGGGTCCCGGCCTGCCAGTTAGCCGGCAATACTCCGGCCGTTTCCACCCAACCGGACGGCGATAACACGGCTGCCACGCCCAGAGCGATTGCCCACCATGCGGCTGTTTTCCAGCTTCGCCGCAGAATGAACCATCCGGATACTGCGGCTGCCATCACGAAGCCCGGTGTGCGCCCGTTCACCGCCGCAAAGCCCGCCACCAGCGCATTGACCGGCGTTGTATGCAGCGAGCGCAGGAAGCTGTAGAGCGCAGTGTCAACCTGCATCAACGGATCGTTGGCAACGACATCCTGCAGGACGCCTCCGAAGAGCCATACGCTGGCGAGAAAGAGCAAGGCGAATGCGCAGATCGCAGGAAACTCAGGGGCGTCGACCTTGATGCAGCGCTGCAGGCTGTCTGCGAACCTGGGAAAACGGCGCATCAGAACGAGCATCCCGTGCAGCGCGGCGTGCTTGAGAAGCGGTATGCCTCTTGTGATCGCGAGCCGGACGACGAAGTAAAGCAGAATGGGCAGGAGCATCATCGCGAAGGCCGCGCGTGGGCTGATCGATCCAGCCACCCTGGCCGCCGCGCCAACGATCATTCCAGGCCCGAGACTCAACGGAGCCCAGACCAGTGCGGACACAAGGTTGATTGACCAGAACTTCAGTCGCCCCATGCGCGCGGAACCAACCAGCAGGGTCACAATCGGGCGCACCGGTGCACAAAGACGGGCGCGCACCTGGCTCCAGACGCCGTGGCGCTCGACGAACCGCTCGCCGCTGGCCCAGCTGTCGCCGTGACCGCTCGCCGTGATCCACGGCCCGACGTCGGCGTGATAGCGCCGACCCAGTTCGTAGGCCAGTCCGTCGCCTGCGATGGCGCCCAGTATCGCGGACGCGACGCTCAGCCAGACGTTGAGCACACCTGCACCAATGAGTGCACCCGCGACAAACATGACGACGCTCGCCAGCACGGGCCAGGGGTGGTCGCTGATCGGTATGAGCCAGGTATGCACGAAACTTGCCTCCTTACCGGTGCATGGCATGCGGGTCGTGGCTCGCCGGTACCCGGACCCGGGTTGCCTCGCCGTGTCGCAAACGTGCGACGACCGCGGCCGGGTCGCGCTCAGGAAGCGCCGGCATCGCGGGCTGCCCGATCACCGGCCGCCTCCCGCTTCGCCGTGTGCCGCAGACGGCCCGGGCTCGGGGAGTTCGTCGGGCGTGAAACGCCCGTACCGTAGCGCGAGTGTGGGCAGCACGATCAGATTCAGCGCGGTCGAGGTGATGAGCCCGCCAAGAATGACGATCGCCATCGGCCCTTCGATTTCGTTGCCCGGCGCGCCACTCGTCGCAGCGAGCGGCGCCAGCGCGAGCGCAGTGACCAATGCAGTCATGAGGATCGGCACCAGCCGTTCCGAGGCGCCACGCACGGCGGTGTTCATGTCCCAGGCCAGGCCGTCGGCATACACCAGATGCTCGTAGTGGCTGATCAGCATGATCGAATTGCGCAGCGAAATGCCGAGCAGCGTGACGAAGCCCACCATGCTGCCCAGTGACAGATTCCCGCCGCTGAGGATCACGCCCAGGACGCCGCCCACCAGCGCGAACGGGAGGTTGATCAGCACCAGCAGCACGGCACGCCGGTTCTTCAACGCCATGAACAGCAGCAATGCGATGCCCACCAGCGCAATCCCGCCGTACGCGAGCAGATCTCGCTGCGACTGCGCGCGCGCTTCGCTCTCGCCGCTGAAAACGGCATAGGTACCCGACGGCATCCTGATCTCGCGATTCACACGCGCCTGTGCTTCCTTCACGAAGTCGCTGACCGGCCGGCTGCCGAGATTGACCGATACCGTCTGCACGCGCTGGCCGCCGTCGTGCGTGATCTGGTAGCGGCCGGCGATCTGCCGGATCGTCGCGAGCGTGGAGAGCGGCACGGCAAAGCCGTCGGCGTTGCGCACCATGAGCTTGCCCACGTCGCCGATCGACCTGCGCTGTGCCGGGTCGAGCACGACGGCGACGTCGTAGGTGCGGCTGCCCTCGTAAATCTGCGAGATGGTCACGCCGGCATAGGCGGCCTGGATCGCATCGAGCACTTCGACGGGGCGAAAGCCCCAGCGGCTCAGTGCGTCGGGATTGAGCCTCACATCGAGCTCGGGAATGCCGGGGGGCGAATCCACCCGCACGCTGGCAACGCCGTGGATCGTACCGATGAGCTGTGCAATTTGCTGCGCCGTGCGATCGATGACGTCGAGATTATTGTCGAAGACATTCACCACCACGGGGGCTGTCGTTCCCGAAATGGTTTCGTCGATGCGTTCCTCGAGAAACGTGTTGACCGAGGTGGAGAGGCCTGGAAAGCGCGCCAGCGCCTGGCGAATCCGGTAGAGCGCCCAGCTCTGGCCCGACGCGCCCATCGGCTTCAAGTCGACTTCGAATTCCGAGAGCTGCACGCCGGTCGGGTCGACCACGCCGTTCGCGCGGCCGGCACGCTGCGCCACGAGCCGCACGCCCGGCACCTGCAGCAGCGCCTGCGAGACCCGGGTGCCGATGCGCATCGATTCGGCAAGCGAGGTGCCTGGCGCGAGCCCCATGTGAACGGTGTAATGGCCTTCGCGCAGTTGCGGAATGAAACTCCCGCTCATGAAGGGCAGGGACGCGAGCGCCGCGGCGCACATCACCGCGACGATGACCATGATCCCCTTCACGTGCTGTTCGACCTTTGTCAGCAGCGCAATGTAACGCGCCTTGAGGCGACCGATCAAGCGTGGCTCGCGTTCGGGCAACGGACCCTTGGCCAGCAGCGCGAGCGCCATCGCGGGCGTGAGCGTGAGCGCGACGCCCAGCGACGCGAGCACGGCGAGAATGTAGGCGATGCCCAGCGGGGCGAAGAGCCGTCCACCGATACCCGAGAGCGTGAGCACGGGCAGGAAGATCAGCATTACGATGAAGGTGGCGAAGACCACGGCACTGCGCACTTCGAGCGAGGCGCGCAGCACGACGCGAAAGGCGGGAAGCGGCTGGGCCAGCATGCGGTTCTCACGCAGGCGGCGGTAGATGTTCTCGACGTCGATGATCGCGTCGTCGACCACTTCGCCCAGGGCGATGGCGAGGCCGCCCAGGGTCATCGTGTTGAGGCTGACCCCGAACGACGTGAGTACGATGATCGCGACCAGCAGCGACATGGGAATCGCCACGGCAGAGATTACAGCGGTGCGCACGTTGAGCAGAAACAGGAACAGCACCGCAACGACCAGCAAGGCGCCGACGACGAGCGCCATGCGCAGGTGGCCGACAGAGGCTTCGATGAAGTTGGCGGGCCGGAAGACGTTCGCGTTCACGTCCACGCCCTGACGCGCGAGCACCGGCGCAAGCCCGGCGAGCGTCTTTTCGATGTCGCGCGTCACGGCCATCGTGTTGGTCCCGTACTGGCTTTCCATTACGACCATCACGCCGGGCTTGCCCATGATCGATGCCGCGCCAACGGCAGGTGCATTACCCCAGGTCACGCTGGCAACGTCGCCAAGGCGCACGGCTGCGCCGTTGCTGGAACGCAGCACAACACCCGCGAGTTTGGGTGGCGTCGCGATCTGGCCATCGGCGTTCACGGCAATGCGCTGATTGCTGTTCTCGATGAACCCGGCGCCGCGCACGCCTGTGGCCTGGCGCGCCGCGGCAATCACATCCTGGACCGACAGGCCGTGACGCATCAGCCTGGCGGGATCGACCTGGATCTGCATCTGGCGCGTCTGACCGCCGAACACGATTACATCGGCCACGCCTCGCGTACCCAGCAACGGCGGTTTGACGGTCCACTGCGCGATGTCGTAGAGGTCCGCAAGCGAGCGCGTCTTCGACGTCAGGCCGATGGTGCGCACGACGCTCGTCGTCGTGGTGAGCGGCAGGAGCTGGGGCGCCGTGACGCCCGCCGGCAGCGCACCCGCAAGCGCGCTGATGCGCTCGGTGACGAGTTGCCGGACCTGCATCACGTTCGCGTGGTCGTCGAAGACGAGCGTGACCGAGGAGAGGCCCTGCATGGACCGCGAGCGGATCGACTGCAGGCCGGTCATGCCGCCAAGGGCATTTTCAACCGGCTGGGTCACGAGGGTCTCCACCTGTTCGCTCGTCATGCCCGGCGCGGCCGTCTGCACGATGCTCATCGGCGGTGCGAACTCGGGAAAGACGTCGAGCCTGGCGCGCGTGAGGGAAAAGAGCCCGTAGCCAGCCACCATGACGGCCAGCGAGAAGATGACGCCGCGAAAGCGCAGCGAAAAGCGGATGATTGCGTCAAGCATGGGGCGGTGTGTGGCGTTGTTCCGGGCGGGGCATGCGAGCTCAGTCGCGGGATCAGTCGTCACACTCGGGCGGATCCTTGCACGCGGTGCCGATGCCTTGTGGCTTGATCTCTTCGGAGAGCAGCAATTGCGCGCCCTGGGTCACGATCTGGTCGCCGGCCTGGAAGCCCGCCGTCACGATGAAACCGTGATCGTCCTCACTGGCCGCCGGCACGGAACGCCGCGTGAAGCGGTCGTGCGCCGTGCGCACGTATGCCCAGGTCTGGCCGCCGTACCACACCACCGCCTGCTCCGGGATCAGCAATCCGGAGACGGCCTCGCTCGATGTCGGCACGCGCGCGCTCGTGCGCAGGTTCGCGGGCAGCGCGGTGCCGGCGACGTACAGCCATGGCGTGCCCTGTATGGCTGGATCGGCGACGGGCGAGGCGGAAAGCCTCTGGGCGGGCACCGTGGAGCCGCTGGGTGTATCGACCGCAATACTCTCGGGCGGCGTCCTGCCGAAGCTGGATGGCAACGTCACACGCAGCACAACCGACTGACCCGCCTGGAGACGCTGGAACAACGTCGAGGCCGGTGTCGCTGCCGCGTTCGCGAGTGCCTCGCCGAACTGCTGCCGCATCGTGCCATCAAGACCATTCAGTGTGACCCGGGCGGATTGCAGTTTGGCCGCATCGCCCTGCATCGTCGCCTGCGCGGCCTGGAGCGTCTTCTGCGAAACATTGCGGTCGTCGGCGAAGAGCGTACGGCTGCCCTCGTACTGCGTGCGTGAACTGGCTGCCTGTGCGGCGAACGTGTCGACGTCGGCGCGTGCGCTGGCGAGACGGTTGCGCAGATCGAAGAGCGGTTGCAGATCGATGACCATGGCATCCGCGCGGATGCCGGACTGGCTCGTGACGGCCGCGAGCGGCGCGACTTCGATGTGGCCGGCGCGCTGCGCGTCGGGGCTCACGACCACGACCGTCTCGCCGTGGACCGTTTGCACAGCGGCCTGCGGCGCAGACGGTGCTGCGGTGGCTGTCGACGCACCGGAGTCGTCGAACGCCTGGTTGATGATGTACCAGCCAGCGCCGGCGCAGAGGGCCAGCGAAAGAACGCTAAGGAGGATCAGCCGGTATTTCATCGTGTTGTTCCCCCGCTGAGGGTGGGGCTTGTTGTCTCGTGGACAAGGGGTACCTGCATCGCGTCTTCGAGTGCGCTGGCGGCCTGCTGGACGGCGACTTCTGCGTCGAGATGGACGGTCTCGCTCGTTTGATAGTCGGCTTTCGCCTGCGTGTAGGTCAGCCGGTCCGCATTGCCGCTCGCGAATGCAGCCGCCTGGCTGTCGAGCTGCCGACGGGCGCTCGCCAGATGGGCGTCGGAGATCTGCAGCGCCTCGCCGCTCGCCTGGTAGCGCGCCAGTGCGTGTGCGAGGTCGCCGATGATCCTGTCCTGCAGCGCGCCGGTGCGAACCGCTGCTTCCTTGCGCTTCGCCTCGGCCTGTTCGATGCCCCCCTGGTTCTGGTCGAAGATCGGCAACGTGATGCCGGCCAGTCCAAAGCCGATCTTGTTGGTGCCGGTGTCGTAGGTGTAGCCGGGACCGAGATGGATGTCCGGATACTGTTTCGCGACCTCGAGTTGAAGCGCCGATTCGGCCGCGGCGTAGTCGGCCAGCGAGGCGCGCAGATCGGCACGATGAAAGATCGCTGCGCGCTGCGCATCGGCTGCGGGTGGCGCAGGGGGAACCGTGCCAAAGGCGCTCAGGTCGAGTGTGACGCCGTCGAACGCAGTGACCGGCACGCCGATGGCGGCGGCCAGTTGGGCGCGCGCGTCTTCTTCTGCACTTCGCGCGGACGCAAGGTCGCTCTGGGCCTGGGTGTCGGCAAGCACCGCTGCATCGACATCGGGCTGCGAATACTGGCCGACTGCGAGACGGTGGCGGCTCATGGTCGTGATCTGCCGCTGGGCATCGGCCTTCGTGGACAGGAAGGCGATGCGCGTACGGGCGGCGTACAGGGCGAGCATGGCGTCCCTGACCTGCGCACTGACCGTCCATGCTGCGGTGATGAGGTTCAGCCGCGCAGCTTCAGAAAGGTGGCTCGCCTGGTCGACGCGATAGCCGCGCTTGTGCGCGGTCTCGATGGGAATATCGAGCGAAGGCCCCCAGGTGAAGGGCGCCCCGGGCCCTGGGTTGGGCGTGTTGAACTGGAACGGCAACTGCAGGACAGGGTTGGGAATCGCGTTGGCGACATCGATGCCGGCCTTGGCCGTGCCCCATTGCGCACGGGCCAGGTCGAGGGCGGGGCTGTAGTAGAAGGCCGCCAGGGTAAGCAGCTCGCGGTTCCAGGCGGCCGGCGGCCACGGGCTGACTTCATGGCCAGCTTCACGTGCGATCCAGGCATGCAGTTCCTCGCTTGCAAGCGAGCGCTGCTCGAATTGCCGGGCAAGCTGGTCAGGGGCGATCGGGTGGGGATGATAGGTGGTACAGCCGGCCACGCCGGTCAATACGATGAAGACAATCGACAACGCGCGGCGCATTCTGGCATTCCGTCCCGGACGATGTACCGCCCACGCGGGCGGCTTTCGGGTTGGAGGCTACGCCAGCGGTTGTGAAGTTTTCGTCAAGAGCCCACCCGATCCGGGGGAGACGGGCTCAGGTCCGGCTCACAGCCGGCAGCCGAAGCGACACGCTGGTTCCCTTGCCGGGCTCACTGCCAATCTCGATTGACCACCCGTAGCGCTCGCACAGCTTCCTGACGATAGACAGGCCGATCCCGACCCCAGGCGTCGGGGTATCGGGCGATGGTGCCTGGTAGAACCGGTCAAAGACATGCGGGATCGCATGCGCCGGAATGCCGGGTCCGGTGTCCTCGATGTAAAGCCAGCCGTTGGCGTAGCGAAAGTGCAGCTTTCCGTGGTCGGTATGCCGTACGGCATTGTCGATCAGGTTGGATAGCACGATCGCAAGCGCAGGGCGGTTCGCCACGACACGAAGTTCGCCGTCGATATCATTCACCGACTCGAGTCCTTTTTGCTCGAGCCGGGCGGCAAACGGTGCCAACGCGGTTTCGATCATCTTCGCGACGGCCACCGGCTCGACCTCGCGCGCCGAGTCCTCCCGCGCAAGCATGAGCAGCGCGTTGGCAAGTTCGCGCATGTTGTCTGCTGCCCGCTCGATCTGCTGCAGACGGGCGCGCGATTTGCCCTGGATCGCCGTATCCTGCTCGAGCAGTTCGCAGCTCGTCTTGATGGTCGTGAGCGGCGTGCGCAGCTCGTGGCTGACGTTGCCTGTGAACTCCTTTTCGCGCGCCATCATGTCGGCCATGCGCTGGTGGTAGTCGTTGAACGCCTCCACGAGTCCGGCGAGTTCGGTTTCGTCGTATTTGCCTGGATGGATCGCAGCCGATTCACCCAGCCGCAGTGTCTTGACCTGCCGGGCGAGTCCCGCGACCTGCCGCACCAGCAGTCCGGAAAGACCAAAGGACAGCCAGATCGTCAGCAGTGCAAAGATGCCGGTGCCGCCCATCAGGGCGTTGATGACTTCCTTGAAATGCTTTTCGTAGATATTGAAGTTATAGACCCGGTACAGGCGTGCCGTGCCCATGGACGCAATGGCGACGTGGATCTCCCGGTCGTCGACAATGATTTCGTGCGTACCGAAAGGCAAAGTCCTGACAGTTTCGGGCAGGGCAATGGGCACGCGGTCCGCACTCGAAACATAGCCATTCAGTCGTACGTCGAACGGTGGCAGCAGCGCGGGATTGGCCTGGTAGCTCTTGAGCACACTCGCCATGTCGTCGCGGATGAGCGCCGCGATCAGCCGCTCTTCCTGCGCTTCGGCCAGTGCTCGCACGCCCAGCGCCTGGGCGACCAGCAGTGCAATGGTCAGCACCGAAAAGACCAGCGCAACCTTGAATCGCAGGCTATTTCGCATCATCACCACTCGCCACGAGCCGGTAACCGACGCCATGCAGCGTTTCGATCACATCGGCTTCACCGGGCCCGCACAGCGCCCGGCGCAGCGTATAGATGTGCGTGCGCAGCGTGTCGCTGTCCGGCAGCTGTTCTCCCCAGACTTCGGACTCGAGCTCGGCGCGGGTGAAGGTGCGATGGGGCGACTGCATCAGGATACGCAGCAGCTGTAGACATTTGGGCGGTAGCTTGACCGGGCGTCCGGCGCGTTCGACGGTCATCGTCGACAGGTCGAGGCGCACATCCGCAAACCGCAGATCCATGGTGGCGACCCGGCCGCGATAGCGCTTGATCATGGCGCCAAGCCGTGCGCCCACTTCCTTCAGGGAAAACGGTTTGACCAGGTAATCATCGGCGCCGTGCACGAATCCCGCGAGCTTGTCATCAAGCGCGTCGCGCGCGGTCAGCATCAGCACGGGTGTATCGCGGGCCGCCTCTTCCCGTAGCCTGCGACATAGTGTGAGTCCATCCATGCCCGGCAGTGACAGATCGAGCAAAATGGCGTCCCATGAGTCGGCGAGTGCCATCTGCAGCCCCGTGTTGCCGTTGGCGGCTACATCGACGACATAGCCGCTTGTTTCGAGATAGTCGTACAGGTTCGCGGCGATCGTGGAGTCGTCTTCGACGATGAGCACCTTCATAGACATCCGTTTATCACCTCGGGTAGCAGGAAGGGTGATGCTACCGCAGTTCTTTCATGCATCGCGGCTGCGTAAGTCGCGATTGGCTCGTGACTCTCTTTCGCCGTCTCGGCGACTCGCACGGAGCGAAGCGATGGGGCCGCGCGGACCGCATCGCTGTCGATTGCGAGGACTCGACCGGCTGGACGCGCTAACGACCGCATCGGGTACTGCGCAGGGCAGTCGGGGCGAACGTGTTTTCAGCGTACCCGTGACCATGAGCTGACGGCTGCACGAAAGATTTGGAATTGGTCGGGCCGCCCTGACTATTAATCAGTGTTCCGTGTGAGCGGTGAAAATTGGTGGCGGATGTTGTTAGAGGTGTCGCTCAACAGCTTCAGTCCTTCAACGTTCCACAGAGTCTTTAGCAGGTCATACCTTCTCAAGTCTTCGCATTGAGGATCTGACGAACTCGAATCGAATGGCTGTTGGCCGGCCCGGAGGGGACGCGTGGATGTCTACGCCGAAGTGTTTGCGAGCGGCCGAAAGTGGCCGGGTGCCGACTCGTGCGAGTTGCATACTCGGCTTCGGTCTCCGCGGCCTGCGATCGGCAGCACGCGACCCGAAGCTGCCTTTCGACGAAGCCGAAAGCGGACATTCAACGCTTAAGTTAAGGGGCGTCCTTGCGAAGCGGGCACATCGCCTTGAACCGATTGTTGGGCGACCGCTGGAATTGGAGCGGCAGGAACGAGCCCGTAGTCGGACATGACCGCCAACAACTTCTGGCGGTCTGGTGGCCCGCCGGCATTCACTACCGCTTGTACATCCAGAAAGTACTGCGCACCCACGTCCGGGGTAAGGACGACAAGTGCCTTGGCAGTGGTTTGATGAGGGTTGCTGAACGAATGGACGGAGCCCTTGGGGGTATGCATCCACTCACCCGGTGCCAGGTCCCTCACAACACCGTCAACGGAATAGCGGATGAGCCCCTCCAGGGCGTACACGCATTCTTCATTGTGGGTGTGACTATGAGGCGGCGGAACGTTTGCTCCCGGCGCGACCGTCAACTCGAAGACGCCCATGCCCTTCGTGGCGGATCCGTCTATGAGATAGCGAACTGTCACGCCGCCAATTGTGATTGGCCCAAGATTGTATGTGTCTGTGGTCATCGTGAATACTCCGAACAGGAAAGGTGTCGGCCGCAAAGGGGGGGATGTAGCAACCTGTCACGACAGTCAGTATTACCGAAACAAGACTAATCCGGGAAAGTTGTTGAGCTGCAGTTTCTGGCCCGACGGACTCTGCCACTGATCTTCGGGCCCGGCTCGACCCTAAACAGCTGCTCGGCTGCTCTTCAGTCGACTGGCTATCTTATGCGTTTGCGAAGTGAGTGCTATGAGCCGCGTTTACGGCGTTTTCCAGGACGTTCTTGAATCAGCTTGCATAGTTGGCCCACGTGGAAAGCATGCCGAAAGTGCCTGCGGTGTCCCATTACAGGCGAGTCAGATTGACATGCGCTTCATACGGCAGGATGAATGTCTCAGTCGAGGGAGGGTCCATGCGTCTGCCTGCCAGCCGGGCGCCATGGAGCCGGACTTCGGCGAGGGCAATGGTCTACCGGAATCAGCGACGTTCGCTACGGGAGATAGGGCAAGACTGGGTGTAGTCAGTGCGGCCAGTCCTCGTTCGCCGTCCCCCTGTGACAGGCATGAACTCTCCGGTCCCCCGGCGAGCGTCCAGCACTCGCCGTTATCGTCAAAAGCTCTGTGATCTCGGGTGGCTTACCCCGGTCGGAAGATGCTATATCGTCCGCAACCTGAAAACAAAATCCACTTCGACTGACGCGCCCTTCGGTAATTGCAAAACGCCAATGGACGTTCGCGTGTGCACGCCAGCTTCGCCAAGGACAGCGCAAAGCACGCCGGACGCGCCATCGGCGACCTCGCTTTGCATCGTGAAGTCGGGCGCACTGCGTACAAAGACATTGATGCGCAGTACGGCGGCTATCACGTCGAGGGTCCCGCATTGCTGGAAGATCAGCGATAGAGCACGAAGTGTCGATATTGCTGCTGCACTTCGCGCGTCGTCCAGGGAAATGTCGGCTCCTGCAATACCCGCGAAGCGAACGACGTCGCCGACGCGGGGAATCTGGCCTGCGATGTGAGCGTCGTTACCGTCGATCAGGACAGGTCTGTAATTTCCGCCTACCTTCATTTTGTCGCGCGGATCAAAACCGGTTTCAGCTGCGAGCTGCAGCAACCTTTCATCCCTTGTCATGGCGGCCTTTCGAGCACGGTGAAGTCTGAAAGATCGAGTGTACGTGCTTATGCCGTATCGCGTCCGCGATCATCGCGACCAGCAACGCCTCAGTTTCGTGACCGGTGGACCATTCTGCCAGCTGTACCGGAGAGCTGTTTCAACGGCGTTACACCAATATAAAAAATCTTCACCGGCAAATGACTAATTTGTATGAATAAATAAATCATGCCGCCGATAACTACGTTGTTACCGCGCTGTGCTGCCCTTGCGGTCGCACCATGCCAGCGCCAGGCGCACCATGAGATTGGGCTTGCAGGTGTCCGTGGAGTCCGGTCGGGGTTGACGGACCTGTCGAATTTGTACCGCGACCAGACTGTGCGCCGGTCCGCTTATCTGTTTTTTCACCCTTAACACAGTGGATCATGAATTTCGGCAACATGAAACTCGGCACCAAACTGATCAGCGCTTTCATCCTGGTTTCGGCGATCAGCGCTGCCGTCAGCGGAATCGGTCTGCACAATATGGCGCAAATCAGCGCGAATGCAGACAAGACGTATCGACAGGATCTTGTCGGACTGAACCTGATCCAGCAGGCTAACGCGGACGTATTGCGCGTCGGGACCTATCTGCGCAATGCGGTTCTGGCCACAACGGCCGAGCAGCGAGCGGGCTCGCTGGACCAGGCCGATAAAGCCCTGGCCCAGGCGCGCGATCACCTCAACCAGGCAGAGCCTCTCGTCTATACCGACAAAGGAAAGGCGACGTTTGCCGAGCTCGACCAGAACTGGCAGGACTACATCCAGGCCTTCAACGAAATGAAAGGCAAGATCAGTTCCGCAGCGTTACAGGACCGGGATGGCCTGACTGAATTCATGCTGGGTGAGTACCACCGGAAGGGTTTCAGGACGCTCGTCCTGATGGGCAATCTGGTTGCCCTGAAGCAGGGCGACGCGCAAAGCACGGCGGAATCCAACGATGCCGTGTACGACGAAGGCCGGAATCTGATGCTTGTTCTCGTGGCGATGTCCGTCTCGGTCGGCCTCGGTATCGGCATCTGGATGATGCGCAGCGTAACCCGGCAACTGGGCACCGAGCCTGCGACGGCCGCCGCCGTGGCCAGAAGCGTGGCGGCAGGTGACCTGAACGTCAGCATTGACCTGCGCGCCGGTGACACAAACAGCCTCATGGCATCGCTGAAGTCCATGTGCGAGGCCCTGATGCGCGTCGTGTCGGACGTGCGCGAAAACGCTGAAGGTGTCGCGACTGCGAGCGCGCAGATCGCACAAGGCAACCTCGATCTATCGAGCCGCACCGAGGAGCAGGCCGCGTCGCTCGAAGAAACCGCCTCGAGCATGGAGCAACTGACCGCAGCGGTCCGCCACAACACGGACAACGCAACGCAGGCTGCCACGCTCGCGGGTACCGCGTCGGGCGTGGCGCAGCGCGGCGGCGAAATCGTTGGCCGCGTCGTCGAGACGATGCGCGACATCTCCACGAGTTCGACCCGGATGTCCGAGATTATCGGCGTCATCGAGGGCATCGCCTTTCAGACCAATATCCTCGCACTGAATGCAGCAGTCGAGGCGGCTCGCGCCGGAGAGCAGGGGCGCGGTTTCGCCGTCGTTGCGGGTGAGGTTCGCACGCTCGCGCAGCGCAGTGCGACTGCCGCGAAGGAAATCAAGGAACTGATTTCCGACTCTGTTCACCGGGTGGAAGCGGGCTCGATGCTGGTTGAAGAAGCCGGCGGCGCCATCAAGGAAATCGTGCAGGCGGTGAAGCGCGTAACCGACATCGTGGGCGAAATCTCGTCGGCATCGAGCGAGCAAAGCACCGGGATCGAGCAGGTGAACCAGGCGGTCAACCAGATGGACCAGGTCACGCAGCAGAACGCGGCCCTCGTGGAAGAAGCTTCGGCCGCAGCCCAGGCAATGGCACAGCAGGCGGAGAGCCTGCGCAAGACGGTGGCGTTCTTCAGGAACCGTGGCGAAAGGACGATTTCATCGCGCGAGACGAGGCCGCAGACGGCGTTTCAAGGTGGCGCACCGCGACGCCTTCCGTCTCCTCCGGCAGCAGCAACAAGGCTTGCGTCGATGCCAGTCCCATCGGAGCGCGGGGGCAAGGTATCTGCTGCTCCCGCTACCGGGACATCGGAGTGGCAGACTTTCTGAACAGGACTGTGATGCCGGGGCGAGGAGCCACACTCGTCGCGCGCAGCGGTCCAGGTCGACCGGTAAAAACGACCCACGATGACGTGCGCAGTTAGGTCATCGACAGCCATAAGAGCCGCGTCCGCGGTGCAGGATGCGCCGTCGAGTGACGGTGCGGTCACGAAAGAGAGCTCATGGACGGAGACACGCGTGCACGCTTTCAAGAGCGCGGACGTAACGCGGGGCACTACTGCATGGAAAGAGCAGCGTGCTAAAGGCCATCCTGCTGTGTCCAGAGATGGGTTATCGCCGGCTCGGGTAGGTTGCAAACCGCCAGGCCGTGTGTCCTCATGCTGGAATGCGGTGGGGTTCGAGAATCGACTTCTGACCGGATCGTCAACTAGCAACATGAGATCACCCACTCCACTCAACGTATCAAAAATCATTGTCAAGTCGCTGGAGTCTGCAGGAATCGATCATGTGTTCCTGGTTCCCGGAAAGCTCATTTACCCGCTGCTGGCCGCAATTGATGATTCGCCTTCCATTCGCGGCATCGTTGGCGCTCATGAGACGGGCAGCGCCTTCATGGCCGATGGCTACGCACGTGCCAGCCGAAAGTTCGGCGTTTGCGCAGGCATTTCCGGTCCGGGCACCATGAACTTCGTGCCCGGCATGGCGGCCGCTCAGGCCGACCGGATTCCGATGCTCTATATCGCGGGAGGCATCTCGTCGAGCGCGGAGGGTAAAGGGGCCTTCCAGGATGCGACGTCAGGTGGCATCTTTGAAAGTGGCGTGGTCAGAGGGATGATGACGGACGTGGTCGAGCTGAAGAACAGGGAAAACGTTCAGGCTGAGCTGCGTCGTGCGACGGAGGGGCTGAACTGGATGCGTCGGGCGCGATCATTCATCAGTATTCCTGTCGACATTCAAAGGCAGGATGTACCTCCCGGCCCGCAGGTAGCACGGCAACCCTACGCCCAGCATGAATTCAATCTGGGCGAAGTTCCGCCTGACCATGCCGCACTGGAAGCCCTGTGCCACCTCTATCTGCTCCAGTCGAAGAAAGTCGCGTTTCTGGTTGGGAGTCGCGGGAATGACGCGCAGACTGCGAGGGCCCTTCTTGAGGTCGCGGAAAAATTTCACGTTCCGGTCGCGACGACGCTGGCAGGCAAGGGGGCATTTCCCGAGGCACATAAACTCGCGCTCGGCATCTACGGGTTCTCAAGCCATTCGCGTGCTGCACGAGTGATCAATTCGGACGAGCTTGACGCGCTCGTCGTATTCGGCAGCGATCTGAACCAGCGTGACAGCATGAACTGGAGCAGGAAGCTGACCGAGGGGAAGGATCTGCTTATCTTCGATGACAGCTTCGATCACCCCCCGATGGGGCACATTGCGCAGCGAAGTATTTTCTCCGGAATCGGGGGCAGCTTCCGGCTGCTCGGCCGGATGAACACGGGCGCCCACGATGGATTCCAGAGAGTGCTCGAAAGAAGAAGGGCATGGGTCGACGGGCTCAACCAGATTCCCCTGTACGACAGCCAGTTCGACGACTTTGCCGCAAGGGCTTCCAGCGACAATGAACCGCTATATCCTGGCACCGTCGTCAAGCGCCTGTGCGAGCTGTTGCCCAGGGACAGCAACGTCGTGGTGGATTCCGGTGCCCATCGGATATTCATGGCTCACTACTGGCTGACGTCGGGCATGGGCAACTACTTTTCGTCCAGCTCACTCGCGCCGATGGGCTGGGCTGTCGCAGCCGGAATCGGCGTCAAGCTTGCGGCCCCTGAACGCCCTTGCGTCGTAGTCACGGGCGACGGCTGCATGATGATGCATGGAACGGAGATTCAGACGGCGGCTCGCTACGGCATCAAGGTGATCTACGTTGTCCTTAACAACGCTGCACACGGCGCAATCCACATCGACGCGATGAGGGGCGGTCAGATTGCGGAGCAGTTCACCAGACTGCCCCGTCATAGCTGGACGGCGTTTGCATCGTCGCTCGGTGTGGCGGCACGCGTGGTTAACGGCATCGACGAGCTGGATGATGTGCTCGGTGAAGCATCTCAATATGACGGCCCGTTCCTGATTGAAGTCATGACAGGCGTCTATCCCGCGCCAAACCGGTACTATTCGGAAGCGGAGGCCTGCTCCTGAACAGGAGCCCGGTGTTCTTTCGCAATGCGCGCGTTCACTGGTAGACCGGAAAACGGGCGTAGTGACGCCCGTGGTTTGCTGCCTGCAGGACTGCCGCCGCCCGGGTGTCGATGGTTCGATGGTTTGCACTGGCTCCGCTATCTGCAGCGACGGGCGAATCCATTTGGATCCGCACACGTAGTGAGGATATCGAAATGTATGACGCAACGTCTGATATGCAATTGTCGATCCGGCATTTCTCGACACAATGTGTTACAGCGTATCCGCGCGCGTTACCCTTGCACATCTGCCGGAGGATTGCCGAAGTGGAATCGTTCTCTCATCGACGTCGGGGTGCGACTGCGCAGAGAAATTGCTGAACCATGTGCGGATCGAATTGCGAGCCGGCTCCGTTGACAATTGCCTCCACGGCTTCGCTTTTGGTACGCGAGCTCTTGTAGGCCCTGGCATAGCGGATGGCGTCGTAGGCATCCGCAACCGATACAAGGCGCGCTGCCAGGGGAATTGACTCGCCGCACAGGCAGTCAGGATAACCGGTTCCATCCCATCGTTCGTGATGGTGGAGTACTACATCCTTAAACATGGCTAACAGACTGGACGCGGAGCGGCCTCGCGCGACGTCGTCGAGCAGCCGTACACCCAGTACCGGATGGCACTTCACCGCCGCATATTCCGCCTCATCCAAAGCGGCGGGCTTGGCCAGGATAATCGCAGGCACGCTGGCTTTTCCTATGTCGTGGAACAGGGCCGCGACTGCCAGACTTCCCGGTCTGATTTGTTCCGTGCCATGCAGTCGGAAATCCGTATCGCCCATCTTGCATGCCATACGGTAGGAAAGCAATGCGACGCGCTGGGAGTGCCGGATCGTTTCCCGGATCACGCCCGCATTGACATCGTCATCTGGTGACCCGTTGACGCAGACAAAGTGTTGCCATGCTACGGCATGAAGCCTGGCAGACAGTGACGAACTTCGTCTCGTGGAACCACGTTGCTCTAACAGGTTTACGCCGATATGCGCATACGGCATCGATTCTCCTGTTCCGATACTGTCGATCTGGGGCGCGCGTGTCCAGACATGGCATTCTTCGACCCTCGCTGCGCCCTTGGCGACAGCAGCCCTCTCGACCGGCCAGGATTGTTGACGATCTACAGCGGTGGGTCTCAGGGAAGGAGCCATGCGCCACTGCATTATCGTCGCGCTTGCTTATGGTAGCGCGTTGGTACATCGGCATCTCCAGACCTGCTCACTACGGCGCGGTTTATGACCAGTTTGCTTGCTGCAACCGGTGCCATGCGCGCAGGCTCGCGGCCGGTGACTCGAGCTTGCGTCCGAGGCACCGGCTTCCAGTTGGAGGAGCTCGTGAGTGTGGTCGCGCACGGCTCCCAGCGCCATTTCGCGGATAATGCGTCCGTCTCGCCGGGTGCCACGAACGGGATCAGGCACGAAGCTCCCGAAAAGTTAATAGAATCGCTCAGCCTGGGGCGCAACATCCAGTCCGTCGTTCGCATCAGTTCCCGTCATCAGCCGCGCGCAGTTCGTTACGGGCGGACAGGAGCCGGAATGTTGCTTCGTTGAGCGTGCTCGTCAGCATGCGGACATCGAGACCGTCCTGGTTCGCCGCCTCGCTCTCGGAGAAGCACCGTTGGAAGAGGCGGCGGGCGGCCGTCATGGCCCGGTACGCGTCACAGAACTCGTCAAGCTCTCGGTTCACAATACTTGCCTCCCGATGCAAGGCCTGAACGTGTGCGTCCCGGGGACCTGACACCGGCATGGAGTCGGTCGGCGCGAGGGGCCGTCTTCTACGCACGCTTCCGGCAGGACAGCTTATCCCGGATCGCCTGCTGCGCTTAGCCGCAGCAACGCGCGGTGGTCGTCCCGGATCGCATCGCAAAGCAGTCGATGATTGACGACAAGATTCCGAAGGATTGCCTGCATCGCAAGCAGCAGTTCCCCGGCCAGCTGGGTGTCCAGCCCGGCAGCGCGATATCGCGCGAGGCGATCTTCCTGGCCGGTAACGAGATAGACAGCGACGCGCAGGTGATCGTCGGCAAGACGCAGACGACGACGTTCGTCGACAATCGTGAGCATTGGTTTCTCCTTCTGGCCTTGCGCCGACCCTCTTCGTGGGCTACGCCGACGATTCGGGCTGCGATTGTGCATTGCCAGTGTATGGCCGCAGGCGTTCGGGTGGAAGTAGAACGAATATTATCCAGCCGGAGGGCCGCACTTCGCGGTTCCATCTGGCAAGCCACCGCCCCTCACGGGCGCTGCGGCATCGACTGGAGGTTCCGCGCCTGGCGAGAACGGTGTCTTCAATGGATTCAGGGAGAACCGGCGCCCGGAAGCAGTCGCTGCACTGGCAAGTAGCGGGAAACCAGTGGCGTGACCTGAGCGCACGCGTATCCCAGGATGCCTTACCCAGGGCGCGCGCAATGTCGTGCGACGACCTGGGGCTGATCGCCGCCGGGGAGCCATGGCTGCAATAATCCAGCAACCGCAAACACCCGGTGACGGTCGCCATCATGGAAGAAAAAATGGATTTGGCGGTCCGCCGTACGCCAAACGCTGTGACGCCGCCGCGGCGACGCTCGAAAAAGGCAATTCGAACCAGCAGGTCGCGGCGACCTTCAGCCTTAGCCGCGCGATGGCCCGCTGCCAGGCATTCCCTGCAGCAGATCGGCAACGTGGGGCGCCACACGCAGCTTCCGGCAAATGGCAACAACTGGCTCATTGCCGCAGTAAAGCATGCGCCTCGCGACACGGGTTCGCTGACCCCCGCTGGACCTGGGAAGCCACTATCGGGCTCATTGAAAGGCAGTTCGGTATCCGGCACTCCCGCTCGCCATATCAAGCGGATCATCCGGCATGGCCCGTGCGAACACGTCATTTTGGCAAGGAAGCAGCCAGCGGTCGAAAAATCGACCCGGCTTGGCGCGTGACGGCGATCACGTGTTGCGCCGCGCGACGCCGAGCGCGCCCGCCATCACGCAGGCAGCGACTGGTTGCTGAGCGCCACGGTCACCCGGCCGGCACGCTGGAGAGTGTGCGTGGTCAGCCCGCCTGCCAATCGCATCGTTTTGCCTCCTGGCTGCATGCGGTCGCGGGCTCTACCGGGCGGATCTTGTCTTGTGAGAGTGAAAATGCGCCTGACCCAGGCCTGGTCGTATGATACGTTCTCACCGAGGCCGCAACGATGTACCCTTGGACGTGCAAAAGGAACGGATCACTCTTTTCCGTTGGCGTCGCGAAGCAGCGACGGTGGCCATCCCCGCCGGTTCGAAGCGACGCCGTCCTGGTAGCGATGGAGGCGCACCGGCATGGAAAATACCTACGACCCGAACACACGATGGGAAGCGCCGTTCTGGGCGGCCCGGTGGATTGACTCGACGACAGACTATTCGGTTTTCGCACTGACGACCGACGGTCGCGTCGCCAGCTGGAATCCTGGAGGTAAAGCGATCTATGGCTATTCCCCGGACGAAATCCTAGCCTCTCCATTGTCCGTCTTTTACACGGACGAGGACCGTCGCGTGGGGGTGCCCGACAGCGTGCTGCGCGACGCCCGGCAGAAGGGTCGCTGCGAAGCAGAAGGCTGGCACGTGCGCAAGGACGGAAGCCTTTTCTGGGCGAGCATGATCATCACGGCGCTGTGCGACGACGCCGGTGGGCTCCTGGGCTACGGCAAGATCGTGCGCGACATGAGTGACAAGAAGCGCGCGCACGACGCGGTGGTCGAAAGTGAGCGACGTTTCCGGATGCTGGTGGACGGCGTAACGGATTATTCGATATTCATGCTCTCGCCTGAGGGGCACGTAACGAACTGGAATCAGGGCGCGCGGCGTATCAAGGGCTACGCGGCGGAGGAAATCATCGGCGCGCACTTTTCGCGCTTCTATACGCGTGAGGACGTTGCTGCAGGGCTGCCCCAGCGAGGACTGGAAACGGCGGCACGCGAAGGCCGTTTCGAATCCGAAGGTTGGCGCGTGCGCAAGGACGGCAGCCGCTTCTGGGCGCACGTGGTCATCGATGCGATTCGCGACGACGACGGCGCGCTGGCCGGTTTTGCGAAGATCACGCGCGACATCACGCAGCAGCGCGAGACGGAACGCGCGCTGGAAGAAACGCGCATGGCGCTGTACCAGTCGCAAAAGATGGAGGCAATTGGCAAACTTACCGGCGGTGTCGCGCATGATTTCAACAACGTTCTGCAGGTGGTTCGCGGCAATCTCGAACTGATCGAGGGCCGGCTCGGTCGGGAGAGCATGGTACGGGAACGTCTCGACAAGGCGATCGACGCCGTCGAGCGAGGGGCAAAACTCGCCTCGCAGCTCCTTGCGTTCGGGAGACGTCAGCCGTTGCAGCCGGTCGTCATCAATCTTGCAACCGCGCTGCGAAACATGGACGACATGTTGCGGCGGGCACTCGACGAAACGATCGAGGTTGAAACGGTAAACGCAGGTGGCCTCTGGAACACCTGTGCGGACGTCCATCAACTTGAGAACGTCATTCTGAATCTTGCGATCAACGCCCGCGACGCGATGCCGGACGGTGGGAAGCTGACGCTCGAGCTTGGCAACGCCATGCTGGACGACCGTTATGTGGCCGGACTGGAGGATGTGCCGGCAGGACAATATGTGATGCTCGCGGTGACTGACACGGGTGCCGGGATGTCTGCCGACATACTGGCGCGGGCGATCGATCCATTCTTCACGACAAAGCCCGAGGGCTCCGGTACTGGCCTGGGCCTGAGCATGGTGTACGGCTTTGTCAAGCAGTCCGGTGGTCATCTGCGCCTCTATAGCGAGCTTGGTCACGGCACGACCGTCAAGGTTTATCTGCCGCGGTCGGCGGCAAGCGCAACCGAGCGGCTGTTGCCCGTTAATGCGCCCATGCGCGGCGGAAGGGAAACCATACTCGTCGTCGAGGACGACACGAAGCTGCAATCGACCGTCGTTGACATGCTGGGTGGGCTCGGCTATGCGGTCCTGGAGGCTGACGACCCGCAGCAGGCACTGGCTATTATCCGCAGCGGCGTGCATGTCGACCTGCTCTTCACCGACGTGGTCATGCCAGGCCCGCTGAAGAGTCCGGACATGGCGCGGCAGGCTGTTGAAATGCTGCCGCACCTGAAGGTGCTGTTTACCTCCGGTTATACCCAGAACGCCATCGTACATGGCGGTCGGCTTGACGACGGCGTCGAGCTCATCAGCAAGCCGTACAGCCGGGATCAACTTGCGCGGAAGATCCGGAGCGTGTTGGGTACGCCGGGCACGGATCTCGAAGCAGCTGACGATTCAACGATGCATGGTTCGGTGCCGCCCGGCCCGTTGCGCGTGCTGGTGGTCGATGATGACGCGGGCTCGGCCGATGCCGTAGGAGCGCTCCTGGAATTGCTCGGGCATCGTCCGGAGCTGCACAGCTCGGCCGAAAGCGCTGATGATGCACTGGGCATACAGGAATATGACGTCCTGCTGACTGATGTTTCGTTGCCCGGTATGTCGGGCATCGACCTGGCACTGAAGGCGGTGCAAGCGCATCCTGGTATTCGCGTCATTTTCGGATCCGGGCTGGACGTTCCGCTGACGGGACAACTGCCGTTCCTGTGGCGCGCGCTGCGTAAGCCATACACGGCCGAGGAACTCCGCAGGGCGCTTTCCTGATTGCGAACGCGCGTCCAGCATCGGGGCGTGACTCACGGTCGATGTCCCGATCAAATAAGCGACTGAAGCCCAGCGAGATCGCTGCCCGACTGGCCCTCGTGCAACCGCCTCCCAGGTTGCCGAGCCGCCCCTCGTCTCTTCCGCGCATCGGGCAAAAAAGCGGCCGCCACGTCTGGAGGGTAAGCATTCGATCATGGCCGTCGTGAAAGCATGACGGGAGCTGGGCAGCATAGAGTCCACCAAATATTTGGAGGACGCTATTGTGGACAGGTCGGACGAAGTGGTAACTGCGGCGCCCAAGCGCCCGAATTTTACGCCGGAGTTCCGGCGCTCGATTGTCGAAATGACGCTCAAGCCTGGAGCATACGTGGCGCAGATTGCACGCGAGCAAGGCCTGAACGACAACATGGTGTTTAAGTGGCGGCGGCGGTATCTCGAAGCGCAGGCTAAGGTTGCAGTGTCAGTGGCCGTACACACGGGTGACGTGCCGGGCGCTGACAATGCTGTGATGCTGCCGGTGAATATTATCGATGCGGCTGCGAGGGCAGCAACTGAGCGACAACCGGTCGGCACGGTCGCAAGTTGCGAAGTGGGGATCGAAGTCGGCAAGCGGCGTGTGCGAATCTGCGGACTGTCGATGGAACTGGCCGAGCGTTTCCTTCGGGATTGCCTGAAATGATTGGATTGCCAGGCAATACGAAGATCTGGATTGCTGCGGGCGCAACTGATATGCGTTGCGGTTTCAATTCCCTGGCGGTGAAAGTGCAGACGGTGCTCGACCGTGACCCATACTCGGGTCATGTCTTTGTTTTTAGAGGGCGTCGCGGCGATCTGCTGAAGGCGATTTACTGGTGTGATGGTGGCCTATGTCTGTTCGCGAAGCGTCTGGAAAAAGGACGTTTCGCGTGGCCAAGTGCCGATGGCGGCGTCGTTGCGTTGACGACCGCACAGCTATCCCTCCTGCTGGAAGGCTTCGACTGGCGGTAGCCAGTCGAAGCGGTGCGCCCGCGCAGCGCGTTGTAAACGTTCATTACGTGGAGGACTCTACAAGACAGCGCCGTGTAGACTGGCTGAATGTCTGCTCTGCCCGCCGATCTTTCCGATGACGTTGACGCGCTCAAGGCGATGGTTGCCAATCTGCGCGAGCAGCTCTCATCGCGCGCCATCGAAATCGAGCACCTGAAGCTGACCATCGCGAAGCTGCGCCGCATGCAGTTCGGCCGCAAGTCGGAGAAGCTCGATCGCCAGATCGAGCAGCTTGAACTGCGGCTCGAAGACCTGCAGGCCGACGAGGGTGCAGCCGCCGCAGCCGCAGCGCCGAAGAAAACACGAGCGCACCGCGAAGCTCCCGTTCGCGAACCGCTGCCCGCCCACCTCGAACGCGACGAGCGTGTTCATCTGCCGGCTGCAGAAAACTGCCCCGAATGTGGTGGCACACTCAAGCTGCTGGGCGAGGATGTCGCCGAGCAACTCGAATACGTGCGTGCGCACTTCCGTGTCATCCGCCACCGCCGTCCGAAGCTCGCGTGTTCGTGCTGCGACTGCATCGTGCAGGCGGCCGCTCCCAGCCGTCCCATCGAGCGTGGCATGCCGGGCCCGGGACTGCTCGCCCACGTCCTCGCATCGAAGTTCATGTACCACGTCCGTTTTACCGGCAGGCGGTCATGTACGCGCACGACGGCGTCCAGATCGAGCCCGGCATGATGGGGCACTGGCTTGGCAGCCTGACGTGGCTGCTCAAACCGCTGGTCGACGCGGTGCGCCGCTACGTGTTGGGCGGTGTCAAGGTGCACGCGGACGACACACCGCTGCCGGTGCTGGCACCGGGTAACGGTCGCACCAAAACCGGTTACCTCTGGGTCTACGTGCGCGACGATCGCAACAGCGCTTCGATAGAGACGCCGGCTGTCTGGTTTGCGTTCTCCCCCGACCGGTCGGGCCAACATCCGCAGCAGCATCTAGCGAAGTTCGAGGGACTGCTTCAGGCCGACGGGTTCTCTGGCTTCCAGGAACTGTATCGTCACGGCCGGATTCAGGAAATTGCCTGCATGGCGCACGCGAGGCGGAAAATCCACGACCTGCACGCAGTACGACCCACTACGCTGACAGAGGAAGCCCTGCGCCGCATCGGTGCGCTCTATGCCATCGAGGAGCAGATCCGCGGCAAGCCACCGGATGAACGTCGCGGTGTGCGCCAGGCGCAGGCGTTGCCGTTGCTCGATGACCTCAAACGCTGGTTCGAGGCGACGCTCGTCACGCTCTCGGCGAAATCTGATACGACGAAAGCGATCCAGTACGCGCTGAACCGCTGGCCGGCGCTCGTGCGCTACTGCGACGACGGTCGTGCGGAAATCGATAACCTCATTGCCGAGCGAGCATTAAGAGGGGTCGCTCTTGGTCGCCGTAACTTCATGTTCGCTGGCTCCGACAGCGGAGGCGAGCGGGCGGCAGCGATGTACTCCCTCATCGGGACCGCACGTCTGAACGGTCTGGATCCCGAAGCGTATCTCGCCTACGTACTCGAGCGCATTGCCGAGCATCCGGCGAACCGCATCGACGAACTGCTGCCCTGGAACGTCGCACCGCACTTGCCTGCAGCCGCGAACGCCAGGCCCATTCGGTAGCCGCTCCCCCAACGCCCGTCAACTCCCGGAAGTACGGCCTCGTTCGAACGCTTACTCCCATTGGAACTCGCTGCTCGACAATGTGTTGTCCTTGCGCGCGGTTTCGTCCCAGACTGGAATATGCGGCGCAATCTCTTTCTGCCCGATCATCCAGGCAAGCATCGCTGCTGAGCCGTACGCGGTATCACCTGCAAGACGTCGAGGTTTGAGATCGTTTCGCCGCTCAACGCGGTCAATCATTGTCTTGGTAGATTCCACTTCATGCGAGCGGTTCGCGGGCGTCGCCTCGACGTCAACAATGATCCCTGCCTGCAGGTCTTCGTAAAGACCGTGGGCACCCACACCTCGTCATCCATTGCCAGGCCGATGAACCAGCGAAACAAGAGGTTGTATTGCACCTTGCTCCATCAGTTGGCGCTCCGAGCGAATGCTGTCGAGCACCTGGATTAGCATGGCTCGCAGCACTTTCTGGCGCGATGCTCGGCCGTCCACCTTTTATGTCCGCTTCGTACATCTCGGCGAACAGTCGATCCATCTTCGCCGGCGCTTCGTTCGCCATCACGCGGATCGAACGCAATGGATGCGACTTTGGGACGAAGTCGTCCAGCTTGCGCACGGAAAACAGACTCTCGGTAAACGTGTCGGCGCCCCGCATGATCTCCAGTGGGCAAGTGGTGGTTCATCTATCAACGCTTCACGAACTCTGCGCGATGACGTGCTTCAGCGGTACTTCAGCAACCTGCTAAGCCCCATTTAGTCGCTGGGTATGCCCGAAGCCTCGTCAACTGTTGCCACTTACTTCTCGGGCGGCAGCAGGATGTACTCCGGAAGCACCACCTCCTCCGCTTCGTGTTTCTGATATCCCGTCTGCATGAGGTCCGCGACCTGCTTCGCTGCTTCCTTGCTTGCCTTTTGCGCTTCCTCGTTCAGCGTCCCGTCCTGCTGCATTTGCCGGTACTCCTTCGGCCGCCACTTCTTCCAGTGGTCCAGCGCCAGTCTCACGTACTGCAGCCCGAGCATGTTGGCCCCGTTGATACCGCGTTGTCGGTCAACAAACAATGTCATGGTGAGCCCGTTCGGGAGCGCGAATTCCCGATAGGTTTGGCCGTTTTGGGGGGGCTCCAGTTCTGGATTACCACCTAGACGAGACGCTTAGCAGGCTGCTGAAGTACCGCTGAAGCACGTCATCGCGCAGAGTTCGTGAAGCGTTGATAGATGGACCACCACTTCCCCTGGATTATGCGCGGCGCCGACACGTTCACTGAGAGTCTGTTTTCCATGACCAAACTGGACGACTTCGTCCCCAAGTCGCATCCGTTGCGTTCGATCCGCGTGATGGCGAACGAAGCGCTGGCGAAGATGGATCGACTGTTCGCGGGGATGTACGAAGCTGACATAAAGGGTGGACGGCCGAGCATCGCGCCAGAGAAGTTGCTGCGAGCCATGCTGATCCAGATCCTTTACAGCATCCGCTCGGAGCGCCAACTCATGGAGCAGGTGCAGTACAACCTGCTGTTTCGCTGGTTCATCGGCCTGGCCATGGATGATGAGGTGTGGGAGCCCACGGTCTTCACGAAGAACCGGGAGCGTCTGATCAAACACGATGCCGTGATCGAATTCTGTGCGCCGGTCAAAACCGGCGAAGTGTTGTGAATGAAAGAGTCATACGTTGAAGGCCTAGCCAGCCACGGCGGCCCCGAGTCATGCGTGTGCATCCGCGAGGGTGCAGGCGAAGCGTTGACAGGGGTACGCATGGGCCGGGTATTGAGCCGCGAAATACACCTCTCGTGGCGTGAGCTACGAGCTGATCGGGGTGCCGAGGCGCTAGAATTCCGCCGAAGGTCACACTGGCGCTGCCGTAATGGCGAGGCAGCGCCGGACCCCGCGCGGTCAGAGACCCCGCGCACGTGCGGAAACACTTTGCTCGGGAACCGGGAGATCCCGCGCTCTACTGCACCCCGCTGGGAAGCGACGGGTGCAGTGCGCATCGTGAAGCCTGAGGGCGCACGACGATGAGCTACGGGCGCGGGAAGTCGGACTGCTGCGTAGTACCGGAGAAGCTGCCGAACAAGGTCGAGGGTGAAACTCCCACGACGGCGGAGGCGGTGGAGGGAAGGCGGCAGGCCAAGGGCAATGCAGTCGCAGCGCGCATGTCCCGCAGATTGAGGCGGGAATATGACATGGGAACGGCGCTCGACGGCATACGACAGACGGCCAAAGGCCGACCGGGTGCGAAGTTCACCACCCTGATGCATCACATCTACGCGGTCGACCGCCTGCGGGCAGCCTACTTTGCGCTTAAGCGCAAGGCAGCAGCCGGGGTGGACGGCGAGACGTGGCAGTCGTACGGACTGGACCTGGAAGCGCGACTTCTGGACCTGTCCGACCGGCTGGCCCGAGGGGCCTACCGGCCCCAGCCTGTCAGACGCGTGTACATCGACAAGGCAGACGGCAGCAAGCGCCCGCTGGGCGTGCCGGCGCTAGAGGACAAGCTCGTCCAGCTTGCCACGGTCGAGGTACTCAACGCGATCTACGAGCAGGACTTCGTCGGATTCAGTTACGGCTTCCGCCCCGGCAAGAGTGCGCACAACGCTCTCGATGCCGTGAGCGTGGGTATCGAGCGCAGGAAAGTGAGGTGGATACTCGATGCGGACATCAGCAAGTTCTACGACACAATCGAACACGACTGGCTGATCAAATTCATCGAGCACCGGGTAGCAGACACACGGGTTGTGCGGCTCATCAAGAAGTGGCTGCATGCGGGTGTGCTGGAAGACGGCAGGGTGACGCAAAGTGAAGTTGGTACCGTTCAGGGCGGCAGCATCTCGCCGCTGTTGTCGAATATCTATCTTCACTATGGGTGAATCAATGGCGTGCGCGGCACGCCGAAGGCGATGTGATCGTCGTGCGGTACGCTGACGATTGGGTCGCGGGGTTCCAAAACGTGAGGGATGCGATGCGCTTCCAGCGCGAAGTGACTGAACGGCTGGCCCGCTTCGGCCTGGCGCTGCACAAGAGCAAAACGCGGCTGATTGAGTTCGGACGCTTTGCGCGCGAGAACTGTCAACGTCGCGGCGGGAGCAAGCCGCAGACCTTGGACTTCTTGGGCTTCACGCATTGCTGCGGGAAGACTCGGAACGGGAAGTTCGCGGTACTGCGGTTGACCAGTGGCCAACGAATGCGAGCCAAGCTCTTGGCAGTCAAGGAACAACTGCGACGACGCATGTGCCGGACTATTGCGGAGCAGGGACGGTATCTGCGCGCCGTGGTAGCTGGGCATGTGAGGTACTTCGGTGTGCCACGAAACGGAACGCGCCTCGGGCGCTTCCGGGGCCGTGTTGCCCGTCTGTGGTACCGCACGCTGCGCCGTCGTAGTCAGACTTGCCGACTGACCCGTGAGCGCATGGACCGTCTCGTACGCCTGTGGTTGCCTCCCACTCACATTTGTCATCCGTACCCACACCAGCGTCTGATCGTCACGACCCAAGGCAGGAGCCGTATGCGGTAACTCTGCACGTACGGATCTGTGGAGGGGGTGATGGGTGACTGTCATTCCTACTCCGACTCAACGCCGTAGTGGCCATCGCCGAGAAGAAGTGCCTGCTCTCGGGTGAGCATTTCAGCGTGGACGGAACGTTGATCCAGGCGTGGGCCGGGCACAAGAGTTTTGTACACAAGAACGGCGACGATCGGGACGGCGACGGTGGCGGCGCGGGCGGCTTCAAGGGCGACAAACGCAGCAACGAGACCCATCAGTCCAGGACCGATCCCGATGCAAGACTCTATCGCAAAGGCAAAACGGCCAGTGAATTGCGGTACATGGGCCATACGCTGACCGATAACCGGCACGCCCTGGTGGTCAATGCGCGCGTGACACGCGCCGACGGGCATGCCGAGCGTGAAGCAGCCAAGATCATGATCCACGACGCACGGCAAGCGGCAGAGGATCCGGACGTAGAAATTACGTTGGGTGCAGACAAGGGATACGACGCCCTGGAATTCATTGAGGCATGCCAACAGATGAAGGTCACACCGCACGTTGCGCAAAACACCTCGAGGCGGCGTTCGGCAGTGCCCGATACGATTGCATCAAGCGCGGGCTACGCCATTTCGCAGCAAAAGCGCAAGTTGATCGAACAAGGATTCGGCTGGGCCAAGACCGTGGGGCGTATGCGCCAGGTGATGGTGCGCGGCTTGAAGAAGGTGGACCAGATGTTTGTGTTGAACATGACGGTCTACAACCTCGTGCGCATGCGATCCCTGGCACAAATCCGCCTATAGCTGCGGGAAAAGGCGGCATTGAGGCCAGAAGTCGGCCTCACAGCGCTTAAAACAAGGTTGATTCGCGTTGAAATTGCACAATGCGAAAGATTTGGAGACGGTGGGCGCGTAAATCGAGGAAGGCAGCTTCCGCCGGGGGCGTATTTCCGCAACCTGTTAGGGCCCGCAAACGTCGTTTCGGTGCCGAGCACATCTGAGCGGACTCCCGCCACATGCTATGCATTGTAATCAGGATGTATTGATTCTGTATGCAAAAGGTGTTTAACTTACATTGCGTAAGAATAAGAGGGGCAGCAGTGCGTCGCCGGGCGGTGGCGCAGACGGGTACAAGTTGAGCGTAACTCTATGGGGTGACTTATGGCTAAGGAGACGAGGGGCGAGAACGAAGAGCCAATGGAGTTCGTTCGACCGATAACGAACGCCGCACGCCTCAAGCAGGCACTGAAGCGGCTAGAGGAGCGAGCCGCAGCCAGGCATGAGGGTGAATCCGACACGGAGCCAGACGCGAAAGAGTGTCAATGGGACTCTAAGGGAAGAAGCGGCTTGCGGTAGACCTTGAGAGTACGCGGGCTTAAGCAAGCTTGACGCTGCACGAAACGTCATTTCCAGAGCGGGGCGACGATGGATAATTGGGACCCTTTCGTAAAACGCGTCAAAGATCGATTCGATGCACTGTACGGCAGCAAGGGGGCGAAGCACGCCACCAGCACGTATCCGTCGTGGAAGGACTTTTTCCCGAGGGCGCCGGGGATTGAGGAGATCCGCGCGTACGATGCCGAGGCAATTCGGTGCACGGCAGCGACCTATAAGCGCGCAATCGTCATCCTCAACGTGACTTGCAAGGCGGCACGCTCCCGCGGCTTCGATATTTCGATGGGACACCGGTGCACACGGATCGACCTATCCCGGAATGGCGCAGCCTCGGGCTTGCGCATTGTCGAGCCGAGTTTCCGTACGAACACAAGTCTCCTCTCGGAGGCCGAACGAAGGTCGATCAGTGGCGTCGGGACAGTAGGTACTGGATGGCTTGAGCTGCTGCTCAATGAGAACTCCGACGCGCCATTGCGATTCAAAGAGAAGTCCAGCACGGATGGTCTAATCGAGCGACTTCCCGAGATGATGTCGAAACTCGAGACGTCTCACGCTGTAATGGTCGCCTTCTGGGAAAAGAGGCGCCGTAGCGATCTGGCTTTCCAGGCGGCTCATGTGGAGCGTCAGAAAGCGGACCGCGAACTTGCGGCGGAGCGCGTGCGGCGCGACATGTTAATCGAGAGCGCTCAGAAGTGGAACGTTGCCCGCGTGGTTCGGGAGTATGTTGTGGCGGTGGAGCAAACGTCTCGCCGGAGGATCCAGCCGCACAGGCTGAATACAGCCGTTGGTGCGATTGGGCACTCGGCATCGCAAACAACCTCGAATCGCGCGCGCAGTTCGCGCCACAATCCGGCGACGATGGCGCGCGTGCGCGATGAGCTGATGAGCTTGAGGGACAGCACTACGAAATTTTCGTCGTGCCCAATGGCATCGGGATGCAAACACAAGCCATGCACTTGGCTCGCGACCAGTGCATGTCTGCCCTGATGTGGAGAAATCTGGGCTTGATCGGGCCGACGCTGTCTGATCGCCGGACTCAGTTCGGGCCAAACTGAGTCATTCCGGTGTGACCGGTGAGCGTCGGCTTCACGCCGGACTTCGGACCGAAGAACGGCGTATGAACAATGTAAAGAACTACGCGTTTCAATCATTGAAGGGTCTCGCACCTGCATGGAAGTCGTGCGTGTCGTCCTCGGAGCAGCCAGGAATTCCAGCCGGGAGTATCCTTGCAGGGAGGCCAACGCATTTCGGTTTCGTTTTCCGGACGCGCAACTGCCTGCACGGCAGGTTTCACGCGTCAAAGCCCTCCTTCAATGGAAAGCAGGCAGGCGGCCGTCGAGGGTTCCCGCGCAGCCAGACGGACAAAGGAGACAGGCATGAGCACTTGCAACGAACCTCATCACGCTCACCATGAGCATCAGCATGGCCCGGGCTGCGGACACACCGCCGTCAGGCATGGCGACCACGTAGACTATCTGCATGACGGCCATTTGCATCATCCGCACGGTGATCACGTCGACGAACACAGGATCGAGGTCAGCGCAAAGAATCCGGACCAATGCACACCCGACTGCGGTGGCCATGAACCGGGCCACGTCCACGGCCCTGGCTGCGGACACGAACCGGTACCGCATGGCGATCACGTCGATTATCTGGTCAACGGCCATCTTCACCACCCGCACGGCGACCACTGCGATGACCACGGTGCGGTGGAACTCGCCTGAGCGCTATTGAAGAAGCGCGACGGGGGGGCGGTTCCCTGTCCTGTCATCCGCCCGTTGGAGACGTATGTCCCAGCACTTCCGCGAACACGAGAACGACCAGCATGACAAGCGCTTCAACAGTCAGCAAGGCGTCGAAGCGGCCCAGCGCGGCGATGAAAACAGGGCCATCCTGCCGCGCCTTGGCGCACAAATCAGGCAGGACCCTCCACCGGTTCAAGCCGCCCAGTGCCACCGCGGCGGCGACGCACGCGAGCTTCGCAGAGAGTACCCGGCCTCAAGCAGCAACACGTGATTCTGCCAGGTCGATCCCGCATGCAGTTGATGCGGCATTGACCTCTTGACATGCCGATTTGGCGCGAGTCCTGGCAGAGAACGGTACTGATCTCCTACCATCGCCCGCCGGCGATCACGCCGCGGTTTTGGCGAATGTTCACAAGCTTATCCACAGTTTCTTTATAGCGGACTTCAGCAAAGTCGCTGTGGAGCCCGTGTTTCGGGGCGCTGACTACACGATAGTAGTGGTTAGCCGTGGGCGTGTAGGTCGAATTTATCTTGATGGGCATGGGTCACAGCGAGGTGTCGAAGGCGTGTGTACGAATTGCGAACTGCTTACGAAATAGCTCAGCCAACGATTCCCCAATGACGCAAGGGCTCTTGCCTCACTTGTCCACAGGGTTATGCAGTTTTTCTGTGGACAAGCTGGCCGCTTGCTGACTTATCCACTCGTCAACGTTTCGCGCTTGCTCGATCATCGTGGCACGATAAAGCTTTCCATACGCCTGTTCGATCGTGAGGAGTTTTGTGATCAGTACGTCTTTCGTCAGCTTGGCAAGGCGATGTCGGGCAGCATCGATATCCCGTTCAAGCTTGACCGGATCGGGAAGGGCGGTTGTATCGATGGCTGGCTGGATCCTCCTTCCTCGTGCTGGTTGCCATGTCCGGGCTTGAGTGTAGAGATCGTAAGCAACTGGATTGTTTAGTAGCGTGGTTGCGCTGATCCCGACGCGTTCCGGATCGACTTCGCGAGTTGTCGCTACTATTGCGGCGATCGAGATGCGCCGGGCGCTACGTCGCAGTGTTTGTACCGCGCTTCTTACGAGCGCGACCGTATGGTCGCGACGGCGTTTGTGGACCTTCTTGAGCCACGGGCGGGTTGTTTGCGACATCGTTCATCCCCTCAAACGGCGGTTCGTCGGCGCGATACTGTTCAATAAGATCCATTTCTCGGAGCTCAATGTCCGCAGCTTCGATCAGATGCTCAAGCCGCGACAGCTTGGGCAAGAGGCCCTGCTCGCGGTTATAGACGCGTTCACTTTCCGCCCAGACACGCCGATGTTCCACCTGTGAGCGCCGCGCTGGATCCGGAACTTTCGCGGCGCATCCGACGCAAGCGAACTGGACCTTGCATAGTCCGTGACTCGTGCAGTGCCCGCCGACTACGTTGGCAAGAGTGCCAGTTTTTCGAAGCGCATCGTCATAGAGTCGTCGCAGCGTAGCTGGTGATCGTGTCACCGCTTGTTCGACATCAATTGAACGTGCGGTCCGGGACAGGTAGAGGTCCGCGGCATCAGCAATCATAGAGTCCGTGGGCTGCGAATAATATTCGGTGACAGGCAGGCTTTTCTGATGAAGTCACGCGCCGACGATATCGACGGGGATCTTTTCGACCTGCACCGCATGTGTCGCAAAGCCGTGGCGGAGTAAATGTGCCCGAAGCGTTACGATGCGGCCAGAAGTTGTACGAAGAGCCATGCCGTGCAACAAGAAGCGGACGCAGCTGATGATCGCCTGATCGGACAAGTGCCGATTTCCCAATTGAAATAGATACGGCGCGGGTCCGAACCGGTGAGCACGCCGATGCAATGGATAGAACGGCACAGATGGCAATCGCTCGTCCCCTTCCAGGCGGTAGTGCTCAGCAAGCATTTGCGCCGTGCGAGCGAGGAGACGCTTTGTCTCCGTGCCAATGAAATAATCGTGCCGCTGATTTTTGCGCTCACCCTTGGGAATCGTTCTTAACAAATACCGGATGGGGGGAGTGGACGAATTTTTCGATATCGGGTCAGGTGCCGGCATCTTGAGTCGTACCAGGCATTCATGACTCAAGCTGATTTGCATGACTTCGTTCAACCGCGCACCGGTGGTCGTGAACACGTCGATGGCCATCAGGCCGAAGGTCAGGCCAGAATACAACGCGTCTATCGACAGCAACGGGCGCTGGAGCGTTTTCTGTGCCGCGTGAACGAACTGGCGATACTGGCTCGCTAAGAGTTCGGCATGCTTCGTCGTAAATGCAGAATTCACATAACCCCAACTCTTTCGCCACGCTTGGGCCTCCGCATCGGATTGGGGTGCATCGATGTGGCGGAGAATGTCGGCGAACCAGAGCGCAGTGTTTGGATCGATTTGTTGGTGCTCTGGCAGCTCAATGATGCCAACGACTTCGAGCAGGCATAGTGTATCGGGCGGTTGATGTCGGCAGTCATATAAGCCTGGTTGATCCTTCATCAGCATGCCGGCCGTCCAGATCCGCAGATGCCATCGGCGCGTGCCGTCCGCATATTCGTATTCAACGGGGTGGCTATCGTTGACAGTTCGTGCCGGAGCGTGCTGGTACGCCTGCCTGAATTTTGAGAACCAGTTCCACCGAAGGTGCGCTTCACTTCGCAGCTCGGGGTAGACTGGCATCAAGGCATCGGTTTCCTCCTTGCGTCGCTGCTTGCATTCGCGCTCGTGTGTACTGAAGTCCAGCCACGGCGTGTGAATGAGGCGGTTAGGTGGTGGCAACAGCCACGATCGATAGCTGTCACGCCGATCGTCCGGCAAACTCTGCAGCCAGCGTTGCTCAATCCTGCTGACAGATTGGTAGCGCCGGTAAAACTGTAATCGTGTTGCACGAGTCGGTTGACTGATCTCTTCGGTCAAATACAGATGCAATGCCTCGTCAATTGCTTGAGTCAATGCGCCCATGTTGGGTAGGCGTGCCGCGAGTAATGGGGAATCAAACAAACCCCGCAGTCCGCTGTGTAACGTTGCAACTAGGCTATATATCGTTACCGGATCGTATCGCTGGCCCGCCAGAATCAACGCCGCTAGTACGAGATGTGGGTACCATGGTCGACGATAAACGTTTCGACAGAGATATCGAACGGCGTTCAGCGGGACGCGATACTGAGCGTTATGCACCGTCGTATCCAGTTCGGTATAAGGGGCGCAGCGAATTTCATCGGGCAGTGCGGAGTAACCCGTCTATGGTCGCGAGTTCGGTTGGAACCGGATTAACCCACCGTCGGCTCATTGGATGGTCGCCCCAAACGCATCAACAATCGCCAATCGGGATCGTGCGGTGACTGACTCCAGATGATCGTTGTCGCCTCGCGATCGCGTGGTACTGTCGGCGGACGGCGTAGCGCCCGATCCAGCTTTTCTTGCAACTGGACTTGGATCTCGGCGTGCCGCAACCGATCAAGATGATGGTCATAGCCTGCTAGCGTGGCAGCACCGCTACGCCATCCCATGTAGACAATCAACGCTCGGATGCGTCGATCACGCTCGGCAATATCCTGAGCTTGAGCGTCAATTTCGGTCAGTGCTGTCGTGACATACCAGTGTCGTGCCTGATGCACGTTCGCCTGTATCCCCTTCAGTAGACACGCTGGCCGCCAGGCCTGATCCCGATACGCGCCTGGCGACATTGCTGTTTGCAGGCGAGTAAGGAACAGAGGAACGCGCTGCCACTTTTGTGGATCGCCGTGTTCACGATAGTCGGTGAGGCGCCAGTGTTCGGGATCAACTGCGCGACGATCATTGTCGAAATACTGTCGTATCCATTTGGCGGTTGTTTCACTGAAACACACAATCTTGACGCGTCGGCCGGCGCTTCCTTTGCTGAAGGCAGAGGCCTCCGTGCGCCCGCCGCGGTTGAGCCAATCGGCAAGAGTAAGGGCGCAAATCTCGCTGACACGCGCGCCGGTTTCAAATAGCAGACGTGTGATGAGTCGATCTCGCAGGGGCCACCCCACGGCGGCGCCGGCAGCGAAGATCTGACGTGGGAAATCGGGGTCATCGATGACCCTTGGAACCCAGAGGCCATTGGACCGTACGTAATAGGTGTTCGTTAACCTGTTCCTGAGCGGGGGAGCTGGCTCGATCCCGCTTGCGGCGGGCATTACTGGAACATCAGTCGCCGGGAATTCCGGAGCGGAGGAAGTGATTGCCGCTTGAATCCGCTCAAACGGGTGAGGTGCAGGATACAGATGCCTGCGAATGGAAAACGCATAAAAATGACGGAGTGCTACCAACGTATGGCCTACCTGACTGCTGTTTTCGCGCGTCATCGTTAGCAGAACGAATCCGTGACGATGCAGTCGTAGCTGGCAGCCGAGTTCGTCGCACAAGAAACGCTCAAACTGAGCTCGTGCGGTATCAGGCCCAGCGTTCCACGAAAGACGCCTGGCGGCCAGCCACGAAAAATAGTGAAAGAGAGCAGCGGCATAGGTTCGCGTCGTAGTCGATGCATACTGCTCCCCCAGTTCGCGTACAAACCAGCTCAGCTCACGATGTGCACGTCCCTGCTCGTCAACAACTAACGCGGCACCGCGCTCTGCGGGCGGACGCCGTAGAAAGAAGCGGGGACGGAGTCGGTAATCAGCGGCCATCCTTCTACACTACTGGTCTTTATGCCAGCATGAAGAATAGAAGGGATCTAGCGACATTCAAGCACTACGCGCCGTCTGGTATGTGGATATCTCCGCAGCTTGAGCTGCGCACCGTGTCGTCTGTGACGCCAACGAACGAGGCTCACCTCATTTTACAATCAATTGTCTGATTAATCGCCTACAGTATTTGAACCGGTGTTTGCTTCCCCGGATGCCGGTGCGTGTGTGATTGACTTTCCGAGCCCCACCTGCGGGTGGGCCCTTTGTGCCGCACGACGACTAATGAGAGTGAGCGGCTGCTGGTCGTATTCGCACCTCGATAAATCGTGCCAAATAAGTGCATCGGTTCCCAGTTCCGAACCGTCCGGTAAGCCCTCAGGAAAAAGCCTGCGCGCAAGGCCGGCCGAGAACCGATGCGTGTCGAGAGCCGATCGGCGGATGATTGAACAACTCGTCCCTGGAAACGGTAGCTTTAGTCAGCCCCGATCGGTGCGCCATGATTATGGCTAAAGACAGGACCGGCGATTGAGTGCAGCTCACAGCATCAAAACTGGGAGAAACGAAATGCCAACCAGAACGAAGCAGCCTTCGACGGCGGATCTGTCACGTTGCCAGCTTCTGTATGTCGTTGAGCTGGCACGGGGCAGCTCGCATATCGACAGTACGCTGACGGTAGCGTCGCGCAAGGCGGCGATTAGCGAAATACTCTCTGAGTTTGAGGCATGGTACGGCACGGGGGACATCCCCGCGTTCGTTGAAATCCTCGCCCGTCGCCTTGAGGAGAGAGCGAATCCTGATGCGGCGTCTGCGGTTCGGGAGTGCTCGCGCGCCGATCGGGCCGCATGAATGCACTGCGGACGTTCATCGATCTCCATCCGCCATACACGGTACTTTGACTCCCGATGGGAACCCCGGTTATTCCTCCTGATGGGCCTACCGGCGATCCTGTTTCAGACTGGAGCTGATGATAGGATCAAGGTTTAAGGAACGGTGGTCGTGTCCGAATTGCACCACACCTGACGAGCAATGCATCTAAATGGTCCAGAGCAGATATCGGATCGTCCTTCGAAATCAGCAAGCGAGCCAGAGCCGTGTGGGTGTCAAAGCAATGGTCCCCCGATACAACCGGTTCCATGAACTCCACGAGTCGCGTAATTTCATTAAGCAGTGGGCCCCGATCCACAGGCAAACATTCAATGACTCGTCTCCGAAGCGCCGTGGCCAGGACAAGATAATCGCTTGGCCCAACTTTGATCCTGATGTCGTCCATCGCCGCTTCCCCCCGGGGAAGCTCCGAACATTGCATCCCTGATATTGGAAGAGGATAGATCAACCCGGGACCAGTTAGCCTGTCCGAAAGGCTTGCGTTTGCGACATGCGAGCAAACAGGAGGTGTCCACAGGCTACCCGTACCACAAAGGTGTTGGTAAGCCGGATCGCGCGCATCGCAGATTCGTCCTGCTCGAGCACCGCGCGCCAGATCGCATCGGCCGGGAACGCGCAGCGCACCGGCCGGACCGCCGGATGCGGGCAGAGACGCAGCGCAGCGAGCGCCCCCTCATCAAGCGATGCCAGGCGTGCAACATCGAATGCCGGAGCGTCCGGTGCATGCAGCACGCCGTTCACCTGCCATTCGAGATGTGCGACGTCGGCGAGGTACGGTACCTGCGCACGGTGTTTGAGCGCATCGCCGATCATCCCATCAACCGCATCGACGAGTTGCTGCCGTGGCGCCTGATGCCGGCTGCACACATCGAGCAGCAAGCCGCCTGACAATCAATCCGATGGTCCAACCCCGCAAACCTGCCGTGCGTCTGGTCAAGGCGCCAGTGCCCGATTATGTGCTGCGCGTTGAGCTGAAGTACATCAAGCGGGCGATCTGGCGACGAATCATCGTTCCCGGCTCGATCAGGCTGGGCAAGCTGCATGTCGTGCTGCAACTGGCCATGGGCTGGGAAGGCGGGCACCTGCACGAGTTCGTCTTCGGCGAAACCCCCGGATGACTTCGGATTCCAGAGCGATCCGCCAATGCTCAATGAAGCACGGGTCACGCTGGCGAAGGCGCTGGGCGGGCTGAAGTCATTCACTTATATCTACGACTACGGTGACAATTGGCAGCATCGGATCAAGGTCGAGAAGCCTCTGTTACCTGATCCAGACATGCGCCGGCCGCTGTGCCTGGACGGACAGAATGCGTGTCCACCGGAAGACGTCGGTGGAGTGCCAGGATATGCCGACTTCCTCGAAGCGATCACCGATCCGACGCACGAGGAGCACGACCACTTCCTCGAGTGGTGTGGCGGCAGCTTCGATCCCGCCGCCTTCGATCTCGTGCTCGCGAATCAGCTGCTCTCAGACGTCAAGTTCTGGTCGTCAATCGTCAAGACGGCGTCGGATTGACGCTTACGATGATAGTGGCCCCGAAGCTGCATGGAATCAGGCATGGCAAAGGTCGGGAACAATATTCTTTCTGGTTCGGGGCCGATTCCGGACACAGCGGACGATGGCAAGTTCTGCAGCCGTATCCAAAAGCGCAATCTTGCCCCCAATTGGCGTCGTCCTGTTGTCAGAGCTGACGATGATTCGTTTGTCATTGTTCGGCCTGTCGGTAATGCGACCGTCATGCCTGGCAAAGGACTCGCGTACACCACCGAATGCAACGACCGGATTTTCACCGCGTGTGCGAGCCAGCCTGTGACGCCACTCACGCAGGAGACCCACAGCAAGCACGAAGCGACCAGCGACCACCAGCAATGAGGACCACGAAATTTTATGGGAGATAGCCGCCGTTTCGGATATACAAACGCCAAGGAAAATAAAGAGTCCTGTTGCAAAAGTCGGCCACCCCAGCGATACCCCAAAGGCTGAAGCAGCCATCGTGACTACGGCCATCATCGTGATGGCACCATCCATGTTGCCGCATGGCAACAGAGTCGATCATGGGTCCGGTCAGACGCCATCGGACGCCTCGCAGCGCGGGACGACAGGCATGCACGACTGCGCGATGCCCAGGGCATCTCCGACTGCAGGGTAGTGCACCCAGAGCAGGCGCGTGGGGAAAAGTAGTGGAGAGATGACGTAGCCGCCACCTCCCTGCATGCCGGATGCGATTGCGCGCCATGCTCGCCAGGTTTCATCCAGTGCGTGAACAAAGTGGCGAAGCAGCCAGCCCTCCCGGTCACGTGCTCGGGGTGGCGGCAAATGGGCGGGCATGAAGGCCTGCCATTCGAGCAATCCAAAAGGCGGATAGTCTCCCTGGCAGCGCGTCAGTGTCTGGATACTGACGCGCTGCTCCTTGGACAGGCGCCATCCCAGCAGGGCAATCGACAGCGCCGGCACACTACCGTCGATCAGCAGCAGCCTGCGGTTAGGCAGATGATTCGCGCAAGCGAGTCCCGGCCGGACGGGGCCGATGGAACGCGCCAGACGGCGGGTACGGCTTCTGCGTATCCGCCTGTACACAGCTCCAGCATGATGCATATGCGGTCAACATGCGGCCATCTGGCCGCCCAGGCGCAGCGTGACAGACGAATAGCTGAAGCGCGCGGGCCGCCCCTACCTCGCAGCGTAGCGTCGGGCACGGGATAGACGCGGGGCATGAGCGGAGGCAGCAAAAGAACTTGCTGCAGCTCGCCGATAAACGCGAGGCGACGGGGAATGGTCGAGTGCGACTGGATTTCGTCGCCGGGAAGATACTGCCCTGCGGCGTCGCGCCTACGTCCGAGCCTGGTGCATGTCGTGAGTACGAACTTCTCTTGACGATCTCTAAACGTTCGCCCTCAGCAGCGGTGTTAGATTGCAAGCCGGGAGGGGAAGCTGATGAACGATTACGTCATTCGCTATAAGGGATACATCGTCGACTTCGCGCCGTTCGACGCTGGGAGCAAATGCTTCGGAGCGCGGTGGACGATCGCGAAGGACGACTCGGTATGGGCCGGCAGTGTGCCGTTATCTACTGGGCTCCTGATGTTCCGTGGCACGTTTGAGGAGGCGGCGGAGATCGGCAAGCTTCAGGCGATGCGGATGATCGACTGCGAGTAGGGTCGGTCAAGCTGTCTGCGAGCTGCCGCGGCGCGCGCCTGCGAGCATCCCAGAAACTTGCGGATCTCGGTCACGGTCGCGCGCAGGGCTCCTGCGGCAATGGCGGCTGTGACTCGGGTCACGCCGTCGGGCTGCTCGACTACCGGCAAGCGGAGCACCGGAGCGGCTTCGACCTCGACCGGCTCTGCGACTGGCGCTACAGCGTTGCTTTCGGGCGTAACTGGTGTTACTGCTTCTGCGTGACTGCCCTGCTGGGCGGGCGTTACCGCGTTTTGAGTCACGGCGGCGGCGCGCAGCGCCAGCAGCCAGCTGAAGCACGCGACGGCTTCGAGCACGGCAGCGAAGGCGAGGCCGGTCACGAGTTCGGTGCGCGGTGCGGCTACGCCAAAGACGATCCGGGTGCCCGCAGCGGATCAGCTTGGGCGGCAGCGCGAGCAGTCTCGGCGTGGTCCCGCGTGGCCTCGGTGCGCTGGGCTTCTGCCTTCTCGGTGTCGATCGCTTCGAGCTTCGCGGGGAGCGTAATGCGCTCAACCCGAAGAATCGTGCACGGCTTGAAGCAGCGGCGCGCAGTTCGCCAGCATGCTTCTGCGCGATCAGAAAAAAGACAGTATGGCAGTAGCAGGTAGCAGCCATGCAGCCGACCCACCGCACCGGCGATCCGTACGGGCCACCTATGCCGACGGCAGAAGGCAGGGGAGCCGCCGCGACGAGCACGACGCCGAATGCGATCCAGAGCACGAGCTCGGCCAGAACCGCTGCGCTGGCAGCCATGATCGAGAGGCACTCAGCAGTCACGGTAGCCGCGACTGCGAGTAATGCCGGGTAAGCGCTTGGGTGAGTCATGCTAGGATTGTCTCGCTCACCATAGGGAAAATGCTATGCCTGTGGATCAGGATGCAGTTCCGCATTACGCGTGCTCGTAAACCAACAAGAGCAGTACAAACTCAAACGTGACAAATTGATGATGGGTTCGCCGAGCGATGAACAGATTGAGTTCGCCAAGGCGCGGGGTACGCGCATCCGATTCACAAGTCGGCTTGGGATGAATTCGCGCGGAACGTAGGCCTCAGCCAAAATGAGCGCAAAGCGCACTGCTGCTACATCCTTGTGAACTACGAAGAGTCCGATGAGGAATTGCAGCGTCTGATTGACATGTAGGCTCATGCTGTTCGCGAACTCTTTCCGATAAAGTACCAGCCCATACGGGCGCCTGCCAAGACACACAATGTCACCCTCGGGGGTGCCGTCGCGAAACTGTTCTATGCGGCGGTTAAGCTGTCGTAGTTGCGTTCGGCGAAGTCAGGGTCGTGGGGGTATCGCGGTGAGCCGTCCGTGCGGCTCCAGCAGAACAGCGACCTTGCCGACGCGGGATCCAGTAGCCAGCGCGCGTGCACGTCAAGCGTGTCGTATTGCGGCGATTCATCCAGCGGTCGACATGGTAATGTGCTTGCCGCAGACTTCGCACGCAGGCAGGCGCAGGTATTCGGACAGCTCTCGCTTCAGACAGCGGCGCGTTGCGCAGTGGCGGCTGCAGACGTGGCATCGCATCGTGACCACCCCCACACACGCGGGTAGGGCTCTGCAGCGAACTCTTGTTCTTCGGCCCGGAGGGTCAGGCAGCTGGCCGTCGCGAGCAAAGAACCGGGAACGAATCCCGTGCAGAACCCCACGCTCGAAACGAGCAGGATAACTAAGCAAAAAAGATAATCATCGGTGAGCCTTTACGGGATCAGGTGCGACGGTGCAACTGGCAGGCAAGGGTAGTTGCTACGTCCCGCTCACCCCGCTGCTGCACAGTTGCGCAAAGCACCACTACGGCAAGCATCGCGAGCGTCGAAGCGCAGCGTATCGGATAAACGCCATCACAGGGTACTAGCGTAACGAGACAAGTAAAAACTAAACGGTTCCTACTGCGACGCCAAGCAGGCCGACTGCAGAGATACGCGCTATTGCACAGTGAGTCTTCACAGTCGGCGAGCGTTACGTACTCTGAACGAAGTACGCGTGGCGATTTCCCTGATCGCGAGCAAGAAATCTGGGAGATTCCTATCCTAAGGTTGTGCGTGCTACCATGCGCTGGCAGCGGGGAAGTGGTCTGTGACAAGTGAGATTAGTGACAAGCATGAATATCAATAGCGCGCGCATACTCGACCTTATCGACGAGCGCTACACGTGCGGTTTCAACGGGAAAACTTTCACTGTTGTAATTCGTAGAGGCGTTGGGGTTACCGCGCTGAGCGACTTCGACAACTTTTCGCCTGGGGTCGACGTACATGTCGTGGTCTTGGGTGGAACGGCGAGCGTTGCAGACCAGTTGCGCCAAACGTTTTCGGATGCCAAGAACGGCGATTCGATTCTCGTCTACTGCCAGGTGGGTGAGCGCCACGAAGCTGCGCTGCGTACTCTTTGCGTTCGTCGCCCAAGTTTGACGGCGTCGGCTTGATCGCGCAGTCTTAGTAGTCTTCTCTCAAGCTCCGTAAGGTAGTCGCCCCTTATATGGGCACACCCGTTTGCCAAGGAGAGCTTGCATTCTGACGGTTAGATCGATTGCATCCTTATGTTCGGACCGCAAATTGGGCATGGGCCCTGGCCTTGATGGAATGCACCGGTGAGGTGTCACGGGGCGGCGTAATCGAGCCGGGGATGGGCGGCGTAATGGAGCCAGCAGAAACGGGGGTAAAGCGCAGATTCGAACGGGCTCAAGAATGCGGTTTTTTGCCCGGTTTGGCAACCGCGTTTTCATTGTTTCCTGGCATCGGTTTGGGTTTGCGGAAGCTCTCACCTTCGATCACGACGCGATAGGCGCCGTGGTGTAGCCGGTCCAGCGTCGCGGCGCCCAGGATGCGGTTGTCGGGGAACGCGTCTCCCCATTCGCTCAGATCTAGATTTGACGTGACGATGGAAGCCGCCCGCTCGTACCTGGCGGCGATCAGATCGTGGAAGTCTTCGTCGTGGGGCGGGTGTAGCGGTTTGACAGCGAAGTCGTCGATGATGAGCAGTGGCACGCGCACGAACTGCTGGAACTTGCGCTCGTACAAGCCCGTGGCGCGGGCCGCGTGCAGCTTCTTGAGCAGATCCGTCTGCGAGATGAACAGCACGTCACGCCCCTGCCTGGCCGCGCAGTGACCCAGTGCCTGCGCCAGATGGGATTTGCCGACGCCTGTTCCGCCGACCAGTAGAACGCAGACCTTCTCGTCGATGTAGCGGCCGGTGGCCAGATCGTGGATGTAGGTTCGATTCAGCTTGGGCACCAGATCGAAGTTGAACGTCTCGAGTGTCTTGCCCATCGCGAAGCCGGCGCGGGCAAGCCGTACGCCCAGCTTCTTCGTGTCGCGCCGCGCGATTTCGTCGTGCAGCAGCATGGCGAGGAACTCGGTGTAGGCAAGCTGCCCGTCAATGGCTTCACGGTTTCGCTGTTCGATCGAGTCGAGGATGCCCGAGAGGCGCAGCTGCTTGAGGATGGTGTTCAGTTCGGGACTCGGATTCATGGTCGGCTCAATGGATCAGAAGGGATTGAAGGTCGCGGCCGAAGCGGCCACCGTTCAGGTAGGTATCAGTGGGCGCCGTCGTCGTGGATGGCGCCGCCGCCTCGCTGTCGAGTCCCTTGTCGAGGATCGTCTTGATGGTGCGATATTGGGGGCTGGAGAACGCGAGCGCGCGCTCGCACGCAGCGTTCAGGCGTGCATCGCCGACCTTCTCGCGCAGCCGCACGATGCCCTGGGCGCCGCGCAGGTTCTCAAGCACCGTGTTGTTGAACATCGCGAGGATGACGGCGTGGCAGGCCGGGCCGATATCCTTCGCGCGCGCGAGGCACCACTGGGGATCGTGCTCGAGCCACGCTTGCGCTTCGGGCGGCTGATGATCGCGCACGGTATGGCGGTCCCCGGGCTTGCGTAGCCTCGGATGAGTGGCGACGAGCTCGTGCCGGTGGAACGCCTGCACGACCGTGTCCGTGGCCTTGAGCCACAGTTGCTTGCCCACCAGCGTGAAGGGCACGGAGTACAGCGCCTTCCTGTAGACGACGTGCCCATCCGTATGCACCTTGACCTCAGACCACACAGCCAGTACCGGCGGCACATCGGGCAGGCGCGTGAGCAGCGGCCGCTCGATCGCGAAACGCGTGAGCGGTTGCTCGTGTGTGGTGCCGTGATCGCGCACGCCGGCGCGCTGCATGATCCACTCGCGCAACTGCCGGTTCGCGTCGGCCAGATCGCGGAACTCGCGTAGTGGTACGAAGGACTTCTTGACGTACTTGACTCCGGATTCAACGATTCCCTTCTTGGCCGGGTCGTGCGGCGGACATGGGTCGATGCGGAAACCGTATGCTTCGGCGAGCCCCGCGTAGGAGCGCTGAACCTCAGGACTGTGCAGGCAGTGCCGGATGATCGCGCACTTGGCGTTGTCGATCGTCACCCGGGAAGGACAGCCCCCGAACCATTCGAAGGCACGGCGATGACAGGCCAGCCACGTCTCGACGGTCTGGTCCAGGACGACCTCGGCATACTGGTGCCGGGACCAGCACAGCGTCATCACGAAGATCCACGTCTTGAGCGGGATACCGGACTCGTGCGTGAGCACGGGGCCGACGCCGAAATCAACCTGGGCGGCTTCGGCGGGCGCGAACTCGAGGATCGTCGTTGCCTTGACGACGCGTTCGGCTGCCAGACGGCGCAGCATGCGCTTCACGGCATCGTAACTGCCGGTATAGCCGTGATTGCGCTGAAGGGCTGCATGGATTGTGGTGCCCTGGACGCCGGCGGCGAGCCACTCGCGAACCTGCTCGTGGTACGGCTCAACCGTCGAGACGCTACTGCGTGGCACCTGTCTCGGAACGCTGTTGAGGACGCTGGCGATCTCGGGGTCTTCCGGCATAGGATGCGCCGGATCGAGCCAGCCTCGCGACTGGGCTTCCTGCCGTAGTGCTGCAAGCTTGGCTCGGCCCATCAGGCGTCGCCGCGCGATGTCGCGGTCGGAATCACCGCGTCGCATGCGCACAAGGATATGACGATACTCAAACAATTCGAACCTCCTGTTGGCCATAGGCGCTCCGCACAAAAGAACGGAGCGTACCGACTTGGAAAGTTCGAACTGCGCTTGTGCCCGCTACCGCTGGCGCCACAGGGTGGCTTCTTTACGCCGCCCATGAGGTGGCTCGATTACGCCGCCCCTGAACTGGCTTCATTGCGCCGCCCCTCAGGTGGCCCGATTACGCCGCCCCCGGATTGGCTCTATAACGCCGCCCGCTGACAGTGAGGTCCTCATTTGAACATCGGGCTTGATGCCCGGGCCGACTATCAGGCTTTGCTCACCGAGGTCTGACCTGTATCGCCATCATGCATGCTTGCCTTGTGCAACCGTCGTGTGAGGAGAGGACTTCGAACGATTCGATACACTGCTCATGTCGCGGTAACTGGCGAGCGGTACGCGCGGTTGCCTGCGAGCAACGCCCATGCAATGCGTGCATTCCGGTTGGCCTGTGCCACGGCCGCCTGGTTTGGATGCTTGCGGGCCAACAAATGCTCCAACCAGGGATCGATCGCGGTAGATCCGCGTCGCTGGATTCCCTGACACATACGGACCACCGCGCGTGCGCCGTGAATCAGCAGGGTTCGCAAATACGGGTCACCCCTTTTACTGATGTGGGCCAGACGCTGGTTGCCACCCGAGGAATGCTGTCGGGGGACGAGGCCAAGATGGGGTAATCGAATGAAAGGGACCTCCCCGTCCCGAGGCTGCGGCGGAAGCCGCGAATGTCGGCATCAAAGTGCCATGATGGAGTGTCGAGTATTCATCAACGCCAGCAGGAGGGGAAGTGAACCGCCCCGGGTTTTCCCTCGGGATTACCCACAAATTGTTCGTAATTCTGCGATGGGATGGCTCGTAAACGAAGACGGTGGATGTTAACTTTGGACCGATTCATGATCCGTGATGCTAGGCGTTGACAGACACTCCTGACCTCGATGTTTGGGCAAGTGAAGAGTTTGGTGCTGCCGAACTTGGCGACGCTCGCCTGACCAGACGGCTCGTGACGCTGGCACGCAGACTTTCGATGAGCCCGCATTGCTCTTTTCCGCAATCGTTCAGTGTTTCTGAGCTAAAGGCGGCTTATCGGTTTTTCGATAACTCGCAGGTGGATGTCGATGGTGTGCTGGGTGCGCACATCGGCCAAACGCTGTGTCGTATGCAGCAGGTGCCGGTCGTACTTGCGGTTCAGGACACCACCGAGTTCAATTTGTCTCATCTGCGGGCAACGGAAGGTCTGGGGTATGGCTCCGATCCACACGTTCGTGGTTTCCTGATGCACAGTCTGCTTACGCTCACGCCTGAGGGGCTACCACTCGGCGTGATTGGCATGACGACCTGGATACGTAGGCCGCAGGAGTTGGGCAAGAAACATCTGCGCGGACAACGAAGCGTACAAGAGAAAGAGAGCGCGAAATGGCTCGAAGGTATCGAGCAATTGGGCATACTCAAGACACACTGCCCGCACACGCAAGTCATCGGCGTGAGCGATCGCGAAGGCGATGTATAGATGTGTTCCCAGCACCGCGGCCTACCGGTGTCGACTGGCTGGTGCGCGCGTCGTGGAACCGACGCGTTGCGCACCCCGATCGATACTTGTGGGAAACTGTGCTGGCCTCCCCAGTGCTTGGAGAAACGCAACTGCAAGTGCCTGCACGCGAAAACCGGCAGGCACGCACCGCACGGCTGGTTGTGCGATGCATGCCCGTACGCCTTCGTCCGCCGCAAAATCGTCGTCGCGAGAAGCTTCCTGAAATTGAAGTATTTGCGATTCATGCGTTGGAAACCAACCAAGACAAAGGAGCAGAGCCATTGGAATGGCTTCTGCTGACTTCGGTACCTACTTATACGCAAGCACAGGCCCTCGAGCGTCTGGCATGGTATGCACGCCGATGGACAATTGAATCGTGGCATCGTGTGCTTAAAAGCGGCTGTCGCATTCAAGCCCGCCAATTTGGCAATGTCGAACGATTTGTACGCGCTACCGCGTTGTTCGCCGTAGTAAGCTGGAGAATCCTGTACGCCATGCTGCTTGCACGGCTTGATGGAAACCTGTCATGCGAAGTTCTGCTGCAGCCAATCGAGTGGCAGGCCCTCTACTGCCGTACGCATGGTAGTACCGAAATTCCTGATGAACTGCCATCACTCGCACAGGTCATTTTGTGGATCGCAAGACTCGGTGGCATCTCGCCCGAAAGCGTGATCATCCGCCGGGTCTTACCGTCATCTGGCGTGGCTTTCTTGTTCTGCACGAAATTACAACGATGTACCGAATATTCAGGCAGAACGAATAGCACGATTGCATTACTTGTGGGTAATCCTGAGGGGAAACGCGGGGCGGTTCAACCCTGTCCGACGCGAGCCGTCCTGCCGGAGCGGCGCGAGGCCGACAATACGATCAAGAATGCGTACGCTGACCGCAAATCCGCCTGTCGAATCGGGTCAATTTCAACCAGAGCCGACAAACCGGTTATCTTGCTGCCCGTCATGGCGGTGAGGAAGACAAGCCCACGGTGGCGGCGCGCAGACGGCGATTCACTAACTGCACGACCCACGCCGCCACGACAAATGGTGCGGAGAGTGCCGGCAAGCCATAGTGGCCCGCGAGCTGCTGCAGGGCAACGGACAGCGCGATGCCACCGAGTGTTGCGATCACCCCGCATTCGGCCAGCGCGAGCGCGGCCAGCGCTCCGTTGAAGCCTGACAGGCTGAGACTGAACGACGTCGCGCCCGCATCGAGCAGCAACTGGGAGCCGCTTGCGATGGCTGCGCCAGCAAGTGCCCAGCACGCGGCCCGGCGCGACGCGGCGGCAATCCCGGCCAGCACGAATAACCCTGATAAAGCACCTGACGCGAACCCCGTCTGCGCGAGCCCGGCGAGGACGACAGAGGTAGCGTTCGTGAGCGTGAAGGCATGAGCAGTTGAATTTGGTGCCACAGGCGTGACGGTATTCACGGCGGGTAACCAGATCCACGTCGCGATCAAACAGGGACTCGAGTAAGCGCACAGGCCGTGCGAGCGCAACCAGCGCGTCCACGGTCCCAGCAGACAGACAGGACCCGTCGAGGCCAGAATGGCGATCGCCGTCGCGGTGATGTTAGTCGGGATGAACGTAAAGGCAAGGAGCGAGGCCAGTGCGCCATTGAAGCCATGCAGTCCGATACGCGAGTCGTGGGCGTCGAGACCGGCGCCCGCCGCGCCGATGTTTGCTGTGACCGCGCCCAGCAACGCCGCGAACGCGAGCCGCCGATCGCAGGCGAGCCAAGCCGCGAACATGCATGCGCCAGTGACTGCGTTCGGCTGCAATACGACCTGGCCGAGGCTGCGCAATAACGTACGAAGCGCGATGAATGCTTTCGGGGTGCCGTGCATGGTGCGGGAAGGGTTGGATGGCGCAAGCAATCGGACAGACACCCCTAAGACCACTGGGCCAGTTCGGGCATCCACGGAAATTACAACGACCGGCATCGATCTGGCGAAAAACAGGAATTTTAGTTCGCCGGAGTAATCCTACTATTATCCCGACTGCATCGCGGGGCCCGCGAGAGTGGCTCAACCACCGGCCAGAAGCGCGCGTAGGATACGTGGATTTTCATTGATGCGTCGCCTGCTTGGCCCGCACAGCATGAACATCATGGGCAGTTGGCTGTCGCGTCGTCCTGGCGTGGCAGTCTGGCCCAGCACGTAGTGCGCATGAACGGCCTTGAGCACCGCATCAAAGAATTCTGCCGAGATTCCGCCGGCGCCGGCGCTGCGATTGCCTGATCGAGCCATTCGAACTCGAAATTGCCTTCGGTTGGCTCGAGTTGCGACCACGCGAACTCTGCCAGGCGAACCGTGATTCTGGCTTTCTGGATCTGCCGTGCAGCTTGCTTCTGGAGTGAAATGCTTCTTCTATCGTTCTACTCCCCACTCCAGCTAGTTTGTGCGCCAATTGGCGGGGGAGCTTGTACGGTCGGGGCCGCCGCGTCGATTAAGGCAGCGCGATCCCTGGTGAGTGGGGGATAAATGCGTTCCCGATTGATTGTCTTCTTCACTTTCTTCGCCTGCTGCCCTTGCGCAGCCAGCCTGCGGTCCCAGCCTTCGGTGTAGACCGCACCCCACGGACCAAGATCAAGGATAGTCGTATACCAGTCGATGTCCAGCGGCAACATGGGCAGACCGAGCAAGTCGCAAACGACGTTGTGCCCGGCGAATCGCCCCATTGGGCGGCCGTGCTGGCAAGACATGACGGACGCATGTCCACCATTGAAAAGCGCGCGCGCCGCGTCGCCTGACGCAAATACGTCGCGGATGCCTTCGACCTGCATGTATGCGTTCACGGGAACGCGACCGAACGCGTCGTGTTCGACAGGAAGACATTTCGTCAAGGCACTCGCACGCATTCCGCCGCACCACACGATCGTCGATGTTTCGATTCGCTTTCCATCGGCGAGTGTCAGCCCTTTGCTGTCCACCGCCCGAAGCTCCATGCCCGGCATCAACTCGACGCCAAGTTCGGTGAGTGCGTGCTCGATGACAGGTTGCGCACCGCCCATGGCCGAAGCGATCTCCGGCGCGCGATCCGCGAGGATCACGTGAACGTGCGGACCGTCGATCGGGGAATCTCCACGAGATGCAGCGAGGCTGCGCAGTCTGCCGGGCAATTCGGCCGCGATTTCAATTCCAGTCAGGCCGGCGCCAACTACGACAGCGGTCAGACTCCCAACCTTTCCGGAAGTCACGACCTTTTCAAGGTGCTGTTCCAGCCGCTTCGCTCCCGCGTAGGTATCTACGTCGAACGCATGGTCGGCGAGACCGGGAATCGGCGCGTAAGCCAGCTGGCTTCCTGATGCCAATACGAGCTTGTCGTAGGGGATCGATCTGGAATTGCCGTCGACCTTCACGGTGACACGCTTCTCCGATGGATTGATGTCCGTCGCTTCCCCTTTCATCCATTCGACGCCAACCGGATCGAGCACATCTTCGAGAGGAACCAGCATCTCCTCGAGATTCTCTTCGTAATTCCGAACCCGAATGCTGTGATTGGCCGTCGGATTCACCAGCACCACTTCGACTTCCGGGTTCATGTTCTGTTCGTCGATCTTGCGCGCGGCCCCCAGGGCGCTCCACAAGCCGGCAAATCCGCCGCCAATTATCAATATTCTCTTCATGATGATCTTCTGGATAAAAAATATTGAAACTAAACCGTTGTCAACCGGAAATTGCCCCCAGTAGCACAGGTTGCCCAGTCGCTGCCAGGTCAAAGCTGGCACAGCTTGTGCCAGGGCAGGGACTCGTATAGACTTTTAACTACGATTTAATGAATCCTGGTTAAGTATGTCCCATATCAGTTCTGGGGTCGAATACGGTCTGCATTGCCTCCTGTATCTGACCCACTCCGACGCGTGCGCCGCAGAAGCGAGTGTGCGCGATCTCGCCGAATTGCAGGGCGTTCCTGCCGATTATCTGGCGAAGCTGTTTACGAAACTCGCGAAAGCGGGGCTCGTGGTCTCCACCGAGGGCATCAAGGGCGGTTTCAGGCTGGCCCGGGCTGCCAGTCGCATCACTGTCCATGACGTGGTAATCGCTATCGACGGGGAGAAAGCCTTGTTCGATTGCCGAGAAATCCGTACCCGCTGCGCGGTATTTGGCGACGAGGTACCGGCGTGGGCCACGCGCGGTGTCTGTTCGATCCACGCGGTGATGCAGACAGCGGAGAAGGCCATGCGCGCGGAGCTCAAGCGGCACACGCTGGCCGATCTCGCCCAGCGCACCGAAGACAAGGCTCCAGCCGCCTACGGTACGCAAGTCGTGCAATGGTTGTCCGATCGGGCCACTAACCGGCGCGGCGAAAAAGCCGAACCGGCAAGCGGCCGCAGCCGCAAGCGTGTCTGATCAGGCCACCACAACGAGGCGCGGATCCGCGCTGGCCAGTGCTGCGGCACGGTCGGCGCCGCTTGGCGGATAAATCCACACGCTGTTGATTTCCGTCTTCAGCTTCTTTGCCTCGACGCCGGTCAGCTTGACCTGGCGGTCCCAGCCTTCCGTATAAACCGCACCCCACGGCCCGAGGTCGAGGCAGGTCACGTATTTGGGCTGGCAGTACGGAATGGGCTCTTCTCCCAACAGGTCTGCCGTCACGTTGTGGCCTGCCGAGCGGCCCAGGCTGATTGCGTGCTGGCAGGCCATCATCGTGTGGTTGCCTTCATCGTCGGTGGCGGCACGGGCGCAGTCACCTGTCGCATACACGGCATCAACTCCCTTGACCTTCAGGTTGCTGTCCACATGCAGACGTCCGAAGGCATCTCGCTCGGCGGGGATCTGCGCGGTGAGCGTATTCGCGCGGGCGCCTGCGGTCCAGACGACGGTGTCGGCCTCGATGCGCTCGCCGCTTTCCAGCGTCACGCCTTGCGCGTCGATCGACGCCACGCCCGAGCCGAGCTTCCATTTCACGCCCAGTTCGGTCAGTGCCTGCGTGATGACCGGCCGCGGGCCGGGACCGAGGTCCGGACCGATCGCATCGTTGCGCTCGACCATGATGACGTTCACGTCCGCATCCTGGCCGAGAACCTCGCGCAGGCGGGCGGGCATTTCCGCCGCGGTTTCGATGCCGGTAAAGCCGGCGCCGGCGACCACCACCGTATTGCGCCCGGCGCGTACGGGGCGGTTTGTCAGGCCATGCAGATGGGTTTCGAGCCGCGTTGCGTCGGCGATCTGGTCGACGTTGAACGCATGCTCCGTGAGGCCGGGAATCGGCGGGCTGAACAGGCGGCTGCCAGCTGCCAGCACCAGGCGGTCGTAGCTGAGTTCCTGGCGCGAGGTGTCGGCACCGCTGCCTTCAACGGTCACTTTCCGTTTCTCGACGTCGATATGTTCCACCTTGCCCTGAATGAACTGGACGCCGACGGTCTTGAAGAGATCCAGCAGAGGGGCTTTCATTCTGCCGGGGTTCTGTTCGTACAGGCGAGGGCGGACGTGCAGGGTGGGCTCGGGTGCGACGAGGGCGATTTCCACGTCGGTGCGCCCAACCATGTCGAGCAGACGCGCCGAAGCCAGAGCGCTCCACAAGCCGGCAAAGCCGGCGCCGATAACGAGAATGCGTTGTTTCATGTTTGATTGCTCCTGATTGGACGATCGCAAGTGAGGGGCGGCATCACGGGTGCCGATAACTACGATTCTATGTGTCGCAGTTATGGTGTGCAAGCTTTTTTTCCAACCGGAAACCCAGTCAGTGGGATCCGAGATCGGCCATTCACACAGGATTTGCCGCACGCTCTGGCCAGAGAGACGGCTGCGCGGCTTACAGTACGCTTCGCAAACGCCGAACGGCTGCGGCAGCTTCTTCGGCGGTTGCAAAGTTGGCAAAGCCCATCAACAGGCCGCCGTGCGGCGATTTGCGCATCCGCCAGCGACTCAATGCCTCGACAGCGAGCCCTGCGGCTTGAGCCTCCGCCGACAGGCGCCTGTCGCTTCGCCGGAGGGGAAGATGAGCCAGCACGTGGATGCCTCCTGCCTGCGGCTGGACATGCAGGAGGCGTCCAACCGTTTGTGCCAGAGCATCGATCAGATAGCCTCGCCGTTCTGCATAGAGAAAGCGCATTTTGCGCAAGTGCCGGGCGAAGTGCCCCTGCGCCATAAAGTCAGCGACGATCGCCTGAGGCAATATGGAACCGGAGCCGGGAAGATGGTTTGCCACATCCCTGAACCTCCCGACGAGCGCCTCGGGAACGACCAGATATGCTAGCCGCAGGCCGGGAAACAGTACCTTGCTGAATGTGCCGGTGTAGAGAACCCGTCCATTACGATCCAGACTCTTTAGCGCAGGCAGAGGGTGGCCGTGGTATCGAAACTCGCTGTCATAGTCATCTTCGATGATCCATGCACATTGGTACTTTGCCCACTCCAGCAGTTCCAGTCTTCGTGGCAATGACAAGGCCACCCCCGTGGGGCTTTGGTGGGTGGGCGTGACCACGACAAAGCGCGCCCGCGTGGCGCTTTGCTGACCCAGTGCGATGTCCAGGCCTTCATCATCGACAGGCACCGGTGCGAGGTGCATTCCCGCCCGTTCCAGGTACTCCCGGGCGTATATGTACCCCGGGTCCTCGTACCAGCCCAGGTCTCCCGGCTGTAGCACGGTATGGCACATAAGTTCAAGGGCGCCCCGGTAGCCCGCCGTCACGAATACCTGCTCATGCGAGCACGTGATACCCCGGGAGATCTCCAGATAGGTCGAGATGGCGCGTCGCAGTGGGGCGTATCCCGCGGGGTCGGGGTAAGTCATGGCCGCCGTTTCCAGGCTGCGCAGATTGCGTCCGGCCAGGCGCGCCCATATCTTCCGCGGGAACGCATCCAGTGCGGGTAGTTCGAGCTGGAATGGCGGCACGTCACCCGATACGGCTTTCGGACGGAAGGGCTCGTGAACGGGATGAACGGCCGTCCTGGCCGTGCCCCTATCGGTCAGGTTCGCTAACCGGGGGGAAACAATGGTTCCCGCGGCGCCTCGCGTCACGAAATACCCCTCGCTAGCCAGCATCTGGTAGGCCATTTCGACCGTGCCACGTGCCAGGTTCAGCTCACTGGCGAGGCTGCGCACGGACGGCACGCGATCTCCGGGTTGGAGCTTGCCGGTAGCAATCGCTTCCCGGTAGCGCCAATACAACTGCTGGTAGATCGGCGCATCTTGCTCGCCGCTCGGCTTCAGGTGCAAATCCATTGGCAATGTCCCATTAATTCAGTCAGTTTTTGGCCCTGTCGAGTAGGCCATGATTGCCCTAAATTATGGCCTGAACGGATAGACAACGAACACGGACACCCATGAGCACCTTTCGACTGAGTCTCATTGACGCCGATCAGCACTATCAGGCTGCCTTCGGCGTCATGCGCGAATTGCGCCCGCATCTGACCGATGCCGCCACGTTCTCCGCGCAAGTGCGTCGTCAGGCCGAACAGGGATATCGCCTGCTGGCTGCGTGGCAAGGCGATCAGGTTAAGGCATTGGCGGGCTACCGCCTTCAGGAAAACCTGCTTTACGGGCGCTTCCTCTACATTGATGACCTGATTACAACCTCCGATGCGCGCGGCCATGGCCTTGGTGCCAGGCTGATTGATGCCTTGCGCGACGAAGCACGCAGGCAAGGCTGTGCGAACCTTGTCCTTGACACTGGGCTGGGCAATTCGCTGGGACAACGCTTCTATTTCCGTCAGGGTCTTCTGGCGACCGGCATGCATTTCCGCCAGTCGCTATAGGTCGCGCGCGGCACGAATTCGACCTCGTTCCAATAGTTTCCCTTGTTGCTGGAGCCTGTTTATGAGTATCCCAAAACGTCTGCCTTATCACACCCTTTCGCCCGAAGCCTACCGTGGGTTCGCCGCGACGAAAGTCGCTCTGGAGAAAAGCAGCCTTGGCAAAGAGCTCATCGAGCTCGTCTGGCTGCGCATGTCGCAGATTAACGGCTGCGCTTACTGCCTGGAAATGCATGCAAAGGTGCTGCGCGCCGGTGGCGTGCCGGATGGCAAGCTGGACAGTCTCTCGGGATGGCATGTGAGCGAGTATTTCGCCGAACGCGAGCGTGCGGCACTGGCCTGGACGGAGGCGCTGACGCACGTGGACCAGACCCATGCACCGGACAAGGACTACGAGCCCCTCAAGGCGCATTTCAGCGATGTCGAAATTTCGGATCTGTGTTTCGCCATTGCATTGATGAGCGCATTCAACAGGCTGGCGATCGGAATGCGGCAATAACGAATGGCGCGCAGCTCACGGACGATCTACCTGCAATACATTTGCGCTGCGGAATGGTTGTTCGGTGATGGACGATCTCGAGCATGCGCGCCAGTCTGCCAGCGCGAAGTCCGATAATCTCGTGGCGAGGATCCAGTAAACAGCGACTACATGAATCGGAGTTATGGGATATACTTCCCGTGTGGAAGCAAGAGAGAGTCCCATGCCTGTGTTGAGCCGTTTCGCTGAAGATGACGCCGGGTGGCCCGGCAAGCTCGGGCGCGCAGGCCGGAAAATCAATCACCTGGAAGCGTCATGGACCTGCTGCGAAGCATAAGAATCTTCAAGCGGGTAGCGGACGCCGCGAGCTTCACCGCTGCAGCCCGGCAACTGGAGATCACCACCGCACAGGCCTCGCGTGCCATTGCGGATCTGGAAGTTCATCTGCGCACGAGGCTACTGCACCGCACGACGCGTCGCGTCGCGATAACGGAGGCTGGTAACCGGTATTTACAGCGCTGCGGCGAGATTTGCACGCTGATGAACTCTCCGAAGTCGAAGTCCGTGCGGCGCAGTCTTTGCCGGTGGGCGTGCTGCGTATTCACGCGCCATTGAGCTTTGGTCAGGCTTATGTGGTTCCCGCGTTGGTTCGCTATCTGGAGGTCTATCCCGATGTCCGCGCCGATCTGAAGCTTTCCCAGGAGACACCGGATTTGATCGATGAGGGCTTCGACGTGACCTTGCAGGTCACAAGCACGCAGTTGCCCGATTCGGCCTTCGTCTCCACGCGTATCTGCACGATGCCCAGTGTCCTGTGTGCTTCGCCCGCCTATATCAGGCGCGCCGGCACGCCACGGGACGTGAACGATCCGGCCACGCATACCTGCCTGCAGCTTGTCACGCCGTATTTTCCGGTCAGTCGCTGGCAGTTCTCAGGTCCTGATGGCTCGATGGAAATCGCATTACCGCCGGGGCGATTGCGTGTGAACTCTCCAGAAGCACTCGCAAGCGCGCTTGCGTATGGCGCGGGTATTGGGCCGCTGCCCATGCCCGCTGCGGTGCCGTTGCTTGCGAGCGGCAAACTCGTCCGTGTGCTGCCCCAATTCGAACTGCAGGGCATGACCATTTACGCTGTGTACGCTTCACGAAAGTATCTGGACGCGAAGATCAGGACATGGCTGGAATGTCTGCGTGCGTACGTGGCTGGAGAGGCCGGCGCGGATGGTGTCTGGAAAACGGGTTCGAACGCTTCAGCCCCCGGCGAGTATGGTGGAAGGTTTGTGGCGCATGGGCGCAGCGTAAATGTCTGAGTGCCTGGGCACGTTGCCCTATCACATGTTCGGCCGAGCCGGCTGTGTGCGTGAATAACGCGACGATGACGGTCTACGTGTCGGGTTTCAGATCGGGGAGGCTTGTACTCGTCATGCAGGTTTCCGTTGCCTGAACAAACCGAGGATATTCAAGAGATTTGAAAAGCGTAACAGCGATAATTGTGGTCGCTGTTATATGAAGCGGACTGGAAATTCTGTGTCCAACCGAGTTGCGGCGCTCCCGCCACCAATCGGGATAAAGCCACTGGAGAGGGTGTCATGAAAATTCTGCACATCGATTGCAGTCCAAGAGAAGACTCGCATAGCCGAAAACTTTCGGCTGCGATCGTCGCACGACTTTTCGCCATGCATCACGATGCGTCCGTCATGCGCCGCGATCTGGGTCGGAACCCCATTCCCCATACGGAGGCCGGTTACGCAATGGCCTTGTCTTCGCCAGGTGCGCTGGCTTCCACGCAGGCGGACGAGGCTACGCACCTGTCGGAGCAGTTGATCGGGGAAGTTGAGGCCGCGGATATCGTTGTCCTCGGGACGCCAATGAATAATTTCACTGTGCCTTCTGTACTTAAAGCCTGGATCGACCAGATTCTCCGGATGGGCCGTACGATTGGTGCCTCGCCGACAGGGGAGAAAATCGGCCTGCTACAGGACAAGCCGGTTTATATCGGTATTGCTTCTGGAGGAGTCTTTACCGGCGACCGGGCGAAACAGCCAGACTTCCTTATCCCTTATCTGAGGGCTGCGTTTGGCTGCGTGGGGTTGAAATCCCTGCAGTTTTTCCCCCTTCAGGGAACAGCGTTCCTCGACACTGACAGGCTGGCTACGCATTGCGATGCGCTGGTCGCGAAAATGGATACGACGGGGATCGACGTTGGTCTGCGAAATTGCGCCAGGTAATTGGTCGTGTATGACACTTCTACGCTGTCAAATCAATTGACGAAACGACGGATATTCCCGGATCACACAATGTTCACCAGAAATGAGAATACCATTAGCGGTACCGGGCGCCCGGCGATACGCGGCATTGACCCGACGGTATTCGTTGCACCATTGGCGGCGGCAGGCTACCCCTTCCTGTTAATGCTTTTTCATGGGATTGTCGGGTCCCCAGGGTCGAAACCGGGAGCATCCGATATCGCCGCTGCAGCACTCGTGCTTTTGCTTTCGTTTACTGTCCCCGTTCTTGGTATTGCTGTCGCATGCCGGCCGCTCATCCATACCGGTTTTCGTCGCCTTGCCTACTTCAGCGTAGTCGCGCCGACCTTGTATGTCTTCCTCGGCGTTGTGCAGACCCTGCTGAGCAGTCCCATCCCAGATCAATGGCTCTGGTGTGTCATATGGTTCGCGGCAGTCCTGTCTGCGTTCCGCTTTGCTGGCAGCGAAACATGCTCTGGAGTCACGCCTCGGCTTGGGAAGTGGCGGATCGCTCACGGCGCGAGTGCCGCGATCCTCTGCGTTTATGTACTGTTCCATCTGGGGAATCATCTGGCCGGGTTGATCGGCTCCAGCACGCATGCCGCGGTCATGGAGGTCGGCAGGTCAGTCTATCGGGCCAGATTCGTCGAGCCTGTGCTGGTCGCCGCTTTCCTGTTCCAGATCGTTAGCGGACTCTACCTGACCTGGCGCTGGAGCGAGACAAGGCACGATTTCTTTCGTACTTTCCAGATCGCGTCCGGTGCCTATCTCTCCCTCTTCATTCTCGGGCATATGAACTCGGTTTTTATCTATGCGCGTTGGTATCTTGGTATTCCGACCGACTGGAATTTTGCAACTGGCGCCCCAACAGGTCTTATTCATGACCCGTGGAACGTTCGCTTGCTTCCGCATTATGCGCTTGGCGTCTTCTTCGTACTGGGGCACCTCGTTGCAGGTTTAAGAGTCGTACTTAACGCTCATGGTGTGGACCGGCGCATCGTAACCAGGATCTGGTTTGCCGGCGTTACCGTGGGTGGCGTGATAGCTGTGGCCATTGCCGCGGGAATGTGCGATGTGAGGATATAGGGTATCGCGGTCGGGGGCTTTCAGGCAGGATGCTTTTGCGCAAAGCACCTTGCAGCTGTGAGAGGCGCGAGAAGCCGTGTGTATATCAATGGAGGATTTCATGGGCAACACATCGATGAATCTGCGGTTCCTGGTTGCGTGTGCGATCGCCAGAGAGGCGGGGCAATTGATACGTAAGCGTTTCCTTGCTCGCGACGACGCATTGAGTTTCGAGTTCAAGGGTCCTCAAGACTATCTGACCGAAACGGACGCTGAGGCCGAGCGCTTGATTGCGGCGCGACTGGCTGAATCGTTTCCCTCCGACGGTTTTTTCGGCGAAGAAAGTGGCGGCGAGATGAGCGATGACGTCTGGATCGTCGATCCGATCGACGGGACTGCGGATTTCGCACGCGGCGTTCCGTATTTTTGCGTGTCGATTGCGTTTGTCCGACGCGGCAAGGCGGAGATTGGTGTGCTGTACGACCCAATGCTCGACGAGTTATTTGCTGCACGCCGAGGACACGGCGCTACCGTGAATGCGAAAAAAATTGAGGTCAGGACGATAGCCGATATACGGCAGTCGGTTGTCGAACTCGGGTGGTCGTCGCGTGTTCCATTCGAACCGTATGCAAAGGTTCTCGAGAAGTTGCATTCGCTGGGCGCAGGTGTGAAGCGGCGTGGGTCTGGCGCGCTCGGAATTGCCTATGTGGCCATGGGGCGGCAGGATGCTTACTGCGAACTGCATATCAATGCATGGGACGCGGCGGCGGCAGTCCTGATCGTCGAAGAGGCCGGTGGCTGGGTCAATGATTTCCTCACGCAAGAATGTCTGGCGCAGGGCAATCAGGTGATCGCATGCGCGCCGGGACTTCGTGGATGGATGGAAACTTTGCTGAACCCTTGATGCGACATGTTTCGCGCCATTCGCGCAGAACGCTGTGATAAATCCCGGCGAGCGAGCGGCGCGGTACGTTATCGCCCTTCGGCGTGGTCATTCGCTGAATCGCGTTATTGAGTTCAAAAAAACAGAAAGCGATTGCTGACGTTGAGACAGTTCAACGGGTGCCCCGGCATGCCGCCTCGGACGTACTTTTTCTTCTGCCACCGATCATCTCCCGTGGTGGTCGCCATGATATGTTCATCAAATTAATTTCATTTAGTCAAGTTTTTTCGAAAGAGGAGTTGGCTATCCAGAATGCATAGGTGTGCAAGGCTGGCATACGAACGAACCGTCCGCCGCGTTGCATTATCCCGGAATCCCCGACACGAGCCACAGGAACTCATCTCGCGTACAGAGGATCCCCTCACGCCAGTACGACGGGCTCCCAAACACGCCCGACTCCCCGGGGAGGCGAGCCGATGCTACACAACATCGATGGCAACCGGGCGTCACGTTCTCGCGGGCCATGGCCAGTTTCGCCAGCCGCGTCACGAGTTCTGGTAGCGTTTCGAAACGCTGTGCGTCGAGCCTTGCAGATATCGCCGCCGCAAGGTGAACAGGATGTTTGCGTTGATGCCATTGTCGCGACCAGTTTTTCGACTGATGCCAGGCTCGCAAGCGGCTGCTGTAGTCGTTCAGGAAGCGCCCGGGTGTAATTCGGGCGCCTCGTTCGGGAACCCGGCTTCTTCTCCGCACACTGTGCAAAGTGGTGTCTATCAGGCTGGAAATGATGGGCATCACTTTGCGGGCGCCCTCGGTTACCGTCGTCTATAACGCGCCGGCGCGGGACCAGTTGCGCCGCTTATGAGACGCCCGCGGTTGTGCGCTTTGTGCGTCTGCGGGAGGCGCCGAACGATGATCCAGGCTCTGTCCTAATCCAGGCGCGAGCGCAAACGGATCGTCGCTGTACTTGCCTGAATCGAATCTCTCGCCGTCCGTCGGCCATCCGGTACAGCCGAGTGGGCGCCCCTGCTCGTTCATCGCTTTTGCGGCCCAAGTCAACCTCGACCGTCGTCAGTGGAAGCTAGCCCCGGATGCAAGGTGGTAGTGGACTGCGCACGCCGGCTGTTGCGTCCTGCGGGCGGGTGGGGCGATGTCAACTCTGATCTCGCGCCATGCATGCCGGTAGTTGTACGACAACATATCACAAAATGCCGATGAGCGTCACAGTGGGAGCGCAGTAATCGGCGATATATCAGTGGTTGATGGTCTGGTAAACACCAATTTGGCGGCGATTTTGTTGTCTGATATCTTACGTGTATTAGAACGTTCTAATTGTCATGCTGATCGGGGTATTCGTCCTTTTCGTGAATTTTCTGGCGGTAACGGCGTTAGAAGCCGCTTGCAGCTAGGCTGAGCGGCCTCACACGCTTTTGCAACTTGACGGTTTTTCAACTGGTTGATCTGAAAGCGTTTTCTCGTGCAAACCGCCAGAAAATGCACGAAAAGGACGAATACCCCATGCGCCGCTTTCGGGCGTGATCGTGGGCGAGAAGGTCTGGGACGTGATCGCGCGCGGCTCGCAGGAGCACGGGCCGATGGGGCACGGCTCCTTATGACGCGCGCGACAGCAAGACCTTTGCCGGGCAACTCGACCGTTTTCTGGCGCGTCACGCAGCGCACCGCAAGGGCGACTGATTTGGCGTCCACCCGGACGCCCTATAAGCACGTTTTCAGATCGCGATGCAATATTCATCGCGGCGGGCGTAACCATTTCGGCTTGCCGGCCGAATTGCACTTTGCGCGATGGCGATCTGCGCGGCAACTATAGGAGCTGGCCATGAAATCGAATCTGCGATGTGCCCTGTGTGCGTCTGTTCTGCTGATCTTTGCGGGCGTGTCTCATGCCCAGTCCGCGAATGCGCCTTCGGACGCATCGATGTCTCAGGGCGCGATGGCGGCGGCTCCCAGCGGGAAGAAGGCGGACCGCGCGCTCTCCCATGCCGTCCGGCGCGCATTGTCGAAAGCGCAAGGGCTGGATGTCTCCGGAATTTTCGTTCACGCGAAAGACGGCGCCGTAACGCTGAGCGGCTCGGTTCGCGATAGCAACCAGATCCAGCAGGCCGAACAAGTCGCGCGCTCGGTGCAGGGCGTCAATTCTGTCACGAACAAGCTCACGCTCTTTCACGGCGGCAATGGCTGAACACACCGCGACAGCAGGCCGCCTGGCGTAATGCCGTGGCCAGGCGGCGAGCCGGGTTTCGTCATTCTTTGCTGGACTGCGCTGCGGCTTGCTCGATCAGCTTCGCGACTTCGGCCGGATGCGACATGTAGGCCACGTGGCTCGAGTTGATCTCGACCGTCTTGCTGCCAGCGCGCTGGGTCATGAAGCGCTCCAGATCGGGGTTGATCGCGCGGTCCGCGGTCGCCACGAGGGCCCAGTTCGGCTTCGTTCTCAACGCGGCGTGCGTGATCGGGACGCCGAACGCTATTCGGGCCACCCGGTGTGCGCCGCCGCCGCGCTCGCGAATCCGGCGATCATCGAGCGCGAAAAGCTCGTGGAGAACGCAGCGAAGGTGGGCTCGTACTTCGGCGCGAAGCTGGTCTTTCGGTCCTTCATCACGGCGTGAGGATCAAACCGCTGGACTGCTACAGCCATCCACGCAATGGGAAACCGCAGGGGTAGTCAGCAGGCGTTTGATTTGAAACGAAATTTATACAGGGCCACAAGGCAGACCCGCGCCAGGCATAGGTGTGCCTAACCGGAAATCTGCACGAAACTCAAGGGCACCCCGCAATGCAAGGCCGGCTTACGCTGAAACAGCCGGATGGACGGGCACCGTGAACTCAAAGCTGGCACCGCGGGGTACGTTTGCGCTCGCCCACAACCGGCCACCGTGTGCGTCGATGAACGAGCGGCAGATCGACAGTCCCATGCCCATCCCGCTAGCCTTCGTCGTATAAAAAGGCTCAAAGAGGCGCTCGATGTGCTCGGGAGCGACACCCGGCCCGGAATCGCGCACCGTCACGAGGACGGCACCCGGTTCATGCATGGCGGAGCTGATCGTCAATTCCCGCGGCCCATCGTCAACGGCGCTCATCGCATCAATGGCATTGATAATCAGGTTCAGCATCACCTGTTGGAGTTGCACCCGGTCGCCTTTGATGAGCGGCAAGTCCTCTGCAAGCCGCAGCCGTACCGAGACGTCGCTTCTCTTGGCTTCACTCGACGTGAGCGCCATGACCTCGCGAATCGCCTCGTTGATCTGCAGGATCTCGTTGCACGTCGGGGCCTTTTTTACCAGGCCATGAATGCCCCGGATAATCTCCCCTGCTCTCGTGCTCTCAGACACGACCAATTCCAGCATTTCACATGCTTTGCTGATTGCCGGCTGCTCCCGGCCTAGCCAGCGCAGCGCAGCAGCGCCGGATGCATTGATCGCAGCGAGCGGTTGCTTCATTTCGTGGCTGATCGAGGCCGCGAGCTGCCCAATCGCCGTGACGCGGTTTGCATGCGCGAGCTCGAGTTGCATCTGGCGTGCATTCGCTTCCGCCCGTTTGCGCTCGCTCAGATCGAGCACACACACGATACCTTGAGTCCCGCTTTCCAGCATCGCACCGCCGAGCAGCACGGGCACGCGGCTGCCGTCCTTCCTGAAGTACTCCTTCTCGTAGGGCTGTACTGTCCCCGTCTTCTTCAGCTCCGGCACCCACTCGCTTCTGTCGCGCTCGAGCCACTCCGGTGGTGTCAGGTCCGTCCAGCGTAGACGTCCCGCCAGGAGATCGTCATGGTCGTATCCGACGATACGGAGAAACGCGTCATTGGCTTCGAGGATCCGACCGTCGAAATCCCCAATGAAGATCCCGACGATGTTGGCGTCGACGAGGCGCCGGATCTTCGCTTCGCGTTCCGCGAGATCACGGTACAGACGGGCGTTCTCCAGCGTCATCGCAGCCTGCGAAGCCAGTACCTTCAGGACCGCAATCCGTGCCGGGGTAAAGGCACTGGCAGCGAGGTGATTTTCAAGATATAGCAGTGCAATCAGTCTTCCCTGTTTGACGAATGGCAGGCAGAGGACTGATCGCGCCTGCACGCGGGCAATGTACTCGTCGTTGGAGAACGCGCCTCGGGCTGAGGCATCGTCGAGGATCACGCTCTCCTGGGTACGCGCGCAATACTGGAGAATCGACTCGGGAAGCTCGGCGGCAGAGATCGGTGCCTCGCGCAGCGCGACCGTGACCGAGCTGCCGTCGGTATCGGCTTGCGCCTCGATCCGCAGTTCGCCCCCCCGCTCGGCACCCCGCGGGAGCACGAGCAGGCCGCGTTGCGCACCCGCGTGTTCCACTGCGGTGCGCATCAGCGCCTCGATCAGGTTCTCGAGCACAATTTCACCCGACACGATCTGTGAGACGCTCAGCACGGTAGCAAGATCCAGTTGTTCTATTGGCGTTCCGGGTGTGGCCGTCTTGCGCGAATGGTCCGCATAGGGCTTGAGATTGGGATAGCACTGTTCAAGCTGTCGCGCCTTGCCATGTGCTCCCCAACGCAGATAAGCGTCATGGGCATCCTGCAGGTAGCCGCGCGCTGCTTTCTCAGAACCTCGCGTCGAAAAAAAACGCGCCGCCAGTTCGTTGGCAAGCGCCTCGTTGTGCACAAAGCCGTTTGCCTGGGCCGAGCGGATCGCCTGATCGTAAAGCGTCATGGCATCGAGCGCTCGGCCTTCGATCCGGGCGATCTCCGCCCCCACGAGGGCCGCGCGATTCCCGAAATTCTCCGGGCAAATAGCTGCCCAAACCTCGAGTTGTCCTTGATGCTCAGCAAGCGCCTCCAGATGAACCTGTCGCTCCTCAGCCGTTGCCATATCGAATGAGGCCGCGCGAGACAACGCGCCGTAAAAGTGATATTCGGCCAGTTCGAAGGTTAGCGACACCCAAAGCAGCCGTCGCGCCCGCAAGGCGGCATCGACCGCCGCACCATGGTCGCCGGCGAAGAACCGCGCCTGCAGCTTGCGGATCCAGTACCAGCACTCGGCCATCGCCAGATCCGGGTTCTCCGTGAAGCGGCGCTCGATCCGCAGCTCATCGAAATTGGCATCGTCGAAGCGGCCAAACACCGGCGTGAGCCCCCTCAGCGTCCGTACCAGGCCGAGCTGGGCACTGATGACGTCAATGGAGGCACCGAATCGCATCTTCTGCGCAAACGCGAGACCCCGTTCGGCTTCGCCTTGCACCTCCTCGAGCGGATCGCCGGCGGCAAGCAGGTTCGTATTCAGCTGGTTACAGCAGTGCGCCGCGAAATTCAGGTCCCCGCTTCGATTGGCCGCCTCGAACGCACGACGCAGCAGTTCACGGCCAGCCCGGACAGGCCGCTTCCACGGCAGGACGAGGTTTCCGAAGAGGAGATAGGTCGCGGCCTGGAAGCGCTTCAGCCCGCGCCGCTCGACCAGCTCGTAGCCGAGCCGGCCGAATCGATATCCTGTCTCGTAGTCGCCGAAGCGCGGCCCGGCGATCAAGCCGAGCGACGCATAGGCGAAAGAGGACGCGTCAGCGTTGCCGCGTTCGAGACTCAGATTGATCATGCGACAGGTGACGAGGCAAAGCAGGTTCGGACCGTGATACAAGGCAGGCACCGCGAGCTTGGCCAGAACATCGAGGGTCGCGAGTGATGCTGGGTCAGTCATCAAGGGCAGATCGACCAGTGCCTCGAGCGGGCGGTCTCCGAGGGCGGACCAGATCCGCTGGTACTCCCGGCGCGCTTCCTCTTCCGTCGGATGCGGCGACCATTCGATGCCCAGCTTGTGGAGGTATTCGAGACCGACGGCGACCGCGCGGCCGCTCTGATCGCGGGTCACGAGCAGGTCCATGCGCAGACACGCGACGCGCGCAGCTTCCACCGGATCGCTCGTGCGGGCGGCCAGTGCCATCAGACGCTCGTCCACCGCCGCCAGTGCACCGGTCAGAAATTCGCATTCGGCCCGGTGCAACTCCAGCGCGAAGATGAGCTCGCGCAGGCGAGCCCAGCCATCGTCGCCCACGAGCGCCACGCCGGCGACCAGATACTTGAGCGCCGAGGCGTAGGCGGTGGAAGCCTTGGCGCGCCGCCCGGCGATCAGGTTGAACCCGGCGAGCTGATCCCGCTCCGCGCGTGACGTAATCAAAGGGATTGCGCGGTTCAGATGATTGACGATCTCGAAGATCGCCTCGTCACGCTTGCCCGTAGGCGTGTGCTCCGCCAGCAGCCGGCCGATTCGAAGGTGCGTCCTGGCCCGCTCACTTTCGGCGGTCAGCGAATACGCGGCTTCCTGAACGCGATCGTGGGCAAACCGGTAGCTGGCCGCACCGCGCTCGACAAGTTCCAGCCGGACGGCGGGCCAGAGCGCCCCATGCACCTGGTCCTCCGGCGTCCCGAGGACCAGTGAGAGCGTCGCCGTCCCGGCGCTGTTGCCAAGACACGCCAGTTGCTGCAATGCCTTCTGTGTTTCGGCCGGCAGGCGCGTGAGTTTCGTGACCATGAGGTCGACGACGTTGTCGGTATATCCCTTGGCGTGAATGCGCTCCAGATCCCAGCACCAGCGGCCGACATCGTGGTCAAAGACGAGCATGCCCTCGTCGGCAAGCGACGACAGGAACTGAATGGCAAAAAACGGATTGCCGCCAGTTTTCTGGTGGACCAGTTGCGCGAGCGGTGCGGCGTGTGCGGACTCGCAGTGAAGCGCGTCCGCAAGCCACTGCTGCAGATGCGCTTGCCCGAGCGGCGCCAGCGCAATCTCCGTGGCCTTGCCACCGTTAGCCTTGATGGCTTCGAGCTTGCGCTTCAGCGGATGGTCGGGGCTCACCTCGTTGTCGCGATAGGCGCCGATCAGCATGAGGTTCTGCAGATCGGACCGGGTCAACAGGTCCTCGAGCATATCCAGGGTAGCCGCGTCGAGCCATTGCAGGTCGTCAAGAAAGAGCGCCAGTGGATGGTCCGCCCGGGCGAAGACACCGATGAAGCGCTGGAACACCAGCTGGAAGCGGCGTTGTGCCTGCTGCGGCTCAAGCTCAGGGACGGGGGGCGGCTCGCCGATGATGAGCTTGAGCTCGGGCACGACGTCGACCATCAGCCGTGCGTTCGGCCCGAGCGCCTCGAGAAAGGCGTCGCGCCATCCGGCAAGCTCGGCGTCGCGCTTGCCGAGAAGCGGTCGCACGAGGCCCTGAAAAGCCTGAGCAAGCGTCGCATACGGGATGTCGCGCTTGTACTGGTCGAACTTGCCCGCGGCGAAGAGCCCGCGCGGCGGCACCAGCACCCTGTGCAATTCGTTGACGACCGCGGACTTGCCAATGCCCGCATAGCCGGAGACCAGCACCAGCTCCGGCGCGCCGTTTTTGACGACGCGATCGAAGGAGGCCAGCAAGGTCTCGACCTCATTGGCGCGCCCGTAGAGCCTTTCCGGGATGAGCAGCCGGTCGGGCGTGTCCTGCTGACCGGGTGCAAAGTCGTCGATGTCACCCTGGGCCTCCCACTCGGCGAGGCAGCGCCGCAGATCGCGCTCGACGCCGCCGGCGCTCTGGTAACGTTCCTCGGCCGTCTTGGCGAGCAGCTTCATGACGATGCGACAAACCATAGCCGGGACAGTGCGTGACCGCTCGCTGGGCAGCACCGGTTTTCGCGCGATGTGGGCGTGCACCCACTCCATCGGATCGGTTGCGGTGAACGGCAGCGAACCGGTGAGCATCTGGTAGAGCGTGACGCCGAGGGCATAGAGATCGCTGCGGGCGTCAATCGAGCGGTTCATGCGCCCGGTCTGCTCAGGCGCCATGTAGGCAAGCGTGCCGGAGAGGGTCTCGGGCGGCTCGGGCGCGGCTCGCTCGCGTCGCAGCTGCGAGGCAATGCCGAAGCCGGTCAGCCGCGGCTGTCCGTCCTTGCAGTTCACGAGGATATGGGCAGGCTTCACGTCCTTATGGACGAGGCCGCGCTGGTGAAGCTTGCCCAGCGCAGCGGCGATGCCGACGGCGAGGCGCAGAGCAATGCCCACCGCCATGGGCGCGCCGAGCAGCCGCTCGAGCGGCTCACCGCCCGGATCCTCAAGCACCAGCAGCGTCCCACCGCCTTCGCGCACCAGTTCCAGCGGCCGCGCCGCCCACGCGCCATCGAGTTCGTCCTTCAGTTCCAATTCGTGAGCGAGCCGATCCAGGCTGGCGGGTGAGGGCTGCGCGACGGCGGGCCGCGCAATGAGTCGCGTCTCGTAGCCGCTGTCGGCCGGCCGCCGCACCCGGCTGAAGACGCGCTCGCCATCCTCCCACAAGGTTTCGAGGCCGTTGACCATCTCGCCGTAACCATGGGTCGCATTCATCCATCGCCCTGCGCCAAAGCGTCAGAATACACGCGACGAATTATAAAGGAGCCCGCTCTTTGAGGCGAAACAGGTCCGGCCCGAGCGGAGCGCTTGCGCGACACGATTCGCGTCCCGCATCCCGCGGCCAGCGAAGTTCGGCCGGTGACCGTTGAGGATCGCAAGAATTGCAGAAAGTTTTTGGGGAGCAGGTGTTAGCTTTGCACCAAACCGATCGTCAGCATCGCGACGGTTTCGGCAGATGCACCTTGCGCATATGTAAGGTGCTGCTTGCCGATCTTCTCACCGACGGTTACGACGATGCGCTTCCAGCCGACCATTGTGCCGAGGCTCAACGCAATGGCGACGGCCACCTTGACCCAGGTTGGGATGAATTGGGTCGCGTGATTTTGTTGAGTGCGGAAAGAGTGTCGACTCATACCTAATCCAAAGGTGGGATTGTGACTGTCCTCGGCATACCCTAAATTGGTTCGTAGGCCGACGCTCCAAAAGAGGTCCCCCTCCATGTCACCTGTATGGTCCTCCCGCTATGCCGGGGGCTTTTTTCCGATGCTCGGGCATTTACTGTGTATATGCATCGACATGTATTTTCATGTCATTGCAGGTGCATATTGGCGCTCGGAGCTTGTTGAGCAACGAGGACAGGTACCCGAACGTGTTTCGCATTACTTAGACATGCAATGTATCGGGCAAGCGCAACGATATATGCTGATTGGCCAGGCAGTCGAGCCGTCGTTCGGCCCTCGCGGTCATCCAGATGTCACTGGGTTCTGCGGTCGGCGAATGGCGGATTCGGTGCAATGCGTCAGGCAGAAGACGACCCGTTGAAAACGTTTAACGATTGAATCCGAATGTCCGTTGAACATCGAGAAGCGGCCTGCTGTGGGACTAAGGATCCGACTCCGAGCTGTACGACGACAATTATTTTGACCAGATGGAGGGTACTTACTGTGGCTACGAAGAATGGCGGTACGCTGTATGTCCTGCAGGCACGTCCACCAGCGATCATCGCTCTGTTGCCGGACGGTTCACACGAGGTCGTTATCGCGAATCTTACGCGCACGCCCGACGGCATCAAGGTCGATGCTGAAAACCAGGTGGTTTACTGGACGAACATGGGAACCGGCATCCATCTGGTCGACAGCGATCCGGCTTCCGGCGCAGTTCCCCCGAACGATGGAACGATCGAAAGCGCGAAGCTCGATGGAAGCGAGCATCGTGTGCTGGTGCCTTCCGGTCTGGCCGGAACGCCTAAGGAACTGGCGCTGGACAAGGAGGGCGGTCATCTTTATTGGTGCGATCGCGAAGGCATGCGGGTCATGCGCGCGCGGCTGGACGGTACGGAAGTGACGGAACTCGTCCGCACCGGGAGTTTCCCGGAGCATACGGGCGACGCGACCCGCCATTGTGTAGGCATCGCATTGGATAAGGCAAACGGACATGTCTATTGGACTCAAAAGGGACCGCCAGATGCCGGAGAGGGCCGCATCTTCAGGGCTGGCATTGCGCTGCCGCCTGGTGCGACACCCGATCAGCGCCCGGATGTCGAATGTTTGCTGGCCGATCTGCCCGAGCCGATCGATCTCGATATCGATCACCGCGACGGCATACTGTACTGGACTGACCGCGGCGACGACACGCATGACGGAAATACACTAAATCGCGCAAAAATCACGGCGTCCGGACTGGTTGATCACCAGGTGCTCGCCCGCGAGCTGGAGGAGGGCATTGGCGTGTCTCTGGACGCACTGGGGCGCCGCGCATTTGTGACCGATCTGGGTGGCAACGTTCGCGAGCTGAACATCGATACGAAGCAAGAGTCGCGTTTCACTACAGTGGCTCATCTGGGTGTGCTGACCGGTATAGATTACGCTATCTAAGTCCGATCCCGTGGGGCTGCCCGTGCAGATGGTTGAAACTGTTTGGCGCAGCGTTGCCGGGAGTTGCGCCGGGCCTTCGAGGTCGTGAAGGTGTACGTCCCGTGGCGGACCTAAGGCTGGGGCTTTGGCGAAGTTGTATTCGACTATCTCAACGGGCGTTGAGTGCAAAGCGTGTGCGCGGAACATTCGAGCCGTCACAGTCAATTTTGGAGATGCTGATGTCTATGTTGAACAAGAGTCTCACCGGAAAAGTTGCACTAATTACCGGCGCCGCAAGCGGCATCGGCAAACAGATCGCGTTGACGCTCTCGGCTGCGGGTGCGGCGGTTGCTATCGCCGATTTGAATCAGGGCGGGGCGAACGCGGTTGCCGAAGAAATCAAGCAGGCTGGCGGCAAAAGCATTGGTGTGGCGATGGACGTCACGAAGGAAGATGCCGTCAACCAGGGATTCGACACGGTGGCTGTGGAATTGGGCTCAGTCGACATCCTGATTTCAAACGCCGGCATCCAGATTGTCAATCCGATCGAAAACTATGCATTTTCCGACTGGAAAAATATGCAGGCGATTCACGTCGATGGTGCGTTCCTGACTACCAAGGCCGCGTTGAAGCACATGTACAAGGACGACCGCGGCGGTGTCGTGATCTACATGGGGTCCGTGCACTCGCATGAAGCTTCGCCGCTGAAATCCGCTTATGTGACCGCCAAGCACGCGTTGCTCGGCCTCGCGCGCGTTCTTGCGAAGGAAGGGGCGAAACATAACGTACGCTCCCATGTCGTTTGCCCAGGGTTCGTGCGCACGCCGCTCGTCGACAGGCAGATTCCCGAGCAGGCCAAAGAACTCGGCATCAGCGACGAAGAAGTGGTCAAACGCGTGATGCTCGGCAACACCGTAGACGGCATGTTCACGACGGTGGACGACGTGGCGCAGACGGTGCTGTTCCTGTCTGCGTTCCCGAGCGCAGCGTTGACCGGCCAATCGTTCATCGTAAGCCATGGCTGGTATATGCAGTAAGCCCGCAAGGAGAGGCGTCATGGTGCAAAGCAACGTCAGGCGGGTCGGCGTCGGCGCCCCCGGAAATGGGGAAGGTGAGCGTGCCCGAGCGGCGGCGGACGTTCGCGCCAGTCCGCGTATCGAGTTGCCCCAGTACGAGACGATCGCGCTGATGTTACAGGGCGGGGGCGCGCTGGGGGCCTATCAGGCAGGCGTCTATCAGGGCCTTGAAGAGGCAGGAATTCGCCCGAACTGGCTGGCCGGAATTTCAATCGGTGCGTTGAACGCGGCGATTATCGCCGGCAATGCGCCCGAGCACCGGGTGGCACGGCTCTCTGAATTCTGGGAGACGATCTGCCAGCCTGCGTTCGGAATACCCATACCGGCCGCGATCGAGGACACGTTGTTCAACGTGCATGACGGTGTGCGCAAGAGCTTTACGGCATTTCAGGCTGCGAGTGCGATTGTCAATGGCCAAAAGGGATTCTTCGTACCCAGGTTTCCGCCGCCCGCTTTGCACTCAACCGGGAATCCGCAAACGGCAAGCTTTTACGACACGAGGCCGCTCAAGGCCACGCTCGAGCGGTTGTGCGACCTTGACCGAATCAATGCGGCGGAGGTGCGGGTTTCGGTGGGCGCCGTGAACGCCCGCACAGGGAACTTCGCCTATTTTGACAATACCCGCATACCATTGCGTGCCGAGCATTTCATCGCGTCCGGTGCTTTGCCGCCGGGCTTCGCGGCTGTGCAGATCGAGAACGAGTATTACTGGGACGGCGGCCTTATGTCGAACACTCCGCTATACGAGGTTTTGCAAGCGACGCCACGTCGCGACACGCTCGCCTTTCAGGTTGATCTGTGGAGCGCGACCGGGCCGGTGCCGAGCGATCTAAGCGAAGTTATGGGACGCGTCAAAGATGTCCAGTACTCCAGCCGCACCCGTCTCGTGACGGACTGGCTACAACGAACTCAACATTTTCGGCGCGTGGTGCGGGAGTTGCTCGATAGGTTGCCGGCGGGCAGCGACAAGGATCGCTGGTACGAACTCGCGCAGGAAGTTTCATGCGACAAGCGCTACAACATCATTCATTTAATCTACCGCGATAAGGACTACGAAGGACACTACAAGGACTATCAGTTTGGTATTTCGACGATGCGGGAACATTGGCGAACCGGCTTGGCCGATATCAGGAGGACCTTGCAGAATCGGGATTGGTTGGATATGCCGACCAACGACCTCAGCTTTGTTACGCACGACATCCATCGGCACGATTGATGCCCTCGCACGGTGCAGATGCCCCTCGTGAGACAACTCAACTTCGATGGAGATATCAAATGACGAAGACTGAATCGGTCAGAGAGACGTAGGAGGACGAAATGATCAGTTCACTGCGCATAGCTTTCGTGGGTGTCATGATTGGCTTAGGAGTACTTTCTATAACGGCATCTGGCGAAGCGCTACCTGCTACCATGCACACCGATACGCTCATTCAAACGTCCGCGAGACAAATAGCCGCTAACCATGTCACTGTGGAAGCCAAAGTCGACTTTGGATCGTTCACGCAGCACCTGGAAGCCTTGCTGGGGCGGTTCGACCCTTCTGTCTTGAAGACGCTGCTACAGACAGACCCGGCCGCGGCGGACGCTCGCCTTGCTCAGATGGAGGGGGATCAGGGCTTGATGATCTTCTCGATGCAGAATCACGGGGCGCTGTTCGGCATGGTCGGAACCGCCAGACATGCCATACGTTACAACATAGGAAACCCCCGTGTTGCCTTCCGGATGACGCAACATGATATCCGCGCCGGCCTTTACGCACCGCTTTCCGTGCTGGTCTATGAAGTTGCGCCCGGCACGGTGCGGGTGGAGTACGACCAACCCTCCATGTTGTTTGGGCAGTTTGGCAACGCGGATGTCGCCGCAGTAGGGCGCGAGCTGGATGGCAAGCTCGCCAGCGTTATCGAACATGCGGCGTCGCTGGCCGCAAAGCCCTGAAAGACTCCGCTGGAGCCCCTTGCCAGGTTGTGCTGACCATTGGGCGCATTCCCAATGCCATCTGCATCAAGGGCGTGCGCGTCGAGCTATGGGCCGGCGTGGTCTAGAGGAGGATGAATGATGTCCAGTCGTGTGGCAAGGACGCCTGCATCGGCACCGGGCAGGGAGGCCGTGCAAACCGGTTTTGTAGCTGCGTGGTCCTTGTGCGTCGTCTTCTACTTCATGCAGTATGCGTTGCGCTCCGCACCGAGCGTCATGATGTCCGAGCTGAGTGCGGCGTTCGCTCGCGACCTGGTCGGTGTTAGCGCGCTCGTCGGCCTTTACTACTATAGCTATTCGCTGCTTTCGATCGTCGTCGGCGCGGCGCTCGACCGGCTCGGTGGCAGGGTAGTCATTCCCGGTGGCATCGTCCTGGTCGCCGCGGGGGCGGTCCTGTTCGGACTCGGCAGCGTGGAAACCGCGCAGATCGGCCGCCTGTTGCAAGGAGCCGGCTCGGCGTGCGGGTTTATCGGTGCCACGTACCTGGCTACGCGCGGCTTCCCGCCGCGGTACCTCGCGACGGCCGTTGGCTTCACTCAGTGTTTTGGCATGCTGGGTGGTGCCGCGGGGCAGTTCGCCGTCGGTCGGCTCATTCATGGCGTGATCACGTGGCAGAAGTTCTGGTGGATGTCCGGCCTGGGGATCTTTGTCATCGCCACACTAGTCCTGCTTGCGACACCGAAAGATCATGACGGCACGAGGGCAAGTCAGGGCTCGTGGATGACCATGTTCACGCCATACAAGGAGGTGCTTTCCAACCCTCAGTCGTACCTTTGCGGCTTCTGCGCGGGCTTGCTGTTCTTGCCTACCACGATAGGGGACATGATCTGGGGCATACCGTTCTTGCACAATGGCCTCCATGTCGGCTACGCAGAGGCAGTCAACCGTGCAAGCACGGTACCGCTCGGCTGGGTCATCGGCTGCCCGCTGCTCGGCTATCTGGCCGACCGTCTTGGCCGTCGAAAGCCTGTACTGATCTGCGGTGCACTCCTTATGTTTGTGTCGTGCGCGGGCGTCTTTTTCCTGCCCGCTGGCGTGGCACCGCCGTACGTGCTCGGCATGTTACTCGGGATTGGCTCGGGCGCCGCAATGCTGCCCTACACGGTGATCAAGGAAGTCAATTCGGACAATGTGAAGGGCAGCGCGACTGGCGCGATCAATTTCCTCGTGTTCACGTTCAGTGCTTGCCTGACGCCCCTGTATGGCAGGTTGCTCGCCCATATTGCGCGTGGCGGCGCAATGGACATGGCCGTGTTTCGCGCTGCGGGCGCGTGGCTGGTAGGCGGTATCGCGATCGCGATCGTCCTTGCGTTCTTCCTGCGCGAAACCGGACCACGAGGCCGTGCCGCCGTATGAGGTTCGATCCTGGGATTGGGATAGGCCCAACAGGCAGGGTGCTGTCGAGCTCTACCGGCATCTGGCTAGAAAGGATCTGACCAGACGGTATGTGAGTGATGGTCTGGATCGGCGACGAGCCGGGGTGCGAGGAGCAGAGCCAGCCGCTGCCAGCAGGCCTCGTCCTCGATCCCCAAACCTGCGCGGTCACTGGCACGCCCACCGCCGTCGCCCATTGGGACATTGCTTTAGCGGAAGTTGCAAAGTTCGAGATGCCACCGTCTGCGGTTACCCGGCATGTTGCCTTGCTGGAATCGCACTTGAATGTACGGCTGCTCTGTTGGAACTTTGCACCCAAAGTGTTATTGCGACTGCGTTGGGCTTCCTTTAAATTGCGTCGTAGGTGGAAGCCTTGCTATGGATTTTCAGGAAAGCAGCCGACTTGATCAATTCGAGAGACTAATGTTCTTTAAAGCCATCTACGCCACGACGTGGGGTGTCTCCCTGCTTTGTGGGCTGAACCTCCTCGGCCGGCTCGTCACACGCATGCCCCTGAGTTTCGTGGAAATCCTGGTGCCGAAAGGGATAGGGTCTCCGCTGCTTCAGAACCTATTGGTGGGATTCGAGGTCGTGCTCATCGTCGCACCGTTGATTGTGGCTGCCATGCTTAGCAGCGACTTGAGTGCGGAAACCGAATAGGTATTGCGGTTGGCGTAAGAAGACGATCTAGTCCGGGAAGATCCAAATTCGCGGAATTCCGATCTGAAACAAGAAGTAACTCGCGGCGGCACTTTACTTGCTCTCACGGCGTTATTTCGCGGAAGATGATACCGCCAAAACGCCTTTCTGGAGCACCCAGCGCAGCAACATCTACCAGTGTGATCATCATCGCAATACGAGCCCGTCACCAATAACGATCCAGCCTCCGGGCCAGAAATCAACCATTTATTGAATAATCTGGAAACCTGATTATGTGCGTCGATCTCGAAAAGATAAGAAAACAAGCGGAAATTATGCCGGGCGAGGTGGCGGATACCCTTCGGCAAGTTGCCAACGAGATCGAACTGCTTCGCAAGCACCTATTTGAGGCGCATGCCAGCAATGCGGACAGCGAACGGCTCAACTGGTTAAGTGAGCAAGCTCATGATGAATATTATCGTGAGATGTGCCGCACCTACATCACGCTGCCCCGCATCTTGACGAAGAAAAATGGTGTAACCGCCACGACGTTGAGGGAGGCTATCGACCTCGTTCGTAAGCCTCGGAGGGCGTGACTTCCAGGAAGCAATTCTATAACCCGCCGCACCGGGGCTGAGTTGCTGTGCCAAACGCCAGGTGGAGTGAACCAGACATGTTCCTGAACGATGATCGGGAAACTCCTCAATCAACAATCCCGCTGCTGCGTCGCCGCCCGATCATCTTTTTTCTCTGCGCATCGTTATGCATTCTGATCGGGATCGGTGTTGCACTCTGGCTTAGTTTTGGCGTCGGCGGCGTGGCCAGTTACTCGAATCAGGCCGTCCTTTTCCTGGACTCCGATCTGCGTCTGCCGCCGGACCTTGCCGGCAATACCGGACGCATTCGCGTCGTGCACTTCTGGGACCCTGACTGCAATACCTGCAACGAGAATACCTACGCCCACCTGAACTACCTCATTACGATGTTCGGAGGCGAGAATATTGACTTCTACAGCGTGCGCAAGCCCGGTACCCACGGACAGCTACCGGCCTTTCTGCGAGGCAAGCTCAAGCCATTACCGGGTATTGAAGGAATGGAGCGCATACCGGCCAGTCCCGCGATTGCCATTTGGGCTGCGGATGGAAAGCTCGCCTACGCGGGACCCTACAGCGCGGGTCTTGTCTGCAGTTCGAGCAACAGTTTCGTGGAGCCGATTCTCAACAGGCTGGTCGCAGGGGCACATGTCGAGCCTGCTCCGATGGTCGCCGATGGCTGCTATTGCCCGTGGAATACCGCCCGCGGCCAGCACGCATAGCGGTGTATCGTTGGTCGCCCTAACGACCCGCTGTGCTCCGCTCGCGACCAGCTTCGCCCGTACCTCCTGTTCATGGAGTTTCAGCGAGTCCGAGGCCGTGAAGCGTCGCCCGTCCCAAAGTGCTCCGTCAACACCAAGGGCGTGGTGCGCTTCGCGCTGCAGTATGAGGAAAGTGCCGAGGACCGCGCCAAAGACCTGAAACTTCTGCGCTAATTCCTCGCAAGCAGCGCGAAATGGGTCGGCGGTTGGGGCTGGGAGCCGTCCACCGACATCGCGACGCTCAATACGGTCACGATGATGATCGACGCAGAGAATATCTTGCGTGCCCATCTTGCCTCATTTGCCGAGGCGCGTCCCGCGATGCCGAGCCGAAACCAGTACAACCCCGCCAGCAGCACGACGACCATATAGACCTTGCCGGCATAGCCAAGGAAACCAAGCATCAGGGTGGCCGCCATAAATGCGACGATGTAGGCCACTATGTGGCGCTTCGCGGCCGCAAAGCCGCGGGCAACAGGAAAAACGGGAATCGAGGCCGCGCGACAATCGTGGGCCCGGAAGATGGCGATCGCATACGAATGAGGCATCTGCCAGAGACTGAACATCACTAGCAATGTGACGGCGGCGGCGTCGAACTTGTTGCTCGCCGCACAGTATCCGGCCACTGGCGGCATCGCACCGGCAATGCTGCCGACCAGCGTCCCGTAAATCGAATTGCGCTTCATGTAAAGGCTATACAGCCCGACATACACGGCATAGCCGACGAGTATCAGCGCGAGGGGCAGGCCGCACCGCGTGCCTGCGTAGAGCACGCCCATGCCTGCGAGGCAGAGCACGACACCATACAGCAACGCGAACGGCACCGATACACAGCCGGTCACCATGGGACGATTGCGTGTTCGCGCCATCAGGCCGTCGATATCCCGGTCGATCACATTGTTGATCACACACCCGGACGCGACGACCAGCATGACACCGACGGCAACGAGGCCGCCCCGGAACCAGTCGACGCTGCCATGCGAACCCAGCAGATAACCGCCCGTGACAGCGATAAGATTGCCGGTCACTATCCCGGGCTTCGTCAGTTGCAGGTAAGGTCGATACATGGTCCGGGGTGTTCTTCGTCGGATGTGCGCGGTGGATCAGTGGATCATCATGTTGAAGTGCATGCTCCAGATGATCCAGACCGAGAGCGCCACGACGATGAAGAGGATCACAAGCGTGAACACGAAGCTGATCAGGTTCCACCCGCCCTCCGAGGAACGGCTCATGTGCAGGAAGTACACGAGGTGCGCCACGAGTTGCAGGACCGCGAATATCACCGCCACGAGCAGCGTCGTCGCGCGCGGCAGCACCGGATGCATGACCAGCGCGAACGGGATGACCGTCAGGACGATCGAGAGGATGAAGCCCGTGTTGTAGGACTTCGCGCTGCCGTGGGCTTGCCCGGCGCGGCTGGTCGCAGCGTTTGCCATGGTCAGAATGCTCCGATCAGATAGACAATCGTGAACACGCAGATCCAGACCAGATCCAGGAAGTGCCAGAAAAGGCTCAGGCACGACAGGCGTGTCACATTGGTGGACGTCAGTCCTTTGGTCGCCACCTGGTGCAGGACCACCGCCATCCAGAGCAGGCCGGACGCGACATGCAGACCGTGCGTGCCGACGAGCGCGAAGAAGCCAGACAGGAACCCGCTGCGCTGCGGTCCGAAGCCAAGCGAGACCAGATGATGGAACTCGTGTATTTCCATGCCGATAAAGACAGCGCCCAGAATGAAGGTCAGGCTCAGCCACCGGAGCACGGTGCCCTGATTGTGCCGGTGCACGGCAAGCATCGCGTAGCCGCAGGTGATGCTGGAAAGCAGCAGCACGAACGTCTCCGCGAGCACGTACGGCAGCTCGAAGATGTCCTTCGGGCCGGGACCACCTGCAAATGCGCCGCTCAATACGGCGTACGACGCGAACAGCGAACCGAACAGGATGCAGTCCGACATCAGGTAGATCCACAGGCCCAGCACCTTGCGCGAGCCCGTGTCGTGGCCATCCTGCGCGTGCGCATCCTCGGAAGCGCTTGTTTCAATCAGCGATTGCGTAGACATGGTTCAGATCTCGTGTCTGGAGGGCGAGGCGTGCTTTCTCGATCCGTTCGATTTCGTCGGCCGGAACGTAGTAATCGGTATCGTCGTTATAAGAGCGGAGGATCACCGCCGCGATAGTGGCAACGAAGCTGGTGCCCACCAGCCACCAGATGTGCCAGATCAGCGCGAAGCACAGCAGCAGGATGAATACGTTCAGGATGAACGGCACACCGGTGCTGCGCGGCATATGAATCGGCTCGTATTTCCTGGTGCGCGGCAGCAGTCCACGCTTCTTCGCCTCATAGAGTGCATCGACGGTATCCGCGCGCGGCACCACGGCAAAGTTGTAGAACGGCGGCGGCGACGACGTCGACCACTCCAGCGTGCGCGCATTCCACGGATCGCCGCTGACGTCGAGGTTCTGCTTGCGGTCGCGGATACTGACGACAATCTGCGCGATCAGGAGGCCAATTCCCGCAAGGATGAAGACCGCGCCCATCCACGCGACCTGGAGATACGGCGTCCAGGCGGGGTTGTCGTAGTGATTCAGGCGCCGGGTCATGCCCATGAAGCCGAGCATGTAAAGCGGCATGAACGCGAGATAGAAGCCAATGACCCAGCACCAGAACGAATACTTGCCGAGACGCTCGTTAAGCTTGAAGCCGAAGGCCTTTGCGAACCAGTAGTTCAGGCCGGCAAAATAGCCGAACAACCCGCCGGCGATGACCGTATTGTGGAAGTGGGCAACGAGAAACAGGCTGTTGTGAAGCAGGAAGTCGGCCCCCGGAATGGCGAGCAAAACGCCGGTCATGCCGCCGATCGTGAACGTCACGAGGAACGCCAGCGTCCAGAGCATGGGCGTCGTGAACTCGACGCGCCCGCGGTATATCGTGAACAACCACGTGAAGATCTTCACGCCGGTCGGAATCGCGATGATCATCGTCATAATGCCGAAGAAGCTGTTGACGTTCGCGCCCGAACCCATAGTGAAGAAGTGGTGCAGCCAGACGAGGAACGACAGGATACCGATTGCCAGAGTCGCGCCCACCATCGACTTGTAGCCGAACAGCTTCTTGCGGGCGAACGTCGAGGTAACCTCGGAAAATATTCCGAATGACGGGAGAACGAGGATGTACACCTCTGGGTGCCCCCACGCCCATACGAGGTTCACGTACATGGTCGGATTGCCGCCGAGTTCATTCGTATAAAAATGGAAGCCCAGGTAGCGATCAAGCGCGAGCGCGGCCAGCGCAACGGTCAGGATCGGGAAGGCGGCGATGATGATCACGCAGGTGACGAACACAGTCCACGTAAAGATCGGCATCTTCATCAGCGTCATGCCCGGCGCGCGCATCCGGAGAATGGTCACGAAGAGGTTCACGCCCGTCAGCAGCGTTCCCAGACCCGATGCCTGTAGCGACCATATGTAGTAGTCCACCCCCACTCCCGGGCTGAACTCTATTCCCGACAATGGCGGATAGGCGACCCAGCCCGTCTGCGCGAATTCGCCGACGCCGAGCGACAGCATGACGAGCACGACACCGACGACGAACAGCCAGAAGCTGAAGGCGTTCAGGTAGGGGTACGCCATGTCGCGAGCCCCGATCTGAAGCGGCACGACGATGTTCATCAGGCCCACGACAAACGGCGTCGCCGCGAAGAAGATCATGATCACGCCGTGCGCCGTGAAGATCTGGTCATAGTGATGCGGCGGCAGGTAGCCCGAGTGCCCGGGCCCGGCAAGCGCAAGCTGCGTTCGCATCATGATGGCGTCGGCAAAGCCACGGACCAGCATCACGATTGCCACGAAGATGTACATGACGCCAATGCGCTTGTGGTCGACTGAGGTAATCCAGTCGTTCCAGAGCGCCGCCCATTTTTTGAACCAGGTGATCGCGGCCAGAACCGCCACTCCCCCGACCACGATGCCCGCAAGGGTGACCGCGATGATGGGCTCGTGCAACGGCACGGCCGCCCATGTCAATTTGCCGAACATGAATGTGTTACTCCTCTCGTTTCGACGAAGCGCTGACGTCGAGGGCTGCATGTGCCGCGGCGTCCGCTCCCGGACTAACGAACTGGTCGATCACTGCCCTGAAAAGGCCTGGCTGGACCCGCGAGAATTGCACGATGGCAGCACCCTGGCTGGGCTTTGCCACTTTCTGGAAGGTGTTGAAATCGAGCCGGTTAGGTGAGGTCTGGACCTGCTTCACCCAGCGCTGGAAGTCATCCTCGCTGGTGGCGGTCGCAATGAACTTCATGTCGGAGAAGCCGGGTCCGTTGAAATTGCCCGACATGCCGCGGAACTTCCCCTCCTCGTTTGCCATGAGGTGCAGCTGGGTTCGCATGCCCGCCATCGCGTAGATCTGGCCGCCGAGCTGGGGAATAAAGAACGTCCCCATCGTCGAGTTCGAGGTGATGCTGAACGCCACCTGGCGACGTGCGGGGAATACCAGTTGATTGATTGTGGCAATGCCGAGGTCTGGATAGATGAAGATCCACTTCCAGTCGGTTGCGATGACTTCGACGTTGATGGGCTGGCCGGGCACGTCGAGCGGCCGGTACGGATCCAGCTCGTGTGTCGATTTCCACACGATGGTTGCCAGTGTAACGATGATCAGGATCGGGATACCCCACACCACTGCTTCGATCCGCGTTGAATGCGCCCACTCGGGCATATACGTGGCGTTGTGATTCGACGCCCGGTACTGCCCCGCAAAGACAAAGGTCAGCACGATGGCCGGTACGACCACGATCAGCATCAACCCGATGCACAGGATGATAAGGTCGCGCTCCTGAAGGCCGACACTGCCCTTCGTGTTGAACAGGACCCAGTTGCAGCCACCGAGGCTTGACAGCCCCGCGATTACTGCAGCGGGACGAAGAACTTTCCGGCAGATTTCTCTCATAAAGGCACCTTGCTCTATGGCCGCTCTGAAAGCAGCAGGGAAACGGGCGAAGAAAGACTGCGCAACTTGCATCACGGTGGGCACATGGCTGGCGGATGCCTCATGTCCTCACGCTCCTACGTCCGTCAAGCGTGCTAGCGCATGCTCGTCCGCCTCCAACGTCGACGGCACCTCTTCGCGAAGAAGATCAATGAACGTCCGTATCTTTGCGTCGAGGAATCGCCGAGATGGATACAAGGCATAGACGTTCACGGGCTGCGCCTCATATCCTCGAAGAAGCCGTACCAATGCACCCGAGTGCAAACCGGGCAGTGCGATGCCAGCCGGCAGGATCGCGACGCCGAGTCCTCCCGTTACCGCGGGCTCCAGCGCTTCCATCGCGTTGACTGTCAAGCGAGCCGAACCGATGTTCACCGGGAACGACTCACCGGCGCCACTGAATACCCATTTATCAAACGGAAATACGGACGTGGTCAATTGAAGGCACTGATGTTCGCGCAAGTCTTCGGGCGCTTGCGGTACGCCGTGGCTTGCCAGATACCGCGGGGACGCGCATACCACGCCGCGGATAGTCCCGAGCCTAAGACTCACTAACCCGGAGCTTGGTAGTTCTGGCGCGAGAACGATCGACGCGTCATAGCCGTCCTCCAGCATGTCGGGAATAGTTCCGCTCATCGTGACCTCAACTCTGAGTTCGGAAAATCGCTGCTGATATTTCAGTATTGCAGGCACCACCAGTTGATGGCCGAAGCTCGAAAGCGCATGCACACGCAGCCGTCCGGTGGGATTGGCGGTTGCCGATCGCGCCTCGGCTTCCGCGTCATCGAGGCTCGAGAGAATCTCCTCACATCGTCGCAGGTAACGCTCTCCCGCCTCCGTCAAAGCGACCTGTCTTGTCGTCCGGTTTAACAACCGACTGCCCAGATGCGTTTCGAGGTGGTTGATGGCACGTGAGACGGCGGCCACACTGAAGTTCAGCCTCCTGGCCGCCGAGGCAAAGCCTCCGTCGCTCGCGACTTTTACAAAGATGCGTATGCATTGAAAGGTGTCCATTAAGCATTCCTAAAAATGGAGAAACCATGTCGAATATCCGCTGTGATCACAATCACTAATGGAACGCCTGTCGCCAATCATCGGCGTGTGGTCGAACCTGTCCGGAGCCCAGCCGCTCGAGTCTTTAATTCGATCCGGACGGACGCGGCTACCCAGCGTCGATCACGATTCGCTTGACCTCGATCGGGATGCGGACGTTTGATCCGCGAACTTTGACGGGGAGTGCGCGCACGGTACCCTGCAACTGGAATAACAAGGGCTTACACTCGCGTGTCATGGAAAACTCCGGAAAGTCGTCGTCCACGAAGCGAGGTTAGGCCGAAGGCGGTGCAGAGCGCCAGCGCACGATGGTAGTAGCCGCATATCCTCCCAGCGGAGAATCTCTCATAGATCCCCGGAAAACAGCCAACCCGATCAACCCGATGGACTATGAAAGGTTCTTTTCGAAACGCTGTCCAAAGTATCCCGTCGAGTTGACGCTTGAATCGGAACGCCTGTTCAAGGCATCCGTCGTGGTTGTCTGTGGCTGGGCACTGATTGAGACACCGCTAGAACCCGGCGGCTTGATCAACGCCACCTCGCTGCTCGCTGTGGCGGCGTCGAACTATGACGCAACGATCCCCGTTTGCGGACCGGTTAACATACCTTGGTCTGGTATCGCCAACACCATCGCCCATTTGAGGCCTCTGTGCTTTTCACATATCTTGCATTGTGCGGGGCCACATTCAGGAGTCTTCCATGACAAGCGAGCACAACCCTTTCTCATAATTTGCTGACTGGGTCACTTCCTTGTGGGAGCTGAGGTACCTCGTGGGCCGTCCTGTGATACGTCGCAAGCATTGCTCGACGCACAAATCAAGGCAGACGGTGTCACCTTGAACGGGGCGCAGGAGCTCGTGATCAACGGGCTGCCGGCCGCGGATCCGATGCCGAAAGTTTTCGAGCGTGCTGACAGACCAGCAGGTCGCAGACGTTCTGACGTTCGTGCGGTCGCACTGGAACAACGCTTCGACGGCTGTAAGCGCGTCAGATGTGGGCACATTGCACGAGGCAACTGCCCATGCACGTAAATGATCTTCAGAGCGACGACTGCTTTGCCATCCGTCAGGCTTCTCGACACATTTCGAATCTATATGAGCGTCACTTGTCCGAGGCCGGCATCACGCCTACACAGCTCAGCATTCTCAGGACGGTGGGCCACTGTCCGAGCGTGACGATGGCCAAGCTCGCCGAGGCGATGGTGATGAATAGAACGACGCTCGTGCGCGCACTCAAACCTTTGCTCCAGCGTGGCCTTGTGGTGGCTCCTTGCGAAGGGCAAAGTCATCGACGACTTCGGGTTGTACTTACGGGAAGAGGTTTGATGAAGCTTGACGAAGCGGTCGTTCACTGGGCAACTGCACAGGCCCGCTTCGAGCGAAGCTTTGGGAAGCAACAGGCCGCTCATCTGCGAACCGAACTGTTCCGCATGACGGGTAACGTGTCCGAGGAGTAACCAAAAAGCAACGAATGCTTTGTATTGCGAAGCATTGATGGGTGAGCTACGGAAGACTATCGCGTGCGTATTCACTAGTTGATCTACGAACTCAGGTCAAGGGGCACAGTTCTGCGCCCCCTTAACAGCTATTCAGATAGCGGCCGACGTGCAGGACTATGGCAACCCAGCATGACAGCCACAGCCTGCACAAGCTGCATGCGATCGATCTTTACTCGAGGAGGCAGAGCGCTTGTGCGATCCCGATTCCATACGCAGGATCAGTGACGCAACGATCCCCGTTTGCGGACTGGTTAACATACCTTGGTCTGGTGTCGCCAACACCATCGCCCATTTGAGGCCTCCGCGCTTTTCACGTAACTTGCGTTGTGCAGGGCCACCGTCAGGAGGCTTCCATGACTAGCGAGCACAACCCTTTGTCATCATTTACTGACCGGGTCACTTCCTTGTGGGAGCTGAGGTACCTCGTGGCCCGTCCTGTTAACCCGGGCCCGCCGGCGCGCGGACACGGGGCAGCCCGAGAGGAACCTGTGATGGCCGAACGCTTGCTTGGCGCGGTGGTCGACGAGGAGTTGGTGCGCGAGTCGCTGCCTGATCCTCGATATCGCCATGCCCGGCAAGTCGGGCATGGACCTGCAGCGCGAGCAGCAGCGGCGCCCGCAAACCATTCAGTCGTCTTTATCACGGCGCATGGGGACACCCGGCCCTGCGCCCACGCATACTCAAACAAGGTGCTGTCGAATGTCTGTTCAGACCATTCGGCGACACCGCTCTGCTCGGGACGATCCAGGCCGCACTCTAAGTCAATTGATTCATCCAGGTGCCTACGAATGGAGTTCGAAATGACACCAGCCCATGCAGCTAAACGCGAATCGGAATTTTCGTCGGCGCAGGCGACGCCGGTAGTCTTCGTCGTCGACGACGATGTCTCGGTGCGTGAGTCGCTTGAAAGCATGATCGACTTTGCCGGTCTCAGGGCAGAGACGTTTGCTTGTGCGCAGGACTTTCTTGGGCACCCGCGCGCGATGGTCCCGAGCTGCCTCGTGCTGGACGTCATGCTTCCCGATCTCAGCGGCCTCGACCTGCAGAATCTCATCGCATCCGAGCGTACCGACACGCCGATCATCTTCGTCACCAGCCACGGCGACGTGGCGACGACGGTGCGGGCCATGAAAGCTGGAGCGATTGAGTTTCTTACCAAGCCCTTTGACGACCAGGTGATGCTCGATGCCATCCGGCACGCCATCGAGCGCAGCCGCGTGGCACTACGCGAGGAAGCCGGGATGCAATCGATCCGGGATCGCTACGCCTCACTCACTAGTCGCGAGCGCGAAGTCATGGCACTGGTGGTGACCGGCCTTCTGAACAAGCAGGTGGGAGGCGAGTTGGGCATCTGCGAGCTCACGGTGAAGATACACCGCAGGCAGGTCATGCGAAAGATGAAAGCGCGCTCGCTCGCCGAACTGATAGGCATGGCGTGGAGACTTCATCCTGACCGCGCGCCAGGGGCAGCGCTGCAAAGCGTCGCGTGAAGACGCAACAGCCATGGCATTGCTCAACCCACTTGACTTCGTCTGGCACCAACGTTTCTCCTGGGTAGCCATGTCTGTCACGGTTGCTCAGCGCCACTTCACGGCATGCTTGATCCAGAACCATCTTATTGCGCGAGCTCGGAAAGCGGGACGCAGCTCGGACCATGTGAGCGACGCATGAATCAACTCGACCTGGTTCCTTCGATTTTCTCATTGCGCACATTCATCGCTGCGATGATCGCCTATTGGGTCGCTTTGGAAATCGGGCTTACGCGTCCTTTCTGGGCAGTGACCACCGTTTATCTCGTTTCTCAACCCCTGGCGGGTGCCGTTCTTTCGAAGTCTGCATATCGGTTGGCGGGGACGATTCTTGGTGCAGCCGCCGCCGTAACACTTGTGCCAAACTTCGTAAATGAGCCGGCAGTGCTCAGTTTTGTAATGGCCATCTGGCTTGGTTTGTGTATGTTCATTTCAGTGCACGACCGCACGCCCCGCGCATACACATTTCTGCTCGCCGGCTATACGACAAGTATCATCGGCTTTCCAGGCGTCAATGCGCCCGGTGCAATGTTTGACATAGCGATTCTGCGTGTTCAGGAAATTGTCATCGGTATTCTGGCGGCTGCTTTCATTCACGGATTGGTGTTGCCGGCCACCGTTACGCGACAATTTACTTCACGCGCTCGTCAGATAAGGGCGTCCGCAGAACAGTGGACGCAGCGTGCGCTGGCCGGTGATCGAACAGCTGAGTTCCGTCGGGAGCGACAGCGGATAGTTGTCGATATCAACGATTTGCAGCAGTTGTCTTATCACTTGCCTTTTGATACCGGTCGCCTCGTACCGCGACGCCAGGTTATAAGAGCACTTCAGCATGAGTTGTCGTTCGTGGTCGGCGTGGTGCGCGCGGCCGAGGATAGAATTAGCTTCCTCAGGGAACAGCCAGGAGGTCTGCCTCAAGAGTGGCAGGACATGATCAAGCGGATCCAGGAGTGGGTAGTTAGCGACGACGACCCGGCTTATGGGAGGCGAGCAGGCGAACTCATTCAGATGATTCACGCCCTTGAGCCCGATGCATCACCTGCATGGACGTGGCGCGAGATGGTGGTGGTGAACCTCGCTGGAGGACTCGTTGCGTTAGTGACAGGGCATTGCAACGCGTTCTATCTGGTCAACGCCATCGATAATTCTGGACCACGCGACAGCGCAGTAGTTGAAGCGCTACTAGACCGCACGGGGTCACGCTCGTTCCACACCGATTCCGGGCTTGCGGCAAGATCAGCACTTGGAGCGATCATGACCGTGCTGCTTGTTTGCAGCTTCTGGATAGCAACCGAATGGCGCGATGGATCGGTGGCGGCATTTATCGCCGGCGTTACTTGCGCCCTCTTCGGGTCTTTGGATAATCCGGCCGCTCGTGCAGGGAAGTTTCTGACAGGTTCCATCGGGGGATGCTGCCTTGCTGCGATCTATGGCTTTGTGGTCTTTCCACGCGTTACCGACTTTGTTTTGCTTGGTGCCGTGCTGGCGCCGACGCTGTTGCTATTTGGGAGCGCGCTTGCTCGTCCTCAGACGGCGTCGTATGCGCTTGGGGTGCTGCTTGGGTTGATAAATTCTGTTGGCTTGAACGCAACCTATAGCCGCGACTTCCTGGCCTTCGTCAATGGCGCGATCGCTCAGAACGTCGGGACGGCGTTTGCAATTGTGATGTTTGTCGTCTTCAGAACGCTAGGTGGCGAAGAGGCCATTAGACGTCTGCGCCGCGCAGGGTTTCGGGATGTCATTGGCAGAATACAGGGTGATGATTCTGAAGAATCGCGGTGGACGAGCAGAATGTTGGACCGTATAGGCATCCTAATCACTCGGACAACGGCGCAATCGCCCACATCTGGCGATGAGGTGACGGAGGCCCTGCAAGACCTCCGAGTCGGAGTTGTAGCAGGAGACTTGAAGGTGCTGTCGGCCTCGTCAACAAAGCGACAGCAGGAGATTATCGACGGCATTTTGCGCTCATTAGTCGGATTTTTTTCCAGGAGAATTCGAAACGCCAGTGAGAGGCCCGCGTCTGTATTGCTGGCGCAAATCGAAGAACTCGCAACCGAGTTTCGGGCTGATCCTCAGGTGCCCAGGCGTAGAGCGGCAGTCGCTCTCGCGGTTAGCCTGCGCCGGGATCTGTTTCCCGCGGCTGAATTGCCCGGATGGACGTCATGACTGGTGAAGTTTCGATAGGCGGCGTGTATCTGCCATCTCTCATATTCTTGGGGATCGTTACGCTGGTGCTTTTTGGATTTCTTTCGTCGCTGCTGTCGATTCTTGGCATCTATCGGATTTTCGCCCACAGGCCTTTGGTCGATGTCGCGTTAATCATAGTTTTGATGGGCGTTGTTGTAGCTTGCAGCGCAAACCTCCAATTACTAAGTCTATGAAAAGGATACTAACGGCTCTTGGTCGATGGCTTCTCACTTTGGTCCTAGTCGGAGTAGCGGTCGCTGTGGCGGTAGCAATTTGGCGGCGTTATGAAACGGATCCGTGGACCAGAGACGGGCACGTGCGCGCGGATATTGTGCGAGTGGCGCCCGATGTTGGGGGGTTAGTCACTTCAGTTGCTGTTCACGACAACGAGGAAGTTAAGGCGGGTCAGTTACTTTTCGTGGTTGACCGTCCGCGCTATTCCGACGCTCTCGCCGAGTCAAGTGCAGCGATAGACAGTGCAGAGGCTGTTTTAAATCAGGCTCGTCGAGAAGCAAAGCGAGACCTCGCACTCGGCGACCTGGTTGCTACAGAGACACATGAAGAAAACAGTGCGAAGGTCGAGACGGCTCTGGCCACACTCAACCGGACAATCGCTTCGAAAAACACCGCGGCGCTTAACGTGGCGAGAACCGAGGTTCACGCCAGCGTAAATGGAATTGTGACTAACCTCGATCTTCACCCTGGGGACTACATTGGACCCGGGACGCAGGCACTCGCAATTGTAGACAGCGACTCCATCCGCGTAGAGGGATATTTTGAGGAGACGAAGCTTCGGCATATCCATGTGGGTAGCCCTGCGCGCGTCCAGTTGATGGGAGATAACCGCGTTCTAAGCGGTCGTGTCGACAGCATTTCGGCCGGGATTGCCGATGATCAGCGGTCACTGACGGCCAATTTGCTTCCGTCGATCACGCCAACGTTCTCGTGGGTTCGCCTTGCGCAGCGGTTTCCCGTTCGCATAAAGGTTGACAGTGTTCCGGCGGATCTTGCCTTCATACCAGGGCGAACTGCCACAGTATCAATCGACTATTCAGCCGATAAGCGGCGACAGCCTGTTGCGGGAGGCGGGAAGTGAAGTTTGGCGCGGCGCTTCTGGGGTTCGTATGCCTGACGGCTTGCACTGTCGGACCGGACTATCATGTTCCGAAAGAGGCGGTGGCCGTAAATCCCGGTGCTCAAATGCCTTTTGTCAACGCGTCCGATACGTCGTTATCAGGTGAACCGCTTCCCGACCACTGGTGGCGGCTCTACAACGACCCGCGGCTTGACTCGTTAGTCCAGGAAGGCCTTGCAGCGAATCGCGACTTGGGCGCCGCCGAGCAGAACCTGGCTCGAGCAGTTTATGCTGTCTATGAAGCAAAGTCGGCACGATTGCCACAGACCGAGCTCTCGGGCGAAGTCGGGATATCGACACCGCCGCTCCCGCGCGCGTCTGGTTTGCCACTCGGCGGTGTCTATTCGCTGGGAGGAAGTGTCTCCTTGCCGCTAGATCTTGCGGGGGGGATCCGGCGAGAGATTGAGGTAGCGAAATACAACGCGCAAGCGTCGCTGGCGGTTCGCGATGAGGTCCGCACTACTGTTGCAGCTGCCATCACGCGTAATTACATTGCCGCCTGTTCGGCCAACGAGACGTTGGCCTCCGCCAGGAGGGTTTTGGATATTGAAACCCAGACCCTTCATGCAACTGAAAAGCTAAAGTCGGGTGGGCGTGCTACCGCGTTCGATGTCACTCGCGCGCATGCTGCAGTGGATACGAGTGCTGCCGCGATTCCGCCGATTATCTCCCAAAGAAATGCGGCTGTTTTTGCACTCACGGCGCTATTGGGTCGGTTGCCGGTCGACTATCCCCGCGATGTGCAAGAGTGCTCCAATCCGCCGCCCTTGCTCGCGGTGGTTCCGGTAGGCGATGGCCAGCAGCTTATTCGTAGGCGACCGGACATCCGCGAAGCCGAACGAAAGCTTGCTTCTGCAACGGCTTCAATTGGGGTTGAGACGGCAGCGTTGTACCCTAGCATAAGCCTTGGCGGAAGCCTTGGGATGAGCGGACCGATCTCCGCGTTCAGTAAGCAATCGCAGATTGCGGTTTCCGTTGGCCCCCTCGTTACATGGACTTTCCCCAATATAGTCGCGACAAGGGCACGAATCGCGGAGGCCGGAGCGGGGGCGCGAGCCGCGGAGAAGAATTTTGACAGCGTCGTTCTCGACGCGCTCCGTGATACAGAGATTAGCCTGGACGCCTATGTACAGGAGATTCAGCATAATGCAAGCGTGCATGCCGCTAGAGATAGCGCGGCCGATGCGAACGACCAGGCTTGGCGTCTGTTCCGCTATGGTCGTACCGACTTTCTCAACGTGTTAAGTGCGCAGGAAAATCTCGCATCAGCTGAGTCTGCACTCGCAGCTTCGAATGCGACGCTGATCGACAAGCAAGTAAGCGTTTTCGTTGCATTGGGTGGTGGCTGGCAGGAGGACGGTGGGTCGGTATCGCGCTCCGGGAATACGTCGATCAATCAACCAGCGACTAGTGGTCTTGCTTCACAATGATGTCCGTCCTGCGACTTTCCAGCGATTGCGGTTTGAGAGGACACGAACCTATCGAACGTATTCTTCGCGTTGACGTGTAGTGCTGGCTGGAAGACGTGTAGCGACCGACAATCGTTGGTTTGTCGAAACGATCCTGGACCGGCTGCCCATGGCGCGATTTGCCGAAGGCGTTCGTCCGATGGCATACGGTGTACATGCGTTTCTCCCGGTGGCGTCGCAAGGGTGGGCGGGGACGCGTGATCCACCTGTAGCCGACGAAACCAAGATCGGAGAGTATCCGCGCTACGCGTGCGAAGGCCGTAATCCCGCCGCGTTCGAACCGGAAGACCAAGCGTCGCTACAGCCGCGTGCTGTATCGGACCCGGAACATCGTCGAACGCTTTTTCAGTCGTATCAAACATTTTCGTCTTGTCGCCACCTCGCCATGACAAGCTCGCATGGAACTGTCTCGCCTTCGCCTCGCTTGCCTGTGCCCTTGAACCGCTGGTGAGAATGTGAACAGAACCTGGCCGATCCCCGTCCGCTACGGCTTGCCTAGAATCTGATCGATGCAATCCGCCAGCTCGTTTGCGTCGACAGGCTTTTCAAAGATTGCGATGACGCCATCCTTGTTCAGGTTCGCACGGAGATCCGGCGTCGGGAATGCGGTGATAAAAATTGTGGGCACAGCGTAGCCCTGCTTTACGATTCGGTCATGCAGCTCAACGCCGGTTAAATTCGGCATTCTGACGTCTGTAATCAGGCACGCCACGTCGCTGATGATGTTCGACCGCAAGACTTCGGAACCGGAGGCGAACAGACGGACATCCCAGCCCATCGAATTCAGCAGACCGGCGATCGCTGTCCTTACGGCTGAGTCATCGTCGACGACAGCAATGATCTTGTTTGGTTGAGTGTGCACGCGAATCTCGGACAAGTTTGCTCTTTCATTTTGCGCTGAATCGGCAAAGCGCAAGGACCCGGTGATTAGCCTAGCCCTTAGAAACCAGTCGAGGAAGCGTACAAAGGTACGGGGTGCTGTAGCCCTTTGGTAAGCGCAGCTTTCGGCGTGACTTGGGCACGACACCTCGCTCGCGTCACAACCCGCGCGCCTCTTCGTGACGCACACGAATTGCTTCTCGTGCCGCTCGGGCAGGTGCCGCTGCTCGCTCGTATCCGCCGCAAGCTGTTGCGCATCGTCGACAAGTGCTCGTTGCGTTGCGTAAATTCGGAAACCGGTAGGCTCCTGCGAGTTCACGCGCGAGCGATGGAAGCGGCGCGCCGCGGGTGCCTGGCGGCTCACAGTAGACAGATTTGACTTAGATCGACTGTCCGCCGATACACGTTCTTGTTGAGCCACGGTACGAACGTGTATTCGTCATAGGCATTGCTGCCGACGTAAATCCAGTGGTGCAAAGCGTTGAACATCGTCGTCTCCGCGAACCGCGTTGCCGCAGCATGATCGGACTGGCCCTGAATCATGAGCGACAGCGCTAGGCCTTCGCCATGAAATCAAGGTACGTGCTCTGGAGACGCAAAACCATTCTACGAACGGGTGGGAACGCTTATGCTTTGGCGTGGGTGACTTAAACGCACGTATGGCGCGATTTCGAATGCCAACACCCGGCGCCCGCACGGCTGAACGCTCCTGAACCCACACCGGCATCACGAAGACCGGAAATAGGGGCGGTCGTCAGCCGGGAGACTCGGAGTGGATAGCACGGCCGCACGCATCGTTCACGGCGACAGCGCCGCGAATATAGTCACGTGTGTTGCAGTCGTTCCCACGACTCCACATAGATTACTGGCCATTTTTTATGCGCGGGTCAATGCCCAACGACCGGAGCTTGCCGACAAGCTCGACAACCGAACGCGTAGACAATTTTTTCATTACCTGTCCGCGATGCATCTTTACCGTGATTTCGCTCACGTTCATTTCTGCAGCAATCTGCTTGTTCAGGAGTCCGGCGAGCACGAACCCGGCAACTTCCCGTTCGCGAGGTGTCAGGCTTTCGTAGGCTGCACGCAGCGAGCCGATGGACCGCTCGGCGCAAAGTCGTTCCCGATCCTTCGCCAGCGCGCGCGATACCGCGTCAAGCATGTCCTGCTCGCGGAACGGCTTGGTCAGGAAGTCCATGGCGCCAGCCTTCATCGCTTTCACGGACATTTCAATATCACCGTGACCGGTGACAAACACAACGGGGATTCGCACGCCGATGCGGCCCATCGCGTCTTGAAACTCCAGACCATTTTCGCCCCGCAATCTAATATCGAGGATCAGGCAGCTCGGAGCATTCAGCTTCGGGGACGCCATAAAATCCTGTGATGAAGCAAATGTTTCGACTGACAGCCCGACAGATTGAAGCAGCCCGCTAAGTCCTCTACGCACCGCGTCTTCGTCGTCGACGATGTACACCATCGATTCCGGAAGGCTTTCGGCCGCTTCGCGTGAAACAGTGGTAGGCTTGGCAACAGACATACGACCCCCTGGGAAAATCGCGCTGTATTGGCAAGTTTAACATGTGTATATGCACCTTCGCCGAACTCGCAGCGCCGCGATGCGGGATCTGGCCAGAGGCAAAACAATCAGCTAGCTTTGGTTGGTCCTGGCTGTCGGCGACAGTGGCGTGCGTTGCCGAGCTGAAAGTGCATCGACGCTTCCATTCGCGCATGCTCCCCGCCACGTCGCGCATGTTGGGTGATCTTTCGGCCGAACCCGTCTAAGGTGTTTTGGTTCCGGCATCATTTCTGCGACCTCAAGCTAACGTATGATCTCTGGCACGCGCGTGGCCCGGTCATCGATGACTGACGCCACAACACGGTTGAAGAGATTAGCTAAGTGATAATTTAATTGTTGATCTGCGCTCATCGGCACAAGCAATGACGATACTTTCGAAATACCGTTTTTTGCTGTTGCGGACAGGCGCGTTCGAGCTTTACCGCGGGACGGATGACGCCGGCGGAACCATCCTTATGGCGATCCCGTCATCCGACGAGACATCCGCGGACGTGGATTCACGGCTCCAGCACGAATATGCACTGAGGGATGACCTCGATGCGAAATGGTCAGTCCTGCCGTTTGAGCTGACTTATCAACACGGCAAGCGTGCCCTGTTGCTGAACGATACAGGCGGGCAGCTGCTGCGCGGTCTTTGCGGCACACCAATGGACACCGGAAAGTTCCTGGTGCTGGCCGCCGCGCTAACGCAAGCCGTCAAGGATGCTCATGCGAGAGGATTGATTCACGGCGGCATCAGCCCCGACAACGTGCTGGTGAACCCAGAAAGCGGCCAGGTGAGACTGACGGGATTTGGCGGTGCTGTGCGATTGGACGAAAACGCGCCCGAGATGGACGTTACGGATGTCATGCCCGAACGTTTTCCATACATGGCACCCGAGCAGGCGGGCAGCGGCAAGCGGCCAGTGGATGCGCGATCAGATCTCTATTCGCTCGGGTGTACGTTCTACGAGATGTTGACTGGCGCGCCTCCGTTGACTGCTGCCGATCCGATGGGGTGGGTACATGCGCACGTAGCCCGCTTGCCCCAGCCGCCGAGGGAGCGCGTCGCCGGAATCCCCGATCAGATCTCCGCGATCGTAATGAAGCTGCTTGCCAAAGCACCCGAGTCGCGCTACGAGACGGCGGCAGGCCTGCTTGTAGATGTCAGGCGATGTCTGACGACGTTCCGTAGCGGCAGTCAAATCCAGAGGTTTGTCCTGGACATGCTTGACATCTCGGGTCGCATAAGATCGTCTGAAGCGTTGTTCGGGAGAGAGAGGGAAATAGCTGAGTTGCTTGCCGTGTTCGAGTCGGTCGTGACTAGCGGGACCGCGAAGTTCATGTTCGTTTCGGGGCAAGCGGGAGTCGGCAAGTCGTCGCTGGTTCGTGAGTTCCGCAATCGGCTGGCCGGCCAGCCCCATGTATATTCCTCGGGAAAATGCGAGCCGGCGAGAGACTCCATGCCCTACGCGAGCTTTCTGCAAGCGTTGCGCGGACTGATCAAACCCATCCTCGGCCTGTCTGAAGCCGATTTCGCTGGATGGCGCGCACGGCTCCAAACCGCGCTGGGTGCGAACGGAGGGCTTCTCACTGCGGTGCTTCCCGAGCTAGAGTTGATTGTTGGAGTGCAACCGCCCATTGTGCGCATTGATGGGTATGCAGAGAGAACACGCTTTCTCCAGGCCGCAGGCAATCTCGTCAGCGCGTTCGCAACGAGGGAAAATCCGCTTGTTCTCTTCCTGGACGACCTTCAATGGGTAGACAGCGGGACGCTCGACTTGCTCGGGTATTTGATGACCCTGCCGGCCCTGCAGGGTCTGCTGTTGATAGGCGCGTTCAGGAGCAGTGAGGTGCTGGCGTCGCACGCCCTTCAACGTGTGCTGAGCAAACAGGCAGCCCGCCCTGAAGTCATGGCACTTCAGCCGTTGGCGGAGGAAGCTGTTTGCGAACTGCTGTCTAGCGCCCTGTGCAGTTCTCGGGATCATGTCACGCCATTGGCAAACCTCGTTTACGAAAGAACGCGCGGGAACCCGTTTTTCGCGACCCAGTTCGTCATCGCGCTTGTCGATGAAGACCTGGTTTCGTTCACTTACGAACGGTCCGAATGGATCTGGGACACCGCGCGAATTCGGGCAAAGGCGTACACCGATAACGTTGTCGATTTGCTGCTTCAGAAGTTGCGCACACTTTCGCCTCCGGCACTCTCGATGTTGAAGAAACTCGCGTGTGTGGGCAATGGCGCAACGCCTCGAAAGCTCGCTGTCGCGGCCGGAATGTCTGAAGACACCGTCCATGACGCTATTGGGGAAACGCTTGCAACCGGTCTCGTTCATCAGGTTGGCGACGCCTACTCATTTGGCCACGACCGCGTTCAGGAGGCCGCTTACGCAGCGATTCCGAGCGCGGAACGTCGCGCAATGCACCTCGATATCGGCAGACGTCTTGCAACTGATCCGGCGGCATGGGGAGACGGAGATTCCGTGTTCGAAATCGCGAGCCAGATCGACCGGGGTGCGTCGCTTATTGCGATCCGCGCCGAGCGCGAGCAGTTTGCGGCGCTCAATCTCGCGGCGGGCAAAAAGGCCAAATCTTCTGCGGCATATGCGCTTGCAATCGGGTACTTTACTACCGCCTCGACACTACTTGGTGTTGAAACGGAGAGTGCCCTTGCTGACGAAATCGAGCTGCATCGCGCGGAATGCGAGTTCGTTACAGGCGCAATCGCGGAGGCCGAAACGCGCCTTTCCGCGTTGGCGGCACGCGATATCGATCTGGCGAGCAGAGCGGAGGTTGCCCGGCTGAGAGCTGCGCTGTATACCACGCTGGATCAGCTCGACGTTGCCGTCTCTGTTGCAACTGACTTCTTATGGCGGTGTGGCATTGATATTCCCCTGCGCCCCACGGACGCGCAGGTCAATCGTGAATGTCAGCGGCTGACGGAACTGCTCGAAGGACGCGCCATCGCAGACCTTGTGAATGGTCCCCTCCTGGACAATCCAGCGTGGCGGGGAGCCCTTGATGTACTCGCGGATCTTGTCCCGCCTGCGCTTTTCACGGACGCGAACCTGCTTGATCTCATCCTGCTCAAGATGGCCAATCTGAGCATCGAGCATGGTCATGCCGATGCGTCGTGCTACGCCTATGTGTGTCTGATGATCATTTTTGGACCGCGTTTTGGGGACTACCAGACAGGGCTGGATTTTGGCGAAGTCGCGATGCGCCTCATCGACGAAAGAGGGCTCACCCGTCTGAGGGCGCGTGTGCACATGTGCTTTGGCCTGCTGGTGCTGCCGTGGACCCGGCGTATTGCCACCGCGCAGGAAATCCTTAGGAATACATATCAGGCGGCGCTCGAAAGCCGCGACTTTACGTTTGCGGTCTACTCGCGAAGAAACCTTGTCTCTATCCTGCTCTTTTCCGGCGAACCGTTGGGTGAGGTTCAAAAGATCGCAGAAGATGCGCTCGCTTGTGCGCGCGCGGCAAAATTTGGCATAGTGATCGACGCGGTGCTAGCTCAACTCATGTTGGTTGACGCGTTACATAGGCCGGCGCACGGTCACCCGGAGGCGAGCACGTGCGAAAAGGATCTGATCAATGAAATGCATTTAATCGACCCGTCGGCGAGGCCGATTGCGGTTTTTGCCTACTGGACACACAGGATTCAGATCAGTTTTCTCGCGGGCGATTGGACTGCTGCTATCGAAGCTGAACAATTCGCGGCACCGTTTTTGTGGTCGTCCCGCAGCTTTGTCGAGGCAGCCGAATTCCATTTTTATGGGGCTCTGGCGCGCGCGGCGGCTTGTCGAAACGCTGCGGCCAGTGAACTTGAAGCTCACATGGTTGCATTGCGTGCACACCATGCGAAAGTGGAAAACTGGGCGCAGGCTTGTGGCGAAAATTTTTCGGGGCGTCGCGCGCTGATCAGTGCCGAGATGGCCAGGATCCTTGGCAACGAGATTGAAGCGGAGCGATCTTACGACGATGCGATTCGCCATGCGCGCGGGCAAGGTTTCCTCCAGGTTGAGGCCCTTGCAAATGAACTCGCCGCGCAGTTCCATGGTGCTCGTGGGCTTGAGACGATTGCAGAGAGTTACCTGCGCAACGCGCGTCAAGCCTATCTTCGCTGGGGCGCCAACGTCAAGGCGGAGGCGCTCTATACGCCGGGGCCGCCGGTCAGAGATAGCGGTGTGCCTGCTGTAACAGGCGGAACTCTGGCGCATCAAATAGACGTAGGAGCCGTGGTCAGCGCCGCTCGTGCGCTGTCGAGCGAGATCGTCCTAGAACGACTGATCGAAGTTCTGCTCCGTACGGTCCTTGAGTACGCGGGCGCACAACGGTGTGTTCTTGCACTATGCAGCAGCGAGGCGTTGCACATTGAAGCAGAAGCAAGTGTTGAGGAGGCGACTGTCAGCGTCACGCTTGGCAGAAGGCCGCTTGCGGACGCACAGGTACCGATTCAACTATTGCAAACCGTATTGCGAACGCGCACTCGCATTGCATTGGACGATGCCGTTCAAGACGACACGTTTTCTCGCGACCAGTATGTACAGAGGACACGGCCGCGTTCTGTGCTTTGCATGCCACTGGTAAAGCAGACCAAAATCGTTGGGCTTCTTTATATGGAAAACAACCTGGCGACTGGGTTTTTCACATCCGAACGGGAGACGGTTACCGAAGTCCTTGCTTCACAGGCGGCGATTTCGATCGAGAATGCGCGGCTCTATGCGCAGCTCTTTGAGGAGAGCCTTCAACGTGAGCGCGCTGAGAATTCGTTGCGACATATGCAAGCGGAACTGGCACACGTGACGCGGCTTACGGCAATGGGCGAACTTGTCACGTCGATCATACATGAAGTCAAGCAACCGCTCGCTGCGATCAATGCATCCGGCGCTGCTGCGCTGCGCTGGCTAGGCCGGGAGCGGCCGGTAATTAGCCGGGCACGTGAAATGCTGGAATTGGTAGTGTCTGAGAGCACGAGGGCAGGAGAGGTTATCCGGGGCATTCATACGCTCGCGAAGAAAGCGAAGCCTGAAATTGCGACGTTCGATATCAATGAAGCGATTCGTGAAGTGCTCCTGCTAACAAGGGATCGTCTCGAAGACAGACAGATCGTACTCTCTGGAGATGCACTCGACAGACGCGTCCTCGTCAGTGGGGATCGCGTCCAATTGCAACAGGTTGTACTGAATCTGGTGATCAACGCGGTCGATGCAATGGCTGAAATCACAGTGCGCGAGAGGCGGCTATTCGTCACTGTGGAAACAAATACGGCCGGCTGGGTGGACGTTGCCGTCGAGGACACGGGCCCGGGACTGGATCCAGCCATCGCAGACCGAGTATTTGAGTCGTTCGTTACGACAAAGCCAAGTGGGATGGGGTTGGGGCTGTCGATTTGCCGTTCGATTGTCGAGACTCACGGTGGGACCTTGACTGCTTCGCCCCGCACCCCTTTTGGCACTACGTTCCGATTCAAAGTACCGGCTTGATTTGACATAAATATAATGATCGAAGTTTCGTTGGTTTTGATTTGTATTCCTATATATTACGCATCGGCGCGGTGCCAATTCTGAAGCTCCGGGCATATCAGTCCCGTACGCCACCTCATGAAAGCCACCGAGCGGCACGACCTCATCGAACGCACCCGTCATGGATGGCGTTTTACCTTGCTGGTCAATTAGCGCAAGACACCTGGCACCAGTTAGGCGCAGCTCGCTGCGTCTGTCAAAATGGCGGTATCCGTTCGCCGGCTGCTGCGCACCCCAATACGCCTTCGTGGGCCGCATGTTGCCGCCAACGTCCGATCAATAGTGTCGAAAACGGCAACCGGAAATCAACATCCTGGCGATCGCAGGGAAAACGTTACAGCAGGCACGACATGGCACACAAGCGATGCGAACAATGCGGCAACCAGACGCCGCCATGGGACATCATCCACTGCGGGTCTGGCGATGGCCACTATGAGTTACTCTGCACTTCGTGCTTCAATGCCAGGATTGCCGAGTCCGGCGGATCCACCGATTTCGAGAACGTTCGGCTTGACCCCATCCAGCTGATTGACTGCGAGGGGGAAGCCCACCAGTTCCATTTCCAGCTCCGGCTCCTGGGCGCCCGGATTGCGCTGGATGGCTTCGAGCTTCGAGGGGAGCTTCCCGCCGGTTACCGGTTCCAGCTGATCGGCGAAGCTGACGACGATGTATTCGTGCTGCTCGGGCGCCTCGTCGAGAAGATTCGTCGCGCGCTGTCGGTCAGGCACGTCGATTTTCGTGAACGCCGGATCATTGACAGCACGGTGCGCGGGCGTATCGAATGGGACGAATCCCAGCCGGGCCACCTGCCACTCGTGGTCGTCGACGGCAAGGAGGTCTCATGGGACGATCTTGGGCGAATGCTCATGAGCATGGAAGGATGGCAGTTCCGGCTCGAGATCGCTGATCCGAGCGATGAGCTTTGAGGCGCGGTGCCGACGCGGTAAGCGGGCGGCCATCCCCGGCCCCGAGCCGGTTTGCGAACCGGCGCCTCGAACGGTTATAACCCAGGCGGAGGAGAGCCATGGTCGCAGTCAGGCACGACGATCTTTCCATGGCGTTCGACTTTGTCAGCTGCGCGGCGCCGATGGAACATAGCGCATATCTCTCGCTCGATACGGGAGAAGTCTACTGGACTTCCGATTCCAGCGAGGCTTTCGATGATGAGGAGTTACCTGACGACCTCGAAACCTCTGACCGCTACCTTGCGATACCGCACAAGAACGAGCTTGATCTCGGAAGCCGTCTCGCCTTGCGCTTTGTCGCACGGACGCTGCCTGCATGTTACGACCAGGTCGAAGGATTTTTCCGGAGGCGAGGGGCTTATGCGCGTTTCAAGGAATTGCTGGAACGTGAAGGCGTTCTCGAGCGTTGGTATTCGTTTGAAACCGATGCTGTCGAAAGCGCGCTGAGGCAATGGTGTGCCGAAAATGGGCTTGAGCTTGTTGAGACGTGACGGGCGCTGTGGGTGTTCGCCACACCAGATGTGCTGAGTCCGCGTGCGGCGCGGGGCGCCGCTCGATCGGCGGTGTGCCATGCGAAAATCCGCGACACCACATCGCGAGGAGCGAGCGCACATGAGGTCTGGTATCGCGTGAAGAGGAGCATTATTCCAACGGAAGAGCAGCAGGCCGTGATCGAGGCGGCGCGTGGCGCCGGGAACCTGAAGGTCAAGGCCTTCGCCGGCGCGGGCAAGACTTCCACACTCCAGCTCGTGGCCGAACACTTCGGCCAGCGGCGCGGCATGTATCTCGCGTTCAACCGGGAAATCGCGGCGAGTGCAGCCCGCCGGTTCCCGCCTCACGTCGGCTCGCGGACGATGCATTCGCTGGCGTGGGCCTGTGTCAGCCCGATGCTCAGAAGCCGGGTGAGCCTTCAGGGCGAGCCGCCACATGAACTGGCCGCACGCTACGGGCTTGGCCCGCTGGAAGTGCGCACGGTGACGGGCAAGGCCGTCGAGATCGCGCCGTTCGAGATCGGGCGGATGATTGCCGATGGGCGGGACAGGTTCTGCCGGTCCGCGGATGCCCAGCCGGCAGCGCGTCACGTTGTCGTCGATGAAAAGATCGACGAGGCGGTGGCCGCGCAACTGCGCACCTACCTGCTGCCTTACGTCGGGCGGCTGTGGGAAGAGGGCGCGGCTGCGCGCGCCGCGAGCGCTATTTCGCCTGACGTGCTCCTGAAGCTCTGGGCGTTCTCACAGCCTCGCATCGAAGCCGACTACATCTTGTTCGACGAGGCGCAGGACAGCGATGGTGTCATGCTGTCGGTCCTTGGCCGGCAGAGCCACGCGCAGATCATCTATGTAGGCGATCCATACCAGCAGATCTACGAGTGGCGCGGCGCGATCAATGCGATGGCGCGGATCGACGCGCCCGAATGCGCGCTCACGGAATCGTTCCGCTTTGGTGCCACGTTCGCAGCGCTCGCCAGCCGCCTGCTCGCACTGCTCGGTGAGCGCACGCCCGTCCGTGGACAGGGAGCCATCGGCTCGATCATGGTGGAAGACCCAGCGCTCGCGCCGCCGGTCGACGCGATCCTGTGCCGGAAGAACGTTACGGCGATCTGGCAGTTCGCCGCGGGACTCGAGGCGGGACACCGACCGGCGATCCGGATGAGTCCCGCCGAGATTCTCGCTTATGCTGACGGCGCTGACAGGTTGCTGGCCGGCCAGCGCGCGTTTCGTCCGGCGGCGTTTTCGCTGTTCGAGACATGGAGCGAGGCCCAGGCGTTTGCGCGCAGTGCATTTGGTCAGGACCTGCTGTCGGTTGTGCGCATCGTCGACGAGCTGGGGACCGGCTATCTGCGGGCCCTGGCGCAGCGTTCGGCGGCGGAGGACGCCGCCGACTATGTGATCTCGACCGTCCACCGTGCCAAGGGCCTCGAATGGAAGCGGGTCAGGGTTGCCAACGATTTCCGCCTGCGCGGGGCCGACGGCAGCCCGATGCCGGACGACGATGAGCTGCGCCTTCTCTATGTGGCCGTGACACGGGCGCAGCATGTCCTGGATATCTCGGAATTGCGGGACGAACTGCTGCGGCTTTTCAGTCGCCAGCACCAGGACCGGTCAGCATAATAAGTAATCAAATGGGAAAGTCTTGATTCCCGTTTGAGATTTATCTAGAATGGGAGTCATGGAATTCCCATCTGGGAGGAGCGTATCATGTCCCTGAATCAACCGTCCGGCCGTCATTCGGCCGCGCGTCCGGGTGCCGCACATGCCGGCAAGGCCCTGGCCGGCTCTGGCAGACCCGGCGCCCACGCTGACGATATCGAAACGTTCCTCGTCAGGTTCGACCCGCTCGAGCAACGCCGGCTGATCCGGGAAGGCATGGAAGCGGCGATCGTCGAGCGCGTGGCGAAGGACCTGCTGCACGTGCCGGTGCAGACGCTGCTCGCGAGTCTCAATCTGCCGAGTTCGACGATCCTGCGCAAGATGGCGCGCGCAGAGCGCCTGTCGCCAGCCGAGTCGGATCGTGTTGCGCGCGTGCTCTATGTGCGCCAGCTTGCTGTGGAGGTGTTTGAGGACCCGGCGCTGGCCGCCGAGTGGATGCAGCGATCGAATGCGGAACTGGGTGGACTCAGCCCGCTCGAGGTGCTCGACTCGCAACCGGGCTACGACCGCGTGCGTGAGATCCTGCTGCGCGTAATTCACGGCGTGTCTGCATGAGGCTTTACCGCCTGGCGAAAGAGCGGCGCGGGTATTACCGTGCCGATGACCTGAGCGGCAATGGTGCAGCGATCGCCGGAGGCCGCTGGAACCCGCGCGGCATGCGGGTGCTCTACACCTGCTGCCACGCGTCGACGGCGCTGCTTGAGGCGCTCGTGCACATGGCGGGCTTGCTACCGGCCGGTGGCTATTTCCTCGTGACGCTGGAGGTGCCGGACGTTGTCTACGATGCCGCATTCGCACCCGGCCTGCCGGAGGGCTGGGCAGACCTGACGAGCGATCCATCGGCGACAAGGGCGCTTGGCCGGCAATGGCTTGAGGCGGGCGGGCAACTGGCGATGCGGGTCCCGTCGGTCGTTTGTCCTACCGACTTCAATCTGCTGCTGAACCCGATGCATCCGGAGATGGCAAGCGTAAAGGTGATCAGCACGGAACCCTTTACGTTGGATCCGCGGCTGTTTGGCCAGTCGACGCGATGAGCCTGATGTCGATTGCAGGCGGATGAACCATGCCCCGCGATCAAATGTCAGGGTTCGCGATGTGCGTGCTGGCGGTCAAGGCGCTCTTCAGAAACGCAACGAATAAAAAAACGAACGCTCTAAAATTCGATCACTTTTATTTACAAGTATCGATTTCCTGCAACCGCCTGGCCTGCGCTCCGACAACACACATCATTCCATCGCTCGTCGCGCTACACCGCAGCAATCCCTTTTGATATAAACTAAGTCCATTGAACTAAGTTCAGAGGGTAATCATGCACGTCTACAACATCCACGACGCCAAGACGAACCTGTCGCGGCTGATCGAAGAGATTGTCAATGGTGGCGAGCCCTTCGTGATTGCGAAGGCTGGCAAGCCACTGGTGAAGGTCGTCCGCCTCGAGGCCGAGAGGGAAAATCCCGTACGGCGCATCGGCTTCATGAAGGGGCAGATCAAGGTCCCGGATGACTTCGACAGGATGGGCGGCGACGCGATCGCGGACACGTTCGAAGGAAAAGACGAATGAAGCTTTTACTCGATACGCATTTGCTGATCTGGGCCGCGGCGGATCATCCGACGTTGTCCGACGAGGCCCGTGCGGTCATCGAAGATATGGATAACACGCTGTATTTCAGCGTAGCGAGCATGTGGGAGATCGTCATCAAGAGCGCGCTCGGCCGGGAAGATTTCCAGGTCGACGCGCGGGTGCTTCGCCGCAGCCTCCTGGACGCAGGCTATGAGGAACTCTCGATCGAATCGCAGCACGCATTCGAGGTCGCCACCCTCCCGCCGCTTCATCGTGATCCGTTCGACCGACTCCTTCTTGGTCAGGCGATTGCAGAGGGAATCGTACTGCTCACGCACGACGACCAGATCAAGCGTTATGGCTTCGCGCCCGTTCGCTATGTCTGAGGGTGATTCAGGCGTAGGCTTTTTGTCGACGCTTGCTTACTGGCCACGAGCATCCTTACCCGGGATCGCCACATCGCGTAGGACGCAGTAAAGATGTCGCGTCAAAGACCTCGACGTGGCGGCGTTTTGCGCCACCGAGGTGATAATCATAGACGAGTTCGATCGGCGCGGGCTGCTGGTAAGGTCGGCGAGCGGTGTCATCGACGAGCCGGAACCCGGCAGCGCCGGTGCGCGCGCGGAACGCCGGATCACGTCGCCTTCGTGCGGCGAGGGCGCGCCGTAGGCCGGCGACAGCAGTAAGGCGCCGGGCTCGCGTGTCCACGGCGGAATGGCGAGCGGAGCCTGGGTCCCGGCGGACTGCGCGTTCGCGGCGGGAAGCTGGCTGGCGGCGCAGCGCGCCGCGACGGGTGGGCCGCGCCGGCACGGAGGCCGATGCGGATGCGGCGTAGTGTGGTGAACGGTCGTCTGTCATCGCGTGTGGGCACGAAGGAGGCACGGTCCGGCGAAAGGATGGTCAAGCGAAACGGTAATCGCGGGGCGTCGCCGTCAGATCACGAAGAATCCATGTGTGCCGTCGCGCCCTAGCTGCGCCACGAGCCCGTATTCCCATTCGAGGTACGCGTTCATCGCCTCGCGGGCGTTGTCGGTACCTTCGTAAGGGCGCCAGTAGCGGTCGATACGCGGCGAGGCCAGATGCGCGTCGCCGCTTTGCACCGGCAGGCCGGCGCGTATCCACGCCGCCGTGCCGCCTTCCAGCACTTCGACGGGCTTGCCCGTGAGCGCGGCAATCTCGGACGCGGCGAACGGTGCGAGGGCGTTAGTCATGCACACGGCGACGTAGCGGCGCGCATCAGGCAGCGCGCGCAGATCATCGAAGCCTGGCGCGAGACGCGACCGCAGCGCCCACCACGCGCCGGGAATATGTGCCTTCACGTGATTGGCGCTCGACGTGAAATCGAGCACGACGGTGCGATGATCGCTCGCGGCAAGACGCGTGGCGAGCGCTTCGGGCGTGATCGTCGGGACGCTGGCGGCAGCGGGCTTCGGCGCGCGCCATGCGCCCGCTTCGGTGAGATCCTCGGTGCGGGCTGCGTCGATTACATACACGTCGACGTTCATCTGTGCGAGCCAGGAAGCGGTCATGTTGGCGCGCACGCCGTCGTCGTCGAAAAGGACCACGCGTGCGCCACGCACCGGCGCGAACATTTCGGTTTCTTGGACGAGCTGCCCGCCCGGCGCACCCTGAAACCCTGGCGCATGCGCGTGTTCATACTCGGCAGGCGTGCGCACGTCGAAGCGATACGTCGTGCGCGACGTGTCGGCGGCCCACTGTTCGGCTTTCGCGAGCGTCGTGCGCTGCACGCCCGCGCGGCTGGCGAGCGCGGCCGCCGCCGCGCTCGATTGCGCGAGCGTGGCCGCGTCGCGTCCCGCCTGCGGTTCGAACTGGTGTGTGCTGCCGTGCTCGAGCGTCTGCCCAGCCAGCGTCCAGCCGATCGTGCCGTTGCGCAGTGCCGCCACGGGGTTCGGCAGCCCCGCATTCACGAGCGATTGCGTGCCGATGATACTGCGCGTGCGCCCCGCGCAGTTCACGATGACGCGCGTAGCGGGATTGGGCGCCAGCGCGCGGGCGCGCAGCGCGAGTTCCGCGCCCGGTACGCTGATGCTGCCGGGAATGTTCATCGTGCGGTATTCGTCGAAGCGGCGGGCGTCGAGCACGACCACATCTTCGCCGCTCGAGAGCAGCGCATTCACGGCCTCGGCCGTCAGCGAAGGCGTATGGCGCTCCGCTTCGACGAATTCACCGAACGCCTTGCTCGGCACGTTCACGTCGCGGAACACTTCGCCGCCCGCGCGTACCCAGCCCGCGAGGCCGCCATCCAGCAGTGCGATATCGGTGTAGCCAAGCGCGTCGAGCTTCGTGGCCGCGCGCTGTGCGAAGCCTTCGCCGTTGTCGAGCAACACGATCGGCACGCTGCGGCGCGGCAGCTTCGTCCAGGCGTCGAGTTCGAGCTTCGAGAGAGGCAGATTGGCGGCGAAAAGCGGATGACTTTGCGCATGCGGATCTTCCTCGCGCACGTCGAGCAGCGCGATCTCGCGGCGGGCGAGCAGGGCGTCGCGCACGTCCTGATACGTGCGTACGGGAAATGACTTCATGAGGCGTTGGGTTCCTTGCTGAGATCCCAGAAGTTCGGGAGGACGTCGTTCGAGTAGCCGGAGATGAAGGGCTTGGGCGGGGCGTCGGCCGGATAGGTAAACCGGCGCACCGCGCCGATGTTCGCCCCATACACGTGAATGCTGACCGAAACGCGATCGTCGTAGGCATTGCGTACGCGGTGGATGTCGCCGAGGGTCGGCGAGACGGCCTCGACCTCTCCGCGCTGAAGCAACACCTCGCGGCCCAGCGGATGCAACGCACCCGCCGCGTCGTGCGCGTAGGGCTGCGCATATTCGGCGCCGCGCAGCACGCCTATCAGGCCCCACACCGTGTGGTCGTGAACGGGCGTTTGCTGGCCCGGTCCCCAGACAAAGCTGACCACTGAAAAGCGTTGGCGCGCGTCGGCGTAGAGCAGGTATTGCTGATAACGCTCAGGCGAAGGCGCGGCGTAGGCGTCGGGCAACCAGTCGTCGTCGCGCACGAGTTCGCGCAGCGCATCGAGGCCGTGATCGATCAACCTGGACTCGCGCGGCGCGTGGTCCACGAGTTCCGCAATCGTGCCGACGAAGCGGCGAAGCTTGTGAATGCCCATCAGTCGAGCAACTCCGGTTCGCGCTCGACAAGCCCTGCATAGAGGCTCTCGAACGCATAGGCCGCGCCGCCGGGGCGCCCCACCTGCGTGTGCGTGAGCGCGGCGACATCGTGAGGAATGGGTTGCGGCTGGCCGGCGGCCTGCGACAGCAATTGCGTATGGCAGGCGTTGTCGAGCGCGATATACCACCAAGCCGCGGCTTCGACGGTCGGGCCGGCTGTGAGAATGCCGTGATTCTTGAGAATCACAGCCTTGCGTTGGCCCAGCGCGTTGGCAATGCGCGCGCCTTCATCTGTGTTGAGCACCACGCCGCGAAAGTCGTCGAAAAGCGCATGGTCTTCGTAGAAGGCGCAAGCATCCTGGGTGAGCGGATCGAGCGTGCGGCCAAGCGTCGACCAGGCCTTACCGTAAAGCGAGTGAGTATGGGCTGCGGCCACGACATCCGATCGCGCTTCGTGAATGGCCGCGTGAATGGCAAATGCCGCCTGGTTCACGGGGCCCGCGCCCACGACGATCTCGCCATGCCGGTTCACGAGCAGCAGGTCGGACACCTTGATGCGGGCGAAATGCAACCCGAGCGGATTGACCCAGAAGTGATCGGGCCATTCGGGGTCGCGCGCCGTGATATGCCCCGCGAGCCCCTGGTCGAAGCCGTAGCGCGCAAAGAGGCGGAACGCACCGGCCAGCCGTTCCTGCCGATGGCGGCGCTCTTCGTCGAGTGTGCGCGCGGGCGTTGCTTCGTCGTCGAACCAGAACTTGCGGATGGGCGCATGCCGGAAGTCGACGCGCGGCGCAGCGGTGCCGATATCTGCGGTGTCGGTGTGGCTCATGGCGGTCTCTCCAGCCGTTTCAGGCGGCGGCGCGCACGCGCGAGGCCAGTTCGCGCGTGGCCGGAATCAGCACCCGGCCGTAATCGATGGCGTCCTCGAGCGGGTCGAAGCCACGAATCAGGAATGTCGTCACACCCAGCGCGTGATATTCAGCGAGCGTCTGCGCCACCTGGCCAGGCGTGCCCACGAGCGCCGTCGAGTTCGAGCGCCCGCCAATTTCCTTCGCGACGGCGGTCCACAGGCGGTCGTCGGCGCGCACGCCGTCGCCCGCTGCGCCGAGCAGGCGGCGCGCGCCTTCGCTCTGAAGCGGGCCGCCCTTGTCGAGGCCCTGTTCGGCGCGCAGGCGGCGTGTCTCGTTGAGGATATGTTCGGCGCGCTCCCACGCCGCCTTCTCGGTGTCGGCGAGGATCGGCCGGAACGATACGGAGAAGCGCACCTGGCGTCCGTGTTTCGCGGCTTCGGCACGCACACGAGCAATCAGGTCGGCCACGCCTTGCTTCGATTCGCCCCACAGCGCGTACACATCCGCGTGCTTGCCGGCCACCGCGAGCGCGGCTTCGGAAGCGCCGCCGAAGTAGATCGGCACGTGCGGCTGCTGACGCGGCTTGACCTCCGACCACGCCTGTTCGAAGCGATAGAAGCGGCCTTCGTGATCGAACGGCTTGCTTTCGGTCCATACACGTTTAAGCACCTGCAGGTACTCGTCGGTGCGCGCGTAGCGTTCGTTGTGGCTCAGGTAGTCGCCGTCGCGCCGCTGGTCGGCGTCGCTGCCGCCCGAGATGAAGTGCACGGCGAGCCGGCCGCCGGAAAAGTGATCGAGCGTTGCGAGCTGGCGCGCGGCGAGCGTCGGCGAGACAAAGCCGGGGCGGTGCGCCAGCATGAAATGTACGCGTGACGTCACGCTCGCCGCATAGGCGATCGTCAGCGTGGCGTCGGGGCTGACCGAGCTGTGCGGCACGAGAATGCGGTCGAAGCCCGCGCGTTCGTGCGCCTGCGCAAAGTCGCGAACGTAGTCGACGTCGATGGCCGGACCTTCGGCGAGATGCGTCTCCGACACCTTGCGCTGCTGGATCATGCCGATGAATTCGATGCTCATGCGGGCTCCCTGGATGGACGAACGATCAAAAGAGGCTACCACCCAGGCATGCGAGGTTTAAATATTGAATGCTGATAAACATTCCATTTGCACATGACATGCGGCGAGATGCAGCGCGCCGAAAAAGGAAAGTCCGAATCGTTCTTTGCCGGCGCGCGGCCGCTCACCGATACTCGAATTTCCGGCGCGCGTTTGCGCCCCACGTGCCCCTTCGCAGGACATTCCCATGAGCGAACCCGCGCTGCACGACCGTCATGCGCACACCACACTGCGCCTAATCGGCCCCGACCCGGAAGATTGGGTCGTCAACCGTGACGGCATCGATCACAACGTGGTCGTCGTGGGCGGCGGCCAGAGCGGCACGGCCTTCGCGTTCGGCTTGCGGCGCGCGGGGATCGGCAAGGTCAGCGTGATCGACGGCGCGGCTGGCGCGCCGCAGGCCGGCGTGTGGACCACGCGCGCGCGCATGCAGCGGCTGCGCACGCCCAAGACGCTGGCGGGGCCGGAAGCAGGGTTGCCCGCGCTGAGCTTCCAGGCGTGGTACGAAGCGCGTCACGGCGAGGCCGCGTACGCCGAATTCGAACGCATTGGCCGCGAGGATTGGGCCGAGTATCTCGCGTGGTATCGGGAATTCCTCGGCATTGCGGTTCGTTACGGCACGACGCTCACGCGCGTCGAACCCATTGGCACGCACTTCAGGCTACATCTGGACGTTCGTCACGGCGACGATGTCGTGCGGCGTGTGGAAACGGCGCGCAAGGTGATACTCGCAAACGGCGTGGCGGGCAATGGCAAGCCCAACGTCGCCGCGCCGCTGGCCGTGCTGCCGCGCACGCACCTCGCGCATACGTCCGATGCGATCGATTTCGCCGCATTGCGCGGCAAGTCTGTCGCGGTGGTGGGGGGCGCGGCTTCGGCGTTCGACGCTGCGGCGACGGCGCTCGAAGCGGGCGCTGCCGATGTGCATCTCTTCGTGCGTCGCGCGCTGTTGCCAAGCCTTCCTGTGACGCGCGCCCGTGCGTATCCAGGAGCTTACGACAACTATCCCGCGCTGCCCGACGCGCTGCGCTGGCGCCTGGCACTGCGCTTTCGGCGCGCGGGATCGACGCCGCCCGCCGACGCAGTCTCACGCGCCACGCGCTTCCCGAACTTCCATCTGCATCTGGACGCCGTGTGGCAACGCGCGACGGTGGAGGGCACGCGCGTAGCGGCGCGGGTGAACGACGCAACGTTCGCATTCGATTTCGTGATTGCCGGAACAGGTTACGCCGTCGATCTGCACGCGCGGCCCGAGCTTGCCGACCTGGCCGATCACGTGCTGCTCTGGCGCGATCATTACACGCCGGCGCCGCACGAGCAGGACGAGGCGCTCGGCGCGCATCCTTACCTCGGCGCGGCGCTCGAATACCTGGAGAAGACGCCCGGCGCCGCGCCGTTCCTGCGCAATGTTCACGTCTTCAATCCGGCCGCGTTCGTGAGCCGCGGGCTGCCCGTTGGCGACGTGCCGAGCATGAAGCGCGATATCCCCGCCGTGATCCGGCGCATCAGCGAGGATCTGTTTCTCGACGATATCGAGGCGCATGAGGCGCGGATGAGCGCCGTGGTGGCCGCCGATTTCGAGCCGTCGCTGTATGTGGACAGTGTGTACAGTGAAGAGCGCGTCGAGCCGGAGCAATCGCGGTAACGGCCAGGCTCACGCGCCGATCGCAACCGCACGCTTTTGCGCGAAGTCCCAGCGCTCGGCGTGCGCCGTCTCCACCGGGGCCGGCAGCAGATGCGCGTTGAAGAACGTGTCGGCAGATTTTCTGCTGCTCGCCGAAAACCGGGGCGCTGACCTCGCGCACGAGATAGCTTCGGCGCGCGTTGGCGCGCGCGATGGTGGGCGCATCGAGTCCCCAGACCGGCGCGAGCAGCCGCGCGGCGTCCAGCGGCGCGCTGCGCACCCATTGGCCGGCGTCGCGCAACTGCGCATAGACCACGGCGATCACGTCGGGCCGCGCCTGCGCGAAACGCGTGGAGGCGAGATAGTAGCGCTGGTAGGTGGCGAGCCCCTTGCCGTCGGCGAGCACGCGCACATCGGGCTGCTGGTCGACCGAGGCCACATACGGGTCCCACGTCACCCACGCGTCGACGCTGCCGTTCTCGAAAGCGGCGCTCCCGTCTGCAGGCGTGAGGTAATGGATGCGCACCGCTTCGGCGGGCACGTTCGCCTGCGCGAGTGCAGCCAGCAGCAGATAGTGGCTGCCGGCCGCTTTCGTCACGGCGATGTCCCTGTTGCGCAGGTCGGCGAGCGTGCGCAGCGCACCCGCGCGCTTGACGATGATGGCCTGCGCGCCGGGCGAGGGCGCTTCCTGGGCGACGTAGACGAAGCGCGCATGTGCGGCCTGCGCGAAGATCGGCACGGTGTCGGCAACATCGGCGCTGAAATCCACGGCTTGCGCATTGAGCGCTTCGGTGAGCGGCAGGCCGCTCGCGAACTCGCTCCAGCTCACGCTCACGCCGAGCGGCGCGAGCGCGGCTTCGAGCTTGCCTTGCGCCTTGAGCACAGTGATCAGCGTAGACGACTTCTGATAGCCGATACGCAGCGTGGAAGCCGGTGCGGCAAAAGCGAGGCCCGTGGTCGCCGCGACGCCGAGAATCGATCCATGAATGAGCAGGCGGCGGCGGGAGGGAGAGAACATGGCGGATCCAGCGGATTCAGTTGACGAATCGAAAATGCTGGATGACCTTCGCGCACAACGCAACGAAGCGATTCTGCTAAGGATTCGCGCGGGAGCGCTTTAGCCGGGTGAACGCGCAATATCAGCGGCGTGATTCGCCTTAATGCGTTTTCACGGCTTTGATATCAGCAGATATTGGATTGGCCGTGACGCACGTGGCGTTAGTATGGATGCCCGATCATTTCCGTCCTTTGACGTTCTCACGCGATGTCCCGTTCTTTCCCACGTTTTGGCATCTGGGCGCTCGTGCACGGAAGCCGCGCGGCGCTGCAAGACCCCGATGAACCCTACGATGCCTCGTGGGCCCGCAACAAGGCGCTCGTGCTCGAAGCCGAGCGGCTTGGCTACGACTCGGTGCTCGTGGCGCAGCATACGGTCAATCCGCACGATCCCGCGCTCGACCAGCTCGAGGCGTGGACCGCATCAGCCGCGCTGGCGGCGCTCACCTCGCGCATCGAGATCATCGCCGCGATCAAGCCGTTTCTCTACCATCCGGTCGTGCTCGCGAAAATGGCGCAGCAGATCGAGCACATCAGCGGCGGCCGCTTTGCAATCAACCTCGTGAACGCATGGAATCGGCCTGAATTCGAACGCGCCGGCATTGCGTTTCCCGAGCACGACGATCGCTATCACTACGGCTGCGAATGGATCTCGGTGGTTGACGCGTTGCTGCGCGGCGAGCGTGTGACCCATCACGGCGACCATTTCCACATCGACGACTATCGGCTGCTTCCGGCCGATCCGTACCGTGCGCGTCCGCGCATCTACGTGGGTGGCGAGTCTGAACCGGCGCGCTCACTTGTTGCCGCGCACGGCGATACTTGGTTCATCAACGGGCAGCCGCTCGACGACGTGGCGGCCCTGATCGCCGACGTGTCGGCACGCGCGCGGCCCGCCGGCCACGAAGCGTTGCGTTTTGGCCTCTCCGCGTTCGTGATCGCACGTGAAACGCAGGCGGAAGCCGAGGCCCATCTCGAGCATCTCTTCGCTCTGGCCGAACTCGACAAGCCGCTTCGCGAGCGCCAGAAGGCCAACATCGACCCGAACGCCGAAATGTTCAAGACCTTCGCCCGCTCGGCGCGCGTGGGTTCCAATGGCGGTACGGCCGCCGGCCTCGTCGGCGACTACGATACGGTCGCGCGTCGCGTCGCGGCCTTTCACCGGGCGGGCGTCGAGCTATTCATGCTCCAGTTCCAGCCGTTCGAAGACGATATGCGGCGCTTCGCGCAGGAGATCGTCCCGCGCGTGCGCCGCGAACTCGCAGTGTGAAGCGGGTAGCGGCGGGCGCGATCAGAAGAACGCGCCCGTTGGCGGAAGCTGGCCAGTCAGCAGGTTCTGGCCGAGCAGGCGCTCCTTGTAGAGGCGCGGATTGTGCGAGGCGATGACCTTGATGTTGCGCCAGTGCCTGTCCAGCGCGCCCACGCTCGACACCACGGAGCCGGAGCCGAGGTCGATGAGCCAGCTCGCGACTTGCGGCGCGAGATCGTCGATCACGACCTTGGCCTCCGAAGCCGCGAGCGTCGCGGCGAGCGTGGCGGCGTATTCCTCGTTCGTGCCTTCGCTATCCAACGCGCGTTGCAGCGCATGCACGGCGCGGTCGGCGCTCGCCTCGATGCTCGCCGCGTAGGCGCGAATCCGGCCCAGCAGGGCCTGTAGCGCCGGTTCGTCGGCGGGATGCGCCGCCCCGCCGTGGTAGAAGTTGCGCTTGCGTCCTCGCAGCACCTCGACCGCATCGAGCACCACGCGCCGAACGATGCCGGCAATGCAGTTGGTCAGGTAGATCTGGTGGAAGGTGAAGCCCCACGGCGCGGCTTCGGGCGCCTTCGGCAGGTCGGGCGCATAGACATGCTCGACCTTTACTGCGACGTCGCGGAATCGCGCGGTGCCGGAGCCCGTCAGGCGCTGCCCGAAACCCAGCCAGTCGTCCTCGTCGTTCACACCTTCGCCGCGTTCGAGCACGTATTGCACAGTTGTGTTCGCACGGCTTTCCACAGCGACACCGATGAATGCATCGTTGTACAGATTACCTGTCGCGTAGACCTTGTCGCCCGAACCCAGATACACCTGTTTGCGCTCGTCCCATTCCAGGCGGCTCAACACGCGGCTCGGCCGCGCGCCGGCCGCCGTCGCGTCGCTTTCGACGAAACTGGGCCCGATCGTCTTGCGCTGGCGCACGAGGTCGAGCACGTGCGCATGGAACGGTAGGGCGCGTTGCTTGAGCGCGGCTTCCACTTGCCAGAAGTGATTGCGCAAGGCGTGGGCGATGTTCGAATCGGCCGCGGCGACGTCACGCGCCACGGCGAAGAGTTCGCTCAACGACAGACCGCGGCCGCCGTCATCGGCGGGCAGGCGCAACGCGCCGAAGCCGAGCGACTTCAGCGTGGCGATCTCTTCGTGCGGCAGACGCTGCTCGCGCTCGCGCTGCGCCGCCGTCGCGGCGATCCCGCTTATCGCTTCGGAGAACCCGAGCGCGGCGGACAGGGGCGAGACGAGCGCGATCCGGCCGGGCTGGAGGGTGGAGGTTTCAGACATGCGCATTCCCGTTCATGGTGCGTCACACCTTGACGCTGTAATCGGCGACCTTGATGGGCGCGTTGATGATCTTGCGTTGCGCGAGCCAGTCCGCCGCGCGCTGGAACTGCGCCATGAAGGCCGCGTCGTCCGGTTCGTGAAACTGGTTCACGCGCTTCAGGCTCGTCAGATAGTCGCGCACCTGGTCCGGATACTTCGCTTCCCTCTGTACGAGCAGTTCCGATTCGGCGGCATGCGCCGACTGCCAGGCGCCTTCCACGTAATACGCGTCGAGCACGGCGCGCACCAGCTCCGAACTTTCTTCGGAGAACTTGCGACGCGTCACGAGCGAGCTGTAGTCGATGAGGAAGTCGAGGTCGCGCCCCTCGTTGAAAATGTCCTTGGCGTCATTCGAATAGCGCGAGATATCCACGGCAGGCGACCACATCGCCCACGCATCGATCCTGCCTTGCGCAAATGCAGGTGCCGCGTCGGGTGGATTGAGATAGACGAACTCGACCTTGTCGCGGTCGATATGATGCTTCTCCAGCGCCGCGATGAGCAGGAACTCGCCGAGCCCCGAGCGGTTCACCGCGACCTTGCGCCCGGCGAGGTCGGCAACCGAGTTGATGCCGCTCGACTTCTTCACGATGATGGCCGTGGACCGCGGCGAATAGACGTCGAAGCCGGCGAAGACGATGGGCGAGCCGGCCAGCATGGCGGCGAGCGCGGGCGTGGTGGAGCCCCAGAAGCCGAAGTCCGCGCTACCGCCAACAACAGCCTGGATCGAGGGCGCATGGTTCGGGAACGGACCGACCCATTCGACCTTGATGTTCTTCGCGGCGAGCGTCTTCTCGAACACGCCGCGCTGCCTGGCGATGTCGGGCAGGGCGCCGTAACCCCAGCCAATGCGGACCGTGTCGGTGTTGCGCGTGAGCTTGCGGGGCGGCTCGGCCGCCTGCGCGGAAAGAAGAGGCGCGGCTGCGGCGCCGGCAAGCAAACCTCCCGCCGCGAGCAGAAGCTGGCGGCGAGTCAGTGAAACATCGTTCATTCGTGGCGGTTCCTTCTGTAGAGAGCGGAGCGGATCAGTGCGACCGAACGCCCAGTCCCTCGAGCAGCGTGAGCCGCAATGCCTGCGGCGTGCGGTCTTTGGTGTGAAACGAAGCCGCGATGCGCCCGGCGCGCATGACGAGTATCCGGTCCGCGAGCGCGAGCGCCTCGTCGACGTCGTGGGTCACGAGCAGCACGCCCGGCGCGTGGCGCGCGACCAGCTCCTTCACGAGCCCGTGCATCTTGATGCGCGTGAGCGCGTCGAGCGCGGCGAACGGTTCATCGAGCAACAGCAGCGCGGGGTCGCGCACGAGCGCCCGCGCGAGCGCCACGCGCTGCGCCTGACCGCCGGACAGATTGCGCGGCCAGTCGTCCTCGCGGCCTGACAAGCCGACTTCGGCCAGTGCCCGGGTGGCACCGGTGCGCCCGACGCTCGACTCGTTGCCGAGCGCGACGTTCTCCCACAAGGTGGCCCAAGGCAGCAGACGATGCTCCTGAAACACCACGGAGGGCCGCTCTGGCGCGCGAATTTGCCCGGCATCCGGTTTGTCGAGCCCTGCGAGCGCTCGCAGCAGCGTGGTCTTGCCGCAGCCGCTTTCGCCGAGCAGCGCGACGAATTCGCCTTTGCGGATATCGAGGTCGAGTGCGTCGATGACGACGCGCTCGCCATAACGGCGTTGCAGGCCGCGCACCGATACAGCGGACGGCGGCGCGGCGGCTTCGTTTGCGGCACGATGCGCGCCATTCGCAGGAAGGGACAACGCGACGGTGGAGCCCATTATTTCGCCCCCTTCGCGTAGTTCGCGTGCCACGAGAGGAAGCGGGCTTCGAGCGAGCGAACCAGCGCGTCCGCGGCAACGCCGATGATCGCGTAAATAATCATGGTCAACAGGATGACGTTGGTTTGCAGGAATTCGCGGGCGTCCATGGCGAGAAAGCCGATGCCCTTGGTCGTCGCGAGCGTTTCGGCGATCACGAGGGCGAGCCACGCGTGCGCCAGCGCGTAACGCACGCCGGTGAGGATCGAAGGCATGGCGCCAGGCAGGATGATCCGGCGCACCACGGCAGGCCAGTTCAACCCGATCACCTTGGCCAGTTCCATCAGCTTGGGATCGATCTGACGAATGCCGAGCATCGTGTTGATGTAGACGGGAAACAGCACGGCGAGCGCGACCAGAAAAATCTTCGCGACTTCGCCCACGCCGAACCACACGATGACGAGCGGCAGCATGGCGAGAAAGGGAATCGCGCGCACCATCTGGATCGACCGGTCGATGAGCGCCTGCGCGAGCCGGGAAAAACCCACCAGTACGCCAAGCACGAGGCCGATCGTGCCGCCGATCAGAAGTCCTGTTACGGCACGCAGCAGCGAGACGCCGAGGTGCACGAACAGGTCGCCGTTGCGGGCAAGATCCCACGCTGTCGCGGCGACGCTGCTCGGCGCCGGTAGCACTTGCGGCGCGATCCAGCCCACGCGCGCCGCGAGTTCCCAGACTACGACGATCAGCGCGGGGATCGCCCACGAGAGCCCGAAGTAAAAGCGGTCCGTCGAAAGCCGCGAGCCGCCGGCGCGCGAAGGCAGTCCATAGCGGTTTGAAGAGGAGGTGACGTCAGCCATGTCGGTTCCGTAATTGCGGTGAAGTCCGGGCGATGGACGCCCGTTCAGGGAGCGGTCGACGAGAACTGTTTGTCGAAGCTCGGCGCAACGTCGAGGCGTGTTTTGATGACGTCCGCGCGCAGGTAGAGATCGGCGGTGCGCTGCTGCTCGGCGATCACGCTGTTGTCAATCGGCACGGGATGCAGTTGCGCGCGCTGATAGACGGTTTTGAGCACGTCGGCGGGCAGGCCCGTCACGCGCGACTGGATCGCCGCGACTTCGTCAGGATGCGAGAGCGCCCAGCGCTGGCCGGCCGCCACGCGACGCAGGAAGTCGGCGAGTTCGGCGTGCTTGTCGCGGATCGCCGTATCGGTGGCGGCCTCGAAGCTCAAGCCCGACGAAACACCTACGCCGTTCGCGATGCTGCGCGTATGCTGGCGCGCTTCGGTGAGCGCCACGTAAGGGTCCCATGTGGACCAGGCGTCCACGCTTCCGGTGGCGAGCGCGGCCTGGGCGTCGACGGGCTGCATGTACGACAAGGTCACGTCGGTGAGCTTGAGGTTCGCATGCTCGAGCGTGGCCACGGCGAGATAGTGTCCGATAGAGCCGCGCGTGGTGGCGATCCGCTTGCCCTTGAGGTCAGCGGCGTTGCGGATGGGCGAGGTTTCGGGCACGACGATCGCGAGATCGACAGGCGTTGAGCGTGCGGCCGATACGGCGCGGATTTTCGCGCCTGCCGAGTACGCGAAGATGAGCGGGGCGTCGCCCAGACCGCCTACGTCGATCGCGCCCGCATTGAGCGCTTCGCCAAGCGGCTGCGCGGCGGGAAAATTGAACCATTCGATCAGGTAGGGCACATCCTTTAGCTGGCCCGACGCTTCGAGTATGCCGCGCGTCTGGAGCTGCTGGTCGCCGACCTTGAGCGTGGCGGCGGATGCGGCCAGCGGCAACGTTGCAGCAATAGCGACAAGAAAGCGGACATAAGCGCGGCGCATGAAAGATTCCCTGGGTAATGCGTGTGACGAAGAGAGCACGATACGGAGCGCTCCCGTATAAGGCAAACGCATTGTTCTTCTAAGGAAATATGCAGATCGCAAATGCGACGCCGCTTGAACGAAGCGCTGCAACGACGCTAAGCTACGCGATCAATACACCGGGACCATCATGACACTCGACGAGATCGAAGCCTTCGTCGCCGTGGTACGCAGCGAGTCGCTGAGCCACGCGGCCGAACGGCTCGAACTGACGCAGCCCGCCGTGACTCGCCGCATCCAGAATTTCGAGGAAGCATTGGGCGTGGCGCTGCTCGATCGCAACACCAAGCCCATGCGCACGACGCCGATGGGCCGCGCCGTGTACGACCAGTGCCGCGCCATCGTGCGAGAGATCGACGCTCTGCAGCAGCTCGTGAACGACGGGGCGCCGCTTGCGGGCGTGCTGCGTGTGGGCGTGGCGCAAACCGTTGCGGACATCGCGATGCTCGACGCGCTGCAATCGCTGCGTCACGCGCATCCCGGGTTGCAGGCGCGCGTGTCCACGGGATGGGGCGCACCGCTGCTGCAAAAAGTGGAGGACGGTGAACTCGACGCGGCCGTCGTGCTGTTGCCCGCGAACCGCGCGTTGTCCGAAACGCTGGTGGCGGAATCGCTCAGCTCGCTCAAGCTCGCCGTGGTCGCGCAAAAGGGGCTGCTGAAGCGCCGCGCCTGGACGCTCGCCGAATGCCAGTCGTACGGCTGGGTGCTCAATCCGGACGGTTGCGGCTTTCGTGCCGGCCTGCAGCATGCGCTCGCCGCGCAAGGCCACGCACTCAAACTGAATTTCGAAACGCTCGGCACCGAGTTGCAGCTCGGGCTCGTCGCGGACGGCGTGGGCCTCGGCGTCGTGCCGTATCCGCTCGTCGTGGCGAGCGCGCACGCCGATTTGCTGGACATCGTGCAGGTGAGCGACTTCAAGCCCGAAATCACGGTACGGATCGTCCGCTCACGCGCCATTGGCAAGATGGAATCCGCTATCGCGGTGCTGGCGCAAAGCATTGCGCAAAGCTTCAAGTCGGCGAAGCTTGCACGCGCGGCGTGAGCGGCGGTAGCGCCTGCGGCGGGCGGCAGCGGCTATGCGGTCGGGTCGACGGCGCGAATCTTATGAGGTCTCGCGGTCTCGTCCCGAGAAAAACTGATCGTCGGGCACGACATTGAGCGCGATCGTCAGACGGTTCGCGTAATTGAAGAAAGCGGATATTTCGAGGATCTCGACGACCGCCTCACGCGTGAAGCCGAGGTCGTGGAGCCGCTGCAAAGCGCTGTCGTCGACAAGGCCGGGTTCGCGCGTGAGCTGCTCCGCAATCCCGGCGAGCGCCGCCTCCTTCGGATCCAGCCGCACGTGATGCCATCCCTGCGCGATGCGCTGTGCGCGCACGGTGTCGCCGAGCGCAGTCGCGAGCGACTGGGTGTGGTTGAACACGCAATAGCTGCAGGTGTTCGCCGCGGAAGTGACGACTGCGATCAGTTCTCGCTCGGCGGCCGTCAGGCGGCTGCGATGCGGGTCGAACAGATGTTCGTAGAACGCCACGAGCCGCGACGCCGTGTCGGGGTTGACGGCCAGTGCGGCCAGCCAGTTTGGCACGAAGCCGTATTGGCGCCGAAATCGCTCGAAGAGCTCGGCAGCGTGCGGCGGCAGCGCCGATTCTTCGGGCAGGCCAAGCCGGGAGACGGGCTCGTGTGCGATGTCGTGACCGGCAACGAAATCCGCCCGACGCGACGCGATATCGATAGTAGATGCAGCAGTAGACATAAAGGGACTCCTTATGTTTGGCGTGCGAACCGAAAATCTTCAAAGAATCGTTGAGATGTGCGCTATGCGGTTTGACCGAGGACGCCCAGCCATAGCTGGCCGATCAACTCGTGCGTTGCATCGGCGTTGGGCGGATGGAACGCGCCGGCGCGCACGTCGCGGAAAAGCCTTTCGAGTTCTTGCCGGCGCGAGAGCGAACCCGCGCCGCTCACCTGCAACGCGAGATTGACCACACGCAGCGCGCCATCGACGGCGTGCTGCTTGGCCGCAAGGAGTTGCGCGAGCCACAGTTCACCAGGTGCGTAGCCGTCCCACCAGCGCTGTGCGGTGCGCTCGAGCAGCGCCTCGATGCTCTCCAGTTCGATCGCGGCTTGCGCGACGTGGGCCTGCGTGAGCGGCTTGAACGCATACGTCTGGCCGCCCAGCGCGAGAGAACGCCGCGATCGCGCCGCTTCCAGCGCCAGGTCGAAAGCGCGCTTTGCAATGCCGTAATACACCGCGCCAAGGCCTGGTAGTACCGCGCCAAGAATGCCGTCGACGAAAGGATCGTCGGGCGGCCCCGCGGGCAACACGCGGGTGACGTGCTCGGGCTGCGCAACGACGCCTTCGAGCCATGTGTCGTGACTGCTCGTCGCACGCAATCCGAGCGCGTCCCACGTGGGCTCGGTGCGATGGCCCGGCGCGTCGCGGCGAATGAAGGCGTGCACGATGCGCGGATTGGCCGGATCGCTGTCGTCGCGTCCATGCACGCCGAGCCAGTCCCATGCGGGGGCGAGCGACGTGAAGATCTTGTGGCCCTCGAAGCGCCAGGCGCCGCCGGGTAGCGGCGTCGCGCGCACTGTCGAGTCCGCGAGGCCTGCATCGTTGCCGGGCTCGCCATGACCTGCGGCGAACACCTTGCCCGCGCCGATCTCGCGCAGAATCCAGTCGGCCGAATGATCGCCGCGCCGCCACAGATGCAAGGCGGCGCCTGCCCAGTAGAGATGCATGTTGAGAGCGAGCGCCGTGGCGGGCGCCCGGGAGGCGAGCCTGACCTGTTCGCGCAATAGCGCCGGCAGCGTGAAACCAAGGCCGCCGAACTGGCGCGGCACGCTTGCACGCAGGAAGCCTGATGCGTGGAGGTCAGCCAGATCCTCTGCGAAGAACGCGTTCTCGCGGTCGTACTGCGCTGCGCGGGCACCGATGCGCTCCAGCAGTGATTCGGTGAGCAGTGGCGACCCCGCTTGCGGGGTGAGCGAAGATTGCGGCGCTTGATGTTCCAGTACGGTACTCAAGACGTTACCTCCTGCATGGGGCGCGAGCGCGGGTCACGTCACCGTGTGGCGGAAGTGGCCGCGGCCGCAGCGATCCAGATACGGTTGAGAGTTCGCGCTTCACGACTGCGGGAGCGCGCGGGCGGTGCAATCCGCTTGGCCCATTATGGTTTGGGATGGGAGCCGTGACCAATATCAAATCGAGATTTGCATATCGAAAGCGGATAATACGGATACCGAATCATATCCATCACATTTCCGCTTCGTTCGATGCCGCGGAAGGTGCGCGATGAAGGGGCGTGTGTTCGCGCCGCGATCAATGCACGTAGCCGCCCTTCACGTAACGCACCGGCTCAGCGTCGATGCGCAGCAGTAGCGACGTTAGCGCGTCGGACCGCCCGCGGCTCACGCGCCCGCCGCGCTCTCCGCGTTCTGCGCCCGCGCCAGCGGCTGTGCAGAGCAGCGCCGCGTTGGCCCATGTGGGGTCGCCCGGCTTGGCTTCGGCGCGCAGCCAGCCGTCGCGATCGGCGATCAGTTGCGAGCCCGCGAAGGCTTGCGCATTCACGCCCGCTATGCCCGCGAACGCAGTCCACGCACCGGGCGAGACAGCCACGCACGAGGCGTCGCCGTTCGCGGCCCAGCGCGCGGTTTCGGACGCAGCGGGCAACGCGCCGTCGCGGAACAGCAGCAGCGTTTGCCAGCGCGGATCTTCGAGAGGCGACCCGCGCCCATCGACGGCCACGGCCCTCACGCGTTGCCCTGCGCGCCAACTGGCCAGCGGCACGGCCGGCGCGTCGCCGCAACGCACGTCTAGCGCAGGCAGCGCGACAGGCACCGGCCAGCCTTCGCCGTCCTGCGCGCCGCCGCCCGCGGCCAGCACCTTCAGGTAATCGAGAATGGCCCACGTTTGCGCATCGGACAGGCGTCCTTCGAATCCGGGCATCGATTGCGCGCCGTCGCGTGCGTGCATGCCATGCAGCAGGCGCCAGAACAATTCCCCGTCCAGACGATGACCGAGCAGCGGACCCACGACGGTCGGCGGCCAGCGCACGAGCGTGGCGGCGCGCGGGCCGTCACCGCGGCCCGTGTCGCCGTGGCAGGCCGCGCACTCGTGCGCATAGTGTGCAGCGCCACGCGCGATCGCATCGACCGAGAAGGGTGTGGTCTGGAAGCTGGTGGGCACGGCGTCGGCGAGCCACAGCGAGGTGTCGGGCCACGGCGCGAACCAGGCGGCGAGTGCGGCCGCGGCGAACAGCGCGATGCGCCGCCCACGCCAGAACAGGCCAGCGACCGCGAGCAGTAGTGCGCCGCCGGTGGCGGCGAGCGCGAGTGCGAGCTGGCGCGCGACGCCCGCGTCGATCAGCAGAACCTCTACGGTGAGCCGTTTCGGCCACGGCCACGCGGGCTGGCCGTGGCTGTCGCCGGCGATGCCGAGCGCGTGCGCCACACTGCCGAGTGCGACCTGCGCCGCCTGCAGCGCGCCGAGAAACGGGTTGAGCCAGGCGTTGCCGGAGAGCAGCGCGCTCATCGCCGCGCGTAGGATGAAGCGTGCCGCATCATTCGTCTTCCTTACCAGTTAGCGTCGAGGCCGAGATGCTGCAAGGCTTCGCGGCGCAGCGCGGCGAAGGCCGGGTCGCCGCGATGGCGCGGATAGGGCAGATTGACATGCAACTCGGCCGCGACGCGCGCGGGCCGCGGGCTGAACACAATTACACGCTGGGCGAGAAAGAGCGCCTCTTCCACATCATGGGTGACGAGCAGCGCTGAGAAACGGTCGCGCTGCCAGAGATCCACGAGTTCGCTCTGCATTGCCAGACGTGTGAGCGAGTCGAGCTTGCCGAGCGGCTCGTCGAGCACGAGCAGGCGTGGATCGTTGACGAGCGCGCGGGCCAGCGCCACACGCTGCGACATGCCGCCCGAAAGCTGGTGCGGAAAGGCATCCGCGAATTCGGTGAGGCCAACGCGTTCGAGTTCGACATCGACACGCTTGCGCTCCTGCTTGATCACGCCGCGCGCCTGCAGCCCGAGCGCGACGTTCGCGCGCACGCGCCGCCATGGGAAGAGCGTCGGGTCCTGGAACACCACGACGCGCGAGGGATCGGGCCGCTCGATCGGCGCGCCGTCTTGCAGGAGCCTGCCCTGCGTCGCCGGTTCGAGCCCCGCGACGAGACGCAGCAGCGTGGACTTTCCACACCCGCTTGGGCCCAGCAGCGCGACGAATTCGCCCGGCGCGACCGAGAGCGTCACGTCGTCGAGCACCGCGAGCGGGCCCTTGGGCGTGTCGAAGCGGTGGCTCACCTGCTCGACAGTGATCTGCGCGCCCCGGATGGCCGGCTCGGGCGCAATCGAGGGCGTGGCGTGGGACACGGCGGCATTTACCATTTGACGGTTCCTTTCTGCCAGACGAGCGTGCGATCGCGCACGAGGAAGAGCAGGGTGATGAGGCTCGAGAACAGGACAGCCATCACGAGCAGCGCGGCGTACATGTTCGAGTACGACGCCCACCCCTGCGCCCATGTGAGGTACCAGCCGAGGCCGGATTTCACGCCCATCATCTCTGCTGTCACGAGCACCGTGAACGAGGCGCTCAGGCCCATGAAGAGGCCGACGAAGACCTGCGGCAGCGCAGCCGGAATGGCGACGCGCAGCACGAGGAACCGCTGGCTTGCCCCGAGCGTGCGCGCCACGTCGTAATACGCCTTGTTCACGCTCGCAACTCCCGACCACGTGAGCACGGTCACGGGGAACGCGGTGGCGAGCGCGATCAGGAAGATGGCGGCGGAACGGCTCGACGGGAAGATATAGAACGCGAGCGGCAGCAGCGCCGTGGCGGGCACGGGGCCGAGCACGCGCATGACGGGGTGCACCCAGTAGCCCACGGCGCGCGACCAGCCGATCGATACGCCGATGAGGAATCCGGCCACGCCGCCGTAGAGAAAGCCTATGGCGAGCAGGCCGATCGAATGGACCACGCAATCGGCGAGGCGCGCCCAGTCGTCGCGATAGACCTCGACGAGCGCCTGCGGCGGTGCGAAGAACGGCGTAGGCAGCATCGCGGTCTTCGCCGTGAGGATCTCCCAGAGCGTGAACGCAACGGGCAACGCGATCAGCCACGGTCCCGCTTTTCTCGAGCCGCGCAGCGCGGGCCGCAGTCGCTCGCTGCTGCGTTCGAGAGCGGGCAGCACGAGCGCGAGCAGCGCGAGCCATGCCGCGATCGCCCAGGCGGCCGCGCCCAGTTCGGCGGTATAGGCCCAGTCGGAAAAACCGGTGATGCGGTTCGGCCACAGGCGCGTGACGCCGCCAAACACGGCCCATGCCGCCGCCACCGCGAGGCCGGTGTACCACACGGTTGGCTGCCCCGAAGAACGGCGGCCCCGCAGGTCGACATTCGCGAAAGGTTGGCCTGCCCCGTCACTGGCCTCCAGTGCGTCGCTGGCGCCGGCGCGGGCCAGCGCAGCCTGTTCGAGCGTCGTCATCGCGTCACCCCAGTACGTTGGTGTAGACAGCCGCGGCGAAGCGCTGCGGGTCGGTGGTGGGTTTGAGCACGCCGGCGCGCTTGAAGTCTTCTGCGAAGTAAGCGATCTCCTGCTGGAGATCGACGTTGGTCGGATGGTGATCGTAGGTGAGCGACGAATAGAGCTTTACAAGGTCATCCTCGGCGAACTTCGGCGTGTACTTCGCGAACGATTTCGCCGCTTCCCGCGGATTTTCGCGCGAGAAGTCGGTGGCCTGGATCAGCGCACGCGCAAGCGCCGCAGCGGTCGGGCGATCGCTGCGCAGGAGCGAGCCCCGTGCGGCGATCACGCAGCAGACCTTGTGCGCGTATTCGTCGGAAAGATTGCTGGCGAGATGCGTGTAAGCGCCCGGACGTTGCCGCTCCAGCAGATAGAGATTCGGGTCGCCGTCGGCGATGGCCTGGATCTCGCCCTTTTGCACGGCGACATCGAGCAGGTCCGCGGGATACTGGCGCCAGCTCACATCGCGGTCCGGGTCGATGCCGTGCTTGAGCAGCAGGATGGCGAAGAAGTTCTTGCCGGGAGAAGCGAGGTCGCTCACCCCCACGGTCTTGCCTTTGAGCGCCGCGAGCGACGTCACGCCGGCCGCGCTCGAGCCGATCAGGCGCACGCATCCGCCGTGCACGCTGCTGATGATCTTCACATCAAACCCTGCTTCCAGCGGTTTGAGCCAGCGGTGGATCATGCCAACCGCAGCGTCGGCCTTGCCGGTGGAAAGCGTTTGCAGCAACTGGTCGTTCGAGCCGGCGTAGCTCACGAGATTGACCTTCAGTCCGTTCTTTTCGAAGAACCCCTGCTCCTGCGCGACGGCGACGGGCGTGAGGCAAAAGCCGTTCGGCGCCCACGCGAAGGTGAACGGCTTGAGCGCCGGCGCCGACCATGCCTTGCGGCCGAGCGTCAGAACCGGCGCGCTCAGCGCGGTCGCGCCGGCGGCACGCAGCCATTTGCGGCGTTGCCCGTTTGGGGCGGGCGGGGTGAGGCTGGAACCGTGCAATGCGGCCATGAATCGGTCTCCGTGCGGATCGAAGTGAAGAGGCGCTTGAGTTGAGAGCGGTCTGCATACGTGCGCACGCGTCGCCGCTAATTTGATCGTATGTAAACCTAATTAAATAGCGTAAGTATGGGAAAACGACATCGAATGTCAGCGTAATGCCGAATCTGGCTAGCCGCGAAATAATGAATTGCGCAAACCATATGCTGTCGTTCGTCATCGGACGTTCCAGCGTGAATATTCCCGCCCATGCAGGCAAAGTGCATCGTGATGACGAAGTGATGCCCGTGCTGATTTGCTAACGCCAAAGCCTTCTTTGCCGTCGCGCGCTTCTTGCACCAGGATGAAGTGCCGCGGGCGCTTGTGTCCGCGTTTGTCATTACGGGAGCCTTCATGCGATACAAGGGCTACGAAGTCGAAGCGTCCGCACACGCATTGCCGAGCGGACTCTACGCGGCGAATCTGACCATCGAGAACTGGTCGTCGCCACCCGGTTCGTCGTTCACTTTCGACGCACTCGATTACTTCTTCGAGGCCGATCACGCCATTGCCTATGCCTCGCGCTGGGCGCGACTGTGGATCGACCAGCGCGGCAGGCTGGCGTCATGTTGACGAGGGCGCACGCGATCGAATTCGCGTGATTGCTTCTCACACCCGCGCCCATTTGCATATCAGTTTTTATTGGTTGGAACTGCGGCGGCACACTCGCATAGTGGAATCCTGATGGCTATAGGCGGCAGCGCTCCGAGAGTCGGGGCGCTGCCGTCCACATTAAGGAGGCACTGATGACAGTGGAACTGCATGAAAAGCCGCTGCACGCGGATCTGGAAGCGGCGCGCGGCGCCGCGCGGGCGGCCGGCCTGCCATACGCGGGCAGCGTGACGCCGCAGCAAGCCTGGGCGCTCCATCAGGCGGGCGAAGCGGTGCTCGTGGACGTGCGCACGGCCGAAGAGCGCAAGTTCGTTGGCCACGTGCCCGATACGTTGCATGTGGCGTGGGCCACCGGCACGAGCTTCACGCGCAATCCGCGCTTCGTGCGCGAACTCGAGGCCAGGACAGGCAAGAGCGCGGCGATCGTCCTGCTGTGCCGCAGCGGCAACCGGTCGGGACAGGCCGCCGAAGCGGCGGCCAAGGCGGGCTTTGCCCATGTGTTCAACGTCACCGAAGGCTTTGAAGGCGACCTGGACGACGCCGGGCGGCGCGGGCGCCGTAACGGCTGGCGTTTTCATGACTTACCGTGGGTGCAGGATTAAAGCCTGTTCCTCACCCCCCAACGAATCACGAAGAGAGAACTGGCGTGACCGTATTTCATGTGTCGGAAATCGTCGACGCGCTGCAGGGCGTGCGTCAGCAATGGCGGGAATGGCAGCGCCGCGCCCTGGAGCCGGGCGGGCGCGACCTGCCCGCGCGCGAAGCGCTGGCCGAGGTTGTCGAAACGCTCAAGGGCGTGCTGTTCCCGATGCGGCTCGGGCCGCCCGACCTGCGCCAGGAAAGCGAGAACTTCTACGTCGGCCATGCGCTCGACGCCGCGCTGCACGCCCTGCTGGCGCAGGCGAGGCTCGAACTGCGCTACAAGGCGCGCCACGCGGAGGCCGATCACGGCGAAATCGATGCACGCGCATTGGCCGCCGTGCGTGCGTTCTCGCAGCGCCTGCCAGTCATCCGTGGATTGCTCGACAGCGACGTGCTCGCGGCGTTCAACGGCGATCCGGCCGCGGGCAGCGTCGACGAGGTGCTGCTCTGCTATCCGGGTGTGCTGGCGATGATTCACCACCGGCTCGCGCACGAACTCTACCGGCTCGGTTTGCCCCTGCTCGCGCGCATCATCTCGGAGCTGGCGCATGCGGCCACCGGCATCGACATTCATCCGGGCGCGCAGATCGGCAGTGCGTTCTTCATCGATCACGGCACGGGCGTCGTGATCGGCGAAACCGCGATCATTGGCGAGCGCGTGCGCGTGTACCAGGCCGTGACGCTCGGCGCAAAACGCTTTCCCCGCGACGCGGCTGGCAATCTCGAGAAAGGGCTGCCGCGTCATCCCATTGTCGAGGACGAGGTCGTCATTTACGCGGGCGCGACGATACTCGGGCGTGTCACGCTCGGGCGCGGCGCGGTGATTGGCGGCAATGTCTGGCTGACCGAAAGCGTACCGGCGGGGGCGCATATCACCCAGGCGATTTCCCGGCACGAAGTGCGCGCGCCGGCGCATGAACGCCCCGGCACCGCCGCCCCGGATGCAATCGCAACGGGCGCGGCATGATGAGCGCCATCGTCCATGACTTCGGCGCCACGGTGCGCCGCCTGCGCGAGGCGCAGGCCTGGTCGCAGGAGCGGCTCGCCGAGCATGCGGGTCTCAACCGCACCTACGTTGGCGAAATCGAGCGGGGCACGGCCATCGCCTCGATCGTCACCGTCGAAAAGCTTGCACTGGCTTTCGGCGTGGGTATCGCGGAGCTGCTTGCGGGTGAGACCGCGGGCGCACCGAGCGCCATCTCGCTTCCCGGCAGCACCTTGTCTCCCTGAGTCTTCCCCGCACGCTGCCGCCTATAGCCGGTTGATCCGGCTGCCTTGGCTCCTGATAATCGGCCGTCGTCATAAGCAAAGCAGTTTTCGTTATAAGTAACCGGAGCCCTCGTTCATGTCCTCGATTCAGAGCGGCCAGACCGCGCTTGGCGATAACGCCGCGCGGCAACTGGCGAATGCCACCAAAACCGTCCCGCAGCTTTCCACGATCACGCCGCGCTGGCTTACGCACCTGCTGCAATGGGTGCCGGTCGAAGCCGGTATTTATCGTCTGAACCGCGTTAAGGATCCCGAAGCAGTGCGTGCCGCCTGCACGGCGCGTGAGGACGAAGGCACGCTGCCCACGACATTCGTGCCTTACGAAGAGCAGCCGCGCGAATACTTCCTCAACGCGGTGAGCACGGTGCTCGACGTACACACGCGGATTTCCGACCTGTACAGCAGCCCGCACGACCAGATCAAGGAGCAACTGCGCCTCACGATCGAAACGATCAAGGAGTTGCAGGAAAGCCAGCTCATCAACAATCCCGACTACGGCCTTCTGGCGAACGTCGAGGAAGACCAGCGCATTTTTCCGCTGACCGGCGCGCCCACGCCCGACGACCTCGACGAACTGCTCACGAAGGTCTGGAAAGAGCCCGCGTTCTTCCTTACCCATCCGCTCGCGATTGCCGCATTCGGCCGCGAATGCACGCGGCGCGGCGTGCCGCCGCCTACGGTCAGCCTGTTCGGTTCGCAGTTCCTTACGTGGCGCGGCATTCCGCTGATTCCTTCGGACAAGGTGCCAGTTGCCGACGGCAAGACCAAGATCCTGCTGCTGCGCGTGGGCGACAAGCGTCAGGGCGTGGTGGGCCTGTATCAACCGGGCGTGGCGGGAGAGCAGGGGCCGGGGCTGTCGGTGCGCTTCATGGGCATCAACAATCAGGCGATCGCGTCGTATCTGATCTCGCTTTACTGCTCGCTGGCGGTTCATTCGCCGGATGCGCTGGCTGTGCTCGATGACGTGGAAATCGGCAAGTACCATGACTACCCTGACACCTACCGCTAAGCCAACGGAGATCGCGCATCCGCCGTTGCCGGGCGGACTGCCGGATCCCGCCACGCTCGCGCGGCTCGCCAACGAGTTCTTCAGCACGTTGCCGGGCGGCGCAGGCGCGCCTGGCATCGCGGCCGGCAGCGGTGCGGTAGGCGGCGTGCCGTCCGCCTTGCCCGCGGCCGCGCCGATACTCGCCTCGGTCAGCAATCCAGCGCCGGCGGGCTCGCCGCTCGCAGGTCCGGGCGGCACCGGCACAGGCGTGCCGGGCTTCGCGCCGCCGCAAGGCAAGGCGCCGGGCTTGAATCTCGCGCCTTCCGCGCCCACGCACGTGCTTTCGCTCGGCAATCGCGTACCCGCGCTCGCGCCGCATGCGGCGGCGGCGAACGGGCTGCCCGACAACGCGGTGACGGTCGCGCCGGCGCTGGAGCCGCGCGCGGGCGGTGCGCTGCTTGGCGTGCCGCAAGCGTACGCCGTGTCCGAGCCGCCCGAGCCCGTGCGAGCCACGACGAGCGAGCGTTCGCCGTTCTACTTCACGGAAACGGCGGCCAACGGCTGGCGCGATACGGCGCGCGATATCGAGGTGCCGGTGCACGGGCTCGCCTCTCCCGAAGGGTTCGGCTTGCCGGGCGACGATGCGCTGCGCGGCCTGCTGACGCTCAATGATCCGGACTACGATGCAAACGGCGGCCCCGCGCGATACTTTCTCGACGAACGTGCGGCAGCGCCAGGCGGGAGCCAGGGCGTGCCGTTGCGCGGCGCGCATCCGCCTTTCGATGTCAATGCGGTGCGCCGCGACTTCCCGATCCTCCAGGAGCGCGTGAACGGCAAGCCGTTAGTGTGGTTCGACAACGCCGCGACGACGCACAAGCCGCAGGCCGTGATCGATCGCCTCGCGTACTTCTACGCCCACGAGAACTCGAACATTCACCGCGCGGCGCACACGCTCGCGGCAAGAGCGACCGACGCGTACGAGCATGCGCGCAAGACGGTGCAGCGCTTCATCAATGCATCGTCGCCCGAAGAGATCGTGTTCGTGCGCGGCACGACCGAGGCGATCAACCTGATCGCGAAGACCTGGGGCGTGCAGAACGTGGGCGAGGGCGACGAGATCATCGTCTCGCATCTCGAGCACCACGCGAACATCGTGCCGTGGCAGCAGCTCGCCGCGCTCAAGGGCGCCAGGCTGCGAGTCATTCCGGTCGACGATTCAGGCCAGGTGCTGCTGGACGAGTACCGCAAGCTGCTCAACGACCGCACGAAGATCGTCTCGGTCACGCAGGTGTCGAACGCGCTGGGCACGGTCGTGCCGGTGGACGAGATCGTGGAGCTTGCGCATCGTGCGGGCGCGAAGGCGCTGGTCGACGGCGCGCAGTCGATTTCGCACATGCGCGTGGACGTGCGGGCGCTCGATGCGGACTTCTTCGTGTTCTCGGGCCACAAGATCTATGGGCCGACCGGTATCGGCGTGGTGTACGGCAAGCGCGATGTGCTGGAAAACATGCCGCCATGGCAGGGCGGCGGCAACATGATCCAGGACGTGACGTTCGAGCGGACGGTGTTCCAGCCGCCGCCGTCGCGCTTCGAGGCGGGCACCGGCAATATCGCCGATGCGGTGGGGCTGGGCGCCGCGCTGGACTATGTGAGCCGCGTTGGCATCGAGACCATTGCGCGTTACGAGCATGATCTGCTTGCCTACGCAACGAGCGTGCTCGCCCCGGTGCCGGGCGTGCGCCTCGTGGGCACGGCCCGCGACAAGGCGAGCGTGCTGTCGTTCGTGCTGAAGGGCTACAGCACCGAAGAGGTGGGGCAGGCGCTGAGCCGCGAAGGCATTGCGGTGCGCGCGGGGCATCATTGCGCCCAGCCCATACTGCGCCGTTTCGGTCTGGAAGCCACTGTGCGGCCCTCGCTCGCGTTCTACAACACGTGCGAGGAAGTCGATGCGCTCGTGTCGGTCGTTCGCGGTCTGGCGCCGCGGCAGTAGCACGACCCCGGAGCGGCGTTGCCTGACGCCGCTCCCCTTCTTCTTTTCCTCTCTCCCTTTGCCGTTTTCCACTTCCGCGCGATATCGATAAGCCCGTTCGCTAGATATCGATCTGCCAATCCGTTATTGGAGCGGCGCGCGTCGGCTTTTTATACTCGGTTTTCCATCAGCACTCGCATGAGGCGAGTGTCAGTTTCACCGCGAATAACCGAGAGATAACCGCAAGGAAGCCACCCATGAGCCTGCGCCCACTGCACGATCGCGTGATCGTCAAACGACTCGACCAGGAAACCCGCACCGCGTCGGGCATCGTCATTCCCGATAGCGCTGCCGAAAAGCCCGACCAGGGCGAAGTGCTGGCCGTGGGGCCGGGCCGCCGCGACAACGACGGCCGCCGCATTGCGCCGGACCTGAACGTGGGCGACCGCGTGCTGTTCGGCAAATACGCGGGCCAGACCGTGAAGGTCGACGGCAACGAACTCCTCGTGCTGCGCGAAGAAGACATCGTCGCAGTCGTCAATCAATAAGCGAGAACCTGAGAGAGCACGTCATCATGGCAGCCAAAGACATCGTATTCGGCGATATCGCCCGCACCAAACTCATCGAAGGCGTGAACCTGCTCGCCGACGCCGTCAAGGTCACGCTCGGCCCGAAGGGCCGCAACGTCGTGCTCGAACGCAGCTTCGGCGCGCCCGTCGTGACCAAGGACGGCGTTTCGGTCGCCAGGGAGATCGAACTGGCCGACAAGCTCCAGAACATCGGCGCGCAGGTCGTGAAGGAAGTCGCCTCGAAAACGAGCGACGCAGCGGGCGACGGCACCACGACCGCCACCGTGCTTGCGCAGGCGATCGTGCGCGAGGGGCAGAAGTACGTGGCGGCGGGGCTCAACCCCCTCGACCTGAAGCGCGGCATCGACAAGGCCGTGGTGGCCGCCGTTGAAGAACTGAAGAAGATCAGCAAGCCCACCACGACGAGCAAGGAGATTGCGCAGGTCGCGACGATTTCGGCCAACGGCGAGGAGTCGATCGGCCAGCGCATTGCCGAGGCGATCGATCGCGTGGGCAAGGAAGGCGTGATCACGGTGGAAGACGGCAAGTCGCTCGCCGACGAACTCGACGTCGTGGAGGGCCTGCAGTTCGATCGCGGCTATCTCTCGCCGTACTTCATCAATAACCCGGACAAGCAGGTCGCCGAACTCGACAATCCGTTCATCCTCCTGCACGACAAGAAGATCTCGAACATTCGCGACCTGCTGCCGCTGCTCGAACAGGTGGCGAAGGCCGGGCGCCCCCTGCTGCTGATCGCCGAGGATATCGAGGGCGAGGCGCTCGCCACGCTCGTCGTCAACAACATTCGCGGCGTGCTGAAGACGGTGGCCGTGAAGGCGCCGGGTTTCGGCGACCGCCGCAAGGCGCTGCTCGAAGACATCGCGATCCTCACGGGCGGCCAGGTGGTCGCCGAGGAAACGGGCCTCACGCTCGAGAAGGCCACGCTCCAGGAACTGGGCCAGGCCAAGCGCATCGAGGTGGGCAAGGAAAACACCACGGTGATCGACGGCGCGGGCGAAGCGGGCGCCATCGAGGCGCGCGTGAAGCAGATTCGCGTGCAGATCGAGGAAGCGACCTCCGACTACGACCGCGAGAAGCTGCAGGAACGCGTGGCGAAGCTGGCGGGCGGCGTGGCCGTCATCAAGGTGGGCGGCGCCACCGAGATCGAAGTGAAGGAAAAGAAGGACCGCGTGGACGATGCGCTGCATGCCACGCGCGCGGCCGTGGAAGAGGGCATCGTGCCGGGTGGCGGCGTGGCGCTGATCCGCGTGCGTCAGGCGATCCTCGACCTGAAAGGCAAGAACGCCGACCAGACGGCGGGCGTGAAGATCGTACTGCGTGCACTCGAAGAACCGTTGCGCCAGATCGTGAGCAACGCGGGCGAAGAAGCGAGCGTGGTGGCGGCGAAGGTCGCGGAAGGCACGGGCAACTTCGGTTACGACGCGGCCACGGGCGAATATGGCGATCTGGTCGAAAAGGGCGTGCTCGATCCGACCAAGGTCACGCGCACGGCGCTGCAAAACGCGGCTTCGGTAGCGGGGCTACTGCTCACGACCGATGCCACGGTGCATGAGGCGCCTAAAGCCCCGGCGGCGCAGTCGCCGGTGGGTGGCCCTGGCGGCGCCGATCTCGGCTTCTAAGCCGGTTTTGTCGGGCAACGGGGGGAGGCCGCCCTGGCGTTACGCCAGGCGCGGCTGGCGTGTTTCGACAAGCGGGCGTCGGCGCGCTCAGGTGGATTGCCAGCGCGCATCGGCGACCACGAGCTTCTTCGGGATCAGCTTGAGTTCGGAGAACGTATCGGCGATCTGCTGCTGGTAGGCGAGCGTTGCCGCGTCGATGGGCTGCACGCCGTAGCTCGCGCGCTTGAGGGCGAGTTCGAGCGTCGGCGCGTCGAGGCCGACAAGCGGTGACAGTTGAGCCGCGACGGCCGGAACGTTGTCGCGCGCCCAGGCGTCCACGGCGCCGATTTCCTCCACGACCGCATGCAGGACAGGCCCATGCGCGGTCGCGAAGTTGCGGCTTGCTATGTAGTACTGTGTATTGCGAACGAGGTTTTCACCGTTCGCGATCGAACGCACTTTCGCCTGGCGTTCGATCGCCGCGAGATAGGGGTCCCAGATCACCCACGCGTCTACGCTGCCGCTTGTGAATGCGGCGCGCGCATCGGCGGGAGCGAGATAGACGGGCTGGATGTCTTCGTACTTGAGGTCGGCTTTCTGCAGCGCCTTGACGAGCAGATAGTGCACGTTTGAGCCTTTGTTGAACGCAACGCGCTTGCCGCGCAGGTCGGCGGGCGTGCGGATCGGCGAATTTTCGTGCACGACAATGGCCTCACCCTGCGGCGCGGGCGGCTCGCTTGCAATGTAGACGAAATCCACACCGCCGGCCTGCGCAAAGATGGGCGGCGTTTCACCCACGGTGCCGACATCCACCGCGCCGGCGGCAAGCCCTTCCAGCAACTGCGGGCCGCCGGGAAACTCGAGCCATTGCACGGTGAAGCCCAGCGGCGCGAGCCGCTTCTCCAGCGTGCGCCGGGCCTTTAGCACCACGAAGTTGCCGTACTTCTGGAAACCGATGCGCAGGACCTTGCCGTCGTCCGCGCGTGCCGCGCCGCTTTGAAGCGCCAAAGCGGCGGCGCTCGCGAGCCCCGTTGCGCCACGCAGCGCGGCGGCCGTCGCGGCCCCCGCTGCGAGCTTCAATAGCTTGCGGCGCGCGCCTTTTGCCGTGTGGTCATCGTGATTCGCGTAGTTGTCGTTCGACATCGTGCCGTTGCCCATTTAAATGTCCACGTTGAAACTGCCGCGCTTGCGCGGCGATCCGCCTCCCACCTTAATCTGTTTCAACACCGGCACAACCAAGATATTGTCAGATGCTTATCTGCGCTGGCGCCCTCAGCGGATTTTGCCGATCCGGAGTATGTTGTGACTTTCGTTTTCCGGTGGCCGAAGCGATGAACCGAAATCGACAGTTGCATCTCGGCGCATTCATGCGCCCCGTCAGCCTGCACACGGGGGCGTGGCGTTACCCCGGTGCATACCCCGACGCCAATTTCAACTTCGCGCATCTGAAGCGCTTTGCGCAGACGCTCGAGCGTGCGCGGTTCGACGCGTTCTTCATGGCCGATCACCTGGCCGTCTTGAACATGCCGGTCAACGCGCTCAAGCGCAGCCACACCGCCACCTCGTTCGAACCGTTCACCTTGCTCTCGGCGCTTGCCGCTGTGACGGAGAAGATCGGACTCGTCGCAACGGCATCGACGACGTTCGACACGCCTTACCATGTCGCGCGCCGCTTCGCCTCGCTGGATCATCTGAGCGGCGGCCGCGCCGGGTGGAACCTCGTGACGACTTCCAATCCGGACGCAGCGCTCAACTTCGGCCTCGAGGAACACGTGGAGCACGACGAACGCTATCGCCGCGCACGCGAATTCTTCGACGTCGTGACGGGCCTCTGGGACAGTTGGGCCGACGATGCATTCTTGCGCGACGTGGAGAGCGGCGAGTATTTCGATCCGGAGAAGCTCCATGTGCTCGCGCACAAGGGTGACTACTATTCCGTGCGCGGGCCGCTCAATATCGCGCGGCCGCCGCAGGGCTGGCCGGTGGTGGTGCAGGCCGGATCGTCGGAGGCCGGGCGGCAACTCGCGGCTGAAACGGCCGAGGCGGTTTTCACCGCGCAGCCGAATCTCGAAGCCGGCAAGCGTTTCTATGCCGACGTGAAGGCGCGCATGGAAACGCTGGGCCGCGATCCCGATCATCTGAAGATCCTGCCCGGCGCGTTCGTCGTGGTGGGCGACTCGCTGGAACAGGCGCACGAGAAGCGCGAGCGTCTCGACACCTTCGTGCACTACGACAGCGGGATTGCCTCGTTATCGATCGCGCTTGGTCACGACGTCTCCGGTTTCGACCCCGACGGCCCGCTGCCCGAGATTCCGGAGAGCAACGCGAGCCGTTCGGCGCGGCAGCGCGTAGTGGACTGGGCGCGCGACGAGGGCTTGACGATTCGCCAGCTCGCGCAGCGCGTGGGCGGATACTCCGGCCTGCAAATGGTGGGCACGCCCCATTCGATTGCGGACGAGATGGAGCAATGGCTGGTGGAAGCGGGCAGCGACGGCTTCAATGTGATGTTCCCGTATCTTCCCGCGGGCCTCGACGACTTCGTGGAGAAGGTGGTGCCCCAGCTGCAGCGACGCGGCATTTTCCGTCGCGAGTACGAGGGCAATACGCTACGCGAGCATCTCGGCCTGCCGAGGCCGGAGAACCGGTTTTTTGCGGTCAGCCAGAATGCCGGTTAGCAGCGGCGCGAATATTGTTGGATCGATTCATTCGTGGCGGCAGTGGCCGCCGCGCACGACGATTCCCGTGTGTCCTCAATTCAATCACGGAGCGTCGATCCACCATGACTCGAGACCTGCTGCTGTTGCTGGAACCTGGCTTCACCGATCCCGCGCGTCCTGGTGAGCGCTTCATCTGTCCGGACGGCGCGCCGATAGAAGGACTGCTCGCGTCCGAGCCCGAGCGCGTCGCGCGGCTCGACGTGAAACGCCTGCCGTTCGCGCGCCCGCGGGCGGCCGTGATCGACGTGCTCGACGAGGCGCATCAGGGCTTGCCCGTGCTCGTGCTGGGCGACGAGCATCCCGTTCCTGAGGGCGTGCAAACGCTGAACGGCCGTCACTTCGTGACCGACGCGAAGCGCATTCTCGCGCTGCTCGCCGAGCGGCACGGTTTTCCCAAGGTGCATTGAGGCAGTACGAACAGGCGGCGACGGGCGACGCTGCCTGCCTATGCTCAGAACGAGGGCAGCGCCTGCGTGAGCGTGGAGACGAAGCGCGCCGTGCGCGCATCGCGCGGGCGTGCGAAGAGTTCATGCGACGGACCGGCTTCGACAATCGCGCCATCCTTGAGGAAAACGGCGTCGTGCGCGACGGAAGCCGCGAGCCGCAAATCATGCGTTGCCATCAGCATGGTTGTGCCTTCGAGGGCAAGCTGCCTCAGCACGTCGACCACTTCCGCGGAGAGTTCGGGGTCGAGCGCCGAAGTCGGCTCGTCGCAGAGCAGCACCTGGGGCGAGGGCGCAAGTGCGCGCGCTATCGCCACGCGTTGCTGCTGGCCACCCGAAAGCGTGGAGGGCCATGCGTGCGCCTTCTGGGCAATCCCCACTTTCGCAAGCAGCGCGGCGGCGCGCTCGCGGGCTCGCTCCTTCTCCCATTTGAGGACCGTGACGAGACCTTCCATCACGTTCTCGATCACGCTCAGGTGCGGGAACAACTGGAAGTTCTGGAACACCATACCGGTATGCCGACGCACCGAGGCGATTTCCGCGTGGGAGAGCAGACGGCCGCGGCTGAATTCGAGGCGGGCATCGCCCACGCTCAGCGTGCCGGAGTCAGGCACTTCGAGTAGATTGATGCAGCGTAGCAGCGTGCTCTTGCCGCTGCCGGACGGTCCGATCAGCGCCGTGACGCTGCCGGCCTTGAGCGTGAGGTCGATGGCCGCGAGCACCTCGTGGTCCCCGAATGACTTGTGGAGTTTCTCGATGTGGATCATCAGCGCCCCGCCTGGAACAGGGCATGGCGGCCATAGCGCGCTTCGAGACGCCCTTGAGCCTGCGAGAGCACGGAACTGAACACGAGATAGATCAGTGCGGCCTCGGTATAGAGAATGAGGGGTTCGTAGGTCACGGCCGCGATGCGTTGTGCAGCCTGGAAGATTTCCGGCACGGTCAGCACGGCCGCGAGGGACGTGTCCTTCACGAGCGAGATGAACGAGTTCGAGAGCGCGGGCAACGCCACGCGAATCGCTTGCGGCAGGATGGCGCGGCGCAGCGCCTGCGCGCGCGTCATGTTCATCGAATAGGCGGCTTCCCACTGACCGCGCGGAATCGATTCGATCACGCCACGAATGACTTCCGCGTTATAAGCGCCCACATTGAGTGAAAAGCCGATGATGGCCGCCGTCAACGGATCGAGCACGATGCCCACGTTGGGCAGCCCGTAGAAGATGACGAACAGCTGCACGAGCAGTGGCGAGCCGCGAAAGAGCCAGATATAGAAACGCACGGCCGCGACGGCCCAGCGTTGCCCGAAGAGGCGAATGATCGCCGCGCAGAACGCCAGCGCCATGCCGATCGCAAACGAAGCCAGCGTGAGCGGGACGGTAAAGACCAGTCCCGCGTAGAGCAGTGGCCACAACGATTGCGCCATCAAATGCAGCCATGCCGGCATTGTTCAGTCCGCCTTATTGCGAAACGTCTTTGCCGAAATACTTCTGCGAGATCTTCGCGTAGGTGCCGTCGGCCTTGATATCGGCGAGCGCCTTGTCGACGGCCGCGACCAGTTCCGGATTGCCCTTGCGCAGCAGCACGCCCGACTGGTCGTCCGCGGAAGACGCGTCGATGGCGGCGATCTTGAGCTTCGCGTCCGGCTTGTGCTTCTGGAAGTCGAGGAACGAAAGCGCGTCGTTGACGGTGGCGTCCACGCGGCCCGACGTCAGCAGATCGATCGATTCGTTGAAGCCTTGAACCGGCACGACGTCAGCACCATGCGACGCGGCGAGCTTGCCGAAGTTGCTGGTCAGTGTATTGGCCGACTTCTTGCCCTTCAGGTCGTCGAAGGAATGGATAGTCGTGTTGTCCGAGCGCACGATCAGCACGGCGTGCGTCGAGATATACGGCCTGGAAAAATCGTACTTGGCCTTGCGTGCGTCGGTGATCGAAACCTCGTTGATCACGGCGTCGTAGCGGTTCACGTCCAGGCCCGCGATCAGGCCATCCCATTTGCCTTCGACGAACTGCGGCGTCACACCAAGCCGTTGTGCGATGGCCGTGGCGATATCGACGTCGAAGCCGGTCAGCTTGCCGGTTTCGTCATGGTAGGTGAACGGCGCGTAAGTGCCTTCGGTGCCGACACGGAACACACCGGACGACTTGACCTGCGCAAGTTCGTCGGCAGCCAGGGCCGGCGCCACGGCGACGACCGACAGCAGGGCGGCAAAAAGAGCGGAGCGGATGGCTTTCATGATTGAAATATTCGTAGTGAGAGTTTCGTTGGCGGCATCAGTGAGTCGACGGATTCTACTGTCGGCGTATCTGCCTGCAAACCAGACACATTCGCTATGCATATGCTCTGGTGGAATATAACGACGGATATGTCGCAGCGACGAACGCGCCGCGCGGGAAAGCCGAGATCAGTGCGCCATAGCGCGTCGATCGGGATCATTCGGTGAACGCGAACGCGCCTTCCGCGGAAATCGCGGCCAACGGCAGACGTCCGTTGGGCAGCTCGCGGGCGCGCAGCGCCTCGCTCAACTGCGCTGGGTCGCCCGGGCGGCCGATCGCGAGGGCCGCTTCGATGGCATAGTCGTCCGGTATGGCGAGTTCAGAGCGAATCCGCTCGCGCTCGATCCCTGCCAGTCCGTGCGCCTTCCAGCCGGACAGGCTGGCCTGAAGCCCAAGTTGTGCCCACGCGGCACCGCTGTCGAATGAATGCGTGAGCGAAGCAACGGGATCCTTTGCGCCCGGCGGCACGAAAGTTTTCTTTGACAGGACGATCACGATGGCGGCGGCATGTTGGGCCCAACCACGGTTGAATTCGTTCAGAAAGCCGAGGAAGTTCGACCAGTGCGCCGTACCTCTGCGGGCATAGACGAAACGCCAGGGCTGGGAATTGTACGAAGAGGGCGCCCAGCGCGCCGCTTCGAGAAACGTGAGCAGCGTGGCTTCGGGCAGCGTGTCGTTCGTGAAAGCCCGCGGCGACCAGCGGTCGAGAAACTGTCGGTCGATCGCGTGGTCGGCGGTGCGTTGATTCGAGGTCGTCATGTGAGTGTCCTGGAGATGAGCGCGAGTAAAGAGGAGGCCGTGCGGGTACGCGGCCCCTCGATGCGACGAGTATAGAAGTGCGCCTCTTTGCGGCTAACGCATTTGTTTTGGGTTGCTTATGTTTATTCACGCAGCCGGGGCTGGAACCGGTTCGCCCGTCTGCACGGCTGATTCGCGCTTCACACGCTCGATGTCGCGATAGCGCGCCGCCGGATGCTCGTCGGGCAAGCGCGCGCCGCCGCCGAAGAGCTTTTCGCGCAAGGTGCCCGGCGCGTAGTCGCGCGGATACACGCCGCGGCGCTGCAACTCGGGCACGAGGTACTCGACGACATGCTCAAAGGTCTCATGCGCGAGCGCGTACGCCAGATTGAATCCGTCCACGCCGGTCTCTTCGACCCACTCCTGAAGGATGTCGGCAATCGTCGTGGGGGAGCCGACGAATACCGGTCCCATTCCGCCGACGCCGCCCCACTTCGCCAGCGCTTCGATGGTCCAGGTCGTGTCGCCGCCCGAGAGATGTTCGACGGCCGAGTGGATCGCATTCGTTTGCACGCGCTTGACCGTGTCGGTGGGCAGGTACTGCCCGAAGTCGATGCCGGTCCAGCCCGACATGAACACGAGCGAGCCGTCATAGGAAACGTGGCGCTGATACTCCTCGAAGCGCGCCTGTGCCTTGGCATCGGTCTCGTCGACGATCACGGTGACGAGGTTGTAGATCAGCAGCTTGTTCGCGTCGCGTCCGGCGAGCGCCGCCTGGCGGCGCACGTCCGTCACGTAGTCGCGCAGCAGGTTTTTCGTGAGCGCCGCGACGAACACGCATTCGGCATGTTGCGCCGCGAACGTCTTGCCGGGGCCCGATGCACCCGCCTGAAACAGCACCGGCGTGCGCTGCGGAGAGGGCTCGCAAAGATGATAGCCTGGCACTTCGAAGTATTTTCCCTTGTGGCCGATTTCGTGCACTTTCTCGGGGTGCGTGAACACGCCCCGGTCCCGGTCGCGCACCACGGCGCCGTCTTCCCAGCTTCCTTCGAACAGTTTGTAGAGCACTTCGACGTACTCCGTCGCGACTTCGTAGCGGTTGTTGTGGTCGCGCAGGCCGCCTTGCCCGATATTCTTCGCGCCGCTCTCGAGATACGACGTCACGATGTTCCACGCAAGGCGCCCCTGCGTGTGATGGTCGGCCGTGGAGAGACGGCGCGCGAACGTGTAAGGGTGCTCGAAGCTCGTGGACGCCGTGATGCCTATGCCCAGATGCGACGTCACCATGGCAATGGGCGCGGCCAGTTGCAGGGGGTCGTTTACGGGAATCTGCGCCGCCTGATGAAGCGCGTGATAGTTGTTGCCCTTGTAGACGTCGTAATAGCCGATCACGTCCGCGATGAAGATTGCGTCGAAGACGCCGCGCTCGAGTATCTTCGCGAGGTCGGTCCAGTAATCGAGATCCTTGTACTGCCACGAGCGATCGCGCGGATGGGTCCAGAGGCCTGGCGACTGGTGGCCCACGCAGTTCATCTCAAAGGCGTTCAGGTGGATGGTTTTGCTCATGATGTTCACTTGCTCCCGCGTTCCGGTCCGTTGCCGATTTGCCAGAGAAAGGGCGGCTCGGTGCCGTTGATGGTCCAGTCGCCCACGATCTTCGCCTTGTAGACGAGCGGATTGTGCGACGACACCGCGCGCGCATTGCGCCAATGGCGGTCGAGCGCGTGGCCGGCGCGGATGGCAGACGCGCCGAGCGCATCGAACAGATGCGTCGCCGCGCGCAGTGCGAATTCGGAGGCGACGATCTGGGCCTGCGCCGAAGCGATTTCGGCTTCCACGTTTGCCGCGCGCTCGGCCTCGTCGTCACCTTCGAAGCGCGCCTCGTAAGCGCGCTGTGCGGCTTCTCCAGTCTGCAGCGCGACGGCCCTTGCACCATAGGCCCATGAGGCGATCTCGCCGATCACCTGCTGGATCTGCGCGTCGTCACTCACACGCGGCGCGTTGCCGTGGCTGTAGATACGCTTGCGGCTGCGCACGAGGGTGGCGGCGTCGCGCCTCGCTGCCTCGGCAATTCCTGCGAGCGTGGCGACGTGAAAGAGCTGATAGAACGCGGTCTGATATTTGAAGCGGCGGTTGAAGTCGATGATGTTGCGGCCCTCGACCACGGCGTCGCGGAACAGCGTGGTGCCGCTGCCCGTGGTCGTCTGGCCGAAGCCGTCCCAGTCGTCCTCGCGAAGCACGCCGGGCTGGTCGGTCGCCACGGCCACGATCACGTCGCTGCCGTCTTCTTCGCGCTGCGCGAACACGTCGATCCAGTCCGCGTAGAGGCTGCCGGTGCTGTAGTACTTCGAACCGTTGAGCACGAAGCCGCCGTCGCGGCGCGCGACCTTCGTGTCGATCTGGCCGAGCGCGACGTCGCCAGCCTCGGTCCACGCATTGCCGACAAGCTGGCCGCTCACGAAGCGATCGAACCATGCACGCTGGTCCGCGCCGGCAGGCGCGTTCAGCCAGTCCTCGACGAAGGCGAAATGGCCGCGCAGCGCCTGCGGCAGGTTCGAGTCCGCGGCGGCAAGCTCGATGAGCAGTTGCGCCAACTGCGCGATCGAAGCGCCCGCGCCACCGTCACGCACCGGAATGCGCACGGCGCCGAAGCCCGCTTGCTTGAGCGCGGCAATCGCGTCATGCGGCAGCGTGCGCGAGCGCTCGCGTTCGGCGGCTTCGCGGGCGATCTCCGTGAAGATCGGGCGGAAGCGGGCGGCAAGGGTTTCGTAGTCGGCGCCTTGCGAGAGCGCGTCATGGGATCGGGAGACATTCATGCGTTTTTTCTCGGTTGGGGGTGGAGAGAATGCGCACCGCGCAGCGAAGAAGAAAAGTATAGAAACCCGCGCGGAGCGGCTCCAATAACTGATTGATGAATCGATATAGGCTTGCCCGATTTGCTCCGGCGCGTTCTTCGCAATGTCGTCGAATCGGCTGTTGTGGCAGCGGATACGCCCTGCTGCTGTCAGGCCGCTTCCGTAGTGTGCCTTATCAAATGCAGACGCATGAATATGAGCATCGCTTCGTTGGGCTCTCTCCCCCGCCTCGCTACGATGGGCAGCAGTGTTCGCTAGCGATCTCCAACCGGCTAACCCATCGATGTCCGCTCCGATTCTGACTGCCCACTCGATCACGAAGCGTTTTGGCGCGACGCTCGCGTTGTCGCGGCTGAACTTTTCCATCCGCGCCGGCGAGGTCGTTGCGCTGATGGGTGCGAACGGCGCCGGGAAATCGACCTTCGTCAAGATCCTGAGCGGCGTGAATGCGCAGGACGAAGGCACGCTCACGCTCGGCGAAGACGCCTATGCGCCGGGTTCGCCCCAGGCGGCGAAGCGTCTGGGCGTGGCGACCGTGCATCAGAGCATTGCCGACGCGGTGGTGCCCGCGCTGTCCATTGCCGACAATCTTCTGCTCGACGAACTTTGCGGCAGCGGAGCGCGCTGGTGGACGCCGAGCGCTTCCCGCTACACCCGTGCGGCCGCGCTGGCCGCGCGCGTGGGGCTCGAAGCCGATCTCGCGGCACCGCTCGGTTCGCTTTCTCTCGCCGGCCAGCAGCGCGTGGTGATCGCGCGGGCGCTGGCTTCGCGCCCGCGGCTGCTGATTCTCGACGAACCCACGGCCAGCCTTTCCACGAGCGAGGCCGCACGGCTCCATGCGCTAGTGGATGACTTGAGCGCGGAGGGCGTGGCGGTGCTGCTCGTCTCGCATCGGCTTGGCGACCTGCGAAGACTGGCTTCGCGCGTGGTGGTCCTCCGTGACGGCCGCATCGTGGCCGAACAGAGCGCGCCCATCGATTACGACGCGGCGCTGGAGGCGATGATCGGCCGCGCCCTGCCGCAGGCGCGAGCAGTCCCGCGCACAGGCCAGGCGGGCGCGGACCCTGCATTGCAACTGCGCGGCCTGCGCCTCACGGTGCATGGCGATGCGTTCGATCTCGACGTGCAGCAAGGTGAGATCGTCGCGATTGTCGGCCCGGTCGGCGCGGGGAAGTCGAGGCTTGCACAGGTGATATTCGGCGCGTTGCGCGCGGCTGCGGGCGAGATGCGCCTTTACGGCAGCGCCTGGGCCCCGCGCTCGCCAACCGACGCGATCCGCGCGGGCGTATTCCTGGCCGGCGAAGACCGGTGGCGCACGTCACTTTTTCCCGACACCGTTGCGTTCGCATCGATCGCCGGCACGATCAGTTTTCCGTTTCTGTCCCGCTGGCAGCGCAGCGTGGGCCTGCCTCGCGATCGCGAAGCGGCGCAGGCGCAAGACGCCATCGAGACATTCGGCATTCGCTGCTCGGGTCCGGACGACCGCGTCGCGCGGCTTTCGGGCGGCAATCAGCAGAAGGTGCTGCTGGCGCGCTGGCACGCCGAGCCGGCCCGGCTGCTGCTGCTCGACGAGCCGTTCCAGGGCGTCGATGCGGGCGCGCGTGCCGATATCGCCGCCGCGTTGCGCGAGCGCGCCGCTTCGCGCGCGACGCTCGTTTTCGTCAGCGACCTCGAAGAGGCGCATGAAGTCGCCGACCGCATCGTCATGTTCGACCGCGGCACAGTCGAACACGCAGCCGTAGCGGAACCCCTCTTATCAGCCCACTCATGAGATCCATCACACCCACGGCAGCACCGCACGAGTCTTCCACGCGCGACACGACCCGGCAGCGCCGGCACAGCCTTTTCGTTGCGCTCGAACGCGGCGGGCTGCTGCTCGTGCTCGTCGCGCTCGGCGTCATCTTTACGGTTCGCGAGCCTGCGTTTCTGAACGTCGCGAACCTGTTCAGCATCTTGCAGGCCGTCTCCATCGTCGCGCTGCTCGGCATCGGCGTGACGATCACGCTTGCTGCGGGCGGCTTCGATCTTTCCGTGGGCAGCGTCGCCGCTTCGGCGCAGATGGCCGCGAGCTATGTGCTCGTGGTGTGGCACGGCAACGGCTGGGAAGCCGTGCTCGCGTGTCTCGCGCTGGGCGTGGCGGCGGGGCTCTTCAACGGGTTGTTGATCACGCGCCTGCATGTCCCGGACCAGCTCGCGACGCTCGGCACGCTCTTCCTGCTTGCGGGCCTGCAACTGATTCCCACCGGCGGCCGCTCGCTAGCGACCGGCACGATCCTGCCCGACGGCACCGAAGCGAGCGGCACGTTCCCCGACGCGTTCCTCGCGCTAGGGCGCGCACGCCTTTTCGACGTGGTGCCTGTGCCTGTGCTCGTGCTACTCGTGCTGACCGCGCTCGTGTCGTTCGTCATGGGTTCGACGCGCTGGGGCAGGGTCGTTTATGCGATCGGCGGCAACGAGACGGCAGCCCGGCTGGCCGGCGCGCCAACGGCCCGCTACCGGCTCGCGGCTTATGTCGCTTCCGCGACGATCGCTTCGCTCGGCGGGCTGCTCATCGCCGCGCGCGTGGGGCGAGGCGACGTGAGCGCGGGGCATTCGTTGCTGCTCGATGCGGTGGCGGCCGCGCTGGTTGGCTATGCGGTATGGGGCGCGAAGCGACCCAACGTGCCGGGCACGGTGATCGGCGCGGTGTTCGTCGGCGTGCTGCTCAACGGTCTCACGATGCTCAACGCGCCGTATTACCTGCAGGACTTCATCAAGGGCGCATTGCTGGTCGTGGCGCTGGCGTTCACGTTCAGCATCGGGCGCCGGGCGGAAGGGCGCAATTGAGGCCGGCAGACGTCCGGCAATGTTGCAGTTGGCAAAACTACACAATCTGGTCGAGCGGAGCAAATCATGGCAGAGACACTGGCAGGCAGCGAGACACTGGGCGCCGCTCCCTTAACGGAAGCCGCGCATGTGATTGCTACGGAAAACGAAGCGATTGCGGTCGCAACGGAACTGGCCGCGCGGCTGGCCGTTGGCGCGGCGCAGCGCGACAGCGAGCGGCGCCTGCCGCACGAGGAGATCGAGTGGTTCTCGCGCTCGGGACTATGGGGTATCACGGTGCCCAAAGCGCATGGCGGCGCTGGCGTGTCTAGCGTCGCGCTCGCGGAGGTCGTCAAGATCATTTCGGCTGCGGACCCCTCGCTCGGGCAACTGCCGCAGAATCACTTCGGCCTCGTCGACGTGATCACGCTGACCGGCAGCGACGAGCAAAAGCGCGAACTGTTCGGCGAAGTCCTCGCCGGCAAGCGCTTTGGCAACGGCTTCTCGGAGAAGGGCACGAAACACGTGCTCGACCTGAAGACACGCGTGCGCCGCGACGGCGATCACTATGTCGTGGACGGCACCAAGTTCTATTCGACGGGCGCCCTGTTCGCGCATTACGTTCCCGTACTCGGGCTCGACGAGGACCGCAGGGGCTGGCTCGCCTATATTCCACGCGGCACGCAAGGGCTCAGCGTGGTGGACGACTGGTCCGGTTTCGGCCAGCGCACCACCGCTAGCGGCACCGTGACGCTCGACAACGTGCGCGTGCCGGCAAGGCTCGTGTTGCCTGCGCATCGCGTGTCGGAGCAGCCCACGCTCAACGGTCCGCTCTCGCAGATCATCCAGGCAGCCATCGACGCGGGCATTGCCCGCGCGGCGATCGAAGACACGCTCGCGTTCGTGCGCTCACGCTCGCGGCCGTGGGTCGATAGCGGCGTCGAGCGCGCAAGCGACGACCCCCTGACGATCCGGGAGGTCGGCAATCTGCATATCCAGTTGCATGCCGCCGAAGCCTTGCTCGAGCGCGCGGCGCGTGTGCTCGATGAACTCGCCGCAAAGGGTGAGACGACGGAGGACGACGTGGCGCGCGCCTCGGTCGCCGTGGGGGAAGCGAAGGTGCTCACGACACAAGTCGCGCTGCTGGCCGGCGAGAAGCTGTTCGAACTGGCCGGCACGCAGTCGACGCTCGGCGTGCACAACCTCGACCGCCATTGGCGCAACGCACGAACGCACACGCTGCACGATCCGGTGCGCTGGAAGTATCACCTTGTTGGCAATTACTACCTCAACGGCGTCAAGCCGGCACGTCACGCGTGGAACTAACCACATCGCACAAACGGGAACGTCATGAAGACATCGAGTCAACGGCACATTCGCAACGGCGCACTGGCGCTCTGCACGGCGGGCCTGTTCGGCACGTTCACGGCGCAGGCCGCTGCACTGGCTGGCGCCCCGGCGCCGTTCGACAAAGGCGGCGTGAAGGTCGCGCTGGTCAATTATCTTTCGGAGGGCGACTTCTTCCAGGCCTACGAGGCGGGCGCGCAGAAGCAGGCGAAGGCGCTCGGCATCGACCTGCGCATTTACGAAGGGCGCCAGGACGCGGCAGAGCAGCGCGACCAGATCCAGCAGGCCATCAATCTGGGCGTGTCGGCGATCATCGTCAATCACGGCTTGCCCGAGTCGCTTAAGGACGTCGTGCAGCAGGCGCTCGACAAGGGCATCAAGGTCGTCGCTTTTGACGTCAATCTGGCCAATCCGAAGGTCCCGCAAATCGAGCAGAGCGATAGCGACCTCGCTTCGCTGCTGCTCGCCCAGGCAGTCAAGGACAATGGCAGCGCGTTTTCCGCGGGCTATGTGTACGTAGCGGGCTTTGCGCCGCTCGACCGGCGCGACGCCGTCTGGCAGACGTTCAAGCACGACCATCCCGGCATTCAGGAAAAGGCGCGCTGGGGCACCGTGGACAATCCGATCGCGCAGTCGGTTGCCAATCAGGCGGCTGCCGCCTACCGCGCGCATCCGGATATTCGCGTGGTTATTGCCCCCTATGACGAATTCGCGCGCGGCGCCAATCTCGCGGCGAATGAATCGAACGTGGCGAGCAAGGTGCGGATCTACAGCGCGGACATCTCGACTGCCGACATCGAGGCGATTCGCGCGCCGAACAGCGCGTGGGTCGCCACCGTGGCGACCAACCCCGCCGTGGTGGGCGCCGTGTCGGTGCGCGCCGCGGCGCTCGACGTGGCCGGGCAGCCGCTCGAGCATCACATTCTCGTGAAGCCCGCGCTCGTCACGCGCGACGATCTTGTGAAGAACGATATCCACACCATCGCGGAACTGGGGGCGAAATTCCCGGCGTTCCGGGCCAGCGACGCCGCGACGGCGGCCTGGATTCCCGTCGATCAGTGACCTTGATGGGGGCACTCGACGACAGTCATTGCGCTTCTTTCGATCTGACTCATCGGAGCGCGTATTACGCTTTCAACCGGAAATCATCATGAGCACAGCCGTCGTCCCAGAAGAAGCCCAGATCGTTGTCCGGCCGCTTTCAGCCCATATTGGCGCGGAAATCAGCGGCGTCGATCTCTCGCGGCCCCTGACACAAGTGCAGATCAAGGCTATTCGCGGCGCGTTGCTCGAATGGCGCGTGATCTTTTTCCGCGAACAGTTCCTCAGTCATGAACAGCACGTGGCCTTTTCGGCACAGTTCGGCGAGTTGACCGTCGGGCATCCCGTTTTCGGCCACGTCGAAGGACACCCGCAGATCTATTCGATTTCCAAGTTTCGCAAGGCGACGCGCTTCGAGGGAGAGCCACTTCTGCGACCATGGACAGGCTGGCATACCGATGTAACGGCAGCGGTCAATCCGCCTTTTGCGTCGATCCTGCGCGGCGTGACGATCCCGCCATTCGGTGGCGACACGCAGTGGACCAACCTCGTTGTTGCCTATGAGAAGCTCTCCGCGCCGCTGCGCGCTTTCGTCGACGGACTGCGCGGCGTGCATCGCTTCGCTGCGCCGCAGGGTGCGCGCGGTACAGACGCGTTCGACAAGGCCGTCGAGGACCAGACGCTTGTGAGCGAGCATCCGCTGGTGCGCGTGCACCCGGAGACGGGGGAGCGCGCGCTTTACGTGAGTCCCGGCTTCCTGAAGGAGGTCGTCGGGCTTGCGCCGCGCGAGAGCCAGGTCCTGCTCGAGCTGCTTTGGGAGCACGTCACACGCACCGATTTCACGGTGCGGTTCAAATGGGAGCCCGGCAGCGTGGCATTCTGGGACAATCGCTCGACGGCACATCTTGCGCCAACGGATATATTTGATCTCAACGTTGACCGACAGCTTTACCGCACCACGCTCGTCGGCGACGTTCCCGTTGGGGTTGATGGGAGGCCGTCCGTTGCGTTGCAGGGCTCGCCAGTGGGAGCAGCGGCGGCTGTGGCGTTGAACTGATCCAGCATGTGAATTCAGGCGAAGTCTGTTTCAAACTGCCTTCGGATGTCTTTTGACGATGGACGCCTCCACTTCAACCCATAAATACCGCTATGGGTTCGCCCGGTCGGCACGCTGCTGAAATCGGCAGTCTGAAGCGCAGCGGTGTCTGCGCCTGCAATCGGACGTTTCCGCATGGCGCGCATCAGGATCTGAGTCATGTGCTGATAAAAGAGTTCGAGTTGACCTGCATCCGATGCATGAGGTGCCAAGTCGAAAGCTTCCTCAAGCGCCCGGCGTGGGATATGAAAGCGTTGAAGTCCGCGAATCACGCGAACCTGAAACACGACCCCATCACTGTTGTGAGGGATTGCTGCCCAAACCAGCGCGCTGCCCATGATATGCCTCCATTTGGCTTCAAACCTGATTCAAGGCTCGTTGCCCTATGATGGCCATCAAAAAATACATTTCAAAATACGACCGCCTGGCTTTGACGTTTTAACCACACGCGGATTGTGAGGTTTGGTTATCAAGACGGCTATTGCGTGGAGAGATGTTGTTGGCATCTGCGCCGTTCAACGCTGGGCCTTCAAATTCAGGCTCGGCGGTCCGGCCGGGCAAGGAGGGCAGCGAAGTGGGCTCGATGCGCAACCCGTGTCGCGGGGAGCAGCTTGCGCCGGGGTGAGGCAGTTATTGAGCACGATGCTCGAAAGGCAGTTCGTGTCATCGGCAGGAGTTGGTCGATTTGCACGTCGGCATCCTTTGTCCAAAGCGCTAACCAGACGCGTCACGCCGGAACTGGAATAGTTCGAACCCGCTCACACGGGCTTTCAGGGCTTCACCGAAGACTCGCATGCAACCAGGCGAAGGCGCGTCCGAGGTCAGACCTCGTCCTCAGCAAACACGCTGTGCTCGGCAAGCACGGTGTCCTTGTCGACGCACTGCACATGCCAGTGCCCTGCAACGCCCGATCCGCTTTCGCGTTCACTGCAGCACCAGAGTGCCTCGCCTGATTCCCCCTCGAACGGGCCAGTTTGGGCTTCCACAGCGAGACCGTCGAGGATGAACAGGGGGCGCGCACTATGCTGGTCGCACACCAGCGTGCCGCGAGCATCGACCCGCAGCTTTCCCCAGTCGGGGAATTGGAGACCGGCATGACCTTCGCGCGACCACTTGTGGGTGTCGTTGTCGAGCCAAAGGATCGCATAGGCATTCGGGTCAAGGCGGTCGAAGGTGCCGAGATGGAGCGTGATGCGCATGAATCTCTCCGGTCGTGTTCATGGCTTCGTGACCCGCCACAGTAGTCGGCGGACATATCAACTGTACGTGCAGCGGCCAGCCAGTGCATGCGTCAGGGTGTCGCTTGCTGCCGCTTTATACTTACCTGGGTGCCGGCACTGCGCTTCCACGTCTACCGATCTGAATTCGGCAGGGCTCACGATTTCGATGTACTCCATGTCTGGCGCGTGTTCGAAGCGGACGGCGCCTGATGCACGCAATCGCCCGCTTCGACGAGCGTTTCCTTGTCGGCGTACACGAAGCTCGCCCCGTCTTGGAGCATGCTGACGAAATGAAAATCTGCTTCATGCCGGTGCCAGCCCGCGCCCAACTTTGGCGCAAGATTTGCCCTAAAAAGTTGCGCGACCACCTTGTGACCCTGACGATTTCCAGATCACGATAGACAAGGAAATCGCGCAGCCCACCGCGCGTGAATGCCGTGTCCTGCGGCTTGACGTGCGAAAAACCAGTGGTGATTCCGGTTTGCATGACAGGTCTCCCGAGTGCGGTGGAAGAAGGGGCACCAGGTTTGGCAAGCACGACGTGTTCCAGCATCCTGAGTTTGACTTGGCACCCGGTGGTGGTTGCCCTCTTTCCCGCTTTGTGACAGACCTGGATCGACGTCAAACTATCCATCGGCCGGCTCGCCTCGACGCCTGGCTTCCGGCTGACGTACACCGTTCCCGCGAGAGCCAGCCCTCGTGGCACGTTGACTCTTATGTGACAGCTTATGAAAGTTCGCGAGAGTGCCCCGGTCAACGACAGAGTATGAGCGCAGCGTCCGCCGTCCTTGCTGGTGCAGGGCGCTTCGGGCGGCATGTCGACTGCGCTCATTCAGATGGATTGTGCTGCCGGCTTCGCGGCCACGACGCGCTATGACGAGGGTGCCGCGATCGCCGAGCGCGTCGGCGCCAACCGGATATTCCGCCACGGCGATCAGTTGCCGCGCCGCACTGATGCAGTCGTGACAACATCGGGGCCGTGACCTGGGCGGACAGCATGAGGGCGGTCAAACGTGGCGGCGTCGTGGTGATCAACGGGGTCACGACCGGCCATGCCGCGGAAACCGATCTGCTGTGCATCTTTGTCGAGCAGGTCGACATACGTGGCACGATCATAGGCACGCTCGAAGAGATGAAAGCCATGGCGTGCAGAAACACCAACTGGATGGCAGCGCCAGCGCGCCGATCGTGCCGGAAACGCTCGTTAAGCGCGGCGATGTCGCTGTCAGTCAGCGCGAAGTAGCGTTCGACATTGTCCCCGTCGCCTGGATGATCGCCGCCGGCGCCTCGACGTTCGCTTCCGAAGGGCAGGTTTGACCGCATTGGGTACTGACGCGCTCGTTATTCAGAATAGGCAGGGCGAGAGATTATTTTGGTATCCATATTGTGTCCACTGGGTTCGGTGCACGGAATGCCGTGCGCGATGGGCGATTGACATGGGGAAGGGCAGGCATGCTGACGCGAACGCTGGAAGGCGCATAACCGGAGGCGGTTCGGATTGCAGCCTGGCTCGCTGGATTCAGGCAAGCTCCAGTTGCTGTCCGTCTCCGGCCTCGCGTACCTGGTAGCCCATCGCGCGGTATCCCCGCTGACGTTTCTCCCACATACGGTTTAGTGCCGGGTGCCCTCCGTCGACATAGTCAATCACCCGTAGGCCAGTTTTACCCGAATGCTCGCGATGCAGCCGGCCAGCATACTGCTGCAGCGTGCCTTTCCACGCAACGGGCATGGCGAGCACCAGCGTATCGAGCGCCGGATGGTCAAATCCCTCGCCGACGAGTCTGCCAGTGGCCAGGACGACGCGAGGTACGTCATCGGCCAGCGCGTCAAGCGCGGCAAGCTGTGCCGCACGCGCCTTTTTTGCGAGACGCCCGTGCAGCACGAAAAGCGGCTCGACCGCTTCATCCAGCATCTTCTGAAGGCTTTCGAGATGATCCGTCCGTTCGGTGAGAACCAGCACCTTGCGTCCCTGCCCGAACTGCTCGCGTATCGCCGCAGCAATCATGTCCGTGCGCGATGGATCCTGTGCAAGACGTGCGAACACTGTCTGGATCGGCGCATCGACTGCAACGTCCACGGATGAGGTGAGCCTTTGCGGGAACACCTCAAGCGAATGCGGCGCATTGGGTGGCAGACGCGCCGCGTGCCGTACCGGCCCGCACAGCATGAACATCACCGGTTGCTGGCTGTCGCGCCGCACGGGTGTCGCAGTCAGTCCTAGCACGTAGCGCGCATTGACTGCCTTGAGCACTGCCTCGAAGGAATCCGCCGAGACGTGGTGACATTCGTCGACAATGACGTGGCCGTAATTCCGCAAAAGCGCTCCGCGGGGGCCATCCGGTGCCACTGACTGCAGCATGGCGACGTCAATCCGGCCCGTCGATTTCGACTTGCCGCCACCGATTGTTCCGATGTCGTGTGGATCCAGCGCGAGAAATGACCGCAAGCGCTCGCGCCACTGATCCAGCAGTTCCCTGCGATGCACCAGCACGAGCGTTGTCACGCCGCGCCGGGCAATCATGGCGGCCGCTGTCACGGTCTTGCCGAACGCCGTTGGCGCGTGCAGGATCCCCGTGTCGTACCGCAGCAGGTCATCAACCGCCGCCTGCTGGTCGTCCCGCAGTGTGCCGGCAAACGCAACGGGAAGAGGGCTGCCCGCGCAACGCTCGTCGCGGACCTCGCAGGCAATACCGTTGTCGGTCAGCAGCGTCATGACTTCGTCGAGGCAACCTCGCGGTAAAGCGACGTGTCGCGGGCAATTCTCGGCGCGGCCGATTATCCGCGGCTTGTCCCATACGCTGAAGCCGCGCGCCTGGGCACGGTAAAACTCCGGATTCTGGAATGCCGCGATCCGGATCAGGCGATTGAGCAGGGATTGAGGCAGCTGGGCTTTTTCAAAATAGAGCTGGTTTGCGAGTGTCAATGTCAGCGACGCCGGCATGGCTCCGGCCAGACGCGTCGGCAGCGCAGGTGGCGGGTTCCACGGCTCGGCCTGATCCTCTTCAGCGATGAAGGCGACGTCGAGCGGGTGGGCACCGCCGGTGGCGCGGAAAATTACCCCTTCGATATCTCGCCCGTCCATTGACCTGACCGACGCCAGGAAAGTCCACTGATCGGCAACAGGCTGGAGGGTTTCATCGACAAACACGCTGCACCCGTGCTCGCGAGGCTGCTTCTGCAGCGGCAGGGCGATCAGGTTGCCGAAGCCGCCTTTGGGCAGTACATCCTGGTTCGGAAAGAGCCGGTCGTAGGACGAAAGCTCAAGCTGGCGGGTGCGGGCGCAGGTGTGGCTGATGACGGCCGTACCGAGCCGGCGTGCGTCGCGCGCGGTGACGGCCGACGAGAAAAAGATCCACGCGTGCGCACCATTACCCGAACGTGAAATCTCCAGCGACACAGGAACATCCAGTTCGTCGCATGACTGCCGGAAGGCCATCGCATCGTCCCGCCAGCTTTCGTCATCGAAGTCGACCGCGAGCAGGTAGCAGGTGCCGTCCGGCATCAGCGGATACAGGCCTACTGTGTGATCGCCGGCGAGATGTGCATAGATGACCTGATCGTCCAGCGGCAGCAGCACGCGATGCGCACAGTCCGCACAGCGGATGCGGGGCTTTTCGCAGATGCCCGCGCGCCATTCGTTCGCGCACGCCGGCGCATAACCCGATTTCCCGGAATTGCGGCTTTCCCAGCGAAGCGGATAAACGTCGGTACGGCCCCGGAACAGTCTCCGGAAGAGGTGTACCTTCTGCTGGGGAGATAGCGTGGAAGTCCCTGCGCTTCGCACTACAAGCGATGGATCGCCCGGCGGGGCGGCCTCGCGCTTGCCGTGCGTCGGAACGGCCTCTCGCAGCAAGGTGGCGAGCCGGGCATTCTCGGTCTGCAGGCGCGTGAGTTCTGCGAGCAGTTCTTCGCGTCTGCAATCCTCCCAGCCTGAGCGCGACAACTTGACGTCATTCATCGCCTGGTCCGGTCGAGTGGGGCGTGATACGCGCGCGGATGGCTACCGGTGGTGGGCCGCCGCGCAGCCCGGTCTATTCATCGAGATCCGGCTGAATGCTGGCCGGGTAGTCCTGCCCACCATGGTAGACGCCGAGCACAGCGACCGTCTCGCCCGTGACGCGGTACGCGATCACGGCCCGGCCGCGGTAGTGCGTCACGCGCAACCCCGGCAGCAGGGCATCGTGCGGCACGCCGCGAAACGGGAAGCTTTCGAGCTGTTCGCAGAATGTCACGATCGCATCAACGTATTTGACCGCAGTCTGTGGCGCGCCTGCGGCGGCAATCCTCCAGTTCAGCCAACTGGTCGCGGGCCTCCGGCGCAAAGACCACGCGGCAGGATGCCGCGTTCAACGACGCGCTGTGCGGCGTTGGGCCAGCGTCGCGCGGACATCGGCAGCGTCCAGGGCACGCGACGGCTCGCTTTCGAGGGCGGCAGCAGCCGGAACGACGGCATCGCGCAGCCATGCTTCGACAGCCCGCTCACGCGCGGCGAGCGCGCGCGCCGTCGCGAATGACTTCTGACTCGGTCGCATATTCGCCGCTCGCGACGCGTCGGCGGACCTCTTCAGCCATTTCATTCGGGAGCGTGATGCTCATTTGCTGGGTGGTGCGCATGCTGGGACTCGCGTTTCAGTATGTTTTAATCCTGCACCTTGTTCGAGCCCGCGTCACGCTGGAAGCGGCCATCGTGGGCGCCTCGCCAATTTAAAGGGGCGTACCCTATAAATTGATTTTTTGTGATGTGTGTGTCTGTTTGTAGCGATGCCCCCGATTGGCTGGACCGACTTCGATGCGCTGTTGATGGTGCTCGCAAGGCGGCTGTTCCGGATTGCGCTGGTCGATCCGACGTTTGATGCCTGAAGGGCTTCGCGCCCGGTGCAGCGCAAGTTCGGCAAAAGACCCGAGAACGCGAGCCGATCAAATCTATTTGGTACCCTCTGGCAGGTCGGGACGCAGTTCAGCCTCAATCTGGTCGATGCTCGGCAGGCCGGTCTCCAGCGACTCCGGCACCTCGCGCATGAGCTGGTACTCAGCCACGCCCATCGGTTTGGCGACGCCGCGCCGCGCATATTCCGCCACGAGCCGGTTTTTCTCCTTGCACAACAGCAGACCGATGGTCGGCTGATCTTCCGGCGCCTTGACCTGCGTGTCGAGCGCGGACAGGTAGAAGTTCAACTGGCCTGCGTATTCGGGCTTGAACGGGGTCGTTTTCAGTTCGACGACGACATAACAGCGCAGCTTCAGGTGGTAGAAGAGCAATCCATAAAAAACTCGTCGCCGCCGACCTCCAGCCGGTATTGCCGTCCAACGAACGCGAACCCGGCGCCGAGTTCGAGCAGGAAACGCGTGATGTGCTGAGTGAGCGCTCGCTCGATGTCGCGCTCCTGGGCACTCTCGGTTAGACCGAGGAAGTCGAAGATGTACGGATCCTTGAGGGCGTCGCGGGCGAGGTCGGATTGAACAGGTGGCAGCCGGTCGGCAAAATTTGTGACCGCGTTGCCGGCTCGTGCATGGGCCGCGGTCTCGATCTGCATGGTCAGCATGCTGCGCGACCAGCCGTGTTCGAGCGATTTTTCCGCATACCAGAGCCGCCGCGGGGCGTCGTCCAGCTTGTCGAGCAGTGTCACAACGTGCGACCACGGTAATTGTGCAACGGGCTGTTGCACAAATTCCGGCTGCGGAAAGGCTTGCGCCAGCGCCCGCATGTACTTGAGGTTGCGCGGCGAGAATCCGCGCATGTCGGGAAACGACGCCTTGAGATCACGCGCCAGCTGCTCGACAACGCCGGCACCCCAGCCTTGTTGCTGCTGCCTGTCGAGAATGTCGCGGCCGATCTGCCAGTAGAGGGTAACCAGCTCCCGGTTCGCACTGGCCACGGCGCGCTGCCGTGCCCGCTCAACGCGCTGCTTGAGCTCGGCGAACCAGTGGCGATAGTCCTCAGCCCACGCGGGCGTGCCCAGAACCAGCCTCGTAACCGGTTGCGATATGACCGATAACGGTCTATATTCAGTCCTGTTAGACCCAATGGAGCGCCCATGCACCTCGCCGATCACGTCAAGCCGATCAGCTACCTCAAAAGCGAAGCCGCCCAGATCGTCAAGGACCTCACCGACTCGGGAGAGCCGCTCATCATTACGCAGAACGGTGAAGCCAAACTCGTGGTCCAGGACGTGCGAACCTACGACGCGACCCAGCAGACCATCGCGCTGCTGAAGATCCTGGCCATCGGCCAGAAGCATATCGAGCGCGATGATCATGTCGACGGCGACGAATTCTTCGCGGAGCTCAACGAGCTCGACCGCCAGGAAAAACTTCGCTGATGTCGGCCTCGCCGCTGAAGTACCGCGTCCTGCCGACCGCGCGGATCGGCATCGACGAACTGAGGAGTTACATTGTCCGCACCTTCGGATGGGAGACCTGGCGTCAGACATCGGCGCAGATTCAGGAAACCATCACGCAGATTCGCCAGTATCCCGACAGTGGCCATATGCCTGCCGAACTCGAAGGCTTCGTCGACGAGCGTTTCCGGCAGGCCCTGTCCGGCAGGAACCGGATCATCTACCAGGTGCGGGACGACACCGTTTTCATTCACCTCGTGGTCGATACGCGACGCGACCTGCCTGCCCTGCTCCAGCGGATCGTCCTTCGACTCATGTGAGCGTCAGGATGCTCGTCGCGACGCGGAGGGGCACGCGTCTTCGCCGCGCACAAACGGGCACGGTACCGGAAACGCAGTTCGGGCGGAACACCTTGGTCAGCGCACACAGGATTCTCTCCGCGCCGCGGAGAGCATTCGGGATCCCGTAAGGATGTTCCGGCACCCTTCGCCTCACTCCGCTTCGGGCAAGCAGGTGACGCGGCCCCAATTTTCGTCGAATCATGGCCTTCGACTGCCTTACGCCGGGACGCCCCAGGTGCCGTTCGCAGGCCCAGATTGGTTCTCCATTTTCAGGGACAGAATGTCAGTCGGAAGCTATTTCCGCGTCGGGAAGTATGGCAAACTATGCGCATGGTTCATGCGCAATGGAGATGCACATGATTAATACGCCTGTAGTGCAACCTGACGGCGTCACGCGGGTCGCCAAGGCACGTGTGCCATCAAAGGTTACGCGCAAACCCACCAACGTCTCGCTTCCGACGGATCTGCTCGAGCGCGCCAGGGAACTGGACGTCAACGTTTCGCGGGCAAGCGAACGCGGCTTGCGCGAAGAGGTTCAGGCGGCCGAGGCTCGTGCCTGGGCGGAAAAAAACGCAGAATTCGTCGCGGAAATGAATGCACGTATCGAGCGTGACGGCTTGCCCCTGGAAGAGTATCGGATGTTTTGATGGCGCGGTTTGACCTTTACAACAATCCTTCGACACGGTCGAGGATCAAGTCACCGTTTCTGCTCGACGTGCAAAGCGATCATCTCGGTAATCTCCTGTCACGTGTAGTTATTCCCTTGACGCGCGTAGCCGGCAATTACACGGCGAGCAAGGTTGCACAGGATCTCTCACCCATCATCGAGATCGAGGGAGAACCGTTCGTCATGGAAACGCCTTTGCTCGGCGCGGTCAGGGCAAGTGATCTCGGCGCAGCGATTGGTACGCTCAAGGGTGAGCAGGACCGGATCAGTGCCGCGCTCGATCGTCTATTCGGCGCTTACTGATCCCGCTTAAACAGCGTCTGCAACGAGGAAGTTGTGGAGTTCACCAATTCATGTCGCGGTTTTCCAACCAATTCTTGTCGTTTTGGGCCCCGAAATCCGCCTCCCGGAACGCGTGATACCAGCAAAGGCAAGCAATTCTGTCGCTTTGACACATGACTGCTTAAAAAAGATGATCCAGCCGTTTATTCGCAAACAGCGTTCGTAATCTGTGACGCTCTTACCGAACACTCATTCATCTTCTGACTCGACCCGCAGTTTCCTCGCTTCTCACGACCACTACTTTCACGAGCGTGATCGGCCTTGATGTCAGATCGCTTTGTGACAAAATCAATGCTTCAAACCATAAGCATAGGACTACAAATCATCATCATCAAAATATGATCATTTAATTTATGTCGCATTCGTTCGACGTAGAGAAGCCTGCGCCGCGGACGTGTCACAGGCGCGTTGCGCAAGCTCCGGCGGCTTGCTTTGCGCTTGAGCCCGTCACACAGCGACGCACACGCGGTCGCTGCAAAGCGTCCTTTCCGTAATCGTGTGATGGAGTCCCGGAGCGCTCGCCAAAGGGCATGGTTGCAGCCGTCGAGGCATTTGGCAGTCCATGATGATACGGCGCCAGTCAATCCGTCGACCATATTCAACATTACCTGGCCAGACTGTCAAACGGCCGCTGGTCGCCACGAATTTTCTAACCCTCGCAATTAACGCGACTAGACAGTATGACTCCGCGAGGTAGAGGCTGGCCGCCGCGCGGATTCAAACGCGGGTTAGCATGTCTGCCAGAGCCGCACGGTGCGGACAGGGCCACACCCCGGCGATATCCATCACGGAGG
>NZ_JBFRCB010000012.1:0-170859 GCF_040965375.1 Paraburkholderia sp. EG286A
GCGGCAGGCTCACTGGGCGGACTTCTGTAATGCGGTAACCAACCCGCGGATATCAGCATGATCCACCGTCGAGATTTACTGCTACGTCGCCTTCAGGAAATTCAGATGACATGAGACCCAAAAAGCCGAAAACCGATCCCTATTGACAAGCGGAGTCATATCAACGGTCATCCGCAATTTCACCCTCCAACACGGGGTGGGCGCAAAACCCCGTCTTCAGGCCGGTGGGTATTCGCACCCTTAACTCACGGCTGGCGCAGCCGACATGGCATTGCTGCGGCGTCCTGAGCCCCGCAGTGAAGCGAGCATCGTGGGTGTCTCGTAGTTACGCCTGTACCCCGCGCGGGCTCCAAACCGAAAATGCCGTATGGGACTTGCCATCGGCGGATACTGCCTCGGGGATGAGCTGTTCGCAAGGAGGCTCCCCGACGTACGATGCCAGATCTTTCCGATCTGGTGGAGGGCCGTCACGCATGGAAGATATACGTCGTAGTCCAGAATAATATGGGCGCGAGCTCGACCGCGAGCGGCCCATCAACAGAGTTTGTGGCCTCTGCGATCAAACGGTCAAGTCGACGGCGGCCGTGTATATGCCACTGCATGCTCGCGCGCACGTGCGATCTCCAGGGTCTCCTGGTGAAATCTCCCGAGCGACTGGCGATGCGTGACGCTGACAATCGCCCGGTTCGGCAGTCGTTCGGTGAGCAGGTAATACAGATGCGCTTCGTTCTCACTGTCGAGCGCACTCGTCGCTTCATCGAGGAACACGTAGTCAGGCTTGTGCATCAGCACGCGTGCGGCCGCTAGCCACTGCTGTTCGCCGGGAGAAAGAATGCGCCACCAGGAGTTGGACTCATGCAGTCGATCGACATAGCCCTCAAGCCGACACAGACGCAGCGCCTCGCGGCATGCTTCGTCGCTGAAGCTGGCGCTTGCTGCGGGGTAGGTAAGCACAGTCTTCAAGGTGCCAGCCGGCAGGTAGCTCTGCTGAGGAACGAACATCATGCGCGCGTTCACAGGTGCGTCGATCGAGCCGTTTCCGAATGGCCAGAGACCAGCCAGCGCGCGCAGAAGGGTGCTTTTGCCCGAGCCGGACGGCCCATGCACGAGCCAGCGCGAACCGGGCTTGACAGCAATGTCACGCACACTCGCGAGCGTCTCGCCGTTGGGCAGCGCAAGCGTGAGCTTGTGCGTCGTGAGCTTGCTCTCGTCGACGTAGTGCAGGTTGATGCCACTATGCCCGGTTGCGGGCGACACGGATTCTTTCAGATGAGGTAGCTGCATGACGCGCCTGAACTCGCACAGACGGTTGACCGTTGCGCGCCATTGGGCGAGCGTGTCGTAATTGTTGATGAACCACGAAAGCGATTCGCTAACCGTACTGAATGCATCGGAGATTTGCATCAGTGTGCCGAAACTGAACACACCCGCGAAATAGCGGGGCGATGCCACGACGATCGGAAAGATGTCGGCGATCTGACCGTAGAAGTTGAATACGAAGCTGTAGCGCCGCGTGTACTTCATCACGCGCCACCAGTTGTCACGGATCCGGCCGAACAGGTCCTGGGCGGCCAATTCCTCGGCCTTCATACCGTCGTAGAAAGCAATCTGCTCTGCGTTTTCGCGTACACGGATCAGGCCGAAGCGGAAATCCGCTTCAACGCGCTGCATCTGGTAGTTGATCGACACAAGCGGATGCGCGACCTTGTTTGTCAGAAGTGAGCCGGCAATCGCATAGACGATGGCTGCCCAGAGCATGTAGCCAGGAATCTGAACGGGCGTGCCCCCCATCATGACTGCCAGCGCGCCCCCAGTACTCCACAGGACGGTCGAGAACCAGGCGAGTGTCTCGAGCGTCGAGAGCAGGTCGAGTGTGAGCGTAAGTGTGGTGGTGGCGAATGACTCGAGGTCGACAGCGATCCGCTGATCAGGATTGTCGGTGAGGCGGTCGCGCTCGATGCGATAGAAGGTTTTGCCGCCCAGCCATTCCTGCAGATAGCGCGTGGTCAGCCACTGGCGCCATCGGAAGCCAAGCATCTGGCGCAGATAGCGGTTGTAGACGGAAATCGCGACGAACGCAAAAGTGAGCGCGCTGTATATCAGCATCAACTGCGGAAATTCGTGCACATTTCTGTTTTCCAGAGCGTTGTAGAAGTCGCGGTTCCACGTGTTCAGCCTGGCGTTGATGCCGACCAGAAGCAGGTCCATGGCGATGATCGTGATCAGCAGGCCCCACGCGGTTCTGCGCTCCTCTGAAACCCAGTACGGTCTGATCAGGCTCCAGGCTGAGATACTGTCTGGCTGCCGGGTTGCAGGACCAGAAGATGGATTGTTCATGAGCGCCCCTTGACGCACAGTGAATGCGGACCGGGTGCACGGGTAGTTCCCGGGTTTTGGCGTGCACGGCGCTCCGGCGGCAGCGTTTGCGAGTGCGCTTTCGAACCAGGTCAGGTGGATCCGGCGGACATGAAATGATTGTAGGGCGCGACCAGTCAGACCGCCCGCTCACCGTGCCGATGGGCTGTCCTTGGGCGACTGGCGCCTGAGGCGGCCGTGCGAGACCGCTCTGCAAAGCGCAGGCAGCCGTTTTGCGAAAGGAAAGTCGCACGTGGTGACGAGAAACAGTTCATAGTTTCAAGTCCCGATTTCGGCGGAAGCAGGCGCGTGCCACCGCCGTCCGGGATGCCATCTGTTTTCGTCCGCCATCGTTTCTCTCCAGTCGGGGCACCACGTCCTTATGTCGAGGATGACCAAACATGCGATGAGCCGCCGGCACCTGCTGACCCTGATCGGCAAGAATCTGGGCGCTGCCGCCATGATGCAGGGCATGGGTACGCTCGGGTTCGCCGCTGCTTCGACTTACGCAGGGCAGGTCAGACTTGACGGTGCACCCAAAGGCACCCGAATTCTCGTGCTGGGCGCGGGCATGGCAGGCCTCGTCGCGGCCTTCGAATTGCGGAACGCGGGCTACCAGGTGCAGGTGCTCGAGTACAACAACCGCGCGGGTGGGCGGGCCTGGACTGTGAGGGGCGGTGATCGCTATACAGAACTCGGCGGTGCCACCCAGGACTGTACGTTCGCTGACGGCCTTTATCTGAACCCGGGGCCATGGCGAATTCCGTATCACCACCAGGGCGTACTCGACTATGCAAGACGCCTGAAGGTCCCGCTCGAGCCGTTCATCCAGGTGAACTACAACGCGTACCTGCATTCGACGGAGGCTTTTGGTGGCAAGCCGCAACGATTCCGGGCAGTGCAGACCGACTATCAAGGCTATATCGCTGAATTACTTTCCAGGGCAGTCCGCAAAGACGCACTCGACGACGCGCTGTCAGCCGAAGATGCGCATCTGCTACTCGAGTCCCTGCGCCAATGGGGGGCGCTCGATCGGGATGGTCGCTATCAGGTGGGCCGGCGAAGCAGTGGACGCCGCGGTTTCTCGGCAGCGCCCGGCGGTGGGTTGGCGCCCCGGGCCGTGCCGTCGGATCTGCTCCCGCGCGATGCATTGCTGGCATCGCGCTTGTGGGAATGGCTCTCGACCGGAAACGAGCAGGACTTCCAGAGCACCATTTTCCAGCCCGTCGGCGGCATGGACAGGATTGCCCATGCGCTACATGAGCAGGTGGCGAGCGCCGTCGTGCTCAACGCCAGAGTCACGGCCATCCTGCAGGATGAGCAAGGTGTCACAGTACGCTATACCGATACGACCACCCGGACCGAACGGACCGCTCACGCCGATTGGGTGGTATGCACTATCCCGCTCTCGATTCTGAGTCAGATTGACATTGCGGTCGGCCCGGCCATGCGCGCCGCGATCGATGCGGTGCCCTACGAGACATCGGTGAAAATCGGCTTGCAGTTCGGACGGCGATTCTGGGAGGAAGACGAACAGATCTACGGCGGCATCACCTATACCGACCTGCCAATCTCGACGATCGGCTATCCGGCGACGGGTTACGGGTCAAGCGGTCCTGCGGTGCTGCTTGGCGCCTACATGTGGGGGCCCGCGAGCTACGAGATGGGTGCGCTGTCCCCTGCCGAACGGATCGCGGTGGCATTGAGCCAGGGCAGCCAGATTCATCCGCAGTACGCACGCGAGTACCAGAGCGGCTTCGCGATGAGCTGGAGCCGGTCACCGTTCACGAATGGCTGCTTCGCCGCATGGACGGATGCATTGAGAAAGGCGCATTACACGAATCTCTGCCAGATCGACGGACGGATCGTCCTGGCCGGAGAGCACGCTTCGCATATCCCGGCGTGGCAGGAAGGCGCCGTGCTGTCGTCACTGGATGCGATCACCCGGTTGCATCGGAGAATCGTGAATGGATAGGCCGACGCTGATTCTCAGCGTGATGCTGAGCGCTTTGCTGATGGGCGGTGCGAAGGTGTCGGCTCAGGTCATGGCACAGGACGAGCCACGCGCTTTCACGATCTCGCCGGGTTATCACTTCACCGAAACAGGCGGCGAAGCGCTTTACAACGCCAGCTGCGCGGGATGCCATATGCCGGACGGGAAAGGGGCACAGGGCGCGGGTCACTATCCGGCGCTCGCTGACAACCCGTCACTCGAGGCAGCACCCTACGTCATCGTCAACGTGCTCAACGGCAGAAAGGCGATGCCACCGTTTGGCGACGTGATGAGTGACGATCAGGTTGCCGCTGTCGTCAACTACACGAGAACGCATTTCGGCAATCAGTTTTCCGGAACTGTTACACCGAGCCAGGTGAAAAGTTTGCGCTGAACTGACGTGGCGTGGTTGTCGATGCGCGGCCTCATAGACGCTCGCAGAATCAATGCGCTCTACGCCTTGAATCGCTGAAAATCCAGCAGGCAATCAGCAGCACCCTGTTGCTCAGCCAGCAACCTGCGCACGTTCTTCCGTTGCGCGCACACCTGCTCCCCGACTAGCGATTGGCATGGCTTCTGCTTAATCGGTAAAGAACGAGGCCCGATCACGGGCCACCCATCAAGCCGATACCTGGAGCCCCTATGACCGCATTGAATCTCGCCAGCACGGTGGCCGTTGCGCCCGTTCTCTCTCCCGGTACGGATTACGAGCGTCTCGCTTCACGTTTTCGACCCATCTTCGCCCGCATTGCAGAGGGCGTGCTCGAGCGTGAGCGCGATCGCAGCCTGCCTTATGAGCAGATCGAATGGCTTAAAGCCGCCGGGTTCGGCGCGGTTCGCGTGCCAGTCGAGCACGGCGGGGCGGGGGCTTCGCTGCCGCAACTGATTCAGCTATTGATCGAACTGGCCGAGGCAGATTCGAATCTGCCGCAGGCGCTGCGCGGCCACTTCGCATTCGTCGAGGACCGGCTCAACGCCGAGCCCGGCCCGGCGCGCGACGTCTGGTTCAGGCGATTTGTCGACGGCGAACTGGTCGGCAACGCCTGGACCGAGATCGGCAGCGTGGCGATCGGCGATGTGATCACGCGCGTGTCGCGTGATGGCGCACGCTGGGTCGTCAACGGAGAGAAGTACTACAGCACGGGCAGCATCTTCGCCGACTGGATTGACGTGTTTGCGCGCCGCGACGACACGGGAGAAGACGTGATCGCGGCCGTGCGCGCAAGGCAGCCCGGCGTGACGCATCACGACGACTGGGACGGGTTCGGCCAGCGTACGACGGGCAGCGGTACGACCACGTTTGCGGCCGCCGAGGTGGACGAGATCGACATCATCGATTTTTCGACGCGCTTTAAATACCAGACCGCGTTCTACCAACTGGTGCTGCTGGCCGTGCTCGCGGGCACGGGCCGCGCCGCGCTGCGCGACATCTCGCAGGAGGTGCGTTCGCGCCGGCGCATCTTTAGTCACGGCAATGCGCCTTCGTTCGCGCAGGATCCGCAGGTACAGCAGGTCGTGGGCCAGGTCTCGTCGCTCGTGTTCGCGGCCGAGGCCACAGCCGTGCGCGCGGCGCAGGCTTCGCAGCGCGCGTACGAAGCGCGTTTCGGCGGCGACGCGCAGGCCGAGCACGAGGCGAATGTCGATGCCGAACTCGATTCCGCGCGCGGCCAGAGCGCGATCGCCGATCTCGTGCTGCGTGCGACCACGCTACTGTTCAACGCGCTCGGTGCATCGGGTACGAGCGAGCAGAAACGACTTGATCGCCACTGGCGCAACGCGCGCACGGCAGCCTCGCACAACCCGATCGTGTTCAAGGAGCGTATCGTCGGCGACCGCGAAATCAACGGGACCGAGCCGCCGTATGTCTGGGCGATCGGCGCCGGTCCCGCGCCGGAGCAGAAGGTGGCGTGAGTGCGAAAGTGCGGTGTCGTCGAGCGCACGGCACCGCTATTTGAGGGCTGCGATCTCCTTCGTGCGGATCAGCCGTGCACGCAGCACGTTGCGGCTGATGCCGAGGAGTCTCGCGGCCTGAATCTGGTTTCGGTGGCTGTACTCGAACGCCGTGCGCATGATCATGTCCTCGATCTGTTCGAAGAGATTCTCGTGTTCACCGTTGAACAGTTCGAGCAGCGCGGATTCGAGCGCGTGGTGAGGGCCGCTCGGCGCGGGTGTGCAAGCCACGGCCGTGATGCCGGACGAGAAAAGATGCAGGTCGCTATCCTGCAGGGTGTCGTGGCGGCTCACGAGCAGGGCGTGATGAATCACGTTCTCCAGCTCGCGAATGTTGCCCGGCCAGCTATACGCGAGCAGCTTCTGCTCGGCGCGCGGCGAGATCGTGCCCGGCCCGTAACCGAGCCGGCCGCGATAGTCCTCGATGAAGTAGCGGGCGAGCGGAAGGATGTCGCCGGTGCGCTCGCGCAGCGTCGGAATGGCGAGCTGCACGACGTTGAGCCGGTAGAACAGGTCGCTGCGGAAATGCCCGGCCGCCACCGCGTGCTGCAGGTGGACGTTCGTCGCCGCCACCACGCGCACGTCGATCGGAATACCGTGCCGGGAACCAAGCCGCACGACCTCGCGCTCCTGCAGCACGCGCAGCAGCTTGACCTGCATCGACAGCGGCAGGTCGCCGATCTCGTCGAGGAAGAGCGTGCCGCCGTTGGCCGCCTCGAACCAGCCCGGCTTGGCGTTGAACGCGCCGGTGAAGGCGCCTTTCTCGTGCCCGAACAGCTCGCTTTCGACCAGCGTTTCAGAAAACGCGCCGCAGTTGACCGCGACAAACGGCTTGTCGCGCCGCCCGCTCAGGCTGTGGACGTGGCGCGCGATCAGTTCCTTGCCCGTGCCGGTCTCGCCGATGATCAGGATATTCGCGTCGCTTGGCGCGACCAGCTGGATCCGCTCAAGCAGTTCGATCGAGCGGGGATCAACGAAGACCTGCGCGCGTGCGCGGATCGAGGTGGTCAGCGAATGCCTGTGCGGCAACGTCAGGACGGAGACATCACCGTTGGCTTCGGCATCGTCTGACCATGCATGGGGGAGCGGTTGGTTCATGAGTAGAAGCTCGGCGAAGGATAGGTTCGTTTGAGCGCCCATTCGCCGATTTCGCGGATCTTGTAGGCGAGCGGATCGTGCAGCGTATGGGTGCGCAGGTTGCGCCAGTGGCGGTCGAGCCGGAGTTCTCCGTGGGTCGCGCGGGCGCCGGCGACATCGAACATGCGCGTACAGATGTCGAGGCCCGTTTGCGCGGCCGCCACTTTTGCGCTGGCAATCGCCAGCGCTACCTCGCCGCGTTCGGTTGCCGTGAGACGGGCGTCGCGCGACCATGCACGGTCGAACCCGGCGGCGGCCCGGTCCGCGAGCGCGCGCGCGGCTTCCAGCCCGAGCCAGAACTCGCCGTACTGGCTCAGGATGTACGGATCCTCGCCGGTGCTCGCGACCTTCGCGGCGGGCCAGGGCCGCGCCTCGTTCAGCGTGTAGTGCCGTGCATCCTCAAACGCGGCCTCGGCGATGCCGAGATAGATGTTCGTCAGGATCAGTTGGGCAATGAGCGGCCTCAGGCACGCGAACGGAGACGATAGCGGTCCTGGGTTCGAAAGGATTTCGTGATGCTCGACGCGGACCTTTTCGAACGTCACCGAACCGCTGTCGGTCTGGCGTTGGCCGAAATTATTCCAGTCGTCCGCGATCGCAATGCCGCTTCGCTGGGTTGGCACCGCGGCCACGAGAAACGCGCGCGTGTCGGCGTGGCGCGCGGAGACGATCAGCATTTCCGAGTCGAGCGCGCCAGAGCAGAAGCTCTTTTGCCCGCTGAATTCGAGCCACGCTCCGCGCGGATGCGCCAGCGTGCGTTCGTCGAGCGGATTGAGCGCATTGCCCCAGAACCACCGGTGCCGCGAGGTCTGTTCGAACAGCGCCTGCCATTGCTCACGCGAGCCGAACAGGCGGGCCGTGGCCAGCATCAGGTGATGGAATCCGAACACGTGCGCGAGTGAACTGTCGGCGCGCGCGAGCACGCGCACGACGTCGAGCGTCGTGTGCCAGTCCGCACCGAGCCCGCCATGAACGGTCGGGATGCTCAGTGCGAGCAGGCCGCTCGCACGCAGCGCGTCGCGTTCCGCCTTCGGTGTGCCGCCGCGCGCGTCGCGCTCCGCTGCGGTCCGCGCAAAGCGTTCGGCAAGACGCCGGGCGACGCTCAATGGCGACTCGTCCTGCGGGATCGGCCGGATGTCCTCCGGCGTGTCGGCCAGCGGCAACGATAAGGAAATGGATGCCATTGCAGTGAGATCGGGTGAAGCAGCACTGCACGCGCATGCATGCTGCAGGATCAGCACAGTGTTCAAGGTTTTGGCACTCAAGAGAAGCAAGGATTTCTCATAACCTAATCAGGCTGCTGCGCTGGCAGCATCGAGACGCAAAGCCATGCGTCTTAAGTACTTCCATTCATGTGACGAACCGGCGCTGCTGCGTGGGAAGCAGCGAAGAAGCAGCGTTGTTGCCGGTGCGTCATCACATGTCGGCATATCGATCCGAGCGCCGCCTGGATGTGCTTATCAGGTGCATTTCCCCTTCTGGAAAGCCGCTCGACGACGAAAACTGCTGCTATGTCAGCCGTTCTGCCGTGAGTGGCCAGTTCTCGAGATTTGGCACAGTCCTTGCCTTTAGCTCATGACGGGACCGGTCAGGCACGTCCCGATTCACAAAGGAATCCTCATGAGCAAGAAACACAAGATCGTGGCAGTGTCGGGCAGCTTGCAGCAGCCATCGCGCACGCTGGCTCTGGTGCAGTCGCTGCTGTCCGCGCTGGAGGCCGCGCTGCCTGTTGAAATCCGCGTGATCGATCTGGGCGAGATCGCCGGGCGACTCTCCGGTGCGCTCACGCGTGCGCAGGTGCCCGCGGATATCGAAGAACACATCCGTGCGATCGAGACAGCCGACCTCGTGATCGCGGCCAGTCCGGTGTATCGCGCCTCGTATACGGGCCTCTTCAAGCATCTGTTCGATCTCGTGCATCACGAGGCGCTGATCGACGTTCCGGTGCTGCTGGCCGCCACGGGCGGCAGCGAGCGTCACGCGCTCGTGATCGATCACCAGCTGCGGCCGCTCTTCAGCTTCTTTCAGGCGCACACGCTGCCGATCGGCGTCTACGCATCCGAAGGCGATTTTGATCGCTACGAGATTGCGAGCGAGGCGTTGCGCGCTCGTATCGCACTCGCTGTCGAGCGTGCGGCACCGTACGTCGGTGCACGTACGGAAAACGTTACTGCGGCGCTTGCCGTCTGAATCCAAAGTCATTCAAGGAATCTTCAATGAGCCAGACCTCCCAAACCAGAGACGCCGTCAAGTTCGCCTACTGGGTGCCAAACGTAAGCGGTGGCCTGGTCGTGAGCACGATCGAGCAGCGCACCGACTGGAGCCTCGACTATAACCAGCGTCTTGCGCAGACCGCCGAGCGCGCGGGCTTCGAATACGCGCTGAGCCAGATCCGCTTCACGGCTGGCTACGGCGCGGAGTATCAGCACGAGTCGGTCTCGTTCAGCCAGGCGCTGCTGCAGTCGACCACGAAGCTCAAGGTGCTCGCGGCGATCCTGCCCGGGCCGTGGCATCCGGCAGTGGTCGCCAAGCAGATCGCCACCATCGATCACATCTCGAACGGCCGCATTGCGATCAACGTCGTGAGCGGCTGGTTCAAGGGCGAGTTCACCGCGATCGGCGAACCATGGCTCGAGCACGATGAGCGTTACCGCCGCTCGAACGAGTTCATCCGCGCGCTCAAGGGGATCTGGACCGAGGACAACTTCACGTTCAAGGGCGACTTCTATCGGTTCAACAACTACACGTTGAGTCCGAAGCCGGTGCAGAAGCCCCATCCCGAGATTTTCCAGGGCGGCAGCTCGCGCGCGGCGCGCGACAACGCGGCGAGCGTATCGGACTGGTATTTCACGAACGGCAACACGCCCGAGAATCTCAAGGCCCAGATCGACGATATCCGTGCGAAGGCGGCTCAGAACAATCACCAGGTCCGTATCGGCGTGAATGCCTTCGTGATTGCGCGCGATACTGAAGAGGAAGCGAAGGCCGTGCTCGACGACATCATCAGGCACGCGCACGTCGAGGCCGTGCACGCGTTCGGCGATGCGGTCAAGGAAGCCGGCAAGGCGTCGCCTGAAGGCGAGGGCAACTGGGCCAAATCGACTTTCGAGGACCTCGTTCAGTACAACGACGGCTTCCGCACGAACCTGATTGGCACGCCGCAGCAGATTGCCGAACGCATCGTCGAACTCAAGTCGATCGGGGTCGACCTCGTGCTGACCGGCTTCCTGCATTTCATCGAGGAAGTCGAGTATTTCGGCCAGAAGGTGCTGCCGCTCGTGCGCGAGCTCGAGGCGCAGCGCGAAAAGCAGGCCGCCTGATTCAAGCGGTGGCGGGGCGTGGCCGGGCGCGCAAGCGGACCCGGCCACACACGGAATGGAAAAATGGCACCCCAAGGGGTGAATCAGCATGACGCAAGCCTCGACGGCCCTGCTCGCGCTCGACGGCATTTCCGTGTCGTTCGGGGGCGTCAAGGCCATTACCGATATCAGTTTCGAAGTCGCGGCAGGCGAGATCTGCGCGCTGATCGGCCCGAACGGCGCGGGCAAGAGTTCGCTGCTGAACGTGATCAATGGCGTCTATCGTCCGCAGCACGGCACGCTGCGTTTCGATGGCCATGCGTACCGGCGCATGGACGCGCACGACGCTGCGCATCGCGGCATCGCGCGCACGTTCCAGAACCTCGCGCTGTTCAGGCGCATGAGCGTGTTCGACAACGTGTTGGCCGGGCGCAACCTCCATCGCCGCAGTACGTGGCTCGAGCAGACGCTGCACGTTGGTCGGGCGGCACGGGATGAAGCCATGCAGCGCGAGCGTGCGGAGCGCGTGATCGACGCGCTCGAATTGCAGCCATGGCGCGATAGCGTGGTGGGCACCTTGTCGTACGGGTTACAGAAGCGGGTCGAGCTGGCGCGCGCGCTGGCTGCTGAACCGCGCCTGCTGCTGCTCGATGAGCCCATGGCCGGGATGAATACGGAGGAGAAGCACGCGATGGCCGGGTATGTGCTCGATGCCAATGAGCATCTCGGTGTGACAGTCGTGCTGATCGAGCACGACATCGGCGTGGTGATGGGCTTGTCCGATCACGTGGTGGTGCTCGATTACGGAAAGAAGATCGCCGACGGCAGGCCCGACGAAGTCCGCACGAACCCGGATGTGCTCGCGGCCTATCTCGGCACTCGTCATTGAGAGGGGCGCGCAATGCAATTCTTTATCGAGGTGCTGGTGGGCGGACTGCTCGCCGGCGTGATGTATTCGCTGGTGGCAATCGGCTTCGTGCTGATCTACAAGGCGTCGGGCATCTTCAACTTCGCGCAGGGCTCCCTCGTGCTGTTCGGTGCGCTGACGTACGTGAGCCTCGTTGAACGTGGCTGGAACCCGTGGCTGTCGTTCGGCGCAACGCTCGCCGCGCTCGTGCTGATCGCGATCGCAACGGGCCGCTTCGTGCTGCGGCCGCTTGTCAACCGCGCGCCGATCGTCCTGTTCATGGCCACCCTCGGCCTGAGCCTGATTCTCGAAGGCGCGGCGCAACTGTTCTGGGGCGCGCAGGTGCACGGGCTCGATCTCGGCATCGACGACCGGCCGCTGCACCTGGCCGGCGTGATGGTGAGCCGCTTCGACCTGTTCGCAGCCGCCACCGCTGGCGTGCTGGTCCTCGTGCTGTCGCAGCTCGCAAAGCGCTCGCGCTTTGGCCTGTCGCTGCGCGCCGTGGCCGACGATCCGCTCGCCGCGTTCGCGGTCGGCGTGCGGCTGCCGCGCATCTGGGCAATCGTCTGGGCACTGGCCGGCTTCGTCAGCCTGGTTGCGGGCCTGCTCTGGGGCGCGCGCCTGGGCGTGCAGTTCTCGCTCTCGCTCGTCGTGCTCAAGGCGTTGCCCGTGCTGATCATCGGCGGCTTCTCGTCGATCGGCGGCGCGATCGTCGGCGGGCTGCTCGTCGGCGCGACGGAAAAGCTGGCCGAGGTCTATGTGGGGACGCTGATCGGCGACGGCATCGAGAACTGGTTCCCCTATCTGCTTGCGATGCTGTTCCTGCTCGCGCGCCCGTCCGGCCTGTTCGGCGAGGCGGCCGTCGAGCGCGTTTGAGGAAACCTTGATGGAACTGACCCGTCCCCTCGCCGAACCGCGTCGGCTGAACCTGCGCCAGCTGGCCGTGCCGCTTGCGGGCGCGCTCGTCGCGTTCGCGGGCGTGCCACTCGTGGCGAACGACTACTGGCTGAACGCGATCCTCGTGCCGTTTTTGATCCTGTCCGTGTCCGGACTCGGCCTGAACTTTCTGACCGGCTATGCGGGACAGTTGTCGCTCGGATCAGCCGCGTTCATGTCGATCGGCGCCTATGCGACCTACAACCTGCTCGTGCGCGTGCCCGTGTTGCCGTTGCCGGTCGACCTGCTGCTCGGCGGCCTGGCCAGCGCCGCGGCCGGGGTGCTGTTCGGACTGCCGAGCCTGCGGATCAAGGGCTTCTACCTGATCGTCTCGACGCTGGCCGCCCAGTTCTTCGTGGTCTGGCTGTTCACGCGCGTGGGGTGGTTCTCGAACTACGACACGTCCGGCGTGTTGAGCGCACCGCAGCTCGCGATCGGTCACTGGCGCATCGACACGCCGGTGTCGCGCTACATGTTCGTGCTCGGTGTCGCGACCGTGCTCTTCGCATTTGGCGCGAGCCTCGTGCGCAGCGAACTGGGCCGACGCTGGATGGCTGTACGCGACATGGAAGCCGCCGCGCACGTGATCGGCATCCCGGTGGGGCGCAGCAAGCTGCTGGCCTTCGCGCTGAGTTCCTTCGTGCTCGGCGTCGCCGGCGCGCTGTGGGCTTTCGCGTATCTCGGCACGATCGAGCCGGACGGCTTCAACCTGAATCTTTCGTTCCAGGTGCTGTTCATCATCATCATCGGCGGCATGGGCAGCATCTCGGGCAACTTCCTGGGCGCGGCCTTCATCGTTTTACTGCCGATCCTGCTTTCGAACGCGGCTGGCGCGCTGGCCCACGCAGGCATAGGTGCAGACCAGGTGCAGAACCTGCAGAAGATCGTCTTCGGTACGTTAATCATCGTTTTCCTGATCAAGGAACCGGAAGGCCTCGCCAGACTCGTGCAGATCGTCCGTCAACGTCGGCCGAAGCAATCCTGAGCCGCTAATCTCCTCGCCTTATCGTTTCTCTTATCGTCCAAGGAATATTTTGTTATGCGAAATAATGATATTCGTCCCGTTCGCGCCAAGTGGCGACAGTGGTCCTCGGCTTTCGTGGCCGCGCTTGCGCTCACCGTTGGCGCGTTGCCTCAGGTGCATGCGGCGGGTGAGGAGTATTTTCCGCTGCAAAGCTACCGGGTCGGCCCCTACGCAGCCGGTGGCAGCGGCTTCTTCGGTGGCTTTATCGACTATCTCCAGCTGATCAACGCGCGTGACGGCGGCGTCAACGGGGTCAAGCTCGTATGGAAGGAGTGCGAGACCGAGTACGTGGTGGAGAAGGGCGTCGAGTGCTATGAGCGCCTGAAGAGCGGTGGCCCCGACGGCGCACCGACCGCGGCTACGAACCCGTTATCGGTCGGTATCGCTTACGCGACGCTCGACCGTTCGACGGCCGACAGGATCCCGCTCATCACGATCAACCACGGCCGCACCGATTCGACCGACGGTGCAGTGTTTCCCTATGTGTTCCCGCTGCAGCTGAATCCGTACAGCGAGGTCTCCGCCATCGTCAACTATATCGGGCAGCGCTCGGGCGGTCTCGCCGCGCTCAAGGGCAAGAAGATCGTCGTGCTGTATCACGGTTCGCCGTATGGCCGCGAAACGATTCCGGTGGTCGATCTGCTCGCGAAGAAGTACGGTTTTGACGTGACCCAGATCGAAGTGCCGCACCCTGGCAACGAACAGGGTTCGCAGTGGCTGAAGATTCACCAGATCAATCCCGACTGGGTGATCCTGCGCGGCTGGGGCGTGATGAATCCGGTGGCAATCAAGACCGCGCAGAAGGTCGGCTATCCGGTCGATCACATCATCGGCAATATCTGGAGCAACTCCGAGGAAGACGTGCGTCCGGCGGGCGATGCGGCCAAAGGCTTCATCTCGATCACGACGCACCCGTCGGGCACGGACTACCCGGTGCTGCAGGCGATCAACCAGTACGTGGTGAAGCCTGGCAACGGCAACCTCAAGGATCCGGCGCGCTTTGGCACCGTCTACTACAACCTGGGCGTGGTGAACGGCATTCTGAACGTTGAAGCAGTGCGCGTCGCGCAGCGCAAGTTCGGCAACAAGCCGCTCACGGGCGAGCAGGTGCGCTGGGGCTTTGAGCATCTGGATCTCGACGATGCGCGCCTCAAGCAACTCGGCGCACTCGGCCTCGTCCAGCCGCTCAAGCTGACCTGCGCGGACCACGAAGGCGGCGGTGCCGTGCGTTTCCAGCAATGGGACGGCCAGAAGTGGAACGTGATCAGCAACTGGGTGCAGGCCGACCGCGCGCTGCTGCGTCCGATCATCGAGAAGTCGGCGTTGTCGTACGCGAAGGAAAAGGGCATTGCGCCGCGCGATTGCAGCAAGGACCTCTAACATGGCGAGCCCCCCGATCCTGCAGGTCGATGAGATCGCCGTGACCTACAGCCAGATCATCCCCGCCCTTCGCGGGGTGTCGCTGGCGGTGCCAGAGGGCGCGATCGTCGCGCTTCTCGGTGGCAACGGCGCGGGCAAGACGACCACGCTCAAGGCGATCTCGAACCTCGTACGCGCGGAGCGCGGCGAACTGACGGGTGGTCGCATCACCTATCGCGGCAAAGATGTCGCGCACGTCGAGCCGTGGACGCTGGTTGAGCGCGGACTTGTCCAGGTGCTCGAAGGACGGCGCTGCTTTGCGCATCTGTCAGTCGAGGAAAATCTGCGGATCGGGTCGTTCACCCGGCGGCCTCGACGCGCCGAGATCGAAGCGGATCTCGAGCGGATCTACGGGATCTTTCCGCGTCTGAAGGTCAAGCGCCAGTCGCGGGCGGGATTGACGTCGGGTGGCGAGCAGCAGATGGTGGCGATCGGCAGGGCGCTGATGGCGCGTCCTTCGCTGGTACTGCTCGACGAGCCGTCGATGGGGCTCGCGCCGATGGTCGTCGAGGAAATTTTCGAGATTGTCGCGGCGCTCAACCGCGACGAGGGGGTCAGTTTCCTGCTCGCCGAGCAGAACGCGACGTTGGCGCTGCGTCATGCGCAGCATGGCTATGTACTCGAAGGCGGTCGCGTGGTTGCACACGGAGCGGCCGCCGAACTTGCGCGGCTCGACGTGCTGCACGACGCCTACCTTGGGGGCGCGGCCGTCGACTACACCGCGCGTCGCGCCAACCGTGCGAGTCCGGCTGTGACTGCCTGATGGGCAACAGGTCTCCGCATTGAGCTGCATCGGCCACAGGCGCGGCCGCACGTGTGGTGGCCGCCGTCAAGGTTCATACGAACTGACCGGCGCACTCGATCGCATTGAAACGTTCTACTATCAGAGTCAGGTCCATTTGGGGTAATCGTAGTTATCGTGCAGAAAATGGCGGTAGCAGGACGTCGACTGAGCCATCCGTCAAACCTTCGTTAAGCAGATCGATGGCGACGGATGCGAGTTGCACGCCCGGCCCGGATGGCCGCAGTGCGAGTTCCTCGGGCCGTCCGCTGATCCAGAGCGCGTGGAACGGTGCCAGGGTTATGCCGCGGAGCAGGCTGCTTTCCACGCTCCATTGTCCCGCGAGGCTCACGAGCAACTGAGTGGCGGCAGGCGTCACGCGCAATGAATGCGACGCGACGTTCACCCGCGCGCGGGCCGCGCCGCGTCTGCACATGACGTTCAGGACGCTCACGGGCCGCGCAGGCAGGTTCACCCATACGTGCAGATCGCCGGAGAAACGCACCGGCTGACCGGCGCGCGCCTGCAACAGGCCGTCCTGCGAGTGCAGGTCGATTGCGCCATCGTCGGCGAGCAGCAGTGTGCGGTCGTAGCCCGTGAACTGCGAAAATTTCGCGGGGCCTTCCAGCGTGGCGAGACTCACGCGCCACGCCGCCCCACCGCCTGCCTCAGATCCGCGAGCGATCGTGCGCGTGGTGCCGCCGCCGTTGGCCCACGGTTCGGGCGCGATGCGCTGGCAGTCGATGAACCGTACCGCGGACGTCACCGCCGATGCCGTAGCGAACGATGCAACGGGCGCATGTGCGTTCACGCGTCGGGTCCCGCTTGCTGCACGCGTGCTTCGATCGCGCCGATCACGTCGAACAGGTCGCCGACCAGGCCGACGTCAGCCACTGAAAAAATAGGTGCATCGGAATCCTTATTAACTGCGACGATGACCTTCGAATCCTTCATGCCCGCCAGATGCTGGATCGCACCGGAGATGCCGAACGCGACATAGACGTCCGGCGCGACGCTGCGTCCGGTCTGGCCGACCTGCGCGGCGTTGGCGGCATAGCCGGCGTCCACGGCGGCGCGCGACGCGCCGAGCGCGGCGCCGAGCGTGTCGGCGAGGCGGCCGAGACGCGCCATGTTTGCTTTCGATGCGAGTCCGCGCCCGCCTGACATCACCACACGCGCATTGCCGAGGTCCTGGCCGCCGTGTACGTCACGGTGACGCTCGACGAGGCGCGTGGCGGCAAACGGCGCGATAGGTCGCAGTTCGGTCACCGTTGCCGAGCCCCCATCGGCGGCGGCTGCTGCAAACGAAGAGGGGCGCACCGTCACGAACGTACATGGCGTGTCGCTCACGACGGTCGCGACGACGCTGCCCGCGTAAAGCCCGCGCACGAACTGTTGGCCTTCGCGCCAAGCGATTACGTCGGCGACGAAGGCGCTCTGCGTGAGTGCCGCCGCGCGTGGGAGCGCCGCGCGGCCCAGCGAGCGATGCGCGGCGACGATCGCCGTGTAGTCGCCCGCAAGCTGCTGAAGTTGGAGCGCGACCGTTTCGGGCGAAAGCACGTCGATCGGCCCCGCGGACGCCAGCAGCACGCGTTCGATGCCGCTCACATGCGCGGCCGCGCCAGCCGTCGTCGCGTCGAACACCAGCAGATCGACGGGTTGCCCGAACTGTCGGGCCGCGCCCACAACGCGCAGCGTCCCGTCGGATATGGCGCCGAAATCGCCTTCGGCCAGTACCAGGGTTCTCATGATCACGCTCCCACCATTTCGAATACGCGCTGGCCGGCGAGCGTCTGAAGCAGCGCGTCCACGCTTTTCACCTGGATGCCCCGTTCGCGCCGGGGCGGGTCGCTGAGCGCCACCACGCGGCTTTGCGCCGCGAGCGCGACACCGAGCGCAGCGGCCTCGTGCGTGACGAGCGGCTTTTGCTTCGCCTTCACGATGCTCGGCAGCGTGACGCGGCGCGGTTCCGCAAGGCGCAGATCGGCGCTGATCACCGCCGGGCCGTCGATCTGCCAGTTGGCAATGCCCGCGTCCTCGCCGCAGCTCACGCGCCAGCCGCCGTCCACGACGTCCAGCGCGCCCGCATTGAGCGCCTGCGGCCAGCCGAGCAGTGCGGCGAGCATGGCCGCCACGCCGCCGACGTCGCCGTCGATGGCCTGCTTGCCGCACAGCACGAGCCCGTAATCAGCGTCCTTCATATGCGCCGCGACGAGGCTCGCGATGGCGAATGAATCGAGCGCCGGCGTCGCGGGGCCCGTGTCGATGAGCACGGCGTCGTCCGCGCCCATCGCGAGCGCCGTGCGCAGCACGTCCAGATGGGCGGGCAGCCCGCACGTCAGCACCGTGACGTGCGAGGCGACGCCAGATTCCTTTAACTGCAGTGCCTTTTCGAGCGCGCATTCGTCGAAGGGGTTCAGCGACATTTTCAGGCCCGCCGTGTCGATCGCGCCCGTGGCGCTCACCCGCACGCGCACGTTCGGGTCCACCACACGCTTGACGGGCACCAGAAAGCGAATACTCATCGGTGTTCTCCTGTGGGTCTGTGCAGCAGCCTCACGAGACCGCGCCGAGGCCGTATTTGCCGGTCAGCAGTGCGCCGCTCGCGAAGCGGTCGAGCGCATACGGTTCGAGCGAAACGTCGGTGGGCAGGCCGAGCGCATGTTGCGCGAGCAGCTTGCCGATGCCGGGCGACAGCTTGAATCCATGGCCCGAGAAGCCGAAGCCGACCGTAAGGCCTTCGACGTCGGCGACGCTTCCGAGCACCGGATTCCAGTCGGGCGTCACGTCGTACACCCCGGTCCACGACGAGGCGAGGCCCGCTGTGTCGTAGGCGGGAAAGCGCCCGGCTACCTGGGCGCCCACTTCGGCGACATAGTCGAGTGAAATATCTCCCTGTTCGGTCTCGGGCGCGTTGAGCGTCTCGCCCACGATGCCCTCGGAGACGAGCATCTGGCTGCCGCCGTAGCTGCGGAAATAGAGCATCCCCGGGGAGCCCAGATCTTTGAACGCGGGCATGGCGAACGTATACGGTGCCGCTTCGCATTCGAGTGCGAGCACGGTGTGGCGCTCGGGCTTCACCGGCAGCGGCACGCCGATCCATTGGGCCAGTTCGGGCGTCCAGATGTTCTGGGTGCTGATGAGCGTGCCGCAGCCATGGGTGCCCGCGGTGGTTTCCACACCCACAATGCGCCGGCCTTCGCGGATCAGCCCGGTCACGCGCGCACCCTCGGCGATCTTCACGCCGCGGCGCCGCGCCGAACGCGCGAAGCTCGTGGCGACGAGGTAGGCGTCGGCGAAGCCGGCTTCGGGCTCGAAGCCGATCAGCGCCGCATCGTCAAAAGCGGCGATGGGCATGCATGCCTCGGCTTCCTTGCGATCCAGCAGCTTGACCTCGATGCCCATCTCCTGTTGCGCGCACAGCGCTGCGGCGAGCGGGTCGAGCTTGTCGCCTTCGGGCGAGCAGATCATGTAGCCGCATTTGACGAGGCCGCACGAGGCCTCGGCGTCTTCCAGATAGTCGGCGAAGTTGTTGAACGCCCACCACGACGAGCGTGCGAGCTCGACGTTCTGGCGCACCGAATAATGGGTGCGCAAGAGGCCGGACGACTGCGAGGTCGTGCCGGCGCCGATCGTGCCCTGATCGACGACCAGGACGCGCTTTGCGCCCAGCGCAGCGAGATGATGGGCGACGGACGTGCCGATCACACCCGCGCCGATCACGACAAAGTCATAGTGGCTCATGTAGCCCCCGTAGCTAGAGGATGGATCGGATTTTAGGAATTCGGGCTGCCCCGCTTTTTTGTATTAGGCAAACTTATTGTCAGTGAGCGCAAATGCTCATCCAGTGTGCGCACGGCATCGGGCGCGGCATCATGCATTCCAGTGTGTCGCCGGAGGCTGCAGGGCAAATGCGCTGGCCATCCACGGAGCGATCATGAGACGTACGCAGGCGCCTATCGATCTGAACGCATTGCAGGCCTTTCTGGCCGTGTGTGAAACCGGCTCGATGACGGGTGCGGCAAAGCAGCTGGGTGTCAGCCAGAGCGCAGTGAGTCAGGCGATTGCCGGGCTCGAACGCGACCAGGGCATCACGCTCTTCGACCGCGAGAGCCGGCCGCCGCGCCCGAACGTTGCGGGCCGCGCGCTGCTCGAACTGGCGGCGGCGCTGCTCGAGCACGCGCAGATGGTGAGCACGCGTATCGGCGATGCGTCACATGCGGGCATGCTGCCGGTGCGCCTCGGTTGTGTCGATTCGTTCGCGGCGACCGTTGGCCCCGAGCTCATCCGCGCGGTGGCCAGCTCGGCGCGGCAGATATCGCTCTGGTCGGGACTCACGCCCGGCCTGAGCAAGCAGTTGCACGATCGCGAGCTCGATCTCGCCGTCTGCACGCAGACGGCGCTCAACGATGCGCGCATCGTGGAAATACCGCTCTTTTCGGAGGCGTTCGTCGCGGTCGTCTCGCGCAGCTGGCTTGCGGAGCACCGCAACGCGGACTGGCGAGCGCTCGCGCTGGAGATGCCAATGATCCGCTACACGGCGCGCTCGGTGATTGGCCAGCAGGTGGAGCGCTACGCAAGGCACCTGGGCATCAACAGTCCGCGGCGCTATGAATTCGACGCGACAGATCCGCTTCTGAGCCTCGTCGCGGCACGTCTGGGATTTGCGATATCGACGCCGCTTTGCCTGTGGCAGGCGCGGCACTATCTGCCGGAGATCGCGGTGCTGCCGCTGCCGGCGGGGCGCCTTGGCCGCCGCGATTTCTTCCTGCTGCATCGGCAGGGCGAGTGGGAGGCGTTTGCGCGCGAGATGGTGACGCTGACGCGTCGGGTGCTGGATGGATCGATCCAGCCGGCGTTGGCCCGCGCGTTGCCGCAGATGCCGACCGACGCGCTGCAGTGAGGCGCTGCACAACGGGGCCGCAAGTCGGAGAGAGGACGGATGAACGAACTATTCACGCTGCAGCGCGGCGAGGCGCCGCTGGTGCTCTCGATTCCGCATCTGGGCTCGCACATCCCCGAGGCGCTGCGCCCTGTCTATACGGAAGCGGCGCTCACGCTGGCCGACACCGACTGGCATCTGGACCGTCTCTACGCATTCGCACGCGAGATGGACGCGACGGTGATCGGCGCGCGGGTATCGCGCTACGTTATCGATCTGAACCGCCCGCCCGGCGACGAGAGCCTTTATCCCGGCCAGACGACGACGGGGCTGTGCCCTGGCGAGACTTTTCGCGGCGAGCCGCTCTACCGGCCGGCAAGCGCGCCCGGCGAGGCGCAGCGCGCCGAGCGGGTCGCGCGTTACTGGCGGCCGTATCACGCTGCCCTCGCGGCGGAACTGGCGCGCCTGCGCGCGCGGCACGGCAACGTGCTGCTGTGGGAGGCGCATTCGATTGCGAGCAGGTTGCCCCGGCTTTTCGACGGCAAGCTGCCGGATCTGAATCTCGGGACGCAGGACGGACGTACGTGCGCGAGCACGGTTCAGCAGGCGGCCGTCGAGGCGATGGCGGCGAGCGGCTCGACATGGATTGCGAACGGCCGCTTCAAGGGCGGCTACATCACGCGATGCTTTGGCGCACCGGCCCACGGCATTCACGCGATCCAGCTGGAGATGTGCCAATCCACCTACATGAACGAGACTGCGCCGTTCGAATACGTGCCCGAGCGGGCGCAGGCGATGCAGCCGACGCTCGAACGCATGGTCGGTGGCGCGCTCGAAGCGGTGCAGCGTCTCGCCCCCGTTTTTGCATAAGACATTCTGATGATCCAGCGTAAGCGTGCGTCCCGTTTCAGTGCAGGAGCGCACTAGCGGCAACAACCGCACGCACCGCTAACGAACAACGCGCCGCGCCGCAATTGTGCGGGCGACAAGGGAAACGCCGAGGTGCGCCCGGAGTGTTTATCAGCGGGAACTTTTGATTCACATCGTTAAACATGGCACGAAGGTTGCGTTGAATAATGCGGTCGCCTGGCACTTCAATCGGCGGTGCCGGGCGGATAGATAAAGATGGACAGAAACTGGATGGGCATCTTGATCAACCGCTCGGGGCCGTGAGGGATATCGGCCTGGAAAGTGAGCGTGTCGCCGGGATGAAGGACGTAGGTTTGCTGGCCATGGCGGTATTCGATCACCCCCTTGAGCATATGGATGAATTCGGTGCCGGGGTGTTCGAAGGTCGGGAAGCGTTCCGCCTCGTCCTCCATGGTGATGAGGAAAGGTTCGAAAGCTTTGCGCGGACCCTGGTCGTAAGCGAGCAGATGGTAGGTGTGTCCGCGCTTGGTGCCCTTGCGGACGACCTCCATGCCCGTGCCTTTCTTGACGAGCTGCGCGCCGCCTTGCGGCACGTCGAAGTTGCGAAAGAGCGTGGAAAGGGAGACGCCGAGCGCCTGGGCGATGCGGTGCAGGACGTCGAGTCCGGTCGAGGTCTGCGCGTTCTCGATCTTCGAGAGCATGCCGCGGCTGATGCCGGCTTGTTCGGCCACCTGCGCGATGGTCAGCGCGTGGCGCTGACGCAGGTCGCGAATGGTGGCGCCCAGAAAGCGTTCGAGCGCAATTTTGCTCTCGTCCCCAGTGTGCATGATCGGCCTCGGTAGGAATGCTTGACGCGTAGCTGACCGGCACGCAGCGGCGCGCGCCGGTTGTTTCACTGCATGAAGCATTGTTGCATGGGGGGAAAAGGAGTTCCAGACGGAGCGCGTAACAAGGGATGCCTGACGAGTGCGTAATGGTGGGTGCGCATGAGCGCCCCGAACGATGGTCAGCAAGTCCCCCGAACCGGCCCAGGCGCGATGCGCCCAGCCTCTTTCAACCGCAAACTGAGTTGGTGCAAGGAGTGACGATGAATCTGAACGACGCGAGTAAGCTGCCGCTCAGCGAGCCCGGAAGCGTGCCCCGTTTCGACTCGGCAGAAAACGCGCAAGGCTGGCTGGCTCAGCAGGGCGTGAAATACGTTTTGGCGCAGTTCGTCGACATCCATGGTGTCGCAAAGGCCAAGTCGGTGCCGGTCGCTCATTTGAAGACGGTGCTCAAGGCGGGTGCCGGCTTCGCCGGATTTGCGATCTGGGGTGTCGGCATCGAGCCGAACGGCCCCGATTTCATGGCCGTCGGCGATCTCGCGACGCTCACGCCCGTTCCGTGGCAGCCGGGCCTCGCACGCATCGTCTGCGACGGGCACGTGAACGGCGAAGCGTGGCCATTCGATTCGCGCGTCACACTCAAGCGCCAGGTAGCACGCCTGACCGAGCGCGGCTGGACCCTTTTCACGGGGCTCGAGCCGGAATTCTCGCTGCTGCGCCGCTCCGCTAGCGGAACCCTCGAACCGTGCGACCCCAGCGACACGCTGGCGAAGCCGTGCTACGACTATAAGGGGCTGTCGCGCACGCGAGTGTTCCTCGAGCGGCTCACCGAAGCACTGCGCTCGGTCGGCATCGACGTCTACCAGATCGACCACGAAGACGCCAACGGCCAGTTCGAGATCAACTACACGTACACCGACTGCCTGACGTCGTGCGATCACTACGTGTTCTTCAAGATGGCCGCGTCGGAGATTGCCAACGAGCTAGGCATGATCTGCTCGTTCATGGCGAAGCCGTTCGCGAACCGTCCCGGCAACGGCATGCACATGCACATCTCGATTGGCGACGGCACGCGCAATCTGTTCGCCAACGGCGCCGACCCGCTTGGCATGGGCCTGTCGAAGCTCGGCTACCAGTTCACTGCCGGCATTCTTGCGCATGCCCCCGCGCTCACCGCGCTGTGCAATCCGACCGTCAACTCATACAAGCGCCTCGTGGTGGGCCGCTCGCTCACCGGCGCGACGTGGGCGCCGGCCTATGTGAGCTATGGCGACAACAACCGCTCGACCATGGTGCGCATGCCCGGCGAGCGCATCGAACTGCGTCTGCCGGACGGCTCCTGCAACCCGTACCTCGCAACGGCCGCAGTGATTGCCGCGGGGCTCGACGGGATCGACCGGCAACTCGATCCGGGCGCGCCGGCAAACGAAAACCTTTACGAGTGGTCGTCGGAGCAACTTGCCGGGCACGGCATTGCGGTGTTGCCGCAAAACCTCGAGCAGGCGCTCGACGCGCTCGAGGCGGACACACTGATCTGCGAGGCGCTCGGCCCCGTGGCGGGTGAGTTCCTCAAGCTCAAGCGCATGGAGTGGCTCGAATACATGCGGCACGTGTCCGACTGGGAACTCAAGAGCTACCTCGAATTTTTCTAAGGAGAACACACAATGTGTGGAATCGTAGGGTTGCTGGTGAAGACGCCGGCGCTACGCGAGCGGCTCGGTGAGCTGATGGTGCCGATGCTGATCGGCATGACCGAGCGCGGACCCGATTCGGCGGGGCTTGCGGTGTTCGGCAGGGAGGTGGATGCGAGCCAGCGAAAGTTGAGTCTCTACGCTGGCTTCACGGACGAGGGCGCGCAATTTCCGTGGGTCGCACTCGCCGACGCACTCAATCACGACATGGACGTCACCGCGCGCTTCGACGTGAAGGGCAATCACGCAGTGCTCACGCTTCAGGGCGATGCGGAGCGCGTCAAGGTGTGGTTGCGCGAGCATTATCCGAAGCTCTATCTGCTTTCCACTGGACGCTCGATCGATCTCTACAAGGACATCGGCTCACCGGCCGAAGTGGCCGCACGCTATGACTTCGCGAACCTCAAAGGCTCGCACCTCGTTGGCCACACGCGCATGGCCACGGAATCGGCCGTCACGCCGGACCGCGCGCATCCATTCACGGCGGGAGAGGATTTCTGCCTCGTGCACAACGGATCGCTTTCAAACCCGTATGGCGTGCGCCGCAAGCTCGAGCCGCTCGGCATCCACTTCGATACTGACAACGACACTGAAGCCGCGTGCCGCTTCATCGAATGGCGCCTGCGCGAGGGCGATGCGCTGCCCGAGGCGCTGCAAAAAGGCTTCGAGGAGCTGGACGGCTTTTATACGTTCCTGATGGGCACGACGACCGAACTCGCGCTGATCCGCGATCCGTTCGCGTGCAAGCCGGCCGTGGTCGCGGAGAACGAAGACTACGTAGCGATTGCCTCGGAGTTTCGCTCGCTCGCGCATCTGCCCGATATCCGCAACGCGAAGGTCTTCGAACCCGCTCCCGAGGAGATGTACGTATGGAAAGCCTGAATTTCGACCTCGAGACGCAGACGGTCCGGGACCTGAACCAATACCTGCACGGCGACGCAGCGGCGCTGGCGGGGCAGCGCATCGCCGTCACGTCGCCGAATGGGGCACACAACATCGCCGTGGGCGTAGATGCCGACCTGCATGTGACGATCAAGGGCCACGCGGGCTACTACGCCGGCGGAATGAACCAGCAGGCGACGATCGTGATCGAGGGGAGCGCCGGCACGGGCGTCGCCGAGAACATGATGAGCGGCGAGGTCCATGTGCGCGGCTTCGCCTCGAACGGCGCGGGCGCCTCGGCCCACGGCGGACTGCTCGTGATCGACGGCGATGCGGGCCTGCGCTGCGGAATCTCGCTCAAGGGCGGGGACATCGTGGTGGGTGGCTCCGTGGGCAGCTTCTCGGCCTTCATGGCACAGGCGGGCCGCATGGTGATATGTGGCGACGCGGGCGACGCGCTGGGCGATTCGCTCTATGAAGCGGTGCTCTACGTGCGCGGCGAAGTGAAATCGCTGGGGGCGGACGCGCAGTACGAACCGATGAGCGACGCCGATCTCGACGCAGTGCGCGTGTTGCTCGCGGCTGCCGGGCTGAATCACGATGCGTCGTCCTTCAAGCGAATCGCCTCCGCCCGCACGCTCTATCACTGGAACGCCGACGCGAACCAGGAATATTGAACACACGCTCTCTGAGAAGGTTCCCCATGGATGCCAAACCCGTTCAATTCGTTCGTTTGCAGCACGAAGAGTCGCATGGCTACGACCGCAAGACGATCGACTATATCCACTCGGCCGCACAGCGAGGTCTCTATGAGATTCGCGGTCTCGGCGCGAAGCGCCACGTGCCGCATTTCGACGACTTGCTGTTTCTCGGCGCCTCGCTGTCGCGCTATCCGCTCGAAGGCTATCGCGAGAAGTGCTCGACCCAGACCGTTCTGGGCACGCGCTTCGCAAAGAAACCTGTCGTGCTGGATATGCCGGTCACGATTGCGGGCATGAGCTTCGGCGCACTGTCCGCCAACGTCAAGGAGGCGCTCGGGCAGGCCGCAACGGCGATGGGCACGTCCACGACCACCGGCGACGGCGGCATGACCCAGGAGGAGCGCCGCTCGTCGAAGACGCTGGTTTATCAGTGCCTGCCGTCGCGCTACGGCTTCAATCCGGACGACGTGCGCCGTGCCGACGCGATCGAAATTGTGATCGGCCAGGGCGCAAAGCCGGGCGGGGGCGGGATGCTGCTCGGACAGAAAGTCAATCCGCGCGTGGCGGCGATGCGTACCTTGCCGGCCGGCGTCGACCAGCGCTCGGCGAGCCGTCACCCGGACTGGACCGGTCCTGACGATCTGGCGATCAAGATCCAGGAACTGCGCGAAATTACTGACTGGAACACACCCGTGTATGTGAAGGTCGGGGCGACCCGCACGTTCAATGACGTCAAGCTCGCCGTCCATGCTGGCGCTGACGTGGTCGTGATCGACGGCATGCAGGGGGGCACCGCTGCCACCCAGACCTGCTTCATCGAGAACGTCGGGATTCCGACGCTGGCCGCGGTGCGCCTGGCGGTGGACGCCCTCGAAGACCTGGACATGAAAGGGCAGGTCCAGCTGATCGTGTCGGGCGGCATTCGGACCGGAGCCGACGTAGCCAAGGCGCTGGCGCTTGGTGCAGACGCCGTCGCGATCGGGCAGGGCATGCTGATGGCACTCGGCTGCAATAGCGACAGCTACTTCCAGAACGGCGCACTGCATTCGGCGGCTGCCGACTACGCCGCGCTCGGCACGTCGCCGGGCTTCTGCCACCACTGCCACACCGGCAGATGCCCCGTTGGCGTGACGACCCAGGACGCCGTTCTCGAGCAGCGCGTCCAGCCCGACGAGGGTTCGCGCCGCGTGCGCAATTACCTGAAGACGCTGAACATGGAACTGACGACGATCGCGCGGGCCTGCGGGAAGCAGAACGTGCATCACCTCGAGCCCGAGGATCTGGTCGCCCTGACCGTGGAAGCCGCAGCGATGGCACGCGTGCCGCTCGCGGGCACTTCGTGGATTCCTGGCTGGAGCAATTAATTTTAGTTAGCCGCAATTTTTTGACTCTGGGAAAGTTAAGCACACTCGACGTCGAATCCCCAATCTTTCAGGAGCCCTACATGAGTACGCAAAGCACCACACAGGCAGCGCCGGCATCGTCAACCGGCCTGCGTGCCGGTACTTTAGGTTTTGCCGAGGTGATTGGCCAATCTATCGCCAACGTTTCGCCAACCTTTACGCCCTCGATCAACGTGACCGCGATCGCGGCGCTGGCAGGCGCGGGGACCTGGCTGATTTATGGCCTTTCGACGCTCGGGTTGCTGCTTGTCAGCATGAGCATCATCGCGCTCTCCAGCCGGATTGCCACCGCCGGGTCATTCTTCATCTATATTTCGCGCGCGCTCGGGCCGATGGCAGGGGGCATGGCCGGCTGGGGGTTGATCGCGGCGTATATAGGCACCGCGATGGGGGTAGGCGCCGCAGGTGTGGTATTCGTGCAGAATGCTTTCTCCTCCTGGGGCATCAACGTCCCGTCGTGGGCGATATACACGGTGTTCATCGCTCTCGCATGGTTCTTCTCCGCACGCGACGTGAAGCTTTCCTCGCGCCTCTCACTGGCAATCGAGGCAGCTTCGGTGCTGATCGTGGGCGGCGTGCTGATCTACGTGCTCGCCCTGCATCCCGACCATATCGTCGACCACACGCAGTTGAGCCTGCAGGGCGTGAGCGGCAAGGGCATGGCACAGGCCATGGTGCTGGGCATTTTCTCGTTCGTGGGCTTCGAAAGCGCTGCCTCGCTTGGCCAGGAGACCCGCGACCCGCTACGCATCATCCCGCGCGCCGTGGTCTGGAGCTTGATCCTGTCGGGTGTCTTCTTCATGTTCGTCGCGTATTCGATGACGATCGCCTACCACGACGATGCAGCCAAGCTCGGCGCCGACTCGGCCGTGCTTACCACGTTGCTGACGAGCGTCGGCGCCTCGCCGCTCGGCCCGGTGTTTTATCTGATCGCCTCGGTCAGCGCGTTCTCGTGTGTGCTCGCGTGCATCAACTCGTCGAGCCGCCTGCTGTATTCCATGGGACGCTACCAGTTCGTGCATCGCTCGATGGGGATGGTTCACCGCACGCACCAGACGCCGTATCTCGCCGTGGCATTTTCGTCGATCGTGACCTTCGTCGTGTGCATTGCGATGGTTGGCACCGGTCCGCTCAATACCTTCGGTTACACGAGTACGTTCGCCACCTTTGGCTTTCTGGTTACCTATTTTCTCGTCGCAGTTTCCGCGCCTCTCTATCTGAAGAAGCTGGGCGTGCTCAAGCCGGTCAACGTGCTGTGGAGCGTGCTTGGCGCGCTGGCGATGGTCGGCGCAGTGATTGGCAGCGTCTATCCGGTACCTGACTATCCGTATAACATACTGCCGTATCTGTTCGTGGCGTACATGCTGGTCGGCACGGTCTGGTTGCTCATGCTGAAGAAGCGTTCGCCGCAGGTGCTCGAGAAGATCGAACACGATCTGGAAACCAGCGACGTGATGACTCACGGCAAAAAGTAAATGACTGAACCGCGCTCCGTGGACCACCTTTCCGCACCGGCTGCGGACCGGAGGTCGGTCCATGCAGCCGGGACGGCCATTGCTCCTCGCGAAGCGGATCCTCAGGAAGTCGACTTGCAGTTGCAGCCCGAGCGCGGCGAATGTGCCGCGCTTGAGATCGGCTGCGTCTCCCGCCCGGCGCGTCTGCGTGGGCAAAATCGCGTCAACGAAGACTATTTCGGCGTGATGCTGGGCGACCTTGCTGCGCGCGCCGCGCGTGGCAGTGTGATTGCGCTGGCAGACGGTGTGAGCGGAAGTCAGGGTGGCCGGGTCGCGGCGGAGCTTTCGGTGCGTACCTTCATCGATGCGTATTACGGGCTACCCGAAACGCTCCAGCCCAGCGTGGCCGCTGCGCGTTCGCTAGAGGCGGTGCACGGCTGGCTGCACCACATGGGCCGCGTCGATCCAACGCTCAAGCAGATGGCCGCGTCATTTGCGGCGCTGGTCATACGGCGCGCCACAGCGTATCTGGTAGCGGCCGGAGATGTACGGCTCTATTTGCTGCGCGACGGGCAACTGGTACAAATCGGCGAAGATGACATTGTGCCGGTTGCTTTTGGTTCGTACGTGGCTCACGCCGTTGGCATGAACCCGGCGCTCGTGACCCGCTTCGAAACGTTCGAATTGCGCGATGATGATCGCCTGCTATTGTGCTCGGACGGTCTTTATCGTCATGTGCCAGTGCGGGAACTGCAAACGGTGCTCGCGACGCGCATTGGCGCGCTCGAAACTGCGCGCCGACTCGACGCGCTGGCACTGGCGCGCGGCTCCCAGGACGACGTGACGAGCGCGGTGATCGACGTCGGCAGCCTGCCTTCGCTCGACGTCGGCTACCTGGAGCGAGTGATCGGCATGCTGCCGATTCTCGCCGTGCCCGACGCCGGTGACGTGATCGATGGATATCTGCTCAAGAGCGTGCTCAGCGATGGCTTCTATTCGCGGATCTTCGCCGGCTACGATCTGGCCGATCCGGACACGCCACTGGCGCTCAAGTTTCCTAAACCGCGCGTCGAGCAAGACGAGAACATACGCCAGTCGATCGTGCGTGAGCGGTGGCTCGCAGGCAAGGTCGGCGACGTCGGCGTGCTCGCGCCGCTGCCTGTCGACGCCAATCGGCAAACCCGGCTTTATGTGGTGATGCCGCTCGGCGCGGGAGTCACGCTCGAAAAGTTGCTTTCGGCGCCCGAGCCGATAGGCCTGCCGCGCGCAATCGGAATTGCGCGGCAATTGGGCCGCTCGATCGACGCGCTGAATCGGCGCAATGTCTTCCATCGCGATATCAAGCCGGAGAATGTGCTGGTGATGCAGGACGACAGGACATGCCTGCTCGACCTGGGCTTCGGTTATATGCCCGGTATGGAGCTACCTGGCCCAGCCTCAGCGCCTGGCACACCCGCGTACATGGCGCCTGAGTTGATGAAGGGTGCGCAAGGCGATGCGCGTTCCGAGGTATTTGCGTATGGCGTGACGCTGTACCGGCTGTTCAGCGGTGGCAAATTGCCATACGGCTTCAATGGCCGCGTGCCTCTTTACCAGTATCGGCTTGACGCACCGCACTGGCTTGACCTCGTGCTGGAGAAAGCACTTCAGCCCGATCCCGCACGCAGATATCAGGACGTACTCGCAGTCTGCGCCGATCTGGAGCGCCTTTCGAGCGGTCAAGGCGCGATGGCTCCGGTTCGACGCAAGCCCTTGCTCGAGAGCGAACCGGTGCTGTTCTGGCAGGGGGTCTCCGTTTTGTTGCTGGCGCTGCTGCTGTGGTCGCTGATCCGGCGATGAGCTTTCGCGTTTGCGTGCAGACAGATTGAACCGCGAAAGCCGTCGGTCATTCTGTGCGACCACCAGTGTCTCCCGGTCAGATCGATCTCTCCGATCTAGCCGAAGGTGATCGCGGATTAACGGTGTATATCGTAGTCCAGACTAATTGTGATCGGCCGGCTTTTTTAGGACTTATACTCGCGTCATCGGCAAGATAAGAAGGATTATCTTAATTGGGTCTTCGTGTGCTGATTGCCGATGTGTTCTACATGGTGAGCGTTCAAGTAGGTAGCCCTACTGTTGCGATACGAAGACTTATCCTAATAGTCGCGTGCGCATCGGCATTTTCAAGATTCCGCAAGCGCGATCGACGACTGGATACGCTTCCCTTCGGGGGCAGCTAGCAATTGAGCAAAACCGAAGAGAGCTAAGATCGCGCTGCCGATATTCGACGGTCGGGGGGCATGGCAGCGTTCAAGGAACGTAGCAGGCAATTCTCAGACGCCCGAGACCCCGTGCGCCATCGCTTGCCAAAACGCTTGCATTTCGGACGCCCCGCCATCGTCCGAAATGCAGTACAGTGACTCAGGCAGCAAGCGCGAAAGCTGTGATCATTCACAGGGAGAGCTGCAATGGACGGCTTCGGAATGACTTCAGAAATCAGCGATTTTCTCGTACTGGCCGCCGCCCTTCGGAATGTGGCTGTGGACACCGGATCTATCGATCGGAAGGCTCTGCTCGCCGAAATCACCCGATTTATCGATTTGTTGGAACGCGCTGTTTCAGACAAGCCTGCATGTCGAAACCGTACCTACGAGGCTCGCATACTGCTTGCACAGGATCTTCCTCTCTGCGCATTGGACCAGATCGATGCATTGCTCGTCAGTTGCGTCGCACAGCGGACGCCACAGCCTCTTTTTACTGGCCCCGCTTTTGCGCGCCAGTACAGCTAGTGTCATTAGCGCAGCCGGGCTTCCAGCGAAGATACCCGCACGTTAGCTAGGCAACGGCCAGTAAAGCGTATGTGGAATTGGCCGCATTCGGCGGCATTACGGACGTGGATCGTTGACAATGTCTTCCTGGCCAAAGGCTGCGGTTGGCCGAGACCGTGTAAGAACACGCAGAACACCCTACCGGCGACGCCCGGTTGGGAGCGCGATTGCGCTGAGGCGGCACACGGACAGATAGCGTAATTGCATTTACCGACGAATAGCGTCGGCGCGCGAGTTCAAGGGTTTTGTCGCATGAGCGGCGGGGACGATAGAATGCGCGTCTGACGAATGGCACTGATCCGATGATGAAGAAGGCTCCGAGGCCGCGAACGACCCTTGCCTCAGGAATTGCAAAGGTTCTGAAGCGATTGCACTATCCGCTCGACGTTATCCTGATGTGCGTGCGCTGGTATGTCGCCTATGGCCTGAGCTTGCGAAATCTCTAAAAGATGATGGCCGAGCGGGGCATCGATGTCGATCATTCAACCGTGCACCGGTGGGCAATCAAGCTGTTTCCCGTTCTTGAAAAAGGCGGTCCGACGTCGCAAGCGTGCAGTCGGCAGGAGTTGGCGGGTGGATGAGACGTATATCAAGGTCAAGGGGCAGTGGTAGTATTTGTACCGCGCCGTGGACAAGACGGGGGATACGATCGATTTTCTACTGCGCGCCCACCGTGACAAGGCTGCGGCGAGGCGCTATTTTGAGAAGTTGATCGAGCAGAACGGCGAGCCCGAGGTGGTGACCATCGACAAGAGCGGAGCGAATCTCGCTGCGCTTGAGGCCATCAACGCCGAACGCGAGACACCGATCAAGGTTCGCCAGAACAGGTATCTGAACAACATCATCGAACAGGACCATCGGGCGATCAAGCGCCGAATCCACCCAATGCTTGGGTTCAAGAAATTTCGCTGTGCCCGCATCCTGTTGGGCGGCATCGAAACAATGCATATGATCGTCAAACGGCAAATGGACGATGGTTGCATCGGTCAGACTCCCGCGCACAGCAATTCTATTCATTGGCCATATAAGTAGTCCGTATCATATTGGGATTGGCCGTTTCCTCAGTCTTACCGCGACAGAGCTTGCGTGCAGCGGAAGCGTCTTGCCGACGCATTGGCGGCGTGCTGTTCCTGCAAGGCGGGTGTGTGCGTGCGGTACGCGACGGCCAAGCTCGTACACCATGCGCGTTCCGCCTATCCACGTGCTGGTGAGCGCTTGCGTTTCCATCAGTTGCGCGAGCGCGCGGTACACGCGCGCCAGGCTACATTGCTCCACGTCCTTCGCGATGCGGCGAAACACCTGGTCGGCGCTCAGGTGCTCACGGGGCGCCTCATGAAACACCTTCAGCACGGCCACGCGGCTGGACGTGGGGCACAGGTGCGCTTTCTTCACATCTGGATAGACCGTTCTCAACGCGGAAAAACGTGTCGGCAAAGCCGACAGTTTGCACGAATACGCCGCCGCTTCAACGCGGCGATGCCGGCACGGCCGCCGCGTCGAGCGGCAGTTCCGGCTCTTCGATCACTTCGAGCGACTGCGAGCGCGTTTCTATACCGAACGCGCGCACGATAATGGCCTGCAGCACAAGCAGCGCCGCCACGCTGAATGCCACGTAGCGAATACCGCCCGCCTCGTATAGCAGCACGGTAATACCTGGCGCGCAGAACGACGCAATGCGCCCGAGCACTGCACAAAAACCGTTACCGCGCAGGCGGTAGCGCGTACCGAACAACTCGGGGATATAGCAGGCCACGGCGAGCGCGACGATCGTATACAGGCAGCAAAACAGTAGAAAGCCGATGACGGAAGCCATGAGCGGTGAAGTGGAGAACGCGTAGCTGGCGCCCATGAGGCCGCCCAGCACCGAGGCGATGGCGATGCAGCGGCGCCGCCCGAAGCGGTCCGCGCACAGCACGCCAATGCCCGCGCCCACCGGGCCGCCCAGCGACATCACCATGCTGTAGCCGAGCGAAGACGAAAGGCTCAAGCCCTGCTTGAGCAGAAAGGTGGGCACCCAGGTCACGAAGCTGTAAATCGCGATGCCGATCACGACCGAGATGGTCGTGCCGACCAACGTGCGTGCGCGCACGTCGCGCGAGAACAGGACAGAAAGCGGAGGCGCGGGTTCGCTCGCGAGCGCACTGGCCGCAGTGGTAGTGGTCGCGGCAGCGACCGAAGCGCCGCCAGGCCGGTAGTGCTTGCGGTGCACGGACTCCTCGATTTGCGTGACGATCCGATCGGCCTCCTCCAGCCGGCCCTCGGCCGCGAGCCAACGCGGCGACTCGGGCATTGACTTCCGCGCCACCCAGACGAGCAGCGCGCCCGAGCCCGAAATGAAGAACATCGAGCGCCAGCCCCAAAGCGGAATCAGGAAGAAGCCCACGAGCGACGACACGAACAGCGCGCTGTTGGTCACGAGCGCGAGCAGTGCCGAATAACGCCCGCGATGTTGGGGCGGCGTCATTTCAATGAGCGTGGAGTAGCCCACCACGATTTCCGCGCCGAGGCCGATCCCCATCACGAGCCGCAATGCGATGAGCCACGGCATGGAGGTCGCCAGACCACCCGCCACGGAAGCGAGGCCGAACACGAGCAGGTTCGCCTGATACGTGAAGCGGCGGCCGAACCGGTCGCCGAGCAGCCCCGCCAGCGTTCCGCCAATCGCCATGCCGATGAAGGTGCTCGAAATGAAGTACCCGTTGAGCGTGAGATTCGACATGCCCGTGTGCACGAGCGCGCCGAGCACGGAGCCAGCGAGCGTAATGTCGAAGCTGTCGAAGAACATGCCGGCCGCGATGAGCCAGAGCATGCGGCGGTGAAAGCCGCTGAGTGGCAACGCGTCCAGACGCATGCCGATCGATGCTGTTGATGCCACTGCTGTCTCCAATTTTGTCGTGGTCCGGCAAGGAAAGCCGTCCTTTCTCAGCGTCTGTACGCTTTCAGCCCTCTTCGGCGATAAACCGCGTGCGCAGCGCGTCCCACTCCTGAGCGCCCATGCGGGCGAAGCGCGCCTTCGCGTCGAGGCCGTCGATGGGCGGCGGCGGCACGCCGGATTGCGCGAGCGCCGCCAGTTCGCGCTCGCACGTCTGCATCACGCTAGCCAGCAGGAGGCTCGGCAGGATCGCGAGCCGGTATCCCCAGGCTTCGAGGTCGTACAAGGCGACGTTCGGGCTCTTGCCACCGCGCACGATGTTGAAAAGGCACGGCCCGTTCACGCGGCGCGTGACGGCGGCGATCTCGTCGAGGTCACGCGGCGCTTCGACGAAGGCCAGGTCCGCGCCCGCAGCAAGCGCGGCGTTCGCGCGGGTGACCGCTTCGTCGAATCCCAGCACGGCGTTCGCGTCGGTGCGAGCGATCACCACGAAATCAGGGTCGCACCGTGCCGCAGTCGCCGCCCGGATCTTCGCAACGAATTCGTGCTGCGTCACCAGTTTCTTGCCATCGAGATGGCCGCAGCGCTTGGGCGACACCTGGTCCTCGATGTGGATGCCGGCCACGCCCGCCTGCTCATAGGCGCGCACCGCCCGCGTGACGTTGAGCTCGTTGCCGAAGCCGGTATCCGCATCGGCGATCAGCGGCACGCTTGTGCACGCAACGATGCGCGCGGCGTTCGCCACCATCTCGGTCATCGTGAGCAGACCGTAGTCGGGCAGGCCGTACGAGGCCGAGGTGCCCGCGCCTGTCATATAGAGCGCCTTGAAGCCGGCCTGCTCGGCGAGGCGAGCCGTGACGCCGTCGTAGACGCCGGGCGCCACGAGCAAACCGCCCGCGCTCAGGTACTGGCGCAGGCGGGTCGTGGCGCGTGGGGTGAGTGGGGAAGTCAAGTTCGTGTCTCCCTGGCGCGGCGGGCTGCGCCGCGCCTGAACCGGTTGGCTTCGACGAAGTTCAAAGTGCGGGTGCCGGCACGGCAACCGGCGTCCACTCGCGCAACTGCATGCCCATGTCCGCGGCCTGGCGGCGTTCGTAAGCCTCGAAGGCCGCGCTGCGATGACTGCCGCGCAAACCGCCACGTACCGCGCCCGCGCGCACGTCGCCGAAATACTCGAGCCAGTTCTCGGGCAGCGGCTGCGCGCTGGGCACGGCAAGCCACAGGCGCAGCAAATGGCGCTTGAGGTCGGGCTCCTCGTAGTCCTCGAAACTCGTGCGCGAATGAATCATCACGTAATTGTTGAGCAGTTGCAGGTCGCCGCGCTCAAGCGACATCGAAAAACAGAAGTGCTCGTCGGTCATCAGCGTGTCGAGCAGGTCGAGCGCCTCGACTTGGGCGTCGGTGAGCCGGGGAACGTCGTCGAAATCGCGCTGCGCCGCGATCACGTTCTTGCGGTTCGTGCGCATCGCGAAGCACTGCGGATGATTGCCGATGATCGGGCAGCAATAGTACGGCGGCTGTGCGGGGTCCTGCGCGCCCTGATAGCTGAAGTAGAAGGGCCCGCGCAGCACTTCAGCGAGATCGGGGCGCAGGCGCTGCATTTCTTCATACACCGCCATCGAGCTGACCACCTTGCTCTCTCCGCCGCTGCGCGCCGTGCGGCGGCACAGCAGCGCCACGACATCACAGGAATCCATATGAAAATCGAGTGAGGCGTTGGTGTTGTAGCCGCGGCCATTGGTGACCTTGTAAGTCGAGCCCACGTCGCGCACGTCGTTGAGGATGTCGCTCGCACGGTTCTGGGTGCGTGCCACGCCCATGTGCAGACCAATGCCCCAGTAGGCCAGGCGCGTTTCCTCCTCGGTCCAGCGATCCACCGGGAAACCCTTCACGAGGCACATGCCCCAACGGCCCTGCGTCGTCGCGATGGCGCGCTCGAGTGCATCACGAGCCGCTGCGCTGAGCGGGAAATCCTCCTGCGTCATATCGAGCAGCGGGAGGTTCACGCGCTTCGCATGCGCGAGCGCCGCCTCGACGCCGTCCACTTCCTCCGCGCTCAGGGGCTGGGTCCACGAGGGGTCGTGTGCGGCATCCGCCGCAAGCCACGGAAGGGATTGGAACGTGCTCATCGATGCGTCTCCGTCTTTATGTTTGCTGGGAATGCCGTTGCGACTCGCTTTCTGGATGCGGCCGCCTGCGGCGGCGCCGTTCAGGTTGAAAAAAGTATAGGACTGGAGGATATTGAACAAAAGTGACTTTATTTCAATTCATAGATAAGGATTTTTGATGAAGCTGGAAGCGTTTGCCACGCTCGATGCAGTCATTACCGAAGGCTCATTCGCGGCGGCGGCGGCCGTCATGAATCTCACGCCCAGCGCGGTCAGCATGCAGATGAAGCATCTGGAGCAGTACCTGGGGCAACAATTGTTCAACCGCGCGGGCTTGCAGGTGCGCCCCACTGCCATGGCGCACCAGGTTCGCGACGCGATGCGCGGCAGCCTCCAGCAGATCGACGCCATGCGACGCCGCAACACGGTTGCCGTTGAGGGCACGGTGCGGCTGGGTCTCATCGAATCGATCCAGCCAGTGCTGCTGCCGGGCACGATGCGGCTGTTGCGCGAAGCGCACCCTGCACTTCAGTTGCGTCCGCAACGAGGTCGCAGCGTTGGACTCACCGATGATGTCAAGGCCGGCAAGCTCGACGCGGCGGTCGTCGCGCAGCCGGAGAAAGGACGGCTCGCCGGGCTTACCTGGGCGCCGCTCCTGCAACGCGAGCTTTTGCTGATCGCGCCGCCCGGCGAAACGGGCGCGCACAGCACCGCGAAGGCCATACTCGAACGCTACGAGTGGATCCGCTATGATCGTGGCACCGCGAGCGGCGCGATGGCCGCGCGCTATGTGCGTGGTGTGGCGCCCGACAAGCGCAGCGCGCTCGAACTCGACAGTGTGACGGCAATCGTGGCGATGGTGAGCGCGAGGCTCGGCGTGTCGGTCGTGCAACTCATGGACCCGACGCTCGTGGAGCGCTACCCCGTCAAGGTGATGCGACTCGGCGCGGGCGCACCGACGCTGCAGATCTCCGTGGTCATGCGCAAGGGCGACGAGGACCGCCGCGCGCTCCAGGCCGTGCGCGACGCGATGAAGCGCGTGGTGCAGCGCGCGACCTAGACATCATGTATGGACCTGCCGCACCTCAAGGTACGCGGATTAAGCTTGAGGTCGGTTACTCCGCGGCTCAGAGCCGCATTGAGGGGGCAGGTCATGAACAAGTTTAGCAAGTACGTGGGCCTGGATGTACATCAGGAAACGATTGCTGTGGCGGTCGCCGACATGGGCGGCGAGGTGCGCTATCGGGGCGAGATCGTGAACACGCCCGAGACCATTGCGAAACTCGTTGGACAGCTCAAGCGTGGCACGGGACGACTGACGTTCTGCTACGAAGCCGGACCCTGCGGCTACACCATTTGCCGACAGTTGCGGGAGCTCAGGCAGGACTGCCAGGTCGTAGCGCCGTCGCTGATTCCGAAGAAGCCGGGCGAGCGCGTCAAGACCGACCGGCGCGATGCCCTAAGTTTGGCGCGCCTGCATCGAGCCGGCGAATTGAGCGCCGTATGGATTCCGGATGAGGCACAGGAGGCGCTGCGCGATCTGACCCGAGCGCGTGAGGACATGAAGCATCTGCAACGCCAGGCCAAGCAGCGGCTGCTGTCATTTCTGTCGCGCCATGGCCATCGCTACGCCGGCCGCTCCAGATGGACGAAAGCGCACTGGCGCTGGCTCGAAGGCATCAAGTTCGCCCGGCCGGAGCAACAGATCGTGCTGCAGGAATATATCGACACGGTACAGGCCTGTGGCAGGCGCGTGGCCAGCCTCGACCGCGAAGTCGAGACGGCGGCGCAGGCCAGCGCGCTGTGGCCAGTGATCGAGGCGTTGATGGCGCTGCGCGGCATCAGTCTGCTCACGGCTGTCACGGTGCTCGCGGAACTGGGTAACCTCACACGGTTTGCCGACGCGCCCCAACTGATGGCCTATCTGGGCCTGGTGCCCAGCGAACACTCCAGCGGCAAGCGCGAGCGCCGCGGTGGCATCACCAAGACCGGCAACAGCCATGTCCGCCGGATACTCATCGAGGCAGCATGGACCTTTCGTCATCCCGCACGGAAGACCGCGATCCTGCAGCGGCGCGCAGAGCGTAGCCCCCGAAGTGCAGGAGATCGCCTGGTCGGCGCAAAAGCGGCTCTGCCAGCGCTTTCGAAGCCTGATGGCACACGGCAAGCTCAAGAACCAGGTCTGTACCGCCATTGCGCGAGAGCTCGCCGGCTTTATCTGGGCTATCGGGCAACACGTCGTCCCCCTCAGCCGGGCTTATCGGGCATGAGATGTTAGTTGAGCACGCAACAGGATCTTTGGGCCAGGACTAGGCAACGGTGGGAGAACCCTCGCGCTAACACTAGGAGGCAACTGGAAACAGCACAACCCTCGAAACTAGATTGAGGCAGCTCCCCGACGTTTCGTTTGTCATGGAGACCGCGCCAAAGCGGGGGCGAAAACGGGTTGCAGCGAGTATGGCCGATCGGAGGTCTATAGTGGGTCAATGGACTCCGACCCTTCCGATCTGCCTTCAGTCCTCCAGTTGCGAATCAGTCTGCGCGGCGTCAGCCCGCCGGTCTGGCGGCGAGTGCTGATTCCCGAGCAGGTCACGATTTCGCAACTGCATCGTGTGATGCAACTCGCCATGGGCTGGAACGACGAACACCTGCACCGGTTCATCATCCGCAGCTGGCGTTATGGTGGACATCGTGACGGCGCGTTGCAGTTCTTCGACGGCCCAGACACCCTGTCGCTGGCGGCGTTTGGCCTGCACGAACATGAGCGCTTTGCCTACGTGTACGATTTCAACTCGTGGTGGTTGCATGACGTGCGCGTCGAACGTCGAACGTGCAACCTGCGGTCAAGACCAATACCGCGCTGCGTCGCGGGCGCCGGGGGCTGCCCGCCCGAAGACGCCGGAGGTCCGAAGAGGTACATGAACGCTATGGAGGTTCATGGCGAGCACGAATTTCTCGAGTGGATTGAGACTTTACGCGAAGGCCTGATTGACGTGGACGATCTGCGCATCGAGGCCGACGAATTGTTGATCTGGCTGGATCGGCATTTCGACCGTCGGGCGGCGAATGAACGCCTGCAGACGCTGGCGCGGTAAGCTAACCGCCCGGGCGATGTGCCCAGCGGAGCCCGTCATGCAGATCAGTGTGCAGATTGCGGTTCAGACGGACGTCGACGAGCAGCCGACTATCACTGAGATTGCCCACTGGCCCAACAGCGCCTTTGCCTCATCAAGATGCAAGCCAAGTGAGCCGGGGTTGCCCGGAAGAGCGTGTGTCCGGAGTGCGGCTCGCCTCTGACCGTCAAGGGCCACCATCGCCTGGTCTACCGCTCGGTGTTTGGCCGGCTATCGATCGACAGCCCGCGGTTCTATCAGTGCCGGTGTTCTGGAGCAGGGCGCCGGTCCCTCAGCCCGCTGGCCATTTGCTTGCATGAGCGGACGAGTCCCGAACGGCAGTATTTGCAAGCCAAATTTGCCGCGCTGATGTCCTACGGGCTGACAATCCGGGTACTGGAGGAGGTGTTACCGCTTGAGCATGTGCTTGCGGCCACCACGATCCGCAGACGCGTCGCCGGACTAGGCCGCCGCCTTGAGAGTTCGAAGCCGACGGTCGCCGTCGAGCAACCACTCTGCGTCGATCTGCCTGCTCGCCGATGCGCTATTCCTCAATACAGTTCAGTACGCGCCGTGGGAATTGACGGCGGATATATCCGGCTGGCCGGACACAGCAGCCGGCAGGACGGCTGGTTCGAAGTCATCGTGGGGAAATCGCTGCGCGACGACGGTGGCGGACACAGTTTTGCGTACGTTCATACACTCGAGCACGCGCCCGCCGATCGGATGCTGGCGTTTCTCGCCCAAGAGGGCGTCGGTGCGGACCAGCCGGTAACTTTCCTGTCCGACGGCGGCGACATCGTGCGCCGCGCCCAGCTCAACTTTGGCGACTGTGGCGAGAGAGTACTCGACTGGTTTCACGTCGCCATGCGGGTACAGAATCTCGAACAGGTGATCAAGGGGTTGCCGGACCGCGACATAGGGCCGTCTGTCGGCGCGCTGATTGATGGGCTGCACAGCGCAAAGTGGCACCTCTGGCACGGCTGCCCTTATCCGGCGCTGCAGCGGCTTGAAAGCCTAGGCTGGGAACTCGTCGCGGTTGGCAGTCCAGCGGAGACCAGGCTGCTGGCCAGACTGGAGGAGTTCGTCGGTTACATCGAAAATAACCGGAGCTATATTGTGAACTACGGAGACCGCTACCGTCACGGCGAGCCGATCACCTCGAGCTTTGTCGAATCGGCGGTCAACCAGGTGGTCAGCAAACGCTTTGTGAAGCGGCAGCAGATGGCGTGGCGGCCGGCTCTCGCGCATGCCCTTCTGCAGGTGAGGACGGCGGTCCTGAATGAGCAGTTGCGATCACAGTTCGAGCGATGGTATCCGACGCGCGAGGTCAACAATCACGCTCACAATATCGCGGCATAGTGCCCCCGATTTGGCGCGGTCTCCGTTGTGAGAGCTTCCCTATCCCCGGGAAATGTGGCCTCATATGTGCGGAGCTGGCCAACCATCGGATCGACGGTTTCCGGAGTGCTGACCCCGCTACTGACTCAGTTCACGAGTGTGCAGGCGGAGTACAGACTGAAATCTCGCATTGACCGCAGGCCAAAGTCGAAGCTATTGTTTTGGGGCCTCTAGTTCCTTCCTTGGCGCGGCGATTTCGTTTGCGACGACCCGCCTTGCCAGGCAACTCCTTCGACAAGGGGGGCCGAATGTTGAAACGAGTACTCACGGTTCTTGTGCTGGGTCTGAGTTTCCTGCTTCCCCCTTCGGAGGCACAGCAGGCCGCCAAAATCCCGCGGATCGGATTTCTCGCGCCCCAAGGCCGTTCATTGCCCCTCTTCGACGCATTCCGGAAGGGTCTTGCCAATTTTGGCTACATCGATGGCAAGAACATCGTCATCGAACCCCGATTCGCGGAGGGGCACTATGAGCGTTTTCCTGAAATTATTTCCGAGCTTGTGGGCCGTAAAATCGACGTCCTTGCAGTGACGGGCGCCGTAACGGCACGCGCAGCCAAGAAATCCGTTAGCGACATCCCAATAGTGTTTTCCGTCGTAGTCGATCCGGTAGCAGACAACGTCGTACCCAATCTGGAGCAACCTGGCGGCAATCTCACCGGCGTTACGTCCTTCGATCCGCTTCAAGCTACGAAGCAACTGGAGCTCCTAAAGCAGATTATCCCCGGCCTCAAACGTGTGGCGATCCTGGGGGATCAAGGCGTCTCCGAGGCTTTGATTAACTCAGCCGAGGAACAGGCGCGGACGCTGGGGTTGCAGCCGCAGCGGCTCAGGTTGGCAGGACCTAATCCCGATCTGGAAGGAGCATTCGCAATTTTCAGGCAGCAGCACGCGGATGCTTTGCTGGTACTGGAGGAACCGGTGCTGGGCGTTCACGCGAAGGAAATCGCGGACCTCGCGGCAAAGGATCATCTCCCCACCCTGTTCCCGCCGTCGAGGGTAGCCGCTGGGGGGCTCATTTCGTACGGAACGAGCCAGACCGATGCAATCCAGCACATGGCAGCCTACATTGACAAGGTGCTGAAGGGCGCCAAGCCCGGCGCACTGTCTGTCGAGACGGTGAAGCGCTATGAGCTCGTCGTGAACCTGAAGACGGCGCAGGATATTGGTGTCACGGTTCCGCCTGACGTGATCAAGCTCGCGGACAGGGTTATCCAGTAAAAAGCTGAGCATATCGTCGCAACGAACTGAGATGCCACGACTTGGCCAAACTCGCGAGTCTGAACGGATCCGGGCATCACATTCGCAGTGTCAGGGAGTGCATCAGGGCGACCAAGCGCATGACCGAATTGCAACTTTGGTCTTCGCCAGTTGCACTGCCAGTTGATTGGGCGGACATATGGACGTCAGGGCAACGGTGTGCGCGAGTGAGTCCTCCTGGCCGATCACTGCCGAATGCGGATGTCGCTGCTCGACCCCCGAAGCGGCCGCTTGGTCCGGGGTCAAGTCAACGGCAGCATCCGAGGTCTAACGGCCTTTCACGAGCCGACTGCGCCACCCTCCGTCATCGTGCGGCGGGGTGATTCACCCCGGGCGGGCGCCCAATATCGAATCGACTCTCGGGTGCGACGAGCGCATAGGCCGATGGGCCACCTGCCCGAAGAATGATGCCTGCGCCGAAGGTGTCGAAGGTTCCGTCTTTCAGCAAGTCCTGGCGAATGTGAACAGCCACGACTTCTCCCAGCACGAGCCATGTGGTAATAGGCGTGCCTTTGTGATTGCGAAGCTGGATCACATCGGCGAGTTTGCATTCGAAGTTCACACCACTCTCTGCCACGCGTGGAACGGCGACTTGCCGGGACGGAGCAGGGGTCAGCCCGACCACTTCAAACTCGTCAACTTCGTAAGGCACCATTGCGCACGTTGCATTCATCTTTTCGGCGAGATCGCGTGTGGTGAGGTTCCAGACAAACTCCCTTGTTTCTTGCACGTTGCGTAGACTGTCCTTCGCGTCGATGCTCGAGAAGCCGATGATCGGCGGATGGTAGTTGAAGGCGTTGAAAAAGCTGTATGGCGCGAGATTTAGCATGCCGTTGCTGCCGCGCGTGGAAATCCATCCGACGGGCCTTGGACCGACGATTGAATTAAATGGATCATGCGGCAATCCATGGCCTTGCGACGGTTCGTAGTAGTGGTAGCGTGCATCAGTCATGGTTTTGATCGGAGATTTGGGTAATGGCAAGTCAGGTGGCCGGAGCTGCGCGTCAGGCTGCACGTGCCGCCCGGGTTGTCAGCACGATCTTGCCGATATGCGTGCCCGAGTCCATCAGAGCATGCGCGCCGCGCGCATCGTCGAGATCGAAGGTCCGATAGATCACCGGCTTCACCGCGCCACGCCGGATGTGCGGCCACACCGATCGCCTGAGATCCTCGATCAGCTCCGCCTTTTCCTCGTGCGTGCGCGAGCGCAGCGTCGAGCCGATGTGCATGAGGCGCTTCGCCAGCATCGGGATCAGGTCGAGTGCTTGCGCGGGCCCCTTGATCACGCCGATCTGCACGATACGGCCGTTCATCGCGGCCGCCGCGTAATTCCGCGCGACGTAATCACCGGCAATGATATCGACGACTACGTCGACGCCGCGCCCATCCGTCGCGCGGATGACCTCCTCGACGAAATCCTCGTTGCGGTAGTCAACCGCGACATCGGCACCGAGCGCGAGGCTTGCGGTGCGGTGCGCGTCGGAGCCGACCGTCGAGATGATCTTCGAGGCGCCGAACGCCTTCGCGAGCATCGTCGCCGTGGTGCCGATCCCCGATGCGCCGCCATGGATCAGCACGCTTTCGCCAGCCTTGAACTTGCCGCGCTGGAACAGGTTCAGCCATACCGTCAGAAAGGTTTCGGGGATCGCGGCCGCCTCGACCATCGTGAGACCGTCGGGAACCGCAAGCGTGTTGCTCTCGTTCGCGACGGCGTACTCCGCATAGCCGCCCCCCGGGACCAGCGCGCAGACGAGATCGCCGACCGCGAACCGGGTCACATCGCGCCCGACGGACACGATTTTGCCTGCGACTTCGAGCCCGGGAATGTCCGACGCGTCCGGTGGCGGATCGTACAACCCTTTGCGCTGCAGCACGTCAGGGCCGTTCACACCGGCCGCATGAATGTGGATCAGCACTTCGCCGTCGGCCGGCGCGGGAACAGAACGCTGCACGGGTGCCAGCACGTCCGGGCCGCCCGCCCTCGTAATGTCGATCGCGGTCATCGTCGCGGGTATGCCTTTAGTTTCGTGTGACACAACATCATCCCTTCTAAAATGCCGGATGCGCTGCGGATTCGAGCGACCCGCCGAATCGCCGCATCGGTTGAAAAAGTGTAGTCGCGCAGCCTGCGCTTGACGTGCAGCGAATTGCTGGTCGTATGATGCAAATTTGCATCACGCCGGGGGGCGACATGAACTGGGACGACGCGCGCATCTTCGTCGCGCTTCATCGGGAAAGGACCTTGCGCGCCGCCGCCCGCGCGCTCGACATCGATCAGGCCACGGTGGGCCGCAGGCTTGCGGCGCTCGAGCACGCGCTCGGCGCGACGCTGTTCCTGCGTACGTCGAGCGGCTATGAGCTCACGCCGGTCGGGAGGATCGCGATCCGTGCAGCCGAGGCGATGGAGGAGTCCGCACACGATCTCGTGCGCCACACGCAAGGCGTGGACAAGCGGCTCGCCGGCGAGGTGAAGCTCTCGACGACGGATGCGCTGGCCCACGAGTTCGTGATGCCGGCCCTCGAACGCCTGCATGCGAAGCATCCGGACGTATCGGTGATGCTCGACACGACGACCATGCTCCTCAATCTCGCGAAGCGCGAAGCCGACATCGCGATCCGGACCGTCAAGCCGCGAAATGCGGATCTGCTCGCCCGCCGCCTGGCGCGCTGGGAAGTGGGGCTGTTCGCGTCGCACGACTATGTGCGGCGCCATGGCGAACCGGTGCCGGGCGAGCGGTTCGCCGGGCATGATCTTGTCGTCTACCAGCCGTATTTCGCCAAGGCGCGGGTGCCGGCGTTCGTCGGGGAACCGCTGACGGACGGCCGCATCGTCGCACGGCTGAACACGAACCTGACGTTGCGCGCGGCACTCAAGGCCGGGCTCGGCATCAGCGAGATACCTGTGCCAATGGGCGAACGAGACGGCCTTGTGCGGATCTGGGCGGACCGTACAAACGACGCTTCGTATGAGGTTTGGCTCGTCACGCATCAGGATCTGCGGCACACGGCGCGCATCCGCGTGACGATCGAAGAGATCGTCGTTGCGTTCGGCGGATAGCAGCGAAAACCCCGCTCGTGGCATGGGAGGTTCTAACTTCTTCCCCCTTGAGGTACCGGATAGCGGCAATCAACGCCTACGCCCCAATTGAGTTTATCGGCACAAGGCAGCCCGTTATGCGGGCGGAGCGGACGCACAAATGTCCGTCTCAGTGAAAGGCGGATGTCCGTAGTTGGGCCGACTACTGCCGGATGCGATGGGCCAAATGCGCCCCAGAGGGGAGACTCGATTGCGTGCGGCTTATCGCCATTGAGCTTCGAGGATTTCACGATGTCATGGCCATGGCGCGCAGCACGGCGCCACAGGAGGACGCCGGCACGTTTTCGCGGTAACAGCTTTCTCATGTTTTAGACTCTGGACTGAAAATGCCATTTAAATTAAAACACTGGTATCCATGCCGTAAAGCTATCTGACCATGACCAGATGGGAGATCACTTTGCACTGCCAGCGGTGATGTGAAGCGGTTTGGACCCGCGCGAGGCGTACTTCAATCCCGATAATCGAACGAGGCCCCCGCGCGCGTCTTTCATCAGGGTCCGGGCCATTAGCCCACGATGACCGTTTGTAGTACCGCAGTCCTCCACCTTCTCACGTAACGCAGGCAACGGCAAAGCAACAACAGAAATCCGCGATTGAGCTTGCGCTCAACGGGGAAGCCCTTGTAGTCCTTTTCGTACAGGCCAAACACCACTAGTGGGAGGGTGTCTGGGCCGTCGAAGAACTGGAGCGCACCGCCGCGATGGCCACCGTAACGCATCCGCGGATGATGAACCGGTTCAGGTGTTCGTCGTTCCATCCCATGACGAGTTGCAGCACCTGATGCAGTTGCGCAATCGTGATTTGCTCGGGAATCAACACTCGCCGCCAGACCGGGGGATGACGCCGCGCAGACTGATTCGCAGCAGGAGGATGGACGACGGATCGGAAGTGCCTGAGTCCATCGACCCACTATAAACTTCCTATCGGCCATGTTCGCTGGGACCCGACTTCAGCCCCCGTTTTGGCGCGGTCTCCCGACTCGAAGAAATCTAACGGCAGCGTTTGCGCATCGGGATCGAAGGCCGCCGCGTCATATTTTTCGCAGAAATGCACGATGCGTTTGAATAACTCCGGCGCGTTGCGATCGTTGTCGCGCAGATTGCGGTCCATGTCGCTGGCGCATCGCATGGCCAGAATGAGGAATACGTGGTCTGCACAGGCGGCGGCGCTTACGTCGGTGCTTCCTTTCCTCGGGTGTGGCGCACTTCGCTCGGGTTCTTGCCGGTCCAACGCTTGAAGGCGTGCCGGAAACTCACCGCATCGCTGAAGCTCAGGGCTTGAGCGATATCTTCGATGCTTAGCGTGGTCGTGTCCAGGTAGTCGATCGCAAGCGCCTTGCGCACATTCGTCAGTAGTTCGCTGTACGACGTGCCCGCAGCATCGAGTTTCCGGTGCAGCGTGCGCGCGCTCATGCACATGCCCTCGGCGATCGCCTCGATTTCGGGAAACCGCCCTGGGGTGCGCGTCAGTTCCTCGTAGACGCGCCGCGTGATTGCGGACTGACTGCGGAGTTCTTCGAGCAGCTGTGCGCACTGCGACGATACCTGCGCGGCCGTGATCGGGTGGGCGAGTTGCGGGGCGCGCGACAGCCACGCCGCCGGGTAGCTCAGCACGTTACCCGGCTGGTCGAACGTGACAGGGCACTCGAGGGCCTCGGACAGCAGCGCCGCATGCGCCGGTTGATCTCGAGAGAATTGTGCACGCGCCGGCAAGCACCATCCCCCCATGACGTCCTTGATGACGGTCACGTGTACCGCAAACTGCAGGTCGATCAGGAATTCATGCAGCGACGAGTCGAGTTCCGGCAGCATGACCTCTTCCCGGGAGGGAAAGAACCAGGACGCCGTGTCACCCTGTTTGGCCCAGCGAATGTCGAGCAAGCCGTTCGAGAGCTGATGAAATCTGACCGCCGAATCAAAGGCCTGAGCCATGGTTTCCGAGCATAGCATCGCGTAGCCAAACATCCCGTAGCTTGAGGCGTGCAGCAGACACCCCACCCGCACACCAAGGTCGGAATGGGTATGGAGACGGACTGCGTTTCGCGCTGCCGTCAGGAACTGCTGGGATGACGTGAGTGTGAAGGGATCGGCGATCGCCTGGGAATCCAGGCCCGTGCCGGCCAGTATCCCACTCGCGTCCAGCCCCAATTTCGAAGCAGCCTCGATCAAGGCCGCGAGCTTCGACGGAGAGAAGCGTTTCGCGGACAGCGTGGCGGGCTGCGTGGCGGCTGGTGGCCGGGCGGCGGTGAAACGCGTTGCCGCTGGTTTCAGGGTTGCTTTGCGCTGCATGATGGGTGTCGAGTCCGACTCGATGCTCGCTCCGGGGACGTGATTCTTGCATCCGGTTTATCGCTGCCACCGCAGCCATGCCCGAACGGGGGGCGTGTACGTTACTTCGACCAGGTGCTTGTGCGCCGCAACATTCCCGGACAGATTTTCTGTCTGTTTCGATCATAGGCAAAGCATGGCAGGCGCGTGATAGTTCCCAAAGGAGAGACGGTCTGCGTGGTACGCCAGACACCGTCGTGCCAGCGGCGCGTAGACGATCCGGAAGCGGTTCCCGTGATTCGGGTGAACGGTTCGCGCCAGCCCCCGAAGGATAACTACATGATCAAGAGACACTGGATTGCGTCGTACGGCTCGCTTCCCGCCGAGATCGACGCCGATCGATACCCCTGCGTGAATGGATTGCTGGACGATGCCATGCGTCGGTTCTCCGATAAGCCCGCGTTTCACGCGGCCGGTCAGATGCTGACCTATGGGGATGTCGACCGGCTGGCCTCGGCATTGGCCGCCTGGCTGCAGCAGGTCGCCGGGATTCACAAAGGCGAACGCGTGGCCGTGATGCTGCCCAACGTCCTGGCGTTTCCGATCGCATTCGTCGCCATCTCCCGGATCGGCGCGATCCTGGTCAACGTCAATCCGCTCTATACCGCGCGCGAGCTCGAACATCAGCTCAACGACTCGGACGCCAGGGCGATCGTGGTCTGCAATGGTTCGGCGGCAACGCTCGCGGACGTGATCGATCGGACGCGGGTCGAGACTGTGATCACGGTGGGGCCCGACGATATCGGCGGAGCGGCCGGCAGGGCGAGTGGGCATTGCGCGTTCCCGCTCGAGACGGTCACGCTGACAACTGCAGTCAGGGAAGGCGGGCGGCTCATGCACGATCCAGTCGCGCTGGATGGAAGCGATCTGCTGTTGCTGCAATACACGGGTGGCACGACCGGGCTGTCGAAGGGCGCTGCACTGTCGCACCGCAATCTTGTTGCCAATATCGAGCAGTTTCGGGCGTTCATGCCGGATGTGCAGCGGCCGGGAGAGGAGGTCGTCGTCACCGCGATTCCCCTGTATCACATCTTCGCTTTTATGGCGAATTTCCTGTCGTATTTCGCAATTGGGGCGGAAAACTGGCTCATTGCCAATCCACGACAGATCGACGACTTCATCGACGTGCTGAAGGCCGCGCGGCCTACGGCTTTCTTCGGGGTGAACACGCTGTACGCGGGGCTCGCCAGCCATCCACGGCTGAAGGAGGTGGACTGGTCGCGTCTGAAGCTGTCAGCCGGCGGCGGCGCGGCGATCATCGATGTGGTCTCGGCCCGATGGAAAGCCGTGACAGGCAATTTCATCCGGGAAGGCTATGGTCTTTCGGAAACGTCACCCGTGGTGACGTTCAATCCGCAGTTCATCGACGATTTTACGGGTACTGCGGGCCTGCCCGTTCCGTCCACCGACGTCATCCTGCTCGACGACAACGGCCGTGAAGCCGGCACTGATGAACCCGGAGAAATCTGCGTGAAAGGACCCCAGGTGATGCGCGGCTACTGGGAGAAGCCCGAGGCCAACCAGCAAGCGTTCACGGCGGATGGTTACTTCCGCACGGGTGATATCGGTGTCTTCGACGACAGGGGTTTCTTGAGGATCGTCGACCGAAAGAAGGACATGGTGCTCGTTTCAGGCTTCAACGTCTACCCGAACGAAGTGGAGGCGGTCGTGACGGCGTTCGACGGCGTTGCGGAGTGCGCGTGCGTCGGCGTGCCGGACGCCAGGACGGGCGAAGCGGTCAAGTTGTTCGTCACCAGGGCGCCGGGTGCAGACGTGACCGAAGCAGCACTCATCGGCCATTGCCGCGCCAACATGGCAGCCTACAAGGTGCCGAAGCTCGTGCTGTTCGTGGATGCCTTGCCGAAGTCCAACGTCGGAAAGATTCTCCGGCGAGCGCTGCTGAACACCAATTAGCCGTCGCGGGCTGCAGGACAAAAGACCGGAGAAAACTACCCAGCAGCAGGCGGAATGCGCCGGTTAGATGCGCAAAATATATTCAATAGTCCTGATAATGTGTCTGGGCGAGATTCGCAATAAAAGATGAGAAGAAGCTATCCATAGAATATTGAGGAGTATAAAAGATGGGTTTGGAGAACTACGGCATTGATACCCTGGGCGACTTTATGGGTTGCGAGCTGGGCGTGTCGGACTGGGTGGTCATCGATCAGGCGCGTATCGATGCGTTCGCCGCGTGTACAGGCGACAGGCAATGGATACATGTCGATGTAGAGCGTGCGAAAGGCGAAAGCCCTTTCGGCGGAACCATCGCTCACGGATATCTGACCTTGTCGTTGCTGGCCAGTCTGGCGATCGAAATCGGCATCGTCCCCAGAGATGCAAGGGCTGGATTGAACTACGGCCTCGACAAGGTCCGCTTCATGATGCCGGTGAAAGCGGGGGCGCGCGTGCGTAGCCGCGTCACGCTCGTGTCGGTCGAGCACAAGGGGGGAGACCGGGTCCTCATCAAGACGTCGAACTCGCTGGAAATCGAAGGCGAGGACAAGCCTGCACTGATCGCCGAGACGCTTGCGATGCTGATCGCGTGATTCGTCTCTGCGAAAAAAACGGAAGATATTCTTGAGGAGCGGAAAATGGCAGTAACCAGTGAAACTCCCCGGCAAAGCGACAACACGAAAGCGTTTGCCGCGTCGGTCGAAGAAGTCCTGCCGGGCCCCAATCCGTTCATCGGCTTGCGTCCTTGCGATATCCTCGCAACCGTGCAGCAGATCGGGGCCCAGGCCATGCGGCAACCCGCGCTGGTGATGGAACAGGAAATGGCCCTTGCACGCGAGATGTTCGGCATCCTATCGGGCAAGGCGTCAACCGCGCCGCCTCAGGGTGACAAACGCTTCGCTGATATCGCCTGGCAGGACAACCCGCTGTATCGCATGACGCTGCAAGGCTACCTGGCTTGGCGAGACTCGCTTTCGGGCTTCGTCGAGCGCTCGGGGCTGGACGCGAACACGAGGGAGCGGGCAACGTTCGTGACGTCGCTGATCACGGACGCCGCCTCGCCGACGAACACGTTGCTGGGCAACCCCGCTGCGCTCAAGAAGGTCGTGGATTCGGGCGGCACCAGCTTGCTGGAGGGCTTCAACAATGCCTTGACGGACATGCTCAAGAATCAGGGCATGCCCGCGCAGGTCGACAAGACGGCATTCGAAGTGGGCAAGAACCTCGGCACGTCCAAAGGATCGGTTGTATTTCGCAACGAATTGCTCGAACTGATCCAGTACGCGCCGGTGACGCCGGACGTGTACAGCCGGCCGCAACTGATTGTGCCGCCCCAGATCAACAAGTTCTATATTTTTGATCTGGCCGAGGGCAGGAGCATCGTCGACTATCTGCTCAAGAACGAACTGCAGGTCTTTGTCGTGAGCTGGCGCAATCCGACTGCTGCTCAGGGCCACTGGGATCTCGACACCTACGTCAGCGCGCTGGTCGAGGCTGTCGAGGCTGTGCGTGAAATCACGGGGTGCGACGACATCAACCTGCACGGCGCCTGCTCCGGCGCGATGACGATCTCGGCGCTGCTCGGGCATCTCGCAAGCCGGGGAGAAAAAAAGGTCAACGCCACCACGCTAATGGTGGCCGTGCTTGACAACACCGCGGATTCTCAACTTGGTCTCTTTGCGACGCCGGAAGCCGTGGCGGCCGCCAGGCAGCACAGCATCTCGCGCGGCGTGCTGACGGGTGAAGAGATGGGGCGTGTTTTCGCGTGGATGCGCCCCAATGATCTGGTATGGAACTACTGGGTCAATAACTATCTGCTGGGCAATGCGCCGCCCGCGTTCGACGTGCTTTACTGGAACAATGATACGACCCGGCTTCCGGCCAGGTTTCATGGCCAGCTGCTCGATATTTTCATCGGGAATCTTTTCAGGAAGCCTGGCGCACTGACGGTGCTGGGCACGCCGATCGACCTGTCGAAAGTCACGTGCGACAAGTACGTGGTGGCGGGCATGACGGACCACATTACGCCGTGGAAGGGTGTGTACAACACGGCAAGAGGGTTCGGTGGCCATACCCGTTTTGTCCTGAGCTCGAGCGGCCACATCCAGAGCCTGATCAATCCGCCCGGCAACCCTAAGGCCAAATACTTCCTTAATCCCGCATTGCCCGCGAATGCCGACGCGTGGCTGGACAATGCGCAGGTCGAGAAGGACTCCTGGTGGAGCAACTGGCGGGACTGGCTGGTCGCCCGCTCCGGGGAAAAACGTGTCGCGCCAGCGACGCCTGGCAGCGAACGGCATCCAGGCATCGCATGCGCACCAGGGACTTATGTGCTGGAAGGGTGACTGGGTTCCCAGCCACAAGACGAAGCATTTTTTTGGCAATTCAACAGGAGGTGCATCATGGTAGAAATCAATGGAAACGGCATGTTTGCCGAATACACGAAACTCATCACGCAGTTCAAGCTTCCCGGCGTGGATGTCCGCGCGTTCCTCGCATCGCGTCGTAAAGATGTTGAGGCCCTCGCCGCGGCCAACATGACCATGCTCGCAGGCGTGCAGGAACTCGGCCAAAAGCAGGTGGATATTCTCCGCTCGACGATGAGCGAGCTGCAGTCGCTTGTCTCGCGGCTCACGACGCCGGGCAGTGAACGCGGCCTGGCCGCAGGGGAGGGCGTGAAGGATGCGCTTCAAAGGGCTTTCGTTGACGTGCAGGTTCTTGCTGACATGGCGTATCGCGCCCAGACCGACAGCGTCGCCGTCGTCACGAAGCGCTTCGCCGAGCACGTCGAAGAGCTCAAGGCGCGGATGCAACCGAAGAAGTGACATAGCAGGTTGGTGCGAGCCGCCAGCACAACGCACTGTCCAATCAGGGGACGACCGGATGACCGAAATGCAAACTAGCCCGGAGATTGTCGACGCCATGCAGATCGAGATGATCGATCTGGACGGTCAGTTGCTGCGTGTCGCAGTCCGGCGCGCTCGCGATGCATCGCCGCCGCTGCTGCTTTTCAACGGCATCGGCGCGAATCTCGAACTGGTTGAGCCGTTCGTTGCAGCACTCAAGGATGTCACAGTGATCGCTTTCGACGTCCCTGGCGTGGGTGGCTCGCCCGCTCCTTTGATTCCATATCGATTCTCGACACTCGCCGTTCTGTCCGACAAGCTGCTGACGCGGCTGGGTTACGCGGGGTCCGTTGACGTGCTCGGCGTATCCTGGGGCGGGGCGCTGGCACAGCAGTTCGCGCATCTTTACCCGAGGCGTTGCCGGCGGTTGATCCTGGCGGCGACGTCCCCTGGGGTAATCATGGTGCCCGCCCGGCTGTCGGTGCTTTCGAAGCTGATCGGACCCAGACGCTATACCGACCCAGCCTGGATGAAGCAAATCGGGGCGGAGATCTACGGAGGCGCATACCGGCGCGACGCCTCGCTGCTCGAAGCGCATAGCCGGCATATTCAGGCGCCACGCGGCCGCGGATACTTGTATCAATTGCTGGCCGCATCGGGCTGGACGAGTCTGCCGTGGCTCGGCGGACTCCCGCAAAAGACGCTCGTCATGCACGGCAACGACGACCCGATCGTGCCGCTCACAAACGCAAAGATTCTGGCCGCCCGGATTCGAAACGCGACCCTTCACGTGATTGACGACGGCCACCTGTTCCTGATTACGCGCGCAAAGGAAGTGGCTCCGATCGTCAAGCGGTTTCTCGAGCAGGAGACGATTTGAGCTCGATGGCTGACGAGGACGACAATCTCGTGGGCGCGAAGGCCTGCGCAGTCGGCAGCGACAAGCTCGCTCGGCTGCGGCGCATGCGCGCGACGGCGACCTGCCTGCTTGCGGCGATGATGGTTCTGCTGGTTGTCTGTGTCATCTGGCAGGCGGACTATCCGTGGCTCGCATGGCCGCGTGCGTTTGCGGAAGCGGCTGCGGTAGGTGCGTTTGCGGACTGGTACGCGGTGGTCGCGCTGTTCCGCCATCCTTTGGGGCTTGCGATGCCTCATACGGCCATTATTCCGCAAAACCAGGCGCGCATAGCGGAGAGCCTCGGAAGCTTCATCGAGGAGAATTTTCTGACCCCCGAACTCCTTGTCGGGCGAATGGGCGAGTACAACGCGGCGCAAGCGCTGGCGGGTTGGCTCACGGAGCGGGAAAATAGTTCGGCGATGGCCGACGTCGTGGTCGATTCGCTCCCTCGGCTGCTGGATCGCGTCGACGAGTCGGACGTGGAAAACCTGTTCGATCGGCTGCTGCTCCCTCAGCTGCGCATGCTCGACGTTTCCCGCATCTCCGGCCAGGTCTTGGGTATTCTCACCGAAGGCAATCGTCATCAGCATTTGCTCGATCGCGCTTTGGCCGCCGTGGAGCGCTGGTTGACGGCCAATGTAGCGCTGATCAAGGCGAAGTTCAGCGAGGCATCACGATTCACGCCGGCGCCGCTCGATGCCTATATCGTCAACAGGTTTGTGGAAGGGATCATCGCACTGATACACGAAGTTGCTGCGAATCCCGATCATGAGCTTCGTGGTCAGTTCGATGAGGCCGTGCAGGACCTGACTTTCAATCTGCAAACCGCTGCCGCATACCGGCGGTTTGGCAGACGCGTGCTGCGCGACTGCATTCGGCATGTCAAAGGAGGCGACTACTACCGCGTGCTGCTCGATCGCGTACGGTCGTGCGTCACCGCGGATGCGCAGAGCGAGGCGTCCGTCGTGCAAGGCATGATTGCAAGCGCCTTGATGGCCTTCGGCCGAAGCATTGCAAGTGAGACCTCAATGCAGAGGACGTTGAACGCATGGTGGATTGAGGTGGCGCGGCTGCTGGTGTTGCGCTATCGCCGTCAGCTGTCCGGCCTGATCACTGACGTTGTAAAGGGGTGGAGTGCGCGCGAGGTGAGCGCCAGGATCGAAGCGGAAATAGGCCGCGATCTACAATTCATTCGGATAAATGGTACTCTCGTTGGTGGTCTTGTGGGTCTGCTCATACACACATGTGAGTGTGTTATGACATGCTGAGACAGCGTCAGCCGGAGTCAGCCGGGTCTTTCTGCGTAACCCGCTGAGCTTGCCGAGGCCAGGTGTTCGCTAGCGAGACTGCCCTCGCAGGCACTGTCAGACTAGCCGCCGGGTCGGGTAGAGTCATCAGGTAGCCATACCGATTATGGAATGCGGGAGCCTGTCCGCATTTTTGTGGGCGAGGCGGTTAAAAGAAGGTTACCCGCGCGCCCGCGTGAGATTGACCCGCGAAAACGGACACCTATCCTTTTGATCAGGAGGTGTCGAAATGGGCAGGCATCGTACCCCATACCCTGTTGAATTTCGGGCCCACATGGTCGAGCTGGTGAAAGCTGGACGTACGCCCGAAGAACTCGCTCGCGAGTTCGAACCGACCGAACAGACGATCAACAACTGGGTCGCGCAGGCCGATCGTGATGCGGGCGTGCGTCACGATGGGCTAACCGCGGCCGAGCGGCAGGAACTCACGCGGCTGCGTCGTGAGAACCGGCAGCTGAAGGTGGAGAGGGACATTCTCTCGCAGGCTGCGGCCTGGTTCGCGAGGGAGACGGGAGCCGTTCCACCGAAGGGCGGTACGGATTCATGAGGGCGAACCGGGCCAGGTGGCCCATTGCGACGATGGCGCGGCTGCTCAGGGTCTCCACGAGTGGCTAGTACGCGTGGGCGGTGCGTGAGCCAGCGAAACGCTCGTGTAGCGATGCGCAACTGCTCGAGCGCATCCGTACGCTGCATGCGAGTTCGCGCGGCACGTATGGGGCGCCACGTATCCATGCACAGCTCGCGCGTGAAGGCGTGCACGTGGGACTCAAGAGGGTCGCACGCCTGATGCGCATGGCCGGCCTGCATGGTGCGAGCCGGCGGCGCTGGCCACACACCACGCGGCAACGCACGGGGACACGGCGCGCTCCGGATCTGGTGCGTCGGCACTTCTGCGCCGGGGCGGCGAACGTGCTGTGGGTGGCGGACGCCAGTGTGCCGCAGCAAGCGGCGTAGGAGATGAGGGTATGGCCCCTCGCCATCGGCTTGCAGGAGCAGGTGGCAAACCGCCATGAGCGGCTTGGGTCAAAAGTCCCGACCGTGAGAGTCATGGAAAAGGCGTCGTGAAGACGTCAGGTATGGATCGAGAAAGACGAACAACCGTGAACTGCCGTTCAAGTGTCGAAAGTACTCAGACGACATCAAAACCGGGGAGAGATGTTGCCCCGCGATCAGCCGGGACGATACCTGCTTACGGTCCCGGCGGTGTCCGGCATAGAGGCAGCGTCAGCCCGATCCGGGCTCTTACCTTGAACTGCGGGAACCTTCGGTGGCGATGCCAAGCGAAAGGCTCAAGCCGGATAGGCGAGGCCGAAAGTAGCGATGCGCCACCAAGGGGCGGAGCAGCTCGTAGTAGTGTTGAAGCCAAGTGGGGAGCCGACGACGAAGTCGGGGCGGTCAACTACCTGACCGAGGCCGAAGTATTGCGAGGAGTCGCGGCGGTCCGATCCGGCAAAATTTTCACGCTACAAATTAAGATGTGCAATCCCAAGGGTGATCCGGTCTGGCCGGGACGCTCCCAGCCGCAACGTTTCAACGTGATGGATAAAGGCCACTATCTTTGCGGTAAAGGCCCGCTCTTTCCTGGGCTCGCAGAATATGCGGACGACATGATGATCATGTATCTGCAAGGCTCGACCCAATACGACGCTTTAGGACACGTCTGGTACGACGACAAGCTGTGGAACGGCTACGATGCGAAGTCGACCATTGGCGGACTCGAGAAGGCCAGTGTGCTACCGATCGCGGAGCGCGGCGTGCTGATCGACATGGCGCGCCATTGCGGCAAGGCCGTACTTGATCCGGGTGAAACCTTCACCCATCTCGACCTTCTCGACGCGGCCGAAGCGCAAGGCGTAAGAATCGAGAAGCGCGACATCCTCGTTATTCGGACCGGATGGATCGGCTCATTCTACGAGCGCGACCGGACCGATTTTTATCGAACCTTTGTAGAACCCGGCCTTACCTATAGCCCGGGGCTCGTCGAATGGTTCCCAAAGATGGAGATTCCCAACTTGGTAACCGACACCATCGCGAACGAAGTTACAGTCGACCCGGAATCATGTGTAGCGCTACCGCTGCACAACGCGTTGATGCGCAATCTCGGCGTAACGCTAACGGAAATCGCTCAACTCGCCCCCCTTGCTGCTGACTGTGCTAACGACGCGCAATGGTCGTTTCTCTACACGGCGGCGCCGCTCAAGGTAGTCAACGGTAGCGGTGCACCCGTCAATCCAGTGGTCATCAAATAGCTGGCAGGGTACCCACGCTCGCGCCGCGCAGCCTTGTTGTCGCTGACGTTGCTGCCTTCGCTCATGACGCGCGCACCGGCTACGTGCAGAATTCCGATAGACAGAAGACGCACAGTGTGGCCGAAACGGCTTTCAGGTTTTGTCAGCAGCCTGTTCGTAGGTCGAGAGCGCCAGATGCTCGTGCAATACGGCTATCAGTTCCGCACGCCGGGCCGGGTAGCGCGAGACCTCGACTGCCGAAAGAATCCGATCGGTCCGGAATGTGCGAAAGGCTCCTCGCAGTTCACACCAGGCGGCAAGCACGCGTGCGCTATCCATGAAGCCGATCTGTACGGGCCAGACCACGCGTTGCGAGCGACGCCCGGCTGCATCGGCATAGACAATCTCCAGGCGGCGTTGCGCCCGGATTGCCGCACGCAGACGGTCGAGCTCAACCACATTGTCGGGAAAGGACGCTGCCGACGGCCCAGGCAGGGCCAGCGGCAGATCGAGCGTCACAGCCGCTTCCGGCGGCAACACGGCGCTGATCTTCGCCCTCGCTGCTTTGGCAGCCGTTTTCAGCACATCATCGCCGCGCTGATCGACGTAGCGCAGACCCAGCATGATCGCCTCGAGCTCCTCGCGAGCGAACATCAGTGGCGGCAGGAAATAGCCGGGCTTCAGCAGATAACCGACACCCGCACTGCCTTCGACGGGCACACCCTGCGCCATCAACTCCGCCACATCGCGATAGATCGTCCGTTCCGAAACCGCGAGCTCGTCCGCGAGCCGGGCGGCCGTTACCGGGCGCCGCCTCGTGCGCAGAAACTCCATCAGGCGCAGCAACCGCCCCGAACGTGACATGCAAGGCTCCCTCTCTGCAATGCTCCGGGCTGCCGGCGAATGCTCCGGCAGCGCTCCAAGATTGTAGCCGTCGACAGCAACCGCTAGCCGGCGGGAAATCCTGCTCCTGACAGGAACTGACAGCAGCAGCCCTTATGATCGATTCCCGATTTCAATGGAGAACTGAACCCATGCTCGATCACATCATCCTGACCGTAAGCGATATGGTACGCTCGCTCGCGTTTTATGAAGCCGCGCTCGAACCGCTCGGCATCCGTTGTTTTATGCCCTACAAAGGCGAAAACGGCCATCCGGATCTATGGGGATTCGGCGACGGCCAGAGTGCTTGTTTCTGGTTGAAGCAGGGAACACCGAATCCCGCTGCGATCCATTGGGGTTTCATTGCGCCCGATCGCCAGACCGTTGATGCGTTCTACAAAGCCGCCATTGCAGCCGGCGCAACGAACAACATCTCGCCCCGTGCCCGGTTGGAATACTACCCGGGCTACTATGCCGCCGATGTATTCGATCCCGACGGATATTCATTTGAAGTCGTGCACAAAAGCTGACACACGCAGCCGTGTCACACCTTTGCGATACCTTTTCACTCGACCTTCGCAATTGGCACCTGACGCCCCCCACAGCCGCTTGAGCCGGGATTAAGCTAACGGTAGCTTCCAGGGTCTAACGGCTTTTCACAAGCGAGCGGCATTATCCTCCGTCATCGTGCGGGGGGGAGACTCGCCCCGGGCGGGCGCCCAATATCGAATCGACTCTCGGGTGCGACGAGTGCATAGGCCGATGGGCCACCTGCCCGAAGAATGATGCCTGCGCCGAAGGTGTCGAAGTTGCCGTCTTTAAGCAGGTCCTGGCGAATGTGAACAGCCACGACTTCTCCCAACACGAGCCAGGTGGTAACAGGCGTGCCCGTGTGATTGCGAAGCTGGATCACATCGGTGAGCCTGCATTCGAAGTTGACGCCACTCTCCGCCACGCGTGGAACGGCAACTTGCCGTGACGGAGCTGGAGTCAGCCCGGCCAGTTCAAACTCGTCGACTTCGTAGGGCGCCATTGCACACGTTGCATTCATTTTTTCGGCGAGATCGCGTGTGGTGAGGTTCCAGACAAACTCCCCCGTTTCTTGTACGTTGCGCAGGCTGTCCTTCGCGTTGATGCTCGCGAACCCGATGATCGGCGGATGGTAGTTGAAGGCGTTAAAAAAGCTGTATGGCGCGAGATTGTTCGTGCCGTTGCCGCCGCGCGTGGAAATCCAGCCGATGGGCCTAGGACCGACAATCGAATTCAATGGATCATGCTGCAAACCGTGGCCTTGTGACGGTTCGTAGTAGTGGTAGATTGCGTCAGTCATAAGAGGGTGTAGTCAGAGATGTGAGTGTACCAGGCTAGCGCGGCGGCTTGCAGCGCGCGCATTGCATGCCTGAACTGCGCCTGCCGCGAACATGCCGCGCTGGAACAGGTTCAGCTATACCGTCCAAGAGGTTTCAGGCATCGCGGCCGCTTCTATCGTCGAGAGACCTTCCGGGATCGCCAGGGTGTTGCTCTCATGCGCGACCGCGTACTCCGCATAGCCGCCGCTCGGGACCAGCGCACAGACGAGATCGCCAACCGCGAATCGGGTCACGTTGCGCCCGACGGACACGATCGCGCCCGCGACTTCGAGCCCGGGAATGTCCGATGCGAACGGCGGCGGATCGTACAACCCCTTGCGCTGAAACACGTCGGGACCGTTCACGCCGGCCGCATCAATGCGGATCAGCACTTCGTCGTTGGCCGGTGCAGGAACATCGCGCTGCTCGCGTGCCAGCACGTCCGGGCCGCCCGGCCGCGCGACGTTGATCGCGGTCATCGCCACGGGAATGCCTTTTGTTTCATGTGACACGACTTCAATCCTCTTCAAATGCCGGATGCGCCGCGGTTTCGGGCGTCCGCCCAGAATTGCCGCATCGCTTGAAAAAGTGTAGCGGTGCAGCCGGGGCCTGACATGCAGCAATTTACCGAACATATGATGCAAATTTGCATCATGCCGGAGGCGACATGAACTGGGACGACGCGCGCATCTTCGTCGCTCTCCAGCGGGAAAGAACTTTGCGCGCCGCTGCCCGCGCGCTCGACATCGATCAGGCGACGGTAGGCCGCAGACTTGCAGCCTTCGAGCACGCGCTCGGCGCGACGCTGTTCCTGCGTACATCGAACGGCTATGAGCTTACGCCGGCTGGCCGGATCGCGATCCGCGCGGCCGAGGCGATGGAGCAATCGGCAGCTCCCTGTGCCAATGGGCGAACGATGCGGTCTCGAGCTGATCTGGCCAGACCGTTCCGACGACGCGCGGTACGAAGTTTGGCTCGTCACGCATCAGGATTTGCGGCACACGGCGCGCATCCGTGTGACGATCGACGAGATCGTCTTAGCGTTCGGCGCGTAGCAGCAAATGCGCTGCTCGTGACAACGGAGGTGCTAACTCTTTCCCCTGAGCGACCGACAAGCGGCAGTCAAAACCTGGACTCCTGCTGATGCATGGCGAAATGTCCGTAGGTGGTGGGCCGGTATTTTCACCCAACCGCGTTCGAGCGGAAAGCGGACCTTCTGGGGCGTTGAAGCCGAAATGGCAAGTGGCCAAGAGTGTTCCCTCGAACGCGGCACAGCTTCGTTCAATTTCAATACCCTGCTTGTTTGCGGCCCTCGTCACAAAAACTTCTGCCGGTGTGCGCCAGTCGAGCGCGTCTTGCGCAGGCGCATGTTCAGCCGTTTCGTCCAGGCGAGCCCGTCCTGACACGTCGAACGCAAATTGCAGCAATCACAGCAGCAACGAAGAAACATGCGGCGGTCGCACCGAAAATTTCCAAAGAGATGAACTTCAAAGCGTCATACAGGTATTCCGACGTGACGATAGCAATTCCAGTCATAAACGTCCTGTTCAGCGCGCAAGGGCGCGGTTCTTTGAATCGGTTAACTTATCCGAGGGCAATTCCACGCGATGGCGTTTTTTGCTTGCTGCGTCGTGCCGGCAATCGCCTGCACGACGCTCGCTATCTGTGTGGCAAGCTGGCCGACCGCCTGACGATGGCCGGCCACCAGTGCGTCGTATCCGGGGCCGATCTCCACTGAAACGTCGGAATGACAGGTCATCACCGCCTGGCTGGCGAGCGAGCGCACGCTCCAGACCGCATCGATCGATGCCCGCTTTCCCGGCCACGACTCGAAGCGCTCCACGTTCACGCTAACCCGGTAAACCGGGATCGCTGGGGGGCTCGCCGAATTGGCGACATCGATCGTGTCGAGGCGTGTTGCCAGCGCGGACGACAACGCGTGACAAATCTCCTCGCTGGGCAGCGATATCCACCGCTCCCGCTCCACTACGTCGACTTGTGTCGCACTCTTTTGCACGACGAACTGACTTCTCTCAACCTGCTCGGGCACATCGACTGCGACCAGCTGGATCAGGAATGACGGATTGTTGGGCTCCGTGTGTACGGTCGCCGGGTCAACGGTATCCAGCGTATAGAAACGCTCCGGTGGCGACGAACATGCCGCGAGCGACGCCAGCAGGGCGCCCGCGCCCGCGAGACGGTAGAACGAACGTTCAAAACTGGAAATCAATTCTTCTCTCCTGGCTTGCCCTGCAACAGCGCCTCAGGGTGCCGCTCCAGATAGTCGGCCAACATGTTGAGCGACTGCAACGTGCGTGTCAGTTCCTTGAGGGCGCTGTGCACGTCCGATTGCAGCGGCGAATCCTGCTGCAGCGTCGCTTGCGCGCTCGAGAACGTTTGTTTGGCCGCCGAAAGCGTATCGCGCGCCTCAGGCGCGACCTGCGTGTTGAGCTGCTTGAACAACCCATCTGCGTTCTTCAGCGCCGAATTCAGGTTATTGCCAATCTCATCGAACGGTACCTTGTCCAGCTTTCTGGTGATGTCGGCAACCTGCAGTTGCAATTCGTCGAGCGTATTCGGGATGGTCGGCAACTCGACCGTATCCTTTCTGATGTCGAGCTTCACGGCGGGTGCGTTCGGGAAGAAGTCGAGCGCGACATACAGCTGACTCGTCAGCAGATTTCCTGTGCGCAACTGACCACGTAACCCCCGCTCGACGAGCCGCTGCAGAATCTCGCGACGCTGGGTCACCCCCTCACTACGGATCGTGTCTCGAAAGCGCTTGCCGAGCCGGTCGGGGTAGAGTTCTATCGTCACTGGCATCGTAAAGTTTTTGGCCTTCGGGTCGTAATCAACACCGATGTTCGTCACCTTCCCGAGTTCGATACCGCGAAAATCCACCGTGGCGCCCACAGCCAGGCCGCGTAGCGACTGGTTGAAGTTCATGACGACCTGCACCGGCTCGCCGTCCGGAGTGTGCATGGCATCGGCCTCATCGGCGCTTAGCTGGAAGGATGCGTTGTTCGGCGCGGCACTGCCGACCGGCTGGCCTGGCGGCGACTGGAACGCAATACCGCCGAGCACCACTGAGGCGAGCGACTGCGTGTTCAGCTTGAAGCCGCTGGAATCGAGCCGTAAATCGATCCCGCTCGCCTGCCACCAACGCGAATCGAGGCCGACGTATTGGTCGTACGGTGCGTTCACGAACACGTGGAACGTGACGCCCGTGCCGTCCTTGTTGAGCGAGAAGCCGACGACCTGACCGACCTGAAGGTGCCGGTAATAGACGGGCGAGCCCGTATTGATCGAGCCAAGCGAGTTGCCGTGTAGGACAAACGACGTGCCTTTCTGGTCGACCGTCACCGCAGGCGGGGCCTCGAGCCCGGTGAACGCGTCCTGGGTGTCCTGCGAACGGCCGGCGTCCGCGCCAATGTGCGCACCGGAAAGCAAGGTGCCGAGCCCCGACACGCCCCCCACGCCGATGCGCGGGCGCACGACCCAGAACCGCGTACCCTTCACGGCGAATTTCTCGGCCTGCTTGGTCAGTTGAACTTCAACGAGCACGTGCGACAAGTCCTTCGACAGCGTGATCGTCTTGACCATGCCGATCTCGACGTCCTTGTATTTGACTTGCGTCTTGCCGGGCTCGAGCCCTTCCGCAGTGCGAAAGCTGATCGTGATGTCGGGCCCACGCTCGAGCACAGACCTGGCGACCAGTCCAATGCCGATCAGCGCCGCGATGAACGGCACCAGCCACACGAGCGACGGCCTCCAGCCGCCGTGCCGCGACACGACGGGATCGGATGAAGATGGCTGCCCGCCATTCCGGTCGTTTGGCGAGCCGTGCGAGTTAATCATGAAGTTCCTCCGATATTTCAACGTCGTCCCAGACCAGGCGCGGATCGAACTGCATCGACGCGACCATCGTCAGGATCACTACTGACCCGAATGCGAGCGCACCGGGCCCCGCCGTGATCGACGCGAGCGGACCGAAGTTGACCAGCGCGACCGTGAGCGTCACCACAAAAATATCGAGCATCGACCATCGGCCGATTCGTTCGACAAGACGATAGAGTTTCGCCCGTTCGAGTGGACGCCAACTGGACCGGCACTGAGCGCTGACGACAAGGATAAGCAGCGCAATGAGCTTGAGCATTGGCACGAGCACGCTTGCGACAAACACCACAAAAGCGAGGGGCCATGCGCCAGAGACCCAGAAATAGACAATGCCGCTCATGATCGTGTTGTCCTGCGAGCCCGCGATCGACGTGGTGTGCATGATCGGTAGCAGATTCGCCGGAACGTAAAGGATGGCCGCAGCAATCAGGAATGCCCATGTGCGCTCGACGCTCGCAGGTATGCGCAGGTGCAGCGCAATGCCACAGCGCGAGCAGTGTGCTTGCACGCCGGGGCGCGACAGTTCCTGCAAGTCACCACAGACATGGCAATTCGCGAGGCCCGCACGGGCAGCGGTCGAAAGCCTCATTGCGCGGGCGCCCCGCATGGCAGGCATGTCGCGCGGTACCGCCAGCGCACCACGTGCACGAATTTGGTCCGCGACGTCCCAGAGCGTGCGCAGATCGAACATCAGCACGACGGCAAGAATCAGCGTCACCGCCGCGAACGCAAAGAGCGCCGCCTCCGGGATCACCTGCGCGAGCGTCACCATCTTCACGATCGTGACGAGAATCCCGAGCACGAACACCTCAATCATTCCCCACGGCCGCACGAACTGCGTCACGCGCAATACCTGATTGAACGCCGGCGGCAGGACGCCCGCGCGCATCGGGAACAGCAGGTACAGCAATGCAACGATTTCAACGAGCGGGAACAGAAGCGTCGAGCAGAACACCATCGCCGCGACGATGCGCATGCCCTGGGTCCAGAGCGCCACCAGCGCGCCGATCAGCGTGGTCTGCACGCGTATGCCGTCGACCTCCATTTCGAGGATCGGAAAGCTTTGCGCAATCACGAACAGGACCAGCGCCGCGAGGGACAGCGCGAGAATGCGCTCGAGATTCGAAGCATTGCCGCGATAGAGCAATGCCTTGCAGCGCGGGCAGTGCGCGACCTCTTTTCCACCAAGGCTCGGCTTGGATAACAAAGCGTCACAAGCGTGACAAGCAATCAAATCAAGTTGGGACACGTGGCGTAAGTCAGTTCATTTACCTGAGGATCCGCTGAAGGAGCCGCTTGAGACCCCCCCGCTCCTCAGCCGTGAATCCGCTCAGGATGGTGTTCTCAGCCTCCATCAGTAGCGATGAAGCTTGCGCGGCAGTCACCAGACCGGTCGACGTGAGCAAGAGATCCAGCGCGCGACGGTCCCGCTCGTTGCGGTGACGCGCGATCAACCTGCGGCTCTCGAGATCGTGCGTCAGGCGCGAAATATGGCTTGCGTCGTATGCGAGCCGTTCCGCGAGTTCGTTACATGACACGCTTTCGCCACGCGCGAGTTCCACGAGTGCACTGACTTGCGGGAACGGCATGTCAAGCGTTGTCAACGTTCTCTGGTTCACCAGTCGCCTGACTGCGAGCTGAACGCTCAGAATCAGGCGAAATCCATCCGCTGCGTGCGATTGATCGCCGCTACTGGATGGAACGAACCTGTCGTCCATTCTCTGCCCTACCGTGGTTTCAGGACAACCGGAGCCTCTGCGCGATATCCACCGCCCAGCGCCTTGGTTAGCGCAATATCCTGGCCGATCCGCTGCCCATCGATGTCGAGCAGCGCAATGCGCTCGACAATCACGGCCTGCTTCGCTTCCACCGCGGATAACTGGCTCTCCAGTCCAGTGCGATAGTGGGCGTCGGCGCCCCGCTCGGCAAACGTCACCGCCTGGATCTTCTGCGTTTGCAGCTTTGCTTCGGCATCGAGATCCTGTAGTTGGCTGCCCGTCATCGCAACGTCGCGCACGGCGTTCAACACCGACTGGTTATACTGAAGAATCAGCAGGTTGCTCGCGGCGCGTGCCCCGCTGAGATTCGCGTTGAGCAGGCCACCATCGAATATCGGCAGGTACAAACCGGGAACCAGGTTGATTTGCTGGCTTGCGTGCGTGAACAGATCGCTCAAATGCAGTGCGTTGACACCAAAAAATGCCTTGATGTCGAAACTGGGATAAAACGCGGCCTTTGCCGCATCGATCTTGTCGAACGACGCTTCGACATACCAGCGCATCGCTTGCAGATCGGGGCGTCTCGCCAGCAATTCGTACGAAAGCGTCGTTGGCAATGAGGATGGTGGCGTCGGCAACGCTACGGACTTGATCTCACCCAGATCGCCAGGCCCCGCCCCGATCAGCGCGCGCAACGATTCGCGCATCCGCCGGATGCGCCCCTGGGCGGCCACGATCTGCCGTTGCGCCGCCAGTTTCTGCGCGCGTGCGAGCTCGGTTGGCGTCTGTGCCTCGAGGCCGCGAGACGCGCGCGCGGCGTGTGCATTCAGGGAAAAGTCGGCGACATCCTGCAATTGCTCCTGCAGGTCGATGAGAGCCGAGGTCGTTTGAATGCCGTAGTAAAGCTGTGCGACGTCTGCGGAAATCTCCAGTTCGACCGCCGACGTCTCCACCCGTCGCGCATTCTGCACCCCCAACGCTGCCGCCACCTGCGCGCGCTGCTTACCCCAAATATCGACGTCAAGACTCGCCCCTAGACCGACAATGCCAGCCGTGTACCAGGGGCCTGTCGCGCCCAATAGCGGCTGATTGCCGGAATACGCGCTCAGGAAGCCGTTACTCGACACTCGTTGGCGATCCACTGCGCCAATGGCGGTCACCTGCAAATTGCTTCCCGCTCTGGCGAGATCGACACCGGATTTCGCCTGGGATACGCGCGTCCGGGCGATTGCCATGGTCGGCGAGTCGGCGAGCGCACGCTCGACCAGTGCGTTGAGTTGCGGATCGCCATAGCCGGTCCACCAACGAGCCGATGGCCAGGCGTCACTCACAAGATGAATGTCGTTGGCGACGCGGATACGTTCGGCATCCAGCGTCGACACTGGTTTGCTGTCGTGCCGAATCAACGCGCAGGCGGACATGCCGCACATCAGGGCAACAACGGCGACACAGCGCAGCGCTGAATGTGAAGAACGAATCAACGAAACGGTCATGCTTGCGAAGCTCGCGAGGTGAATACAGAGTGGGCTTGTTCAGGCGCCCAGGCCGGCAGACCCGATATTTGATCGGCCAGGTTCCGGGCCGTCGCCAGCAATCGTGTATAGGCGGCGTGCTGGAGATCGGTCGGCTGCGTCGAGAGATCGGCCCGGCAGCATGCCGACAATGCTTCGAGAGCGGCGGTCGGCGGCGCATTGGCGGTTAGCGGATGCTCGGACAACTCGCGCGCGTAGCCGTCGAGTAACGCGGCAAGCTCGGCCTGAAACGCGGTCGCCTCCGCAGCAGTCCCGGCGGACGAACTCAGCGACCGCCGCTCCGCGCCAAACGCGTCGGTGGCCAGAAGGATTTCCCTCACCCGGGCGAGCAGCGACTGCATACGCAAGGTCAAACCTTCCGGCTGTCCTTCGGCCATCTGCCAGCCCGGCTCCAATGCGACACGCGCGGCCATCGACTCAGAATCGCTCAGCTCGATCCACACGCCGCCAGGCACCGGCCCGCCCATACCCGAGCGGAGTTGCTCACCGATCCGGCGTAGCAGCCGCGCAACGCGCTGACGCAGTGCTTCGCCCTCGGCCTCGGGCCACAAACACGCGTGCACGACCGTCGATACGGCAACGCCTAGCAAAATCCCGCACATCCGATCGCGGATTTCGGTGAGATTAGTGGTCGGACCAAACTGGTCCAGCAAGGCCAGCGCAAACGTGAACATGATCTGGGTGCCGGCATAGCTGATGCGTTCCGAGCCGGCGGACACCCAGGCCCCCAGCGCGATTACCGGCAAGGCCATCATCAATAGCCCGACTATTCCGTCGAGATGTGGCACGACCCACACGACCAGCGCGAGAGCCAGTGCACTGCCGATCAAGGCGCCGCCGAGCCGGAGCACCGCACGCTGGGTCGTTGCACCAAGGCTGGGTTGCGCGACGATCAGACAGCTCAGCATCATCGTGTGTATGCCTCGCCAATCGGTTGCGATATAGAAGACATAGCTGAGCATGGCCGCCATCAGCACCTTCAGTGCGAACTGCGCATAGACCGGGTTGGTAAAGGCATCGGGTACCAGCAAGCGCTCCTTTTCAGCGGGAGATTCAGCGGCGAGCGGGGCAGCAGAACGATCCGAAAATGCCAACAGTGCGTCACGCATCTCCGCCAGCGCGCCAGGCAAGCCATCTGCCGTCAAATCGCCCAGCGCGCGCGGGGCTACAAATTGCGTTTCCATCTTGATCGACTCGCCTAGCCTGTGGCAGGCGTTGCGAACTACAGACACCGCGCCGTCCGCTATTCCTGCTTCGGAGGCCGGCATATGGCCGGTCGCGGCATGCAGGCGCGAAACCGTCACGACTCTCGCAAGGTGGAACGCCTGGTTCGCGCGATACACAGTGTCTCGCATCGTGGCGAAACGGAGCAGCTTCTGGAGCGTCAGCACGCCAGCCTGGAATTCACGGGCGCCGGGCCCGCCTGCAACCGCTGTGCGTTGTTCGAGACTCGCCAGTCTCGCGTCTATTGCGTCCAGTTGACGGCACATGGCGGCTTCGAGCTGGTGCACCGGTTCAGCGGGCAGGAACAGCGTGTTGATCACGAGCGTCAGTGCGATCGCGTAGTTGACCGCAACCCATACCCACAATACCGCGCGCACCAGCAACTCCGCCTGATCGGTCTGATCGACGAAGGTCTGCGCGTAGATGACGACGATGCCGACGATAAAGAACACGACGCCAATCCGGGTCACCCGCATCATGTAAACGCTGAAAAAGAACAGTGCTCCGGCTAGCAGAATTCTTGCCAGTGGGTAGTCGTAGGTGAACTCGAGTACAAGAAGCGCAGTGCCGACCGCCACCGTCGATCCGACGATAAAAAGAATGCCGACGAGGCGCGTCATCACGACATTCGACTGCGTCACGTAGAACACGACAATCAGCGACAACGCCAGAAGCGGCACTTGCAGCGCCATGGATGTCACGATGACAAGCGCACTCGTGAGCACGCAGCGCATTGTCACGTTCATGCGCCCAGGGTATGGACGAATTTCACCACCGACGAACTGTACGAGTCGTTCGAGACTATTCAATGAGGACTGCCCTGCGTTCATGCGTTGCTCACCGCGAAGAGTCGCGGTGCAGCGTGGCGACTGCCGAGGTGCCGACCCGGAACAATGCCGGCTGCGGGTTGAGCACCGCGATCTTGACCGGGAAACGCTGCGACACGTGCACCCAGTTGATGCTGCGCTGCACGCGCGGCAAGCCCTCCAGCACCACGCCGCCATCGTCGGGCAGCACACCGTAGCTGATTGAATCGACCCGGCCTTCGAAACGCTTGCCGGTATCGCTCATCAGATAGACAGTAGCCGGCGTCCCCGCACGCACGTCCTTCAACTCCGTCTCACGGAAATTCGCAATCACGTACCAATGACGTGTATCGATCAGCGTGAAAACCGGCTTGAGCGCCGAAGCGAACTGACCGACCGCGGTGCGCAGCGCCGCAACCCGTCCGTCGAATGGTGCCCGCACCTCGGTGAACTCGAGATTCAACTGCGCGATGGCAATTTGCGCCTCGATTTCGGCGCGTTGCGCGACCAGTGCATCCACGCCGCTCACCGCAGCGGAGGCCTGTTGAGCTTGCAGCATCGCCGCATCCAGCTCCGCCTGGGCCGACGCTTGCGCAGTGCGGGCGCGATCGACCTCTTCCGCCGATGCATAGCCTTGCGCGAGAAGCGGCTCGATGCGATGAAACGTGTCCGTTGCCTGATTGGCCGCGGCGCGCGAACGCGCTACCGCGGCCTTTACGGATTGCGCGTTGTATTGCTGTGCGTTCACCGAACGCTGCGTGAGCGCGATCTGCTTGTCGAGCGTAGCGAGCCGTGCGCGCGCCTGATCCAGCGCATCCTGGTACGGCCGCGGATCGATCCGGAACAGCAGATCGCCCCGCTTGACCGCCTGGTTGTCGCGCACTGGCATCTCGACGATGCGTCCGCTCACCTCCGGCACCACGTTGATCGTGTCGGCATAGACATAGGCGTCATCGGTGCCCGGTGCGCGATCGATGCGCCACAGCACGACACCAAGCAGTACGAGCGCGGCGACAACGATGAGCAACGCGGGAAGGGACTTTTTGCGCGAGGCGCCGGAAGCGTCGGACATGGACGGTAAGTGAAATCAGTGGGAAAAGACCATCAACCAGAAGGCCATGGCCAGCAGTGCACAAAGGGCCGGATAGCTGAGCGCCAACGGCGCGAGCGCCGCGCGCTTGCCTTGCTTGCCCAGTACGGCATGGACGACTACGGTGCCCAGCACGCCAAAGGCAATGCAGAAGAGCCAATCCGGAAATGCTGCGCCGAACACGGCGATCGAGGGTGCCGGCGCGCAGCCTCCGAGCAACAGGTTTGCCGCCAGGGACACGAGATTCAGGGCGGTAGATGAGCGCATCTGCAAAGTGAGTACGGCACGGTAAACGCGGCACGAAAGAATGCCGCAAGGTTGAATCGACAATTGAATGCGCACTGCGGAAGGAGGCTCGGGCTAGCCGCCGCCTACTTTGCGCGGCAGCCGGGCGCCTTTGCTGGCTCCGGGCCGGAATCGCGCAACGGTCAGAGCATGCGCGTCAAAGGTCTCGATATTAAGCGCGTAGGGGTGCCGAGAAAATTGTACGAACCCGCAATTTGACTGTGGATAGTCACAACGGACCGCCCGGTTCCGGCCGGCACGCGGCCGGAATGACACGCTGTACAATGGGAATCGATCTCCAGGAGCGAAGAAACGTGACTGTCGCAGTCCCTGAAATATCCCCAGCCTTGCGCGAATGGACCGAGAAAATCGCCCGGGATCATACGGAAGTTATCGATCGGGTTTACAAGACGCTATCCATTATCAAGCCGTATGCGGACCTCGATGCGCCTACCCGGCTGGATATTCGCCATTCGATCGGTTTGTCCCTGGGGTTATGGCTCGATACGCTTTTGTCAGGTAGTCCGCCTTCGGAGCAGGCGCTTGAAGACTTCCAGGATTACGGGCGCCGGCGGGTCTATCAGGGCGTTCCGCTCGAATCGCTGCTGCGTGCCTTTCGACTCGGCTCTCGCGAACTATGGTGCCACTATATCGAACTCGACAAGAAGGACGAAAAGCTGCGCGACGAGCTCTTGTTCCAGGTTTCTCCCTATTTAATGGAGTTTTCCGACACATTGGCGCAGGCCATTACCCAGATTTACCTGGAAGAACAATACAAGCAGGCCCGCTGGCGAGAATCGCTTCGATATCAGCTTCTCAGCATTATTCTCAACTTTCCAGACGAGACCGAAAGATTCTCGAAGGCCGCTGCCGCACTCAATCTCGACGCGAAGACGCCGCGAATGGCATTGGCCTTCGATATCGACTCGGTCAATAGCGATTCGCCCACGTTCAAGAGCGAAATTGACCCGATCGTGGCAGCCACCGCGCGACGCCTCAAATTGCCTGTGGATGAAATCTTCGACATCTGGTTTCGCGGCCAACTCGTCATGTGGATACCTGCCCGGGTTGGAGAGCTGATGGGAACGAGTGTTCGTCAAGCGGCCGGGCAGATCGCCAACATCACCGATGCATTTCCCCAAATCAAGGCGATTGGCATCGGACTCCCAGGTGAGGGCGCAGCGGGATGGGCCATGTCGGCCGACGAAGCCAGCAAGGCACTGCGTTTCGACCGACGCCGCGACGACAAGGATCGCGTGCGCCTGTATTCGGAAATCGCCGTCGAAGAGAGCATCCGAGGTACGGATCGTGCGCTGGGCTATCTGGTCTCACTGGTCGAGCAACTCGCCAGTGAGCCCGACTTGCTCGAAACGCTCCGGACCTACTTCGATCAATTACAGCGCCGCAAGGTGACTGCAAGCGTACTGGGCATTCATCCCAATACGCTCAACCACCGGCTGGGGCGCATCGAAACCATTCTCGGCGCGCGACTGGACGAATCCGGCTGGATAGCGAAGCTCGACATTGCGCTCAAGCTGTACGCCCCGTGAAAGTAAGAGGATGTCTAGTCTGCATGAAATCTCCGCCACTGCATGGGAGACATCTCATACTTCCCTTTGAACGCTCGACTGAATGCCGCTTCGGACGTGTAGCCGAACCGATTTGCAATATCGAATGTGGGCGCACGCCGTTCCGCAATGACTCTGCGGCCCGATCAAGGCGACTGTTCGTTAGGAAATGCAATGGCGCGGACCTACGACGCACGGGATTCGATCTGCACAGGCCGAGCGGGACAGATTCGACAACGCTGCGAGGTCATTGATGCTCCATGCCCGACCGGCATCGGCATGAATGGCAGGCGGTCTTCCACCTCCGCCCTTAGCCCCAGGTCCCCATGAGAACGTGACATCGAGTCCCGCCATCATGGTCCAATACGGGATATTGCTTCCGATCCCCGTTGTGACCGAGATCGAGGACACGTTGAAGATCAACCCGTTTCCGGTCCCTTCCAATAACGCCCGAAGTCTCCGGAAGGCGGCAAACTGTGCACGCTAATTGACCTTCGTGATCTCGCCGATCAAACCCGTCGGTCAGCGCGCCGAGGTCAGCGTGCTTGACAGGCCTGGTGAGGCCTACTGTGTTCCCGAATATATCTACACGCCTGGACGCGCTGCGCACATCGCTTTCCAACGCAGCAAGCGTTCCGCTGTCGGTCATCGCCACCCGTCATCACGAAAATCGATCGCGCATCACGAAGATTCTGGTGTTCGCGGCTGTCAACGCGCCGTTCGACCATGTCGACTGGCTGACCGTGACCACGGCATTGAATTGAGCCATTAGTTCTTCGATGGGAAGAACTTCTTCGTGCAGCGAACCGGGCTTTCCGACCGGGTAACTTTGACCGTGCAAGGAGACTGGCCTTATTACCCGATCCACGCATTGATCTATTGCCTGTTTTAAACAGCATTCGTCATATGTTTTTTCTCCCATCAACGTAACGGTATGATAATTCGGCGTAAATCGGCATGTTCCGTGTCGCGCCAACCACTTACAAATGCACCGTGAGGCTTTCAATATGCTTTTTAATTAACGAAATCGAAACGGTGTTTTGGCGTCAAAAATGCTATCGCGTCAATGTTTCCCCCTATGATCTGTGGCGACGTTTTTACGCAGCCTGGACTGGAGAACAGTATGGATCTGGCAAGAATCCGCCGCGATGCATTCGCGATGCCCATGCACAACCCCGCGTATCCGCGGCCGCCGTTTCGCTTCGTCAATCGCGAATATTTCATCATCACGTACGAGACCGATCCCGATGCGCTGCGCGCCATCGTGCCGGAGCCGCTCAAGCCGGAAAACAATCTCGTGCATTACGAATTCATCCGCATGCCCGACGCGTCGGGTTTCGGCGATTACACCGAAAGCGGTCAGGTGATTTCCGTACGCGATCCGCAAGGCCGCCTCGCGAATTACACGCATTCGATGTATCTCGACGACGAAGGTCCGATTGCCGGCGGCCGTGAAATCTGGGGCTTCCCGAAGAAACTCGCGCGCCCCGTGCTCGCCGTCGATGGCAACGACACGCTGCTTGGCACGCTCGATTACGGCACGCAGCGCATCGCGACCGGCACGATGGGCTACAAGCATCACGTGCTCAACAGCGAAGACGAGCGCCGCAAGCTCGCCGACACGCCCAACTATCTTCTCAAGATCATTCCGCATGTGGACGGCACGGCGCGCATCTGCGAACTCGTGCGCTTCTATCTGCGCGACGTGACGGTGCGCGGCGCATGGAGCGGCCCGGCCGCGATCGAGCTGCATCCGCACGCGCTCGCACCCGTCGCCGATCTGCCGGTGCGCCGCGTGGTGGGTGCACGCCACGTCATTGCGGACCTCACGCTCGATATCGGCGAAGTCGCCTTCGACTATCTCGCCGCGACATCGAGCCAGGACGCCGCCCTGGGCGAGCCCGAAGTCGAGCTTGCCTGATCTGCTTAACAATCGCTTTTAGTAAGGAATACATATGTCGTTGAAGGACAAGGTTGCAGTCATCACGGGCGCCGCGAGCGGCATTGGCGAACATTGCGCACGCACGTTCGCGAGCCAGGGTGCGGCGGTCGTGATCGCCGACCTCAATCTCGCGAACGCCGGCAAGGTGGCGGACAGCATTGTGGCCGCGGGCGGCAAGGCCCTCGCCGTGGCGATGGATGTCACCAACGAAGAAGCCGTGAATGCGGGGATCGACGAAGCGGCGAATGCCTTCGGCGGGATCGACGTGCTCGTGTCGAACGCGGGCATCCAGATCATCAGCCCGGTGGACGAGTTCCCGTTTGCCGACTGGAAGAAGATGCTCGCGATCCATCTCGACGGCGCGTTTCTCACCACCAAGGCCGCGCTCAAGCATATGTACAACAGCGGCAAGGGCGGCTCGATCGTCTACATGGGATCGGTGCACTCGCACGAGGCGTCGAAGCTCAAGGCGGCTTATGTCACGGCAAAGCACGGTTTGCTCGGCCTCGCCCGCGTCGTGGCGAAGGAAGGCGGTCCGCGCGGCGTGCGCGCCAACGTCGTGTGCCCGGGTTTCGTGCGTACGCCGCTCGTCGACAAGCAGATTCCCGAGCAGGCCAGGGCGCTCGGCATTTCGGAAGCCGACGTCGTCAAGAACGTGATGCTCAAAGACACCGTGGACGGCGAGTTCACCTCGCTCGACGACGTGGCCAACACGGTCGCGTTCCTCGCGGGCTTCGGGTCGCAGGCGTTGACGGGCCAGTCGGTGCTCGTCACGCACGGCTGGTCGATGCACTGAGCAATCAACGAACGAAGGGAGAACGTATGCGCAGCAGCAATCTAACCGCCCGCACGGAGCGCAAGCCGTTTGAGCTGCCGCGCTACGACGAAATCGCCCTTGTTTTGCAGGGCGGCGGCGCGCTCGGGTCCTATCAGGCCGGCGTGTTCGAAGGGCTCGCGCAGGCCGGCGTCGAACCGCATCGCATTGCGGGCGTGTCGATCGGCGCGCTCAACACGGCGATAATCGCGGGCAACGAACCCGCGCGGCGCGTCGAAGCGCTGCGTGGTTTCTGGGAGTCGATCTGCCATCCGCTCGACTGGTTCGGCAACCTCGGCGCGCTCGCCATGCCGATCTTCAGCCAGCAGGAATTTTCGCGCCGTTGGGCCAGCATGTGGGCCGCGGGTCGCGCGCTCACCGAAGGCCAGCCGGGCTTTTTCGCGCCGCGACGCCCGCTGCCCGTCGCAGGCTGGCAGAAGGCGACTCCGAGTGCGGTGAGCTACTACGACACCGCCGCACTGAAGTCGACGCTGCAACGTTTCGCCGATTTCGACCGCATCAACGACGGCCCGATCCGCGTTTCCGTGGGCGCCGTGAACGTGCGCAGCGGCAATCTCGTCTATTTCGACAACGCCAAAATGCGGCTCGAGCCCGAGCACTTCATGGCATCGGGCGCGCTGCCGCCGGGCTTTCCGGCCGTGGAAATCGACGGCGAGTATTACTGGGACGGCGGCCTCGTGTCGAACACGCCGCTCACGGAGGTGCTGCGTGACGCGGACCACAAGGACACGCTCGTATTCCAGGTCGATCTATGGAGCGCGAGCGGCAACGTGCCCGCCGATTTTCTGGACGTGGCCGAACGCGCCAAGGACATTCAATATTCGAGCCGCACGCGCGCCATCACCAACATGCTTGCCGATCGGCAAAAGCACGCGCGCTTCATCAAGGAACTCCTCGAACACGTGCCCGCCGAGGCGCGCCGCAGCGATCCCCTGTTCCAGCTCGCGGAGAAGGTGGCCGATGGTTCGTCGATCAACGTGATCCATCTGATCTACAAGAACAAGCCTTACGAAGGGCATTATAAGGACTACGAATTCAGTGCCGACACCATGAAAGAGCACTGGTCGAGCGGCGTCGAAGACATTCGCGCGTCGTTCGCGCATCCGGACTGGTTCGCAATACCGAGCCGCGAGCAAGGCTTCGTCACGCACGACATCCATCGGCGCGCGGGCGACTTGCCCGAGTCGGATCGCGCCGAACTGAGCGCCGGCGCTTTGGGGCAAGTGCATTTGACTCGCAAGGTCGCTTAGGTGGGTCCCCCTTTGATGTCGATGCATTTTTCCGGGGTTACCACATATATGTTCCAAATGAACGCCCCGTTTGCGCCAGGTGTTCGAGGTCTTGACGAATGGGATGGGCTGCACGTCTGCATCCGGCCTCTCTGTGCAGCTTCAGCTTCGCTGCGGGCCACTATGAAATCCGCGGACTCACGCCTCATTCAAATCGCGAGTTTAAGAAGCTCAACATAAATTCAGGCTTGGTGAGTCCTAGGTCCAACCCGATCTGTCATCACACTCGAATGCCGCCGCAACTTTTGACGTTCCACCCCTTAAAGCGAAGCCAGTAGACACCGTGATCGAAACATGACGGTCTCGTGCACGCGTAATTTGCGCGGTATGGCTGTTGATGCGCCAGGACCGCCCAGATTATTCGAGCGAGCTTGTTGGCCATGGCAACGATACTACATTCAACGGACGCCGTTGCTTCATTTGCGTAACCCATTGCCCCGGCTCTTTGGCCTTATAGATAAATGCTGCGCGCTCCATGTACCAGAAAAGTCCTGAGATACGTGTCACCTCGCTGATTCCTCGTAGCCTGACGGTTCCCAGCGTCTTGACGCACTTTATTCCCACGGATCAAGTTTCCATGGGCGGCAAGGGCAACGCTCGGGATCAGGTCTCTATGATTTTTGCACATGTTATGCACTTCAGGTATAGGCGAAATGATTGTCTCTGCGTGGCATGGCGCTTGCCGCTTCTGGTTGCGTGCGCGAAGGGCCCGCGGGTAAGGTTGTGGGCCCAGAACAGAATAAATCTCGCCGACGCAGTGCTCTTCGACCCAGCCCACTGCCCGGTCGCGTGCAAAATTCAGGGCTTCGTTTTCGTCGATGAAATTCTCATCCAGGCACAGGCATATACATCCTCGTCAAATGAACCGTCTGATGCCGGGACGAAGATTCTCGCATTCGCCACAGTCCGTCATCGATGCTTACGCTCGTACTGATCAGGCAAGACTGAAACATGAATTGCATGGTTGACTCAGGTAGCTCGCCGCGTTACGAGAAGCGCATGCGCAAATGTCATGCCGCCTTTTCGTCATGCCTTGCGCGGTGGAAAAGTACAACGGGCTTCGTTTTGAGCCGCCATGCCTGTGGCGTCCATGGCCCCGGATGTGATAGCTGATTGAAGCGAGCATTCCTCTCAGGTTGAAAGGAATGAGTGAAGGCTTCGCCCGCAATTTCGACGCTGACGTGGCTTGCGCAGTAGACATCGGTGGGACACCGGCAACGGGCGTCAGCCGTGACGAACCACCGGTCGATGCGATCACCCTGCTTCGGAACTGAATCCTGCAACTATGGTCCCGTACCGGCTACCATGACGGGGAGATCGGGCACCTGTCCGCAGGCGGGGCTGGCGGCGGGGGCATCGGGTTTGCAGGGCAGATTCCTCATAGTGCTCCATCTGGCAGCCGGGCGGGCGCATCCCGGTTTTTCCATGGAGCGCACTATGAGCCTGGCGTAACGCTATGACACGCCGGCAGTTTATGGACCTTTGAGGGATCGGGCGCGCAGCGGGGACCTATCATGCAGTGACCAATGCGGTAATGACCCACGGCTGGGCATTCAGAAGCATCGTGACATCGCCGAGCTCGGCGGGAGAAACAGAATCGAGCATGACGGTCAGCTCATCAAAATTGCACTTCCCGCTGCAATGCACGTGACTTCGCTTCGCGTGTGACGCGTGTTGCCCGAGCGCCTGCCAGACTCCGACGATGCTCATTTGCCCGGGTGCACAGCGAACGGTCAGGCACACAGGATTGCCGGCAACGCTGGGAGCGGGTGCAAAGGCCATTTTGCAAGTCCTCCGTGAGAACGATTCTCCGATCCGTCAGCACGGCTCCGGCGACCGCGCCTGGGCAAGCCTTCGATGTGGCTAGCGTCGTCCACGCTGCGGGCTCCGCGTATCCTGGTTTTTGTGAGTATCGTTATTCAGGATATTACGCTTCATGCCGATGCAAGCGCGGTGCATGCCATCGACTTGTGAGTTCACGCAGCCCATGAAATCGTACTGTCCCTACGAGAGCCAGTGGCCTGTAAGCGGAGACACCTCTGTGGCTGGCCAAAGGATCTGGAGCTTGTCGTACGCAATGGTCACGCAGTTGTTCGTTCGACTGACGTAAAGCTTGACATCGGGATTGTCCCGCTGAACCGTGAAATACCTGCGGTCAGCAAAGTCGCCCTTGCGCGGGACGTCGTTGCCCGAATCCCGCACGACGTTGCCGGATGCGTCCAGCACGAGTATCGAGCCGAGAAGTCTGGCGGTCATCGCGTGATCGAACAGCACGTCGCGACGCAGGGCCGGCGTCAACGCAATCACGTCGCGCCGTTGCAAATCATGGGCTGCTGCGACAGATCGTAAAGCTCGAGGTTGCGCTCGACGTCGCGCTCCGCGATCAGGCCGAAATTGCGCGAAGTTTCACTTGCACGGTCAAGCGCCTTCTGCCTGTTTTGCAGCAGTTGCAGGGCGCACAGGCGCTTCCCATTCCCACGAAGACAGGTTGGCTGGACAGGGAGCGTGAGGGATCGTGGACGTCAAGGGTGTCACCGGCATCGAGCTTGTCCACATAAAGCACGCGTTTGGTGCCCGCGTGCGAAAGTCGGGAGCGGAAGAGAGTGCCTTTCGCGCCGGCGGCAATGACGGCATTGCCCAGCGACCAGCTTGGCGGTTCGATCCGTTCGTTGAACCTGATGGAGCGCCAGTCGCAATAGAAGTCCTCCCAGAGCGGGACCCAGGTTCCCGACACGTAACCGCGGGTGCAATCCACGACCGGTGCAGCCGCGACACCGTAACTGACGAGCGTTCCGGTGGCAGAAGCGGGGAGAAACGAATGCTGCTTTGTGGTGAGGGCGTCAAATTGACCGAACTCGGTCGCTCACCGACAATAGATTTGCGAGAGGGGCGTCGCGGTCGCAGCGGTTCAGCCGAGCATGGCTAAAGCCGTCGTCAGAACGGCGCGTTTGAATGCCTTGGGACGCCGCGGTAAGGAAGAGAACGGACTCAGCACGTGGCTATAGGCGACAGTTTTGCTGATGCCATTGGCGAGCATCGTGAACATGATGTCGGGATCTTGCCGCGAAATCTCACCTGCGTCGATCGCATCGATGAGCAACGGCACGAACACGTCGTGAAACGGCCGCACCACCCGTTCGATCAGCAGGTTAAGGCGCTCTCCAGTTTCCGTTGCGGCAGTCGAAAAAAACATGCCAACGTCTGGCGTCAGAAACACCTGGTCGATCAGGATCGACACGGCGCCCTCGACGCGCGCTCGCGGTCCTGGACCTGAAATCTCCCGCAAGGCGGCGGTCTTCGCGACCATGGGAGCCACATCGTCGGCAATCTGGTCCACCACGGCAATCCAAAGCGCTTCCTTCGAGCCGTAGTGATGCGCGACCAGCGCAGGGTCGACACCCGACGCCCTGGCGATTTCGCGCACGCTCGTCGCCTCATAGCCGCTCCTCGCGAACGCCCCTCGGGCGCTGCGAAGCAATGCGTCGGCGCCACCCGCGTCGCTGCACGCTGGACGGCCGCGCGACCGACGGGGCGTGGGAGTCGTCGTGGCGCACTGGGTTTGATCGTGAGGGTGTTTCATCGGCGACGGTAGATCGTGTTCAAGGAAAGCCCAGAATTTAGCGGGTGCCGCACCGTGAATAGCAGCGGCACCGGTTTGACATGAACCCTTCGAAACCTTAGTATCGCATTTATTCATCATTCGTGGAATATTAAAATATGCACCAGACCACTCGGATCGTCATCGTCGGCGGCGGTATCGCTGGACTTCTGCTTGCGACCAGGCTGGGCAACACGCTTGGCCGCAGCGGCCGCGCTCAGGTCACGTTGATCGACAAAAGCGCAACCCACATCTGGAAGCCCATGTTGCACACGATCGCGGCGGGCACGCGCGATGTCCAGCAACAGCAGGTCATCTATCTCGCCCACGCTCGCGACCACGGCTTCAACTATCAGCCAGGCGAGATGGAAGGTCTGGACCGCAATGCGCGCATCGTAAAGCTGGCTGCGCTGCGTTCGAAGTCGGGTGAAATTGTGACCGGCCCGCGCACCGTCGAATACGATGTACTGATTCTTGCGTTAGGCAGTCGCGCCAACGACTTCGGCACCCCAGGCATCCTCGATCATTGCCATTTCATTGACAGCCAGGCTCAGGCTGAAGGCTTCAACGAAGCATTGCGAATCCGCATATTTCAGAGTGTTGTGACGAATAGCGCGTTGCGCGTGTCGATCGTCGGCGCTGGAGCGACTGGCGTCGAACTGGCAGCGGAATTGAGCCGCTTGCTCGAAGTGGCGTCGAGTTACGGCGACCCCGGCATCCGCTCACGTCTGAACCTCACCCTTTATGAAAGCGCACCGCGCGTACTGGCGGCGTTTCCGCCGGCGGTGTCGGAGTCCAGTGAGGCACAGTTACGGCATATTGGTTTCAAGGTGCGAACGGGCACGCGTGTGACCGCCGCCGAACCCGATGGACTCCGGTTGGGCGATGGCAGCCACCAACCGGCGGATTTGATGGTGTGGGCGGCGGGCGTCAAGGCCCCTGATTTTCTAAGCAAACTGGATGGGATCGAGATCAATCGTTCCAATCAGATCGCCGTCAGGCCAACCCTGCAGGCGCAGGACGACGACACACTATTCGCGCTGGGCGATTGCTCGACGTTGACGCTCGCCGGCAATGAACATCCTCTCGCACCCACGGCGCAAGTCGCCACGCAGCAGGCACAACATCTCGCCAAGCACTTTCCGGGCTGGCTCGGCGGCGGCTCATTGCCCGACTTTGCATTTCACGACTTCGGCGCGCTGGTATCGCTGAGCGACTACAACGCCTTTGGGACGCTCGGGCAGTTCGGGTTCTTCCGTGGCGGATTCATCAAAGGCCGATTCGCGCAGCTCAGTCACGCCATGCTCTACCGGCAACATCAGCAGGCTTTGCACGGTTTTGGGAAGGCCATGATGCTGTGGACCGCCGAGCAGATCAACGGCCTCGTGCAGCCGAAGATACGGCTGAGCTGAACGCCACCTCACTGTCGACGGGAGTACCCATGGATCAATACGTGACGGCCGACATTGCATGGCAGCGCACTGTCGGCCAACTCGATGCGGGATGCGCGCATCAATTGACGGTTCGAGTCAGGCATATGGTCGATTCGCACCGATCGAGCAGTCTGCCGGTCAAGAATGGCGACGTTACGATCGCGCTGCTCGATCGACCCAGTCCACGAACGGCCACCGTATCGTGGAGCGACCCCCGAGGTTGCAAGTACGGCGAACAGGTCTGGCGCCTTGCTACAGCCAAACGATCGGGTATATGCGCCTTGAGCGGACAGGGCATTGCCGCGGGCGATGCGATCTACCGCCCCTCAAAGGTCGAGCCGCCTCCCGCCAACGCGGCTGTCATGATGCTTGCAACATTAGTCGAGCTCGCCTTTGCCGATCCATGGCGTTAGTTTTGGCAGGCGTGTTTCCGTGTTGATTCGGCCCAGAACGGCACGGCGCGACCGAATAGTCGCTGCGGGGTAGTGCCGATCAGTTGACTTGTATATTTGAGCTATAGACAGGACGTCGCCGAAGCGCCCGAATGTCGCTTAACAGGTGTGCAAGGGACGTGTGCAAATCTTGCGCGAACGACTCAAACTGGCCGCCCCCTGCCTGTCGCGGTCGGCTAATGTCGACCCGACTCCTCTGTTGAACGGTTCGGCGGGGTAAGAGCGCCAATACGGCGCGGATCCGTCATATCGAGTGCCATCGAACGCACATGCGTCGATGCTCGGCGATTTGATGCGCATCCGTCCGCTGCGTCAGCGTGTCGAATTCTCTTCGACTGACAGTCGTCCTCAATCAATCACGCGACATTTAAGGAGCGAGCGCGTCGTTTTAGTGACGGTATATCCCGGTCTGGTCGCGGAGTGCTGGCAGGCCGGGGCGTCGCAGAGCGTCACACCATCAGAACGTCACGACCGTCCGCAGTCCGGCCGCGACCTCGTTGCCGATGCGTGCACCGCTGTTGCTCGGATTGGGGATGCCGCCACCCGGCTTTGTCAAGTTAAGCGAAACAGGTTATGACTTTCCATTTAGATAAGGCATCGTCAATATGCGCTGAGGAGCTGCGCACCTGCCCAGTCGTACCATGCAAGCAGTCGCGCCCTGAGCTGTTCGCGATGACAGGCTGCGTTCATCCGGTGCCGGGACAAGGCGAAGTGCTGACGGTTCGGACCAAAGCGTGAGAGAAACGCCCGCGTACGCTGCGGATCGCGAAAGCCCTGCATCTGGCATTCACGCCGGTGCGTGGGCTGATGGCTGTTTTCTGCGCGATTGTTCACTCGCGCCGCTGCCTTCACGAACACGTGCTTCACGCCGGCCAGTTCGGGCACTTCCGCCTTCGCCGCAGGATAGCTGCGCAGCTGGTCGGTGACGATCTTGCGGGGCACCGGGTGGGAACGCTGTACCTTCCTGAAGAAGCGCTTCGCCGCGGCCTTGTCGCGGCGCTTTTGCAGCAGGACGTCCAGCTCGGTGCCGAACTCGTCCACCGCGCGCCACAGCACGTACGGCTCCCCCTGCAGCTTCAGGAACACTTCGTCGAGGTGCCAGGTGGAGCCCGGCTTGCCACGCGCGGCTTTCGCCCACTGGGCGAACTGCGCCCCGAACCGGTCACACCAGTTGCGCACCGATTCGTACGTGACGGTCACGCCGCGCTCGAGCAGCAATTCCTCGACCTCGCGCAGGCTTCATATTGAAGCGGTGGTACCAGCGTACCGCGCAGCTGATGACCGCCGCAGGAAAACGGAATCCCTTGTAAAGTGATTGACTCTTCTTGATCCCGCCATTCTATCCGGCAGCGCATTCATTTTGACAACGCCACCCGCGGTCGTGACAAGGACGACTTTCGCAGGTGTTCCCGTCGCCGCCGTGCTCGGGTCAACGCTTGTGGCATTCAAGGTGGTAGCGGCGAACTATCTCGCTCCCAAGTACGTCTTCGATACGCTTCTGTCGTCGACTGGTGCTATCGCGCTTGTCGTTTACCTCGTGATCGCGATCAGCCAATTGAAGCTTCGCTCCCGACTCGCCACGACATCGAAGCTAAAAGTGAAAATGTGGCTTCATCCATGCCTCGGCCTGCTGGTTGTAGGCCTTATCGTCGGGGGGCGTTCGTCGTCATGGTTCGCAGCCAGGATCATCGGGAGGAAGTAGTCGCGACACTGGGAAGTTGCGTGGCACTGGCGGCAGTCGGTTACTTGCACCAGCGCCGGGCGCCGAAGCGATAGAGTTGCCGTTGAATACAACCTAAAGTTGGACATCTTTCCGACCTTTGAGGTGTTTCACTGAGCCCATTTCGATTGTGCGGGGGGAGTCAAGGGACTTTACGCGACTCTTTCGTCCCACCAAGGAGTGTCATGGCCTCTGTCGGTTCGGCGGCGCCGGCTATTTCTACTCATCCCCCAAAAACTTGAAATCTCCCGGGAAACCTTGCCAGGAAAGGCTTTCCGGGGGGCTCTTTGCCGCAGGCCAGATCCGAAACGCCAGGCCACGATTCGCATTGTGTGAATTGCGTTCATCCTATTCACGTAAAAAACTTCAGTTCATTCATTAGCTTGTCCGCCTTAGCATGTTCCTGTCACTAGACGTGAGGCGGGAGACATGGAAAACCAATACACCAAGCGGTGCTCGGAAGAAGACAAATTGCTCTTTCGAGAAAGCTGGTTTGACAGCTATCCTCCGCAAGTGCCACGGGCGGTCGAATTGGATGGCCAGGCGTCGATCTGCAGTTACTTTGAGGACGCAGCGCGCCGATATGCCACGCGTCCTGCAATTCAATGCTCGGGAAAGACGTTCACCTATCGCGAGCTGGCTGTCTACATACGCGCATTTGCGGCGTGGCTGCAGAGCCTGGGACTGGACAAGGGCGCGCGGGTGGCGATCATGCTGCCGAGCAGTATCCAGAACGTAGTCAGCATGTTCAGCGTTTTACGTGCCGGTTACGTGGTGGTGAACGTAAATCCGCTGTACACGGCTCGCGAACTCGCGCACCAACTGAACGACAGTGGCGTGGAAGCCATCATCGTCCTCGATCAGTTCGCCAGCACCTTGCAACAGGTGCGTAACGAAGTTCCAGTCAAACACATTGTCGTCGCTTCGACGGGTGACCTGTATGGCGTGTTGAAGGGGGGCGCGATCAACTTCGCGATTCGACGCGTGCGCAAGATCGTGCCGCGCTGGTCCTTACCCGGTCATCACGCGTTCGGCAAGGCCGTTGCCAGAGGCCGGTCGCTGCCCTTACGCGAGGTCATACTGCATCAGAGCGATCTGGCCATGTTGCAGTACACGGGCGGCACCACAGGTGTGGCGAAGGGCGCAATGCTGCTCCATCGAAATCTGCTCGCGGCGGCGACCATCGCAGGTACGTGGCTGAACGTCGCGTTGCAACGCGAAACAGCCGTTGCTCACCCTGCGATGCTGCTTCAGCTACCGCTGTATCACATATTTACGATCTACGTCCTGATGGTGGGGTTCGGCGTCGGGGCGTGCAGCACGTTGATTCCCAATCCGCGCGATATAGCCGGTCTCGTCAAGACGATGAAAGCGCAGCGCTTTCACCTCATGTGCGGGTTGAATACGCTCTATAACGCCTTGCTCAATCATCCAGCCAGCCGGCAGGTGGATTACTCGCACTGTCGGGTCTTCGTGGCAGGCGGCACGGCCACCCAGCAAGCAGTGGCGGACCGCTGGCATCAATTGACCGGACGCTGGATTCTGGAAGGTTGGGGCATGACAGAAACCACCGGCGCAGGGACTTGCAACCCGACACATCGCAACGAATTCAACGGCAGCATCGGTTTGCCTTTGCCGTCCGTGACCGTTTCGATCCGCGATGACGAAGGCAATGCGTTGCCGACCGGTGACGTCGGTGAAATTTATATCTCGGGTCCGCAGGTCATGGCCGGGTATTGGCAGCGCCCCGATGAATCGGCGCAGGTGCTCGGCCGCGATGGTTTTCTTAGAACCGGAGACGTAGGCGTGATAGACGCGCGTGGTTACGTGCGTATCGTGGATCGCAAGAAGGACATGATTTTGGTTTCAGGTTTCAACGTTTACCCGGCGGAAATTGAAGAAGTCACCGTTTCTTTGTCTGGCGTACTGGAAGCCGCAGCAGTAGGCATGCCGAGTGAGAGTTCCGGTGAAATGGTGAAGCTTTTTATCGTCAGAAAGGATCCGCAACTGACGGCCGAGCAGGTCCTGTCGCATTGCGCCCGGAACCTTACCAACTACAAGCGCCCGCAGCAGATCGCATTCGTCGATTCGCTGCCAAAGTCGCCTGTAGGCAAGGTTCTCCGTAGGGAACTGTGTGACTATCAATAATTAAGGGTACTGAAATGGATTTTTCTCCGAGTCCCAAGGCAGCAGAGTATCTCGAGCGGATGCGCCAGTTCATTGACACACACATCGTGCCAATCGAAGATTCCTACCGCAAAGAAAATCGGCACATGAATCCCGACGGCGACTGGTCCCGGTGGCGTGTCCCGTCCGTAATTGAGGCGCTCAAGGCGAAAGCGCGTGAAGCCAGCCTCTGGAATTTGTTCCTGCCATCCGAGAGCGGACTGACCACCCTGGAGTACGCGCCGTTGGCAGAACTGACCGGGCGTTACGAATTTACCGCCGAGGTCTTCAATTGCAACGCTCCCGATACCGGCAATATGGAGGTTCTGCATCACTTCGGTAGTACGGAACAAAAGGAGCAGTGGCTCAAGCCATTGCTGGCAGGGGAAATTCGCTCGGTCTTCTGCATGACGGAACCGGATGTGGCCTCGTCCGACGCCACAAATATCGCCGCGACCATTCGAGAGGACGGCGACGAGCTCGTGCTTGACGGCAAGAAGTGGTGGTCCACCGGCATCGGGCACCCGAACGCCAGGGTGGCCATCTTCATGGGGGTTTCCAACCCCGATGCGGAACCGTACAGCCGCCACAGCATGGTGCTGGTGCCGCTCGATACGCCGGGGGTCCGCATCACGCGCATGTTGCCGACCTTCGGCGAATATGACCCGCCGTATGGCCATGGCGAGGTGGAGTTCAGCAATGTGCGTGTACCAAGGAAGAACGTGATCTTCGGTCTGGGCAAGGGCTTTCTCATCGCCCAAGGCCGGCTGGGCCCGGGGCGCATTCATCATTCCATGCGCGCGATTGGTGCCGCCGAGCGCGCACTGGAGTTGACGATCTCCCGAGCGAGGCAACGCGAGGCTTTTGGCAAGCCGCTCATCAAGCTGGGCGGCAATCTGGAGCGGATCGCAAATGCGCGTATTGCGATCGATCAGGCCCGACTCTTGACCTTATACGCGGCGTGGAAAATTGATCATCACGGGGTCAAGGAATCAATGACCGAGATTTCCGCCATCAAGGTGGTGGCGCCCAACGTGCTGCAAAGCGTGGTCGATCAGGCTATCCAGATTTACGGTGGCGCAGGCATGTCTCACGATGTCTCGTTGACCAATCTGTTTCTGATGGCGCGCGCGCTGCGTTTGGCCGACGGGCCGGATGAGGTGCATCGTGCGATGGTCGCCCGTCGTGAATTGGCCAAATACAAGTGACGAGAGGCGAAACTGGCATGAAATCGCAACGCGTATTCATAACTGGAGGGGCGTCCGGACTCGGCCGCGAGCTGGCGCGTCACTATGCCCGCGCAGGCGCGAGCGTTTTGATCGGCGACATCGATGATGACCGTGGGCAAGCGCTCGTCAATGAGCTCGTCCGAACGGGCGTACGGTCGCACTACCTGCCGTGTAACGTGCGTGAGGAAGCGGACCTGCAGCGCGCAGCCGACTGGCTGCGTGTCAACTGGGGCGGCGTCGATGTCTTGTACAACAACGCTGGCGTTGCACAGATGGGACCGATCGCAGACGTCTCACTCGACGATTGGCAGTGGGTGGTGGACATCAACCTGCTCGGCGTAGTGCGCGGCTGCAAGGTTTTCACACCCATGCTACGTGCGCAAGGGAGCGGCAAGATCGTCAACGTGGCGTCCATGGCTGGCCTGCTTCATTTGCCCAAGGCAGCTGCCTACAATGCCACGAAGGCGGCCGTAGTGGCGTTGTCCGAAACTTTGCAGCTCGAGCTGGCGCGCGACAACATTCACGTTTCGGTCGCTTGTCCGGCGTTCTTCCGCACCGATCTAGCCAGGCATATGCGTGCGAGCGATGCGGAGTCCGAGCGATTCACCAAACGGTTGGTGGAGAGGGCGCGTGTAGGCCCAGAAGAAATCGCGAGGAAGATTGCCGCCGGAGTGGCTCATGGCGACACGCACATCCTGACCCATGCCGACTCCCTGAAGGCTTGGCGCATGAAGCGGTACTTGCCACATGCATGGTATCTGCGGTTGATTCGCCGACAGTTGGCAAAAGTCGAAGCGCGGATGCAACAACGGAAAGAGGTAGCGGCATGAATGCGGTTGCAGTATTGGACCAAGCCGGCGCGGTACGGGCCGGAGAGGAGCTGGGCAGCAATGCGATCGACGCCTGGCTCAAGCTCAAACTGCCCGATCTACAAGGACAGCTGGAAATTACCCAATATTCCGGTGGTGCATCGAATTGAACCTACCGCCTCAAATAGGAGAATGTCGACCTTATCCTGAGGCGCCCTCCAGCCGGGACCAAAGCGAAATCAGCGCACGACATGGGCCGAGAGTATCGTCTTCAGCATGCCCTGAAACCGGTATTCCAGTTCGTGCCGGAAATGCGCATTTTTTGCGCCGACGAATCGGTAGTCGGCGCGGAGTTCTACGTGATGGAGCGCCTGAACGGCATCATCCCGGGCAATAACCTGCCTCGCGGTCTACAGCTCTCTGCTGACCTATCGCTAATCTGTGTCACGGCAACAGTCTGCAAGTCCTGTAGGTATCGACATCATTGAGTGAATCATTATGCGCAGGAACATTCTAATCACGGGTGCCAGTTCGGGACTTGGCGCCGGCATGGCGCGGGAGTTTGCCAAACGCAACTGCAACCTTGCCCTTTGCGCGAGACGCCTCGATCGACTGAAGGAACTAAAGCAGGAACTGCAGAGGAGCGCGCCAAACATCAAGGTGTGGATCCGCGAACTGGATGTCACCAATCATGACCAGGTCTTCGAGGTTTTCCGGGCGTTTGCAACTGATATGGGTTCCATCGACCGAGTCATCGTGAATGCTGGTGTTGGCTCCGGTGCGCCCGTAGGGAGGGGAAACTTCAGCGAAAACAAACGGACGGTTGAAACGAACTTCCTCGCTGCTCTAGCACAGAGCGAAGCGGCCATGGAAATCTTTCGGGCGCAGAATTCTGGCCATCTGGTTGTCATCTCTTCAATGAGCGCGATGCGCGGCTTGCGTGGCAGCATGACTGCATACTCGGCCAGCAAGGTCGGTGTCGCTGCGATGGCGGAAGGCATTCGTGCCGATGTACTTCGCAAGCGCGCCATCAAGGTCAGCACAATATATCCGGGCTACATCCGGACGGAACTGAATGAGAACACCTCAGCCGGCAAGACACCCTTCATCATCGATGCAGCAAAGGGCTGTCGGCTGTTGACCGCCGCTATCGAGAAAGAGCCGACTACAGCGTTCGTGCCACGGTGGCCTTGGGCGCCGCTCGGCTTTCTGATGAAGCGGATGCCGCTGTCCTGGGTCGTCAAACTGAGCTGAGATAATGGCGATCACGCCACTCGAGAATGCTCCGCGGAACCGGATCAACGCTGTCTTTGCTGCACTGAACCGAATGCCGCGTGCGCTTCAGGTTCTCTTGTTCAATTTCATATTCGGACGTTTCTCGTGCTTTTATCGCACTATTGGCGTCAAGGCGGAAACGATCGGACCTTACAGCGTGACACTGACGTTGGCGAATCGCCCGCGCGTGCGCAACCACATCCTCGGAGTCCACGCGGTTGCAATGACGTTGCCGGCAGAATATGCGGCTGGACTGGTGGTGGCCCAGCATCTGTCGTCGAATGCCATAGTGGTGCTGAGGCGCCTCGAGATGGATCTGCACAAGCCCATTCGAGGTGCCGTATCCGCAACGGCCCTGCTCACGCTAGAGCAGGGCGAGTCCCTGCGCGAACAAACCGAAGGAAAAATTTAAGTGCCGATCGTGATCAAAGATGAGACCAGTCAGGCTCCAGTGTCGGGAATCATGTGCATGGCCTGGATAGCGCGCAGTAAGCCCGAGCGTCGATAGTCATTACGAAGGAGGAGACACATGCAAGCAGTGCAACTCAAGAAGCGCCTGATATCAATTCCAGGGCAGGCGCCGGAGGATGTCGTGGTCGACCGTGAAGGTTATCTCATCACCGGCGTCAACGATGGGCGGGTTCTCGGGATCGATCCGCGAAGCGGAAAAGCGCAGCAATTGACCGACACCGGCGGGCGTCCGTTGGGGCTGGAGGTACTTCCGGACGGTCGTGTCCTTATTTGCGATAGCCCCAAAGGTCTGCTCGAACTGAATCCGCGCACCGGGGAACTGAAGATATTGGTGAGCCAGTATGCCGGGCGGCCGCTTCCATTCTGCAGCAATGTGGTTGCTGCAGAAGATGGAACCATCTTCTTCAGTAGTTCCACTGATCGGTACACGGTCCACGAGTGGCGCAAAGATATCGTGGAGAACGTCCCTACCGGCCGCCTGTTTCGCCGCGACCCCTCCGGCCATGTCAAGCAACTGCTCGAGAAACTCTATTTTGCCAATGGCTTGGCACTGGCACATGACGAGTCCTGGATTGTGGTCGCAGAGACCGGAGCTTATCGTCTGCGCAGGTTGTGGTTAAAGGGGCAGAAGGCCGGGCGCAGCGAGATCTTCGCGGAGCTCCCTGCCTTTCCCGACAATTGCTCGATGAGCGCGGATGGCCTGGTGTGGGTGGCGCTGGCTTCACCCCGTAATCCTGTCGTCGATAAACTGCATAAAATGCCGCTGCCCATTCGCAAGCTCGCTGCCCGATTGCCTGCTGCCCTGCAGCCAGCTCCCGAGCGAGTCACGTGGGCGATGGCTTTTGACGCCGAGGGCCGCGTGGTTCACGATTGCCAGTGGACTGACGGAGAGTACGGCATGGTCACCGGTGTATGTCAACACGGCGGGACCGTGTACCTGAGTAGCCTTGTCGAACAATCAATCTTTTCCTTCGAACTGACGTCTGGTTAGCAAACAACGCCACCATGGGCTCAAGAAAGCCGGATAAAGGTGATGATCGGTCAGATGCGCCGACTATGGAACATAAAAGAATTCAGCAGCTAGATCTCAATCTGCTCAAGATCTTTGAAGTCGTCTATCGAGAACGACACCTGAGCCGCGCTGCGCAAAGCCTGGCGTTGACGCCTTCGGCGGTTAGCCATGCGCTCGGCCGTCTGCGAGAGCATTTGAACGATGAACTCTTCGTAAGAGACGGGCGCAACATGCAGCCAACAGCAACCTGTCTCAGGATGGCGCCGGGCCTCCTGGAGCAGGTCGCTAAACTACATCAGTTGCTCCAGCAATGGGGGCTGTTCAATCCAGCTGAAACACGAAAGACCTTTCGACTAGGTATGCCGGATGCGATCGAACCGCTGCTGCTGCCCGCTCTGACGCGCGCATTGGGCGACCAAGCTCCAATGGCCACCCTTGCGAGCAGCCCGATCGACCGCAAACGGATGGCAAGCACCTTGGCGGCAGGCTACCTGGATTTGGTTATCGATGTCGCATTGCCGATCAGCGAACCGGTGCGGCATCGCCCATTACTGGAAGATGCCTTCTGTATTCTGGCGCGCAAGGATCGTTGGACCGCGCGGAGCATAACAATGGAGCACTACCTCGAGGCGAAGCATGTCGCTGTGTCGACGCGCTCGCAAGGAACAGTTCTCGAAGATGTCGCGTTGTTGAATCTCGGATTGCAACGCAGTATTGCAGTTCGTTGCCAGAACTACTATTCAGCCTGCCATATCATTCAGCAGTCGGATTTCTTGCTCACCATGCCCGCGCGACTTGCTCGGCAAATCGATACAAGTCGTTCCCTGGCCCAGCTTGATTTACCGTTTTCATTACCACCCGTGCAGCTCCACATGTACTGGCACGTAAATAGCGACATGGATTTCGCCAATCAGTGGTTCCGGCAACTGATTGACGATACAGAATCGCATGGAGGATTCGAACGATAGTAGGTGCGGTATCGTCCGGTGAAGGCTCAACGCCCCACATTGAGCGGCTGGGAGTGGCCATAGTGGTCCGGCTCGGTGAAGGTCTCGCCTGCGCTATCTATTCTTTGTCGTAACAGCTGACCCCAGCGAGGAACTTTGAGTCGCGGCGCCGGCGTGGTGAGCGGCTATCCGTTGCCATCGTGCGCGGTTTGAAAGCCGGGTCGCTCGAACGTTACACCGCTATCGGAGGAGAATCATGGTCGCAGTCAGGCACGACGATCTTTCCATGGCCTTTGACTTTGTCAGCTACGCGGCGCCAATGGAGCATAACGCGTATGTCTCGCTCGATACGGGCAAGGTCTGGTGGACTTCTGATTCCAGTGATGCGTTTGACGAAGAGATTCCGGACGACCTTGAAACTTCCGATCGCTACCTTGCGATCCCGCACAAGAACGACCTTGATCTGGGAAGGCGTCTCGCCCTGCGCTTTGTCGCACAGGAGTTACCGGCGTGTTACGACCAGGCCGAAGGATTTTTCCGGCGGCAAGGGGCGTATGCGCGCTTCAAGGATTTGCTGGAGCGTGAAGGCGTTCTCGAACGCTGGTATTCCTTCGAAGCCGATGCTGTCGAAAGCGCGCTGAGGCAGTGGTGTGCCGAAAACGGTCTTGAGCTTGTTCAGACGTGAAGAATGCTGTCAGCTTTCGCGGTGCCAGGCGCGCCCCCCCCTTTGGTCAAAAGTGGACGTTCCGGTGAGGCGACGCACGCCGGGTTGCTCGACCGGCTACTGGCCATGCGAAAATCCGTGACTCCACATCGCCAGGAGCTGTCGATGGCGGTCTAAATCCGCGCAAATCTGGCGGCGTCACATAGAGGCGGCGTGACGCGAGAGCAAAAAAGAACTCGCGGAAATGACCAACGCATCGTGACCGGGGCTTGTTGATGCAGGGCACGGTGAAGGGAGCCCGTAGGGCGACTGGAGACGTGCCCTGCATCGGGGCGTGCCGTCCGCATGGTAGAAAGGCGTTTGCCGAAGAAGAACAACAGGCGCAGCGCCGGCCTCAACCGCCAAGTCCAGTCCGGCGCCGCACCTCCACAAGGGATATCCACATGGCAGGCCTGTTGGCCGGCCGGACAGCCGTGTGAGCCGTCAGTATCGCATTGCTCACGTGGCCCGTCGACCTTGTTCGACTCCTCCTCTTTGGCGTTCTGGAGGAACCGCCAATGCAGCCGCCCACGGGCCGCCTGTACGTGTGCGCCCGTTGCCGGGCGCAGGTCATCGTCTGCCGTCGTTGCGATCGTGGCCAGATCTACTGCGGTCGCGACTGCTCCCTGGCTTCCCGCCGGGCCAGTCAGCGGGAGGCTGGCCGCCGCTACCAGCGCAGCCGGCGCGGACGTTCTGCACATGCCGCCAGGATGCGCCGCTTTCGCGACAAGCGAAATAAGGTGACGCATCACGGTTCCACTGGTCCCGCCGCTGATGCTCTACTGGCCTCGACATCGACGACGTCGGCCAGCGGGGCCATCCCCACGATTGCTGCTACGCCGCTGGCGACCGGACATTGCCGTTTCTGCTGCCGCGCATGCGAATTCGTGCGTCATGGGCCGTTACGTCGTCGGGTCTTCCATGAAGTTCGTACTGCTACGGATATGAAAGGAAACGATTCATGACCATCAAGGCTGAACTGGAGGCGCAGATCCTGCGCTATTACCATGTCGAGAAGTGGCGCTGCGGCACCATTGCGCGCCAGTTGCATGTGCATCGCGGCACCGTGCAGCGCGTGCTTGCCCAGGCAGGCTTGCCACGGCTGGGCGCAGCGCAGCGGCCCTCGCGGATAGATCCCTATCTGCCCTTTATCCATGAGACGCTCAGGAAGTTCCCTTCGCTCACGGCAAGCCGCCTGTACGCGATGGTGGCCGAGCGTGGCTACAGGGGCAACATCCACCACTTCAGGCACATGGTCGCGCTTCATCGGCCGCGACCGACCCCCGAAGCCTATCTGCGTTTGCGCACAGTTCCGGGAGAAGTGGGTGAGGTCGACTGGGCCTCATTCGGCCATCTGCAGATCGGTCGCGCGCGCCGGCCGTTGATGGCCTTCGTGATGGTGCTGGCGTGGTCGCGCCAGATCTGGCTGCGCTTCTTCCTCGATGCCCGTATGGACAGCTTCCTGGCCGGTCACGTGGGCGCCTTCGAAGCTTGGTCCGGACTGCCAAGGGTCTTGAAATACGACAACTTGCGCAGCGCCGTGCTCGAACGTCAGGGCGATGCGATCCGCTTCAATCCTGCGCTGCTGGCATTTGCGAGCCATTACCGGTTCGAGCCGAGGCCAGTAGCCGTGGCACGAGGCAACGAAAAAGGTCGCGTCGAAAGAGCGATCAGATATGCGCGGGAGAGCTTCTTCGCGGCCCGCAAGTTCAACGACCTCGACGATCTGAACGCCCAGGCTGCGCAGTGGTGCGCGGGCATGGCAGCCGAGCGTCCCTGCCGCGAAGAACCGCAGATCAGCGTACGCGAGGCCTTCGAGCGCGAGCGGCCCAGTCTGCTTGCGCTGCCAGATAACCCGTACCCGTGTGAACTGCAGTTGCCCGTGAAAATCGGCAAGACGCCGTATGCACGCTTCGACCTGAACGATTACTCGGTACCCCACACCCATGTGCAACGCACCCTCACGGTACGTGCCGATCAGCACCATGTGCGCATCCTTGATGGCGCCGATGTTGTTGCAGTGCATGCGCGCAGTTACGATCGCGGCGCGCAGATCGAAATCGCTGCACACATCGATGCATTGGTGGAGCGAAAACGCGAGGCCCGTCATCATCGCGGCCTGGACCATCTCACACGCGCTGCACCGGCTGCCCAGACCCTGATACTGCGTGCGGCCGAGCGCGGCAGCAACCTGGGGAACATCACCGCGCAGCTGTTGCGTTTGCTCGACCGCTATGGCGCCACCGAGTTGCAGGCGGCGATCGAGGAAACCCTCGCGAGCGACGCCGCGCCTCACCAGAATCCGGTACGTCTGGCGCTGGAGCGGCGTCGGGTTGAACGCGGAGCGCCTCCACCGGTCGCCGTGAAGCTGCCGGAACACGTGCGCGACAAGGACAAACTGGTAACACCACACCGGCTCGACATCTATGACGAGCTCACGCGGGAGGCCGATGATGAACAGGACTGAGCAGTTGCAGGAGCGCGCCAACGCGTTGCGGTTGTACGGGTTGCTGGCGCACTGGAGCGAGATTGCCGAGGCGTCCTGGGTCGAGCCGTTGGTGCAGTGGGAAGAACAGGAGCGCACGCGCCGTTCGCTCGAGCGGCGCATCCGCGACGCGCGCCTGGGTAACTTCAAGCCCCTTGCCGACTTCGACTGGGAATGGCCCAAACGCATCGACCGCGTCGCGCTTGAGGAATTGATGGCGCTCGAGTTCGTCAGGGAGAAGTCCAACGTCGTGCTGATCGGGCCGAACGGCGTGGGCAAGTCGACACTCGCGCTGAACCTTGCGTACCAGTCGCTCATCCATGGTTACACGGCGCTCTTTACCACGGCTGGCCAGATGCTCGGCGAACTGGCTGCGCTCGACAGCGACTCGGCGCTGCGCCGCCGTCTGCATCGCTATGCTTCCCCCGAAGTCCTCGTGATTGATGAAGTGGGCTACCTGTCGTACTCGAACCGCCATGCCGACCTGCTGTTCGAGCTCGTCAGCCGCAGGTATGGTGCCGCGAGCACGGTGGTTACGACCAATAAACCGTTCAAGGCATGGTCAGAGGTGTTCCCGAACGCGGCCTGCGTCGTCTCGCTGGTCGATCGTCTCGTGCATCGCGCTGAGGTCATTGCCATCGAGGGCGAGTCGTATCGCGTCAAGGAAGCGCGCGAGCGCTCGGAGCAGCGCGCCAGCAGGCGTAATGCCGCGCGCCCGGAGAAAAAACCGTGAGCCGGCGCACGCACCTGCCATCGGGACTGTCTCGCGGACTGGACTTCCTGATCGATGCCGAATGGTCGCCCCAGCAAGCGCTCGCTGTGTTTGAGCTGCTCAGCGATCTGCGGGCTCGCATCTGGATGTGTTACGGCGTCGAGTTGCACGACCTGATCCGTCAACAGCGATCGCCTCTGAACGTCGGCGACGTTGACGATATCGCGGACCCGTTCTGAATCAACGCTCACCGGTGGCCGACATCGGCGGCCCATTCGGTGTTGAGCGATTTACTCGACCTTGCGCCGCCGTTTAGTGTCGGAATTACACAGCCGTCAACACGGGCGCACATGACGTCTGGTATCGCGTGAAGAGGGCATTTGTTCCGACGGCAGAGCAGCAGGCCGTGATCGACGCGGCGCTGCGCCTCGGGAACCTGAAGGTCAAGGCCTTCGCAGGCGCGGGCAAGACTTCCACGCTCCAGCTCGTGGCCGAACACTTCGGCCAGCGGCTCGGCATGTACCTCGCGTTCAACCGGGAAATCGCGGCAAATGCAGCCCGGCGTTTCTCGCCTCACGTCGACTCGCGGACGATGCATTCGCTGGCGTGGGCCAGCGTGAGTCCTTCGCTGAGAAGCCGGGTGAGCCTTCAGGGCGAGCCGCCGCATGAACTGGCGGCGCGTTACGGGCTTGGCCCGCTGGAAGTGCGCACGGTGACGGGCAAGGCCGTCGAGCTTGCGCCTTTTGAGATCGGGCGGATGATTGCCGACGGGCGGGACAGGTTCTGCCGGTCCGCGGATATCCAGCCGGCAACCCGGCATATTGTTGTCGATGAAAAGATCGACGAAGCGGTGGCCGCGCAACTGCGCACGTATCTGCTGCCTTACATCGGACACCTGTGGGAAGAGGGCGCGGCAGCGCGCGCCGTGGGGTAATCGTCCTTTTCGTGCAAAATCTGGCGGTTAGGTCTATTTTGTCTTTTAAAATCAATGCAGTTTGCGGCTCCCGAATTTCCGGACCTCATCTCTTTGAAGCAAGATCTGGCGATTCATGCGGCCGCCGTTCCCGTGCACGCTGAGTAGTGGCGTGTGGCCTCGGCGGCGAGACCTGCGTCTTCCGGGCTCGCTGTTCGATCTCATTCCGCTAGGAGATAACGGCCTCAACGCGTGTTCATCGCCGCTCCTTCGTGTGCCCGCCTCACAATCTGGCCGCGCGCCGCCAAGGCGCCGCATCCAGCAGCATCTCCCGATAGCGTTCGATCGGAAAGCTCATCATCCCCCGGAAATTTACGTGCGCGAAGTGCGCCGGCCCCAGCCGGCGCAACCAGTCGTCGCCAATGCCTTGACCTTTGCTACGCCAACCGTCAAGGGTCGCCTGCATACGCTGCGTATTCCACGCAATCACCACGTTTGTCAGCAGCGTCAACGAGCCGGATATCGCAATCATTTCATCGCGGCGCCGTCCGCGCTCTGGCGCGACCTTGCCGGTGTAGATCGCGCGCTGCAACTGATGAACCGATTCTCCCCGGTTAAGCAACGTATGCATTTCGCGCCGAAACTCCACGTTGCTGAAGTAATCACACAGGAATAGCGTGCGCAGTAACCTGCCGAGGTGGTCTGCCGCCCGGTGCACAGGATCGCCCTGTGCCGCGCTTCCGAACCGCTGCAAAGCGACTATCGCGCTCACGCGGCCAGCATGAATCGATGCGACGACACGCAGCAGTCCGTCCCAGCTATCACGAATCGCCTTGATGGACACCTCGTTGGCGGCGATGGCTGCCAGCCCCGCTGGTGCGACCATGCCTCTGGGCAGATGCAGTTTGCGTTCCGAGAGGTTGCGCAGACGAGGGCAAAGGTCAAAACCAAGCAGCTTCGACACTGTCATCCCTACGTTCGTGTATCCATGCGTGTCTACACAAAGCCGCTGCAAACCGCCATCGTCACGGTTCTCGTTGTGGCGGGTCACGCCCTCGATCGCTACTCCGGCCTGGCGTTCGTTCAGCACGATGGGTTGGTTATAGACAATGCCGTGCTGGTCCAGCACGTGCGTGTACATGCCCACCGCATGGGTGCGACGTCGCGGATCGACCCGCGCATAAAAGAGGTGCGGTGACGTATCGAGGCTCATCGAGTCGCTTGATGCCTGCCGTCCAGAGCCCCAGAGTTCCGTAATCGGATGCGTGCGCTGGAATTCCACCACGCGGTCATTCGCACGTGACAGCCGCCCGGGCATCTCAAGGAGACGCATTGCCGTCGAAATATGCGCCGGGTCCAGTTTCGGGATCATGGCCGCGACGTTCGTGGTGTCCAGGTCCGTGCCGTGCGCAATCAACGCAGCGTACAGCGAGACGAGTTCGTTCGCATCTCGCGCCTTGCGTGCCAGGAGCACTTCGCTGAAGCCGGTGTGGGCATCCATCTCCATGATCATGTCGGCGAACTGCGCGGTACCGATCTCGCTGAATATCAGATCCCGCGTACGTTTAGGTATGCCATCTATCGGCAACGCTTCGAGTGCTGAGAGATGCAGCGCGCGGTCGGGGCCGATCGTGACGCGGCCTGCTTCGCGTGCTTCCTCCAGGGCCGCCAGCGCGGCCTTCAGGTGTTCCGTCAGCCGTTCGAGGAACGGATCCGCGGTTCCCGGCAACCCGAGCGAGGAAAGATAGCGGTTGTGATCGCGTTCCCACTGCGCGTGCGGGATCAGCAACTGATCGCGCTCACGGAACGACAGGCTGTGGTTGACCCAGACCGAGCCGCGGCGAAGCCCCTTGCGCAGACCCGTGATTGCGGATGCCTCCAGCGCCCGCAACGCTCGCGTCCGATCGTCGCCCTTGACTAGATCGCGCCAGGCCGCGCTGACCGGCACATCGCAGTCGAGCGGCAATTCGGTTACGCCGCTGTCACGCAGTGTGCCGACAAGCTTGAGCTGTCGGAGACTCGGCTCCGCTTCGCGGCCCACGAAGCCTAGCTCACGTAACGGCCCCATCAGATTTCGGATGCGGTGGTGATCGTCGGTCAGCGCTTCGCGAACGCTCGCTGCGTGACTTGCAGGCGGCTTGTCTGCGAGATTCGCAAGCAGCTTATCTATATCGTCGAGCCTTTCTTGCGCAGTACGCCTGCTATCCCGAACCAGCGCCTTGATCGCGACCAGTTGCTGCCGGTATTCAACAGCGGAGTGTGCCTGCCGAACGGTCGTGCGGTCGTAAGCCTGCCGCACGAGGTCGGAAACCCGGCGCCCCGTTTGATAAAGTAGCGCGTCCGTCAGCTCGAGCAGAGTGACGTGCAGGAAAAAGATCAACTCGATCGTGCGGGTCGACTCCTTAAGTTCGCGTACTTTCGCAGGACGGCGAGCCTGAACGCGCTGCGCGTACGCTCGCTGCTTTTCGATCGGTACGACATCCAACTGCCACTCGTGCACGCCGAGGTCCTTCAGGAGGCGGATTTTCGCAAGTGTTTCGGTGATGGTGGACGGACTGTGTCGAGCGGGCGGAGTCTTGAGCCATTCTAGTATCGTCATGCCCGAACTGCCATGCCGCGCGGAAAGAAGCGCATCGGCGCGCACGCGCTGCGCTTTCGGCACGGCCGCTTCGATCAGTGCGAGCAGGTCGCGCTCGACCTCTGCCCAGATCGATCGCGCAAGATCACGCAACTTCCGTTCTGCCGGAATCAGGATGCGACGTTCGTAGAGCCAGTGGTGGACATGCTGGATCAGATCATCCATTGAGAGAGTCTCGGCGGCATCCTGCTCCATCCATGCAGCAACGTCGACCAGCTGGCCCTGGCCATGCGACGTCAGCCCGAGGTATTCGCAGGCCCAAACCTGATGATCGTATTGCGTCTTGTAGCGCTGGTACAGCGTGCGCAACGAGGCGATCGTCGGAATGGGCAAGCTGAGCCGTTCGCCGATGTAGCGCAGCAACTGGCGTGGGAGGGTGCCAACATGATCGAGCGTGCGTCCGCTTGCTCGCAGAAACACCAACTGAATGGCAGCGCCAGCACGCCGATCACCCCGGAAACGCTCGTTAAGCGCGGCGATGTCGCTATCAGTCAGCGCGAAGTAGCGTTCGACATCGAATTCCGACAACCTCGAGGGCAGACGATGCTGCCCCACATAGCGAAACGCCAGTCCCGGCATGGCTTGCCTCCCGTCGGAGGGCGATTCGAAATCGCGGGCGGCTAGGTTACCGCAGATCGCTGCCAAGCCTGCCGATAGTCGTCTGGATCGCCCGCTGAGCCTTGCCGCTAAAGGCGTCTAGGAGGAAGCGCCAGATTTTGCACGAAAAGGACGATTACCCCAACTCCTGGCGCAGATGGAGTGGGGGCCCAGGAGAACGCCTTGCTGACTTTGTCGCCTTCAAGAGCGTTCACGGAGCGCCTTTTCGATTTCGATGATCTCGTCTCCGAGAAACCGCGGTGACGCGCCGGCTGGAAGTGAGGAGGAACCGGTTTCGATTAACTGTTTGAGCGATTCGAGCCAGTCGTAGGCGACCGAACAATCGTCGAACACGATCGGCTGGGTTGCGCAGACGTTCTGCGATTCGATTTGCCAGCAGATATTCAACAACCGGTACGTGAGCGCTTGCGCTGCGGCGGCTACGGATGCGATCTTCGTCGCACTGGATGTACTCCGTTCGAGCATTGCTGAATCCGCATTGAACAGATCCTGTAGCGCCATGGCGCGGTGTTGAAGATCTCGGCGCGCTTCGAGAGCCTCAGAAGTAACGACCATGCGATGCGACAGGCACCAAAGCACGCGTTGGGCTGCGACGATGGTGCGCACGAGTTCACTGCGGAACTGACGTGTCGAGTAACGCGGTGCGGCAATCGAGAAGACCGCGATGGCTATAGCGCAACCAATAGCAGTATCAAGCGCTCTCGCGGTGAAAAGCTCGGCAATGCCAAGGGGCATGTTTCCTCCCGCGGCGATTGTCATTGCGTTGGCCGTGATGAAGATCGCCGCGATTGCATACTGGAGCACCACCCAGATCTCCACGAGGAATTGCAAAAGTCCCACTGTGGCCGCAATCCATACTCCCTGCAGTTGACCCACAAAGATGCACCACGCCAACATAAGGCCGAGCAGCGTTCCAACTACCCGCGAAAGCGCTCGACGTAGCGTGCCCGGCCAGCCATACGGCTGGTTCAGCACAACAACGACGGCCGCCATACCCCAGTAAGCCCGGTCCAGGCCGAGCGCGACGCCAATTGCCCCAGCGATGAGTGTCGCTGCGCACACGCGTGCGGAGAGCAGCAGGGGGGTGGACCACGGGGCAAGGCCTTCCAGCAGCGCAGCAACGGCGCGAGGGCGGCCGAGAGGGAACGGTCTCGTTGGGGGAGAGATTGCGTCGAGGATTCCCAATTTCGCCTTCCGGCCAATCTCGCGAGCTTCCTCTGCAAGACTAGATTGCGCTGGTCTATTTTCGCCGGCCGCAGTGAGAGCGCAAGCAAAGATGGTATGAAGCTGTTGTGCAAACTGGCGCAACGCATCCAGCACGCTCTCGCGTTTTTGCATGAGAGGTTGGAGCGTCACAAGTGTGGTCCAGACCTCGTCGAGTGTGCGGGCCGCCTGATGCTGCGCGGTCCGGTTGTGCGGCGTACCGCTGGAATCGACGAAGTTCGCAACCGACTCCGCCGCCGCGATCACAGCCGACCGTTCGGGCCCGCGTCGGTCAAGCAGTGCGCCCGTCATGTGCGCGAGCCACGAAATGATGCCGCCGCACAGAACGTAGAGGCCGCTTCGGATCGGGTCGCTGGTGTCACCCGCCATCCCGGTTCCGCTTGCGCAGGCAAGCGCAAACATGTACGCGCCAGGTGGCCCGATGCGCAGCGCATTGCAGATGAACGTAGCAAGTGCCGCGATCGTTGCCACGACGAATGCGGCAAACCAGGGATGGGGGGCCACGCTGATACCCAACGCGACGATAGCAGCTAGTGCAATCGCAATAGCGGCAAGGTGAACGGCGCGGTTGCGATAAGGCCGGCCGCTTCCATAGAGCGCCGTGAATGCTCCGATGGTTGCGAGTAGCCCGGCTTTGATATCGCCGGCAAACCAGCCGATCACTACAGGAATTCCGCTGCATAAGCCGGCGCGCAGGGCGAACGGAAAACGCCGTTTCGCGGTGGAAGATGTTGCGAGAGCAAGCAGCTGACGCAGCAAAGCACTGACACCTGATGGCGTGAGATTCATTGGATCGTCGATCGTGTTCGCTAATGGTCGATCTGGCAGCGACGAGGCCTGGATCGAAGTCTGCCCAAAACGCACTTCGGAAAGAAGCGTTGCACGCAACATATTGTAAAAATTCGAGACACAAAGCCCTGCCATTGTCGGCAGAATAAGTCATTTTCTGCGAGCGATTGCAATCAATGATCCGGCATCTTCAGAAACCCATTCTCCTGTTAGCTTCGCGTGGTGCAATTCCATTGTGCGTTTCAGGCAGCTTGCTAGCCTGTGCGAGCGCTCAGGCACAGGTTCCCGCGAACATCGCACCGGCAATCGCTGCAATGGGACACAAGGTCGATCGATTCGAGACGGCGCTTATCTACGCGCCAATGCAGGAGCGGATGCCGGTGGAAGGTATTGCCGTGCAGCGCGACGTCGCTTATGGCGCGGGTGAAAAGGAAAATGTGGACGTTTTCACGCCGGTGGAAGCGTCGCGACCACGCCCCATTCTGATTTTCGTTCATGGCGGTGCTTTTCGTTTTGACGACAAAAGCAGGACACCTGATGGCAGGATCGGGCCTTTTTACGACAACGTCATGATTTGGGCAGTCAAGCATGGCATGGTCGGTGTGAACATGAACTACACGCTCGCACCAAAGGCCGCTTATCCGGCCGTGCAACGCGAAATCGCGCAGGTAGTTGCGTGGGCGCGTAGCCATGCTGCTACTTTAGGCGCGGATCCGCAGCGCATCGTGCTGTGGGGGCATTCCGCCGGCGCTTCGCACGTAGCAAGCTTCCTGGCACATCCAGAGGTCTATCGCGACGTTGAGGGCGCAACGGAGCCCGTTTCAGCTGCGGTCCTGTCGTCAGGGATCTACACGTTGCGGGATCCCTCGGTCAACGTTTACTTTGGGCCGCCGGAAACGGCCATCGGCAGAGCGTCCGTCAACGGTCTGCTGGCGTCTGCCGTTCCGTTACTGATCACCTCTGCGGAGTTCGACCCACAGGCGATGATTGACGAGGCCCAGCATCTTGATGCCGCGCTGACCGCGGCAGGCCGCAATCATGCGATGCTGGTCGCGAAACAACATGGGCATATGTCCGAAATTTATTCGGTCGATACCAGCGACCAGACGTTAACCGGCCCTGTCCTTGAATTCATTTCGCGGGACGTGCGCTAGCACTGCCCCAGCGAGCGAGTTACGGCGCTATGCGCGTTCTGGTAACGGTGGCAGGTCGGTCGTGGCATAGCGCCGGGCCGCTTCAGCTTCGACACCGAGACCGCGCAACACGAGTTCGGCCGTGTCGGACCCAGCGTCGCGCCAGGTCCGATGGCCGTCGAGTACCAGGACGATTGAGGCGAGCACCGAACCCGCGATAACCGCAATCACCGAATGAAGCTGGTCCGATCGAAAGTTGTAACGACCTTGCTCCAACCCATCGAGAACGTCGCGCATCGTGGGCCCGCTCCACATGTTCTGTAGCGCATCGTGGCTAAATGCGAAGCGGCTAAGGAAGCGACCCCAGTGAGGTTCCTCGTGAGCTCGACGGATGAAGTGGCGAATGCCGTTGGCTAGCCGTTGGGCGGGGTCGGAAATGTTCACAAAGCTTGCAACGACGCGTTCGTGCATTTCCTCCGCCATGCGTGCGGCGACGGTCTCGAAGAGCGCTTCGGGCGACGGCACATGGTTATAGACCGTGCCACGAGCAATGCCGGCCGCATGGGCCAGTTCACTGATGCTGACTTGTGTCTCGCCTTTTTCTGCGAAAAGCTCAAAGGCCGCCCGGTGGATCCGGGAAATGATCGGGAGATTGGGCTCCATGACTGATTCCATCTTGATTGTCTACCATTGGACACGATTGTCTAATTTTGGTCAACATCTCGATGGGAAAATGAAAGGCTTCCCTCGTCAGATCATCGGGCAACAAATGTGGGCCGCCACAGTGCGCTGAAGTGCGGCCTGCCAGGCCATTCTCCCGTCGGGTGGCAGGACGCGTGGCACGATATGGGTTCTGACTATTCGCGCAGCCAGGTCTGCGTCCGGCCGAGCAGGCTGATGCCGATGAACCCCCGCACATTCAGCTTCTTTCCATCGTCCGACAGGGACATCTTCGCGCTGTACGCCTTGCCATTTTCCGGATCGAGGATCGTCCCACCTGACCATTCGTTGTCTCCTGTCTTCTTCATCCCGGACAGGATCGTCATGCCAACGATGGGTTTGTCTTTCCGGTCGTCAGTGCACTTCGTGCAGATTTTGGTGCGCTCGTCTTCCTTTAGCACGTTGGTCAACGCGCCCGAATACGTATCATTCTGTTTGACGATAGTGACTTCGCCGCGAGGCTGCCCGGTTGTATCGTCAATCGTTTTCCAGGTGCCCACCGGCGAGGCCTGCGCAAGAGCAGTACCGGCAACGCAGGCGATCGCCAGGCCGGCAGCAAGGCGGCCCAGCGTGTTGGAGGTGTGTTGCATGAATAGAACTCCGGTATGGAATAAATTGGGGAACTCAGGGAGCGTCCATGTTCTTCGGCGAACCTGACCGATTGCCGTGGCTGCAGGGAGCTAGACGCCAAGCGCCTTCCTGAACTTGGGTACGAGCATATGGCCAGCCTTCGCCATACGGCTGAAGGCTGGAGAGCGAACGACACCCAGCACCGGCAGATGGAGAACCCCGTTGCGACTGCCGAGCGTGACGGCCATCATCGGGTTTCCGGTTTGCGGCTTATGAGCCTTCAGTCGTGGCGACTTGCCGGAACCGGCCAAAACGGCTCGAATGTTGTAGGCCGCATTCTTGACCTGGCTGTCGATATGCCAGGCCATCTTGTTTTCGTCCAGATCGGTGATATCGCCGAGTGCGAAGACTGCATCCATCCCGACGACCCGCAGTTCAGGCGTAACGCGAATCCGTCCTGCGCCATTTAGCGCCGAGGGGAAGTGCTGCTTCATGTAGCCCGTATTAGGTTTTCCGCCGATGCACCAGATCAGGAGGTCGTACGGAATGCGTTGCCCGGAGTCCGTCTGGGCTTCGCCAGCGGGAGCAAATGCGTCCGCACTGGTACTGCCGGCCAGCTTGAGCCGCTCGTTGAGCAGGAGCGTCACGCCGCGCTCTTTCAGAACCTTCGCGGCGTGGGCTGCCGCGGCTTCCGATGTTCCGCCCAACAACCGAGGTCCTGCCTCGAGGATCGTGATGGACCTCTGCGGGTGAATTTCGCTAATTTCTCCTGCTACTTCGACGCCGATCGGACCACCGCCAACGATGAGAATTCGTTGCGCCGTGGCGATCCGTTGCTGGTAGCTGGCATAGAAGGCTTTGCGTTCGTTGACTGAAGCGCCGCCCATGGCGCGCATCAGGGAATTCGAGAAAGCGCTTCCAGTGGCCAGGACCGTCACGCGCCCCTTGACGACGTGCCGCCGTCCGTCCTGCAGTTCGACCAGCCCGCCGTTGCGGCGCAGTTCGACCAACGTGCCGCGAACATGATTGACGCGGGGCAACGCCTTGGCAAAAGGGATAATCGACTGTTCGGCGAACTCTGGCTTCACCAGGCTTCGGGGCGCCGCCATCGGTACTTCGAAGTACTCGTTCGGGTCGACGAGTGTGACCGGGACGGTGCGGGAAAGGGTTTTGGCAAGCAGGGCGCCGGCAATGCCACCGCCGTAAATGACGACCTGGGCATCGATGGAGTGTATGGACATGATGGGCTTCGGGTTAGGTGCGTGGAGTAGGAAATCGACCGCTCAGGCCGCGTCGCGCGACAGGAACCGGGTAACCTGTTTACTGTCTCGACCTCGCGCGAGCTTGAGCGCCTCGTTGAGCCAAAGTACGGGAAGAAAGCTTCCCCGCATCTTCAGGTCACCGGCAACGAAGGCACGCTGCAGGTCTGTTTCGTCGCTGCTGGTCAGCGCTCGAAGTGCTTCGCGGGCCGATGACCACGTCTGGGTCAGATCCGCAGTGTGTGCGGTGCTACGACTGAACGACAATTGCCCGTTGCGCAGCGTCAGTTGGCCACCGCCGCCTTGCAATGTTGTTATGGTTACGACGAACGAACTGGTCCCCAACAATTCCTGCAGTCGTGGTGTGCGTGCTGCGGCACGATGGATGAGTCTGGGCGTCATCGACAGCAGGGCAAATAAACCAAAGTTCGCCAGCGTCGATGGGATGTGATCGATCAGCGAATTCCGGACGCGTTCCGCCCGGGAGGATGGCTGGGGACGGCGAACGGGCCGCGTGACGGGATGGGTAGCGTGATTCATGATTGGGCTCCACGCGCGGTATCGATGATGGGTTGGCAGTCGGCGGGTAGCATGTTGCCGCGCCAGCACACGTGTTGATCGGGGCGCACGAGCACCCACTTGCATTCAAGCATCCGGATGATGTGTGGCTCGTGGATGTGCAAAGAGATGAGTGGCACGCCTGCAGCGGCCGCAGCTGCGCGCATCGGAGTTGTGTCGCAGTCCGCACTGTCGGCAACCAGAAGCGTAAATCCGCACGGGTCGAGTTGGTCAAAAAGCGCGGTGCCGTCTGCGCGGAAGGTACTTGGCAGGCGCGCTCCCGACCAGGTTGTCGGGCGGTACTCGATCTCGGGATAGGGAGGCGCTTCAGCGTGATCGGGCAAGATCACCGGGGAGCCTTCATAGCGATATCCTATCTCGATGCCAAGTGCCTCGTACATCCGAGAAATGCGCGTCTCCAGCATATGTCCTAACTCATTGCGCTGATCGTCGCCCTTGAGCGTGGCCTCGAAAACTGCATCCTTGTCGGGAAACTGCGCTTCGAAGGCGGCCGCCGCGCATTTCATTACGTGGTCGCGGTTCCGGCGTGCGATGGCCAGGCGTTCGATCCCGTAACTCGGAAGCAGATCCTTGCCGCCCCAGCCCTTGAGCATGGCGGCCAGTTTCCAGGCCAGATTGTGTGCCTCTGTCACGCCGGTGTTCATTCCGAGCCCACCCGTAGGCATGTATTGATGCGTGGCGTCTCCTGCCATCCATACACGCCCTTGACCGAAGCGCTGCGCAACGAGGAACTGTGGCCGCCAGGGTCCGCTCTGGACGATCTCGAACGGCAGTTTTGTACCGAGAGCGCTTTCGACGAGTGCTTCCAGTGACTCTCCGGCCCGCGGCGGATAGGCGAGGTGGAGTACCCAGTCGTCCTTACTTGCGTCCGGTGAAACGAGCAATCCGGTGAACCCGGGCCGGCTGAGCCAGGTATGCCAGTAGGGCTGCTGATCGGGGTAAAGCGTTTTGACTGCTCCGGAGCGGAAATGAATGATGAACAACTCGCCGATCAGATCGCGCGTGCCGTCATACTCGATCGCCAGGGACCGCCGGACGAGGCTGTTCGGACCATCGCAGCCGATCAGATATTGAGCCTGGAACTGCTCGGGTTGACCGTCGTCCAGACGACGGGCGTTTGCGATGACGCCATCGGAGTTCTGCCGGAAGTCTTCCATTTTCCAGCCGAAACGAATGTCGATGTTCGCGTCCGCCTGCGCTGCTTCAAGCAGAATAGGTTCGAGATACATCTGCGATATCCGCTGCATCGACTCCAGCGGCAGACTCCCGTCGATGCAGGTTTCGATCTGCTTGCGAGCCTGGGCCACGGGCGGATAGAACAGATGGCGATCACGCAGGACACCGTACCACGGCCCACTCGCGGAAGCGGCGTAGGCCGCGTACTGGTTGGCATTCAGGGGATTGCCGGCTGCACGAACTTTGTCGGCCAAACCCAGTTGACGAAAGATCTCCATGGAACGGCAATTGACGACATCCAGCTTCGGATGGCGCGTCGTGCCTGTGCGGTCATTGAGCACCACGGAGGCAATGCCCTGCCGACTGAGGCTCAAGGCGAGTGTCATTCCAACAGGGCCGCCGCCGACAATCAGGACAGGCGTCGTAGTCATACAGGTCTCCTAATAATCCATAGTCTCTTGCACCTGGCACACCGCGCCGACTACTGCACGATGCGATTGGCGACGTTTGTGTAATCCAGTGGCCGCTATGTACTCTTTCTGCCGCACAGGCGATAAGCTCGACAAGAGCAACGTGTCATGCGCAATCGGCCAGCGGTGGAAGTTCGTCAGTCGCGTAGCGTCGGGCAGCCTCAACTCCTACACCGAGCGCGCGCAACACCAGCTCCGCAGTGTCCGAACCTGCGTCACGCCAGGTCCGGTGGCCGTCGAGCACCAGCAGGATTGAGGCGAGCACGGCACCCGCGATCAAGGCCATGGCCGAATGCCGTTGGTCGGGATGGAAGTCGTATCGCTGTTGCTCCAGGCCGTCGAGGACGTCCCGCATCGCAGCTCCCGCCCACATCCCCTGCAGCGCCTTGTGGCTGAAGGCGAATCGGCTGAGGAATCGCCCCCAGTGAGGCTCATCGTGAGCCCGGCGGATGAAATAGCGGATGCCATTGGCCAGTCGATGTGCCGGGTCGGGGACGCCGGCGAAACTCGCGACGACCCGTTCGTGCATTTCCTCCGCCATGCGTGCAGCAACGGTCTCGAAGAGCGCCTCGGGCGATGGCACGTGGTTGTAGACCGTCCCGCGCGCAATCCCGGCCGTCTGAGCCAGTTCACTGATGCTGACCTGTTTCTCTCCCTTCTTTGCAAAGAGCTCGAACGCCGCCCTATGGATCCGGGAAATGATCGGAAGATTGGGTTCCATGAGCAGTTCCATCAAACGATGTCTATAATTGAACACTACTGTTCACAAAGAGTCAAGAAGGATCACTAGTGATTTACACTGATATGCGTTCATGAACATCAGTGTTCATAATTGGCTCAAGTTGTCGCCAACTTGGGGTTGCCCATCTGGACGTTGCCAACCTTCGTCTCGTTACCATGATTCAATTGCTTACCACCCAACCGGCTCGCCATCCCAATCCAACGGTGAAAGCCACCTCGCTGGCCTATCTGATCTTCGAGCGGCCGGATCTTGACGAGGCCGAGCGCTTCCTCGTTGACTTCGGTCTCGTGGTTGCCGAGCGCTCGGACGAGGTGTTGTATCTGCGCGGCACGTCCGGCACGCCGTACTGCTACCGCGTCCATCGCGCCGACAAGCCTCACTTCGTTGGCCTTGGCTTCGCGGTAGCGGCGCGCGCGGACCTGGAGAGGCTCACGGCAGTGCCGGGCGCCAGCCAGATCGAACCCGCGGCGCATCCCGGTGGTGGTGAAAGCGTTGCGCTGCGGGATCCAGCCGGCTTCCAGGTGGAAGTTGCCTGGGGCCAGGTTCCGGCAGCCGAATTGCCGCATCGAGAGCCGCTTCACATCAATACCGCTGGGGCCGTGCAGCGCATCGATGACACGCAGCGCCCCCCAGCGAAGCCGCCCGAGATCGTTCGTCTGGGCCACTGCGTACTGGAAGTCGCCAACTATCAGGCTTGCAGTGCCTGGTACACGGAGCATCTCGGTCTGATCCCGAGCGATGTTCAGGTGTTGCCTGACGGTTCTCCCGCCGTGACTTTCTTTCGCCTGGATCTTGGTGAGATGCCTGCCGACCATCACACGCTGGCGCTGGCACAGAGCTTCATGCCGGTTTATAGCCATAGCGCCTACGAAGTTGTCGACGCGGACGCGGTTGGGATGGGGCAGCGCGTCCTGCGCGAGCGCGGATGGAAGCATGCATGGGGAATCGGCCGGCACATTCTGGGCAGCCAGATCTTCGACTACTGGGAGGATCCATGGGGAGACAAGCATGAACACTACTGCGATGGGGACATGTTCACTGCGAACCGTCCGCTTGGGGTGCATGCCGTCAGTCGCGAGGCCATGTCGCAGTGGGGGCAGACGATGCCGGCCAGCTTTACCAAGCCGAGGCTTAATCCATCAGCGATTGCTGCACTGGTCCGCAACCTCAGGCGTACCCCGGATCTGACGCTGCGGAAACTTGTGACGCTCGCGCGATTATTCGCATGATTGGCGCGCAGTAGCGGCGAACAGGATTCGCTGCAACTACGGTCTCGTCGTCAACGGAGCATGGGCAGCAATCGTAGGTGACGTTATCCAGAAAATGGCGTCCGACACACAATGTATCGATTTCAAGACTGAGTATTTAGCCATGCCAATCAATATTGTCCGATTTGAGCACGATAATCACACCCGTTGGGGTGTGATTCGCGACAATCGCATTACGCCGGTTCCCGGTGACTACGCCACTACCGGCGACTTCATTCGCTGCACGACTCCGGCCGCGCTGGCAGCACTTGACAGCGAAACGCTCGACCGATCTGCCGTCAAGCTTCTGTCGCCGGTGACGCAGAATCAGCAATTCGTCTGCCAGGGAGCCAACTATCGCCAGCACATGATCGAGTCGGGGATGGATCCCGACGTGAAGACTTACAACATGATCTTCACCAAGGCCTCCGGCTGTATTGTGCCGGGGGACAGCGACGTAATACGCCCGCGTATGGTTCAGTATCTCGACTATGAGATCGAACTTGGACTGATCCTGCGCAAGGCCATTCATGGTCCAGTGCAGGTCACAGACAACAATCTGCACGAGTATGTGGCTGGTGCCGTAATCGTCAACGACTATTCGGCGCGTGATGTCCAGATTCCCCAGATGCAGTTCTACAAGGGCAAGTCGTTCCGTACCTTCGGCCCCGTCGGCCCCTGGCTGACTCTGCTCGATCGCGAGGATTTCCATGCACTGCGAAATCTTCAGTTGAAGCTGACTGTCAACGGTCAAATCCGGCAAAACGACACAACGGCAAACCTCGTTTACGGGCCAGCTGAGACGCTTGCCGAACTGTCCCACGTCCAGGACTTCGACGCGGGCGATCTGCTCGCAACCGGCACTCCTGCCGGCTGCGCGTTGTCTGTTCCCTCGCCCGCGAAGCAAAAGTTCGCGGCGCTGCTTCCCGAAAAGAAGAAGTGGGAGATTTTCCTGAAGGTTCAGTCGGCGAGATCGCAATACCTTAAGGTCGGCGACGTCGTGGAAGCAAGTATCCGCTCGGTGGACGGCCGCGTGGATCTGGGCGTGCAGCGCAACCGTATCGTCGCGCAGAGGTGATGACCATGTCTGGAACAGCAACAATGCACGACGTTGAGGCCGCGGAAATGCACGGGTTACCGGACGATCTTCCGCAGAGCACATACGAGATGATCTGTCGGGCGGCAACCCTGCATCCCGAAGCTCCAGCCCTGAGCTTCTTTTTATCCGTCGACGAGCATCACGCGCCCGACACCTGGACCTACCGGCAGCTTCTCGCGCGCATCACGCAGACCGCAAACTTCTTCGATGCCATCGGCGTCTCGAAAGAGAGCGTGATCGCCTTTGTCTTGCCCAATCTCCCCGAGACCCATTTCGTGATCTGGGGTGGACAAGCGACTGGTATCGTCACCGCGTTGAATCCGCTCCTCGAGGGGGCGGCGATCGCTGAGCTGTTGAAGGCAGCGAATGCGACGGTGCTGGTCACGCTGGCGCCATTCCCGGGAACGGATACCTGGGCCAAACTTCAACCGCATCTGTCTTCCATTGACTCACTGCGGCACCTCGTCCTGGTCAATCTCGCAGACCGCGTCCAGGGGGCGAGACGGTATGCGGCGCAGATGGTACAGAAGGGCGAAATCGAGCGCCTGCATGGCTCAGATGGTTTGCGAGGCGCAGTTCCGCCGGGGATCGTGATCCACGATCTGAACAACGCAATCTGCGAATACCCATCGGATCATTTGAGCAACGGACGCAGCTTTTCGCGTGACGACACGTCCTCGTACTTCTGCACCGGTGGCACGACTGGCCTGCCCAAGCTCGCAATGCGCACGCATGGTAACGAGGTTGCCAACGCATGGAGTACCGCGCAGGTGCTGGGCGACGGTATCGGTCCCGGCAAGGTGGTGTTTTGCGGATTGCCGCTCTTTCACGTGAATGGCGTGCTCGTCACCGGGTTGCTGCCGTTTTCCAGAGGTGCGCACGTCATTCTCGGAACGCCACAGGGATATCGCGGCGAGGGTGTGGTGCCCCGGTTCTGGGAAATGGTGGAGTATCACCGCATCAACTTCTTTAGTGCAGTCCCAACCCTCTACGCGTCGCTCCTGCAGGTTCCGGTCGGCCGGCACGATGTCAGCTGCCTTGAGTACGGGCTGTGCGGTGCCGCGCCAATGCCCGTGGAAGTATTCCGCAAATTCGAGCAACACACGGGCATCAAGATCCTGGAGGGCTACGGCCTCACCGAGGCGACTTGCGTCAGCAGCGTCAATCCCCCATTGGGCGAACGTCGCCTTGGCTCCATCGGCCTGCGCGTACCAGGTCAGAAAATGAAGGTGGTCGAGCTCGATGAGCGCGGGGCCTGGCTACGCGACTGTGGATACGGCGAAGTAGGTTTGCTCAGCGTGGCCGGCCCGAACGTCTTTGCCGGTTACCGCATCGAAGATCAAAACCGCGGGGTATGGATCGATTGCGGTGACGGGCTCTCGTGGCTCAACACGGGCGACCTCGCACGTCAGGATGAAGAGGGTTACTTCTGGCTGACCGGGCGCAAGAAAGAACTGATCATCCGCGGCGGTCACAACATCGATCCTTTGACGATTGAGGAGCCATTGCATCGGCATCCCGCAGTGGAGATTGCCGCCGCCGTCGGACGTCCGGACGCGCATGCCGGCGAACTCCCCGTAGCTTATGTGCAGTTGCGCCCAGGTGCTTCGGCCACGGAATCCGAGTTGCTGGCGTTCATCAAGGACCTGATTACTGAGCGGGCCGCGATGCCGCGACAGGTCCGCATCGTGGAAACAATGCCTTTGACTGCAGTGGGCAAGATCTTCAAGCCTGCGCTCAAACGCCGCGAGACAAAGGATGCACTCGAAGCTGCGTTGCGTGGGGATCATGTCCCGTTTCGGGAGCTTGTTGTCCAGGATGACAAGGCCAAGGGCCTGGTAGTGGAGTTGCACCTCGACTCGAATGCAGTTGAGCCTGTCGCCCGGCAGGTGCTTGGACGGTTTCCGTTCCAGTTTTTCATCGCCTGAAGAGAACATTTGTGAAGGGGTCTGTGGGGGCGTGCCGGGACAACTCCTTCAGTTTCAGGAAGATTGGTCCAGTTCACACAGGCAGTGACTAACGTCGGGCGTAAAGAGATAAAAGAAAACAGCGGCAAACGGTAGCTAAGTGCCGCAGCTCTCGCCGATATCGAGGATCCAGTGCTGACATTCGGGCATTGTATAAAAGGTTGCTCTGTGTAATTGATTAACTAAGTACTACATATTATAAAACGTGGAGACATCATGAAACGCATTAGCCAGGCAATTGTTCTTTCAATAGCATCGATATCGGCTGCCCACGCACAGTCGGCCGGACAGTTTGTCGTCAACGCCGGGTGGTTGCATATGGCGCCACAGGATTCGAGTCAACCTTTGACGGTGAGCGCACTCGGGCAGTCGGGCTCGATTCCGGGTAGTGGGGCGTCGGTTGGCAACTCCGATACGTTTGCTCTCACCGCCAGATACTTCTTCACCGACCACATTGCTCTGGAAGGGATCCTCGGCGTGCCGCCCAAGTTGCAGATGAGCGGAACCGGATCAATTTCCCAACTGGGAGAATTGGGCACGGCTCGTGTGTTGAGTCCCGCACTGCAGCTCCAGTATCACTTCGGCGATCCGTCATCACATTTCAGGCCCTACATCGGCGCAGGTGCGGCGTATGTGTGGTACCGGGATATTCATCTTAGCCAACCCGTGGCGAGCGGCCAGATGCTCTATTCGCCGATGCTCGGCAAGGCACTCGAAGGGCCGACTTCGGCTTCCCTGAGCAGTTCGGTCGCACCGCTCGTCAATGCCGGGCTGACGTACAACATCAATTCGCACTGGTCGGTGGGTATTTCACTTTCCTATATGTGGCTATCGACAAGAGCAACGCTCACCACCCGGTCAGCAGTGGGCACAGTGACAACAACCGCGAAGGTGAAAATCAATCCGTTCATCAGCTTTTTGTCGATCGGCTATCGATTCTAGGTGTGGTGGACGTCCAGAAATCAAACCGGTCCCGCTTTCCCACGCTTGAAAGCACTCGATTGCTGAACGTCCGTGCGATCAAAAGCCGCAATAAGAGAGGATAGCGGTTTGACGCAATCCGGATCTTTCTGCGCTGTGACACGTTCTCAGTATTCTTAAGGAGCATTAGCCATGTCTGAATCTCTAGGCGAATCGAAGAACGTCAGAACCGTGAAGGAGTACTTCATCCGCTCCGACGCTGGTCGCGCTGACGTGCTTGAGCTGTTTTCGGATGACTTCGAGTTTTATTTTCCGAAGTTCGGCCTCGGACGCGGGAGAGTGGAATTTGCAGGATTCATTCAGGGGCTGCTGGGTACGGTCAGAACGATTACCCATGATATTGAGACGATGAGATTTTTCGAGGGAGAGAATTTTGTCATCGCTGAAGGGACGACGGAGGGTACGTATCACGATGGTTCTTTCTGGTTTGGCGGCAAGACACCTGGTGGGCGCTTTTGCAGCATCTACGAGTTTGATACCGACGGACTGATCAGACGCATGCATATCTATCTCGATCCCGACTACGCGGGCAGCGACACTGAAAGATTCGTTTGGCAAGGCGCGCGTCGCTGGTAATCGCAGTTCAATTCTGTCGCATGGAAACTTTGCAGGCGGGGCAACGACTATGAATAAAGCCATGAACAAGAAAGAGGCGCTGTCTGGGGAGGCCGCAGGCCCCAAGGACGTTACAGATACCGCGCCAAGAGGTATCGCACAGCGCACTCGAGGACACGGCAGTGGACCTATTGTGCGGTTGATGAGTCCATCCGATCTTGGGCAGGTTCTGAAGCCATTCGTATTTCTGGACATCTTCGACTTCGAGCACGCGATGCTGAAGGCGATGGCCGCTGGAGGTGGCATGCCACTTCATCCTCATTCGGGCGTAGCCACGGTAACAGTGCTCACTGAAGGTCGGCTCCTCTGGGAAGACCCGTCCATCGGTTCAGGAGTAATCGGCTATGGCGGCGTAGAGTGGATGCGTGCTGGTGGCGGTGTCTGGCACGGCAAGGAAATGTCGCCACCTGAGGACGTATCACGCGTAAAGGGATTCCAGCTCTGGCTCGCTTTGTCGCCGATGCTCGAACAGGCGGCACCCGAATGTTGCTATGTTGAGGCCGGCGACATGCCACGTGTCGGCCCCGCGCACGTCGTCATCGGCTGTTATGAAGGGGTTTCGAGTCCCGTGCCGGCGCCGGCTGGGATCAACTATCTCCTGGTTACCCTGCGGGTCGGCGAACGCTGGGTTTACCGCCCGCCTGCGGGTCACTCCATCGCGTGGTTGGCGCTTGCCAAAGGCGCCTTGCACGCGGTTATCCCACTCAAGGCAGGGGAAATGTTGCTGTTCAAGGAGGGAGAAGAGCCCATCACGCTTCAAGCCGAAGGAGAGGACGACGCCGTTTTTGTCCTGGGCTCAGCCATCCCGCATCCGTATGCGTTGTGTCTCGGCCGTTATTCGGTTCACACCTCTATCGAAGCACTTTTGGCAGGTGAATCCCGCATTGCCGAGTTGGCCCGCGCGATGAAGGAGCAGGGGGAGCGGCGAACCGCGTCAGGAGCCGTTCCAGTGTTTCGTTAAGGCATTGGTATTCGAAACGCGACCCGGAGCAAGTGATCTGCAGGGAAGCGAAAAACTAGGTGTGGGCGCGCTCTGTGTGCCTGGGATGGCGTCGCTGTCTGCCGGGGGGAAGCCGAAGTGAAGAATCTAAAGATCGGAATCAAGCTTTGGGGGGGATTTTGCGTCTTTCTGCTGCTATTGATATTCGTCGATGCGGTCGGCCTCGCGAACCTGCGCAGCCAGCATCAGTCCACGGATCGGATCGCGAACGTTCTCTATCCGAAGGCGATCGCGGCTGTGCGGATCTCACAACTGCAAACGGATCAGGGACGCCTTGCACTAAGAATCATCCTTTCACCGGACGAAAATGGGCGCGCACGGGACAAGGCATCGTTCGACCAGGACGCTGCCGGAATCAAGACGCAGCTGGGGGAGCTAGACAAACTCGTCGGTACGGACGAAGGCCGGGCACTGCTGGCTGCTGTCAGATCGACCCAGTCCGACTACGCCGGCTTTGTAAATAACGCTGTTGCGCTGGCGCTTGGGGGCAGGACGCAGGACGCAATGGCGCTGCTGCTTGGCAATCGCAACGACGCACAAAGTAGGGCAGAGGCGGCGCAGAGGGCGATGAGTCAGTTTGAGGAGGCCGCAGTGCAGAGAGGCGCAGCGGATGCGAAGCAAGCCTATGCGCAGGCCAGCGTCGTCGTCTGGGGCGTTCTGGCGCTTGCGCTGGTTGTTGGCGCAAGCCTGGCGTGGTTTGCGACACCCTCGATCACCGAACCATTGAAGGAAGCCCTGAGCGTCGCGCACAGGGTCGCCGACGGTGACCTCAGCGCGCCGGTCCACGCGTCGTCGCGGGATGAGACTGGTCTTTTGCTCGCAGCACTCGAGTTCATGCGGCATAGTCTGGCGAAGAGCGTCGCGGCTGTACGAAGCAATGCTCAAAGTGTCTCCATCGCCAGCTCGCAAATCGCGGATGGCAACGCGGATCTCTCAGCACGTACTGAGGAACAGGCGGTCGCGCTTGAGGAGACGGCAGCGAGCATGACGCAGCTTACCCAGACGGTGAAGCAAAACAGCGAGAACGCGAGGCAGGCCGATATGCTCGCGACGCGGGCGACCAATGTCGCTGACGCGGGCTATGATGCGGTACAGTCGATGATCCAGTCGATCGGGAGAGTCGAGGATAGCTCCGGGCGGATCTCCGAAATTACAGCCGTGATCGAGGATATCGCATTCCAGACCAATATCCTGGCGTTGAATGCCGCTGTAGAAGCGGCGCGGGCCGGCGCGGAAGGCCGGGGATTTGCGGTCGTGGCGAGTGAGGTGCGCAGCCTGGCACAGCGCTCGGCCGCCGCAGCGCGAGAAATCAAGGCGTTGATCGGCTCATCGGCGAGCTTGATTCATGGGAGTGCGACTCAGGCCGCGGAAGTCGGTGCGACGATGGCGGAGGTGAAGCAGGCGATCGAGCGGGTTTCGGGTATGGTGGCGCAGATCGCTGCGGCTTCAGACGAGCAGAGCCGGGGCATCGAACAGGTCAGTCATGCCGTGGTGCAGATGGACGAGGCAACGCAGCAGAACGCCGCCCTTGTCGAGCAGATAGCAGCTGCCGCACGTACGCTCGAAGAGCAGGCCAGCAGGCTTGACGAGGCTGTCTCCGCATTCAGGCTTGCAACGACAGAGCAACCATCATTCCAGCAGTTCCAGGGGGCTTGCGCTTCGCTCGAAGCGCCAATCCGAGCCGCAGGACACGGGTGTTGCCCAGACATCCGGCCTGCAGTGAGATCCGAAGTGACTTCAACAGGACGTCACTTGAGTTTGTTCAACATCCTTGCGTGTCCGCGCTCGAGAAGAGAGTTGAGCGGTACCGCAATCGCCTCCAGTTCGCCGCGCACGAGCGCCTGGGAGCCCGACCGGCTGACCCCAAGGCCGCGGAGAATGGCGGCGACTGCCTGCTCGGTTTGCTCACTCGCTGCGCCATCTTCTGCAAAGCGCTTTATTGTCGCCAGCGCCGTACCTGCGATCAAATCGAGCGCCACTTCGACCGTGACGTCCCGGAATCGCCCCGTTGCCAGTCCCTGCTCAATGTGAGGGGGCAGATAGACGTAGATCAGGCTACTTGGTCCTGCGGCGTGCAATCCGGCCGCACAGATAAAGCGCGCAAGGAGCGGGTAAGTGCGTGCCGCGTGCAGAAACATCCGCACGCCACAGGCGATTCGTCGCGCGGGATCATCATATGAACCTACTTCAATCTCGATCAGGCGAAGCAGTTCGTCGTTGAGTTCCTGCGTCACGGCGTCGAGGAGCTCCTCGTTCGTCCGGAAGTAGTTATAGAACGTCCCTTGCGAGACCTCGGCCGCTGCGATGACCTCCTGGATCACGCTGGCGCCGACGCCCTTTTCCGCAAAGACCAGCATCGCGCTCTCGATCAGCCGCGCGCGCATACGTTCCCGTCGTTCCGCTGCAACCCGGGGCCTGTGATCAGTGGTCGTGTGTTCACTCATGGTGCTGATTATACGGTGCGGACGGCGCACGCACCGCGACTCGTCCAGGGAAAACGAGAATATTGTCATAATGACAGAGATCTCAATACAATGAGCGATATCAAGCTAACTACCCGGACCGATTGACACACATGGACGCCCCAACTACCGCAATTGCAATGAGCCAACGCACCGTCCAGGTCGGCGGTCGAAGTATCTTTCTGACAGAGGCTGGCCACGGCCCTGTCGTGCTGATGCTGCACGGGGGCGGTCCCGGTGCTTCGGGCGTTTCCAACTACTCGAGGAACATGGAAGTCCTCGCCCGTCATTTCCGGGTTCTCGTGCCCGACATGCCCGGTTACGGGAAGTCGACCAAGGGCGTCGATCGTGGCGACCCGTTTGGGGATCTGGCAGCCGGCATGCTGGGGATGCTGGATGCACTAGGCATCGGGCAGGCCCACGTGATCGGCAATTCGCTCGGTGGCGCCTGTGCCCTGCGCATGGCGTTGGAGCGCCCCTGGGCAGTTGGCCGGCTCGTTCTGATGGGGCCGGGCGGCGTGGATACGACTCGTCAACTTCCCACGCCGGGTCTCAAACGGCTATTGAACTACTACAAGGGCGAAGGGCCGACGCTCCAGAAGCTCACGACATTTATCCGCGGCGACCTGACCTATGACGGCAGCCTTGTTCCCGAAGCGGTGATCCGGGAGCGGTATCAGTCGAGCATCGACCCGGAGGTCGTCGCAAGCCCGCCTTTGCTCGGGCCCAAGGGCATTCCGCAGTTTAGAAAGATCGACTTCACACGTGATCCGCGCCTGTCGTCAATGCAGAATCCCACGTTGGTGTTGTGGGGCACTGAGGACAAGGTCAACCGGCCGAGCGGCGCGCATTCGCTGCAGCGTCGCCTGCCGAACTGCGATGTGTATCTGTTCAGCAAGACCGGTCACTGGGTGCAATGGGAGCGAGCCGCCGAGTTCAATGCAGTCGTGCTCGCGTTCCTCGCACAGGACAACGCCGGGGCGCAAGTTTCCCGCAAGCGGTAGCCCGGAGCTTGTTGCCATGCCAAACATCTCCAGTCCAAGCCGTTTGCCCAAAAGCCTGTTCGGGCGTGTTCGTATGGGTTACCTGCTGGCCGAATCGACACGGCTAGCAGAATGGCGAAAGTTCGTCGGCGAGGGACTCGGACTACACGTCGATGTCCTGGAGCCGAAAGTGCTCGCTTGCCGCATCGATTCACATCAGCGGCGTTTGATCATTCGCGAAGGCGTCGCGGAAGACGTGATCGCAATCGGCTGGCAACTCGACGACGAAGATGCGCTGCAACTTGCGTGCAAGCGTCTTGCGGTGTACGGCATCAAGGTCCAGGAGGGCAGCCCGCAAGAGGCCGCCCTGCGAGGCGTGCATAGATTCTGGTACTTCGCCGGTCCCAAGAAGCTACGCACGGAGTTATTCACGCAAGCACTGCACAGCGACCTGCCGTTGCAGATGAAAGCGAGCGGCTTCGTGACGGGAGCCGCCGGCATGGGGCACGTCGCAATCACAACGCGCCAGCCGGAAGCGATGCAGGCGTTCTGGAAAAAGGTCTTCGACGCGAGGCTTTCCGATGAAATCGAAGACAGGATCGACGGTATGAGTCTTGACTTTGCGTTCCTTCGATTGAACGAACGTCACCATTCGCTCGCGACCGCATCGACGCGCGGTCTTCGCTTGAATCCACTGCGTACCCAGATTCACCACATGAATCTTCAGTGCGCATCGCTTGATGATGTCACACAGGGCTATTTGCGGTGCCGCGCAATGGGTTATCCGATCGCCAATGCCATTGGTCAGCATCCGAATGACCGTGAGCTTTCCTTCTACGTTCAAACGCCGTCCGGGTTCGAAATCGAACTGGGTTGGAATCCGATCGTGGTGGACGAGCGCACATGGCAGTCCACGACGTACCAGGGCATCAGCCTGTGGGGGCATCGTCCCGAAAACCTGAGCCTGGGAGTCAGACTGGGGCGCTTGCGCCGTGGTCTTGCATCGTTGATGCACCCTGAGTTCACTGTACAAGGAGAGCAGTCGTGAGCGTAGTGCATCTGGACGATGCCTGCGATGTCGCGATCGTGGGACTGGGCCCCACTGGCCTCGTGTTGGCGCATATGCTCGGACGGGCCGGCCATCGTGTCGTCGTCCTGGAGCGCGAGCCGGTCTTTTACGGCAATGCCCGCGCGGTGTACACCGACGACGAATGCATGCGCATTTTCCAGTACCTCGACGTCGCAGACGAGGTGCAGTCGCAAATGATGATGGAGACACCGGTGCAACTGGTGCGTCCGGACGGCACGCCGATCACGCAGTACATGCCGCGCAAACGGCCGTTCGGCTGGCCAGTCATCAACTTCTTTTACCAGCCGTATCTGGAAACGACACTGACCAAAACCCTTGCGCGTTACCCAAACGTCGAGGTACGAAGGGGGCGCGAAGTCGTCGATTTTTCACAGGATTCAAGCGGTGTGTGCGTCGTTCATCAGGCCACACGTGAAGCCCGGTTCAGCGACATGAGCGATGCGCGTATGCGCGTCGACGCCGATCCAGACATCCGATCAGTGCGCGCACGCTACATGGTTGGCGCGGACGGCGGGCGCAGCATCGTGCGTACGAAGCTGGGCATTGACATGAGCGGGCGGAGTTTCCCGGAGCCATGGCTCGTGGTGGATCTTGAACGCAAGGCAGGTACCGATGCGTTACGTCATCTGCCTTACTTCAATTTTGTGGTCGATCCAAAGCTGCCCGTCGTGAGTTGCGTTCAACCTGACAGGTTCCACCGGTTCGAGTTCATGCTGATGCCAGGGGAAACAAAGGAAAACATGGAGCGACCCGAAACGGTCCGGAAGTATCTTTCCATGTTCGTCGATCCTGACCAGTTCAATATCAAACGCAAGCTTGTTTATACGTTCAATGCATTGATCGCTGCAAAGTGGCGGGACGGCCGGATCCTTCTGGCGGGCGACGCTGCGCATATGACACCCCAATTCATGGGACAGGGCGCCAGTTCGGGCGTGCGGGATGCGTATAACCTTGGCTGGAAACTCGACTTGCTACTGCGAGGCCTCGGTGGTGATTCGCTTCTGGATACCTATCAGTCGGAACGTCACGCTCACGCAAAGGCGATGATCGACGCGTCAGTCCTGCTCAAGAACGTTGTCTCGGCCAGGAATCTCTTCGCGACGTTGCTGCGCGATATTTCCCTCGCCGTGATTCGGGCAGTACCCCCGCTAAGACGCTGGTTTCAGGATGGTGGCTTCAAGCCGATGCCGGTCTATAAAAAGAACGCCTATCTCGGTATGCCGCGCAGCCGCCGCCGTGGGCCAGAGGGCGCGCTCGCACCACAGCCGGTGGTGCGCATGTTCGACGGTTCGAGACGACGGATGGATGATCTTCTCGGCCATGGGTTTTCGCTGGTAGGACTCAACGTTGATCCATACCGTCAAATTGATGAGTCATCTGCCGAGACACTGGGCGCGCTATCGGCGAAGGCGATCACGCTTTATCCCTATGGCGCACGGCCGCAGGGACTCAGCGGTGTCGAGCGCGACAACCGGAGCGGACCGGTGGAGGTCGAGGATATCGACGGAGACATGATCGCGTGGTTCGCCAAAGCTGGCTTCAGTCAGGAGGCCGTGGCGATTCTGAGGCCCGATCGCTTTACCTTCGCCGTGGTCCCGGTTACCGAACTCAATCGCACGATCGCGGAACTTCGCAACCAGCTCGGTATGCGGGCAGGCACGCGCGGAGTTGTTTCATGCCCGTCGGCGGGCGTGCCCGTTGTTGCAAAAGCTGCCTGAACCTTGCTTACCTTACGTACCTGTCATGTCTGAATCGCTTGATCATACTGCCGTTCATGCGGCGGCCGCCGCACTGCGCAATGCGCGCGCAACGCGCGCGCCCGTCGATCCCGTTTCCACGCGGTTTGGCATCGCCGGTCTGGAGGCCGCCTACGCTGTCGCCGAAGTAAACGCCGTCGCGCGAACGGGCGAAGGCCGGCGCGTCGTCGGCAAGAAGATCGGTCTCACATCAGTCGCAGTACAGCGCCAACTGGGCGTCGACCAGCCGGACTTCGGCGTGCTCTTCGACGATATGGAATATCTCGACGGGGACGACGTTCCAGTGAGCCGCCTCCTGCAACCGAAAATCGAAGCGGAGGTGGCCTTCGTGGTCGGGCGCGACATCGAAGACGACGCGCCAACCTACGGCAGGGTGCTTTCGTCGCTTGCATACGCGGTTCCAGCGCTGGAGATCGTAGACAGCGCGATCACAGACTGGCGCATTACGCTCGAGGATACCGTTGCGGACAACGCGTCCTGTGGCCTGTACGTGCTTGGTCACCAACCGGTCGCTATCGGTCAGTTGTCACTGGGCGACCTGGGTATGGCGATGACCCGCGATGGGAAGACTGTATCCACGGGAACAGGCGCAGCGTGTCTTGGCCATCCGCTGCGCGCTGTCTACTGGCTCGCGCGCACGATGGCTAGTCGAGGGCAAATGCTGCGCGCGGGAGACGTCATACTTTCCGGCGCGCTCGGCCCCATGGTTCCGCTCGCCGAGGGCGACGTAATTCATGCGCAGATAGGCGCACTCGGCGGCGTCAGCTGCCGCCTGCTTTGAGGACGGGATTAATGAACAGTAAACTGAAGGTCGCCATCGTTGGCAGCGGCAACATTGGCACCGATCTGATGATCAAGATACTGCGTCACGGCGAACACATCGAGATGGGCGCGATGGTGGGCATCGACGCTGCCTCGGAAGGATTGCAGCGCGCCGCACGCATGGGTGTCGCCACCACGCACGAGGGTGTCGAAGGACTCGCCCGGATGCCCGTGTTCGCCGACATTGACATCGTGTTCGACGCGACGTCGGCCTCGGCGCACACGCGCAACGACGCATTCCTGCGCGCATTGAAGCCGGGCATCCGCTTCGTCGACCTGACACCGGCTGCCATCGGACCGTATTGCATACCGGTCGTGAACGGCGAGTCCCATCTCGACGCGCCCAACGTCAACATGGTGACCTGCGGTGGTCAAGCCACTATTCCGATGGTCGCCGCAGTGTCCCAGGTCGCAAAGGTCCACTATGGAGAAATCGTCGCATCCATCTCCAGCCGCAGCGCAGGACCCGGCACGCGCGCGAACATCGACGAATTTACCGAGACGACATCGAGGGCGATTGAGACGGTCGGTGGCGCAGCGAGGGGCAAGGCCATCATCGTCCTTAATCCCGCGGAGCCGCCGCTACTCATGCGCGATACGGTGTACACGTTGAGCGAGTATGCCGACGAAAGCCAGATTGAGGAATCGGTGGCGCGCATGGCCGCGGCTGTGCAGTCGTATGTCCCTGGCTATCGCCTGAAGCAGCGCGTGCAGTTCGACCGGATCGACACCGATCAGGCGTTACGGATTCCCGGTGTCGGCGAGCGCATCGTCGGCCTGAAGACCTCGATCTTTCTCGAAGTCGAGGGGGCTGCGCATTATCTGCCCGCCTACGCAGGCAACCTCGACATCATGACGAGCGCCGCCAGGACAACGGCGGAGAAGATCGCCGCCCGCTTGCTGGCCAACCATAGTTGAGTTCCGCCGATGGAAAAGAAAATCTACATCTCCGATGTGACGCTGCGTGACGGCAGTCACGCGATCCGCCACCAGTACAGCGTGGAGCAAGCAAAGCAGATCGCCATTGCGCTCGACGCAGCGCGGGTCGATTCGATCGAGGTCGCGCACGGCGACGGTCTCCAGGGCGGCAGTTTCAACTATGGGTTCGGCGCGCATACTGACGTCGAGTGGATTGCGGCAGTCGCCAGTGTGGTCAAGCACGCAAAGATCGCTACGCTGCTGCTGCCTGGCATTGGGACTGTCCACGACCTGCGGGCTGCCTATGATGCCGGGGCCCGGATCGTGCGTGTTGCCACGCATTGCACCGAGGCCGACATTTCCCGGCAGCACATTCACTATGCACGTGAACTTGGCATGGAAGCCGTGGGCTTCCTGATGATGAGTCACATGCAAACACCCCAGGCACTGGCAGGGCAGGCAAAGCTGATGGAGAGCTATGGTGCGACCTGCTGCTACGTGGTTGACTCGGGTGGAGCGATGACCATGAGCGATATTCGCGAGCGGATGAGGGCATTCAAGGATGTACTGAATCCCGAAACTCAGACCGGCATTCATGCCCACCACAACCTCAGTCTTGGCGTAGCGAATTCGATCGTCGCAGTTGAAGAGGGCTGCGATCGTGTCGACGCCAGTCTCGCGGGGATGGGCGCAGGCGCTGGCAATGCGCCGCTTGAAGTGTTTGTGGCAGCGGCCGCCCGTCTGGGCTGGAATCACGACACTGATCTTTACCAGTTGATGGATGCGGCCGACGACATCGTGCGCCCGCTACAGGATCGGCCGGTGCGTGTAGATCGCGAAACGCTTGCTTTGGGCTACGCAGGTGTGTATTCGAGTTTTCTGCGTCACGCGGAGCGTGCCGCTGAGAAGTTCGGCCTGAAGACCGTGGACATTCTTGTGGAACTGGGGCGCCGGAGGATGGTTGGCGGCCAGGAAGACATGATTGTCGACGTGGCACTGGACCTGTCGAAGGCACGTGCTTAGGCCTTGGGTCTTTTAGGTCCTGTGCGTTAACTCAGCTGTAGAAAACGTTGGAGATTGGTGTGAATCGCGTCGATGTTCATCATCACTTTGTCCCTCCTGTCTATCGGCAGGCGATGTCCAGGCATGGCTTGCACAAGGTAGCCGGTGCAGCGCTTCCGGACTGGAGCGTCGGCGCGTCGTTGGACGTGATGAACGCCAATTCGATCCAGAGCGCCCTGCTGTCAGTCTCGGCGCCCGGAGTCTATTTCGGGGATGTTGAGGAGGCACGCAAGCTTGCACGCGAATGTAATGAATTTGCGGCGGCTGTTCGCGATCAGAATCCGGACCGCTTCGGCTCGTTTGCGGTACTTCCGATGCCATTTACGAGGCACGCGTGCGAAGAGGCGGCCTATTCGCTGGATGTCCTGAAGGCGGATGGAGTCGTTCTTCTTGGGAGCACCGAGGGGAAATTTCTCGGTGACCCGCAGTTTGACGAATTGATGGCGGAGCTCGATCGCCGGCGGGCGGTCGTCTTTGTCCACCCGAATCTGCATCGCTCGAGCGAGGAACTCGGTCTGGACGCACCCGGGTTCCTGATCGAATTTCTCTGCGATACGACACGCGCGGCACTCAACCTTATCCTTAGCGGAACGCTGGAACGATTTCCGCATATTCGCTGGATTCTGGCCCACGCTGGAGGCTTTCTCCCCTACGTCGCGTGGCGGCTGTCGCTTGCAAACCTGATGCCGGACGTCGCGTCGAAGGCACCGGCCGGGATACTGACATACATTCGCAACTTCTACTTCGATACGGCGTTGTCCCCAGCTGCCTATCCGCAGGCCGCATTGCGCGAACTCGTCGGACCGTCCCAGATCCTTTTTGGCAGCGATTTCCCGTTCGCTCCAGCGCCGGTAACGGCAATGCAGCGCGACACACTTGAGCACTCTACTATCTGGGACGTTAGCGCGCGCACTGATATCGATCGCGAGAACGCACTGCAACTGTTTCCGAGGTTCGTAAGTGCGGGAGATGTGATCACTTCGGCGCGGGCGCGGGACGTTAGTTCACTCGCCCCGCTGAAGCGCGCTGCGGCCAATGCAGGCGTAAGACTGATTGACAAGCTAAGAAATCGCTAGGGCGAACTTCTGTCTGATTCTGGGCTTCAGCGAATCCATTTAACTATGGATTCCTAAGTTAAAAAAATCATGACTAAGAGAATCTTCCGCGAATATGGCCGGAAGTTGCGCCCTTGTTAGTCAACGGCAACGGACAAGCCACTGTCGAGACCGATACGCGGACGGCGGAACGTGGCCCGTTTCCAGCATTTTTTCAAAGCGTCGGCAGGACGACGCTTCTCTATAAGATCTTAACTGGAGACAAAATGAAGCGTAGCAGCTCGGCCTTACTCTTCTCGCTCTTTGCGATTTCGGGGGGAGCACATGCTCAATCGGCAAATCAATGGATGCTCAATGCTGGCTGGATTCACCTCGCACCCCAGGACTCGAGTCAACCATTGACGGTAAATGCACTCGGTGCATCAACAACGGTCCCCGGCAGTGGCGCAGCGGTATCTGATGCGGACACCTTCGCCGTCACGGCCACTTATTTCGTAACGGATCACGTTGCGGTCGAAACCCTCCTGGGTGTGCCACCAAAGTTGCAACTTAGCGGAACGGGGTCGCTTGCGGCGCTCGGCAATCTGGCCAGCGCAAGGGTCTGGAGCCCTGCGATTCTGGCTCAATACCATTTTGGCGAGCCGACGGCACGCCTGCGTCCTTACGTCGGCGCGGGCGTCACCTACGTCTGGTTCAAAAACATCGAGTTGAACAGTCCGATCGCCACTGGTCAATTTCTTGCTTCACCAACACTCGGCGCGAAGCTGGAGGGTCCGACGTCCGTATCACTCAGCAGTTCACTTGCACCGATTGTCAACGCGGGATTGACATACAACGTCAACTCACATTGGTCGGTCGGTGTTTCCGTTTCGTATGCCTGGCTGTCAACGAGAGCAACGCTTACAACACGGTCTTCGCTTGGAACCGTTACAAGTTCAACCAAGCTAAAGATTGATCCGATTGTGAGTTTCGTTTCGGTCGGGTACCGGTTCTAGTTGGGCGCTGGGTTTTAAGGTGGGAAGTGCCGGTGCGATTGAGGGTCTGCTCGTCGTCGCATTGCATGTACCCTACGCAAAATGGTTCTGGACGTTCGCGGGCAGGTCGTAATTGTGCGCTGGTCCAGAACCAATGCTCATACATCGCTCTTGGCATCGATAAGGCATGCGAAGGGAAGCGGTCTTCGGGATTGGCAGAACGGACCACCGGCCGAAATGGCGGTCTAACTCGCGCGGCAGAGTGCCGACATGATCGAGGGCGGGCCCACACGCCCGCCGAACGACCATCTGGATCACATTGCTTGCCACGTGGACACGCTGAAAGCGCTCGTCGCGTGCCGCGATGGCGCGGTGAGTCAAACAAGAAGTGCGCTTCACGTCAAAATCCGATAGCCGGGTTGGCAGACGATCTCCCCTACGCGAGAGTGCAGGTCGTGGCACTTCTGCCTCCAGTGAAAGTCGCGCAATGCGCAATTGCTGGCGTATCGGTTGTCGCACACTCAAGGGAGAACTGAGTAATAGACTCCCCTTCATGGAAGCCGTGAAGAAAAATACGCATGAGTGAGGAGCGGGAATGTGTGGCCGACGGTGGGATGCCCGAGTGTGGGTGATCAGCACGCGGGAAGCTCAATGCTATCGCGGTAACGCGGAGCGGTTGTTTCCGCGATTGGCCTTGAGGTAACAGGAAGGTGAGCACGCGCGATGTACGCACGCCCCCATTGTTCCCGATTGCTTCCGTGGTCGACCACAACCGGTCACGGCACCTTGCGCCGCGTTGCTTTCAACTGTCAGCCCTCACAAGCTGACCATCGGGCTGGCCGCTTTGCAGCGCGCGATATTTGCCGAGTGAGAGAAGCAGCGCGCTGGCAACGATGAGCACCATCGGGGCAAGCCGCAGCGGTAACTCGTAGTTACCATTCAGGTCGAAATAGCGACCGGCGACGAGCGGTCCAACTACAGCGCCGAAGGCATAGCCCGCGAACGCAATCCCATAGTGCAGGCCGAAGCGGCGCAGTCCCAGATAGGCGCGAACGAGATAGGAAAGTAGATCGCCTTCGGCTCCTATCGCGAGGCCGATGCAAGCGCATGCGAATAGCGCGGAATTCAGCGATGCAGCGTTCATGAGCAGCAGGTACCCCGCGGCGCCTGCGAGAAAGAATCCTGCTCCGACAAATGGTGCATGCAGATGATCGATGAGGACGCCGGAAAGCAGCCGTCCGACGAGAATCCCCACGCCGATGAGCGAAGCGCTATAAGCTGCTGACCCGGAGGACAGGCCTCGATCCGTCAGCAGTGCGGGCAAATGCGGATTGAGCGAGAGTGTGGCGCTTGATGCCAGAAAGGCTACAGCGACGATGGTCCCGAGCTTAAGAGCTGAGAATCGAGGATCCGCGACGGTGCCGTCTGGGAAGCGCTCGTGCCGGGGTGTCCGAGGCGTGTTCTTTCGATCCTTGATCAATGCGCATGCGAGAAGGGAGCCCGCGAGAGACACACACGCAATGATCTGGTATGCGTGGCGCCAATGGAACGCAGCGATGAGGTGCTGCGTTACCGTTGGCGCGGCTGCGGCCCCCACGCCGAGTCCGACCATTGCACAACCAGTTGCCAGGCCGAGCCGCCTGTCGAACCATTGTGGAAGGATCGCGAGATAGCCTAGAACCGATGTCGCTGCGCCCGAAACGCCGATTACCAGCGAAAGCGCAATCCAGGCGGCGATGGCTCCGCTCTGCAGGCCCATACACGCGACGGCGAGACTGAACACAATCGCGGACACAAGAATCACGCGCTTTACACCGAAGCGATCCATCAACATGCCGACGAACGGGCTCGCTGCCGCCAGCCCGGCCATCGAAGCTGCATACGATATGGCCGCCTGTTCCCGGGTCCAATGGAATTCGCGCAGAATTGCGGGTGCGAATACACCAGCGGTTGCATTGAACGCGGGCGCATAGCCTATAGCCATGCCGATCGCTGCCCCTGCAACGATAGCGGTGAGTTGTAACTTCCCGGGCTCACCGGAATGTGCCGACTCTACTGGCGCTGCGCTCATAGGTGTCTCCTCATGGCTCTGGATATGGTTGGCGGCGCGCGGCTCTCTGGCCGGTTCCGCAGACATTGGGAAAATGCTGGGTAAATCGAAACTGTGAAAGTCAGTCGAGGCCTTGACAGTCGCCGAGGTAAGCACCAGCGCCTTTCAGTTGGGGCTCGAGCCCGAGCAGCTTGAGCATCTGCCGTACAGTGCAAGCGGCAGTGGACGTGACTGGCACACCGAGTTGACGTTGCGCGAGGTGCAGTGCCGGCAGCGACGGCATCTGCACACAGGCGGAAAGCACGACCGTGTCCACGCCGTGCGTATTGAGGCGCTTCACATCGTGGAGGAGCATGAGCGGGTCGCGCGCGCCCACGTCGAGGTTGTCCTCGATCGAGAAGTTGATCGCGTCCTGAACCTCGATACCTTCCGCCTCGATGTAATCGACGACACGCCGCGTAAGTGCATCGCTGTATGGCGCCATCAGCGCAACGCGTTTCGCACCGAAGCTCTTGAGTTCGTCGACGAGCGCGCCAGCCGAGGTCATCACTTCGGGCCGCGCGGCGTTTGCGTCGATGGCTTCGCGTAGCGCTTGCGCAGCCGTGCGATGGTAGCCATGCCCCATGCACATGATTGCGACGAGGCAAGCCGTGCTCAGCACGTCCACGCGCGCATCGGCAAGCTCGACGGCGCAGCGGCCCATGTCGCGGTTCATGCGTTCGAGCTCCTCGGCGACCACCTTGTGCATGCGCACACGGCTCGAATGGAACGTGAAGGTGTGTTCGGGATGGTCGTTCATGTACGACGCGAACATCGCCGGAATTTCCTTTTCCATCGTGATGTTCGAGCTGGGCACGATCTGCCCGATGCGGTAATTCATGTCCTGTTCACCTTGTTGTGACGGCGCGGGCGTGGCGCGCCAGGGTCGCGCGTAGCGGCGCGGGAATGTCCGTGCTCTCGCGCACGTGGGCGTGCACGCAAATCGGCGAGAAGCGCGCATTGAAGACCGGCTCGCCGCCCGGACGTCTGCCTTCGCAGTGGAAGTCGAAGCTGCGCGTGCGGATCTCGCCCACGTAGCATTCGAGATCGACGATGTCGTTGGGCCAGAGCGTGCCCGCGAAGTCGAAAGTCATTCCGCGACAGGGCAGATCTACGCCGTAAGGCTGGCCGAGCGATTCGCCCGATCCGCCCGCGATGTGGTCCTTGAAGAGCGCGAGAGCGCCGAGCAGAAAGTCCGGGAAGCGCCCCGTGTAGACGACGCCTGCCGGATCGCAGTCGCCCCAGCGCACGGTGCGCCGAACGACGAACGGCGCGTCGCTCAGCACGTACTCGTAGCTTTGCGTCATGGCATGGCCTCGCCGGCCGGGACCGCGCCCGCGCTCGCGAGTTCACGCATGAGCGCGGGATACTGCTCGCGCAGACGGGCGGCGTCGACACGGCCAGTGCGCGTCATGAACTGGTAGACGAACTCATGTGGCGTGTACGTATCCATCCATTCGCGGACCTGCTCGTACCATTCATACGAGGCCTCAGAGGCGCTGATCAGGCGATCCTTCGCTTCACGACGCAACCCGGTGTACGCGCGCAGCGCGGCCCCTGCGTCGTCCGCGTGTGCCGCGATGGACTGTGCGAGTGCGATCGAGTCTTCCATCGCGATGCGCGTGCCTGAACCGATCGAAAAGTGCGCACTGGCCAGTGCATCGCCAATCAGCACACGATTGCCGCTGAGCCAGTTCGCGTTGCGGATGACCGGGAATTGCCGCCAGATCGAGTTGTTCGAGACGAGGCCGTGGCCTGCAAGCTCGGGTGCGAAGACGCGTTCGAACAGCGCGCGGCGTTCGTCGGCGCTGGTGTGTTCGAGGCCAAAATCGCGCCACGTGCGGTCGTCGCATTCGGCCACGAACGTGCTCATGCCGTCGGAGTACGGGTAGTAATGCGCGACGAAATAGCCGCCTTCGTACCGTCGGAACACCAGCGCGGGACACGCAAACGCCTTTTGCACGCCGAACCATGCGAAGTGGTTGCTCAGATCGCGCCGGGTCGTGCCGAAGCCCGCTTCGTCGCTCGCACGCACGAGCGAATTGATGCCGTCGGCGCCAACGACGATGTCACCGTCGAGCGTCTCGACATTGAGCACGCGTGAGGACCACGTCACGCGGATGCCAAGGCGCCTGGCGTGCGCCTGCAGGATCGAGAGCAGCCGCAGCCGCGCGATCGCGCCGCCCCCCTGGCCCGGACGTTGCACCGTGATTGGCGTCTCGGCGCTGACGATCGTTTGCTGCGTGCTGAACTTCATCGCCCTCACCAGATCGCCGCAGACCTCGGGGGCGGCGTCGCTCAGGCGCGCGAGTCCAGTGTCGGCGAGCACGACCCCGAAGCCGAACGTCGCGTCGGGTGCGTTCTGTTCGAACACCTCAATGTCGACGCCGGGTGCGTTCTGCGCGAGCAGGATGGCGAGAAAGAGGCCGGACGGGCCGCCGCCTACGATATCGACTTTCATGGCTGCACCACCGGGCTGATCACGAGTTGGTCGGTATCGAACTGCTCGATGCGGCCCGCGAGGCCCCCTGTGAGCGCGCCATACCATACCGCAGGCTTGAAGCCGAGCGCCTTGCGGGTGAACGTGATGCCGGGATTGCCGTCGATCCGGATATAGCCGTCACCGGTCGCCGCGGTGCGGTAAGTACCCGATTCGCGCGCGGCGTCGACGAGCGGCCGGAATTCGGGGACGTCGAGTACGAACACCGAAGCGACGCCGGCATCACCGGGAAGCTGCAGGCGGCTTGCCTTGCGCTGCCATACCGGCTCGATCGAGGCAAACGGTTCGCCGGCGGCGCCGCGCTGCTCCAGGTCGATGGCCGCCTCGATGGTGCGCGTGGCGTCCGCGGCGTCGATCGTGTCGAACGGGCGTGTCTGGTAGGTGATTTCGATCGGGTAACCGTTCGGATCGTTGAAATAGATCGACTCAATCACTTCGTGGCGTACCTGATAGCGCAGCTCGATGCCGGCCTGCTCGACACGCGCGCGCCATGCGGCCAGCTCGACCGCGTCGGCGACCTGCCACGCGGTATGCGTTGCTCGCACCTGGTAGTGATCGCTCGGCGCGAGCCGTTCAGGGCGCTCGGTGCCGATGTAGTAGAAGAACGCAATCGTGCTGCCGTTGCCGCTGTCGAAGAAGAAGTGCAGGAAGTCGGCGTGATCGGCCGGTCCCCAGCCGCGCGCGGAGATCGCATGTACGAGCGGGAGGCCGAGCAGGTCGCGATAGAAATGCACGGTTTCCTCGAGCTTCCAGGTGGGGCGCGCTGTGTGATGCACGCCGCGTAACACGGGGAGCGTGAGCAGGGACGAGTGGATGGGCTGATTCATGACTTATGCTCGATTGGAGGTGGATGCAGCGCCCTCATGCTGGAGACGCTCGATCAATTGCTGGCGCAACAACACCTTGCTGCGCTTGCCGGACGCGGTGACAGGAAATTCGTCAATCAATTCGAGTCGTTCGGGCCATTTGAATTTTGCGAGTCCTTCCGCTTCGAGAAAGGCCGTAAGTTCGCCGAGCGTGAGCGTCGTGGCCGCCGGGCCGGGCACAACGAACGCGCAGACTCTCTCGCCGTAAACCGGATCGGGCATACCCACGACTGCCGACGCATGCACGTTCGGACAGCGATTGATGACGTTCTCGAGTTCTTCCGCGTTGATCTTTTCGCCGCCGCGATCGACGACGTCCTTCGTGCGACCCCGGAAAAAGTAGTAACGCTTTCCGTCGATCACCTCGGCCACCATGAGGTCGCCTGAGCGATAGAAGCCGTCGGCGGTGAAGCGATGCACGTCTTCCTTTTCCGACTTGTAGTAGCCGCGGATCGTGTACGGTCCGCGAAAGATCGCTTCGCCCGTTTCGCCGTCGGGAACTTCCTTTTCGCCGCCGATTTCGACGATCTTCACCTCGTCCCACGCGGACACCGGACGACCGACGGATTCGTCGAGCGCGTAAGCTGGATCGCCTGCCTGCGTGAACATGATCACGCCCTCGGTCATACCGAAGATGTGATAACAGGGCGAGCCGAGCATTTCGCGCAGGCGCGGCGCGTTCTTCGGGCCGATCAGCTTGCGGCGCGCCTTGGTTTCGGGCGCGGCACGCCTCATCTGGTCGGCCACGCGTGAAAGGATCGGGCCCGCGAGGCCGTACCAGGTCGGGTCGTAGTGCTCAATCGTGGTTGAGAGCGTTTGTGCGGAGATGTCGGGGCAGACGGTGACGCGTCCGCCCACGAGCAGGATCGGCCCGAAGAAGCAGACCATGTTCATGTTGTGCATGAACGGCGTGGGCATGAAGAGCACGTCGTCGCCCGTGTAGCCGTTCCATGCCGCGACAGCCTGCATGTTGTACAGATACTCGTTATGAAAGCGGGGAATGATCTTCGGCACGCCCGTCGTGCCGCCGGAAAGCTGGAATACGGCGGCCTGGAAAGGATCGTCCTCGACGCGCGCCAGCAGATCGCGCGCTTCATCCGCAGGCGTGCCTTCGATGAGCGACCATAGCGTGACGGCTTCGCCGCGCCGCGCGCCGCGCGCCTGGATCGCGATCGTCAGGGAGGGCACATGGGCGCGCATCTCCGCAGCGAAGGCGACGTCGTCGAACTTCGGATCGTCTCCCTGGACCACATGGACGGTCGCTTCGCTGAGGTTGCCCAGGTACGTGATCTCGTGTTTGCGGAAGGCCTGCAGTGCACACAGTGGAATCAGCGACGCCTTCAGGCAGCCGATGAATGCGATGAGCAGTTCGTTGCAGTTGCCGCACTGCAGGATCACGCGATCGAGCGGCTGCGCACCGAGCCTGAGCAGGGCCGCCCCGAAACGGTCGGTGAGGTCGTCGAGCTGCGCGTAGGTGTATTCGGCCTCGGGGCCGACGATCGCGAGCTTCGCGGCATGTTGCGCGAACGCCTCGCGCAGCGCCGAAGTCAGCGACTGCGTGCCGAGCACGCCGGCTTCGAGGTACGTTCGCAGCCTCGCCTCGTCAGGGTATCGCACGCCTGGCAGTGCGACACGGGGCCGTATTGTCTGTTGTTCCAACGTTGTCTCCATCATGATGCCAATTACAGTAATCAGTCTGCGCCGAATCGCGCGTTCAGCCATTCGACGATGTGGCGGCCGGCAATCTCTCGTCCCGACGGCTCGTCGCGTTGCATCGCCATGCCGTGATGGTTGCCTCGCACGCGAATGCGGGTTTTGTCGGCGGCGCCAAGGCCATTGAAGATGGCCTCGAAATCCCGCGGGAACGCACATTGGTCTCCCGTGTATTCGAGCAGCAGCGTGGGGGCGACGATCGATCCGGCACATTTCTCGAACGATGCCTGCGATGAGAGTCCCGACCACGTCGAAAGCCACGATTCCGGCGTGACGACGCGCCCGAAAGCAACGCTGCCCCAGTTCGACGTGAACGGATCGTTGCCCCACAGCGAGCCCGGCTTGCGATCGGATGGATCAAGGGATGTATCCCATGCGCGCAGGTCGGCGTCCGTGCGCCAGACCTGGAAGATCGGCGCATGCGCAGCGACCCGGCGATCGGCGAACGAGGGCACCTCGCCCTTCAGACGGCGGCGCGCGTCCAGCTTTCGTTCGATCAGTCCGCGCGCTTTCTCGTCCAGACGCTGTGCGCGCTGCGACTGCGCCGCCCGGTAATGTTCGATGAACGCGGTTGCGTAGTGCGCAGTGCGCGTCACGGGGTCGTAGCCGTTGTCGGGTGAAAACGGATCGAGCGCGGGATCGACGGACATCGGGTCGCTTTCATCGACGACGCTTGGATCGAGACTGTTCAGCAGAATCGCACCTTGTCCCGGATGCGGTGAGACCAGAATGAAGCCGTCCGCGCGCGGCAGCTCAACGTCGGCGAGCCCTGTGGGCCGCCCCGCTGGTGTGCGCACCAAACGCTCGGCGGACAAGAGATGCGACTGCTGGTTATAGAACGCATACAGCGCGCCACCGCCCGAGTTGCCGAGCAGCACGACATCGCGATAACCGAGGGCGCGCAGATGCTGCATGCCGGCTGCTACATCGAGCAGGGCGATCTCATGTTCGAGCCGTAGATCATTGCCGATCGAGCGCGGACCCTGTACCCAGCATGCGCAGCCGGCGTCGAGGACCGCGGGCACGAGATAGTGGGTCACGGACATCTCACGCGGGTGCATGATCGACACGACCGTCTTTTCATTGCCTGTTGCCGTGAAAAGAAAGCCGAGCGTTTTCTGGCCGTCGGCGGTTTGGAGTGCGTAAGGCACCACCTTGTAGGGGCGGCGCATCAGCGCCGGGTCCCAGTTAGCGCCGCGCAGGCCTGCAGTCACGACCGCTTTTTCTACCTGATTCACGTCTCCTCCAAGGGGAATTGAGCTTGATATAAATCAGGTTAAGAATTAATTGAGATAGTGTCAATTAAAATTTGAAGGTACACTCTGGGTACTTACCCGAGCGACGACTGCCATCAATGACTGCACGTACCATCAGGAAGCTGGAAACCCCTGCGGAAGCGCCGCCGCGCAGGCGCGGTCGGCCGCCGAAAGCTGCCGCACCCATTGGTGCAGAATCCATGCTGTCGCGCAACGTCATCATCGATCGTGCGAGTGAAATGGCGAAGACGATGCCGCTCGACCAGATTTCGATGGTGCAACTGGCCAAGGAATTCGGTGTCGCACCGGGGCTTATCCACTACTACCTCGGCAGCCGCGATGACCTCATCTCCGGGGTTTTGAACGGCTATTACCGGCGGCGTCTCGAGGCGTTGCCGGCCCTGACGGGAGACTGGCGGCCTGACGTCGAGATCATTGCGCGCACGTCATTCTCGCTGGCGCGGGAAATGCCCGGCGTGAGCCTCTATGTCGCCTCACACAACCGTTTCCGACTCTTCCAGTCTGTGGCGCCGGGCGAAATCGACTACGGGATGGCGCTCTTCAATCACATCACCTCGGCATTTCTACAGGGCGGCTTTGCGGCCGATCGCGCAGCGCTCGCGTACCACCTGCTTGCGCAGTACCTGCTGTCGTCGAGCATTTCTGCTGCGGGCCGCCAGTCGCCGGCAGAACACTCGGGCTACCTTCGCGGCAAGTTCGACGAAGTTTCCGGCGATCGCTATCCCGCCGCGAAAATTGTCGGTGTGGCTTTCTCCCAGTTGAGCGCAGAGCAGGCTTTTGATGAGGGTTTGAAGTTGTTGCTCGATGGCTTTGTGAGCTGGCAGGTGCAGGGCGCGGCTGCACCCGCGGGCGTGAAGCAGCAGACGTCGCGCGCGCCCCGCAGGAATCGAGGAGCGAGCGCGGCCTGAAACGTTAGAACTTGTGGCGAATGCCGATGCGCACGCCAATCTGCTTGTCGGTTGTGGATGGGCTGAAACCGGCTATCGATGCGACGGCGGACTGACCGAGAGAGTCTGTTCCCATCGCGCGCTGCAGCGCCGTCAGGAGGTAAAGATCCGTGCGCTTGGACAGAAAATAATCGGCTGCGAGATCAAGTTGCAGGTATTTGGCGCCGTCGTCGCCCTTTACCGAGTTCCGGTGCGTGTAGTCGATGCCGCTTCCAAGTTGCAGGTATGGCGTCACGTTGTATCGTACGTTGAAGTCAAAACTGGTGAACACGGCGTTGCCACTGTAGCCGAGTGGATTGGGGCCCGACGACGAGCCAAGATGGTCGAAGCGCGTGTTGGTTGCGACAAACGAAAACGCAGCGCCGCCAAGCGTGTACGAGGCGCCAGCACCGATGATTTCGAGCGTCTTCGCCGACGCATAGCCCGCGTAGACCGGGTACGACTGCGCGCTCGTGGCGCTGCCGGCCGAACCGATGTTGTTTGCCGTTGCCGTCCCCTTGTTCGGGGTATTTCCGTAGAACGAGACATTCGGGTCGCGCGCGTTCAGGTAGCCTGCGCCGAATGAAAAAGATCCGCCAGTGTAGCCTGCGCCGAGAGACCAGATCTGGTTTTGCGTAACGTTACCCGCGACGCCGCCGAGGCTGTACAGTGCTCCAGCGCTGAAGCCGCCGAATTTGGCCGTGGTGATCTTGACAGCGTTGTTGATCCGGTTCGTGTTGGTCAGGTTATCGAGATCGTCCGGGTGGGCGCCCATGTAACCGGCCCACGATCCCGACGCGGAAAATGGCTGCACGAAATCGATGAGCGAATCGTATTGGCGGCCTAGCGTGACTCTGCCTAGCGGATTGGACAGGCCGATATAAGCCTGGCGGCCGAATTCAGCGCCGCCTTGAGCCAGCGCGCCGCTATTGGCAAGGAAGCCGTTTTCCAGAACGAATATCGTACTCAGCCCGCCACCGAGGTCCTCTGAGCCGCGCAGGCCCCAACGGCTGCCGCTAAGTCCGGTCGCGTGAGCGTCTGTCAAGGCGAACTGTGAGCCACCGATCGGCTTTCCGCCTACGACACGCGTCTGTGCACTATTCGTATACGTCAAGCCGATGTCGACAATTCCATAGAGCGTCACCGAACTCTGCGCGTATGCCGGCGCGGCAAGAATGGCAGTAAAGGAACAAAGCGCTGCGTGTCTCCGAAGCATGCTGCATCTCCACATAAGTAGTTGTACGAATTGTTGTTGTCTTGAGTGCCATCTACTCGCGCTGCCACTTTGGCTTATTTGAGATGGAATCAATTATGTAGCAGAAATCTAGCATAATTGAGATCCATGTCAATAATTCATGGGTTGTCCGGGCTACATCGTTTACCCCGGTATCCGAGGGACTCCGCTGTGCTTAAGCCTCGGGGCCCAGAAGGGCAAGGCAGCGTTGCATTGGCCGCACTCGTTCGTTGGAGGCTAGAGAAAGGGGGGCAACCGCAGGCATTCGAAACCGCGACAATGGCGGCCTTATAGGCGGCCGTGACCTGCGGCAGGGGGTGCCCCTATGTGGTTCGTCAAGCCGTTAGGGGCTGACTTGGGTTCGTAAAAGGTGCCGTCTCGCAGCATGGCAAACAGGACGTCGCAGCGTCGCCGTGCCAGTGCGATGAGCGCCTGGTTATGTCGCTTGCCCTGCTGGACCTTGCGTGCGTAGTAAGCCCGTGAGATGGGGTCTCTCAAGGCTGCGAAGGCCGATAGAAACAAGGCGCGTTTGAGTACCTTGTTGCCGCGCCTGGACGGATGCTCGCCACGGATAGATGAGCCCGAGCGCCGAGTAACTGGTGCGAGGCCAGCGTAGGCCGCTAGGTGACCTGCCGAAGCGAATGCTTTGTGCGCGACTTCGGTGAGGAGTCTAGCGGCGGTCCTGACGCCGACTCCCGGCATGCTGGTCAGGACCGGCCAAAGAGGGTGAGCAAGCACCAGCCGTTCCACTTCGGTGGCGATTTCGTCGCGCTGCTTGCGTAAGGCGGCAAGTTGCTGAGCCAGGCGCGGCATGACGATGGTGGCGGCTTGCGTGCCGGGCACGATCACGGCCTGTTCGCGCAGCGCTTGAACGATTTCGGCGGCCAATCCTTTGCCCATGCGCGGCGCGAGTTTGGTCAGGCGGTTGGCGAGTGTCTTCTCGCTGATCGCTGCAAGTGCGGCTGGAGACGGATAGCGCTCGAGTAGATCAAGCACGGCGGGATGGTCGAGGCGCGGTCCGAGAACGCGCTCAAGTGCGGGATGAATCTGGGTGAGCAGGCCGCGAATGCGGTTGCTGGTTTGTGTAATTTGAGCGGCGAGATCGTCGTCGAAGCCGCAGAGCATGGTCAGCTCGGCGAGCGGCTCATCAGCTAACCGAAGCGAGCGCAGTGTATGCGGCATCGAGCGGGCGGCCTCGGCGATGATTGCGGCGTCGCGGGCGTCTGTCTTGGCTTCACCGGCATGCAGGTCGGCAATGCGGCGCATCGCGAGTCCGGGCAGATAGGCAACCAGAACGCCTTCATCGCGCGCGACGGCCACCGGTAATGCGCCAATGGTGGAGGGCTGGTCGACAACGAAGAGAAGGCGGCCATGTACCTTGAGTTCGGCGTTGAGGGCGCGCAGTTTGGTCTCGTCGTTGGGGAGCGCCTTGTTGTACAGGCGCTTGCCATTCCGACCCAGTGCTACTGCGTGATGCTGGCCTTTACCGACGTCGACACCAATGAAGACATCGACGGCGTCATGTTGTTGTGTTTCTTGCATCGAAGTTTGTGCAGATTGAACGGATTGGCCTGCAACAACGGTGGCAAGTCTCGGCATCCACGTTACGGACGGCCTTGGAATATCCCAGCCGAGCCCCTATTAGCGATCACCAGCCACCCACCAGACCCGGTGACAACACCCCCCGGATCATGACTGCGACTGGGGGCGAGAATCATGCCGGGCCTGGCTGGCCAAAGCCTCGATTATCGAGGCGGGAAGATAGTAACGGGGGGTGCTGCTCTCGAAGGCAGGCTGAAAGGTTGACTGTGGAGGCTGCCCCGGCTACCGGTCAGCGCGCGTCAACGGCACGAAGTTTTGGGTCTCGTGGCACGCGGGAGCGATGCTGTCGATCAAATTGCTACTGCAACGCGGGTTGATGCTGAATACGCGGGGATGTCGCGCGGTCGCGCGTTTTAGTCGGCCACGGCCACGCCGCACGGCACGCCTTTTGAGGCTCCGAGTCCTTTGGGCAATCTGAACAAACAGCATTTCCAATTCTTCGATGGAGTCCTCGTCATCGCGGCAATTGCGAAGCAGAAGCTCGATAGAGCTTTCGTTCACCGCGAGCGAAGCCCGATCCGTCGGCTGTACCTAATTGAGGCATTGAGCAATTCTGGTTAGCTGACGTCGAGCCTCCACGCGCCGACTGCGTTTGCAAGCGAGCGTGCGTGCCCATTGAGATCATCGGTCGTTTCAACGAGATGCTGCACCATCTGCGCGTTTTGTTGAGTGACAGAGTCGATCTCCTTGATGGCATCGTTCAGTTCCCGTACTCCATGGCTTTGTTCGCTCGCGGAACGGCTCATGTCGTCACTGAGTTCCACCACTTCGTGGGCGGCCGCGACGACTTCGTCCATGGCTGCGCCCACGTCGGCACACAGCTGCGCGCCGTGCTCGATCGTCGCTCGCGCGCTGGCAATCAACCCTTCGATTTCGCATGCCGCGCTGGCACTGCGCTGAGCGAGGCCGCGGACTTCGGAGGCAACCACCGCGAAGCCTTTGCCCTGATGGCCGGTGCGCGCAGCTTCAACCGCCGCATTGAGCGCGAGGATGTTGGTTTGGAATGCGAGATCGTTGACGACTGACACCACGGCGCTGATCTGCCGGGAGTCGTTCGCGATGGAGTCCATCGCGTCGATCACCGCGCGCACGCGCGTGCGGCTCGCATTCGCGAGCTGCGACGCGTTTTCGGCCAGTCGGTTGGTCTGGGCCGCCACCTGTGCGCTGCGCTGTACGCCTTCGCTGATCTGTTGGGTCGTTGCCGCGGTCTGCTCGATGGCCGCCGCCTGCGACTCCGTGCCACTCGAAAGACGCAGGTTCTGGCTGGAGAGATGCGTTGCGCAGGCATCGACCGCGACGGCCTCGTGCGTGACGAGCGATAACGTCTTGACGAGTCCTTGCTGCATCTGTGCGAGCGCCGCGAAGAGCTTGCGCGCCTGGGTCGCGTCGTCGATGACGATCGTCTCGCGCAACTCACCCAGCGCGATGGCATTGACCGCGCGCATGGCGCCGTCGAGCGGATGAACGACTTTGCTGGTCAGCCACCGCCTTCCTGCGAACGCCACCATTACGCTGCCTATCGTCAGGATACCGATACAAACCAAAGCGATGTGTTCGAGTCGCTGCATGCTGGCAAGCGCCGCAACGAGTGCGCCGGCGCGCGGCTCTCGTGCCGCGATCAACGCGTCTAGCGCCAGTGCCGAGCAGAAGTAGGCGCAGGCCGCGCCAGTCGCGGCGATCGCCAGCGACATGGCGAGACCCGCGCCGACGACGAGGCTCAGCGGCGGGAATGCGGACGTTCTTCATCACCATCGTCGGCGTTCCAGGCTAGAACGCGTGGACGATGCCGAGAATTCCGGTCGTGATGTTCTTGCCCGCGGCAACGGCAATGCCGGGGCCCGCGGCGTCCGTCACGGTGAACGCGGTCGTGCCGTGATTGTGCACGCCCGCTACGCCGGCATAGAGGCCCGTGCGCTTCGAAAGTGGGTAGTCGTAGCGCAAGGCCCACGACGTGGCATGACCGTCGCCGCCCGACTTCAGGAAGTACTGGCCGAAGCTGGCAAGCAGCGAACCATTGCCGAGATGGCGAATGAGCGCGTTCACTTCGTAAAAGTCGTGGTTGGGCGTGGCGTAGGCGCTCGAGATCGACGTGCTCACGCCGGTCGCGTTGCGATGCATCTGATAGAGCGCCGCGGTCTTCACGATGCCGAAGTCGTACGAGGCGCCGATCAGGTAGTAGCGTCCCGTGCCGACCGGTGTCGTGGCGGTGAGCGTCGCCGTGTTGGCAAAGCGCTGCTGCAGATAGTCGACGTCGACGGAGAACTGGCCCGCCTTGAAGTTCACGCCTGCGGAAAGCGTGTCGCCAAGTGACGCCGGCACACCACTCGTTCCGTTTGCGCCGCGCGCATACAGCGCGCGCAGCGTGAAGCCCGCGAGTTCGTTCGAGGTGTAGCGGATCGAATTCGCGGTGCGGGCCACAGGCACGAACACGTAGTTGTTGGTGGCGTTACCCCAGGCAAGCGCATTGAGTTCGCCAATCGAGTAGGTCACATACGAGAGGAACAGCGGCGTGTAGTTGTTGCCCGCCTGGACCTGGCCGAACGGCCCGCGAATGCCGATCCATGCCTCGCGGTTGAAGAGCGTGTTGCTGCTCGCCAGCGCGCCCGAGTTCAGATTGAAGCCGTTTTCGAGCTTGAAGACTGCGCTATAGCCGCCGCCGAGATCCTCCTTGCCGAAGAGGCCCCAACGGTTCGGGGCGACGGAGCTCGACGCCTCGCGCACCACGGTGTTGCCTCCCGTGCGGGCGACCTGGATGGCGGTGTCGATGATGCCGTAGAGCGTGACGGACGATTGCGCGTAGGCTGCGGGCGCGGCGAGCGCGGCAGCAAGCGCAGCGATCGGTACAAGCGGGACACGCGCGGCAAGCGGAAAGGACGGCGCGAGCAGTGGCTTCATGAAGTCTCCTGAACGGTGCCGTCGGGATGCGGCACTCTCTGAAAGCAGGAGTTTTGTGTACGGACTAGTCTGTCGTCAATAAAAATATACAAAACTATCGAAAACACCAGGTTGTGTATGTTGGCGGCACGGACGAGCGCAGCCGGGCCCCGGTGGGGGGCGACAGGCTGCACTGGAGGGGGAAAGGCTTAGCGGGAGGACGGCGGGAACAGGTCGGCGTCGGTGAGGATGATGTCCGCCGTCTGCTGGTAATGCGAGGTGAGAAGCTGGATGGCGTGGGCCGCGTCGCCCGCCACGACGGCGTCGAGAATTTCCTTGTGCTCGGCGCCTTCGTGGCGCTTGGGAAACACGCGCCGCACGGAGAGCTGGCGGTAGCGGTAAAGCTGGTCGGCCAGTTGCTCGCAGAAGTTGATGAGCCAGCGCGACTGGCAGCCGCCAATCAGCGCGCGGTGGAACTCGCGGTGGCGGCGCTCCCACTCGGGGTTTTCCTTGTATTCGCTCTCGCTGAGCGAGCGCGGTACTTTGGAGAGCCGATGATAGGCGAGCACCACGTCCTCTTCCCATTCGGTCGAACGGGTGGCGAAGGCTTCGCGCAGCGCGACTTCTTCAAGCCAGCAGCGCGTTTTGGTGATTTCGCGCAGGTCGCTTGCACTGATGCCGGCCACGGCGAAACCGCGCTGGTCGCGGCGCTCGACGAGGCCGTCGGAGGTGAGCCGGTTCAGCGCCTCGCGCACGGGCGTCTGGCCCGCCTGGTAGTGGTCGCAAAGGAACTCGATCTGGAGCTTGCGCCCCGGTTCGAGCTTGCCGTCGAGCAGATCGGCGCGGATGCGGTCATACAGGTTCGTTGCCAGGGTCGCGACGCTCGCGCCCCCCGTGCCTGCGGGCGCAGCTGGGTTAGCCACGATGCGGGACAAGTCACACCTCATTAGGATTCAATCTGGGATGAAGTATATCTGATTTGGGCGGCTACACTTCGGTCTGGCCGCGATTCGGGGTTTTCCCTCAACAAATACACAAAAAGTTAGACTATGTTGTTTTGTATATATTATGATCACCAACAGATCAAATCCTGACTGGAGAGGCACTTGGAATCATTGACGCTGGATCAGGCGAAGCGCGCCGTTGATACGGCGCTCGCTGCGGCGCGCCGCGAGAGCTTCAAGCCGATGGCGGTCGTCGTGCTCGACGAAGCCGGACAGGTGAAGTACGTGGCGCGCGAAGACGGCGCCACTGCACTGCGTGTGGAGATCGCGCACGGCAAGGCCGCCGCGGCGTTCGGCATGGGCGTCGCCTCTCGCACGCTGCATGAGCGCGCCAGTGCCAACCCGGTGTTCTTTGGCGCCATCGCACCGGCCGCGGGCGGCAAGTTCATCCCGCAGACCGGCGCGGTCGTGATCGTTTCCACAACCGGCCAGGTGCTTGGCGCGATTGGCGCGAGTGGTGGCACCGGCGATGAGGACGAGGCCATCTGCATCGAAGGTCTGCGCAACGCAGGCCTCTCGCACCGGTAAGGCGGTTCCTCGCAATGCAACCTACCTACCGCTGCGCGTGTCATGGCATCGATGTTCACGCGCATATCGTGCCCGCGGAGTTTCCGCGCTATCTGGGCGCGAAGGCGCCGGGCGACTGGCCTTCCATGCGCGAGGCGCACGCTTGCCATCGCCATGTGGTGATCGACGAGAAGATCTATCGCACGGTCTCCGACCTGTGCTGGGACACGGAAAAGCGTCTCGCCGACATGGACACGCAGAGCGTGGCGATCCAGGCGATCTCGCCGATGCCCGAATTGCTGTCGTACTGGATGGACGCGCCCGACGCGCTGCCGCTGCTGCAATACCTCAACGACACAATCGCGCAGATGACCGACGCGAGCGCGGGTCGCATGGTCGGGCTTGGCGCCGTGCCGCTGCAAGACGTGGATATGGCGATTCGCGAGCTCGAGCGCCTGATGGCCACGCCGGGCTTCGCGGGTGTCGAGATCGGCAGCAACATCATTGGCGCGGCGCAGTTCGATGCCTTCTTCGAAGCAGCCGCGGCGCTCGGTGCAGCCGTATTCGTGCATGCGCTGCGCCCCGCAGGCAAGGAACGGCTCGTGGGTCCCGCGCAGCTCGTGCAGGCGCTGGCGTTTCCCACCGACGTGGGCCTAGCCGCCGCTTCGGCCATTACGTCGAATCTGATCGTCAACCATCCGAATCTTCGCATTGCGTTCAGCCATGGCGGCGGCACGCTTGCTTCGCTGCTGCCGCGCCTCGAAAAAGCCAGCCGCGTGTTCGAACCGCTGCGCGAGACGCTGCAGCAAAGCGCGCACGAGCAGGCCCGCCGCCTCTGGTACGACTCGCTGGTGTTCGACCCGGCCACGCTGCGCCATCTCGTCGATACCTTCGGCGACACGCGCATCATGCTGGGCACCGATTACCCGTTCGCGTTCCGCGAGCGCGACCCTGTGGGCGGCGTCGAAGCGCTCGGCCTCGACGCGGCCGCAACCGAACGGCTCATCTATCGCAACGCCCGGGAATTCCTGGGCATCAGGAATGGAGCATGACATGACGCAGTGCCTCGTAACGGGCCTCAGAGGCATCGAGATCGGTGTGCCGGATCTCGAACTCGCCGCGCGTTTCTATGCAGAGACGTGGCACCTGAAGGAACTCACGCGCCGCCCGGAGAAAGTGTATTTCCGTGGCACGGGCGCAGCGCATCACATCCTCACGCTCACGCAGAGCGAGCACGCGGACGTCCGCGCCATTGAATTCGATGTGGCCGAAATCGCGCATCTCGACACGATCGCGCGTGCGGTCGAGGCGCACGGCGGCACGGTGCTGAGCGGCCCGGTCCCCACGACCATGCCGGGTGCGGGCACGCTGCTCGAAGTGCTGGACCCGCAGGGGCGGACGCTGCGGTTCATTGCAGGCGAGCGCAGCCACGCGGTCACCGAGCCGGTGAAGGACCACCCGATCAAGATCACGCACGTCGTGCTCAACAGCGAGAACGTCGCGGTGGCGCAGGCTTTCTTCGAGCAGGCGTTGGGCTTCAGGCTTTCGGACCGCACGCGCATCATGGCCTTCATGCGTTGCGGCAGCGACCACCACAGCATTGCGCTGGCCGACGCGCAGGAGAACAGCCTCAATCACATCGCCTTCGTGATGCCGGACCTCGATTCGGTGATGCGCGGCGGCGGGCGCATGAACGACGCGGGCTATCCGATCGAGTGGGGCGTGGGCCGCCACGGTCCGGGTAACAATGTGTTCGCCTACTTTCTGGGGCCGTTCAATTTCGTCATCGAATACACCGCCGAAGTGCAGCAAGTGGACGAGACCTATCGCACGGGCGGCCCCGACGACTGGAAATGGCCGCCGGGACGCATCGACCAGTGGGGTGTGGGACGCAACCCCTCGGAGCGGATGAAGGCTGCGCAAAAGAACATCTTCTTTCGTGCGCCGGAAACTTCAACAACCGAACCGCATTGATCCCTTATAAATATCGCATAACGAATCAATTTTTCTCAAAAAGACAAGATATCATGAAACTGGTTACCTTCCGATCGGGCGAGACGACGCGCCTTGGCGTTATCGACGGCGACGACGTCGTCGACCTCAACAAGGCGGACGCTTCGGTCCCCGCCGATCTGCGCGCGGCGCTCAAGGCCGGCGTCGACCTGAACGCCGCGGCCCAGCGCGCCATCGCAAGCGGCGAGCATCGTGCGCCGTATGCGTCGCTCAAGCTCGCGCCCGTGGTGCCGGAACCGGGCAAGATCGTGTGCCTCGGCCACAACTTCTACGATCACGCCAAGGAAGGCGGCAATCTCAAGCCGGTTTATCCGCTCATCTTCTTCCGTGGCGCAACTTCGCTGATCGCACACGAAGACCCGGTGATCCGCCCGCGCATTTCGGAAAAGCTCGACTACGAAGCGGAACTCATGATCGTGATCGGCAAGCGTGTGCGTCATGTGAAGCGCGAGAATGCGCTCGACTACGTGTATGGCTATGCATGCTTCAACGACGTTTCCGTGCGCGACTATCAGAAGCGCACGTCGCAATGGACAATCGGCAAGAACTTCGACGGCACGGGCGCCTTCGGGCCGTGGCTTGTGACCGCCGACGACCTGCCGCCGGGCGCGGAAGGCCTCAAGCTGCGCCTCATCCTTAACGGCCAGGTCATGCAGCAGGCCAGCACGACCGACATGATCTGGGGCGTGGCGGAAACCATCGAGCTGCTGAGCGAATGCATGACGCTCGAACCCGGCGACGTAGTCGCGATGGGCACGCCTGCCGGCGTGGGCTGGGCGCGCGATCCTTCCGTGTGGCTCAAGCACGGCGACCGTGTGGAAGTGGACATCGAACGCGTGGGCCGTCTGCAGAACACGGTGCAGGACGAGCAGAACGAAGCGGGCGCATGACGATGGAACGTACCAACCATTACGAGGTGGTCGTGGTCGGCTTCGGGCCGTCCGGCGCGGTGGCAGCGGGTCTGCTCGGCCAGCGCGGCCGCAAGGTGCTGTGCGTGGACCGCGCGCGCGAAGTCTATGACAAGCCCCGTGCGATCGCCGTCGACCATGAAATCATGCGCGTGTTCCAGGGGCTCGGTGTTGTCGAGCGCATAACGGAGCACGTGGCCGTGTTCCCGCCTTCCGAATACTACGGCGTGGACGGTCAGCTCATCAAGCGTATCGACACGGTGGGGCAGCCCTGGCCGCTCGGCTACATGCCGACGATGGTGTTCACGCAGCCGCCCGTGGAGGCCGCGCTGCGCGAGCACGCACGCGCTTACGAATCCGTTGAAATTGCGCTGGGCACGGAACTCGTGAGCTTCGAGGAAACCGCGCAGAACGTGACGGTTCATCTCAGGGACGACACCGGCGCCACGCGCACCGTGACCTGCGACTACCTTATCGGCTGCGACGGCGCATCGAGCACGGTGCGCACGCAACTGGGCATCGAGTACGAAGACCTCGTGTTCGACGAGCCCTGGCTCGTGGTGGACGTGCGCGTGAACGAGCGCGGCATGGAAAAGCTGCCGAAGGTCGCGATCCAGTACTGCGAACCTTCGCGACCCTGCACGTATATCGTCGGGCCGGGCGGGCATCGCCGCTGGGAAATCATGCTGATGCCCGGCGAAGACCCGCGCGAAATGCAGGCCGACGCGCAGGTGTGGAAGCTGCTCTCGCGCTGGCTCACGCGCGAGGACGGCGAACTGTGGCGCGCGGCAAGCTATCGGTTCCACGCACTCGTTGCGAAGCAATGGCGCCGTGGACGCGTGTTCATCGGTGGCGACGCCGCGCACCAGCAGCCGCCTTTCATCGGCCAGGGCATGTGTCAGGGCATTCGCGACGTGGTGAACCTCGTGTGGAAGCTCGACGCCGTGATGGCGGGCAGCGCACAGTCCGAGCTGCTCGACAGCTACCAGGCCGAACGCAGCCTGCACGTGCGCCAGCTCACCACGCGTATCAAGGAGATCGGCAAGCTGATCTGCGAACGCGATGTGGCCGCCGCGCGCGAACGCGATGCGCGGCTGCTGCGCGAAGCGGGCGGCGAAGTGAAGACGATCGCGCGCCAGGACATCGTGCCGAAGCTTGACGCGGGGTTGCTCTCGCATGCCACGCACGCGGCCAACGGAACGTTGTTCCCGCAACCACGCGTGCAGCACGCCGACGATGCCGCGTTGCTCGACGTCGTCGCGGGCAGCAACTGGCGCGTCGTGACGCTGGGCGGCGAGCCGCTGTCGAGCGACGCGCAGCAGGCGGCGGCCCGCATCGGCGCGCAGATTGTCGAGCTTGCCCCGGACGGCGATGTCCACCATGCGGCGGTGCTGCCCGACACGCGCAGGGTCGCGGAGATCGACGGCGTGCTCGCCGCCTGGTTCGAGCGCAACGGCTGCCGAGCGGCGATCGTGCGTCCGGACCACTACGTGTACGGCGTCGCAAGCGATGCGGCGGGTCTCGCTGACTCACTTGCGAAGCTCGACGTCGCGCTGCACGGCTAACGCTCGCGAACAGACCGTGAACAACGGCCTGTTCAAAAGCTCTTTCAGCCCGCGATCAGACCGCCAGGAAAAGGCGGCACGGGTACGTAACCCAACCATACGGAGACAACCTTGGCAACACCGATCAATGTCAGGGAGGAGCTAGCGCAGGCGCGCATCGGCGGCTTCCATCTGCGATTTGCCGTACTCGTCGCGTTCATCATGTTTTTCGACGGCTATGATCTGTTCAACGCCGCCTATGTGATTCCCCTCGTGCGACACCAGTGGCAGCCGTCGCCGGAAATGATCGGCATCATGCTCTCGAGCGGCATTGTCGGGCTGTCGATCGGCTCGGTGCTCCAGGGCTTGATCGCGGATCGTATCGGCCGGCGCAAGGTGATGCTCGGCGCGCTCTGGACGCTCACGCTGTCGAGCGGCCTGCTTGCCACGGTCGTCCACTCTGCGACGAGCTTCGCGCTCGCGCGCCTCCTGATGGGCACGGCGCTCGGCATGGTCACGCCGCTCGCGCTCACCTGCATCAACGAGTGGGCGCCGCGCCGCAACGCGAACACCTTCGCCACATGGGTCTTTCAGTTCGGGTTCTCGGCGGGCGGTATTTTCGCGGGTATCGCCGGGCTCACGCTCACGCCGCATCTCGGTTGGCAATCGCTCTATTTCGTCGGTGTGCTGTCCGCGCTGGTGGCGGCCGCCGCAACGAAGTGGCTGCCGGAATCGGCGCAGTATCTCGCGCTGCGCGGCCGTAACGACGAGGTGCTCGCGCTGCTGAAAGCCGCCCGCCCCGAGCGCGAATCCGACTACCGTGAAGGGCATATCCTGCCGATGCGGCCGGCTTCGCGAGCGGGTTCGGTGCGCGATCTGCTTTCGCCGGAGTACCGGCGCAACACGCTGGTTCACTGGGTCGCGGGCGCGCTAAGCCTCTTTTGCATCCACGGTCTCACCGGCTGGCTGCCGACCATGGTGGTGAACAAGGGCGGTGGCGTGTCGTCGGCGTTTGGGTATGGCACGGTGGTCATGGTCGCTTCGGTGTTCGGTGGCATCTCCATGGGCTGGCTCGCCGACCGCATGCATAGCCGTATTCGCGCGATGATCGTCGGCTATATCGTCGCGGCGTTCTTCATGGCGGCGCTTGCCGTTACGCTCGGCAAGGATGGCTCGATGGTACTGATCGCCTGCGTGGGCTTTTTCATCTTCGGTGCGCAGGCGATCATGAACAACTATCAGGCCATGTGCTACCGCACGGAAATCCGCGGGACCGGCATGGGCGTCGCGGTCGGGTTGAACCGGATTGGCGGCATACTCGGGCCTGTTATCGTGGGTATCGTCGCTTCCATCAATCCTGATCCGGTGTGGACGTTCGCGGTGTTCACGGCTGCCCTGATCCTGGCTGCGGGCGTCATCGCGCTGGGCAGAACGGAAATCGCAGCATTGCCGGGATCGCCGCGGAACGCCGTGAGTGCGCAGGACGACGAGGCGCTGGCCTCGAACGCGCGGCACGATCCCGGCGTGGCGGGCTGAGCGCCGAAGACGGAGCGGCCACATCGTTTCGGATACCAGGGCCGCCCAACGAGGCGGCCTTCTGCATCGAGACGCGTGCGATGCGCCCGAAGAGGGGTATTCGTGCCTTTCGTGCAATTTCTGGCGGTCCTGCGGAAAAAATCGTTATAAATCAGCGCCTTGAATTCCTTCTTGTCCTGCCTCGCTGACTTGCCAGTAAAGCCCCGTCGTGTGGGGCGTCAGAGGACGCAAGCGCCAGAAATTGCACGAAAGGTACGAATACCCCTAGTACCGCTCGTCAGTGCCGAAGCCGAGGTCGCCGAACGTCTGCGACAGCTCTTTGGTGCGATACGCCGTGTGAGTGAGCCAGCGCAGAGTGTCCGCTGTCTGGTAAGCAGCGCAGTTTGAGATCGTGGAAGCGGGCGCCATCTGGGTCAGATATGCCGAGCCCATTTGCAGTGCATGGAACAGGAAGCGGGAGGGCGTGTAGTGGCGCGCGAGCGTGCCCGCCCAGGTGCGTGCGAGCATGGTGTCGTGACCGCGTGCGGAGAACTGGTCTAGCAGCCCGAAGGCATACGTTTCCTGCCCGTCCTGGAGCATGTTGTAGGTGCGGTAGACGAGCTCGTCAGGATCGCGGAACGCATTCCAGTCGGGCCGAGTAAGCGGGGAAGCATTGCGGTTTCGCTTGAACCATTGCGCCATTTCGAAGTTCGGATCGAGCTCGAACGGCGCATCGGGATTGTCGGTCGTGTAGTGCAAATTGGTCGTGACGATCTCGTACTCGCTTGGCTTGCGCCGCCGGGCCGCCAGATGGCTCCATGTTTTCAGTGGCTTGAGGACTTCGGGTTGCGTCATGATTGTCTCCAGTTAAGGAAGGGTTGCAGAGGTCGCTTTCGGAGCGGTGATCCTCCACGCTCATCGCAGTCTGAACGGCGACGACATTCTTGTGTGGAGATTTCCCGGCAGAGTCACCCGTCAGTTGCCGTGCCGGTGAAACATATAACTGCACGGGCAGATCTTCAGTGTTTCGCAAAGCTCTGCGCATCATCCATAAATCGCTAAGAGCAGACCGCGTCGTGGTCTGGACGGCATTTTCACCAACCCCATATAGCGGGCCCTCGCATAGCCGAACTGTCGCTTGATGATGGGAAAGGGATGTTCAATCTTGGCACGGATCTTTGCCTTGAGCCGGTCGATCTTATGGTGCATAGCGTCCAGACAATCGCTCTGGTTCAGTGCACCATGCCGCCATCGAGACCCAGCAACTCGCGATACTGCGCCTCTTCCATTGCAGGGTCCGACAGAGCGAACCTTATGCTCCATAAACCGAATTTGCGGCATCGTCGCGATCGGGAAAAGCGGTCGTCCGTTTTTGCCTGGCGCATAAATGCGGCTCGATCAGCGCAAATCGGCTCCGACCAAGGTACCACGCCGCATCGTGTCGAGAGATTCGGAGGCTTGGTTGAAAGATCGAGCGAACTGCGACATTACACTTCTACCCAACTAATTCGCGATGCTTCCAAGAGAGCTGAACGGGCGTCGATGCCAGGACTCCGGCTGACCTTCCTTAAAGCGTCTTTTCGTAGTAAAAACGCACATACTCGTCGGTCGTCTCGATGCGGCCCGCGAACGAGCTGAGATTGACTTCGAGTTCGGACATCCTGAACGGCCGACCCAGCGCTCCCTCCAACGTCGAGCGGCATAGGATCAGTTCGCCGTCCGCGTCGATGCGCACATATGCGAGCTTGTCGTCCACGCGGATCGCCTTGCCGGGGTTGTCCTCGTGCGCGGCTTCGATGACGCCGGCCGTGATTCTGCTCGCGCGAAGCACCGGACCCACGCGGTTGTTACGGTAAGCTTCGGCGGTCTTGTCAATGTTCATGTTGTGTTCCCCTGCGGACTCAGGAATGGGCAAAGAGCGCATGAACGCCTTCTACGGCAATCAGAACATCGTCGCCTTGGAGCTTCACGGCATATTCGGCGAGACGGCAGTCACCCGGATTGATTCCTTTGCCCGTATTTGCGTCGAAGGTCCACTGATGAGCCCGGCACGTCAGCACGCGGCCATCGAATTTTCCTTCAACGAGCTGAATGTCGTGGTGCGGACAAATGCCCTGAAAGCCGCGCGGCTCGCCGCCTTCGGGACGTACCAACACGATCACGTGGCCATCCACTTCCACCTCGGTCATCTCCGCCTCCCACAGGTCATCGAGAGTGCAAACTTTCCGAAACTTCATGTCGCCCTCAATCATCGCAAAAGATGAATTCCAGCGTTTCCATCGGCTTGATGTCGGTCTCGCCGAGTTTCGCGTTGCGCGGATAGAACTGCTTGCTACCTTGGCGGCGCACGCGGATCACCTTTTCGGGTTGAGGCGCTACTCGCCGGCCCACCGAATGATGAGATGCTGCGGCGGCGATCTCGTCCATGGAATTGTCGGTATCCACGGTTACGAGCTGCAATACAAAGTCGTACTGAAAATTAGAAATCACAGGGACAAGAGCCATATCGCCCTCTATTGAATCGCGGCTTCATGCAGACTTTTCTTCGTAAAGCTTGTTGCAGTACGCCTTCACCCACGCGTAATGGTGCGCGTCATCGCCACTTTCGCCCGGGGCGAGTTCCATGTACTTCAGCGCACCCGTCAGGTTGGGTGGCTGGATCTTCCCAGCCAGTAGGCGATCAACGAGCGAGAGGTGATTGCGGTAGCGAGCGGGGTCCTGCTGGAACACCCAGCGATCAATTTCCGAGTTGAAGTGATACGTGCGGCCGTTGTAGTCGAGCGGATGGTCCTTTACATTCCAGCCATTGCCAGGGATCGCGCAGATAGGCAACTGGCTCATGTTGCAGATGATCGGCAGCGTCTCGGAAACGGTGAGCTCAGGCTTGCCGGTAAGCAGGTTATCGACTATGACATCCCACACTTTGCCGAACGTGTCGTTCCAGCCGGGATATTTTTCTTCGAGCCAGTCGCGGCACTCAGGTGTTATGCCGGCAGCAGGATTCCACCACACAGTAGGCCGCCAGAACCAGATTGCCAATTGATACGCATGGTGCTGGTAGTCGAACTCGCGAATGATCTGTTCCCAGTACCATGGCAGGTCGAGTCCGAGGTCGATCAGAGTGCGTTCGAACTGACCTACGATCCATTCCCGCATGAATTCCTTGAACGACTGCTTGCGATGCACGAGTGGCGTGGCGTAATCCATCGAGGAGCCCGTGAGCAGGCAGAACAGACGCCACGCGCGCGCGATCGCGACATCAACGAGCTTTTGAGCTTGCTCTTTACGGCCGTTGGCAATCAGGATCTGCAAGGCGGGACCCCCGATTTGCGCATGGCGCGACTCATCAGTCTGAATGCTGGAAATCAGGCTTGCAAAAGTGTAGTCGCCCGCTTCGGCGGCATTGGCCGCGAGGCCGAGAAACTGCATGTTGGTAAAACCCGTTTCGAACGCGAAGGTTAGCATGACCGCGATTTCGATCGCACTGCGCGACATGAACAGGTCATCGAACGCGCTGCGCGCGGCAATCGCACCCCACGCGTTGGTGTGATACGCCTTGTGGGCCCAATCGAACTGGCGATCCTTGGGACAGTAGTCGTGAGGGAAGTAGAGCTGCAACTGACCATGACGATTCTCGTCGAGCATGCCGAAGGTGGCCATATTGCGCATGCCGGGCGCACGGCCGAAACGTACCATTCGGGCCTCGGCGCTCATCGCCGCATATTCGCCGAGCGCAATTGCACCGTAGTGCGCCTTCAGAATGGAGAGCCACCCCGGATCGGCGTCCTCGAACATGCGGCTACGCTCAAGTGCCTCCTTGACTGAATATGCGCCAGCATCCTTCTCACGCTGGATGCGCACATACTCGGGATACGACGTCTTGTAGGGCTCGTCGTAGGTTTCCCAACTCGCCATGGGAATGCCTTGCGCCCCAGACATGAGATCGGGAAAGAGCTCTGACTCCGTCACATATCTTGAGGTCCAGTTGGTGGCACGTGCAATGTCATACCATGCGGCTCGTTCCAGTAACGCCATCGTGACGCCTCCTTTTGGAATGGGCGATGCGTTTTCCCGGCACGGTGCACACTCCACCGGGCGCCCCTTGAGAACGCAAGATCAATGCCCAATCCGCGGCGTTTCTTTCTTGGCGGCCGCGGCGAAAAACTGAGAGTCGCGGCGGAGCGAAAGGGGAACCAAAATTGCGCAAGTTTAACGAGTAGGACTTGTACCACCGCGCGCACAGCATGGCCGCATCCACTGGGTGACGACAGCGTTTGAGCACCGTGGCGGCGCTCGGAAACGGCATCTTCTTCGGTATCGCCGTTTATGTGGTCATCAAGATGCGGGGGCGAATCTTACCGCAACGCAGCGCCCTATCGCGACACTGCATTGAGGTGGTAAGCCCGCAGCTGTCGAGGTTCCACGACGATGAGTGACTTCGGCCGTAAAGGCCCATTGATGGTTTTGTCCAGCACGGCCCGCACTCTGCACACAAGCGGACAATGAGCATCGAGTTGATAAGCGTCCGGCGAAGTTAAGTGGTCGTTGCGACATAACCGCCGCCTTAATTCTCCGTTGTCGCGGCAACCGCGGTGTCGCATATTCGACGTTGTCGGATATGCAACATCTCCCAGCGCACGAATGCGTACTTCACGCAACGCTGATCAAGTCGACCGCAGAGCTACTGCGAGCGTTATAGATCGGGGTGGATTCGGAGGACAGAACAGGTTGAAGCCGCCGACGCTGTGGATGGCCGCCGATGAAGGTGCGGCTTTCGAGACGCATCACAAACGGACGCGACGTGATGAGTTTCTCGCGATGAACGCAGTTTCGCCGTGTGGGCTGAGCTTTGCGCACTGGTCGAGCCGTATTATCCGAGGTGCGGCAATGGCCGCCCGCCGATTGACCGGGAGCGCATGCTGCGCCTTCATTTTATCCAGCACTGCTTGAACCTGGCCGATTTCGCTTGTGAAGACGCTCTTTACGTTAGTGCCAGGTTGCGTCGCTTTGCGAGAATCTGGACTGGGAGGCAGTACTGGACGTCACCACACTGCTGAAATTTTGCCGTCTTCTTGAAACCCTCAAGCTGAGGTGAGAAATTGATTGCCGAAGTCGGCCGGGTGACGAACGGCATGAAACTCAGGAGCGTCACGGTCGTGGATGCCACCATCATCGGTGCGCCAATATTCGAGGAAGCATGAGCAGAACTCGTGCGCCCCCCAAATGCATCAGATGCGCAAAGACAAGCAATGGTACTTCGGCGCGAAGCTATACATCGACGAGGACAGCCAGCGTGGCCTGGTGCACAGCGTAGTGCTCGCGCCGGCCAACGTGCATCCGCTGCCGCAATTGCTACACGGCCAGGAGCGGAAGGTCTACGCTGACAGCCCTTACGCCAGCCAGAAGGCTAATCCACAGCAAAGCACCGCAGGCGCACGGCTTCACGAAGCAGCGCACCCACCGCGCGTGTGAAGTCCATACGGTTCCACAATGCCAACACGTCGCAAATTCGGCGACTTTTTCAGCCTAGCCTCAACGTGACAACGCCGACATATGTCGTCGAGAATTGGACAAACAAGACAGGCACCCCAAGAATTTATCGAGCTTTCTCGGCAATTTTTCTAGTTTCACGCCGTGCGAAAAGGTGGCGCATAGGTTGATTCCTGAACCTCCAGATATTTTGCTTCGTTCTGTGAAAATGCTGTACTGGCTGACCTCTGTTAGCCGAACGGCCCGTCGCCACTACGAGAAGGTTTTGTCGGCGCAGCACCGTAGTCCCTCCCGCCTCCACCTCAATCATGGCAAGCGCCGCGGAATATTTTTTCTTTGGGGACCCGCGACACGAAGTCGGCACGAATCTTGTTATTTTCAGAACGCATCACCGACAGTGAGACGCCCGAAGACGCGGTCGTATATGCCAGCGTCGCAGGGCCGAACGCGATCAAGGGACCACATAGTGATCGAAACGTTTTATGAAGTCATGCGACGCCAAGGGATCTCGCGCCGTAGCTTCCTCAAATTCTGCTCGCTGACGACGACGTTGCTCGGCCTCGGACCTGCGTTCATGCCGAAGATTGTCCACGCAATGGAGACCAAGCTTCGCACGCCGGTGCTCTGGCTACACGGACTCGAATGCACCTGCTGCTCAGAGTCGTTCATCCGCTCGGCGCACCCGCTTGCGAAGGACGTCGTGCTTTCAATGATCTCGCTCGACTACGACGACCTGTTGATGGCTGCCGCGGGACACCAGGCCGAGGCGGTCCTTGAAGACGTGATGACGAAGTACCGTGGCAACTACATCCTTGCCGTCGAAGGCAATCCGCCGCTGAATCAAGACGGCATGAGCTGCATTATTGGCGGAAAGCCATTCGTCGATCAGTTGCGCCGTGTGTCGAAGGACGCGAGGGCTGTGATCTCGTGGGGGGCGTGCGCGTCGTGGGGCTGCGTGCAGGCGGCAAAGCCGAACCCGACGCAGGCGGTGCCGATCCACAAGGTGATCACCGACAAGGCGATCATCAAGGTTCCAGGCTGCCCGCCGATCGCCGAGGTGATGACGGGCGTCGTTACCTACATGCTCACGTTCGACCGGATACCGGAATTGGATCGCCAAGGCCGTCCGAAAATGTTTTACAGCCAGCGTGTTCACGACAAGTGCTACCGCCGTCCGCATTTCGACGCGGGCCAGTTCGTCGAGTCGTGGGACGACGAAGCGGCACGGCGCGGCTACTGCCTCTACAAGGTCGGCTGCAAGGGCCCGACGACATACAACGCCTGCTCGACCGTGCGTTGGAACGGCAGCACGAGCTTCCCCATTCAGGCGGGCCACGGCTGCTTCGGTTGCTCTGAGGAAGGATTCTGGGATAAGGGCTCCTTCTACGATCGGCTCACGCGGATCGATCAGTTCGGAGTCGAAGCGAACGCCGACAAGATCGGCGCGACCGCGGCCGTCGTGGTGGGCGCCGCCACTGCTGCGCATGCAGCCGCTTCGGCAATTCAGCACGCCAAGTCGAAGCAGGGCTCAATGGACGACCGCGACGGAGAACAGCTATACCCCGCGTCGGGGTGCAGCCGAAGCCGCAAAGGAAAGCAACGATGACCGCCATTTCGAACCCAGGGTTTCAGCTCGGTAAGAACGGACGCCGCATCGTCGTCGATCCGGTCACACGCATAGAAGGCCATATGCGAGTCGAGGTCAATGTTGATTCGAACAACGTGATCCGCAACGCCGTTTCCAGCGGCACCATGTGGCGCGGGCTAGAAGTAATTCTCAAGGGGCGCGACCCGCGCGACGCATGGGCGTTCGTCGAGCGCATCTGCGGCGTATGCACGGGATGTCACGCGCTCGCCTCGGTGCGCGCCGTCGAGGACGCGCTCGACATCCGCATTCCGCCCAACGCGTACCTGATCCGCGAGATCATGTCGAAGACATTGCAAGTGCAGGACCACGTGGTGCACTTCTATCACCTGCACGCGCTCGACTGGGTCGACGTGTTGTCGGCGCTCAAGGCCGACCCCAAGCTCACGTCCGAGTTGCAACAGCGCATCTCGCCCGCGCATCCGATGTCGTCACCGGGCTATTTCCGCAATGTGCAGACGCGTCTGCGCAAGTTCATCGAAAGCGGCCAGCTCGGTCCGTTCATGAACGGCTACTGGGGCAACCCCGCGTACGTGCTGCCGCCGGAAGCGAATCTGATGGCCGTGACGCACTACCTCGAAGCGCTCGACATGCAAAAGGAGTGGGTCAAGATCCACGCGATCTTCGGCGGCAAGAATCCGCACCCGAACTACCTCGTGGGGGGCGTGCCTTGCGCGATCAATATCGGCAACGACCTAGCGGCCGGCGCCCCCATCAACATGGAGCGCCTGAATTTCGTCAAGTCGCTCATCGACGAAGCGATCACTTTCTGCCGCAACGTATATGTGCCCGATCTGCTTGCGATCGGCACGATCTACAAGGCACGCGGCTGGCTGCATGGCGGCGGCCTGGCCGCGACCAACGTGATGGACTACGGCGCGTATCCGCTCGTCAACTACAACCCATCGACCAACCAGATGCCAGGCGGAGCCATCATCAACGGCGACTGGAACACGCTCCTGCCAGTTGATCCGCGCGACCCCGAGCAAGTGCAGGAGTTCGTCGCCCACTCCTGGTATCAATACCCTGACAACTACCGCGGGCTGCATCCCTGGGACGGCATTACCGAACCGCACTACGAGCTCGGACCCAACACGAAGGGCACGCGCACCGCAATCGAGTCGATCGACGAGAGCGCGAAGTACTCGTGGATCAAGTCGCCGCGCTGGCGCGGGCACGCGATGGAAGTCGGACCGCTCGCGCGCTACATCCTCGGCTACGCACACGCGGAGCAGAGCAATCCGCATTGCGGCCGTATGAAGGAACAGATCGAGGCCTCCCTCCTTGCAGTGAACCAGGGCATGCCAAAGCTGCTCGGCTTGCCGGAAAGCTCGCTTGGCGTGAAGCAACTGCTGCCGACCACCATCGGCCGCACGCTCGCCCGCGCGCTTGAAGCGGAGTATTGCTCCGAGATGATGGCGGACGACTGGCAAAGCCTCTTGAAAAACATCCGCAACGGCGACACCTCGACAGCGAACCTTGACAAGTGGGATCCTTCGACGTGGCCAGCCGAGGCGAAGGGCGTGGGCGCGGTCGCCGCGCCGCGCGGCGCGCTCGGCCACTGGATCCGGATCAAGAACGGTCGCATTGAGAATTACCAGTGCGTCGTTCCGAGCACTTGGAACGGCGGCCCGCGCGACGCGAAAGGGCAGATTGGCGCGTTCGAAGCGAGCCTCATGGACATGCCCGTGGCGAATGTCGAGCAGCCCGTCGAGATCCTGCGCTCGCTGCATTCGTTCGACCCTTGCATGGCGTGCTCGACGCACGTGATGAACGCGGACGGTGCGGAAATGACCGCCGTGACTGTGCGCTAACCCCACCAGGCCGCCACAGCGCCTGCGCTCACCGACGCCGCGCGGCACGCAAGGATGATGACGATGCAATCGTATTCTCGACGCGAAAAGGCGGCCGACTTTGTTTCGCCCACCGAGGCGATTTACGTGTACGAAGCGCCGGTACGCGTCTGGCACTGGATCAACGCAGTGTCGATCGTGGTGCTGGCGTTGACCGGCGATTTTATCGGCTCCCCCCTTCCCACACAGCCCGGCGAGGCGAGCGCGAATTTTCTGATGGGCTATATCCGGTTTGCGCATTTCACCGCGGGCTACCTGTTCGCAATCGGACTTGTGGGCCGCGCGTATTGGGCGATTGTCGGCAATCGCCATGCGCGCGAAATGTTCTGGGTGCCGGTATTCTCGCGCGAGTACTGGCTGGACATGCTCACCATGCTGCGTTACTACTTGTTCCTCGGACCCACGCCGCGCCAGCTCAGCGGGCACAATCCGTTATCGCGATTCGCGATGTTCTTCGTGTTCCTGCTGATCTCACTCTTCATGATCGTGACCGGTTTCGCACTGTATGGCGAAGGCGCGCAGGCCGACTCTTGGCAACAGATTGCGTTTGGCCAGGTATCCACGCTGATCGGCCAGTCGCAGAGCGTGCACACGTGGCATCGCCTCGGCATGTGGGCGATCCTGATGTTCGTGATCGTGCATGTCTATATGGCGATCCGCGAAGACGTCATGGGGCGCCAGAACATGGTCGGCACGATGATATCGGGCTACCGTACCTTCAGGAAGTGAGGTTGCAATGCTGATTTGTGCACAAACCGCCGCGCCTGCCATCGTCGTACTCGGCATCGGCAACTTGCTGTGGGCCGACGAGGGTTTTGGCGTGCGCTGCATTGAGGCGCTTGAGCAGCACTTTGAGTTCGCCCCGCACGTGAGCCTCATAGACGGCGGCACGCAAGGGCTGTGTCTGGTCCAGTACGTCCAGGCCACCGACAGTCTGCTCATTTTCGACGCGGTCGATTACGGTCTCGCGCCGGGCACGCTGAAGATCGTTGAGAATGACGATGTACCGGCGTTCCTCGGCGTGCGCAAGATAAGCCTGCACCAGACCGGCTTCCAGGAGGTGCTGATGCTCGCGCGCCTGACAGGCCGGTATCCACGCCGCGTGCTGCTGATCGGCTGCCAGCCGGACGAAGTGGCCGATTTCGGCGGCAGCCTGCGACCCGCCGTTAAAGCGTCGCTCGAGCGCGCGCTCGAACTTGGCCTCGAGCGCCTTGCCGCATGGGGCGGAAAGCCCACGCCGCGCCACACCCCGTTACATGCCGACGATGCGGTCACGCTGCCACATCTCGCGCTTTCGCGCTACGAAGGCGAGCGGCCCAGCGAGGCCGATGCGTGCCGCACCGGCGACGAGCGCGTGCTGCAGCGCATGCGCCGCGAGGAGACGCCGTCGTGTGTATAGGCGTGCCGATGCGGGTGATCGAGGTGCAGGGCTTGCAGGCGCTGTGCCACGGACGCGACGGGCACCGCCGGATCGACACTTCGCTGGTTGGTCCATGCAGCGCCGGCGAATGGCTGCTGGTCTTTCTCGACACGGCGCGCGAGAAGCTCGACGGGACACGCGCGGCAGAAATCGACGCGACGCTCTCGCTCGTGGAACTGGCGCTGGAGGGAGACGCCGCCATGGCCCGAGCGAGCTCGCATTTTGAAATGCCGTCCGACCTCGGCGTGGACGATCTAGCCCGGTTGACCTCCAGCGCGCAACCGACGCATGGCCGTCACGGGTCTTCCGAGCAATCGACATGACAAATACGAACGGTATCGCGCTTGACGCGACGCCCGTGGCAGCGGCTAACCGATGGCAGACACGCCGTGTCCGTGGACGAACGAAAGGTAGACGACTGGATTGCGTACGGCGGCGAATGCGTAGCGCCGCTCGGGGCCGACGCGGTGCACTTTCCCGAATTCCTCGACGTGGCCATGATGCTGCCCGAACTCGCGCGCCGCGTGTGGCGGTGATCCACGTTGCTGTGTCTGCGCGACGGCGCTTATGTCACGAGGCTCTCCAGTATGACGGACTGGGATGACTACGTGGCAAACGTCGCACATGCGCTCGGGCAACCGACTACGCGGATGCCATGGGTCGGCATTCCCGGTCACGCCGTCGGCGCTTCGCCCGGCTGTCACGAATTGTCAACCAATTCTTGGGGTCGTTGATCGTGTCCATGAGTCCATTTCCCATTCCCGTCGCGCCTTTCGGCCCGGGCAACCAGGCCGAGAGCGACGCGGTGCTCGACTATCTGCCGATGCCGCAAGGCATGCGCATCTATGTGGCGCCGACGCTGCCTGAGCGCTGTGATGCGTGGGCACTCGACGCCGCGCGCGGCGTGCTTCGCGACGTATTGGGCGTACTGGCGGCATACGAACCTGGCACGCCGCCCGAAACCATCGATCTGACGCCGTACGATCCGGTAACGTTGCGCATTCTCAACGACGTGCTGGGCGAGGGCGAGGTCAGCGCGCGCGTCGACGACGCGCAGCGGAGCGGCGGGCTGATCCAGGAGACCGTGTTTGCCGGCCTGTGGTGCGTAGTCGAGCAGAATGGCGCGGGCCCGATCGACCGCCTCGAAATCGGCGCGGCCCCCGCGATGCTTGCCCGGCCCGAACACCCGGCGCAGCCGATGATGCCATTGCCGGACATGCTCCCGCTCGACGTGATGAACGCGCCGTCGATCCTGAGCGAGGTACGCGATTCCGTCGCGCGCTGGCGCGCCGGGGATGCGCCCCACATCGTCAACCTAACGCTCCTGCCGTTGTCGCCGGGGGATCAGCGACTGATCGACGCCGTGCTGGGCGAAGGCGCGGTACAGATATTGTCGCGCGGCTACGGAAAATGCCGAGTGTGCAGCACGGCGATCGCGAACTGCTGGCGTGTTGCATATTTCAACTCGCAGGACATGCTGATTCTGAACACGATCGAGATCACCGATCTGCCAGAGGTCGTGCGCGCCGCGCCAGAAGACCTCGCGGATTCGCGCGAGCGCTTGACCCAGTTGATCGAGTGGGTGGGTGAGGCGTGACGATGGACCAGCGAACGAAGCAATTCGAAGACTGCCATCTCGGCGCCAGCAGCCGAATCGAGGCGCACACGTGCCTCGAATGCAAGATCTGCTGGTGGATCCACCATCCCGAACAAGGCGACCCGGTCTTGCAGATTCCGCCGCACGCGACGTTCGTGGCGCTTCAGGCGCACTGGCGCTGCCGCGTTTACGGCCGCGCGCCGGATCAGTTCATGGTTCTTGTGGGACGCGGATTGACCGTGCGTGCAATCCAGCGGGAGGTCATACACGGCGATCCAAGGGTGGCTACGCTGGTCGCGCACTTCGAGACGGCCGCAACCAGTGCGATGCCTGACATGCCGGTCGTGAAACTCGCCTTGCGCATCGAGGGGACCGGCTTCGGGCCGATGCCCGGCGAGACCGGGGCCCGATGCGGTCGGTTCGGGATGCCGATCACGCCGTTGTCCATGAGGCCCCTATCGTTACCCGGCGCGATGCAGGACTCGGTGCAATGTCCGCGGCAGGCCGGCAAAGCGCGCGTGCGTCTAGGCGACGTCGATTTCAAATGGCTCGGCGCGCACGCGCAAGACGTCGGAGCCTATGCGTGCTGCTCGCTTTTTTTGCCGATGCTCGAATTCGCCGGACAGAAGAGCGCCACATCGGGCGGTGTCCCGCGCGTGTCGCGTCATTCGCTCCTGCTGCGGCCGGGCGCGTTAGGGAGCGCTCCATGAACGCGGCGATGCTGGCGACCTTGGCCGCACAGTACCGGGTGCGCCCCGGCCGGCACGACTGCATCGCGGGCGGGCGCCCACCACTCGCCGCCGCGCTGCTGCGCGGGCAACCGGTAGCAACCGCTGCGGCGCGGCTGTCGGCGCTCTTCTCGTTGTGCGGACTCGCGCATAGGCTCTGCGCAGAACTTGCCGTCGACGCAGCGGGCGCTTCAGTGGAGCACAAAAGCGACGGTGTGACCGACACCGCTCACGCCGCAATGCTCATGCGTGAGACGCTCGCCGTGCATCTTCGCTGCATGTGGACCGACTGGCCGGTACGGCTCGCCGCCGCCGCGCCGCATACGCTGCCCGACTTCGACTCGGTTGATTCCTCCGACTGGCTGGAGCGGCACGTTCTGGGCATGCCTGCGCAAAAGTGGCTAGCGCACTGGACGGACGATCCGCGTGGCTACTTAGCGGCCTGGAGCGCGCGAGCCGCGACGTTCCCGGCCCGGTTGCTGGCAGCCTGCCGCGCACACGCCGATACGATGCGCGCTACGCCGCGGCCGCTCATCATCGACGAAACGCGGTTAAGCGAACTGGCCGTGGCGATTGCCGAGAGTCCGGTCTTCGCGCACGCGCCCGTACAACGCGGCCTGCCTGCGGAGACCGGCGTGTGGACACGTAGCGACGATCCGCGTGCGCTGGAATACGACACGCCTTGGCTGCGGATTGGCGCGCGCGTCGCGGAGGTGGCGCGGCTGGCAGCGGGCGATGGCGGGCCAAGTGCGCTTCGCTTTGGCGCGCTGACGTGCGCGCCCGGCGAGGCGCTCAGTTGGTGCGAGATGTCGCGCGGCGTGCTGCTCCATTGGGTGCGCCTCGCGCCAGACGATGCGGCGCGCATCGAGGATTATCGCGTGGTCGCGCCGACTGAGTGGAACTTCCACGGCCAAGGCACGCTCGCGCAAGCCTTGTCGCGGCTGGACCCGGCGTGCGGCGATGGAACGTTCGCCGCGCGAGTAGGCGCGTGGATGGGCGCGTTCGATCCGTGTGCCGCCTATGTGGTCGACACGGACGGCGCGTGAGCACCAGGATCGAGACAAGGCCCCGAATACTGAGCTGAATGGAAGCCAAGGTATGCATGAAGTAAGTCTGGCCGGCGGCGTGCTTGCGTTGGTCGAAGCGGCCGCGGAGCGTGAGAGCTTTGTCCGCGTGAAGGTGCTGAGGCTTGAAGTCGGGCGCCTCGCTGGCGTCGATGTCGAGACGCTGCGCTTTGCCCTCAAAGCGATCGCGCCCGGCACCTGCCTTTGCAGCGCACGGGTCGAGATCGACGAACCCTCGGGAAGCGCGTGGTGCATGAACTGCAACGCGACCGTGGCGCTGGCCACGCGGGGCGCCCCCTGCGCGCACTGCGGCGGCTACTGGCTCCAGCCGAACGGCGGCACAGAGTTGCGCATCGTCGATCTGGTCGTCGACGATGCCTGACAATCATCGGATTAGCGCAAGGAGAAGCAACATGTGCATAGTATGCGGGTGCATCACCACCGGCGATCGGCAAAACACCGCTCAGGGACACGAGTGCGCGCATGCGCAGGGCCAGTCCGACACTCATTCCCGCTCCTACCGGACGCCATCGGGCAAAGACCTGCACTACGGGCTCGGGCCCGCGGGCTTCACGGTGCCCGGCCTAGACCAGGGCCGCACCATCAAGCTCGAGCACGACGTGCTGGGCGAGAACAATCGCCATGCCGCCGTCAACCGGCGGCACTTCGCGCAGCATGGCGTGCGTGCGCTCAATCTCGTGTCGAGCCCGGGCTCGGGGAAAACGACCCTGCTGTGTGCGTCGATCGCCGCGCTGCGCGAGCGTATGCCGAGCTTGCCCATCGGCGTGATCGAGGGCGACCAGCAGACGGCAAACGACGCAGAGCGTATCCGCGCGGCCGGTGCGCCCGCGATCCAGGTGAACACGGGAAAGGGCTGCCATCTCGACGCCGCGATGGTCGCCGCGGCCTTCGGACGGCTGCCGTTGCACGATCATCGCCTTTACCATGAGCACAAGGACGAGCGTGAACACGTGCCGCTAACGCCCGACACCCCGTGCAGCGTGCTCTTCATCGAGAACGTAGGCAACCTCGTCTGCCCCGCGCTGTGGGACCTCGGCGAGGAGGCGAAGGTCGCGATCATCTCGGTAACGGAGGGCGAAGATAAGCCGCTCAAGTATCCCGACATGTTCGCCGCCGCGCGCCTCATGATAGTCAACAAGGTCGACTTGCTGCCCTATGTACAGTTCGACGTCGAGCAGTGCATCGCGTATGCGCGCCGCGTGAATCCGTCCCTCGAAGTGATCTGGCTTTCGGCCACAACCGGCGAAGGCCTCGATGCGTGGCTCGACTGGATCACGAGTGCACGCGACTCGATTGCCGAGCGCATTAGCGTGCTGGAGAACAAGCTTGCGGCGCAGCGCGCGCAAAAGCATCGCGCCGGAGGCGAGGCATGACGGCGCGTGTGCAGAACCTGCCGCATACCCTCGGCGAGCGGACGGTGCTCGCCACCGGCGCATGGCTGAAGAACGCTGCGTGCCTGTGCATCGGCGGCGACGTTCACTGGTCGATGCTGCACGGTGATCTCGACGATCTGGAGCACTGTGTGGCACTCGACGCATCGGTGGCGGCGCTTGTTGAGACCGCCGAGCGCGCGGGGCAGCCCGTGCGCACGATCGCGCACGATCTGCATCCCGACTTCTACAGCACGCGCGTCGCGCTCGAATGGGGTGAGCGGCTCGGCGTGCCGACCGTCGGCGTCCAGCATCATCACGCGCATATTGGCGCGGTTGCGGCCGAGCAAGGGCTGCGCGAGCCCGTGATCGGCCTCGCGCTCGACGGCGTAGGCTTCGGCACGGACGGCGCCGCATGGGGCGGTGAGCTGCTGGAGGTGGCGCCCGCCTGCTGGCAGCGCCTCGGCAGTCTCACGCCGCTCGCGCTGCCCGGCGGCGACGTCGCGGCGCGCGAGCCTTGGCGAATGGCCGCCGCCGCCCTGCACGCGCTCGGGCGCAGCGGCGAAATCGGGCCGCGGCTCTCGGCCGTCGTGGGCGCGACCGCGGCGCGCACGGTCGGCGCCATGCTCGCGCACGGGCTCAATTGCCCGCCTAGCACCGGTGCGGGTCGCTGGTTCGATGCGGCGGCGGGACTGCTCGGCGTGTGCCTGCGCCAGCGCGCCGAATCCGAGGCGGCCATCGCGCTCGAAAGGCTCGCGAGCGGCTACCTCGTCGCGCACGAGGCCCCCGATGTGGCGGGCCTGTGGCGAATCGCGGACAACGGCGAGCTCGACCTTCGTCCGCTCCTCGTCAAGTTGCTCATGCTCGCGGACGCCGGCGAAGCCGCGTGCGGTGCGGCCGTCTTTCATGTTGCGCTGGCCGAGGCGCTCGCCCAATGGGCCGCGCTTGCCGCGCAGGGGCGCGCCGTTCTGTTTGGCGGCGGCTGCTTTGCTAATCGGCTGCTCACCGCGCATCTACGAGAGTCGCTCGCGGCGCACGGCGTGCACACCCTCATGCCCGACACGGTGCCCTGCGGCGACGCCGGGCTAGCGCTTGGCCAGGCTTGGGTTGCCACATATGGTCCGCAGATGTTGTCCATGCCTACGACGGCACGAGGAGTCAGTCCATGTGTCTAGCCATGCCGGCACAGCTCATCGACCGGTCCGACGCCGAAACAGGCGTCGTCGATTTCGGGGGCGTTCGAAAGACGGTCTCACTCGCGCTCGTGCCCGACGTGCGCCCAGGGGACTTCGTGATCGTGCATGTCGGCTTCGCGCTTGGCGTGATCGACCCCGAAGAGGCCGAGCGCACGCTCGCGCTGTTCAGCGAGGTCGCTCGGTCGCTTGGCGACGCGCCCATCGTCCAGTCCGGAACGGCGCAATGAAGTACGTCGACGAATTCCGCGACGACGAACTCGCCGCGCGTATTGCTGGGCGCATTCAGGCGGAGACGCTGACCGAACGCCGTTATCACTTCATGGAGTTCTGCGGCGGTCACACGCACGCCATTTCCCGGTTCGGCATCGCTGATCTTCTACCCGGTAACGTGTTGATGATCCACGGTCCCGGCTGCCCTGTTTGCGTGTTGCCGCTTGGGCGCATCGATCTCGCGATTCGCCTCGCGCTCGAACACGACGTGATCCTCTGCACGTATGGCGACACGATACGCGTGCCTGCCTCGTGCGGTCTATCGCTCCAGCGGGCCAAGGCGCGCGGGGCGGACATCCGCCTTGTGTATTCGCCGCACGACGCGCTGCGCATCGCGCGCGAGCATCCGGAACGCGAGGTCGTCTTTTTCGCAATCGGCTTTGAGACCACTACGCCGCCTACCGCGCTCGTCGTTAGCGAAGCGGCGGACTGCGGCGCGGAGAACTTTAGCGTGCTGTGCTGCCATGTACTCACGCCCGCGGCGATGACACATCTGCTCGCCGAGCCGTCTGTCGACGCGAACGCGGTGCTGCTCGACGGCTTCGTCGGTCCCGCGCACGTGAGTGTTGTGATCGGCTCCGCGTCTTACGAGGCCTTCGCGCAGAGGTATCGCAAGCCGGTCGTGATTGCCGGGTTCGAGCCGCTCGACGTGCTGCAGGCGATCCTCATGCTGGTGCGTCAGGTCAACGATGGCCGCGCGGAGGTCGAGAACGAGTTCGCGCGCGCCGTCACGCGCGCGGGCAACGCTGCCGCGCAGGCGCTCATGCAGGAGGTGTTCGAAACGCGGGAGTCGTTCGAGTGGCGCGGCCTGGGCGAGGTCCCATTGAGCGGGCTGCGCATTCGCCCGAAGTACGCGCGCTACGACGCCGAAGTCCGCTATGAGCTCGTCTACCGGCCCGTCGCCGATCACCGCAAATGCGAGTGCGGGGCGATCCTGCGGGGGCTAATACATCCGCGCGACTGCACAATGTTCGGCACGGTCTGCACGCCCGAGAATCCCATGGGCTCGTGCATGGTGTCCAGCGAGGGCTCATGCGCCGCGCATTATTCTTATGGTCGCTTTAAGGACATTCGAGTCGTCGAAGCATGCGCCCAGTCCACACATCCCCGGTGAAGTCCGCCTACGTGCGACCCCTAAACTTTCGCGACGGCCGCATCGACATGGGCCACGGCGCGGGTGGCCGCGCATCGGCGCAATTGACCCGCGAGCTGTTCGTCGCAACCTTCGATAACGAATGGCTGCGCCAAGGCAACGACCAGGCCACCTTCGCGCATCTCGCACCCGGGCCCGGCGAGCGCATGGTGATGACCACCGACGCGCACGTCGTCTCGCCGCTTTTCTTTCCCGGCGGCGACATCGGCAGCCTCGCCGTGCACGGCACCGTCAACGACATCGCGATGGCGGGCGCACGGCCTTCGTATCTCAGCGCGAGCTTTATCCTGGAGGAGGGCCTCCCGCTGGCGGATCTGCTCCGCATCGTCGAGTCAATGGCTGCTGCGTCGCGCGCTTGCGGCGCTCCAATCGTGACGGGCGACACCAAGGTCGTCGAGCGCGGCAAGGGCGATGCCGTGTTCATCACCACGACCGGGATCGGCGTCGTGCCCTCGGGCATTCACGTTGATGGCGCGCAGGCGCGGCCCGGCGACGTTGTGCTGCTCTCGGGCACTCTCGGCGAGCACGGCGTGGCGATCATGTCGCAACGCGAGGGCCTAAGCTTCGACACGGAGATCCGTTCGGACAGCGCCGCGCTGCACACGCTCGTGGCGGACATGGTTGCCGTCGCGCCCGGTGTGCGCGTTCTGCGCGACCCGACTCGCGGCGGACTGGCCACCACCCTCAACGAGATCGCCAGCCAGTCGGGCGTCGGGATGCGCATTCAGGAGCGCGCAATTCCCGTGCTGCCGCAAGTCGATGCGGCGTGTGAACTGCTCGGCCTCGATCCGCTTTATGTCGCCAACGAAGGCAAGCTAGTTGCAATCTGCGCAAGCGTCGACGCGCCGCAACTGCTCGCCGCGATGCGCGCACATCCGTTTGGCGCGGCGGCGGTTTGCATCGGTGAGGTGGTCGCGGACGCCCACGGCTTCGTGCAGATCGAGACGAAATTCGGCGGACGGCGCATCGTCGACTGGCTTACAGGCGAGCAACTGCCGCGGATCTGCTGATCCGTTCGTGGCGATAGTGATCGGGAGACTGAGAGTGCTTTCGGATAGTCAGGTCTCCCAGTCCCGCCCTCGCTGCAGCAGCCGTCGACCGCGCCCGTCGTCGACGCTACGCTACATTCAGACTCTATTACAAGGCGTTGTCACGTTAAGGTATTCGAGACGCAAGAGCGCACAGGACGTACATTTGTTCAGAAATTGGACGGATCTTGGGCGAGCCCAGTGAATCGATGCCATCCGGCAAAGCGTGCGGCGAGCTGTTTGCGATAGAGTGATGCACGCAGCAAATGTCGCTCAAGCGCGAAGTGCTGGCGAAGCGGACCGAAGCTCGATAAGAACGCTTGTGCGCGATCAGGATCGCGGAAGCCACGCATCCGGCGTTCGCGCTCACGCGTAGGTTGATGGCTGTTTTCGGCGCGGTTTTTCACCCGGGCACTGGCTTTGACGACGACGTGTTTGATGTTTGCCAGTTCTGGAATTTCGCCCCTCGCGGCCGGAGAGCTGCACAACTGATCGGTGACAATCCTTCGTGGCGCGTCGGCGTTTACGGATCGAAAATTTCGTCCGCACCCTCGGTGGCTCAAAATTCAGTCGGCGCGGACAATGCCTTGAGACACTCGTGCATCTTAAGAGGTCGGTGACCTACCGTTGAACCGCTACCTGAGATCGATTGAGGTGTCACCGGTCGTCTGGCAGAAAACGCAACCGCTCCTACGCAACCGACGACGATGCCGGGACAGTGTTTCAGATGCCTACCCGCAGAAGGGATGCTCCTGCTCCTGCATCCCCGCACGGATCGCTTGACGTCAATGAAACTTTCGCCGTTGGGCAGAACAACGGTCATTCCGGCTGGCCTGTTCCGGGAAGTCTGCATTACCGGCGGATACACATATATCCACGCGAGGACGGTAGGCGCCGATATCATTCGGTGGTGACGGAGAAGTTTTTGGACGCGAAGGGCAGACCGCCAGGCGACGATGTTATCTCGAAGCCATACTGAACATCGCCAAGCACGACGTCATCGAAATAATTCCGCGACTTGAGGTAATTCATGAACGCCAGCACGTCGAGCTTGGCATGGTCGGTCTTTTCTGTGCGAAGAAACGAATAGACCGTGTTACTGCCGTTGCTGCCCACGTATACATTCCAGTAACCGCCCGACAACTGGACATCTTTCTGCATTGGGATCGCGCAGCCGGAAAACGTCCAGTTCGCAGAAATCGGTTTGACGTTGCCGCAGCCATCAGGGGATCCGGTATAGTTGAGCCAGACCATGATTTCGTGCGCCTTGTTTCCGGCCCAGATATCGAAAGTCGATTCCCAAGCGCCGCTAGAAGGAGTGATCGCTGAGACGACAGCAGTCAGCGACTTAAGCGAACTGAGGGACCTGTTGACGGCGTATCCGATGTGCGGATAGGCCTTGATGTGGCCGGTGTCGGGTTGATTTGAATAGACGCCCCAGTCAAGGTTGCTGTTGGCCCAGATTGTCTGCTCGCCTGCGGCGACGCCTTGGCAGGGCGCCCAGACGTCATTGTTGAACGTGTAGCTACCGTAGGAGCTAGAGGCAAAAAGGAGATTGGACGGATAGCAGGACGAGGTTTCGGGCGAAGTTGCAGACCAAGTCTCGGCCTGTGCTTCTGCACTGCAAACCATCAAAGCTGTGGCGGCACAGCCGGCGAGGAATGGCATTCGCTGCATAAGCTTGCTGTCTCCTATAGGGTGGGTGATGTCAGTCGAGATTGGTCTCCCTTGGCTTTTAGCAGCGATATGAGCGGTAAAATTGCCGAACTGTCAGTCACCCATCCTATTGCCACTTTTGACTGACGGCCGAAGCCAGCGGCGTTGGTCAAACGGGAACAGAACGTAGTCGCGAACCGTATGCGGTTCCGGTTGGTTGCGAAGACCAACTTCCGGCCATTCCTCTTTTACCGGCCAGTATGCCGTGCGAAAAACCGTGTCCCAGATGGTGGTGAAGAACCCGTAGTTTTGGTGCCGGTGATGCGACTCCATTGAGTGGTGAATGCGGTGAAACTGGTTATCGCCGATGATGTATCGGAGCGGCCCGAGATTCACACGGGTGCTCGAGTGAGAAAGATGCGCCTGAAAACTAATTAGCGTCATGGCAACCGCGGGCGCGACACCGGACTTGAAGTGGATTAGCGCGAGTGGCAGTGCTACAAACATCGCGTAAACAATCGGTTCGGAAATGTGATGATTACAGTTCCATGCGGTCAACTCGCGGATCGAGTGATGAGTCGCATGCAAGCGCCACAGGAACGGAATTGCGTGCTGTGCGCGGTGCATCCAGTAGTAAAAGAAGTCGCCGGCAATTGCAACCAGAACGCTAGAAAGAACTGCCATAAACACCCCTACAATCGTGTTTCCGGAATGGAGCAACGCCTCAAAATCGACAGTCAGGAGTGGTTTCACACCTAACCATTGCAGCCCCATAGCGTAAAGGTGCCAGATTAATGCACCACAACCAATGCGGATTATCCAGTTCCGCGCGCCCCGAATGTATGACGAAAAACTGTAACGGTAGGCCGGGAAGATCAGCTCGAGTACGACGCAGACGTTAGCGAAGACCATCACGAGCTCAAATGAGTTCACGAAGAACAAGGCCATCTGATCAATATCGACAACGTGCATTCATTTGCTCCGGCGAATCGGCGTTTTATGCGCGAGCCTAGGTTAAAGCAGTACTCATCAGCCGGTTGCCTGATAGCTGTCAACTGTCGGTTCACACGTCCGAGAGTATTTGGTCCGGCGCGTCCGATAAATGCCGGCTCGGCATGCCATTCGAAGTGCGCGCGGTGGTGCACGGGATGCACCTAGCTGATCAAGCAACATCAGTACCGTAGTTACTTCAACTATAACGGTGACGACTACACAGCAGGATCTAGTATGCATCGCTCCGCGCCATTGCGAAAATAGATTGTTTGGATGGGAAGCATCCGCATTCTAAATGCCGTTTGCGCTTCAGTCGTAAGTAAGTACTGCCGGCATCACAACTGATTTGTCTCAGGAGTTGATTGCCACATTCACCGACCCAACTCTTCTACGGACATGACGCCAATCTGATCGCGGTCGACAGTCCTTGCTATGCCGTCGCAGTGGGATCGGCGTGGAACGAAATCCACAGCGGGGAGTTCGTCTCTCTGGGACATCTGGGCACTAGTGTTCCGTCCCAGAAATAACTTTGCATAGCCGAGCCACTTTCTGGAGAATTGAATCGGCGGTCGCGGTCCATACGAACGGCCGGCCGTGTTGGTTGTACTGCTCGATATATCGCTCGATGCTGGTGATGAGTTGACGCACGTTCCTGAACGACCCTCGACGGATCGCCTGCTGCGTAATCAGGCCAAACCAGCGTTCAACCTGATTCAGCCAGCTTGAGTAGGTCGGCGTGAAGTGCATGTGGTAGCGCGTATGCCTGGCCAGCCACGCCCTGACCTTGGGATGCTTGTGTGTCGCATAGTTGTCGACGATCAGATGCACATCGAGATCGGCGGGCACCGCCTGATCCACATGCCTGAGAAACGCCAGGAATTCCTGATGTCGGTGGCGCGGCTTACATTGCGCAATAACTTCACCCGTTGCCGTATTGAGCGCGGCGAACAGAGTGGAAGTGCCGTGCCGGACGTAATCATGCGTCACTCCCTCGAGACAGCCCAACCCCATTGGCAACATCGGCTGCGTACGCTCCAGCGCCTGGCACTGGCTCTTCTCGTCGACGCACAGCACCAGGGCATTGGTCGGGGGGCTCAGGTACGGCCCGACGATATTGCGCACCTTCTCCACGAAGTAGGGATCATTAGACAGCTTGAAGCTTTTTGACCGATGAGGCTGTACGCCGAACAACGACAGATATCGGGCCACCGAACTCTTCAAAATCCCTGTCTGCGCAGCAGCGGAGCGCACGCTCCAGTGCGTTGCCCCGTCCGGCTTCTCATGCAGTATCCTCGCCAGCAATTCCGCAACTGCTTCATCGTCATGCGTGCGAGGCCGGCCTGGACGGGCTTCATCATGCAGACCGGCAAGTCCATGGGCAACAAACCGCTTCTTCCAGTGCGTAATTGCCGGCGGTGTTACTTCGCACTGCGTTGCAATTTCTTGACTCGTATGGCCGTCAGCGGCCATCAAGACAATCTTTGCCCTGCGCACCAGAGAGTGCGGCAGCGAACGCGAGCGGCTCATTGACAGCAATTGTTCTCGCTCCAGTTCCGACACGACAACCTCGATTCCTTTGCGTCCCATGATCGCCTCCAACTCATCGTGATTCGATCATAGAACAATCTGAATTTACGTAAAGTTATTTCTGGGACACAACACTGTCCAGTGAACCAATGAAATTGCACTGATCTAATAGTGCATGGGCAAAATGAATCTGAGTGAAACCGAGCGCGAAGACCTGATGTCGATGCAGCGCAGCCGCACAATGGCCGTTGGCGAGGTGAGGC
>NZ_JBFRCB010000013.1:0-155638 GCF_040965375.1 Paraburkholderia sp. EG286A
GTTCAATACCTGTTACTGTTTTCGGTTCGGTTAAGAACCGGTCGCTCACTCAAAGCTGACAGGAATTTGAATTGCTTCAAAAACCTGACTTACTTTAGTGTGAGACTCTTGATACTTTTGCTGCTCCCGGCTTCATTCCGAAGAACGAAGTCAGGTCGCCACCGCATCAAGCGCCCACACTTATCGGCTGTAAATTTTTAAAGATCGATCGCGAAAGCGCCGTTAAAACTGCTCAACTACCGGCTTCTTTCTGCGTTGCTGCGTCAGCAGCAGAGAAACGAGATTATGAAGAATCCTTTTCGCTTCGTCAACCCCTTTTTTTCGCTCACCGCTTAAAAAAGCTGCCGACTCCTGCGCCCACCGGTTTCCGCGGCGGCCCTCGCTGCCCTGACGTCAGAGACATCGAACTGCGAAGGGGGCGAATCTTAGCGCCCCCGCCGGCACTGTGCAAGGGGGTGGCGAAAATAATTTCGATCGCCGTTCCCGGCGATCGAATCTCCCAGCCAATTACTTGTTCTTGAACGCGGGCTTGCGCTTCTCGACGAAGGCCGCCATCCCTTCCTTCTGATCTTCCGAAGCGAAGAGCGAATGGAACAGGCGGCGCTCGAAGTGCACGCCTTCAGCCAGCGTCGTCTCGTAGGCGCGATTCACCGACTCCTTCGCCATCATCACCGCGGGCAACGAGAATTCGCAGATGGTCGCCGCCGCGGCCAGCGTTTCGTTCAGCAGCTCTGCCGCGGGAATCACCCGCGACACGAGTCCGGCGCGCTCCGCCTCTTCCGCGCCCATCATCCGCGCGGTCAGGCACAGGTCCATCGCCTTCGCTTTCGACACCGCGCGCGGCAGACGCTGCGTGCCGCCCGCACCCGGAATCACGCCCAGCTTGATCTCGGGCTGGCCGAACTTCGCCGTATCGGCGGCGAAGATCATGTCGCACATCATGGCCAGCTCGCAGCCACCACCGAGCGCGAAGCCCGCGACCGCCGCGATGATCGGCTTGCGAATCGAGCGGATCGTTTCCCAGTTGCGCGTGATGTAGTCGCCTTTGTACACATCCATGAAGGTGTAGCTCGCCATCATCCCGATGTCGGCGCCCGCGGCGAACGCCTTTTCGCTACCCGTGATGACGATCGCGCCAACGCCCTCATCGGCCTCGAACGCCTTGAGTGCCGCGCCCAGTTCGTCCATGAGCGCATCGTTTAGCGCGTTGAGCGCCTTCGGCCGGTTCAGCGTGATCAGTCCGACCTTGCCACGCGTCTCGACCAGGATGTTTTCGTACCCCATAACTCCTCCTTCCATCAAAAGAAAGTCCCCAAAAAAATTTTTTACGCCGAACTTTGACTAATGCTAACATTGGCCAACCAACCGGTCGGTCAATTAATTGGCACGGGCCCTGTCCAACCTCTCAATCAATGTTGAGCCATGACACATTCGCTGTTTGCCAAGCATGAGGGCGCGCTTCAAAAAGCGCTTGCCGCCATCGAGACCCGCGGCTACTGGAGCCCGTTCGCCGAAATGCCCAGCCCCAAAGTGTACGGGGAAACCGCTAGCGCAGATGGCGAAGCCGCGTTCAAGGCCCACCTGAATCGCGCCTTCGAACTCGACCAGCCGTCGACAGGCGAAACCGTCGGCAGCGAGGCCTCGCCGTTCGGCTTCGCGCTCGGAGCGCGCTATCCGAAATCGACGCCCGACCAGTTGATCGAAGCTGCGCAGCAGGCTCAGCGCGACTGGCGCGCCGCCGGCCCGCAGGCGTGGGCAGGCGTGAGCCTCGAGATCCTCGAGCGTCTGAACCGCGCGAGCTTCGAGATCGCCTTCAGCGTGATGCACACGACCGGCCAGGCGTTCATGATGGCCTTCCAGGCCGGCGGCCCGCACGCGCAGGACCGCGCGCTCGAAGCCGTCACCTACGCCTACGACCAGCTGCGCCGCATTCCCGCCGACGCGCACTGGGAAAAGCCGCAGGGCAAGAACCCGCCCCTCGCGATGCAAAAGCGCTTCACCATCGTGCCGCGCGGCACCGGCCTCGTGCTCGGCTGCTGCACGTTCCCGACCTGGAACGGCTACCCCGGCCTTTTCGCCGATCTGGCGACGGGCAACACGGTCATCGTCAAGCCGCACCCGGGCGCGATCCTGCCGCTCGCGATCACCGTGCGCATTGCGCGCGACGTGCTGCGCGAAGCCGGCTTCGATCCGAACGTCGTGACGCTGCTCGCCACCGACCCCAACGACGGCGCACTCGTGCAGCAGCTCGCACTGCGCCCCGAGATCAAGCTGATCGACTTCACGGGCAGCACGCAAAACGGCGACTGGCTCGAGCGCAATGCGCATCAGGCGCAGGTCTATACGGAAAAGGCTGGCGTGAACCAGATCGTGATCGACTCCGCGGACGGCCTGAAGGCCGTCGCCCGCAACATCGCGTTCTCGCTCTCCCTTTACTCGGGCCAGATGTGCACGGCCCCGCAGAACATCTATGTGCCGCGCGACGGCATCCGCACCGCTGAAGGCCAGGCGAGCTTCGAGGCCGTCGCCCAGGCGATTGCCGGCGCCGTGCAGAAGTTCGTCGCCGATCCGGCGCGCGCCGTCGAAGTGCTCGGCGCGATCCAGAACGAAGGCGTGACGGCTCGCATCGACGAAGCCCGCAAGCTCGGCACCGTGCTCGCCGACAGCCAGACGCTCGAACACCCGCAGTTCGCCGGTGCACGCGTGCGCACGCCGCTCGTGCTCTCGCTCGACGCAGCCCGCGACGCCGCCCAGTTCACGCGCGAATGGTTCGGCCCGATCTCGTTCGTGATCGCCACGGATTCGACTGCGCAATCGCTCAAGCTGGCCGGCGAGACCGCGCGCGACCACGGCGCGCTCACGCTTTCCGTCTACAGCACGGACGACGCCGTGATCGAAGCCGCACACGAAGCCGCCATCACCGGCGGCGTAGCGCTCTCGATCAACCTCACGGGCGGCGTGTTCGTGAACCAGTCGGCTGCATTCTCGGACTTCCACGGCACCGGCGCGAACCCCGCGGCGAACGCCGCGCTCGCCGACGCCGCCTTCGTGGCGAACCGCTTCCGCGTGGTTCAGAGCCGCATTCACGTCGAACCGAAAGCGGCCCCCGCCGTCGCCAGCTGATCGGCCCACACCGCTCAGCCAAATGGCGCCCGATTGCCCATCCCTCTAGCATGCAAGGCGTGAGCGCACTTCTGCGCTCGCGCCCCCAGGAATCCGAGATGACCGAAGCCTATATCTGCGACGCGATTCGCACCCCGTTCGGCCGCTACGGCGGCGCCCTCAAGGACGTCCGCGCGGACGACCTCGCCGCGGTGCCGATCCGCGCGCTCGTCGAGCGCAATCCCGGCGTGGACTGGAGCGCGCTCGACGACGTGCTCTACGGCTGCGCCAACCAGGCCGGCGAAGACAACCGCAACGTCGCGCGCATGGCCGCGCTGCTCGCGGGCCTGCCGACCGACGCGCCGGGCGGCACGCTCAACCGCCTGTGCGGCTCGGGCCTCGACGCCGTCGGCAGCGCGGCGCGCGCGATCAAGGCGGGCGAAGCGCGCCTCATGATCGCAGGCGGCGTGGAAAGCATGACGCGCGCGCCGTTCGTCATGGGCAAGGCGGCTTCGGCGTTTTCGCGCGAAGCGGCCATCTACGACACGACCATCGGCTGGCGTTTCGTCAACAAGCTGATGAAGCAGCAGTACGGTGTCGATTCGATGCCGGAAACGGCGGAAAACGTCGCGGAAGAATTCGGCATCAATCGCGCCGATCAGGACGCGTTCGCGCTGCGCAGCCAGCAGAAAGCGGCCCGCGCGCAGAAGGACGGCACGCTTGCGCAGGAAATCGTCGCGGTCGAGATCGCCCAAAAGAAGGGTGACCCCGTGCGCGTGACGCTCGACGAGCACCCTCGCGAGACTTCGCTCGAATCGCTCGGCAAGCTCAAGGGCGTCGTGAAGCCGGACGGCACGGTCACGGCGGGCAACGCCTCGGGCGTCAACGACGGCGCCTGCGCCCTGCTGCTCGCCAACGAGGAGGCTGCCAGGCAGTTTGGCCTGCGTCGCCGCGCGCGCGTGCTGGGCATGGCGACCGCCGGCGTGGCGCCGCGCATCATGGGCATCGGCCCGGCGCCCGCTACGCAAAAGCTGCTCAAGCAACTCGGTATGACGCTGGATCAGTTCGACGTGATCGAACTCAATGAGGCGTTCGCCTCGCAAGGTCTCGCCGTGCTGCGCGCACTCGGCATTGCCGACGACGATCCGCGCGTGAACCCGAATGGCGGCGCGATTGCACTGGGCCACCCGCTCGGCGCTTCGGGCGCGCGTCTCGTGACGACGGCGCTCCATCAGCTCGAGCGCACGAACGGACGCTTCGCACTTTGTACGATGTGCATCGGCGTCGGCCAGGGCATCGCCCTCGCGATCGAACGCATCGAGGCATAACGCGCACAGTATCGACCGGCCGCCGGGCGATGCGTTCGGCGGTCTCAGGCAGCTTTGCATGGGACCAGAGCAAGCACTGAAGCGCTAACTCTGGTCGACAAGGAGACAACCGATGCCCTACGATGCGATCCGCGTCGAAATCGACGCATCCACCCGCGTGGCCACGATCACGCTGAACCGCCCGGACAAGCTCAACAGCTTCACGCGCGCCATGCACCGCGAGCTCGTCGCCGCGCTCGACGAGGTCGCCGCAGCCGGCGCGCGCGCCCTTGTGCTGACGGGCGCGGGCCGCGGCTTCTGCGCGGGCCAGGATCTCGCCGACCTCGACTTCACGCCGGGCGCGATGACCGATCTCGGCGACCTCATCGACGAGCATTTCAATCCGCTGATCAAGCGTCTGCAGGCGCTGCCGATGCCCGTGATCGCCGCCGTCAACGGCACCGCGGCCGGCGCGGGCGCCAATCTCGCCCTCGCCTGCGACCTCGTGCTCGCCGCACGCTCGGCAAGCTTCATCCAGGCGTTCGTGAAGATCGGCCTCGTGCCCGATTCCGGCGGCACGTGGTTCCTGCCCAAACGCGTGGGCATGGCGCGCGCGCTCGGACTCGCCATGACCGGCGAAAAGCTCAGCGCGGAAAAGGCGGAAAGCTGGGGCGTCGTCTGGCAAGTGACCGACGACGCGGAGCTCGCGCAAACGGCCGGCGCGCTCGCCGCACGCCTCGCGCAGCAACCCACGCGCGCCCTCGTCGCCACGCGCGAGGCGCTGCGCGCATCGGCCACGAACACGCTCGACCAGCAACTCGATCTCGAACGCGACCTGCAGCGCGAACTCGGCGCGTCGCACGACTACGCAGAAGGCGTGCAAGCCTTCATCGAAAAACGCGCACCGCACTTCGAGGGCCGCTGAGATGTCCACGCAAGTCTCGCAACTGCCAGAGGACGACAGCCTGTCGCCCGACGAACTCGCTCGCGCGGCCGCGCAGGCGATGTACGAAGCCGACAGCTGCACGCGCGCGCTCGGCATGGAGCTCCTCGAAGTGCGCGCCGGCTACGCGCGCCTCTCCATGGCCGTGCGGCCCGAGTTCCTCAACGGCCATCAGACCTGCCACGGCGGGATGATTTTCTCGCTCGCGGATTCGGCGTTCGCCTTCGCGTGCAATTCGTACAACATCAACACCGTCGCGGCCGGCTGCTCGATCGAGTTCCTGCGTCCGGTCCTGCGCGACGAGGTGTTGACCGCCGAAGCCGTCGAACAGGTGCTATCGGGACGCAACGGGGTCTACGACATCCGCGTGACGAACCGGGCAGGCGAAACCGTCGCGCTTTTCCGAGGCAAGTCCGCGCAGATTCGCGGCAATGTCATTCCAGTCGCAACGTGAAGCGGGTTTCCCCCTCTCGATTCCCTACGCGTCACGAGTAAAGTTCTTAAGATCCAGGAGACACCCATGAGTACCACGCTGCCGCTCGAACCCATCGAAAAGGCGAGCCGCGACGAGCTTGCTGCGCTGCAGCTCGAGCGCCTGAAATGGTCGCTGAACCACGCTTACGAGAATTCGCCGGTCTATCGCCGCAAATTCGACGAAGCCGGCGTGCATCCGTCCCAGGTGCAGTCGCTCGCCGATCTCGCGCGCTTCCCGTTCACCACGAAGAAGGATCTGCGCGACAACTATCCGTTCGGCATGTTCGCGGTGCCGCAAGACCAGATTTCGCGCATCCATGCATCGTCGGGCACGACGGGCAAGCCGACCGTGGTGGCCTACACGGCGCGCGACATCGACACCTGGGCGAACCTCGTCGCGCGTTCGGTGCGCGCAGCGGGCGCGAGGCGCGGCGACAAGGTGCACATCAGCTACGGCTACGGACTCTTTACGGGCGGCCTTGGCGCGCACTACGGCGCGGAACGCGCGGGTCTCACCGTCATTCCGTTCGGCGGCGGCCAGACCGAGAAGCAGGTCCAGCTGATCCAGGATTTCCGTCCCGACATCATCATGGTCACGCCGAGCTACATGCTCGCGATCGCCGACGAGATGGAGCGCCAGGGCATCGATCCGGCCACCTGTTCGCTGCGCATCGGCATCTTCGGCGCGGAGCCGTGGACCAACGACATGCGCCGGGCCATCGAGCAGCGCATGGGCATCACGGCCGTCGACATCTACGGTCTTTCGGAAGTGATGGGCCCCGGCGTCGCCTCGGAGTGCGCGGAGACGAAAGACGGCCCGACGATCTGGGAAGACCACTTCTACCCCGAGATCATCGACCCGGAAACCGGCGAAGTGCTGCCCGACGGCGAACTGGGCGAGCTCGTCTTCACCTCGCTCACGAAGGAAGCGCTGCCCATCGTCCGTTACCGCACGCGCGACCTCACGCGTCTGTTGCCCGGTACGGCGCGCACCATGCGCCGCATGGAAAAGATCACGGGCCGCTCGGACGACATGTTGATCATCCGCGGCGTGAACGTGTTCCCCACGCAGATCGAGGAACTGCTGCTCAAGCAGCCGGCGCTCGCACCGCACTATCAGATCATCCTGACGAAGGAAGGTCCGATGGACGTGATGTCGCTCAACTGCGAACCGTGCCCGGAAACCGCGCCCGACTACGGCGCGCTCGACGCGGCCAGCAAGGCGCTCGCTTACGACATCAAGGCGCTGATCGGCGTGACGTGCAAGGTGAACGTGCTCGAAGTGAACGGCATCGAGCGCTCGGTGGGCAAGGCCCGGCGAGTCATCGACAAGCGGCCGAAGTAACCGCGGCCCGCAACGCGCAGTAAAAGAAAAAGCCGGCAAACGCCGGCTTTTTCGCTTCTCGTGTGCAGCGCAAGCGCCACCGCGATCACGAGTTCGGGAACAGCAGCCACATGCGGCCGCCCTGCTTCATCTTGCCGGCCAGATCGCCGGCGTCGTCGCCGAGGCCCCAGAAGTAGTCGGCGCGCACGCCGCCCTTGATCGCCGTGCCCGTGTCTTGCGCGAACACGAGCCGGTTGAGCGGCGTATTCGTGAGCGGGCGCGTGGTCTGGAGAAACACTGGCGTGCCAAGCGGAATCGACGACGGATCGACGGCAATCGAGCGTTCCGGCGTGAGCGGCACGCCGAGCGCGCCGATCGGGCCGTCCGCGCCGCCCTGCGCGTCGCCCTCGGAGCCTCCCATCTCGCGGAAGAACACGAAGCGCGGATTGGTGTCGAGGAGCGCGTCTACGCGCGTCGGGTTCGCGCGCGCCCATGCCTTGATGCCCTGCATGGTCGCCTGCGCGGGCGTGAGTTCGCCGTGGTCGAGCAGCCAGCGTCCGATCGACTTGTACGGCTGGTTGTTGGTGCCGCCGAAGCCCACCCGCATCACGCTGCCGTCTTCCATCACGACGCGCCCGGAGCCCTGCACCTGCAGGAAGAACGCTTCGATCGGATCGTCCACCCACACGAGTTCGTTACCGTTGAGCGCGCCCGAACGTTCGAGCTGCGCGCGCGGCGGCAGCGCGCCCCCCGGACGATAGCCGGATGGCCAGCGGTACAGCGCGGTCTGATAGATGCCGTGACGCGTGCGCGAACCGTGCAGCAGCGGTTCGTAGTAGCCGGTCACGAGGCCGTCGAGCGTGCCGTCGTTGTTGGCGAACTGATAGGGCGTGAAATACGTTTCGAAGAATACACGTGCGCTCGCGGCGTCCAGGTCGTCGAGCTGCGAGGCCGCCGAGCACGCGCGCTGCCAGCGGGGATCGCGCGCGAGGCGCGTGCAGTTCGCGCGCAGCGCCGCGGTCACGCCGATCAGCGAGTCATCCTGCCAGCCCGGCACCTGCTGCCAGGCGACCGCCGTGAGGCGTTGCGCGGCGAGCTGCGAGGGCAGCGTGGGCGTGCCTTTGGGCGGCACGTTGTGCACGTAGCCCGGGCCGCCGCATGCGGCAAGCAAAGCCGCCAGCGAAGCCGCGCCCAACCAGCCGCCTAACCGCAAGCCCAGGCGGCTTCCCCCACGTCGAAGCGCGGACCGCACGCAATATCGCACCTTTGTGAATCCCGGCATCACCGGGGCATCGAGACCGGAATCGACGTCAAAATCACGCCTACAATATTGGCTCTCGATGGATGCCGCCATGTCAGAACTGCTCGACGAATACCCGATGCTCATGTTTGGTCTGGAAGCGCTCCTTGCGCTGTTCCTGCTGGTTTTCATCGTTGTGTGGACCGCGTCGGGCAGGAAGAAGCAAGCCTCGCGCGACGATCGGCGTCAGGACTAGCAGACCCCGATTTCTCGCGGCGGTTCAATGCAGCGTGCGCGGCATGCGCAGCACGAACTCGGGCACGGGCGCCTCGAAGCGCTCGGCGTCCTCGGCCACACAGAAGTACTCGCCGCGCATGGTGCCCACCGGGGTCGCGATCACGGCCCAGCTCGTGTACTCGAACTGCTCGCCCGGCTTCAGAAGCGGCTGATGGCCGACCACGCCCAGCCCCTTCACTTCCTGCACGTGATTTTCGCTGTCGGTGATCACCCAGTGGCGCGCGATCAGCTGGGCGCTCACCTGACCGGTATTGCGAATGGTCAGCGTGTACGCGAAGGCATATTGCCGGCGCTCCGGGTCCGATTCTTCGGGCAGGTAGCGCACCTGCGACGTCACGCTGAATTCGTACTGGCTCATCCCTGTTCCATTCGCTTAGGCGCGGCTGCTGAGTCGGTTGACTGAGACGCCCGCGCGGCAAGGCGCTCGCGGGCGCGCCGCGAGGCGCGGCACATGGTTTGGCATTCTGCTTGATGCAACGGGCACCCGCAACCCGGCGCGGCCCGCGGCGGCCGCCGCGAAAGGCTCTCCTACTGACGGTAAAATACGGTTTTTCCGACAGTTTTCCGATTGCCGCCATGACGCAATTCCGCATCGCCCCCAGCATCCTCTCCGCCGACTTCGCGCGTCTTGGCGAGGAAGTCCGCAACGTCGTCGCTGCCGGCGCCGACTGGATCCACTTCGACGTGATGGATAACCATTACGTGCCGAACCTCACCATCGGCCCGCTGGTGTGCGAGGCGATCCGCCCGCACGTGAGCGTGCCCATCGACGTGCATTTGATGGTGCGCCCGGTCGACCGCATCGTGCCCGACTTCGCCAAGGCCGGCGCGAACCTCATCAGCTTCCACCCGGAAGGCTCGGACCACATCGACCGCACGCTCTCGCTGATCCGCGACCACGGCTGCAGGGCGGGCCTCGTGTTCAACCCGGCCACGCCGCTGAACTACCTCGACCACGTGATGGACAAGCTCGATCTCGTGCTGATCATGTCGGTGAATCCGGGCTTCGGCGGCCAGTCGTTCATTCCCGAGGCGCTCAACAAGCTGCGCGAGGCGCGCGCGAAGATCGACGCCTACACGGCCCGCACGGGCCGCGAAATCCACCTCGAGGTGGATGGCGGCGTGAAGGTCGACAACATCGCCGAAATCGCGGCGGCTGGCGCGGACACTTTCGTGGCGGGCTCGGCGATCTTCGGCAAGCCCGACTACAAGACCGTGATCGACGAGATGCGCGCGCAGCTCGCCAGCGTCGCCAACAGCGCGAACGCAAAATGAACGCCCCCATCCAGTTCACCGCGCCGCGCATCGAAGCGGCGCTGATCGACCTCGACGGCACGATGGTCGACACCGCCGACGACTTCGCTGCCGGCCTGAACGGCATGCTCGCGCAGCTCGACGCCGAGGAAACCACGCGCGAGGAAGTGATGGGTTACGTGGGCAAGGGCTCGGAGCACCTGATCCGCAGCGTGCTCGCGCCGCGCTTTGCCGCGGACAACGTCGAGGCGCGCTTCGACGAAGCGCTCGCGCTCTACCAGGACGAGTACGCGAAGATCAACGGCCGCCACACGCATCTGTACCCGGACGTCGAGGCGGGCCTCGCCGCGCTGCGCGACCAGGGCATCAAGCTCGCGTGCGTGACCAACAAGCCGCACCGCTTCGCCGCCGAGCTCTTGCAGCAATACGGTCTCGCGCAGTACTTCGAAGTGGTGCTCGGCGGCGACAGCCTGGCGAAGAAAAAGCCCGACCCACTGCCGATGCTCACCGCGTGCGAGCGCCTGGGCGTCAAGCCCGCGGCGGCGGTGGCGATCGGCGATTCGGAGAACGACGCGATTGCGGGCCGCGCGGCCGGCATGGCCACGCTCACGGTGCCCTATGGCTATAACCACGGCCAACCTGTACAAAAAATTGAATCGGATGGTATAGTTGCCTCGCTGCTCGACGCCGCCAAGGTGGTCGCAGCGCACAATGATCTGACTTAAGTTCTCAACTGAACGTCAACTATCCTCATGTTTCTGAATAAAAAACGGAGTCTGAGCACGATCGACCGGGGAGCCTGGCCCTGGCGTCGCTGGTCGCGCTAACCTCGCCTGAGGTTCGCTGAAGTCTTTCTTCAGCACCGTTTTTTACTTCGCTGCGCACTCGCGCGTGTCTCGACTCTAAACTGTTGCGGTAACCCGTCGGCTGGTCTGGCCGTTGGCTTTCGTGGTCCTTGCGTGTCGTTTCGCCGTTCGCGGCGAGGTGCGCCAGGCGCGAGCGGCTACGCCCTACCTTCCGTCGATGTACCGCACGCCGGCCCGGCAAGCGCTGCCTCATCAGCGCGATCCTGGGCCGCACGAGCGAGCGCCAGCGGCCATCAAGCACTCAAAAACAAACGCCTCGCGCTCACCGCGCGCCCCGTTTTGAGCCGCACTGGGCCCGCACCCGCCGCGATTGGCAGCACGAACAGGATCGGAACATGACCGAACTCGAATTTCAGTCCCTCGCCAACGAGGGCTACAACCGCATCCCGCTGATCGCCGAAGCGCTCGCCGATCTCGAAACGCCGCTCTCGCTGTATCTGAAGCTCGCACAGCCCGAGCGCGGCGGCGCCAATTCTTTCCTGCTGGAGTCCGTGGTGGGCGGCGAGCGCTTCGGGCGCTACTCGTTCATCGGCCTGCCGGCGCGCTCGCTGATCCGCACGCGCAACGGCGTTTCGGAGGTCGTGCGCGACGGCCAGGTGATCGAGACGCACGACAGCGATCCGCTCGAATTCATCGCGCAGTACCAGGCGCGCTTCAAGGTCGCTCAGCGTCCGGGCCTGCCGCGCTTCTGCGGCGGTCTCGCGGGCTACTTCGGCTACGACGCGGTGCGCTACATCGAGAAGAAGCTCGCCGAGACCTGCCCGACCGACGACCTCGGCCTGCCCGACATCCAGTTGCTGCTGACCGAAGAAGTCGCGGTCATCGACAATCTCGCGGGCAAGCTGTATCTCATTGTCTACGCCGATCCGCAAACGCCCGAGGCCTACACCAAGGCGAAGCACCGCCTGCGCGAACTCAAGCAGCGCCTGCGCACCACGGTGCAGCCGCCGGTGACCTCGGCGAGCGTGCGCACTGAAACGTTCCGCGAATTCAAGAAGGACGATTACCTCGCCGCCGTGCGCAAGGCGAAGGAATACATCGCCGCGGGCGAGTTGATGCAGGTGCAGGTCGGCCAGCGCCTCACCAAGCCGTATCGCGACAATCCGCTGTCGCTGTACCGTGCGCTGCGCTCGCTGAACCCGTCGCCGTACATGTACTACTACAACTTCGGCGAATTCCACGTGGTGGGCGCGTCGCCGGAAATTCTCGTGCGCCAGGAAAAGCGCGGCGAGGACCGCATCGTGACGATTCGTCCGCTCGCGGGCACGCGGCCGCGCGGCAACACGCCCGAGCGCGACGCCGAACTCGCGACCGAACTGCTCAACGACCCGAAGGAAATCGCCGAGCACGTCATGCTGATCGACCTCGCGCGCAACGACGTGGGCCGCATCGCCGAGATCGGTTCGGTGGCCGTCACCGACAAGATGATCATCGAGAAGTACTCGCACGTGCAGCACATCGTGAGTTCGGTGGAAGGCAAGCTCAAGCCCGGCATGAACAATTTCGACGTCCTGCGCGCCACCTTCCCGGCCGGCACGCTCTCGGGCGCGCCGAAGGTTCGCGCGATGGAACTGATCGACGAACTGGAGCCGGTGAAGCGCGGGCTCTACGGCGGCGCGGTCGGCTATCTCTCGTTCAACGGCGAGATGGACCTGGCCATCGCGATCCGCACCGGCCTCATCCACAACGGCAATCTGTATGTGCAGGCCGCCGCGGGCGTGGTTGCGGATTCGGTGCCCGAGTCCGAATGGCAGGAAACCGAGAACAAGGCGCGCGCCGTGCTGCGCGCCGCCGAGCAGGTGCAGGACGGCCTCGACAGCGACTTCTGAGCGGAGAAAAGACCATGTTGCTCATGATCGACAACTACGATTCGTTTACCTACAACATCGTCCAGTACTTCGGCGAGCTCGGCGAAGACGTTCACACGTACCGCAACGACGAAATCACCCTCGACGAAATCGCGAAGCTCAACCCCGCGCGGATCTGCCTGTCACCCGGGCCGAGCAACCCGCAGCACGCGGGCATTACGCTCGACGTGCTGCGCGAATTCGCAGGCAAGACGCCGATTCTCGGCGTGTGCCTCGGCCATCAGGCGATCGGCGAAGCGTTCGGCGGGCGCGTCGTGCGCGCGAAGACCATCATGCACGGCAAGGTGAGCCAGATCGAAACCGACTGCAAAGGCGTGTTCGCCGACCTGCCGAAGCACTTCAACGTCACGCGTTATCACTCGCTCGCCATCGAGCGCGAGTCGCTGCCCGACTGCCTCGAAGTGTCGGCCTGGACCGACGACGGCGAAATCATGGGCGTGCGTCACCGCGAGCTTGCTGTCGAAGGCGTGCAGTTCCATCCGGAATCGATTCTCTCGGAGCACGGCCACGCCCTCTTCGAGAATTTCCTGAAGCAAACCAAGAGCGCTTGACCCGGAGGCGACAAATTATGATTACCCCGCAGGAAGCGCTCCAGCGCACGATCGAGCATCGCGAGATTTTTCACGACGAGATGCTCCACCTCATGCGCCTCATCATGCGCGGCGAGCTTTCGCCCGTGCAATCGGCGGCCATCCTCACCGGCCTGCGCGTGAAGAAGGAAACCATCGGCGAAATCACGGCCGCCGCGACCGTGATGCGCGAATTCGCGAATCACGTCGAGGTGAAGGACAACTCGAACTTCATCGACATCGTCGGCACCGGCGGCGACGGCTCGCACACGTTCAACATCTCCACGGCTTCGATGTTCGTGGTCGCGGCTGCCGGCGCGAAGGTCGCGAAGCACGGCAACCGGGGCGTCTCCAGCAAGTCGGGCAGCGCGGACGTGCTCGAAGCGCTCGGCGTAAACATCGACCTGCAGCCGGACCAGGTGGCCGCCTCAATCGCCGAAACGGGCATGGGCTTCATGTTCGCGCCCAACCACCATCCCGCGATGAAGAACATCGCCGCCGTGCGCCGCGAACTGGGCGTGCGCACGATCTTCAACATCCTCGGGCCGCTCACGAATCCGGCCGGCGCGCCCAATCAGCTGATGGGCGTGTTTCATCCGGACCTCGTCGGCATTCAGGTGCGCGTGATGGAGCGGCTTGGCGCAAAGCACGTGTGCGTCGTGTACGGCAAGGACGGCATGGACGAAGTCTCGCTCGGTGCGGCCACGCTCGTCGGCGAACTGAAGGACGGCCAGATTCGCGAATACGAGATCCACCCCGAAGACTTCGGCATGCAGATGGTCTCGAACCGTTCGCTCAAGGTCGAAAACGCCGAAGAGTCGAAGACGATGCTGCTCGGCGCACTCTCGAACGAGGCGGGCACCGCGCGCGAGATCGTCGCCCTGAACGCGGGCACGGCGCTCTACTCGGCGAACGTGGTGGACTCGATCGCAGAAGGCATCGCGCTCGCGCGCGAGACCCTCGCCAGCGGCCGCGCGCGCGCCAAAGTCGACGAACTGGTACGCTTCACGCAACAGTTCAAACGCTGATCCAGCACCGTTTTTTGCCTCCGAACATCATGAGTGACATCCTCGAAAAGATCATCGCGGTCAAGCGCGAAGAAGTGCGCGCCGCCGAGCAGAGCGCCCCGCTCGAAGAATTGCGTCTGCAGGCGGGCACGCGCGACCTGCGCGATTTCGTCGGCGCCTTGCGCGCGAAGCACGACAACGGCCAGGCCGCCGTGATCGCCGAAGTGAAGAAGGCCAGTCCGTCGAAGGGCGTGCTGCGCGAAAACTTCCAGCCCGCCGAAATCGCGCGCTCGTACGCCGAGGGCGGCGCGGCCTGCCTCTCCGTGCTGACCGACGTGCAGTTCTTCCAGGGCAGCGCCGCTTACCTCGAAGCCGCGCGTGCCGCGTGCAACCTGCCGGTGCTGCGCAAGGACTTCATCGTCGATCCGTATCAGGTCGTCGAAGCCCGCGCGATGGGCGCCGACGCGATCCTGCTGATCGCCGCCGCGCTCCAGCCAGGTGAAATGCGCGATCTCGAAGCGCTCGCGCATTCGCTCGGTCTCGCGGTGCTCGTCGAAGTGCACGACCGCGCCGAACTCACGCACGCGCTCACGCTGAAGACGCCGCTCATCGGCATCAACAATCGCAATCTGCGCACGTTCGAAACGACGCTGGAGACGACCATCGGCATGCTCGACGACGTGCCCGAAGACCGCATCGTCGTGACCGAGTCGGGCATCCTCTCGCGTGCCGATGTCGAGAAGATGCGCGCGCTTTCCGTGCACACGTTCCTCGTGGGCGAGGCGTTCATGCGCGCCGAGCAGCCGGGCGCGGAACTCGCCCGCATGTTCTTCTGATCGCGCGCATCATGGGTATCGAACGCGAAATCAAGCTCGCACTGCCGCGCGACCAGGTGGACGCGGCGCGGCGTCTCTTCGAGACGCGCGCCGGCAAGCCGGGTCGCGCCATCCGGCTCGAAAACATCTACTTCGACACGCCGGCGCTTGCGCTCGCGCGCGCAAAGAGCGCGCTGCGCCTGCGCCGCGCGCCCGAAGGCTGGCTGCAGACGTTCAAGACTGTAGGTGTGGCGCAAAACGGGCTGCACGCGCGGCACGAGTGGGAAATGCCGGTGGCGGGCGAAGCGCTCGAAATCGACCGGCTGCTGCACGAGTGCGATGAAGCCGGGGTTTCGACGGCACTTTCGGCGGCCGCCGCGAACCTGATCCCGCTCTTTCGCACCGACTTCCAGCGCACGCTGTGGACGCTCGAAGTCGACGGCGCGCAAGTGGAAGCGGCCATCGATCAGGGCGAAGTCACCGCGGAAGTGAATGGCGAAACGCGGCGCACGCCGATCTGCGAAATCGAACTCGAACTGAAGTCGGGCGACGAAGCGGCATTGCACACGCTCGCGGCAGAACTCGCGCAGGCACTGCCAGGCCTCGCGCCGGACGACATCAGCAAGGCCCAGCGCGGATACAAGCTGCGCGAAGGCTGAGGACGACGCGGCGCGGCCTCGGCGCGCCGCGCGAACGCGCCCGATCACTCGAGGAAAGTGTGAAAAAGGTGCTGTTAGTTGCAACATCGGCGCCGATGCCGCAAAAGGCCGCCCTGCCGCGCTCGCGCCGGATTGAATCGCCGCGCAATTGCTGCGACACTTGCCGCCCATGACCTCCACGAAACGCCCGCGCGTCGCGATGCCGGTGCAGGCCTCGCTGTTCGACGACTTTCTGTCCGACACGGCGCAAGGCACGCTCGACGAGCCGCCGCTGCCCGAAATCGACCCGCGCCAGATCACGATCTTCTCGCTGTTCGACGCCGACGAATTCCCGCCGCCCGAGCGCACGCACGCCGTTATGCCCGCCCCCGCCATGCCCCACGAACCCGCCATGCCGCAGGCCGCCATCGACACCACGCGCCTCGAAGACCAGTTCGACGCGCTGCCCCCCGCCTGGCGCGAGCTGCTCGCGCCGTTCATCGCGAGCGACGCCTACGCGCCGCTGTGCCGCTTCGTCGACGACGAGCGGGCGGCCGGCAAGACCGTCTATCCCGCCGACGTATTCCGCGCGCTGCGCTTGACCTCGCCCGACGACGTGAAAGTCGTGATCCTCGGCCAGGACCCGTACCACGGCGAAGATCGCGGCACGCCGCAGGCGCACGGCCTGGCGTTCTCGGTGCCGCCCTCGGTGCGCCCGCCGCCTTCGCTGCGCAACATCTTCAAGGAGATCGCGGCGAGCCTCGGCATTCAGGCGCCGACGCACGGCTGCCTCGACGCCTGGGCGCGCCAGGGCGTGCTGCTGCTGAACACGGTGCTGACCGTCGAGCGCGCGAGCGCCGCGAGCCACGCGAAGCGCGGCTGGGAGCGCTGCACCGACACGCTGATCGAGCAACTCGCCGCGCGCCACCAGCACCTCGTGTTCATGCTGTGGGGCGCGCACGCGCAGAACAAGCGCGCCCTGCTCCCGGGTGCGCATTGCGTGCTCGAAGCGCCGCATCCGTCGCCGCTTTCCGCGCATCGCGGCTTTCTCGGCTGCGGGCATTTCGCGCAGGCCAACGACTATCTGCAGGCGCACGGCCGCCAGCCGATCGACTGGCGTTTGCCGGAGGAAGGCCTCGTGCTCGCCTGAGCCGCTTGAGCCGCCTGAGCCGCTTGAGCCTCGCGACGCGCGCGACGCGCAAAAAAAACGCCACGAGATCACTCTCGTGGCGTTTTTGTTTTTACCGCCGTCGATCGTGCTGCGCTTTACGCTGCAGCGATCGCCTCACGCGCGCCTGCGAGCGCGGCGCTTGCTGCGTCCGGGCCCATGTTCAGGCCTTCGGCGAAGATGAAGTTCACGTCGGTCATGCCGAGGAAGCCGAGGAACGACTTCAGGTACGGCGTCTGGCTGTCGTGCGCGGTGCCTTGATACTTGCCGCCGCGTGCCGAAACGACATGGACCTTCTTGCCGTTCACGAGGCCTTCGGGACCGTTCGCGGTGTAGCGGAACGTGATGCCGGCGCGCGCGATCCAGTCGAAGTACGTCTTGAGCTGCGACGAGACGCCGAAGTTGTACATCGGCGCACCGATCACGATGATGTCCGCTGCCTGCAGTTCCGCGATCAGCGCTTCGCTGCGTGCGGCGATGGCCTGCTGCTCCGGCGTGCGCTGCTCGGCCGGCGTGAAGAACGCGCCGAGCACGGCGTCGTCGAGGTGCGGCAGCGGATCGGCTTGCAGGTTGCGCATGACGACTTGCGCGCCCGGATTCGATTGTTGCAGCCTGGCCGTCAATTCGTTGACGAGCAGCGTCGACTGGGCGCCTTGCGAGCGGGCGGCGGAATTGATTTGCAGGATCGTGGTCATGGTGGCTCCTTCGGGTCTCAGTTGCGCAACGTTGCGCGAGTGAAGGCATTGTGTTTTTTTACCGCGCCCCGAAAAAGTAGTCCGCCGACGACGGATTGTTGCAGCGATAGAACAATCCCCGGCATGAAAAAACGGCGTGGGATCCGTTACCCCACGCCGCTTAGGGTGCCCCGTGCCGCCGCGCCCCGCCCGGCGGCTTATGCCGCCAGCCAGCGCTCGCGCAATGCGCGCGCGGGCGTACGCTTGTCGGAGGCGGCGAGCTTGTAGCGCGCGACTTCGGGCGCATCGAGGGTCAGACGCGCGACGCGAAGCTCGTCGCGGCGGAACGCGTGGATGTCCACCTTCGTGCCCGGCTGGTAGCGCGAGAGCAGCGCGTCGAGATTCGAACCCGTCACGCGCAGACCGTCGAGCGCAACGAGCGCGTCGCCAGCCGAAAGCCCCGCCTTCTGGGCCGCGCCGCCTTCGTAGACCACGGCAAGCGTTGCTTCGGCACCGCCGCGCAGCCGCGCGCCGAGCGACGGCTTCGCGCCGCGCTCGGGCTCCCCTTCGAGCGTCACGCCGAACGGCTCGAACAGCGCCGCGAGCGGCAGGTCGCGCGTGCCGCGCACGGCGTCGCTAAAGAGCGCGCCCAGCTCCACGCCCGTCGCCTCGGCGATCAGCGCCTCGACATCGTCCTCGCCCACGCCCACCGGCTTGCCGCGATAGAAGTCGCGCCCATAGCGCTGCCACAACAGGCGCATGACGTCGTCGAGCGATTTGCGGCCGTTCGTCTGCGCGCGAATCGCGAGATCGAACGACAGCGCCACGAGCGAGCCTTTGGTGTAGTAGCTCACGATCGCGTTCGAGGCGTTCTCGTCCTGGCGGTAGTACTTCACCCATGCGTCGAACGAGCTTTCCGCGACGCTCTGCTTGAGCCGCCCCGCCCCGCGCAGCACGCCGGCGATCGTCTTGCCGAGCAGGCCGAAGTATTCGTCTGTGGAAATCAGCCCGCTGCGCACGAGCATGAGGTCGTCGTAGTACGACGTGAAGCCCTCGAACAGCCACAGCAGCGACGTGTAGTCCTCGCGCGTGAGGTCGTACGGCACGAACGCCGCGGGCTTGATGCGCTTCACGTTCCACGTGTGGAAATATTCGTGGCTGCACAGGCCGAGATAGGTGCGATAGCCGTCCGACGTCTCCGGCTTGCCCTTCACCGGCAGGTCGGTGCGATTGCAGATCAGCGCCGTCGATGCGCGATGCTCGAGGCCGCCGTAACCGTCGCTCACGGCCTGCGTCATGAACATGTAGCGCTCCATCGGCGCGCGCTTCGTGCGCGGCTCGAACAGCGCGATTTGCGCCTCACAGATCTTCTTCAGGTCGGCGGCGAGACGCTCGGTATCGAGCGCGACCACGCGGCCCGCGATCACGATGTCGTGCGGCACGCCGTGCGCCTTGAAGCTCGCGAGCGTGAACTCGCCGAGCGTGACCGGATGATCGATCAGTTCGTCGTAATTCGTGGCCGTGTACTCGCCGAAGCCGTAACGCTTGGTGCCGCGCGCTTCCGTGAGCGCCGTGCCCACGCGCCAGTGGCGGTAGGCGTGCCCGTCCGGACGCTGAATATCGACCGCGTGCTGCGCCTCCTCATGGCCGAGCGCCGCGAGAAACACGCTCGTGCCGTTGAAGAAGCCCACCGTGTCGTCGAGATGCGCCGCGCGCACCGACAGGTCCCACGCGTAGACCTCGTAGCGCAGCGTGAGCGCGCCCTTCACGGGCGCGGCCTGCCACGAGTGCTTGTCGGTCTTCGTCACGCGCACCTTGCGGCCCGCGTCGTTGAAGGCGCGCAGCGTGACGATGTTGCGCGCGAACTCGCGCACCATGTAGCTGCCCGGGATCCACACGGGCAGCATGAAGCATTGGCCGTCCGGCGCGGGGGCTTCCACGGTGAGCGTCACCTCGAACAGATGCGCGGCGGGATTCTTCGGGACGATGGTGTATCGGATCGGCTTCATCGGCGGGATCGGTGAGAGATTCGGTCAGCAGACGCTGCAGTGCACATTCAGTATGCCCGGCAGACAAAAACGGACAAAAAGCGCCGGGCAAAAAAAGCACCGGCCGCGAAAGCGGCCGGCGGGTTCGGGCGTTGCTTCAGTGGGCGGCGCTCAGCGCCTTTTCGAGCCGGTCGCCGCTGACGGCACCGGGCAGCCGCGTACCATCGGCGAGGATCACGGTGGGCGTGCCGGTCACGTTCATCTTCTGGCCGAGCGCGAGATTGCTGTCGATGGCCGCCGTGTCGCACGTGCCGGCTGCCGTAGGCGCCTTGCGGTCCACCATCCACGATTCCCACGCCTTGCCGCGGTCGGCCGAGCACCAGATCTGCTTGGCCTTCGCCGTCGAATCCGGCGAGAGCACCGGATACAGGAAGGTGTAGACCGTCACGTTGTCGATGGACCTGAGCGTGCTTTCGAGCTGATGGCAGTACGGGCAGTTCGGGTCGGAAAACACGGCCATCTTGCGCTTGCCGTCGCCCTTCACGACCTTGACCGCGTTCTCGAGCGGCAGCTTCGAGAAATCGACCTTGTTGATTTCGTTCAGGCGCGCCTCGGTGAGATTGCGGTGCGCCTTGGTGTCGATGAGTTCGCCGTTGAGCACGTAGTCGCCGCTGGCGTCGCTGTAGACGATCTGCGTGCCGAGGTTGATCTCGTAAAGGCCCGGCATGGGCGCCTTGGTGATGCCCTTGATGTCGCTGGCGTCGATGCCGAGGCGCGTCTGCAGCGCCGACCTGATCTTGTCGGTGGTCTGGTCGGCCTGGGCCGAGCAGCCGAGCGCCGAAGTGGCTACCGCGATCACGAGCGCGGCAAATCGAATACGCGTTTGCATGGGATGCATTCCTGATTCAGGCGCGCCGCGCAGGGCGACGCGCACAGAGTTCCGTTGAATGGCCGGAGCGGTAAGCGCTGCGGGCGCGGCCAATACGTCCATTCTAAGCCGCCCTGGCCTCAAGCCACCGAAATGCCTGCTTGCGCAGGCGAGCCCGTTGATATTAGCCGAGCGCCGAAGCCACGAGCCAGCGCTTGAGCAGCGGCTGCGCGCCCACGAACGCCATACCCGTATTGCGTACCGCGCGCGCGAGCGTGCCGGGCAACGCGAAGAGCCGCTGCAGACCGTCGGTGGCGACGACGAGCTTCTGGATGTCCTCACGGCGCCCGCGTTCGTAGCGGCGCAGCAGCACGATGTCGCCGAGATCGCGAAACGCCTCTTTCTTCGTGACCACGTCGACGAGCGCGGCCACGTCGCGCAAGCCGAGATTGACGCCCTGGCCCGCCAGCGGGTGAATCAGATGCGCGGCGTCGCCGACCAGCGCGACGCGCGGCGCCACGAGCCGGTCGACGGTTTGCAGCGACAGCGGAAAGCCGCGCGCGGGCGTCACGCATTCGAGCGCGCCCAGCTGGCTTTGCGAGACGCGCTCGACTTCGGCGGCAAGCTGCGCCGGTTCGAGCCTGAGCAGTTCGTCGGCATGTTCGCTCTGCGCCGACCAGACGAGCGACACGTGCCGATCGGGCAGCGGCAGCAAGGCGACGATCTCGCCCTCGCGGAACCACTGGTAGGCCGTTTCGCCGTGCGGCTTTTCCGCCCGGAAGTTGGCGACCACGCCGGTTTGCCGGTAATCGCGCCGCTCGACCGTCGAGCCGATCTGCGCGCGCACCCACGAATGCGCGCCGTCCGCGCCGATCGCGAGGTCGGCTTCGATCGTGCGGCCGTTGGCGAGGCCGATCACGGCCGCGTCGGGTTTCACGTCGAGCGTCTCAGCACGCGTGTCGATCCACGCGAGATTGGGCTGGAAGTGCAGCGCGGCGTCGAGCGCGCGCTCGACGACCGACGACTCGGCAATCCAGGCCAGCTGCGCAACCGACGCCTGATAAGCCGAGAAGTGCAGCTCCGCCGCGGCGTCGCCGAACACGCGCATGTCGTAGACGGGCGTGAGGCGCGCGGCGTCGGCGGCCTGCCAGACCCGCAGCCGCTCGAACAGCGCCTGCGAGCTGCGCGAAAAGGCGTACACGCGCGCGTCGAACACGGCCCCCGCGGGCAGCGGCGCGCACGGCTGCGCGAGCAGCGCCACGCGCAGGCCGCTCTGGCTCAGCGCGAGCGCCGCCGACTTGCCGACGAGCCCGCCGCCGATCACGGCGACATCAAAGGTCTGGTTGCTTGCAGTCATGCGCGCATTATAGCCGCGGGGGCCTGTGTGGCCGGCCCGGACGGGCGCGGTGTTGCGGCGCAGCAAGGCGTTGCAGGAATACGGCCCGGCGGCGCGGCGACACCCGCGGCTAACCCTCACGCGGACGAGGTTACAATTACGGTTTTCGTGACTCCCCGTCACGTCCCCCGACGTGCCACCTGCGCCGCCCCGCCCGCCGCTCCCGCTTTCGCGAGACGCCCGGCCCCGGGCGCTTCGCGCGCGGCGAGCCGCACGTCACCACCCTGACATGCAGAGATTTACATGAGCCTCCAATGCGGCATCGTCGGCTTGCCTAACGTCGGCAAGTCCACCCTCTTCAACGCGCTGACCAAGGCGGGCATCGCGGCCGAAAACTATCCGTTCTGCACGATCGAGCCCAACGTCGGCGTGGTAGAAGTGCCGGATCAGCGCCTGAAGGCGCTCGCCGAAATCGTCAAGCCCGAGCGCGTCGTGCCGGCCGTGGTCGAATTCGTCGACATCGCGGGTCTGGTCGCGGGCGCGAGCAAGGGCGAAGGCCTCGGCAACCAGTTCCTCGCGAACATCCGCGAAACCGATGCCATCACGCACGTCGTGCGCTGCTTCGAAGATGAAAACGTGATCCACGTGGCAGGCAAGATCGATCCGCTCTCCGACATCGAAGTCATCAACACCGAACTGGCGCTCGCCGACCTCGCCACCGTCGAGAAGGCGCTCACGCGCTACTCGAAGGCCGCGAAATCGGGCAACGACAAGGAAGCCGCGAAGCTCGTGGCCGTGCTGGAAAAGGTGCGCGCGCAACTCGATCAGGCAAAGCCCGTGCGCGGGCTCGCGCTGAGCGAGGACGAGCAGGCGCTGATCAAGCCCTTCTGCCTCATCACCGCGAAGAAGACCATGTACGTCGCGAACGTGAAGGAAGACGGCTTCGAGAACAACCCGCATCTGGAAGCCGTGCGCAAGTACGCTGAAGGCGAGAATTCGCCGGTCGTGGCCGTGTGCGCCGCGATCGAAGCCGAAATCGCCGACCTCGAAGACGAAGACAAGATCGCCTTCCTCGCCGACATGGGCATGGACGAGCCGGGCCTCGACCGTGTGATCCGCGCAGGCTTCAAGCTGCTCGGCCTGCAGACCTACTTCACGGCGGGCGTGAAGGAAGTGCGCGCGTGGACGATCCATGTCGGCGATACGGCCCCGCAAGCCGCCGGCGTGATCCACACCGACTTCGAGCGCGGCTTCATCCGCGCGCAGACCATCGCGTTCGACGACTACATCCAGTACAAGGGCGAATCCGGCGCGAAGGAAGCCGGCAAGATGCGCGCCGAAGGCAAGGAATATGTCGTGCACGACGGCGACGTGATGAACTTCCTGTTCAACGTGTAAGCGACACCTTTTTCTTTCCGTTTTCAAAAGACACTCTCATGGCCCAATACGTCTTCACCATGAACCGGGTCGGCAAGATCGTGCCGCCCAAGCGCCAGATCCTGAAGGACATCTCGCTGTCGTTCTTCCCCGGCGCGAAAATCGGCCTGCTCGGCCTGAACGGCTCGGGCAAGTCCACGCTCATCAAGATCATGGCCGGCGTCGACAAGGACATCGAAGGCGAAGCCACGCCGATGCCGAACCTGAACATCGGCTACCTGCCGCAGGAGCCGAAGCTCGATCCGGAAAAGACCGTGCGCGAAGCGGTCGAGGAAGGTCTGGGCGACGTGTTCAACGCGCAGAAGAAGCTCGACGAGATCTATGCCGCCTACGCCGAACCGGACGCCGACTTCGACGCACTGGCCGCCGAGCAGGCGAAGTACGAAGCGATCCTCGCGACGACCGACGGCAGCGCGGAACAGCAGATCGAAATCGCCGCCGACGCACTGCGCCTGCCGGCCTGGGACGCGAAGATCGGCAACCTCTCGGGCGGTGAAAAGCGCCGCGTCGCGCTGTGCAAGCTGCTGCTCGAAAAACCCGACATGCTGCTGCTCGACGAGCCGACCAACCACCTCGACGCCGAATCGGTCGAGTGGCTCGAGCAGTTCCTCACGCGCTTCCCGGGCACCGTCGTCGCCGTGACCCACGACCGCTACTTCCTCGACAACGCCGCCGAGTGGATTCTCGAACTCGACCGCGGCCACGGCATTCCCTGGAAGGGCAACTACTCCAGCTGGCTCGACCAGAAGGAAGAGCGCCTGAAGCAGGAAGAAGCGTCGGAATCGGCGCGCCAGAAGGCGATCAAGAAGGAACTGGAGTGGGTGCGCCAGAACCCGAAGGGCCGCCAGGCGAAGTCGAAGGCGCGTATCGCGCGTTTCGAGGAACTGTCGAGCGCCGATTACCAGAAGCGCAACGAAACGCAGGAAATCTTCATTCCGGCGGGCGAGCGTCTGGGCAACGAAGTCATCGAGTTCAAGAACGTCAGCAAGTCTTATGGCGACCGTCTGCTCATCGACGACCTGAGCTTCAAGATTCCCGCGGGCGCGATCGTCGGCATCATCGGGCCGAACGGCGCCGGCAAGTCGACGCTGTTCCGCATGCTCACGGGCAAGGAGCAGCCGGATTCGGGCGAAATCGTCCAGGGTCCGACCGTCAAGCTCGCCTACGTCGACCAGAGCCGCGACGCGCTGGCCGCCAACAAGACCGTGTTCGAAGAGATCTCGGGCGGCGCGGACGTGCTCACGGTGGGCAAGTACGAAACGCCTTCGCGCGCGTACATCGGCCGCTTCAACTTCAAGGGCGGCGATCAGCAGAAGATCGTCGGCAACCTCTCGGGTGGTGAGCGTGGCCGTCTGCATCTGGCCAAGACGCTGATCTCGGGCGGCAACGTCCTGCTGCTCGACGAACCGTCGAACGATCTGGACGTCGAAACGCTGCGCGCGCTCGAAGACGCCCTGCTCGAATTCGCGGGCTCGGTGATGGTGATTTCGCACGATCGCTGGTTCCTCGACCGTATCGCCACGCACATCCTCGCGTTCGAAGGCGACTCGCAGGTCACGTTCTTCGACGGCAACTATCAGGAGTACGAGGCCGACAAGATCAAGCGTCTCGGTGAAGAAGCCGCACGTCCGAAGCGTCTGCGCTACAAGCCGATCAGCCGCTAAGCGGGCGGGATCGATAGCAAACAACGGCGGCCCGCGGGCCGCCGTTGTCGTTCTGACAGGTTCTGCAAGCACGCACGGCATGGCGGTTGCTCGAAAGCCGCTACGCTTAGGTTCACCTGGGGCTTGATCAAGCCCAGCTCCCGCGAGGAATTTCGTATGGCGATGCCGCTGCGCAATCGTGTTGTCCTCATCGTGGCGATCGTCGTCGCGCTGCTCGTGCTCGCGGCGCTGGGCACGCTGTACGCGCTGCAGCGCGAGGCGAAGGCGTACGTGGAGCGCGCGCTCGCGCCGGTCGGCACGGCCGCGAGCGTGAACGTGGCGTTCAATCTCTCATCGGTCGAACTCACCGACGTGCGCCTGAAGCCGCCGCCCAACTGGCCCACCGCCGACACGCTGCGCGCCGCGCGCATCACGATCACGCCCGACCTGCGCGCGCTGATCTCGCACCGCGTGCATATCCGCGACGTCACCGTGAGCGATTTCACGATGACGGTGCTGCGCCGGGAAAGCGGCTCGATCCTGCTCCTGCCGAATCTGCGCGAAGAGATGGCGCAAAGCGCCACACCCTCGAGCGGCGCGCAAGGAGGAAGCGGTCTGCCGCAGCAAAAGGTCATCGACCATATCGGCTTCGAGAACGGTACATTCGACTTCTACGACCGGTCGGTGAGCAATCCGCCGTGGCGCGTCACGGTGAACCGCGCGCAGGCGAGCGTCGACAATATCCAGTTGCCGGCGCTGACGGAGCCGACGCGCGTTTCGGTCGTGGGCAACGTCGTCGGTCCGGAGCACACCGGACGCGTCACGTTCGACGGCTGGATCCAGATCGCGAGCAAGGACTCGCAACTGCACACGACGCTGCGCGGCGTGGATGTGCGCACGATCGATCCCTATCTGCTCAGAAAGGCCGGCGCGAAGGCCAACGTGACGGGCGGCACGCTCGACCTCGATCTCACCTCGACGGTGCGCGGCTATCACCTGCACGCGCCGGGCATGGTCACGCTGCACAACCTGCAACTCTCGGAAAGCGGCGATGCGGTGGACACCTTCCTGTCGATCCCGACGCGCGCCGCCGTGGCCGCATTGAAGGCGCACAAGGGTGAGATCACGCTGCATTTCGTGCTCGACGGCAACCTGCGCGACCCGACGTTCAAGCTCAACGAAAACCTGATGACGGAGTTGCGCGCGGGATTCGCGCAGGCGCTCGGGGTGAGCGCGGAAGGGGTGGCGAAGGGCGCCGGGCAAACCGCGAAGGGTATCGCCGACGCGCTGCGCAGTCTGCTGCAGCCGGTGGCGCCGGCGCCCGCTTCGAAATAGCGCGGGCCGCCGGCTTGAGCCTGCCTGGTTTGAGCCTGGTTGAGCCCGCTTAGACGGGCAAGCCGAGTTCGCGCAGCTTCGCGTCGGTGGTGGCGTTGCTCGTGTGGTGCACGCCGTGCCAGCCGAGCGCCGTGGCCGCTGCGGCGTTGTGCGCGTTGTCGTCGATGAAAACGAGTTCCTCGGGCTTCACGCCCGGCAACTGTGCCTCGATGCGGCGGAACATCTCGTGGAAGATCGCCGGATCGGGCTTCACGAGCTTCACGTGGCCCGATACGACGATATCGCGGCAGCGCCGCAGGATGCCGAAGCGCTCCCACGCCCACGGAAACGTCTCGGCCGACCAGTTCGTGAGACCGAAGATCGGCATGCCGGCCGCCTCCAGGCGCTCGAATGTCGCGACGCCCCCGGCGAGCAAGCCGCCGATCATCTCGTGCCAGCGCTCGTAGAACGCGCGAATGAGCGCTTCGTGCTCGGGAAACGCGGCGACCAGTTCCTCCGTGCCCACGGCAATGGGCTCGCCACCGTCCTGGCGGACCACCCAGTCCATCTTGCAGACGTGCGCGAGAAACCAGCGGCGCTCGTCGTCGTTGGGAATCAGCTTGCGATAGAGATACTCGGGACTCCAGTCCACGAGCACCCCGCCGAAATCGAACACCACTGCCTTGATCGCCATGCGTTTCTCGCTCTGCTTGATCGTTATCAGATCGCTATCGGGATGACGGGAGAATCAGATCGGCTGCGTGCGCTTTTCGAGCCACGCGAGCGCATCGCCGCTCACGTGCGGCGCCACGCGCACACGCACCGTCTGGTGGTACGCATTGAGCCACTCGCGCTCGTCGGCACGCAGGAGCGCGAGATCGATGCAGCGCGTGTCGATCGGGCAGAGCGTGAGCGTCTCGAAGCTGAGGAACTCGCCGAATTCGGTGCTTTCGGCGCGCTGGTTGAGCACGAGATTCTCGATACGCACGCCCCACTTGCCCGGCCGGTAGATGCCCGGCTCGACCGAGGTGATCATGCCTTCTTCCATCGCGGTCCAGGGCTCGGCCGGCGCGTAGTGCGAAATGACCTGCGGACCTTCGTGCACGTTCAGGAAGTAGCCCACGCCGTGGCCCGTGCCGTGGCCGTAATCCGCGCCCGCTTCCCAGATCGGCGCGCGCGCAATGGCGTCGAGCATCGGCGAGCGGATGCCGCGCGGGAACTTCGCGCGCGAGAGCGCCATCATGCCCTTGAGCACGAGCGTGAAATCGCGCTTTTGCTCCGCACCCGGCGTGCCCACGGGCACGACGCGCGTGATGTCGGTGGTGCCGTCGAGGTACTGGCCGCCCGAGTCGATCAGCAGCAGGCCATTGCCTTCGATCACGCTATGCGACTCGGGCGTGGCGCGGTAGTGCGGCATCGCGCCGTTCGCGTTGAAGCCCGCGATGGTCGCGAACGACAGCGACTTGAAGCCCGCACGGCGCGCACGCGCGGCCGAAAGCTTTTCGTCGATGGTCAGCTCCGTGATGGCCTCGCGGCCGAGCGCCGCCTCGAACCACGCGAAGAACTCGGCGAGCGCCGCCCCGTCCTGCTCCATGGTCGCGCGCACGTGGTCGGCTTCGGCGGCGGTTTTGCGCGACTTGAAGAACGTGCTCGGATTGACCGACTCCACGAGCTTGACCGCCGACGACACCGCCTGCAGCAAGCCATAGGTCACGCGACGCGGATCGACGAGCAGCGCGGCTTTCGCGGGCAGCGCCGCGAGCGCGGCGGCGGCCTCGGCATACGGCGCGACGCGCACCTGGTCCTTCGCGAGCGACTGCACGAGCGCCTCGCTCACCTTGCCGTCGGCGACGAAGAGCGTCGCGTCGTCGGGTCCGATCAGCGCGTGCGCGACGAACACCGGGTTGTAGTTCACGTCCGCGCCGCGCAGGTTGAAGAGCCAGGCGAGGTCGTCGAGCGTGGAGATGAAGTGCCACTGCGCGCCCTTCTCCTGCATCGCGCGGCGCAGCTGGTCGAGCTTGCCGGCGCGGCTCGTGTCGGCGTGCGGCGCGACGTGCTCGTAGACGGGCTCGAGCGGCAGCGACGGGCGGCCTTGCCAGACATCGTCGAGCAGATCGAGGTCCGTGCGCAGCGCGACATCGCGCGCCTCGAGCGCCTCGGCCAGCGCGCGCGCCGAGGCGACGCCGAGCACCGCGCCGTCCACGGCCACCGCGCCGCCCGCACTCACGTTCTGCGCGAGCCAGTCGATGTGCGGCGCGCTCTGCTGGCCGCCCATCATCTTCATGAGCGCGATGCCGGTGCCGGCCAGTTGCTGCTCGGCCTGCACCCAGTAGCGGCTGTCCACCCACACGCCCGCGAAGTCCTTCGTCACGACGAGCGTGCCCACCGAGCCGGTGAAGCCCGAAAGCCACTCGCGCCCCTGCCAGCGGCGCGGCAGGTATTCGGACAGATGGGGATCGGCGGAGGGCACGAGGGCGGCATCCACGCCGGCGCGCGTCATCGCGGCGCGCAGGGCGGCAATGCGTTCGGGAATCGAGGAAGTTTCGGGGAGTCGGGCGTTCATGTTTTCACCTGCAAGGAATTCGAAGCGGAAGATCGGGGTTCGGCCAAAGGCTGCGTCTGGGAGGACCGGCTGTAAGTGACTAGCTGCGCCGCGCGCGCAGCGCCACGCACACGCCCACGAAAATGAGCGCGAGCGCCGTGCAAAGCGGCCACTGGAGCAACTCGCCATCGTAGAAAAGGCCGGTTGCACTGCCCGCCGCGTTCGCGAGCGCCGCGCCGAGCACGCCGGCCACGGCCGCCAGCGCGAGTCCGTGACGTGCGGCGCGGCGCAGGGGATGGAGCCACCACCCCGCACAGCCCACCGCCAGACCAAGAATGACGATACCGGGCCAGCCCATTAGGGACTTGTCCTATAGGTTTTCGGATAAGTCCGATAGGACCGCCGAAGCACGAGAGCTAGCATTTGTAGCCTGATTAGTCTCTATTAAAACTGGAAAACGGTCGGCTCGGCGCTTCCCGCGTAGCGGTTGAGTGTAGGGGGCGGGATTGCGCAAGGCAAGCGCGTCCGGGCCGCCCCAGCCGCACTCTCTCGTATGCGAATCGCCCTTGTCGAACCGGACACCCGTCAGGCCGAAACCCTCGTCCGCCTGCTCATTGCGGGCGGGCACGCGTGCCACCACTTCCCGCTTGGCGCACAACTCTTCGAAACCCTCGAACAGGAAACCTTCGACCTGCTGATCACAGCGTGGTGGTGCGGCGACGTCGGCGCCGACGACCTCATCCCCCAGGCGCGCAAGCTGCTGCCGGGTCTGCCCGCAATCGCGCTGATGCTCGCGCCCCATGAAAGCGAAATCGTCGCGAGCCTGCAAGCCGGGGCGGACGACTGCATCGCCAAGCCCGTGCGCGGCCCCGAAATGCTCGCGCGCATCGACGCGCTCCTGCGCCGCGCCGGCGTGCGCCGGCCGCGCAACCGCGCCCGCCATGGCTTCGGCGACTACCTCTTCGATTCCGGCCGCTACGAAGTGTCGTTTCGGGGTCAAACCGTCACGCTCACGCCCAAGGAATACCGTTTCGCGCTGCTGCTCTTCACCAATGCATCGCGCCCCGTTTCACGGGCGCGCATTCTCGAAACCGTGTGGAATCTGAACCGCGACGTTCGGTCGCGCACGCTCGATACCCACGCCTCCCGGCTGCGCAGCAAATTGCAGCTCGGGCCCGAGCACGGCTGGCGTTTGACCACGTTGTATGGCTATGGCTACCAGCTCGAACGGCTCCCCATATCACCTGCCGGAGTCTCGGACTCTGTCGGCGCGAATGTCGGAAGCGAGGAAAAGTTATAATATCCGCCTAAATCTCGCCCCCATGGTATGCAGCTTCTAACGATCGGAATCAATCACCACACCGCGCCCGTCGCCTTGCGCGAACGCGTGGCGTTTCCGCTCGAACAGATCAAGCCCGCGCTCGCCCTGTTCAAGGAAGCGTGGTCCGCCAAGCGTTCGCTGAGCGCGCCGGAAGCCGCCATTCTCTCCACCTGCAACCGCACCGAGCTCTACTGCGCGACCGACGCGCAAAGCTCGCGCGACGCCGCCGTGAGCTGGCTCTCGCACTATCACGGCATCCGCGAAGAGGAACTTGCGCCGCACGTCTATACGCTGCCGCAGTCCGAAGCGGTGCGTCATGCGTTCCGGGTGGCTTCGGGGCTCGATTCGATGGTGCTGGGCGAGACGCAGATCGTCGGCCAGATGAAGACGGCGGTACGCACCGCGACCGAGGCCGGCGCACTCGGCACCTATTTGAACCAGTTGTTCCAGCGCACCTTCGCCGTGGCGAAGGAAGTGCGCAGCACGACCGAAATCGGCGCGCAGTCGGTGTCGATGGCCGCCGCTGCCGTGCGCCTCGCGCAGCGCATCTTCGACAAGATCGCCAACCAGCGCGTGCTCTTCATCGGCGCGGGCGAGATGATCGAACTGTGCGCCGCGCACTTCGCCGCGCAGCAGCCGCGCGAACTCGTGGTCGCCAACCGCACCGCCGAGCGCGGGCGCTACGTTGCGGAACGCTTCGGCGGCCGCTCCATTCCGCTCTCCGACCTGCCCGCGCGCATGCACGAGTTCGACATCATCGTCTCGTGCACGGCGTCCACGCTGCCCATCATCGGGCTCGGCGCGGTGGAGCGCGCAGTGAAGGCGCGCCGTCACCGCCCCATTTTCATGGTCGACCTCGCGGTGCCCCGCGACATCGAGCCCGAAGTCGCCCAGCTCGAAGACGTGTTCCTCTACACCGTCGACGATCTCGGCACGATCGTGCGCGAAGGCAATGCCTCGCGCCAGGCCGCCGTCGCGCAGGCCGAAACGATCATCGAGTCGCGCGTGGCGAACTTCATGCAGTGGCTCGACTCGCGCAGCATCGTGCCGGTCATCCGCCACATGCACACCCAGGCCGACGCGCTGCGTCGCGCCGAGCTCGAACGCGCCCGCAAAATGCTGGCGCGCGGCGACGACCCGTCGGCCGTGCTCGAAGCGCTCTCGCAGTCGCTCACCAACAAGCTGATCCACGGTCCGACGCATGCGCTCAACACGTCGAGCGGCGATCAGCGCGATTCGCTCATCGAACTGATGGGCGGCTTTTACCGCCACGGCCAGCCGGCCAGGACAGACGACGCCGCGCAGCCCGCGGTAGACGTCAGCACCTCGCCGCGTTCCGCCGGCTCTTCTGATTCGTCCAACTCGTCCGGTAGCTCGGACCGTTAGCGACGTTCGCGGTCGGGCGCGCGCCATGCGTGCCCTGCACGACCGGGCCGCACGCCCGCCTCTTCTCTCTCGCAGTCCTATCCGGAGCCCGCTCCGCACCGCCCGATGAAAACGAGCATGCAATCGAAGCTCGACCAGCTGACTACGCGCCTGGCCGAGCTGAACGACCTGTTGAGCCGTCCCGACGTGACCTCGAACCGCGACCAGTACCGCAAGCTCACGCGCGAGCACTCGGAACTGGGGCCCGTGGTCGAGCACTACGGACAGTGGCGTCAGGCCAAGGACGACGAGGCCGCGGCGAAAGACCTGCTCTCCGATGCCTCGATGCGCGACTTCGCCGAAGAAGAGGTGAAAGCGTCGCGCGAGCGCATGGCGCAGCTCCAGCACGAATTGCAGAGGATGCTGCTGCCAAAGGACCCCAATGACGACCGCAACGTGTTCCTCGAAATCCGCGCGGGCACGGGCGGCGACGAGTCGGCCCTGTTCGCGGGTGACCTGCTGCGCATGTATCTGCGCTACGCGGAGCGCAACCGCTGGCAGATCGAGATGATGTCGGCGAGCGAGTCGGACCTGGGCGGTTACAAGGAAGTGATCGTGCGCATTGCGGGCGAAGCGGCGTACTCGAAGCTCAAGTTCGAGTCGGGCGGCCATCGCGTGCAGCGCGTGCCCGCCACCGAAACGCAGGGCCGCATCCATACGTCGGCGTGCACGGTCGCGGTGATGCCGGAAGCCGACGAAATCGGCGAAGTGGAGATCAATCCCGCCGACCTGCGCATCGATACCTTCCGTGCCTCGGGCGCGGGCGGCCAGCACATCAACAAGACCGATTCGGCCGTGCGTGTGACGCACCTGCCGACCGGCATCGTCGTGGAGTGCCAGGACGACCGCTCGCAGCACAAGAACAAGGACCGCGCGCTCAAGGTGCTCGCCGCGCGCATCAAGGACAAGCAGTACCAGGAGCAGCACGCCAAGGAAGCGGCGACGCGCAAGAGCCTCGTGGGCTCGGGCGACCGCTCGGAGCGCATCCGCACCTACAACTTCCCGCAGGGGCGGCTCACCGATCACCGCATCAATCTCACGCTCTATCGCCTCGAAGGCATCATGGACGGCGACCTCGACGAACTGATCGGCGCGCTCGTCTCCGAGCATCAGGCCGAGCAGCTCGCCTCGCTCGGCGACGCCGATTGAGCGCGCAAGAACCATGAGCGAAGCCGTTACCGCCGAGGCGCTGCTGCGCGCCACGCCGCTGCCCGCGCTCGAAGCGCGCATTCTGCTGATGCACGTGCTCGGCTGGCGCCGCACCGAACTCATCACGCGCGGCGATCAGGCGCTCGACGCGGCCCGCGTGGACGCCTACCGCGCGCTCGAAGCGCGCCGCGTGCGTGGCGAGCCGATCGCGCAGCTCGTGGGCGCGCGCGAATTCTACGGCCTCGACTTCGACGTGACGCCCGACGTGCTGATTCCGCGCCCCGATACCGAACTGCTGGTGGAAACGGCGCTCGCGGCGCTCGAAGGCGTCGCACAGCCGCGCGTGCTCGACCTCGGCACCGGCAGCGGCGCGATTGCCGTGGCGCTCGCCGCGGCACGCCCCGATGCACGCGTCTGGGCCGTCGATCGCTCGGCGGCCGCGCTCGAGGTGGCGGCGCGCAACGCCGCGAAGCTGCTCGACGCCCAGCGTCCTGGCGGCCCGCTCGCGTTCGTGGCGGGCAACTGGTACGACCCGCTCGATGCGGCGCTGCGATTCGAGGCGATCGTGAGCAATCCGCCGTATATCGCCAGCGGCGATCCGCATCTCGAACAAGGCGACCTGCGCTTCGAGCCGCGCGGCGCACTCACCGACGAAGCCGACGGCCTCACCGCCCTGCGCGCGATCGTCGCGGGCGCACTGGCCCGGCTCGCGCCGGGCGGCGTGCTCTGGATGGAGCACGGCTACGACCAGGCGGCCGCCGTCCGGGCGTTGCTGGAAAGCGCCGGTTTTGGGGACGTGCGCTCCGAGCGCGATCTGGCCGGCATCGAACGCATCAGCGGGGGCCGTCTACCGTAGCCCGCCGGCCAGGCACGCTCCCGGCAACGCCGGGCTTGCACGGGCGAAATCCGCTATCATTTCATCCTGCATTCCAACGTATTCAGCATCAATTCAATCGCAAGGTCAGTCATGGACACCCAACAACGCATCAAGCAGATCGTCGACGAAAACGCCGTCGTCCTCTTCATGAAGGGCAACGCGCAGTTCCCGATGTGCGGCTTCTCCGGTCGCGCGGTGCAGATCCTGAAAGCCTGCGGCGTCGATCAGTTCAAGACCGTCAACGTGCTCGAGGACGACGAAGTCCGTCAGGGCATCAAGGAATTCTCGAACTGGCCGACCATCCCGCAGCTCTACGTGAAGGGCGAGTTCATCGGCGGCTCGGACATCATGATGGAGATGTACCAGAACGGCGAGCTGCAGCAGCTCTTCGCCGCGGCGTAATCGCCAGCCACGGGGCCGCATCGGGCGCACGACGTTGCGCCTGTTGCGCCTGTTGCGCCCCGAGCGCCCGGTACGCAACACCGGCGCTTTTTCAAGAGGCGCATTCGCCTCGACCTCGCCTCGCCTTCGCTTCGACTCCCGCCTGACGTGAATACCGCCCTTCCTGCCTCGTCCGCTATCGCACAAGTGCCGCAACGCCGGCTGATCGTCGCGATCACGGGGGCCACGGGCGCGATCTACGGCGTGCGCATGCTCGACATGCTGCGGCGTCTGGGCGGCGTCGAAACGCATCTGCTCGTTTCGGCGGCCGGCTGGCTCAACATCCAGCACGAGCTGCAGCTCAGCAAGGACGATCTGCACGCGCGCGCCGATGTCGTGCATTCCGTGCGCGACGTCGGCGCGACCATCGCTTCGGGCTCGTTCGCGACCGACGGCATGATCGTCGCGCCCTGCTCGATGAAGACGCTCGCGAGCGTCGCCCACGGTCTCTCCGACAACCTGATCGCACGCGCCGCCGACGTCACGCTCAAGGAACGCCGCCGTCTCGTGCTGCTCGTGCGCGAAACGCCGTTCAACCTCGCGCATCTGCGCAACATGACGGCCGTGACCGAAATGGGCGGCGTGATCTTCCCGCCATTGCCGGCCTTCTACAACCAGCCGGCTTCGATCGACGAGATGGTCGATCACACGGTCGCACGCGTGCTCGACCTGTTCGCGCTCGGGCCCGCGCTCTCGCCCGCCTGGCCGGGGCTGCGCGGCACCGACGAATAAGCGCCGGGCGCATCCTCGCAGGCAGCGCCGATTATCAATATCGGCGACACAATCAAATCCGTTTCCCCACGTTTAATTCGCGACGGTTGGATCTTATATTGATCGCAATACGATACTTTCGGACCGCCCTGGCGCGGTCAGCCCACGATCATGACCACCCGCACGCCTAGCCTCTTCCTCTCGCACGGCGCTCCGACGCTGCCGATCGACCCGTCGCTGCCTTCCGGCGGCTTCAGCGTGCTCTCGGAGCATTTGCCGCGTCCGCAGTCGGTGCTCATGCTCTCGGCGCATTGGGGCACGATGCGCCCCGTGGTCAGCACGGCCACACAGCCTGAGACGATCCACGACTTCTACGGCTTTCCGCGTGCGCTCTACGAGATCCAGTATCCGGCGCCGGGCGCGCCCGAGATGGCGCAGCGCGCGGCGGCGCTGCTGCGCGAGCAAGGCGTTCCCGTCGATGAGGAAGCGCACGGCCTCGACCATGGCGCGTGGGTGCCCATGCTGCTGATGTTCCCCGACGCGAACGTGCCCGTCGCCCAGCTTTCGATCCAGCCGCGCGCCGACGCCGCGCATCACTTCGCACTCGGCCGTGCGCTGCGCTCGCTGCGCGATGAAGGCGTGATGGTGATCGGTTCGGGCCAGATCACCCATAACCTGCGCGAGGCGGACTTCTCGGCGCGGCCGGAAGACGCCGATCCGCGCGTGGCCGAGTTCACGCAATGGTTCGAGAATCACCTCGCCGCGCGCGACATCGACGCGTTGCTCGACTACCGCCAGCGCGCCCCGCACGCGGTGCTCATGCACCCCACCGACGAGCATCTGCTGCCCGTCTTCGCGGCGCTCGGCGCAGCCGACGACGACTACACGCTCGGCGTGCAGTCGCTAGGCACCTACCAGCGCGCGCTCGCGATGACGAATTACGTGTTCGGCAGCGCCGTGCAATAGAGCCGCCGCGGGCCGCCACGCCGGCTTCGCTTGCGCTCCAAAAACAAAAAAACCCGCCTGAATCGCTTCAGGCGGGCTTTTTGTATTGCGCATCGATTGGTTCGACACGCAGGTTCGACACTTAGTGCGCGCCGATGCCTTCGAGGACTTCGTCGTGCTCCTGGCGTTCCGCGAGGTACGGCGAGCGGTAGCCCGAATTCACGCCCCAGTAATAGAACACCAGCGAGACCAGCGCGACGACCAGCATGTCCCAGCCGTACGGAAGCAGACCGGCGCCGCCGAACTGCTTGCTGCCGACGAGCGAGAGGAGCGCCATGATCGGCAGGTACGCGCACAGCCACCATGCGGCCTTCAGATCCTGGCCCCAGCCTTCAAAACCCTGCTTGCTCTGGAAGTAGAAGTACACCGGCAGCGCGACGACCATCAGCAGAATGATTTCGCCGGTCAGCGGCCACTTCGCCCAGTACAGGATCATCGATGCGCAGACGAATGCGAACGGCGCGATCACCTTCATGAACGGCACGGAGAGCGGGCGCTCGATGTCCGTGGCAGCGCGCTTGAGCGCCATCAGGCTGATCGGACCCGTGAGGTACGAAATCACCGTCGCCACCGAGATCACCGCCGCGAGCGAACTCCAGCCGCGGAAGAAGAACATGAAGATGAACGAGACGAGCAGGTTGAACCACATCGCGTTGCGCGGCACGCCGTAGAACGGGTGCACGTTGCCGAACATCTTCGGCATCGTGTTGTTGCGCTCCATCGCGTAGATCATGCGCGAGGTCGTCGCCATGTAGGTCGTACCGGTGCCGCTCGGGCTCACGAATGCGTCGACGTACAGCAGGATCGCGAGCCAGTTCAGGTTCAGCGCGATCGCGAGTTCCGCGAACGGCGACTTGAAGTTGAACGTGTTCCAGCCCTTCGCAACGTCGGCCGGATTGACCGCGCCGATATAGGCGACCTGCAGCAGCACGTAGATCACGAGTGCGCAGAGGATCGAGCCGATCACTGCGAACGGCACGCTCTTGGCCGGATTGCGCGCTTCACCCGCGAGGTTGATCGGGCTCTGGAAGCCGTTGAACGCGAACACGATGCCGCTCGTGGCAACCGCCGTGAACACCGCCGACCAGCCATAGGGGGCGAACGAGGTCGTCTGGCCGAAGTTTTCCTGGTGGAAGCTACCCGCCATCAGGCCGATGATCGTCAGACCCGGGATGATGAACTTGAAGATCGTGATCGCGCTGTTGGCACGCGCGAACAGCTTCACGCCCCAATAGTTGAGCATGAAGTAGATGATCACGAGAATCGCGGAGAGCCCGAGCCCTGAATGCGTCAGCGACCCGTCGACGAAGAGCGCATGCGCCCACTCATAGGGCCAGGTGCTCATGTACTGGATCGAGGCTTCGGCTTCGATCGGGATCACCGAGACAATGGCGATCCAGTTTGCCCACGCGCTGATGAAGCCCACCAGTGCGCCATGCGAGTAGCGGGCGTAGCGGACCATACCGCCCGACTCCGGGAACATCGCACCGAGTTCGGCGTAGGTGAGCGCGATGGCCAGAATGACCACGGCGCCGATGATCCAGGCGCAAACCGCCGCCGGACCTGCAATTTTCGCCGCCTTCCACGCGCCGAACAGCCAGCCCGAACCGATGATCGACCCGAGGCCGGTGAACATCAGCGCGAACGGGCCGATGTTCCGTTGAATAGAACTTTTCACGTCTTCTCCTGTTTCAAGAGCAGATCGACAACGCTTTTATCCCGTCTGTTGTGCGGGCGGGTTTGCTGCGGTTGTCGTACCTCCACACAAAAGATTGCGCCTGTAGGCGCAACTCCTGCGCGGCGCGTAGTTTAACCGGTTGCACCACGGAAGGGCGTCAAAAACGACCGCCTAATACAAAAAAGTCATTTGCTTATCAAGGTTTGTAAGGGTTCGTTTCGACCCTGTCGCAAAAAAATACGCACTTTCCCGGAGACCTAGTTGACCTTCCTGCCAATTAGCCGTATAAAGTTCGGGCAGGATTTCAAGCGGCGAGTGTGAATAGGTCTTTCGTAGTTCGCCCATCAACGGTACTCCGGCTGGTCCCATACCCCTTCCTTGATTTTCGTGCACCTCTCTCATTCATTTTTAGGAAAGTAATATGGAAACCGGTACCGTCAAGTGGTTCAATGACGCAAAGGGCTTTGGCTTCATCACTCCGGACGGCGGCGGCGAAGATCTGTTCGCGCACTTCTCGGAAATCAAGGTTGACGGCTTCAAGACGCTGCAAGAGAACCAAAAGGTTCAATTCGAAGTCCGCACGGGCCCGAAGGGCAAGCAAGCTGCCAACATCAAGCCGGTCTAAGTACTGCGCTCATTGGTCTGCTACGGCTTACAGGACCTGAACGCAGCTTCTGCGTAGTGCCTGACTAGCAAGCTTACCGAAAAACCCCACGCTTCTTCCGGAAGGTGGGGTTTTTTCTCGTCTGGCGCTTTAGCGCGAGGTTTAGGCGCCCCGCGCGTTTAGCCGAACAGGCGCTGCGCGTGAATGCCGAGGCCCGTCGCCACGCTGGCGAGACGGTCGCCGAACACGGCCTGCGACTGCGGAAACGCCTCCGCCAGCGCCTGCGTCAGGAACAAGAGGCCGGTCGAGCCGCCCGTGAAGTAAAGCGCGCTCACCTGAGCCGGCGCGACGCCCGCTGCCTGCACGGTTTCACGCGCGGCCTGCACGATGCGCCGCGTCTCCTCGCGCCCCGCCTCGACGAGTTGCGTGTCGCCGAACGCCAGACGCAAGTCCGCCTCGACGGCTTCGAGGTCGATCATGGTCTCCCCACCCGCCGAAACGCCGATCTTCGCCTCCTCGGCGCGCGCCGTGAGTGCGTGACCCAGACGCTCGTCGACCACTCGCATCAGCCGGTCGTGATGGCGCGTCTCGGTGTACAGATGGCGCATGAGCTTCAGCTCGGTCGCGCGCCTCGGCGTGTAGATCGTGTTGATGAGGTGCCACGTCGCCAGATCGAAGTAGATGCGGTTCGGCACCTCGCGGCCTTCGGGGTCGAGCGACTGGTAGCCCAGTTCGCGCAGGATGGTCGCGAGTTCGACGCGGCGGTCGAAGTCGGTGCCCGCCACGTGCACGCCGTGGTGCGCGAGCACGTCGTCCTTGCGTTCGAGCCGCTCCATCCGATCTGGCCCCACGCGCACGAGCGAGAAGTCCGACGTGCCGCCGCCAATGTCGGCGACGAGCACGAGCCCCTCTTGCGCGAGGCGCGACTCGTAGTCGAACGCCGCCGCGATCGGCTCGTACTGGAACTCGATCTCGCGAAACCCCACCCGGCGCGCCGCGGCTTCGAGCTGGTCCTGGGCGAGCTGGTCGGCGCGCGGGTCTTCATCGACGAAGAACACCGGACGGCCCAGCACCGCGCGCGTGATCGGCGTACCCGAGCAACGCTCGGCGCTGCGCTTCAGGTGCTCCAGAAAGATCGTGATGATCTCGGTATAGGGCATCGCGCTGCCGTCGCCGAGGTCGGTCGTGCTCTCGGCGAGCGGCGAGCCGAGGATGCTCTTCATCGAGCGCATCAGCCGGCCGTCGAAGCCGTCGATATAGGACGCGAGCGCCGCACGGCCGAATTCGCGGGTGTGCTCGTCGACGTTGAAGAACACCGCCGTGGGCAGCGTGGTGTGTGCGCCTTCCACCGGCGCGAGGCGCATCGCGCCGTCGGCCGCTGCCGGGAGCGCCACCGCCGAATTGGAGGTTCCGAAGTCAATCGCGCAGAAGCTGGTCATGGCAAGAGCGCGCCGCAGCGAATGCGCGCGCAAGAGAGGAAAGGTCGGGGGGATCGGCTTTGTAGCACGAAAGCGCCGCGCGGGGCAACCGCGGGCCCACGATGCGGCCCCGCAAGAAAAAACGCGCGGGCCATCCCGCGCGTTTTCGCTCAAGCTCGCAACCCCTGATGAGCGCGGGGTTTCTCCCGACTCAGCCCTTGAACGGCTGCTTCCAGGCGTTCGCGTAGGCGATCTCGCCCATCGCCGAGCGCGTGCGTTCCGCCTTTTCACGGTCGCGCAGCACGGGCTCCAGCTTCTCGGTTTCGCCATAGTGGCCGATCGAGATGATCGAGAGCGGCTCGACGTCGTTCGGCAGCGCGAATTCCCTGCGGAACGCCTGCACGTCGAAGCCACTCATCTGGTGCGCCGCGAGACCCAGCGCATGCGCCTGGAGCACGAGCGACATGGCCGCGGCGCCCGCATCGTATTGCGCCGTGCGATTCACTTCGCCCTTGGCGTTGAGCGTGTGTGCCGTCACCGCGATCAGCACCGATGCCGGCGCGTTCCACTGCTGGTTGAACGGCACGAGCGTCGCGAACGCGCGCTTGAAGGCGATTTCGTCGGTGCTGCGGTCGAACACGATAAAGCGCCACGGCTGCAGGTTGTAGCCCGAGGGCGCCCAGCGCGCCGCCTCGATCACCGCGTGCAGCGCCTCGCGGCTCACCGGCTCGCTCGAATAGGCGCGCGGGCTCCAGCGGCCGGCGATGAGTTCGTGAATGGGCACGGCTGTCGGTGCGGGTTTGTGCTTCGTCATGCCTTGTGTGTCCTTGGGGTGGCGGGCGGCTTGCCCGGGGGTCACTAGAATAACCGCAGCGCGTGAAATACGCTCAAACGCAACGGGCGACGCTGACGCATCGCCCGTCGGGGTGCGCCGCAGTGCGAACCGGCGCTGTGAAGTCGCGGTGGCCCCGTCAGGCCGTTTGCACGCCCACGGCGCGCGGCCCGCGGTTGATGCGCAGCACGAGGAACGACGCCACGAGGCACAGGCCGCCCGAGATCATCGACGCCACCGTATAGGTGCCGAGGCTCGAGCGCAGCAGGCCCGCGCCGAACGCCGCGAATGCCGCGCCGAGCTGATGCCCCGCCACCACCCAGCCGAACACGATCGGCGCGCGCTCCTTGCCGAAGACATCGGTGGCGAGCCGCACGGTCGGCGGCACCGTCGCGATCCAGTCGAGGCCGTAGAACACCGCGAAAATCGGCAACCCGAAGAAGTCGATGCCGAACGCGTGCGGCAAATAGATCAGCGACAGTCCGCGCAGCCCGTAGTACCAGAACAGCAGCAAGCGGCTATTGAAACGGTCCGAGAGCCAGCCCGAGAGCGTCGTGCCGAACAGGTCGAAAATGCCCATCGTCGCGAGCAGCGAGGCGCCCTGTACTTCGGTCATGCCGTAGTCGCCGCACATGGCGATGAGGTGCGTGCCCACATAGCCGTTCGTGCTCGCGCCGCAAATGAAGAAGCTGAAGAACAGCAGCCAGAAGTCGCGCGTGCGGCTCGCGGAGAAAAGCGCGTCGAACGCGATCTTCAGCGGATTCTGATGCGGCGCGGGCGGCGCGACGGGGGTGCTCTCGTCCTCGCCGAACGGACGCAGATTCACGCTCGCGGGCTGCTCGGGCAGCAGGAACAGCACAAGCGGCAGCACCGCGGCGGCGGCCACCGCAACCACGAGCACCACCGACTGCCAGCCGTGCTTCTCCACGATCGCCGCGAGGAGCGGCAGGAACACGAGCTGGCCCGTGGCCGAACTCGCGGTTAGGATGCCCATGGCGAGCCCGCGATGCGAGTGGAACCAGCGCGTGACAACGGTGGCCGAGAGCGAGAGCGCCGCGACGCCGGTGGCGCCGCCCACCATCACGCCCCAGATCAGGATCATCTGCCACGGATGCGTCATCAGCGCGGAAAGCGCCACGCCCGCCGCCATGGTGCCGAGCGCCGCGAGCAGCGTGGGACGCACGCCGAAGCGCTGCATGGCCGCCGCCGCAAACGGGCCCATGAGGCCGTAGAGCGCGATATTCACCGAGATGGCGAGCGAGATCGTCGCCCGGCTCCAACCGAACTGATGCTCGAGCGGCACCATCATCACGCTGGGCGTCGCACGCGTGCCGGCGGCCGCCAGCAGCACCAGAAAGACCACCGCCACGACGAGCCATCCGTAGTGGAAACGTCCGCCTATTCGCCTCGCTGCCCAGTCCATTGGTGCTCCTGTCACGGCGCGTCGGGTTCGACACGCCGATGTTTTCGTTGGCATGACCGCTCGCTGCGACGATTCGCCATCGCTCGATTGTTACCGATCGGTCACAAGTGTGTTGCGATAGTAGTTACCGCTCGGTAACATGTCAAGCAATCACCCTGATCGCGAGATGCCCTCATGAAACACGAAGGCCACGACGAAACCGCCACCGCCGCTGCCCGCACGCCCCGCCCCCGCGCGCAGACGGCTGGCGCACGCGCGCAAGAGCACCTGCTGCGCGCCGCCGACGAGCTGTTTTACCGCGAGGGCGTGCGCGCGGTCGGCATCGAGGCGGTGGTCGAGCGCGCCGGCGTCAACAAGATGAGCCTGTACCGGCAGTTTTCGTCGAAGGACGATCTCGTCGTCGCCTACCTGCAGCGCTGCGACGTGCGCTTTTTCGAGCGCTTCGACGAAAGTCTCGCGAAGCATCCGGGCGAGCCGGCAAAGCAGTTGGTGCAGTATTTCGAGGACCTCGCGCGCCGCGCCTCGGTGCCGGACTATCGCGGCTGTCCGTTCGTCAACGTCGCAACCGAATTTCCCGACGCCACCCACCCCGCGCGGCGCAGCGTCGACAACAACAAGACGCGCCTCATGGCGCGGCTCACCGCGCTCGCACAGGAAGCGGGAGCCAACGATGCGGTCGCGCTCGCCGAGGAACTCGCGCTGCTAGTCGAAGGCGTCTATGCCGCAAGCCAGACTTACGGCCCGGGATGCGGCGCGATTCTCGCGGCGCCGCGCATGGCGAAGCTGTTGATCGAGGCGGCATGCCCCGGGCGCTAGCCGCCCGTAAAATGACACGATGAACGAAACCGCTGCTCTGTCCCCCGACCACGCCGCCATTCTCGAAGCGACCCGCCACTGGCTCACGCGCGCCGTAATCGGCCTGAACCTCTGCCCGTTCGCGAAAAGCGTGCACGTGAAGGACCAGATTCGCTACGTGATCAGCGAGGCGACTGATCTGGAAGGTGTCCTCACCGATCTCGAACGCGAATTGCAAACGCTGGCTCAGGCCGATGCCGCGGATATCGACACGACGCTCCTGATCCTGCCCCGCGCGCTGGCCGACTTTGCCGATTTCAATGACGCGAGCTGGTTTGCCGAGCGCCTCGTGCAGCAACTGCGGCTGGAAGGCACGCTTCAGGTCGCGAGCTTTCACCCGCAATTCCAGTTCGAGGGCACCGAGCCCGACGACATCGAGAACTACACGAACCGCGCGCCATATCCGATCCTGCATCTGCTGCGGGAAGCGAGCATCGAGCGTGCAGTCGAGGCATTCCCCGACGCCGCCGACATCTACGAACGCAACCAGGAAACGCTGCGCAAGCTCGGCTTCGACGGTTGGCAAGACTGGATGAGCAAGCGCGACTGACGCCGCGCGGCCCACAAATTCAGCTTTCGGTTGCCGCGTCGGAGGCCGCCTCGCCCTCGTCGGCGAAGAAGCGCTCGCGCAGGTCCGCCAGCCCGAACGTTTCGAGAATCTCGTTGAGCCGCGCCGCCGGACGGCGCCGCGGCAAATCCTTGTACTGGGCGATGATGAGTTCGTTCTTCATCGAATGCTCCCAGCCCACCAGTTCCGTCACGCTCACCTGATAGCCGTGCGCCTCGAGTTGCAGGCAGCGCAGCACGTTGGTGATCTGGCTGCCGAATTCGCGCGTATGCAGCGGATGGCGCCAGATCTCCGTGAGCGCCTGGCCGAGCGACTTGCCCTTGTTGCGACGCAGCACCCCCGCCACTTCGGCCTGGCAGCACGGCACGACCACGATGTAGCGCGCGTGCTTCTTGAGTGCGAAGCGCAGGGCGTCGTCGGTGGCGGTGTCGCAGGCATGCAGCGCGGTCACCATATCGACGGTCGGCGGCAGTTGCGGCGAGGTGATCGAATCGGCTACCGACAGGTTCAGGAACGACATCCCGCCAAAGCCCAGCCGTTTGGCCAGCTCCTGCGAGTGCTGCACAAGCTCGTCGCGCGTCTCAATGCCATAGATGTGTGACCTGTCGCGCTGATCCTTGAAGAACAGGTCGTAGAGAATAAAGCCCAGATAGGACTTGCCCGCACCGTGATCGACGAGCGTCACGTCGCGGCCATCCTGCTTGAGGTCCTTGAGCAGCGGCTCGATGAACTGGAACAGGTGATAGACCTGCTTCAGCTTGCGGCGGCTGTCCTGGTTCATCTTGCCGTCGCGCGTCAGGATGTGGAGCTCCTTGAGGAGTTCGACAGACTGGTTCGGACGGACTTCGTAAGTCTTGCTGGACATCGGCGTGATCGGATGAAAGGCGTGGTATGTCGCGAAACGTGCGACAGGCGACAGACGGGTTGCAGTAATTCTGTCATTTTACGAAAAAAGCGAGTCCAGGCTGCCGAACCCATAAGAGCGGCCAGTGTCGTAATAGCGTCCAGGCACGCTGACCCACGTGCGGACAGGAGGGAGGGGTTGAATAGAAGAGACACGAGGATTTTCGTCCCCGATGCCCAAAAAGGACCAAAACGCAGCGCGACCGGCCGGCAACGAATCGACAGGCGCGCATTGGGAGGTCGCACCGGGAGTGCCGGTTGCGATGAATCAGGCTGGCGCAGTCCTCGCTGCGCGAAGAGCGCTCGACGCTGTACGGCCTTGCATGGGGCATGCAATGAATACGATACCTGACGGAAACGCAGAGCAAAAATTCCAGGAACTGCTTACGAAACTCGTCACGGTTCCCGACTGGACGGAAAAGCAGCAACTGGAGCTGGAAATGGCGCGCGACATCTCGGTGGAGATGCTGCGGGTCGCGGAAAGCATGCGCGACGGCCCTTCGGATCTCGAGACCTGTCTGATTCTGCTGAAGTACGCGAAGGTGCTCGATTTCGTGATGTCGGCGCTGGCGTCGCGCCGCGATATCAAGCCACAAACGCTGCGCGTGATTTTCAAGCTGGCAGGCCTGAAGGTCGACGAGGCCTATCCGGGGTGAAGCCGATGTAAATCTGACGCGCACCCGGCGTGGCAGCCATGCCGCCGACGCCGATACTCGACACCCACACGGGCCGTTAGCGGCCCGGCTTCTTCTTTTTTGCCAACGCTTTTTCCCGCCGCCGGTTCACGCTGCGCGCACCTTGAGGCGCCACAGCGACGTCAGTTCGGCTGCGCGCGCACGATAGAGCGGATCGGTGGGATCCGACGCTTTCGGGTGCCGCGGCCGAATGTCCTCCCGACCCACTACTTCGAGTCCTGCCTGCACGATCATCTCGATGAGCGATTCGCGCGTGCGCAGCCCGAGATGCTCCGCGAAGTCGGACAGAATCAGCCACCCCTCGCCGCCCGGTTCGAGATGATCCTTGAGGCCGCCGAGAAAGCCGAGCAGCATGCGGTTCTCGGGATCGAACACAGCGTACTCGATGGGCGACGCGGGCCGCGCCGGCACCCACGGCGGATTGCAGACAATGAGCGGCGCGCGCCCCGGCGGGAACAGATCCGCCTCGACGACCTCGACCTGAGCGGCGTAGCCGAGGCGATCAAGGTTCTCGTTCGCGCAGGCCAGCGCGCGGAAGTCCTGATCGGTCGCGACCACACGCTTCACGCCGCGCGAGGCGAGCACGGCGGCGAGCACGCCCGTGCCCGTGCCGATGTCGAAGGCCTTTTCGAGCGACGGCAGCGGCGTGCGCGCGACGAGATCGACGTATTCGCCGCGCACCGGCGAGAACACGCCGTAGTACGGATGAATGCGCGCCCCGTTCAGCGCCGCGATCTCGACGCCCTTCTTGCGCCATTCGTGTGCGCCGACCAGGCCGAGAATTTCACGCAGCGACACCGCGGACGCTTCGCCATCGGCCGCGCCCCACGCCTCTTCGCACGCGAGCCGGACGTCGGGTGCGCGGCGCAGGTTGATGCCGTAGTCGCCTTCGAGTGGAATCAGCACCATGCCAAGCGTGCGGGCGCGCTGCGCCTGCGCCTGGCGATGCAGATGAAACGCTTCGAGCGGTGCGGCTGGCGCCTTGGGCGGCGCACCCTTGCGCGGTTTGCGCTCGGCACGGCGCGCCATGGCCTGCAGCAGTTGACGCGCGTTCTGATAGTCGCCGTGCCACAGCAGCGCGGTGCCTTCGCAGGCAAGGCGGTACGCTGCGTCCGCAGTCGTGCGATCGTCGGCGATGACCACGCGTTTGGGCGCCGGCACGCCAGCCTCGGAGCGCCAGCGCACCGTGCGCGGGCCTTCGGTATCGGGCCAGGTGAGAGTGGGATGTTCAGTCATAGTCGGATATTCGGTGCGGCGGGCCAGTTCGTCGATTCGTACCGGGCCCGCGGGTGGGCGCCGCGGGGCGCCATCATATAGCAGAGCGATGCGGCGCGTTCCGCCGTTTCGCCATCGCAACGATGATCGCTCAGACGGGCGGACGCGTCGACTCGGCCAGACGGTGTAGGACGAAACGCACGCGCCCGGCAGTAAAATGTGCGCCGACTGCGCCCCGCCAGGCCACGCCCACCCGCTCGAGACCATGCCACAAACCACCCAGCAGACCCGCCGCGCGCGCAAACCGCGCACGCGCCGCGCCGGTGCCGGAGGTGGGCTCGACGAAGGCTTTTACGCCGAACTGCTGCATATCGTCGGGTTGCGGGAGAGCGTTTCCGGCGTGAGACGCACCGTCGCGCGACTCGCGCCGCACGATCGTTTGCCCGGCGCGCTGCTCGAACTCGCGCTGTCGCGCCTCGCCGCCCGCGATGGAGAGCGCCAGAGCGAGGCGCCGGAGGCCGACCACTTCGAACTCGCGCTTCGGCTTTGCATCGCATGGATCAGCCGCCTCGTTTTTCTCAAGGTGCTCGAAACGCGTCTGCTGATGCTCCATGGCGGCGATGCGGCCTACGCGTTCCTGAACGCCCAGCAGATCCGCTCGTTCAGCGATCTCGACGCGCTGTGCGACGCCGTACTCGGCGCCGGTGACGACACGCCGCCGGCTCGCTTCGCTCACCTTCCCCGCTTCGACGGTGCGCTTTTCGCGCCGCAAGACCTGGACCGTAGCCTGCTCGGCATGAGCGCGCTCGACGATCGCGCCACGCTGCCGCTTTTCACGGCGACCGTGCTCCGCGATTCGAACGGAGAGCGGCACACGCTTGCGTATCTGCTCGATTTTCTCGCGGCGTTCGACTTCTCCGCCGGTTTAATCGCGCGAGAACCAGGCGCGGCGAACAGGCCTTGCCTCGACGCCTCCTCGCTCGGGCTCGTCTTCGAAAAGCTCAACGGCTACCGCGACGGCGCCTGGTACACGCCGGGCAGCGTCGCGATGCAGCTCGCCCGTCCCGCCATCACCGAAGCGGCGCTCAATCGCCTGAATCGCGCCAGGGGCTGGCACTGCACGAACATCGATCAGCTATCCGAACTGTTCGGCGACTCGATCGAAAACCGCGACGAAGCGCGCGCGATTCTGGACTCGCTGCGCATCTGCGATCCCGCCGTGGGCTCGGGGCATCTGCTCGTTTCGGCGCTCAACGAGTTGCTCGCGCTGAAAGTGCGCCTCGGCTTGCTGAACGCGCAGGACCGCGAAGCGCTCGGCGCTTGCCGCATCGACGTCACCGCGGACCGGCTGTGCGTCACGCATGCGAACGGCGAACCGCTCACCCGCGAGCGCGATGGCACGACCATCCGCAAGATCGAAGCCGCGCTCTTTCGCGTCAAGCGGGAGATCGTCGAGCACTCGCTTTTCGGTGTGGATATCAAGCCGGATTCGGTCGGCATGGCGCGCCTGCGGCTGTGGATCGAACTGCTCGAACACGCGGATTTCACCGCTACGCTGCCGAACCTCGAGACCAACCTCAAAGCAGGCAATGCGACGCTCAGCCGTTTCGACTTCGATACGCCGCTGCGCGGCTGCGCTGAGCCCGTGGCGAACTATCGCGCAAGCACGGCTAGACTGCGGGCGACGGCTACAGCCGCGGCGAGGCGCGCCGAAATCGCCCGATGCGCGCAACTGCGCGACACGTTGCACGACGCCCTCGCGAACCACCAGGCCGACACGCCGGCCGAAGAAGCCGAGGCGTTCGAATGGCGCATCGAATTCGCCGAACTCCTCACCGACGAAGGCGACTTCGAGCGCTTCGACGCCGTCATCGCGAACCCGCCCTATATCGACTCCGAGCGCATGATCAACCAGGGCCAGCGCGCGCTGCGCGAGCGGCTGGCGCGGCGCTGGCCGAGCGCGCGGGGCAACTGGGATCTCTACATCGTGTTCATGGAACTGGGCCTCGCGCTCCTGAAGCCCGGCGGCGCGATGGCGTATCTCACGCCCGACAAGTGGCTCTCGAAGCCCTTCGGCAATGCGTTGCGCGCACGGCATCTGGACAAGATCGAACGCATCGTCAGGCTCGGGCGCGACGTGTTCGAGCAGGCGCGCGTGGATTCGATCATCACGCTCTTTCGCGAGTCCGGCACGCCCGCCATCGCGACCGCGCGCATCGACGGCGAGACGCTCACCGAGCTGGCGCAAACCGACAAGCGCACGCTCGCGACGCCATGGCCGCTCGACGCCTTGCTCTCGCCGCACGCCGCGTTCGTGCAGCGATTCGCCCGTGCGCACGCGACACTCGGTTCGCTGCTGCCCTGCGAAAACGCCTGTGCGACATCGGACGCCTACCGGCTCGCGCCCCTCGTCGAGGCGGCCGATGGCCGTTTCCAGCCGGGCCGTCACTACCGTGTGGTGAACACCGGCACGCTCGGGCGCTATGTCTCGCGCTGGGGCAGCAAACCGATGACCTATCTCGGACGGCGCTACGCGGCGCCCGTGGTCGAGCGCGAGCGTTTCGCGTCGACGTTCACGAACGGCTACGGCGCGAAAGCCAGGGCGAAAAAGGTGATCGTGAAAGGCCTCACACGGCTCGACGCGACGCTCGATCTCGCAGGCGACACGATCCCCGGCAAGACCACGCTGATCCTGCGCGCGGACGACGAGAATCTGCTGAAGTTCGCGGCGGCGTTGCTCAATTGCCCGCTCTCGGTGTTCCTGATCCGCGCGAAGTACGGCGCGTCGAGCTACAACGGCGGCGTGGCGTTCACGACAGCGATGATCGACGCCTTGCCCGTGCCGGGCGGCGCTTCGGTGCGCAGCGAAGTGGCCGACTGCGTGACCCGCTTGCTGCGCGCCGGGCAGTCCGGCAGCGACGCCGCTGAACTGGACGACATCGCGCGCGAGATCGATCGACGCCTCTACGCGGCATTTGGCCTGTCGCCACAGGAGATCGACCTCGTGGAAGGCCGCCGCGGCTCGCTGGCGCGCGAGGCAAGCTGAGCGCGCAGCGCAACGCAGCGACGGCGTCCCGGCGAGTCGGCTAGTCTTGCTCATCCTCGCGCAGGGCAGACATCATGGAACGGCTTCGCTTCTTCAGTGCTTCCGACGAGAGCAGCGTGCTGACGCTATCGATCGCCACGACGTTGGTGATCGCCCTCATCGGCATTCTGTTCGGCTTGATTTCCGGCTCGTTTTCCATCGTGTTCGACGGCGTCTATTCGCTCGTCGACGCGAGCATGAGCGCGCTCGCGCTCGCCGTCGTGCGCCTGATCACTTCCTACGCGGTCAACGTCGACCTGCCGCGCAAATGGCGCGAGCGCTTCACCATGGGCTTCTGGCATCTCGAACCCATGGTGCTCGGGCTCAACAGCACGCTGCTAGTGGGCGTGGCCGTCTACGCGCTGATCAACGGCGTCACCAACCTGCTCTCCGGCGGCCACGAGCTGCACTTCGGTCCTGCACTCGTCTACGCCGTGCTCACCGTTAGCGCCTGTGTGGCGATGGCGGTGTTCGAATCGCGCGCGAACCGCCGGATCCACTCGGATTTCCTCCGCCTCGACATCAAGTCGTGGATCATGTCCGCGGGCATCACCGCGGCGCTCCTCGTCGCCTTCAGCGTCGGCTATGCGATTCAGGGAACGGCGTGGGAGCGCTTCGCCCCCTACGTCGACCCGGCCGCGCTCGTGGTGGTGTGCGTCGTGATCATTCCGATTCCGCTCGCGGAAATCCGCCAGGCGTTGCTGGACGTCTTGCTCGTGGCGCCCGCGGATCTCAAGCAGCATGTCGATGCCGTCGCGAAACGCTTCGTCGAGCGCTACGCCTTCGAGTATTACCGCGCTTATGTCGCGAAAGTGGGCCGCTCCCGCGAGATCGAGCTGTATTTCGTCGTGCCGCCCGACATGCCGGCAAAGCGCATCGCCGAATGGGATGCGATCCGCGATGAAATCGGCCGGGCCATCGGCGGCGACGAGTCGCACCGCTGGCTTACGATCATGTTCACGAGCGACCCGGAATGGGCGGAGTGAGGAATCTGGGGGGAAGGGGCGCAGAAAGCACAAAGGGTTACGTGAGATTCACGTAACCCTTTGTCTTGACGCATTGCTTCGAATATGGTGCCGGCTGCAGGACTCGAACCCGCCACCTGATGATTACAAATCAACTGCTCTACCAGATGAGCTAAGCCGGCGTAGCCCGCTATTCTACTTCATTTAACGATCTTGAGGTGGCCCTTGCCGCCCTTGTTGCCGCCTTCGTCATCCTTGTCGGCGGCGCGCGTCGCAACCGGTGCGAGCGGCGCAGCGGGTTCCTCGGCGGGCTCGTCGCGCACTGCGTGCGCCTCATGCGCTTCGGCTTCTTCGTGGTCCTCGGAGGACAGCACGTCGTCGGCGTCGCCGGGCGGAGACTCGACGGGGAACGCCATGCCCTGGCCGTTCTCGCGCGCGTAGATCGCGAGCACGTTCGATACCGGCACCTCGATCTTGTGCGACTTGCCCGAGAAGCGCGCGTGGAATTCGATCATCTCGTTGCCCATCTGCAGCTGGCTCGTCGCCTCGAAGCTGATGTTCAGCACGATCTCGCCATCACGCACGAACTGGCGCGGCACCCGCGTGCGGTTGTCGACCCGCACCGCGATATGCGGCGTGAAGCCGTTGTCGGTGCACCACTCGTACAGCGCGCGCAGCAGATACGGCTTGGTGGAAATCTCTTGCATCAACAATCCTTTCACGAGGCGGCATCCACACCCACGCTGTGCACGCCGCCTCTGTTACCTGCAACCGCCAGGATACTGCTTAACGACGCATGACCTTTTCAGACGGCGTCAGCGCTTCGATGTACGCCGGACGGCTGAAAATGCGCTCGGCGTACTTCATGAGCGGCGCGGCATTCTTCGACAGCTCGATGCCGTAGTGGTCGAGGCGCCACAGCAGCGGCGCGATGGCGACGTCGAGCATCGAAAACTCTTCGCCCAGCATGTACTTGTTCTTCAGGAAGATCGGCGCGAGCTGCGTGAGGCGGTCGCGGATCGCGAGGCGCGCCTTCTCGTGGTTCTTCTCGGCGGCCTTGCCCTTCTCGTTTTCGAGCGTGCTCACGTGCACGAACAGTTCCTTCTCGAAGTTGAGCAGGAACAGACGCGCGCGGGCGCGCTGAACCGGGTCGGCCGGCATCAGCTGCGGATGCGGGAAGCGCTCGTCGATGTACTCGTTGATGATGTTCGACTCGTACAGAATCAGGTCGCGCTCGACCAGAATCGGCACCTGACCGTACGGATTCATCACGGCGATGTCTTCCGGTTTGTTGAACAGGTCGACGTCGCGGATTTCGAAGTCCATGCCCTTTTCGAACAACACCAGCCGGCAGCGCTGGGAGAACGGGCAGGTAGTGCCGGAGTACAGAACCATCATGATTTACATTTCCTCAATAAACCCAAAAGGCCAGCGGGCGAAAAAACCGCCTGACGGTCCCTGAACCGTCAGACGGCATCTCGTCGCACCGGCCCCACGTCGGTCAGGACGTGCCTATTTGATATCTTTCCAGTACGCAGCGTTCAATCGCCACGCGAAAAAGCTCAAGACGCCGAGGAACAGGAGCACCCACACACCAAGCTGCCTGCGGGTTTTCTGCTCGGGTTCGGCCATCCAGCCGAGGTACGCCACCAGGTCGGCCACGTCGGCATCATAATCCACCGGCGAGAGCGTTCCGGGCGTGACCTGCTGGAACCCCGCAAAGCGACGGACCTTTTCCCCGGTTTCCTCGTCCGTCGTGTCCTCGAACTTCGCCGTGCGGATGCCCTGCAACTGCCACAGCACGTGCGGCATGCTCACGTTTTCGAACACCAGATTGTTCCAGCCGGTCGGCCGCGTGTCGTCGCGGTAGAAGCTGCGCAGGTACGTGTACAGCCAGTCGCGCCCTTTCGCCCGCGCTTCCACGGAGAGGTCCGGCGGCGCCACGCCGAACCACGACTTGGCGTCGTCCGGGCGCATCGCGATGGACATCGTGTTGCCGACCTTGTCGGTCGTAAACAACAGATTATCTTCGATTTGCTTCTGCGGAATGCCGAGAACCTGCAACCGGCTGTAGCGCATCAAGTTCGCACTATGGCAATTCAGACAATAGTTTACAAACAATTTGGCGCCGTGTTGCAGCGAAGCAAGATTTTCGCCGTTATCGGGAGCGCGGTCGAGCGGAATGTTTTCCTGCGCCACCGCTGATCCAACCCCAAAAGCGCATGAAAGCGCCAGCGCAGCCAAGCCGGCCCTGACGCCGGCAGCCCGTATGCTCACCTTCGCGAGCGTCGAAAAAAGAGAACGTTTCGTCATATCTTCCTCGCTCGTCAATTAATGGGGCTTGAACCGCACGCGCTCAGGCGGCTGCTTGAAAGTGCCAAGCGGCGTCCAGAACGGCATGCCGAGGAAGAAAGCGAAATAGACGAGCGCGCAGATCTGGGCGATCAGCGTGGCCGCCGGCGATGGCGGCTTCGTGCCGAGGAACGCGAGTGTCAGGAACGCCACCACGAAGATGCCGAGAAACACCTTGTGGAAGAACGGCCGGTAGCGGATCGACTTCACCGGTGAGCGGTCGAGCCACGGCAGGAAGAAGAGCGAGATCACCGCCGTGCCCATCACCACCACGCCCCAGAACTTCGACTCGGTGAAGTACATCGCGAGGATCACGAGCACTGCCAGCACCGGCAGCCCGGCGCGCCATTTGCCGCGGGCACGCACGAGCGCGAGCAGCCCGAGCAGCGCGATCACGATCATCAGCACGATCTTGAACGGGTCGGTGGTGGCGCGCAGCATCGCGTAGAACGCCGTGAAGTACCAGACCGGCGCGATCTCGGGCGGCGTCTGCAGCGGGTTGGCCGGCACGAAGTTGTTCGCCTCGAGGAAGTAGCCGCCCATCTCCGGCGCGAAGAACACGATCGCCGCGAAGATCATCAGGAAGATGCACACGCCCATGAAGTCGTGCACCGAGTAGTACGGATGGAACGGGATGCCGTCGAGCGGCACGCCGTTCGCGTCCTTCTTCGCCTTGATCTCGATGCCGTCCGGATTGTTCGAGCCCACTTCGTGCAGCGCGATGATGTGACAGATCACGAGCCCGACCAGCACCAGCGGAATGGCGATCACGTGGAACGCGAAGAAGCGGTTCAGCGTGACGTCCGACACCACGTAGTCGCCGCGAATCCACAGCGAGAGGTCCGGGCCGATGAAGGGAATCGCCGAGAACAGGTTCACGATCACCTGGGCGCCCCAGAACGACATCTGGCCCCAGGGCAGCAGGTAGCCGAAGAACGCCTCCGCCATCAGGCACAGGAAGATCGCGCAGCCGAAGATCCACACGAGCTCACGCGGCTTGCGGTACGAACCGTACAGCAGCCCGCGGAACATGTGCAGATACACGACCACGAAGAACATCGAAGCGCCCGTGGAGTGCATGTAGCGGATGAGCCAGCCCCACGGCACCTCGCGCATGATGTACTCGACCGATGCGAACGCGAGCGTCGCATCGGGCTTGTAGTTCATGGTGAGGAAAATGCCGGTGACGATCTGGTTCACCAGCACGAGCAGCGCGAGCGAGCCGAAGAAGTACCAGAAGTTGAAGTTCTTCGGCGCGTAGTACTCGGAAGCGTGCGCGCGCCAGCTCGCGGTCATCGGGAAGCGCTTGTCGATCCAGCCTTGCAGCCCGCTCGTTTCCACCACGTCCTTTTCGGTTCCCGTCGCCATCACGCTTCTCCTTTTTCGTCCTTGCCGATCACGATCTGCGTCGGGGACGCGAACATGTAGCGGGGAATGTCGAGGTTTTGCGGCGCCGGCTTGTTCTTGAACACGCGGCCGGAGAGATCGTAGGTGGAGCCGTGGCACGGGCACAGGAAGCCGCCCGGCCAGCTGTCGGGCAGGTTCGGCTGCGGCCCTTCCTGGAAGCGCGGCGTCGGCGTGCAGCCCAGATGGGTGCAAACGGCAACCGCCACGAGAATGTTCTGATGCTCGGCGCGCGAACGGAATTCGTTCATGCAGTACTCCGGCATCGGCATCGAGAACGGGTGCTCGGAGTTCGGGTCGGCCAGATCGGGATCGGCCTTCTTCACGTCGGCCATCATGCGATCCGTGCGGTTCAGGATCCACACGGGCTTGCCGCGCCAGGCCACGGTCATCATCGAGCCGGGCTGCAGATTCGTGATATCGGCTTCGACGGGCGCGCCAGCGGCGCGGGCTTTTTCGGATGGTGCAAAGGACCCTACGAAAGGTACGACAGTGGCCACGCCTCCAATGCCACCTGCTACGGACGTCGCAATCAGCCAGGTTCGGCGGCTGCCATCGACGCGGTCATTCTCGTTGTCTCGCATCACATCGCCCCACTTCTGAGTTGGATTTTTCCGTCACGCCAGCTTACCCGCGGTGCTGCCGAACGCTAGTTTGCTCGAATGGAGTTGGCATTTACAAGGGGCGTTCTCGAAAAAGCCTCGGAAGTCCTTGATATCTCGGGGTTTTCCCGCAGAAAAGAGGGCCACTTTCTTTTCAGTTTGTAAATGCCTCATGAATAAAACGATGCTGCGCCACGACAATTTGCGCCGAATACGCAATCAGACGGGATTGTCGATATCGATGAAAAGATGCTCGATATTGAAGGCTTCCGAGAGGTGCGCGCCCACCGCCTGCACACCGAAGCGCTCGGTCGCGTGGTGGCCCGCGGCGAGGAACGCCACGCCGCTTTCCGCGGACGTGTGCGTGATCGGCTCGGAGATCTCGCCGGTGAGGAAGACGTCGGCGCCGGCTTCGATCGCGGCGTCGAAGAGACTTTGCGCCGCGCCCGTGCACCAGGCCACGCGGCGCAACTGCCAGTCGGGGTCGCCGAGCACGAGCGGCGTGCGGCCGAGCGTCTGTTCGACCTCGGCCGTAAAGTGCGCGAGCGTGATCGGCATGGGCAGCGTCGCCATCCAGCCAAGATCCTGGTCGCCGAAGCGCTGTTCGCCGATCCAGCCGAACCTGGCGCCCAACTGCGCGTTATTGCCCAGTTCGGGATGGCAGTCGAGCGGCAGATGGTAGGCGAACAGGTTGATATCGTTCGCGAGCAGCGTCTTCAGGCGCCGGTACTTGCGGCCCGTAATTTGCGGTGCTTCGTTCTTCCAGAAGTAACCGTGATGCACGAGCACCGCGTCGGCGCCCCATTCGAGCGCGGCTTCGAGGAAGGCGAGCGAGGCCGTCACGCCCGTGGCAATCTTCTCCACGCGCCGCCGCCCTTCGACCTGCAGGCCATTGGGGCAGTAGTCCTTGAACCGCGCGGATTCCAGAAGATTGTTCAGATACAATTCCAGTTCGATCCGATCCATATAATCCTCTAATCTTCAGATGCTTAGACGCTTTTGGCTGTTCTTCGCCCAGGCGGTGACGGTCCTGCTGGCGTTGATGTTCATCATCGCCACGCTCAAACCGCAGTGGCTGCAGCACCAGGGGCAGTTCGGCAAGCAGCTTGCCGAACCGATCGTCGCACTGCGGGAAGTGGCGCCAGGCATCGGTGGAGGCGCCGCCCAGGGCTCCTATGCGGACGCCGCCCAGAAGGCCATGCCCGCGGTCGTCAACGTGTTCTCGAGCAAGGATGGGTCGCTGCCGCCCGATCCTCGCCAGAACGATCCGCTATTTCGCTACTTCTTCGGCGATCGCAACAAAAACCAGAAGCAGCAGGAGCAGCCTGCCGCCAACCTCGGTTCGGGCGTCATTGTCAGTCCGGACGGTTACATTCTAACGAACCAGCACGTAATCGACGGCGCGGACCAGATCGAAATCGCGCTTTCCGACGGCCGCACCACCAACGCCAAGGTGATCGGCATCGACCCGGAAACCGATCTCGCGGTGCTCAAGATCAATCTGCCGAACCTGCCCACCATCACGCTCGGCCGCATGGACCAGACGCGCGTGGGCGACGTCGTGCTCGCCATCGGCAACCCGTTCGGCGTGGGCCAGACGGTCACGATGGGCATCATCAGCGCGCTGGGCCGCAATCACCTCGGCATCAACACGTTCGAGAATTTCATCCAGACCGATGCGCCGATCAATCCGGGCAACTCCGGCGGCGCGCTCGTCGACGTGAACGGCAACCTGCTCGGCATCAACACGGCCATCTACTCGCGCTCGGGCGGCTCGCTCGGCATCGGCTTCGCGATTCCCGTCTCCACGGCGCGCAGCGTGCTGGAGAGCATCATCACCTCGGGCTCGGTCACGCGCGGCTGGATCGGCGTGGAGCCACAGGACGTGACGCCGGAGATCGCCGACTCGTTCGGGCTGAAGGAGAAGTCGGGTGCGATCGTCGCGGGCGTGCTGCAGGGCGGCCCCGCCGACAAGGCCGGCATCAAGCCGGGCGACGTCCTGACCTCGGTGAATGGTGAGGCCATCACCGACACCACGCGTCTTTTGAACGTCATCGCGCAGATCAAGCCGGGCACCGACGCGAAGATCCACCTCGTGCGCAAGAACAAGGACATGGATCTCGACGTGCTGATCGGCAAGCGCCCGCCGCCGCCGAAGCAGCCGGCTCAGGAAGACGGCGAAGGCGACGACGGCGGTTGATGTCACCGCAGGCGGGGCATCGCGCCCTGCCCGCGTCCGCACTCACAACCGGAAAAGCAAAAGGCCGCGAACCCTGGTTCGCGGCCTTTTGCTTTCCTGCGGCTGTTCTCCGCCAAGCCAGCGGGGCTAGCGACTAGCTCGCCGCCTGGCTCTCGTCCGCGGGCTTCTTCTCGCCCGTGCCGATGAAGATACGCGCCGCAATGATGCCCGCCTCGTAGAGGAGGATGAGCGGCAGCGCGAGAATGAGTTGCGAGAACACGTCCGGCGGCGTCACCACGGCCGCGACGATGAACGCGCCGACGATCACGTAGGGGCGGATCTGCTTGAGCTTCTTCACGGTGACCACGCCCATGCGCACGAGCAGCACGACGATGATCGGCACCTCGAAGGTCACGCCGAACGCGATGAACATGGTGAGCACGAAGCTCAGGTAATTGTCGATGTCAGTCGTCATCTCCGCGCCGAGCGGCGCGTTGTAGTGCGCCATCACGCGGAAGATGGTCGGGAACACCACGAAATACGCGAACGCCATGCCGCACAGGAAGAGCGTGTAGCTGCTCGCCACGAGCGGCGCGACGAGCTTCTTTTCGTGCTGGTAGAGGCCAGGGGCCACGAACGCCCAGATCTGGTAGAGCACGACCGGCAGCGCGATCACGAAGGCCACGAGCATCGTGACCTTCATGGGCACGAAGAACGAGCCGGTCACGTCGGTGACGATCATCTTGCCGTCGCGCGGCAGGTTCTGCATGAGCGGACGCGCGAGCAGCCGGAATATGTCGGGCGCCCAGTAGACGAGCCCGACGAACACGACGATCACAGCGATGCCTGCGCGAATGATGCGGTCGCGCAGTTCGACGAGATGGGAAATGAAGGTCTCTTCGGAGCCTTCTTCCAGTTTTTGCTGGGGGTCGCTCACACCGGCCCTCTATTGGAAATGGTCGTGCGCAAAGGCGGATCCGCCTCAGAAGAACCGCGTGGGCCGGCGCAGGCTCGCCGGCGTGTGCTGCGCCACGCGCGCAGCGCCCGATTGCACCCGCGTGCGGCGCAGCGTGGCGCGTTTGTACCAGACCGGCGCGGCGCCCTGCTTCACGCGCCAGTTCTTGCGCTTCGCGCCGCTTGCGCCCGCGTTGCCGGAGCGCCATCCCGATTGCGTGGCGACGCCGTCCGCATTGGCGGCGGCGCCTTCCAGGCTGGCAGGATCCGCGCCGCCTGCGATGCTCGGCGACACCGAGGTGCCCGCGTTCCACGCGTCGTTCAACTCGGTTTCATGCTTGCGCAGATTGTCCTGAACGTTCTTCTCGACGTTCTGCGCCGCCGCTTCGAACTCGGTCTTCATGCGGCGCAACTCGTCGAGTTCGATCTCGCGCGTGACTTCCGCCTTGACGTCGTTGATATAGCGCTGCGCGCGACCGAACAGCGCGCCGGCCGTGCGAGCGACCCGCGGCAGCCGCTCCGGCCCGAGAACGACCAGCGCGACGACGCCGATCAGCGCCATCTTGGTTAAACCGAGATCGAGCATGAATGGAGTTTTCCGTCAGCCTTGGCTGCCTTAGTGGAAACGAACGGGAAACATGCGGAAAAACCTGTGGCGGCGGAAAAAAAGGCCGCCACGCGTTTTAGCGGTAGTCGTTCGAGCGCTGCGTCTTGTCCTTGGCTTCGACGTCGACTGCACCGCCGTCGGCCGGGAGTTCGCGCTTTTGCGTGTCGGCGCCGGCGCCTTCGTTCTCGCGCATGCCTTCCTTGAAACCCTTCACCGCACCGCCCAGATCGCTACCGATATTGCGCAGCTTCTTGGTGCCGAAGACGAGCGCAACGATCAACAAGACGATCAGCCAGTGCCAGATGCTCAACGAACCCATGATTGACTCTCTCCTTAACCCCGCCGCCGCGCGAGGTGCGCGACGCGATAAATTGTGCCTGTTCGATGTTGCATGGTCGTGGCGTGCGACCCTTTAGCGCGACGCTTTAGTGTGACCCACGCCATGCGTCATTTATACCGACTTTCACCGCCGCCGGCACTCAGCCCATGCGGTGCCACGGACGCGGCCCGGCCAGCAAATGCGCGTGCAGATGGTAGACCTCCTGCCCGCCGCCCGGCCCCGTATTCACCACCGTGCGAAACCCGGTTTCGCCGCCCGTGTACGAGACGCCCAGCTCTTTGGCGAGTCGTGCGACCAATACAAACATTCTACCAAGCAGCAGTGCGTCGTTTTCACTGCAATCGGCAAGGGTGGGAATATGCTGGCGCGGAATCACGAGGACGTGGGTTTCGGCTGCAGGCCGGATGTCGCGGAAGGCGACGAACTCGTCGTCCTCGTACACCCGCGTGCTGGGAATATGGCCATCGGCGATCTTGCAGAAGAGACAGGTGCTGCGATCGTGACTCATGGTGCTCCTGGTGAGCAAAGCCGCGCGCCCTCCGGGAGCCCTCAGAACCAGGCGCGCGGGTTGTGCAGCGGCTTGTTGTCGTACAAGTACAGCCAGCCTTTGATGATACGGTACAACGTCCAGATTGCGACAGCCCACAATATTGGAATGCCGACCAGCACGAAGATGAGCACGCCGCCGATCAGATGGCCGGCCAGCCCGAGCCAGAACGTGCGGATTTGCCACGTGAAGTGCTGCTCATATGGCGTGCCGAGCGCTTCGTCGCGTTTGAGGTAATTCAGGATGATGGCCACCAGCACCGAAATGCCGCCGGTCAGCCAATAGACCGCATAGAGCGCGTACAGCACGTGCGTGAACGTCCGCAGGCTGCGCAAACGGTCCGCGTCGACGCCGTTGCGGTACGAAGGGGGCGGGTAGTCGCCGGACGTGGACATGTCGTTCATCTCCCTCTGTGGAGCGCTGTGCAGCGTAGAGCCTCAGTCGCCGTTCTCTTCGCGCTCGCGGCTCTTGCGCAGCGCCTTTTCCTCGAGACCCGAAAGGCCTTCGCGGCGTTCGAGTTCCGCTAGCACGTCGGCGGGACTCAGATCGAAGTGCGAGAGCGTCACGAGGCAATGGAACCACAGGTCGGCCATCTCGCCGACCAGCGCCTTCGGCGCGCCGCCCTGGCGCACGTCCTTCGCGGCCAGCACGACTTCGGTCGCCTCTTCGCCGACCTTCTTGAGCACCGCGTCGTCGCCCTTGTGAAACAGGCGCGCGACGTAGGAGGCGTCCGGGTCGCCGCCCTTGCGGCTGTCGATCACCGCCGCGAGGCGCAGCAAGGTGTCGTTGGTGTTCAGTTGCGTCATTTGTAGATGTGTTCGGGGTCTTTCAGCACCGGGTCGACTGCGACCCAGCGGCCTTCGTCGACGGTGCCTTCGAATTGCTGGAAAAAGCACGAGTGGCGGCCCGTGTGGCACGCGATGCCCGAGACCTGCTCGATCTTGAGCAGCACGACGTCTTCGTCGCAGTCGAGGCGGATGTCGCTCACGTGCTGCACGTGGCCCGACTCCTCGCCCTTGAACCACAGGCGCTGGCGCGAGCGCGAGAAGTACACGGCGCGGCGCAGCTCGACCGTCTTCGCGAGCGCTTCGCGGTTCATCCACGCGAACATCAGCACGTCGCCGGTGGTGGCTTCCTGCGCGATCACAGGCACGAGGCCGTTGGCGTCCCAGTTGACCTTGTCGAGCCAGTTGGCGTTGGCGAGGTCGTTGTCGGCTTTGCCGGTTTGAGTATTGCTCATCGCGTTACATCCTCACCGAAATGCCCTGGTCGGCCATGAAGCGCTTCGCCTCGCCCACCGTGTGTTCGCCATAGTGGAAGATGCTCGCCGCCAGCACGGCGTCGGCACGGCCCTTGACGATGCCGTCCGCGAGATCCTGCAGGCCGCCCACGCCGCCCGAGGCGATCACGGGAATCGGCACCGCGTCGGACACCGCGCACGTGAGGTCGAGGTCGAAGCCGCTCTTCGTGCCGTCGCGGTCCATGCTCGTGAGCAGGATTTCGCCCGCGCCCAGCTCGGCCATCTTGCGCGCCCACTCCACGGCGTCGATGCCCGTGGCCTTGCGCCCGCCGTGCGTGAACACTTCCCAGCGCGCGGGTTCGCCCGGCGCCGACGTCCGCTTCGCGTCGATGGCGACGACGATGCACTGCGAGCCGTATTTGTCGGCGGAATCGCGCACGAGCTGCGGATTGGCGACCGCCGACGAGTTCATGCTGACCTTGTCGGCGCCGGCGTTGAGCAGGCGCCGCACGTCCGCCACGGCGCGCACGCCGCCGCCCACGGTGAGCGGAATGAAGACCTGCGAAGCCACCGCCTCGATGATCGGCAGGATCAGGTCGCGCTGGTCGGAGGTCGCGGTGATGTCGAGGAACGTGAGTTCGTCGGCGCCCTGATCGTCGTAGCGGCGCGCGATTTCGACGGGGTCGCCCGCGTCGCGCAGCTCGACGAAATTGACGCCCTTGACGACGCGCCCGGCGGTCACGTCGAGGCAGGGGATGATGCGTTTGGGTAGAGCCATGATCTTGCCGAAGTTGCCAGTCGGTGTGTGTGCGGCGAGCACCTTTCGCGAGAAGGCTGCCGGCCCCGCTTCGGGCGCGGCGCGCAGCCCATTGTCGCGCGCTTTGCGCCGTGCCTTGCGCCCTGAGGCGAAATTATCCCGCGCGAGCGCCGGTCCCCATGGAGATGGCGGCGCAGCGCCAAAAACAAACGGCCTCCAGTGACGGAGGCCGGCATGCGACGCCTTACGCGTCGTCCGATTCGCGCAGGCTGTCTGCGCGCGTTTGCGCGGCGGCGAAATCGAGGTCGCCCGAGTAGATCGCGCGGCCGCAGATCACGCCTTCCACGCCTTCGTCCTCGACTTCGCACAGTGCGTCGATATCGCCGAGGTTGGAAAGCCCGCCGCTCGCGATGATCGGAATCTTCACCGCGCGCGCGAGGCGCACCGTCGCTTCGATGTTGATGCCCTGAAGCATGCCGTCCCGGCCTATGTCGGTATAGATGATCGATTCGACGCCGTAGTCCTCGAACTTGCGCGCGAGGTCCACGACTTCGTGGCCCGTGAGCTTGCTCCAGCCGTCGGTCGCGACCTTGCCGTCTTTCGCGTCGAGGCCCACGATGATATGGCCCCCGAATGCGGTGCACGCTTCCTGGAGGAAGCCCGGATTCTTCACGGCGGCGGTGCCGATGATCACGTAGGACAGGCCGTCGTCGAGATAACGCTCGATGGTGTCGAGGTCGCGGATGCCGCCGCCGAGCTGCACGGGGATCTCGTCGCCGACTTCGCGGATGATCTCGCGAATCGCGTCTTCGTTCTTCGGCTTGCCGGCGAACGCGCCGTTGAGGTCGACGAGGTGCAGGCGCCGCGCGCCGCGCTCGACCCAGTGTCGGGCCATGGCCGCCGGTTCCTCGGAGAAAATCGTCGCCTGGTCCATATCGCCTTGTTTGAGGCGCACGCAGTGACCGTCTTTGAGATCGATGGCCGGAATCAGCAGCATAGCTTCGGGTGTGTCTGGGAATGGGGTTGAAGTCTGCGGCGCCGGCGGAAAAAAGGCCCGATCCGACGCCGTTTCGCTAGTTTAGTACAACTCTTTCGGCGGCCTTGCTGACGCAAATCTAATGCCGCGGCGCTCGTGCGCGAAGGCGGCTGCGAGCGTCAGCGCCGCAGGAAATCAGGGGTTCCAGTGGACGAAGTTGCGATAGACGCGCAAGCCCGCAGCGGCGCTCTTTTCCGGGTGGAATTGGGTGGCGAAGATGTTATCCCGCGCCACTGCCGAGGTAAAGGCCGCGCCGTACGGCGTTTCGCCCACGGTGTGCGATGCATCCGCCGGAACCACATAGTAGCTGTGCACGAAGTAGAAGAAGCTTTCGTCGGGCACGCCGTCCCACAGGGCGTGCGCGCGCGCCTGGCGCACGCGGTTCCAGCCCATTTGGGGGACCTTGAAGCGCGAGCCGTCGTCCTGCAGCTGGCCTTCCAGGTCGAAGCGCACGACCTTGCCGGGCAGCAGGCCCAGGCCCTTCGTGTCGCCTTCCGCGCTCCAGTCGAACAGCATTTGCTCGCCCACGCACACGCCCATGAGCGGCTTCGTGCGCGAGGCTTCGAGCACGGCGTCCTGCAGGCCCGATTCGGCGAGGCTGCGCATGCAGTCGGGCATCGCGCCCTGCCCCGGCAGCACCACGCGGTCGGCAGCACGGATCGCCTCGGGACGCTCGACGATGGCCACGTCGGCTTCCGGCGCGGCCTGCCTCAGCGCCTGGGCCACCGAACGCAGGTTGCCCATTCCATAATCCACAATCGCAATTGAAGTTTTCATCTCGAATCCGGCCTGCTCAAAAGGCCTTGCCCTTGGCTATGTGGCGCATGTGCGCCGCGATGTGCCCTGATCTGCTCGAAGCCGTCAATGTACGCCAGTCGGCGCGTGCGAGCCCATAAGCCAAACGGCTAATGTGGCGCGCACGCCGCATGGGGAGGCCGGCCCCGGCGCGGCGCGCTCGAAGTCCTGCTCCGGCACGCGCCGGCACGGTTGCGCGCAACGCGGCCCGCCTTCTGGTCGGTGAAAGGCGTCGCTTAGAGGCTGCCCTTCGTCGACGGAATCTTGCCCGCCTGACGTTCGTCCAGTTCGGCGGCCTGGCGCAGCGCGCGGCCGAATGCCTTGAACACGGTTTCCATCTGATGGTGCGCGTTGAGGCCGCGCAGATTGTCGATGTGCAGCGTCACGCCGGCGTGGTTCACGAAGCCGCGGAAAAACTCGATCGACAGGTCGACGTCGAACGTGCCGATGCGCGCACGCGTGAACGGCACGTGGAATTCGAGGCCCGGACGGCCCGAGAAGTCGATCACGACGCGCGAGAGCGCCTCGTCGAGCGGCACATAGGCGTGGCCGTAGCGGCGAATGCCCTTCTTGTCGCCGATGGCCTGCGCCACCGCCTGGCCGAGCGTGATGCCGACGTCTTCCACCGTATGGTGGTCGTCGATATGCGTGTCGCCATGCGCCTCGATCTCGAGATCGATCAGACCGTGTCGTGCGATCTGGTCGAGCATGTGGTCGAGAAACGGCACGCCGGTCTTGAGTTTTTGCTCACCGGTGCCGTCCAGATTGAGTTTCACGCTGATTTGCGTTTCGCTGGTGTTGCGAACGACTTGCGCGACGCGCATGGCAATTTCCTTCAAACAGCCCGTAACAGGAGAGTGGGAGAACGAAGCATCGGCCTAACGGAGCACGAGCTTCAGGGCAGCGAGCAGTTGCGCGTTTTCGTCGGGGGTGCCAACGGTCAGGCGCACGCAGTTCGCAAGCAATGGGTGCATTTTACCCACGTTTTTGATCAGAATCCGGGCAGACAGCAGCGTGTCAAAAACCGCCGCCGCGTCGGGCACGCGCACGAGCAGGAAATTGCCCGCACTTTCGAACACCTGGGCGCCCGGCAGCTTCGCCACTTCGGCGGCCAGCGTCGCACGTTGCGCGCGCAATTCGGCGGCCTGCGCATCGAGCACGTCGACATGGTCGAGCAGCAGATCGGCCGCCGCTTGCGTGAGGACGTTCACGTTGTAGGGCGGGCGCACCTTGTCGAACTCGTTGAGCCACGACGGACGCCCGGCCAGATAGCCGAGGCGGATGCCCGCGAGCCCGAGCTTCGACATCGTGCGCATCACGACCACGTTGTCGAACTCGCCCGCGCGCGGCATCCAGCTTTGCATCGCGAACGGCTGGTAGGCCTCGTCGATCACCACGAGGCTCTTCGCCGCTTGCGCCGCCGCGATCACGCGCTCGATGTCGGCGTCGTCGAACAGCGTGCCCGTGGGATTGTTCGGGTAGGCCAGCCAGATCACGGCGGGCGTGTGTTCGGCGATGGCCGCGAGCGTCGCTTCGAGGTCGAGCGTGAAGTCGGTCTTGAGCGGCACGCCGACGAACTCCAGCTGCGCGAACTTCGCCGACATCGCGTACATGACGAAGCCCGGCACCGGCGCGAGCACCTTCGCGCCCGGCTTCGCGCACGCCATGGTGATCATGCTGATGATCTCGTCCGAGCCGTTGCCGAGCAGCACGTCGCAGTCGGCGGGCACGCGCATCGTCTCTTTGAGCTTCGCGATCAGCGCCTCGGGGCGCGGCGCGGGATAGCGGTTGAGCGCGACCGCCGCGAGGCGTTCGCCCAGTTGCGCTGCAAGGTCGGCGGGCAGGGCAAACGGGTTCTCCATGGCGTCGAGCTTCACGAAACCGGAAGCGTCGGGCACGGGGTAACTCGTCATCGCGAGCACGTCGCGACGGATGATGTCTTGTGGTGTCGTCATGTCGAAAGGCGGCTCGCGAAAAGCGGGGCCGCCGGCACGGGCAGCTCGTCGAGCCGGCTGCCCTGGTTATCGTCGTGGTCTCTGCTGCGTGCGGGTCAAACTGAAGGTCAAACTGCTACGCCCCGCGCACTCGCGGGGCTGGCCATCGCGCGGCGTCTCCATGCCGCGCGGCGGCGCATTCAACCGGTTTCTGCCGGTTGCGAGGCGTGCCTTACACCTGCTTCATGCGGAATTCGGCGCTGCGCGCGTGGGCCTGCAGGCCCTCGCCGTAGGCCAGCTCGGCCGCGATCTCGCCGAGCGTTTGCGCGCCTTCCGCGCTCACCTCGATGAGGCTCGAGCGCTTGATGAAATCATAGACGCCAAGCGGCGACGAGAAACGTGCGGTACGAGACGTAGGCAGCACGTGATTCGGCCCCGCGCAGTAGTCGCCGAGGCTTTCGCTCGTGTAGCGGCCAAGGAAGATCGCGCCCGCGTGGCGGATTTCGGCGCCCCACTTCTGCGGCTCCAGCGCCGAGATCTCGAGGTGCTCCGGCGCGATCTCGTTGGCGATGGCGCAGGCCTCGGCCATGTCGCGCACTTTCACGAGCGCGCCACGGTTCGTGAGCGACGTGGCGATGACTTCGGCGCGCGGCATGGCGGGCAGCAGTTCGTCGATGGCGTCTTCCACGCGCTTGATGAAGCCCTCGTCCGGGCACAGCAGGATGGATTGCGCGAGCTCGTCGTGCTCGGCCTGCGAGAACAGGTCCATGGCCACCCAGCGCGGATCGGTCGTGCCGTCGCAAATCACGAGGATTTCCGAGGGGCCCGCGATCATGTCGATGCCGACCGTGCCGAACACGCGGCGCTTGGCCGAAGCGACATAGGCGTTGCCCGGACCGCAGATCTTGTCGACGGCCGGGATCGTATCCGTGCCGTACGCGAGCGCCGCCACGGCCTGCGCGCCGCCGATCGTGAACACGCGATCGACGCCGCCGAGCAGCGCCGCCGCCAGCACGAGCGGGTTCTTCACGCCGTCGGGCGTGGGCACGACCATGATGATTTCGCGCACGCCCGCGACCCGCGCGGGAATGGCGTTCATCAGCACGGACGACGGATACGCGGCCTTGCCGCCGGGCACATAGAGGCCCACGCGGTCGAGCGGCGTGACCTTCTGGCCAAGCACCGTGCCGTCGGATTCGGTGTACTGCCAGCTATGCGAGCCGCACTCGATGCGCTGCTTCTCGTGGTAGCCGCGCACGCGCGCCGCCGCCGCTTCGAGCGCCGCGCGCTGCTTGGGCTCGAGGCTTTCCAGCGCCGCTTCGAGTTCGCTGAACGGCAGCTCGAGCGCCGCGACGCTCGGGGCGGCCAGGCGGTCGAAGCGGTTCGTGTAGTCGAGCACGGCGGCGTCGCCGCGCGCCTTCACGTCGGCGAGAATCTGCGCCACGGAGCGCTCGATGGCCTCGTCCTCGCTCGCCTCGAAGGCGAGCACCGCGTGCAGCGCCTTTTTGAAGCCTTCGGCGCCGGAATCGAGTTTGCGCATCGTGATAGCCATGCTGGTATCCATCCGTTACGTTGTGCGCGCCGCGCCGTTCGAGGCGCACTGCGCGCGAGGCGGCGCGTGATTGCGCCTGCCCTTCGCTCCTGCTCTGTCAGCTCGCCTGCGTGCCGCGCGACGCGCGTTCGAACGCGTCGATGATCGGCCGCAGCGCGGCGCGCTTGAGCTTGAGCGCCGCCTGATTCACGACGAGGCGCGAGGAGATCTCCATGATCTCCTCGACCTCGACCAGATTGTTCGCGCGCAGCGTGCCGCCCGTGCTGACGAGGTCGACGATCGCGTCGGCGAGGCCGACGAGCGGCGCGAGTTCCATCGAGCCGTACAGCTTGATGAGGTCGACGTGCACGCCCTTGGCCGCGAAGTGCTGGCGCGCGGCTTCCGTGTACTTGGTCGCCACGCGCAGGCGCGCGCCCTGGCGCACCGCGTTCGCGTAGTCGAAGCCACCCTTCACGGCCACCGAAAGACGGCAGCGCGCGATGTCGAGGTCGATCGGCTGATACAGGCCGCCGCCGCCATGCTCGTTGAGCACGTCCTTGCCCGCCACGCCGAAGTCGGCCGCGCCGTACTCCACATAGGTGGGCACGTCGGTCGCGCGCACGATGATCACGCGCAGGTTCGGGTCGGTGGTCGGCAGGATCAGCTTGCGCGAGGTTTCCGGGTCTTCGGTCACATGCACGCCGGCCGCGGCGAGCAGCGGCATCGTCTCCTCGAAGATGCGGCCCTTCGAGAGCGCAAGCGTGAGCGGCGCGCTGGCCGCGGCCGCCGGCGTGGGCCTGGACTCGACCGTGCTCATTGCGCGCTCCCCTTGATCCGCTTCACGTTCGCGCCGATCTTCGTGAGCTTCGCTTCCATGCGGTCGTAGCCGCGGTCGAGGTGATAGATGCGGTCGATCAGCGTTTCGCCGTCGGCGCACAGGCCCGCGATCACGAGGCTCGCCGAGGCGCGCAGGTCGGTTGCCATCACCTTCGCGCCCGAGAGCTTCTCGACACCGGCGACGAGCGCCGTCTTGCCGTCGATCGTGATGTGGGCGCCCAGGCGATTGAGTTCCTGCACGTGCATGAAGCGGTTTTCGAAGATGTTTTCGACCACTTGCGAGGTGCCGTCCGCGATCGTGTTGAGCGCCATGAACTGCGCCTGCATGTCGGTCGGGAACGCCGGGTATTCGGAGGTGCGCACGTTCACGGCGCGCGCGCGCTCGTGCATGCGCACGCGCATCCAGTCGTCGCCCTCTTCGATCGTCACGCCCGCTTCGCGCAGTTTGTCGGTAACGGCGTCGAGGATGTGCGGGCGCACGTGGCGCAGCGTGACGTCGCCGCCCGCGGCCGCGACCGCGCACAGGAACGTACCCGCTTCGATACGGTCCGGAATGACGGTGTGGTGCGCGCCGTGGAGCTTGTCCACGCCTTGAATGACGAGGCGGTCGGTGCCGATGCCTTCGATCTTCGCGCCCATCGCCACGAGCAGGTGCGCGAGGTCGCCCACTTCGGGCTCGCGCGCGGCGTTCTCGATCACCGTTTCGCCATCGGCGAGCACGGCGGCCATCAGCAGGTTTTCCGTGCCGGTGACCGTGATCATGTCGGTGACGATGCGCGCGCCCTTCAGGCGCTTCGCGCGCGCCTCGATGAAGCCGTGCTCGATGTTGATCTCGGCGCCCATCGCCTGCAGGCCCTTGATGTGCTGATCCACGGGGCGCGCGCCGATCGCGCAGCCGCCCGGCAGCGACACCTTCGCCTCGCCGAAGCGCGCGACGAGCGGCCCGAGCACGAGGATCGACGCGCGCATGGTCTTCACGAGCTCGTACGGCGCGACGAGATTGTTGACCTTCGAGGCGTCGAGCTGCACGCGCGCGCCGTGCTGCTCGGTACGCACGCCCATCTGGCCGAGCAGCTTGAGCGTGGTGCGCACGTCCTGAAGGTCGGGCACGTTGTCGAGATGAACGGGTTCCGCGCTCAGAAGGCCTGCACAGAGAATGGGCAGCGCCGCATTCTTTGCACCGGAAACAGCCACTTCCCCTGCGAGCTTCTGCCCGCCGACGATGACGAGTTTATCCATGCCTGAGGTTTCCTGATCGGTGCGGCCGGTTTGCGGGGTCGCTTGATGTTGAGCTGCGCCGCTCGCGGCGGCGTCTTTGTCCTGGGTGATTCGCACTGAGATTCCAGATTATGCGTTCTGCCATTCGGCGGGCGTGAGCGTCTTCATGCTGAGCGCGTGGATTTCCTCGCGCATGCGGTCGCCGAGCGCCGCGTAGACGAGCTGATGGCGCTGGATCAGGCGCTTGCCGTCGAAGGCTGAGGAGACGATCGTCGCGAAGAAGTGCTGGCCATCGCCTTCGACTTCGAGGTGCTCGCACGCGAGCCCTGCCGAGATGTACTGCTTGATCTGTTCCGGAGTCGGCAACATGAGTATGGCTCCTGCTTAGTGACGCAGCTTGTACCCGCTCGCGAGCAAACGCATGGCGAGCGTGGCCAGCGCCACGAAAAACACGAAAACGATCGACAGGCTCACGAGCGGGTTGATGTCGGACAGGCCGAAGAACCCGAAGCGAAAACCATCGATCATGTAGAAGAACGGATTGAGCCGCGACACTTCGCGCCACAGGGGCGGCAGCGTATGCGTCGAGTAAAACACGCCCGAAAGGAACGTGAGCGGCATGATGAGAAAGTTCTGAAACGCCGCGAGCTGGTCGAACTTCTCCGCCCAGATCCCGGCGATCAGGCCGAGCGTGCCGAGGATCGCCGAACCGAGCACCGCGAAAGCGAGGATGTAGAACGGCGCGGCGAAGCTCATCGGAATGAACCAGATCGTCACGACGAACACGCCCGCGCCAACGGCGAGGCCACGCACGATCGAGGCGAGCACGTAGGCGCCGAACATCTCCCATGCAGCGAGCGGCGGCAACAGCACGAAGACGAGATTGCCCGTGATCTTCGACTGGATCAACGACGACGAGCTGTTCGCAAAGGCATTTTGCAGCACGCTCATCATCACGAGGCCGGGAATCAGGAAGCTCGTGTACTCCACGCCCGGATACACCTCGACGTGGCCGCGCAGCGCATGGCCGAAGATCGTGAGATAGAGCAGCGCGGTGATGACGGGCGCGAGCACGGTCTGGAAAGCGACCTTCCAGAAACGCAGCACTTCCTTGTAGAACAGCGTACGGAAACCGCTCATGCGAGACCCTCGACCACTTCAGGACCGTTCATCACCTGCACGAAGACATCCTCCAGATCGGCCTTGCGCACTTCCACTTCTTCGAGTTTGCAGCCGTTCGCGCGGCACTTCGCCAGAATGCGCTCCACGTCGTCGTAGCTCGCGAGGCGCAGCAGATGCTGGTGCGCGCTGGCGTTGGAAGGATCGACTTCGAGCGCGCGCAGATCGCTCGGCAACACGCCTTCCGAGAAACGCAAAAAGAGTTGCGTGCCCGCAAAGCGCTGCAGCAGCGCACTCGTGCGCTCGAGCGCGACCATCTCGCCGCGCCGGAGCATGGCGATGCGGTCGCACAACTGCTCGGCTTCTTCGAGATAGTGCGTGGTAAGGACGATGGTGTGCCCTTCGCGGTTCAGGCGCGCGATGAACTTCCAGAGCGTCTGGCGCAGTTCCACGTCCACGCCGGCGGTGGGTTCGTCGAGCACGATCACAGGCGGCCGGTGCACGAGCGCCTGCGCCACGAGCACGCGGCGCTTCATGCCGCCGGACAGCGCGCGCATGTTCACGTCGGCTTTCTCGGTGAGATCGAGATTGGCCATGACTTCGTCGATCCACGCGTCGTTGTTGCGCAGGCCGAAGTAGCCGGACTGGATGCGCAGCGTCTCGCGCACGGTGAAGAACGGATCGAACACCAGTTCCTGCGGCACGACGCCCAGGTTGCGGCGCGCGTTGCGGTAGTCGGCGACGACATCGTGGCCGCGGACGGCGATCGAGCCCTCGTCCGCGCGCGCGAGGCCGGCAAGAATGCTGATGAGCGTCGTCTTGCCCGCGCCGTTCGGGCCGAGCAGCCCGAAGAACTCGCCGTCTTCGACCGTGAAGCTGACGCCCTTGAGCGCCTGAAGCGACTTGTAGCGCTTCTTGACGTTACGGATTTCTATGGCTGGCATGACTAATACGCCGCCCGTTTGCGAACGGCGCGGCTCAAGAGTGCATCAATGCTGCGGGGAAGACCGGAATTGGGGACGGCTTATGAGGCCGGCTTTGCTGTCTCAGTGCACGCTTATTACATACCAAGCGGTACTTTTTGCGCCGAGGCAGCGCCCAAAAAACGGTTGATTATAGGCCAAGTCGGAAAGCGCGGCCTGGCCCTGGAGGGGAACGGCGTCGGCCCGGCAGTGCGGTGTGATACCGCTCGGACGCTAGCGTCCGGCCAGGCGACGCGGATCAATGTCGCTCGTCGAGAAGCGAATCGACGCCGTAGGCGCGCGCGAGAGAGGCGAGCGCGGGGGGCATGTTGAGTACGGCAAGGGAAGCGCCGCGCTCGCGCGCGGCACGCTGCCAGGCGATCAGCACGGCGAGCGCCGATGAATCGAACTGGGTGAGCGCTGCGCAGTCCACGGCGGTGGCGCCCGCCGAGATCTGCGCGAACCCGGCCGAGAGCGCGGCCTTCGCGCTTTCGTGGGTCAGGTTGGCACCGGTGGCGAAACGCTCGCTCACGAGGTCGCCTTGCCCGATGCGAGTTGCTGGTTACGCTGCGTGAGGAACTGGATCAGGCCGTCCACGCCGCCTTGCTGGATCTTTTCCTGGAACTGCTGCTGATACGCCTGGATGAGCCACGCGCCGAGCACGTTGATGTCATACACGCGCCAGCCTTGCGCCGTCTTGTAGAGGCGATAGTCGAGCTCGATCGGCTGGCCGCCGTTCATGACCGTCGAACGGACCACAACGTCGGTGTCGTCCGGGTTGGCGCGGAACGGCTTGTACTGGATCTGCTGGTCGCGCACCTGGGCGAGCGCGCCCGAGTACGTGCGGATCAGCAGCGTCTTGAACTGCTCGATGACCTGTTGCTGCTGCTCCGGCGTGGCCGTGCGCCAGTTGCGGCCCATCGCGAGCTGCGTGGTGCGGCGGAAGTCGGTGTACGGCAGGATCTTTTCGTTCACGAGCTGCGTGATCCTGCTGATGTCGCCGGACTGGATGGACTTGTCACCCTTGATCTGGCTCATGACCTGCTGCGTGACCGTCTGGACCATCGCGTCGGGATTGCTGGTGTCTACCGTCTGAGCGAACGCGCCGCCGGCAAACGAAAGAAACATGGCGAAAAACGGGTACAGAAAGAATTTTTTCATATCGAGTCCTGCTAGTTGGGGGACATCGCCCCGTTGGAACCAACGATATCACGCGAGATCTATCGCGCTGTGTCAAAACCGCCAGCAAAGTGCGACAAGCGTTTCTGCTTGTTACGTCAGACGTATAGGTCAGACGAACGCTCCGGCGAGGCGTTCCAGCACGCCGGAGCGCAGCGCTCAGTGCAGCCGCAGCATGCTCGGGAAGCCGATGCGCGCGGGCGGGATCATCTGGTCGCCCGGTACCGTGGTTTCCGACGCACCCACGGGTGCCGCGGCGCCGGCCGGGCCTTCCAGCGTGGCCGGGGCGGTCGTTGCGCCGTTCGGGTTGGCGGGCACCATGCTGGCCGCATTCGGCGTGGCCGCAGGCGCAGTGCCCGAAGCGGGCACGGCCGCACCGGCAGCCGCACCCGAAGCGGGGGCCGCCGCGCCCTCGTCGGTATCGTCGTACTTCGGCAGCGGCGCGCCATCGCCGTAGTCCGGCAGGTTGCTGTTGTCCGACGACGCGCGGCCATCCGACAACAGGTAGCGGCGGCGCTGCAGATAGGCGTTGCGGATGAACGAGTACTTGTCGATCGCCGCGCCTTCGAGCAGGTCGCTCGCGCCCAGCAGGTTGGCGCGCGTGCTCACCACGTTCAGGCCGTAGAGGCCCCACGACAGCGCGGCCGGATCCACATAGGTGAGCGGGTTGATGAAGTAGTTGGGCACGAGGCCGACGCCGTCACGCACCGTGCTCGGCCCGAACAGCGGCAGCACGAGGTACGGACCGGGCGGCACGCCATAGTGGCCGAGCGTGAGACCGAAGTCCTGGTTGTGCTTGGGCAGCTTTGCGAGCGTCGCGACGTCGAACAGGCCACCGAGGCCGAAGACCGTGTTGATCACGATCCGCATGATGTCCTCGACACCATCGGTGATCCTCAGCTGCAGGAAGTTGTTCGCGGCGTTGTACACGTCGCCGATGTTCGCGAAGAAGTTCGTCACGCTGTCGCGCACGGGTTGCGGCGTCACCTTCACGTAGCCCTGCGCCACCGGCTTGAGCGCGTACGTGTCAACCTTGTCGTTGAACGTGTACACCGTGCGGTTGAACCCTTCCCATGGATCTTCCTTCGACGGCGTCTGCACCGTCGAACAACCCCCGAGTGCAAGCGCTGCGACGCCAAGCGTAATGGCGCGCATGCGTATGGTCGTCATTCTTTTTCTCCTTCTTATTGGGCCGCCGAAGCCGCCGGTGCAGGCGCTGGGGCCGGCGCCGGTGCGGGCGCGGCAGCAGGCGCCGCATCCGTGCTCGCGCCGCTGGACGCCTTCGTGGCGCCCGAATCCGCCGCCTTGCTATAGAGGAACTGGCCGATCAGGTTTTCGAGCACGATGGCCGACTGCGTCATCGAAATGGTGTCGCCGGCCTTGAGCATTTCCGAGTCGCCGCCCGGCTCGAGGCCGATGTACTGCTCGCCGAGCAGACCCGACGTCAGGATCTTCGCCGACGTGTCCTTCGGAAACTGGTACTGCTGGTCGAGGTTGATCGTCACCAGCGCCTGATAGGTGTTGGAGTCGAAGCCGATCGAGGCCACCCGGCCCACGGTCACGCCCGCGCTCTTCACCGGTGCGCGCGGCTTGAGGCCGCCGATATTGTCGAACTTGAGCTTCACCGGGTAGGTGGACTGGAACGACAGCGAACTCATGTTGCCGGCCTTCAGCGCGAGAAACAGCAGCGCGATAAAGCCCAGCACCACAAACAGACCGACCCAGAAGTCGAGAGCATTCTTTTTCATCGTCATCCCAATGAGAATCCGTTGCGGCGTCGCTCACATGCGCGCCGCGCCGCCGGGTCGCTGCCCGGCGTCTTTAGCTGAACATCAGCGCGGTGAGCAGGAAGTCGAGGCCGAGCACCGCGAGCGACGCGTACACGACCGTCTTGGTGGTCGCGCGCGACACGCCCTCGGGCGTGGGCTTCGCCTCATAGCCCTGATAGAGCGCGGTGAAGGTCACGGCGAAGCCGAACACGATGCTCTTCACAACGCCGTTGCCCACGTCGGTCCAGACGTCCACGCCGCCCTGCATTTGCGACCAGAACGCGCCGGCGTCCACGCCGATCAGCACCACGCCCACCACGTAGCCGCCCAGAATGCCGACCGCGCTGAAGATGGCCGCGAGGATCGGCATGGCGATCACGCCCGCCCACATGCGCGGCGCGACCACCACGCGCACGGGGTCCACCGCCATCATCTCCATGGCCGTGAGTTGCTCGCCCGCCTTCATGAGGCCGATCTCGGCCGTGAGCGAGGTGCCCGCGCGGCCCGCGAACAAGAGCGCGGTGACAACGGGCCCGAGCTCACGCACGAGCGACAGCGCGACCAGCAGCCCGAGCGCCTGCTCGGAGCCGTAGCGGTTGAGCGTGTAATAGCCCTGCAGCCCGAGCACGAAGCCCACGAACAGGCCCGACACGGCAATGATCAAGAGCGAATAATTGCCGACGAAGTGGATCTGCTTCGTGACAAGACGCGGCCGGCGCAGCAGCGGGAAGAATTCGAGCACGAGGCGCACGAAAAAGCGCGTCGCATGCCCCGCGCGCGCGATCGTGTCGAGCACGGTGCGCCCGATCGAGCTGATGGCGCCGATCATGAGCGGCCTCCGCCAATGCCGAAGTCCGCTTCGAGCGGCAGGTTCGACGGGTAATGGAACCGGAACGGGCCGTCCGGCGCGCCGTCGATGAACTGGCGCACGATCGGGTCGGTCGAGGCGCGCAGCTCGTCGGGCGTGCCCTGCGCCTGCACCCGGCCGTTCGCCATGAAGTACACGTAGTCGGCGATCGCGAACGACTCGGGCACGTCGTGCGTGACGAGGATCGAGGTTGCGCCGAGCGCGTCGTTGAGCGTGCGGATGAGGTTCGCGGTGATGCCGAGCGAAATCGGGTCGAGACCCGCGAACGGCTCGTCGTACATCATGAGTTCGGGGTCGAGCGCGATGGCGCGCGCGAGCGCCACGCGACGCGCCATGCCGCCGGAAATCTCCGAAGGCGCGAGGTCGCGCGCGCCACGCAGGCCGACGGCGTTGAGCTTCATGAGCACGAGGTCGCGGATCAGCGCTTCAGGCAGATCGGTGTGCTCGCGCAGGGCGAAGGCGACGTTCTCGAACACCGACATGTCGGTGAAGAGCGCGCCGAACTGGAAGAGCATGCCCATCTTGCGGCGCAGGGCGTAGAGGCCGTCGCGCGATTGCGCGCCGACGTCTTGGCCGCCGAACAGCACCTGGCCGCGCTGGGCGCGAACGAGGCCGCCGATCAGACGCAGCACTGTCGTTTTTCCGCCACCGGAGCCGCCCATGACTGCCACTACCTGACCGCGCGGGAAGCGCATGTTCAGGCCGGACAGGACGAGCCGGTCGCCGTATCCGAAGTCGACGTCGCGCAGCTCCAGCAGGGTCTCAGAGGTTGAGGGCACGTGGCAGACAGTCCATTTACACGAAGGCGGGATTATAGGGCCATCGTGGAAAACCTGCCGTGACGCCCCTGGACCCGTTGATGTAAGCCGCAAACGCCCGCTGCTGCGGGTTGCGGCCCCCTCGGCACCTGGCCGCGCACGCGGCGCAGCCCGATGCCAGGGCGGACCATTATTGCGTAAACGCGTTGCGCAATGCAGCAACCGCGGCAGCCGGGTCGGCCGCCTCGGTCACGGCGCGCACTACCGCTGCGCTGCCGGCGCCCGTGGCGAGCACTTCGGGCAGCACGTTGCCGTCGATGCCGCCGATCGCCACCATCGGCACGACACCGTCCAGCAGCTTCACGTAGCGGGCCAGACGCGCGAGTCCCTGGGGGGCCGTCGGCATGGCCTTGGTCGTGGTGGCGAAGACGGCGCCGCAGGCGAGGTAGCTCGGACGGAAATGCAGCGCCGTGAGCATCTCGAAGTAGCCGTGCGTCGAGAGGCCAAGGCGCACGCCGGCCGCCGCGATCGCGCCGAGGTCGGCTTCGCGCAGGTCTTCCTGGCCGAGGTGCACGCCATAAGCGCCGGCCGCGACGGCCTCCTGCCAGTGATCGTTGATGAAGAGCTGCGCGTCGTGCTTGCGGCCCGCCGCGACGCAGCGCTCGATTTCGCTCGTGAGCGCCGGCGACTTCGGCTGCTTGCTGCGCAGCTGCACCGTCTCGACGCCGAAGTCGAGCACGCGCTCGACCCACTCGGCCGTGGGCAGCACCGGATACAGGCCGAGCTTCGCGGGACACGGCGCGAACGGCTGCGCGGGCGCGGCGGGCAGGCCCAGCACGCGCGGAAAACGCTCGATGTCGACGGGCCAGGCGTCGGCCTGCTGCTCGTCGCCGTCGCGCCAGGCGAGCGCGAGCACGAGCGCGTCGTGCGGATCGAAGCCGCAGTCGAGGAACGCCGCCAGCGCCGGGATCCAGTCTTCCGCCAGCTCGCCCTCGAGCGCGTAACGCTCGCCGCCCAGATGCAGCGTGGCGCGCGCCGCCTTCGGGTGTTCGCCCGCGGCTTCGATCACGCCCGCGCCGTCGGTCATCCAGCGCGCGATGTTGGCCAGATGCGGCGCCGCGTCGGTCACGATGATCAGATCGCCGCCGTTGGGCGCGTCGGGCGGCGTGAGACAGATGCGCCACGGCGCATGCGTGGGCTGCCAGTCGCCCAGGCACGCGCGGATGCGCTCCGCCGTTTCGGTGAGTTCGTCGGCGGGCGGCCAGAACAGTTCGCGGTCCTGCAGGCGCAGCGTTTCAGTCATCGCTTGTCTCCATCCTGGTGCCAGAAAGGCATGCCCACCACGGGCGTGCTCGCGACCGCCGCTTCGCGCTCGGCCATCGGTCCGGCGAGAAACGCGGCGCGTCCCGCCTCGACGCCCTGCGCGAACGCGCGCGCCATCGCCGCGGGATGCGTGGCCTGCGAAACGGCCGTGTTGAGCAGCACGCCGTCGAAACCCCACTCCATCACCTGGCACGCGTGCGAAGGCACGCCCAGGCCCGCATCGACGATCAGCGGCACATCGGGCAAGCGCTCGCGCAGCACGCGCAAGCCGTAGGGGTTGATCACGCCCTTGCCGGTGCCGATCGGCGCGCCCCACGGCATGAGCGCCTCGCAGCCCGCGTCGAGCAGACGCCGGCCAATCACGAGATCCTCGGTGCAATACGGCAGCACCTTGAAGCCATCCTTCACGAGGCGCGACGCGGCCTCGATCAGGCCGACCGGGTCGGGCTGCAGCGTGTAGTCGTCACCGATCAGTTCGAGCTTGATCCAGTCGGTTTCGAAGACTTCGCGCGCCATGTGCGCCGTCGTCACCGCCTCGTTGACGGTGAGGCAGCCGGCCGTGTTCGGCAGGAGCGGCACGCCGTGGCGCTTGAGCAGGTCGAAGAAGCCGGCCTCGGCGGTGCCCTCGTTCATCTGGCGGCGCAGCGCGACGGTGATCATGCCGGGGCGCGCGGCGGCCATCGAGTCGGCGAGCGACTGCAGCGACGGATAGCGCGACGTGCCGAGCAGCACGCGGCTCGCGAAGGTTTCGCCGTAGAGCGTGAGCGCGTCGGCGGTGGAGGTGGTGGTCATGGGTTGGAATCCTTGGCGGTGTCGTGAACGCGCTCGCCGTGTATGCGATGCGCGCGACCGGAGGCTTGGGCGAGCGAGGCTCAGCCGCCGGCCACGGGGCTCACGACGTCGAGGCGGTCGCCCGCCTGGAGCGAGCGCGCGCCATGCTGGGTGCGCGCCACGAAATCGCCGTTCAGGGCGACGGCGAACGGCGGACGCGCACCGAATGCGGTGAGCGCATCGGCGACAGTCGCGCCCTCGGGCAGCGTGATCGGCTTCTGGTTGATATGAATGTCCATGGCAAATACGTTCTCAAACTGCGGATTGTTTCTGGTGAGGCGTCAGGCCGGCTCGTGCGCGCCCTGCGCGTGCAGCATCTCGCCCCAGCGCGACGCGCGGCGCAGCGACTCGAAGGAATCGGCATCGCTCACGCGGGCGTCGAGCAGCGCCTGGGCGACGCGCGCGGCTTCGTCGGCGACTTCCGGCGCGATCATGAAGCCGTGCCGATAGAGGCCGTTCACGCGCAGCGTGGTCTTGCCGTCCCAGATGAGCGCCGGGCGGTGGTCGGGCAGCGTCGGGCGGCACTGCGTATTCAACTCGAGGATGCGCGCCTCGCCGAACGCCGGATGCACCGCAAACGCCGCGCTCAGCAGTTCGAGCGCCGAGCGCACGCTCACGGGCGAACGGTCCTCGCCTTCGATCTCGGTCGCGCCGATCACGAAGACATCGTGTTCCTTGGGCGCGATATAGAGCGGATAGCGCGGATGCAGGAGCCGCACCGGGCGCGTGAGCGTGATGCCGGGCGCGTGCACGCGCGCGACTTCGCCGCGAATGCCGCGCAAACCCGGCAGCGAAGGTTTGGCGCCCAGCCCGCGGCAGTCGATCGTCACGCGCGCGGGCGGCGGATTGGCCTCGTCGACCGTGGTGTGCCAGTGGGTATCCACGCCGCGCGCGGCGAGCCCCGCCGCCAGCGCGGCCAGGGCCTGGCGGTTGTCGAGCTGGCCCTCGCCTTCGAGCAGCCAGCCGCGCGCGAAGCGCCCGGCGAGCGCCGGTTCGGCGGCGTCGAGCTGCGCACCGGCGAGCGCGACGAAGTTGGCATCGGCGAGCGAGCGCGGCGCATTCGCGCGCACGCGGCGCTCGAAGAGCGGGGCTTCGGTGCGATCGGCGCTATGCCAGACCACGAGCGTGCCGTTGCGCTGGAAGAACACGGGCTCTGGCAGCTCGGCCAGGATGCGCGGCCAGGTTTCGAGCGACGCCACGCCAAGCTCGGTGATGAGCAGTTCGGCGACAGCGGCCTCGGCGAGCGGCGCAAGCATGGCCGCCGCGACCCAGGCGGCGGCTTCGCCGCCTTCGGGCCCGCCACGCTCGTAAAGCGCGACGCGATGGCCCTCGCCGGCCAGACGCCATGCGACGAGCCGGCCGCTCAGGCCGCCGCCGAGCACGGCGAAGTCGGGCACGCTGCCCACGTTATGGTTGCGGGCGCGGCTCATGACGATGCTCCGTCACGCAAGGCGAACGCGATAAGAATCGGGGAACAAAGAGAATAGGCGGTCATCGTATCCTTTCCGTACGGCAGCAGCAGACGTACCCAAGGACGAAACCGGCTGGCAAGGCCGACCGTGGAGGCTATGCGGCGCAGACGGCCCGTACGGAATGCGTACGAACCCATGCGCCCAAAGCGCAGCCCGGCGGGAAACCTGGCGCCCCCGCCTTTTCAAAACCCAGGCTGGGCGCTCCGGTAAGACTTTCTGGAAACTTCCCGCGCCGGTATTACCCGGATCGGGTGCAAAGGGTTTCTCTCAGCCTCACTGGCGGCATGCCCGGCATACCGGTGAAGCACCCCTGTTTCGTCAACGACGATTAGACCACAAAACGCGCGCGGCCCGCAAACCTCGACGGAACCGGGGGACGTGGTCTGGCACAATGCCCTGAACCCGCCTCTTTCGCCTCGCAAGCCCGCGCGGTGAGACAATGGGCGCCACGCTACGGCGGCGCCGGCGTGCGCTTTTGTCCACGCCTGGCGCCGGTTTTGGCTCCGCCTGTGACCCGTTAAGACTCACTTAAGCGCCCGACGACAGAATCGCTGCAAAAATCGCTGCAACGCTGCCGCCGTGCGGCGCGCGGCGCATGCCCCCAGCGGGCCGCCACACCTTCAGGACGCACATGACCAACCAACCTGCCCGCGCCACGCCCGATCAGAACGAGCATCAGAAGATCACCGCGTGGAGCCTGATCAAGCCCTACTGGGTCTCCGAGGAACGCTGGATCGCCTGGGGCCTGCTCGTCGCGATCATCGTGATGAACCTGCTCGTCGTGTGGATCAACGTGCGCCTGAACGGCTGGAGCGCGGAGTTCTACAACGCATTGCAGGCCAAGGACGTCAAGCGCTTCCCGCCGCTGTTGATGACCTTCACCGAACTGGCGTTCGGCTTCATCATCCTCGCGGTGTATGGCCGGTATCTGCGCCAGATGCTCGGCTTTCGCTGGCGTCAGTGGCTCACCACGCGGTTCCTGAACGAGTGGCTCGGCAAGGGCGCCTTCTACCGCATCGAGCGCGACCGCCTCGCCGACAACCCCGACCAGCGTATCAGCGACGACCTCCAGTCGTTCGCCACGACCACCCTGTCGCTCACGCTCGACCTGCTCTCGACGGTCGTCACGCTGATCTCGTTCATCACGATCCTGTGGACGCTCGCGGGCGCGCTCACCGTCACGCTGGGCGGGCAGCCGCTCGCGATTCCGGGCTACATGGTCTGGGCCGCCGCGCTCTATGCCGTGTTCGGCTCGCTCGTGATCCAGAAGGTCGGCCACCCGCTCGTGTCGATCAACTATCAACAACAAAAGGTGGAAGCGGACTTCCGCTTCGGCCTGATCCGCCTGCGCGAAAACGCCGAGCAGATCGCCCTCTACGACGGCATGGACACCGAGCGCGGCAACGCGCAAGGCCTCTTCGCACACATCAAGGACAACTGGTGGCGCGTGATGAAGTACACGAAGCGCCTCACCTTCGTGCTGAGCTTCTACGGCCAGATCGCCATCATCTTCCCGCTCGTGGTGGCCGCGCCGCGCTACTTCGCGGGCGCCTTCACGTTCGGCGTGCTGATGCAGATCTCGCAGGCGTTCGGCACCGTGAGCGACTCGTTCTCGTGGTTCATCAACAGTTACTCCACGCTGGTCGAATGGCGCGCTACCGTGAATCGTCTGCGCGAATTCGTGCGTGTGGTGCACTCGCCGCGTCTGAAGGAATCGGTCTCGCCCGCCACCGAGCACGGCGGCATCAACCTGCACTTCATCGACAACAACGAGCTCGCCACCGAGCACCTCAAGCTCTCGCTGCCCAACGGCACGCCGCTCTCGGAAGTGCGCGACATCGCCATCAAGCCGGGCTCGCGCTGGCTCGTGCGCGGCCCCTCGGGCGCGGGCAAGAGCACGCTGATGCGCGCGCTCGCGGGCCTCTGGCCGTTCGGCGAAGGCTCGATCGACGCGCCTGTCGATGCGCGCATGATGTTCATCCCGCAGCAGAGCTATCTGCCCATCGGCACGCTCAAGGCGGCGCTCACCTACCCCTCGCCCGCCGACGACTACAGCGACGAAGACTGCCGCGAAGCGCTGCGCGCCTGCCGCCTCGAAGAGTACGTGGATCGTCTCGGCGAATCGGCGCACTGGACGCGCGTGCTCTCGCCGGGCGAGCAGCAACGCCTTGCGGGCGCGCGCGTGCTGCTGCACAAGCCCGACTATCTGTTCCTCGACGAAGCGACGAGCGCGCTCGACCCCGACAACGAAAGCCGGCTCTACAAGCTGTTCATGGAGCGCCTGCCCAAGGCGGCGATCGTGAGCGTCGCGCACCGCGAGTCGCTCGCGGCGTACCACCACGACACGCTCGAGATCGAGCGCATGCCCGAAGAGCGGGTTGCCGCGTGAGTGCAAGCGCCGAGCGCCCTGAACGCGTCGTGCTGATCACGGGCGCGGGCTCGGGGATCGGCGCGGCGCTCGCGCGGCGCATCGCGGCGCCGGGTGCGGCGTTGATGCTGCACGCGCGCGGCGCGGATGAGGCGTCGCGCGCGCGGCTCGCCGCCGTCGCCGCCGGGTGCGAGCAGCGCGGCTCGGCCTGCGCCACCGCGTACGGCGATCTCGCGCAGGCCGGCCAGGCGAGCGCGCTCGTGGACGCCACGCTCGCGCACTTCGGCGCGCTCGACCAGCTCGTCGCCAACGCCGGGCATGCGCAGCGCCAGACGCTCGCCGCGCTCGACGCCGCGTCGCTCAAAGGCGCATTCGCGGCCATGCCCGCCGCATTCGCTGCGCTCGTGCAACGCGCGCGGCTAGCGCTGGAACGCTCGGCGCGCGCCCGCGTGGTCGCGCTGAGTTCGTTCGTCGCGCACCGCTACCGCGCCGGCGCGCCGTTCGCGGCCACCGCCGCCGCGAAGGCCGCGCTCGAATCGCTGGCGAAAACCGCCGCGGCGGAGCTGGCGCCGCACGGCGTGACCGTCAACTGCGTCGCGCCAGGCTATACGCGCAAGGACAAGGGCCCCACGCCGGAAAACGCGCCGGTGTGGGAGCGCGCGGCGCAGGAAACGCCGCTCGGCCACGTGGCCGATCCCGCCGATGTCGCCGAACTCATCGCCTTCCTGCTCTCGGACGCCGCACGCCACATCACCGGCCAGGTGATTCATGTCGATGGCGGGCTTACGCTCTAGCGCCGTGCGGTCCCCGCGCCATCGTTCGCTCGCTATCGAACTAAACCCGAACTAAACATCGGAATACAACGATAGCGGGCGCCCCCAAATTGCCCCTCGCCTCAGCGCGGTTTCGCACCGTAAAATACCCCTCCAGCACACCGGAGACGGGCGGCGTCGCACCGCGCAGCCCGCCAGCGTCAAGCGCACACGCCACCCAATGCGTGCTGCGCCGGCCGGGTCGCAAGCGCCGCACGCGCCGCTCGCCCGGTTCGTTGCGCGCACAACGAATATGGGGGAAGACACGCGATGGGCTACTTTCACTGGTTCACCGAGTTGAACGCGCGCGAGCGGCGCACGCTCTACGCGGGATTCGGCGGCTACGCCGTCGATGCGTTCGACTTCATGATCTACTCGTTCCTGATCCCGACGCTCATCGCGACCTGGGGCATGAGCAAGAGCGAGGCCGGCATGATCGCGACCAGCTCGCTGATCTCGTCGGCGATCGGCGGCTGGCTCGCCGGCATCCTCGCCGACCGCTACGGCCGCGTGCGCGTGCTGCAGTGGACCATCGCCACCTTCGCGCTCTTCACCTGCCTCTCCGGCTTCACGCATTCGTTCTGGCAACTGCTCGCCACGCGCACGCTGCAGGGCATCGGCTTTGGCGGCGAATGGACGGTCGTCACGATGATGATGGCCGAAACGATCCGCTCGCCGCAGCATCGCGCCAAGGCCGTGGGCACGGTGCAGAGCAGCTGGTCGTTCGGCTGGGGCGCGGCCGCCATCCTGTACTGGGCCTTCTTCGCCCTGCTGCCCGAGGAATACGCGTGGCGCGCGTGCTTCTGGATCGGCATCGTGCCTGCGCTCTGGATTCTCTACGTGCGCCGCAACGTGAGCGACCCCGACGTGTTCGTCGCCACGCGCCGCGCGCGCGAAAGCGGCGCGATCCAAAGCCACTTCATGCAGATCTTCGCGCCCGCGCATCTGGCCACCACCCTGCTCGGCAGCGCGCTGTGCACCGGCATGCTCGGCGGCTACTACGCGATCACCACCTGGCTGCCCACCTACCTCAAGACGGTGCGCCACCTTTCGGTGTTCAACACGAGCGGCTATCTGATCGTGCTGATCGTCGGCTCGTTCACGGGCTACATCGTCGGCGCGATCCTGTGCGACAAGATCGGCCGGCGCGCCTCGTTCATCCTGTTCGCCATCGGCTCGTTTGCGCTCGGCATGGCGTACACCATGCTGCCCATCACCGACACCGCCATGCTCCTGCTCGGCTTTCCGCTCGGCATCGTCGTGCAAGGCATTTTCGCGGGCGTGGGTGCGTATCTCTCGGAGCTCTACCCCAACGCGATCCGCGGCTCGGGCCAGGGCTTCTGCTACAACCTCGGACGCGGGCTCGGCTCGTTTTTCCCCATTCTCGTAGGCACGTTCGCGCAAACCACCTCGCTCGTGAAGTCGATCGGCGTGGTGGCCGGCGCGGGCTATCTGCTCGTGATCGTCGCGGCGCTGTGCCTGCCGGAAACGAAGGGCAAGGCGCTGACCGAGGAAGTGCCTGCTGCAGGTAGCGAAAGAGCGTCTGCGGAGTCCACTGCACGATGAGCGCGAACATGCTGCAATACCGACCGTCCCTCCCTGTTGTGCGACCGGCATGAAAACGATCGTCCTCGGCGCCGGTGTGATCGGCGTCGCTACTGCGTACTATCTGAGCGAACGAGGCTGCGACGTCACGGTCGTCGAACGGGAACCGGGGGTCGCGCTCGGCACGAGCTTCGGCAACGCCGGCGTCATCGCGCCGGGCTATGTCACGCCGTGGGCCGCGCCCGGCATGCCCGCGAAGCTCATCAAGTATCTGCTCAAGCCCACCTCGCCGCTCATCTTCCGGCCCACGCTCGACGCCGCGCAGTGGCGCTGGATCGCGCGCTGGCTGCGTGAATGCGATCTCGCGCGCTTTCGCGTGAACAAGCAGCGCATGCAGCGCATTGCCTATTACAGCCGCGAATGCCTGCACGCGTTTCGCGCCGCGCACGCGTTCGAGTACGGGCGCAGCCAGGGCTATCTGCAGCTCTTTCGCAGCGACTACGACCTCGAACTCGCGCAACCGGCGCTCGGCGTGCTGCGCGATGCGGGCATCGTCTATCGCGAACTCGATGCCGCCGCCTGCGCGCAGGTCGAGCCGGGGCTCGCCTGGTCACGTGTGAAACCGGTGGCGGGCGTCTATCTGCCCGAGGACGAGGCCGGCGACTGCGCACGCTTCACGCGCGAGCTGCGCTCCGTCTGCGAAGCACGCGGCGTCGCGTTTATGTTCGATACCGAAGTGCTCGCGCTCGAAGCCGCGGGCGGCAAGGTAAGCGGCGTGCGCGTGCGCGCGGTGCCCGGACGGCGCAAGGCGAACAACCGCCGGGACCGGCGCGAGCAGCGCCGCGCACCGGCCGAGGTGCTGCGCCCGGCCGAGCGCAGCGAGCCCGCCGACGACACGCCCCATACGCTCGCCGCCGACGCCGTGGTGGTCGCACTGGGCGTGGAGAGCGCGGCGCTCGTCGCGCCGCTTGGCGTGCGCGTGCCGCTGTATCCGGTGAAAGGCTATTCGGCCACGCTGCCCGTGGTCGACGAGCAGAAAGCCCCGCGTGCCGCGCTCATGGACGAGTCGCTCAAGACGGCGATCACGCGCTTCGGCCCGTATCTGCGTGTGGCGGGGACGGCCGAGCTGGGCGACCATCGCGCGACGCTGCGCGAGCAGGCGCTGCAAACGCTCATGAAGGTGCTCGACGACTGGTTCCCGCACGCCGCCACGCCTTCGTCGGCGCAATTCTGGGTGGGGCGCCGGCCGATGGTGCCGGACGGCGCGCCGCTGCTCGGCACGTCGGGCGTGGATGGCCTGTGGCTGAACGTCGGACACGGCTCGACGGGCTGGGCGATGTCGATGGGTTCTGGCCGCGTGCTCGCGGATCTCGTCACACAGCGCTCGCCGGAAATCGATCTCGATGGATTGACGCTGGCGCGGTATCGCTACTGAGCGTCGGTCGAAACTCCACTGTGTGGCGCCGACGCCTCAATCGAGCGCGACACTCGCCAGTGCCTCGTAGCGCGCGCCCTGCCTCGCCAGCGTGCTCGAATACAGCACCAGCGACTCGAAGCGCAACGGCGGCAGCGCTTCCCCGCCGCTCGCCGCCGGCGCGCCCACGGCGTCGCGCGCGAAGCGCGCGAGCGTCACATGCGGGCGAAACGCTCGCGCGTCGAGCGGCAACCCCACGTCTCCCATGAGTGAACGCACGTGCCAGTCGAGCGCCGTGAACGCATCCGACATCGCGAGCACGGCCACCATGAGGCGCGGATGCACGCGGCCCGGCCAGCATTCGATATGCGTGACCTGTGCCGGCGGGAGGAGCGGCGCGTGCTCGGCGAGCCGCCGCGAGAGCACGTGTCCCTGGTCGAACGACATCGCACCGATGAACGTCACTGTCAGATGGAGTTGCGCATAGGGCACGCGCCGCGCATTGGGCGGCACGTCGAGCGCGGCGAGCGCATCGCGCGACGCCGCAGTGGGCGAAAGCGCGATGAAGCAGCGCCGCCATTGCTGCGTGTCACGATCGGTCTCGCGGGCTTCGGACATGATCGGCGGGCCTCGTTCGGTCGGGCAATCGCGTCATGGTAATCCTCTCGCGCGAGGCGCGCGCCCATGCAAACCCGCAGCACGAAAGTAAAAAGCCGGGTCACCCTTGCGGGTGCCCGGCTTCTGTCGTTGCGTCTCCTGCCGTCTCCCGTGCGTCCCGGCGAATTGCGGGACACACCGGATTTATCGCGGCAACTCCGAGCTGCCCATCAAATACGCATCGACGGAACGTGCGCATTGACGACCTTCGCGTGTCGACCAGAGTTAGCGCTTTAGCGCTTACTCTGGTCCCAATCCGCGGTTTAACGCGGCAACTCCGAGCTGCCCATCAGGTACGCATCGACGGAGCGCGCGCATTGACGGCCCTCGCGGATCGCCCACACCACGAGCGACTGGCCGCGGCGCATGTCGCCGGCGGTGAAGACCTTGTCGACCGACGTGTAGTACGCCTTCTCGCCTTCGGTCGAGGCACGCACGTTGCCGCGCGCGTCCTTCTCGACGCCGAATGCCTCGAGCACCGGCGACACCGGCTGCGTGAAGCCCATGGCGAGCAGCACGAGATCGGCCTTCATTTCGAATTCCGAGCCCGGCACTTCGACCATCTTGCCGTCCTTCCACTCCACGCGCGCGGCGACCAGCTTCTCGATCTTGCCGTTCTTGCCTTCGAGGCGCTTGGTGGCGACCGACCAGTCGCGCGAGCAGCCTTCGTCGTGCGACGACGACGTGCGCAGCTTGATCGGCCAGTACGGCCACACGAGCGGCTTGTTCTCTTCCTCGGGCGGCTGCGGCAGCAGTTCGAACTGCGTGACGCTCTTCGCGCCGTGACGGTTCGAGGTGCCCACGCAGTCGGAACCCGTATCGCCGCCGCCGATCACGACCACGTGCTTGCCCTTGGCGAGCAGCTGGTTCGGCAGCTTGTCGCCGGCGTTGACCTTGTTCTGCTGCGGCAGGAACTCCATGGCGTAGTAGATGCCTTCGAGTTCGCGGCCCGGCACCGGCAGGTCACGCGGCGTTTCCGAACCGCCTGCGATCACCACGGCGTCGAACTGGTCCTTCAACTCGTCCGGCGAGATCGTTTCCTTCGCCGTGTTGCCGATGTACGCAGGCAACTCGCCGCGGCCGATGAACACGTTGGTGCGGAACGTCACGCCTTCGGCTTCCATCTGGCGCATGCGGCGGTCGATCAGCCACTTCTCCAGCTTGAAGTCGGGGATGCCGTAGCGCAGCAGGCCGCCGATGCGGTCGTTCTTCTCGAACACCGTCACGTCGTGACCGGCGCGCGCAAGCTGCTGTGCGGCGGCGAGGCCCGCGGGGCCCGAACCGACCACGGCAACCTTCTTGCCCGTCTTGTGCTTCGCGACTTGCGGCGCGACCCAGCCTTCGGTCCAGGCCTTGTCGATGATCGCGTGCTCGATCGACTTGATGCCGACCGGGTCGTCGTTGATGCCGAGCGTGCACGCCGCTTCGCAGGGCGCCGGGCAGATGCGGCCCGTGAACTCGGGGAAATTGTTCGTGGAATGCAGGACGTCGATCGCGCTCTTCCAGTCCTGGCGGAACACGAGGTCGTTGAAGTCCGGAATGATGTTGTTGACCGGGCAGCCGTTATTGCAGAACGGGATGCCGCAGTCCATGCAGCGTGCGCCCTGGATCTTCGCGTCGGCGTCGGAGAGCGCCGCCACGAATTCCTTGTAGTGCTTCACGCGCGTGAGCGGTGCTTCGTACGCCTCATGTTGGCGCTCGAACTCGAGAAAACCGGTTGCCTTACCCATAGGGTTCTCGTCTATCTCTATCTATTCGGTGAGGGGACCGCGCCCGCCGCCGCTTCAGTGAGCGCGGCGGGCGCTTCGTCTTCGTTCAGTCGTCGTCTTGCGGATCAGGCGGCCAGTTCTTCCTGGCTCGCCTTCTTCGCGCCGAGTTCGCTCAGTGCGCGCTTGTATTCCGTCGGGAACACCTTCACGAACTGGCGGCGCGCCGCATCCCAGTTTTCGAGCAGCGCCTTGGCGCGCGGCGAGCCCGTGAACTGGAAGTGACGCTCGACGAGTCCCTTGAGCAGCGCTTCGTCGGTCTGGCCCGTGTGCCACAGTGCGCGGTCCACGGTGCGCTCCTGTTCCGCCTGTTGCAGGACCGGGTCGAGCGCGACCATCGACTTGTTGCACTTGCCGGCGAAGGTGCCGTCCGGGTCGTACACGTAGGCGATACCGCCCGACATGCCCGCCGCGAAGTTACGGCCCGTTTCGCCGAGCACGACCACCGTGCCGCCCGTCATGTATTCGCAGCCGTGGTCGCCCGTGCCTTCGACGATCGCCGTCGCGCCCGAGTTACGCACCGCGAAACGCTCGCCCGCCACGCCGCGCAGGAAGGCTTCGCCTTCGAGTGCGCCGTACATCACCGTGTTGCCGCAGATGATGTTTTCTTCGGACTTGCCGCGGAAGTCGTTGGTCGGACGGATGATGATGCGGCCGCCCGAGAGGCCCTTGCCGACGTAGTCGTTGCCGTCGCCCACGAGGTCCAGCGTGATGCCGCGTGCGAGGAACGCGCCGAAGCTCTGACCCGCCGTGCCCTTCAACTGGATGTGGATCGTGTCTTCCGGCAGACCGTCGTGGCCGTACTTCTTCGCGACGACGCCCGAGAGCATCGCGCCGACCGTGCGGTTCACGTTGCGCACCGGCTGGATGAACGAGACGTGCTCGCCCGTTTCGATCGCAGCCTTCGCCTTCTCGATCAGCGTGTGATCGAGCGCGCGGTCCAGACCGTGGTCTTGCGTGTCGACGTGCTTCTTCGCGACTTCAGCGCCCACCGACGGCTGGTAGAACACGCGCGAGAAGTCGAGACCCTTCGCCTTCCAGTGCTCCACGCCACGGCGCGTGTCGAGCAGATCCGCGCGGCCGACCAGATCGTCGAACTTGCGGATACCCAGTTGCGCCATGATTTCGCGCACTTCTTCAGCGATGAAGAAGAAGAAGTTGACGACGTGCTCGGGCTGGCCCGAGAACTTCGCGCGCAGCACCGGATCTTGCGTCGCAACGCCGACCGGGCAGGTGTTCAGGTGGCACTTGCGCATCATGATGCAGCCCTGCACGACGAGCGGCGCCGTCGCAAAGCCGAATTCATCCGCGCCGAGCAGCGCGCCGATCACCACGTCGCGGCCCGTCTTCATCTGACCGTCGGCCTGCACGCGGATACGGCCGCGCAGCTGGTTCAGCACCAGGGTCTGCTGCGTTTCCGCCAGACCGAGTTCCCACGGCGTGCCGGCGTGCTTGAGCGACGAGAGCGGCGAGGCGCCCGTGCCGCCGTCGTGACCGGCGATCACGACGTGGTCGGCCTTGGCCTTCGCCACGCCCGCTGCCACCGTGCCCACGCCCACTTCCGACACCAGCTTCACCGAGATCGACGAAACCGGATTCACGTTCTTCAGATCGTGAATCAGCTGCGCCAGGTCTTCGATCGAGTAGATGTCGTGGTGCGGCGGCGGCGAAATGAGGCCCACGCCCGGCACCGAATAACGCAGCTTGCCGATGTATTCCGAAACCTTGTGGCCCGGCAGCTGACCGCCTTCGCCCGGCTTCGCGCCCTGCGCCATCTTGATCTGGATCTGGTCCGCCGACGACAGGTACTCCGCCGACACGCCGAAGCGGCCCGACGCGACCTGCTTGATCTTCGAGCGCAGCGAATCGCCATCCTTGAGCGGGATGTCCTTGACGACTTCCGGCCCGATGATCGACTGCATCGTGTCGCCGTTCTTGATCGGAATGCCGCGCAGTTCGTTGCGGTAGCGCTTCTCGTCTTCGCCGCCTTCACCCGTGTTCGACTTGCCGCCGATGCGGTTCATCGCGACGGCGAGCGTAGCGTGCGCTTCGGTCGAGATCGAGCCGAGCGACATCGCGCCAGTCGCAAAGCGCTTGACGATTTCCTTGGCCGGCTCGACGTCGTCGATCGAGATCGCGCGCGCCGGGTCGAGGCGGAATTCGAACAGACCGCGGAAGGTCATGTGGCGCTTGGTCTGATCGTTGATCAGGTGCGCGTATTCCTTGTACGTCTGGTACGAGTTGCTGCGCGCCGAGTGCTGGAGCTTGGCGATCGCGTCCGGCGTCCACATGTGGTCTTCGCCGCGCACACGGTAGGCGTACTCGCCGCCCGCGTCGAGCATGTTGGCGAGAACCGGGTTGTCGCCGAAGGCGTCGCGGTGCAGACGGATCGCTTCTTCGGCCACTTCGAACAGGCCGATGCCGCCCACCTTCGAGGCCGTCCCCTTGAAGTACTTGGCGATGAGATCGTCAGCCAGACCGACGGCTTCGAAAATCTGCGCGCCCGTGTACGACATGTACGTGGAGATGCCCATCTTCGACATCACCTTGAGCAGGCCCTTGCCCACTGCCTTGGTGAAGTTGTAGACGGCCTTCTCGCCCGACAGGTCGCCCTTCAGGCCCTGCGCCATCTGCGCGAGCGTTTCCATCGCGAGGTACGGGTGCACGGCTTCCGCGCCGAAACCGGCGAGCAGCGCGAAGTGGTGCGTTTCACGCGCCGAGCCCGTTTCCACGACGAGACCCGTGCTCGTGCGCAGACCGTGCTGCACGAGGTGCGAGTGGATCGCCGAGGTGGCGAGCAGCGCCGGGATCGCGACGTTGTCGCGGTCCGCGCGGCGGTCCGACACGATCAGGATGTTGTAGCCCGACTTGACCGCATCGACGGCTTCCGCGCACAGCGACGCGAGGCGCGCTTCGATGCCTTCCTTGCCCCAGGCCACCGGATAGCAGATGTTCAGCTCGTAGCTGCTGAACTTGCCGCCCGTGTACTGCTCGATCGCGCGGATCTTCGCGATGTCCTTGAAGTCGAGCACCGGCTGCGACACTTCGAGACGCATCGGCGGGTTGATGTTGTTGGTGTCGAGCAGGTTCGGCTTCGGGCCGATGAACGACACGAGCGACATCACCATGTTTTCACGGATCGGGTCGATCGGCGGGTTCGTGACCTGCGCGAACAGCTGCTTGAAGTAGTTGTAGAGCGTCTTGTTCTTGTTGGACATGACCGCCAGCGGCGAGTCGTTGCCCATCGAACCGACCGCCTCTTCGCCCGACATCGCCATCGGCGCCATCAGGAACTTGAGGTCTTCCTGCGTATAGCCGAACGCCTGCTGACGGTCGAGCAGCGCGGCGGCTTCGGCGCGCGCAGTCGCGACGTCTTCCGCCTTCGGCTCGATCTCGTCGAGCTTGATGCGCACGGCGTCGATCCAGCTCTTGTACGGCTTGGCGTTGGCGAGGTTGTCCTTGAGTTCCTTGTCGTCGATGATGCGGCCGTGTTCCATGTCGATCAGGAACATCTTGCCCGGCTGCAGACGCCACTTCTTGACGATCTTCGACTCGGGGATCGGCAGCGTGCCGGCTTCCGACGCCATGATGACCAGGTCGTCGTCCGTGACGATGTAGCGCGCCGGACGCAGACCGTTACGGTCAAGCGTCGCGCCGATCTGGCGGCCGTCGGTGAACGCGATCGCGGCGGGGCCGTCCCACGGCTCCATCATCGCAGCGTGGTATTCGTAGAACGCCTTGCGGTTCTCGTCCATCAGCGTGTGCTGTTCCCAGGCTTCCGGGATCATCATCATCATCGCGTGGACGAGCGGGTACCCCGCCATCACCAGCAGTTCGAGACAGTTGTCGAACGATGCCGTGTCGGACTGGCCCGGATAGATCAGCGGCCAGAGCTTCGGCAGGTCGTCGCCGAGCACGTGCGAGGCGATCGCGCCGGTACGGGCGTTCAGCCAGTTCACGTTGCCCTTCACGGTGTTGATTTCACCGTTGTGGGCGATCATGCGGTACGGGTGAGCCAGTTCCCACGCCGGGAACGTGTTGGTCGAGAAGCGCTGGTGCACGAGCGCCAGTGCCGACACCACGCGCTCGTCCTGCAGGTCGCGGTAGTACACGCCGACCTGGCCGGCCAGCAGCAGGCCCTTGTAGACGACCGTGCGCGCCGAGCACGACGGCACGAAGTATTCCTTGCCGTGCTTGAGCTTGAGCGCCTGGATGCGGTGGCTCGCGGTCTTGCGGATGATGTACAGCTTGCGCTCGAGCGCGTCCGTAACCATCACGTCCTTGCCGCGGCCGATGAAGATCTGGCGGATCAGCGGCTCGCTCGCCTTCACCGTGGGCGAAATCGGCATGGCGTGATCGACCGGCACGTCGCGCCAGCCCAGCACGACCTGGCCTTCGGCACGCACCGTGCGCTCGAGTTCCTGCTCGCAGGCGAGACGCGAGGCGTGTTCCTTCGGCAGGAAGATCATGCCGACGCCGTACTCGCCGAACGGCGGCAGCGTCACGCCCTGCTTGGCCATCTCTTCGCGGTAGAACGCGTCCGGAATCTGGATCAGGATGCCCGCGCCGTCGCCCATCAGCGGATCGGCGCCCACGGCGCCCCGGTGGTCGAGGTTCTCGAGAATCTTCAGGCCTTGCTGAATGATTTCGTGGCTCTTCTTGCCCTTGATATGGGCGACGAAGCCGACGCCACAGGCGTCGTGTTCGTTTTGCGGGTCATAGAGACCTTGCGCGGCGGGCACCGCGGCGCGCTGCTGGTGATCGTTCATGGGGACACCGTCAGAGTGGGGGCCGTTGCCAGCCGTTGAATCCGTTTTCTTGATTTACGCCGCTTACGTGACCGCTGTACGGCGTTGCGCGGGTACTACGTGCTTCCCGCGTTATGCGCCCAGGAGAGCCGAAAGGCGAATATACGCGACGAATCAAGGGGATGCAAATAAAACGTGATGTTCGAACCCCAATTATCGAGTTGGTGCATTCGCACATTTTTTTATTGGGGCCATATTAGATTCGGGCAAAAGAAAACGGCATCCGGAGATGCCGTTTTATCTCGTAAACAGTTGATCCAAAAAGCAATCAGTGAGTGCCAGTGCCCGGCTTGCGCTCGTCGCGTTCCGAACTCGAACCGGAGGAGCCGCCGTCACCGGAACCCTGCGAACCACCGGAATGGCCGTTCGAGCCACCCGGATTTACACCCGATGTTGTAGCCGAACCACTACCCGCGTGGCCGCCTCCATGCGTCGAGGTCGAGCCGGCCGGATTGGCGCCGGGATGCGAAGTCGAATGGGGGCCAGATTGAACGGCGCCATGGCCCGCCGGCTGACCGCCCGCCCCGCCCGATCCGGCCGCAGGCGTCGAAGCCGGGCTCGCGGTGGCCGCGGCGCCAATGGCGCCCGGCGTTGCCGCTGGCGTGCCCGGCGCTTCGCGCACCTTGCGCGGGCGCCCGCGCGGCAGCGGCGAGACGCGCCGGTTCGCCGTGCGCGACGCCCAATCGCGGTACGTGTCGCTGCCGAGCACCCAGCCCTTGAGCGTGGCCTGCATGAGCTGCGTCGTTTCGCGTTCGTCGAGCACCTGCTCGCAGAGTTCGCGATACGCGCGCTGACGCTCGAACGGCGTGTTGCCGAGCGCCCAGTACAGCGGATGGTCGGTGATGAGGCTGTCGACGGTCAGGCCGATGTGATGCCGGTAGCTCGACCATCGATAGTCTTCAGGCGCCGTCACGAGGTGGCTGCGCACCGGTGCGAGCTCGACGACGCGGCTCGCCAGCAGGAAGAAGCGCTCGCCCTCGATGACCGTCGCGCGGTAGCGCCCCTCCCAGAGCGTGCCGCGACGCGCATAGCGCCGGTTGAAATGCGCCACGTAGCGCCGGCCGACCGCCTGCATTGCCTTGGGCAGGCTGGATTCGTCGGAAGGCGTGACGAGCAGTTGCACCGCGCCGGGCATCAAAACCCACGCATGCACCGCCAGATGATGATCGCGCGCCGCGGCCTTCAGGCAGTCGATGAACAGTTCGTAGTCCTGGTCATCGACGAACGCGGGCTGCTGATCGAGTCCGCGCAGGATCACATGCTGTGGCTGATCGGGAACATAAAGACGTGCAAGCCGTGCCATGCTCGATTTTCCTGGTTCCGTTGGTGAATACCCGCAGACCCGCCAGGCCCCACCAGCGCTAGTTCTCGCTGGCATGCGGCTTCGGCGGAAAGCTCGCGGCGCTTAGTAAAAAAGCTCTAACGGTCGCGTCTGGTTTGTTGCAAACGTTGTGTTCATAATGAGCGGGCCTTTCATGGAGGAGCAATTAATATGAAATTAAAACAGGCGCTGGCAGGGGTCGCCGCGCTCGCCAGTTTCACGGCAGCACACGCACAATCCGCAAACACGTTCTACGTCACCACCGGCTGGTTCCGCTTCATGCCGCAGGACACCAGCGATCCGCTCAAGATCGACAGCGTCGGCGGCACGCCCGTCAACATGGCCATTCCGAATACGGGCGCCAGCGTCGGCTCGGCCGACACCGTGGGTTTCTCCCTCGGCTACTACATCACCGACCACTTCGCTACCGAAGCCGAACTGGGCATTCCGCCGAAGTTCGATATTTCCGGCGGCGGCAGCTTCAGCAGCTACGGCAAGGTCGGCTCGGCGAAACTGTGGAGCCCCGCGCTGCTGTTCAAGTACTACTTCAACAGCCCGGAAGCAAAATTCCGTCCTTACCTCGGCGTCGGCGTGACCTACGCCTGGTTCACCGACGCGAAGATCACCAACGGAGCCTTCGAACAAGAGAGGCTTGGGGGTCCGACCAGCGTTTCGACGGATCGTTCCTGGGCCCCCGTGTTTAACCTGGGCTTCAACTACAACTTCACGAAGCACTGGTTCGCCGGTTTCTCGCTCTCGTACATTCCGATCAACGTGACGGCCACGTACCACACGACGCTGAACAACCAGTTCGGCACCCAGCGAGTCGCGGAATCGAAGATTCACCTGAACCCGCTCGTGACGTACCTGAAGGTCGGCTACAACTTCTAACGCGCTGCGGCGCCACGCACCACCTCGCGCCGGCCCTTCGCCTCGCCCTTGCGGCGTCTGGCGGAGGGCGGCGTTTCCCGCCCGGCCGTGCCCTTCCTGTCTTCGCGTCTCCATCGATTTTTCCCCGCCTTCGCATGGGCTTATCCTGATTCTATGCCTCTGCGAAAAAGCGTGCTGTCCCCGTAATCACCTGTTTTGTCACCAGAGATCGGAGCCCCGCCTGGCGGGCATTTGCGCCCGGCTCGCTGCGCTCGTTCAAGGCTTGGGCACTGGAATTGCGCAATACTGGCACTCCGGTCCTCGCCCTCCCGCGCCCTTTTTCGTGCGCCCCGCGGCGAGCCTTTTACCTGTGACTTTTCAACGACGGAGCCATAAATGAGCGCCTTTCCGAACACGCGAGAAGCCCTCGGAGATTCCTGGACGCGCACGAGCCGACATGCGCGGCGCATCGCGCGCCGCGGCCGCAGCGCCGCCGCCGATATCACCGACGAGTTGCGTGATCTGCTCGCCGAGCTGGAAAACACGCTGGGTGAAGGAACCCAGGCCGATGCGGCTGCGCTGCGCGCCGACATCCGCAAGCGTCTCGACGCCGCCCGCGAGCGGCTCGAAGTCGCGCGTGCCGCCGCGCGCGACCACACTGACGCGGCCATCGCCGGCGCTGACGACTACGTGCACCGCAATCCCTGGCAGGCCGTCGCGATTGCCGGCGGCGTGGCGCTGGTAGTGGGCGCGCTGCTCTCGCGCCGCTGAAGGAGGAGCCGGGCACCGGCCGCCCGGCCTGGGGCCTCAGGCGTCGAGCGCGTGCGGCCCGATCAGGTCGATACGGTCTGTGCAGACCGTATCGACGCCCCAGCTCACGAGCTGGCGAGCGCGGTCGAGGTCGTTCACCGTATAGGCGAGGATGAAAAGCCCCGCCGCCTTGATGCGCTCGACGAGCGCCTCGTCCAGATGGCGATGGCTCGCATGGAGCGACACACATTCGAGCGCCGCGGTCTGCTCGCGCCAGTCGGCGGGCACGCGTTCGAATAGCAGACCGCGCGGCAGTTCCGGCGCGCTCTCGCGCGCCGCCTCGAGCGCTGCATAAGAGAACGACGACAGCAAAGGCGGCGTGCCTGCCCGCGCTTCGCTCTCCCATAGGCGAGCCGTTTCGGCGCCTACTATGCGCCCTGTCTCCACGTCGCGGCCCGCGCAGGGCTTGATCTCGACGTTCGCCGCAAGCCCCAGCTCACGACAGCACGCTGCGACCTGAGCGAGCGTGGGCATTGGCTCGCCCGCAAAACGCGCATCCCGCCAGCTGCCCGCGTCCAGCGTCGCAAGTTCCTCGTAGCGCATGCGTGCCGCGGCGCCGTGCCCGTTCGATGTGCGGTTCACCGTGTCGTCGTGCAGCAGGAACGCGACGTTGTCGACGGACAGCTTGGCGTCGAACTCGACCAGCGTATGCCCGAGGCTCGCGCCCGTGCGCAGACCCGCCAGCGTGTTCTCGGGCGCGAGCGTGCCGCCCCCTCGGTGCGCGGCAACGCGCGGATACGGCCAGGACTTGATCATATGGGCTCCCGGAATCAGCAGGGGCGGTGAGAGGGGGCGAGCCGCGCCCTCAAACGTCGTCGGCAACGACGAAGAGACGGCGGTACTCCTTCAGGGCATAGCGGTCGGTCATGCCTGCGATGTAATGAGCGATCAGCCGCGGCTGCACGGCGGCGTCCTGCGTCTGGTACGGCGGCGGCAGCAGGCGCGAGTCTTCGCTGAACGCCTCGAACAGCCCCTTCACCACGCGCCGCGCCTTGTTGGCCATGCGCATCACGCGATAGTGGCGATACAGGTTGCGGTAGAGGAAGCGCTTGAGCGCAGCCGCCTGCGCGGCCACGCGCTCGCTGTGCGCGACGAGCGCGGGCGCGGCGCGCACGTCGTCGAGCGACTGCGGCGCGCACTCGGCGAGATTGCGCCGCGTCTGCCCGATCAGATCGACGATCAGCGTGTTGATGATGCGCCGCACCGTCTCGTGAACCAGCCGGCGGCCCTCGATCTGCGGATATTCGGCGCGCGCGGCGTCGTAGTGCGTTTGCCAGAGTTCGACCTCGGCGAGCTGCTCGATGGTGAGCAGGCCCGAGCGCAAGCCGTCGTCGACGTCGTGGTTGTTGTAGGCAATTTCGTCGGCGATGTTGGCGATCTGCGCTTCGATCGACGGCTGCCGGCCGAGCAGAAAACGCTCGCCCAGATCGCCCAGATGCCGCGCATGCTCGCGCGAGCAGTGCTTGAGAATGCCTTCGCGCGTTTCGAAGCACAGGTTCAGGCCGTCGAACGCGCCGTAGTGCTCTTCGAGCTCGTCCACGACCGCGAGACTCTGGAGATTGTGCTCGAAGCCACCGTGCTCGCGCATGCACTCGTTGAGCGCGTCCTGGCCCGCATGGCCGAACGGCGTATGGCCGAGGTCGTGGGCGAGCGAGATCGCCTCGACCAGATCCTCGTTCACGCGCAGATTGCGGGCGACCGAGCGGGCGATCTGCGCGACTTCCAGGCTGTGCGTGAGCCGTGTGCGAAAGAGATCGCCCTCGTGATTCACGAACACCTGGGTCTTGTACTCGAGGCGGCGAAACGCCGTGGAATGGACAATGCGGTCGCGGTCGCGCTGGAACTCGCTGCGCGCGGCGGGCGGCGGCTCGGGATAGCGCCGCCCGCGCGAGCGCGAGGCGTGCGCCGCGTAAGGCGCGAGACCCGCCTCGAATGACGCGACCAGCGCGGCGCTGGCGTCGCCGCCATGCACGTCGCTACGTTCCTGAACACTACGGGGATCACTACGGTTATCGCTGCGGGTGTCGCTCACCGTTCCTCCGCAAGGGGTTGTCGCCGACGCCGCCTCAGTTCCGCGTCGCGGCGGCGAGCGTGGCCTGCACGGCTTCGTCGGGCGCGCGGCCGATGTGCGTCTCGCCGAAGCGCTTGAGCAGGATGAACTTGATCGCTCCGCCCTCGGCCTTCTTGTCGACCTGCATCAACTCGACGTAGCGGTCGGCGCCGAGCGCGGGCGCACGCACCGGCAGCTTCGCGGCCTCGACCACGCGCACGAGGCGCGTGCGCGAGGCTTCGTCCAGCATGCCCACGCGTACCGAGAGGTCCGCAGCCATCACCATGCCGCAGCCCACCGCCTCGCCGTGCAGCCACTCGCCGTAGCCGAGCCCGGCCTCGATCGCGTGGCCGAACGTATGGCCGAAGTTGAGGATGGCGCGCAGGCCGCCCTCGCGCTCGTCGGCGGCCACGACCGATGCCTTGATCTCGCACGAGCGCTTGACCGCGTGCGCGAGCGCTTCGGGCTCGCAACGGTTGAGCGATTCGACGTTGGCTTCGATCCAGTCGAAGAATTCGGCGTCGGCAATCGCGCCGGTCTTGATGACCTCGGCAATGCCGGCTGCCAGCTCGCGCTCCGGCAGCGTGGCCAGCGCGCCGATGTCGGCGATCACGGCCTGCGGCTGGTAGAACGCGCCGATCATGTTCTTGCCGAGCGGATGATTGATGCCCGTCTTGCCGCCCACCGACGAATCGACCTGCGAAAGCAGCGTGGTCGGCACCTGGATGAACGGCACGCCGCGCATGTAGCAGGCGGCCGCGAAGCCAGTCATGTCACCCGTCACGCCGCCGCCCAGCGCGATGAGCGTGGTCTTGCGGTCGGCGCGCGAGGTGAGCAGCGCGTCGAAGATCTCGTTGAGCGTTTCCCAGTTCTTGTGCGCCTCGCCGTCGGGCAGCACCACCGTGTTGACGTCCTTGCCGAGCGGCGCAAGCGCGGCGCGCAGCGTCTCGCCGTAGAGCGGATCGACGACGGTGTTCGTCACGATCGTGACCGACTTGCCGGCGATATGGGGCGCGAAGAGCGCCGTCTGACCGATCAGGCCGGAGCCGATATGGATGGGGTAGGCGCGGTCGCCCAGTTCGACGTTGACGGTAATCATGCTCTGAATCTTTTGGGTTTCCGATGGACTGCCTGCTGCACGACTCACTGCGCGACTCACCGGGCGACCTGCGCCCTACTCGCGCGCCGTGGCCCGCACGACGCCGGCCATGTCGAGCTGCATCAGCACCATGTTGACGAGTCCGTTGACGGAAGGCCGGCCGGTTTCGATCACGAAGTCCGCGACTTCGCGATACAGCGGGTCGCGCACTTCGTACAGCGCTTCGAGCCGCGCCTTCGGGTCTTCGGTTTGCAGCAGCGGGCGATTCTTGTCGCGCCGCGTGCGCAGCCACAGGTCGTGCGGATGCGCGCGCAGATACACGACGAAGCCGCGCGCCTTGAGCGCCGCGCGATTCTCGGGCCGCAGCACCGCGCCGCCACCGGTCGCGAGGACGATGCCTTCGCGCCCTGTGAGCTCTTCGATCATCTGGGCCTCGCGGTCGCGAAAGCCCGCTTCGCCTTCGAGTTCGAAGATCACCGGGATGCGCGCGCCCGTGCGCGCCTCGATCTCGTGATCGGAGTCGAAGAACGGACGCTCCAGCCGGCGCGCGACCGCCCGGCCCACGGTCGTCTTGCCGGCGCCCATGAGCCCTACGAAAAATACATTGGCGTTTGCGTCCCGCACTTGCAGCGTTTCCTACGAAAGGTTGGTGCCGCAGCTTACTGGCAAAGCGGCGGCATTGTCGAGCCTGCGGCCCCGTTGATCAGACCCCGTAAACATGGGGCTGCCCGCTGGCAGCCAGTTTGCCCGATCAATGAGGGTCAATTCGGCTCCACGACGCGCGGCGTGATGAACACCACGAGCTCGCTGCGCTTATCCCGGTGCGCGCGATGCGAAAAAAGCGCGCCCAGAACCGGTATTTTGCCCAGGAGTGGCACGCGCGTCACATCATCGCGGTCATCGGTCGCGTCGATGCCGCCAATCGAGACCGTCCCGCCGTCCTCGATTTCCACGCGCGTCTGCACGTGCTTGGTGTTGATCGCAGGCCCGGCGGCCGTTTGCTCGCCGACACTGTCCTTCGCCACGTCGAGGTCGAGTATCACGCGGCCATCGGGTGTGATCTGCGGCTCGACTTCGAGTTTCAGGCTGGCGCGCCGGAATTGCACGCCCGAAACGCCCTGCCCGACCTTGGCCTGATAAGGCAGCTCGGTACCCTGCTCGACGACGGCCTTCGTGCGGTCGGCGGTGACCACGCGCGGGCTCGACACCACGCGTCCGCGCCCTTCTGCCTCGAGCGCGCTCAACTGGATGTCGAGCATGCGCGTGGCGCGCGCGGCCAGCAGCGTGAGCCCAAGCCCCGCGGGCTCGAAGCCGGCGATCGGGCCCGCCGCGAGGTTGTACACCGTGCCGTCGGCTTTGGTGATCAGGCCGCGGGGGGCCGTTGCGTCCACGCTCACCGGCGTCACGCCAAGACGCACGCCCAGCTCGCGCGACAGCCCCTCGTCCCCCTCGACGATACGCGCCTCGATCAGCACCTGGCGCGCGGGCGCATCGAGCCGCCACACGAGTTCGCCGATCTGGTCGAGTCGCGCCGGCAGGTCGGTGACGAAGAGGACATTCGTGCGCGCGTCCGCCACCGCCGTGCCGCGCTTCGAGAGTGCGCGCTGTGCGCCCGTGCCGGTCAGGAAGCGGCGCAAATCCTCGGCGCGCGCGTAGTGCAACTCGAACGAGCGGCTCGCGAGCGGCTCCAGCTCCGCGGCCCGGGCGTGCGCCTCGTAACGCTGCCGCTCGCGCGCCGCCACCTCCGCGGCGGGCGCGACCCAGATCACGTCGCCGATGCGCGACATCGCAAGGCCGTTTGCTTCCAGCAGCAGGTCGAACGCGGTACGCCACGGCACGCGCTGGAGGCGCAACGTCACCTGGCCGCGCGCCCGTTCGCTTGCGACGATATTGAGCTTCGTGAACTGGGCGAACGCATGCAGAACGGCCGTGAGTTCAGCGCGCTGGAAGTTGAGCGTGATCGGCCGGTCCGGCGGCAATCCATCGTTGGCCGCCGCGGCGTCGCCGAGGCGCATTGGCGCGCGCATGGGTACCGGCGGCCCTTCTAGCGGCCCGGCCGCTGGTAAGTCGCTGCCGGGTTCGCGCGAAGGCTGGGCGGCGCGTTGGGACACGCCAGCGTCGCCGTCCGCGTCTGCCCGCGAAACGTCTTCGGGCGCGACTTCGGTCATAAAGGCATCGCTGCCTCCCATGAACGGATTGGCGATCCACTGATTCGCTGCGGGCTCCCCCGCCCCGTCGGGCAACGGCGGCACTTCGTAGCGCGCGAGCGCCGCCAGCGGACGTGCCCACCCAGGTCGAGGCGGCGGCACCGCGGCCCATGCCGCGCACGCGGCAACGCTCACCATCAACGCGGCGAGGACAACAACGCTCCGCTCGAGCGCGCTCATTTCGCCGGCTCCGCCCAGCCGAGCGCGCGCGTCGTCCCACCCGCCGCGACGACGACCCGCGCCGGCCCGATTGCCAGCACGCGCGCATTGCCGATCGCCTCGCCCGCCTGCGCGGTCACGACGCCCTCGGGCGTTTCCAGGAGCGCGAGGATGCGCAGCCGATCCTGCAGGATGCCGGCAAGGCGCCACCCGTCTTCCGCCCGCCCGGCCGCAGCCGCGTGCGCAAAGGGATCGCGAACCGCCGCTGCGGCGGACGCCACCGCCAGCGGCACGGCGGGAAGCGCATCGTATACGCGCAACGTTGCCGAGACCGACAGACCGGTTCCCGTGCGCCGGACGGCAAGCTCGAATGGCACCGTGAGCGCCGCCTCGCGCGCCAACTCTTCGAGCAGTCGGCGCAGTTGCGCGAAGCTGCCTTGCGCGACCAGCCTGATCGACCGAAACGCCTCGGCTTGCACGCCGCCCGCGACGCCTGGCTCCAGCACATGCAGCACGAGGCCCGATTGCGCGGCGAGTTGCGAGATGCGGCGAATGTCGTCGGCGGAATTGCCCGCACGCGGCGCACGCGAAGGCATTCGCGCCGCAGCTTCGCGCAGCGCGGGCAGACGCGCCAGGACTTGCTGGGCATCGCCGTAGCGCTTTTGAGCGGCTTCCAGCGCGGCGCGCGCTGCATGGACGCCAAGCGGATCCCCGACGATGCAGGCGCCGCTTGCAGTGGCGAGAGCCAGCACGGCAATCGTCAACGCGACAGCCAGGCGGCGGTGCAGGCTCCACGCGTGCAGCGGCGGCCATCCGCGTAATACCTTGCCCGCGCCAGACCGAGCCGAAACGGGCGCCCGTTCCTGTCCGGCGTGCGCAGCCATCGTGCTCATGTCGCCTCCTTCGCTGCGGCGTCGCTCGACGCTCGCGGTGCCTCTTGCGCTCGCGGCGTGTCGGCCCGCGGCACGGTGCTCGCGCCTTGCCAGACGAGATGAGCCGCGACGCGAATCGGTTCGCCGTCGGACGCACGCTCGCGTGCAGCGCCGGCCGGCGCGACGCGCTTGAGTTCGCGCACGCGCACGGCCTCGACATCGGGCAGCGAGCGCAGCCGCCCGAGCCACGCCGCAGCCGCCGATTCGTCCGCTGCGCTCGCCTGCAGATCGGTTTCATCGGCGAACTGCGCGAGCTGCTGCAAGCCGACGCCCGGCAGAGCGTCGCTTGCCAACGCGTCCGCGAGGGCGAAAAAGCGCGCCGTAGCCCGCGCGTGCTGCCGGGCGAGTCGCTCGCCGACACGCCGCGCTTCGCTCGCCAGCGTGAGGCGCTGCGCCTCGGCGAGCGGTGCACGCCACTGCGCCAGCGGCCGCTCCAGCGCCGCGCGCCGAGCCTCGAGCGCGCTGCATTCGACGCGCTGCCAGAGCACGACACCCAGCGCACACGCGCACCCGCCAAGCGCCGCGGCGCCCCATTCGAGCAGGCGCCAGCAACGCCGCCTGCGAATGGCGCGCTGCCGCCACGGCAGCAGATTGAATCCGCCGACGGCCCGGCGCGGTAACTCGCGCACGGCGCGCGTGAGCGTCATTCCGCCACCCCGCGCAACGCGAGTCCGAACGCCACCGCACACGCCGGATCATGCAACAGCGTCGCCGCAAGCGGCCACTCGATGTCGGCCAGCGGTGCGCATTCGAAGGGCAGCACTGGCGCGCCCAGCGCGTCGCCGATGTCGGCCATCGTGAAGTTCGCGCCGCGCAGCATGGCAAGCTCGCCCGAGACCTGCACGCAGCCGGCCTGCTCGCCGTCGACGAGGTCGCGCAGCGCCTCCACGAGATCGGCATGTTCGAGCGCGGGAAAGCGCATGTGCCGGATGACCGAGTCGTCGACGAGCAACCAGCCATGCACGCCTTCCGGGCCGACCCAGATCGCCACCCAGGGCTCGTGCGGCGGCAACTCGTACACCGCCGCGTGCCGCATGGCGCGCAACGCGGCGTGCGCTTCGCCGTCCACGGCGCACAACGTGATGCCCGCCATGGCCGCACACTCGATGCGCGCTTCGAGATGCTGCCGCGCCGTCGCCGCGATCGTCACCTGCGCTTCGTGGCTGCGCGGCGTGGCCGGCAGCACGCTCCAGTCGACCGCCAGCTCGCCGCGCTCCACGCCCGCCACGCGTTCCGCCTCCGCCAGCACGAGCGGCTCGAGCGCCGCGTGAATACCCGACTCGTCCATCGCACCCGCCGGCGCAAGACGCGCGAGCGGCACGGTCGCGACGAGCGTCGCGCTCGTGGGCAGCGCCATGGCGCAACGCAGCGACGCCGCGGCGCTGGCGCGCGGCAACTCGCCAAACACGCCGCGAAGCGCCGCGACGATGGCCGCCCGGTCGACGATCTCCGCGCCGGCGAGCGCCTCGCGCGCGAGCGGCGCGCCCGCCAGCCATTCGAGGCGGACCGGCCCCGCCCCGACAATACGCTGGCTCAACACCACCAGCGTGACCCCGCGCGCGCTTAAATCCACACCCGCGGCAAAGCGGCGAGCGCCCAACAACAGCGGATTCCCGAAACCCATCGCATCCCTCCCGTTTGTCCGTGCGCCGCAAACCGTTCGCAGCGCGTCGATGGAGAAATTGTGCGAAGCGGGGCGGCGCACGAATACTCGGCCGAACGGCCAACGATCGCCGCCAGCGCTATCCACGCGCGAGGGGCGCGTCTACAGTGCGGATATCAGCAATAAGCGTCAGCAGACGCGTCGACAGAAACAGCGGGTTGCGTGCTCGCATGCGCCGTCCATGTAAGCATCTCGAAAGCCCGTGAGCGAGCGGCGGCTATAATCGCGGGACCGTTTTTCTGGTGTTCGTATGCAAGATCAGCTTCCTTCGTCCGTACCGCCTTCCACGCCGCCCGAGCCGCCCCGGCGGCGCAAGCGCCCGTGGTGGGCCACGCTGCTGATCGCCTTTTTCGGCCTCATCTTCGCCGGCGTGGTGTGCGTCGCGCTGGTGCTCGGCTACGCGCTCGTCGTGGCGACGCCCAACCTGCCGTCGCTCGAGGCGCTCACCGACTATCGCCCGAAGGTGCCGCTGCGCATCTACACGCGCGACCACGTGCTGATCGGCGAATTCGGCGAGGAGCGGCGCGACATCGTCCATTTCAGGGACGTGCCCGACAACCTCAAGAAGGCCATTCTGGCCATCGAAGACGCGCGCTTCTACGATCACGGCGGCGTCGATCTCGCCGGCATCGCGCGCGCGGGCTTCGTCGCGCTCACCAATGGCCACGCCACCCAGGGCGCCAGCACGATCACTATGCAGGTGGCGCGCAACTTCTTCCTTTCGAGCGAAAAGACCTACACGCGCAAGATTTACGAGATGCTGCTCGCCTACAAGATCGAGTCGAAGCTCTCGAAGGATCAGATTCTCGAGGTGTACATGAATCAGATCTATCTGGGCCAGCGCGCGTATGGCTTCGCGAGCGCCGCGCGCGTGTACTTCGGCAAGGATCTGAAGGACCTCACGCTCGCCGAGTGCGCGATGCTGGCCGGGCTGCCCAAGGCGCCGTCGGCCTACAACCCGGTCGTCAACCCGAAGCGGGCGAAAGTGCGCCAGGAGTACATTCTCCAGCGCATGCTCGAGCTGCACTACATCACCCAGCAGCAGTACGACGAGGCCGCGGCGCAGCCGCTCGTCGTCAAGGGCGCGGGCAAGGAATTCAGCGTCCACGCCGAGTACGTCGCGGAAATGGTGCGCCAGATGATGTACGCGCAGTACCACGAGGAGGCGTACACGCGCGGACTGAACGTCGTCACCACCATCGACTCCGCCGACCAGGACGTCGCCTATCGCGCGCTGCGCAAGGGGCTGATGGACTACGAGCGACGCCACGGCTATCGCGGGCCCGAGGCGTTCATCGACCTGCCCACGGACAGCGACGAGCGCGAGCAGGCCATCGACGACGCGCTCGTGGAGCACCCCGACAACGGTGAACTCGTGGCGGCGGTCGTGACCGCGGCGAGCCCGAAGGAAGTGCGGGTCACGTTCATGGACGGCAACACCACGAGCATCACCGGCGACGGGCTGCGCTTCGCGCAGTTCGCGCTCTCCGCGCGCGCGCAGCCGTCGCAGAAGATCCGGCCCGGCGCCATCATCCGCCTCGCGCGCAACAACGCGGGCGAGTGGTCGATCACGCAGCTGCCGCAAATCGAAGGCGCGTTTATCTCGATCGTGCCGCAGGACGGCGCGATCCGCGCGCTCGTCGGCGGCTTCGACTTCAACAAGAACAAGTTCAACCACGTCACCCAGGCGTGGCGCCAGCCGGGTTCGAGCTTCAAGCCGTTCATCTACTCGGCGTCGCTCGACAAGGGGCTCGGGCCGGCGACTGTCATCAACGACGCGCCGCTCTTCTTCAGCGCCGCCGAAACGGGCGGCCAGCCGTGGGAGCCGAAGAACTATGGCGGCGGCTTCGACGGCCCGATGAGCATGCGCACGGCGCTCATGAAGTCGAAGAACCTCGTGTCGATCCGCATCCTCAACCACATCGGCACGAAGTACGCGCAGCAGTACATCACGCACTTCGGCTTCGACGCCGACCGGCATCCCGCCTACCTGCCGATGGCGCTCGGCGCGGGTCTCGTCACGCCCTTGCAGATGGCCGCCGGCTACTCGGTATTCGCCAACGGCGGGTATCGCGTGAATCCGTATCTGATCGCCGAGGTCACCGACCAGCGCGGCATGGTGGTCGCCCAGGCGCAGCCGCTCGTGGCCGAGCAGAACGCGCCGCGCGCGATCGACCCGCGCAACGCGTACATCATGAACAGCCTCTTGCAGAGCGTCGCGCAGCGCGGCACGGGCGCGAAGTCGAACGCCCTCAAGCGCACCGACCTGGGCGGCAAGACCGGCACGACCAACGACTCGCGCGACGCGTGGTTCGCGGGCTATCAGCACACGCTGGCCGCGATCGCGTGGATCGGCTACGACAATCCGCGCAGCCTCGGCGACAAGGAAACGGGCGGCGGTCTCGCGCTGCCGGTCTGGATCGACTACATGCAGAAGGCGCTCAACGGCGTGCCCGAGTACAGAATGGCGATGCCGGACGGCATCGTCACGCTCGGCGACGAGCTCTACTACGCCGACGCCACGCCGGGCCACGGCTTCGTCTCGACCGTGGGCATCAGTCAGGCGGCGCTCGAGGCGTCGGCGAGCGGCGCATCGGGCGCGGACGATGCGGGCGCCGCGCCCGCCCCGGAGCACGTGAACGCGAAGGAGAAGGAAGACATCATGAATCTGTTCCGCGGGCACTGAGGCTCGCGGCAACGGTGGCAATGAAAAACGGGCGCCAGTCTTTCGACTGGCGCCCGTTTCTTTTACGAACTCACGCTTGCGAACTTATGGCTCGAACCGTACCGGCTCGCCCGCCTGCTCCGTTGCATACGCCGTGAGCGCCGAGAAGAATTCGGTGCCCGTGCGCGTGTCGCGCCATTCGCCATCGATGAAGCGATAGTGGAAACCGCCTGCCTTCGCCGCGATCCAGATTTCGCGCATCGGCGGCTGCAAGTTCACGATGATCTTCGTGCGATTCTCGAATTCGAGCGTCAGAACGTTGCCGCTGCGCTCCAGTTCGATGTCCGCTTCGGCCTCGTCCACGGCGCGCTCTACGGCCGCCAGCACGGCCTCCGCGCGGCTCAGGTAGTCATTGTCTGGCATGCTAAACTCCACCGGTTATTCATTCAGGGACAATTATGCGTGTCATTTCCCGGACGCGCGCAGCGGCCCCCAGCGCATGGACGCCCCGCGCGATTCTAGCGGCTTTTGCGATCGGCGCCGTCGCGCTCGCAGGCTGTGGCCAGCGCGGCGCGCTCTACATGCCCACCGTGCCGCCGCTTCCGCCCAAGCCCAATTTCGAAACCACGCAGCCGGAAACCGGCGCGACGCCTGCAGGCGCGCCCGCAAGTGCGCCCGAATCGGCATCGGCACCGGTTGGCACGATTCCGGACACCTCCGGCACGCCGCTGTCGTTGTCCCCGGACACCGAACTCGGCACCCCGCCCGCGACCACCGGCAGCCCACAACCGGCTTCCGACGCCACGCCAACCCAGTAAAACACTCGCATGACCCAGTCCGCTTTTCATCGCGATAACGGCACGCTCTTCGTAGAAGGCGTCCCGGCCGCAGATCTCGCCGCACAGTACGGCACGCCGCTTTATGTGTATTCGCGCGCGGCACTCACCGCCGCATGGCACGCCTACGCCGACGCCTGCGCCGGCCGCCGCGCCAAGGTGCACGTCGCGGTCAAGGCGAACAGCAACCTCGCCGTGCTCAACGTGTTCGCGCGCGAAGGCGCGGGCTTCGACATCGTTTCGGCGGGCGAGCTCGCCCGCGTCCTCGCGGCAGGCGGTAAGGCAGAGGACGTGGTGTTCTCGGGCGTCGGCAAGACCGCTGGCGAAATGCGCGAGGCGCTCGAAGCGGGCGTGAAGTGCTTCAACGTCGAGTCGATTCCCGAACTCGACCGCCTCAACGACGTGGCGGGCCAGCTCGGCAAGAAGGCGCCGGTTTCGCTGCGCGTGAACCCGGACGTCGATCCGAAAACGCACCCGTACATTTCCACCGGCCTCAAGGCGAACAAGTTCGGCGTGGCGTTCGAGGAAGCGCGCGCGACCTATCGCACCGCCGCGGCCATGGCACACCTGGACGTGGTCGGCATCGACTGCCACATCGGCTCGCAGATCACCGAAATCGCGCCGTATCTCGACGCCATCGACAAGCTGCTCGAACTCGTCGACCAGATCGAAGCCGACGGCGTGAGCATCCGCCACATCGACGTGGGCGGCGGCCTCGGCATCACCTACGACGACGAAACGCCGCCCGATATCGGCGAGTTCGTGCGCACGGTGCTCGACCGCATCGAGGCGTATGGCGCGAAAACGGGCAAGACGCGCGAGGTGTACTTCGAGCCGGGCCGCTCGCTCGTGGGCAATGCGGGCATCCTGCTCACTACGGTCGAGTTCCTCAAGCCGGGCTCGGAAAAGAACTTCGCGATCGTCGACGCCGCGATGAACGACCTCGCCCGTCCCGCCATGTACGACGCGTATCACGCGATGGAGCCGGTCGTTGCGCGCCAGTCGGCGCCGCAGACCTACGACGTGGTCGGCCCGGTGTGCGAAAGCGGCGACTGGCTGGGCCGCGCCCGCTCGCTCGCGATCGAACCGGGCGACGTGCTCGCGATCCGCTCCGCGGGCGCCTACGGCTTCGTGATGAGCTCGAACTACAACACGCGTGCACGCGCCGCCGAGGTGATGGTCGACGGCAAACGCGTGCATCTCGCGCGCGAGCGCGAAAGCGTGGCGCAGTTGTTCGCGAGTGAACGCGTGCTGCCGGACTGAGTCTTTCGTTCGCACGCCCATAAAAAAAAGCGACGCTACGGCGTCGCTTTTTGTTTGCCTGCCTGCGCGCGATGCACCTACGCGGCGCCCGCCCCCGCGCGCGCGGCACGCCAGCGCGCCAGCAGCCACACGGCCACGCGCCAGCCGAGCAGCGCCAGCATGATCGCGCCGTAGAGCTTGGGCAGCACGAGGTCGTGCTTGCCCGCCTTCATCCACCAGAAGTGCAGGATCGCCAGCACGCCGATCGCGTAGATGAGCCGATGCAGCGTCTGCCAGCGGCGTCCGAGCCGGCGCGCCATCGCGCGCGTGGACGTCACGGCGAGTGGAATCAGCAGCACGAACGCCGCGAAACCCACCGTGATGAACGGCCGCTTGCCCACGTCCTTGAGCATCGCGGCGACGTCGAACCACTTGTCGAACCAGATGTAGGTCGTGAAGTGCAGCGTCGCGTAGAAAAACGCGAAGAGGCCCAGCATGCGCCGAAAGCGGACCAGCGTATTCCAGCCCGTGAGTCGTCGCAGCGGCGTGACCGCGAGCGTGATGCAGAGGAACACCAGCGTCCACAGGCCCGTGGAGCGCGTGATGAACTCGATCGGATTCGCACCGAGCCCGTCCGTGAAGCCGAACAGCACGAGGCGCGCGAGCGGATACAGCGCCGCGACGAACACCGCCACCTTCGCCCACGGCAGCCAGCGCGGACCCGTCACGCTCCCCGCTTTTCGCGCAGGACGCGCCTGGCCCGCCCCCACGCGCGCGGCAGCCTGTGGTGTCGTCGTCGATTCCATCTCTCGCTCCATCTAGCTCGTTGCTCAGAAGTTCTTGCGCAGATCCATGCCCTGATACATCGACGCGACGAGGTCGCCGTAGCCGTTGTACATGAGCGTCTTGCGCTTGGGCTGGAAGAAGCCGTCCTCGCCGATGCGCCGCTCCGTGGCCTGGCTCCAGCGCGGGTGATCGACGTTCGGATTCACGTTCGAATAAAAGCCGTATTCGTTCGGCGCGTACTTGTTCCAGCTCGTGGGCGGCTGGTTCTCGACGAAGCGGATCTTCACCAGCGACTTCGCGCTCTTGAAGCCGTACTTCCACGGCACCATCACGCGCACGGGCGCGCCGTTCTGGTTCGGCAGCACCTGGCCGTAGAGGCCGACCGTGAGCAGCGTGAGCGGATTCATCGCTTCATCCATGCGCAGGCCTTCGGAATACGGCCAGTCGAGAATCGGCTCGGCGAGGCCCGGCATTTGCGAGGGGTCGGCGAGCGTGATGAACTGCACGTAGCGTGCGTTGCCCGTGGGCTGCGCGCGGCGGATCAGTTCGGAAAGCGAAACACCGATCCACGGCACGACGATCGACCAGCCCTCGACGCAACGATGCCGGTACACGCGCTCTTCGAGCGGCGCGAGCTTGAGGATCTCGTCGATGTCGTAGACCTTCGGGTTCTTCACCTCGCCCTCGACGCTCAGCTTCCACGGGCGCGGCCGCAGCGTGTGCGCGTTTTGAGCCGGATCGCCCTTGTCCGTGCCGAACTCGTAGAAGTTGTTATAGGTCGTGATGTCCTTGTAGGGCGTGACCTTGTCGAGCGCGACGAACTTCGTGTTCGTCTGCGCGGCGAGCTTCTGCGCCTTCGGGTCGCCGGGGGCGTATTCCGCAAGCGCCTGCGTTGCACCGAACGGCCCCGCAATGCCGCCGAGCGCGAGCGCGCCCGCGGCCCGCAGAATGCGCCGGCGCTGTTCGTACACCTTTTGCGGCGTGATTTCGCTCGCGGGGATGTCGTCGCCGTTGAGCAAGATCCTGCTGCTCCGCTTGATCCACATATCGCTGCTCCTGCTTCTTGCGTGGCGTGCGCCGCCAGCACATTGATCGTATCTCGACCCGTCCTGGCGTGCTGTGCACGACGTGGATCGACTGGATGACCTCAAGCGGGCAAACGCGCAATTCGCAGAAAACTTCCCGGCGGACGAAAAAAAAACCGTCGGAGCGCGAGGCATCCGACGGTTAATTCGTCTTGCGGGCCGATTCGGTTACAGCTTGCCGTAGCTGTGCAGGCCCGAAAGGAACATGTTCACGCCGAGGAACGCGAAGGTCGTGACGAGCAGCCCGGTGAGCGCCCACCAGGCCGCCACGCCGCCTCGCAGGCCCTTCATGAGGCGCATGTGCAGCCAGGCGGCGTAGTTGAGCCACACGATCAGCGCCCAGGTTTCCTTCGGGTCCCAGCTCCAGTAGCCGCCCCAGGCCTGCGCGGCCCACAGCGCGCCGAGAATGGTCGCGATGGTGAAGAACGCAAAACCCACGGCGATCGACTTGTACATGACGTCGTCGAGCACCTCGAGCGCGGGCAGGCGGTCCGCCAGCACGCCGCGCTCTTTCATGATGTACGCCACGCCCACCATGGCCGAAAGCGCGAAGCTGCCGTAGCCGATGAAGTTCGCGGGCACGTGGATCTTCATCCACCAGCTCTGCAATGCGGGCACGAGCGGCTGGATCTGCTGCGCGTCGCGCGAGATCGAGTACCACATCAGGAAGCCCACGGCCGCGCTGATCACGAGCAGCACGAACGCGCCGAGCGCACGCGTGTCGTAGTGTCTTTCGTAATACAGATAGAAGAGCGCGGTGATGAGGCTGAACAGCACGAACACTTCGTAGAGGTTCGAGATGGGAATGTGACCGACGTCCGCGCCGATGAGGTAGGACTCGTACCAGCGCACCATCAGGCCGACGAAGCCCATGAGCACTGCCGCCCACGTGAGCTTCGAGCCGATCGAGCCGCCCGAGGGCGAACGCGAGAGCAGGCCGATCCAGTAGAACAGCGTGGCGAGCACGAACAGCGCGCTCATCCACAGGATGGCCGACTGGCTGGAGAGGAAATACTTGAGGAAGAACGCCTGGTCCGCGCGCGCGAGGTCGCCCTGATAGATCTGGATCGCGAACAGCGCGAGCACCGCGATACCGGCCATGAGCAGCCGCGCCGGCTTCCAGCGCCAGCCCAGCACGACGAGCGCCGGCGTCGTGCCGCACAGCACCAGCTTGTCGTAGTAATTCATGTGCGTGTGGTAGCGCGAGAGCGCGAAGCCCGCGCCCGCCACGAGCGCCAGCGCGAACAGCCAGTCCACCACCGTCAGGCGGCGCAGGAAAGGGCGTTCGTCGAACAGGACGTCGGCGAGGGGATCGCGGGCAGTCGCGGCGCCGTGCGCCACAGCGGCATTGGCCACCTGCGCACGTTCGGCGCGGCGGGCCTTCGCGGAGGAGGAAACCTGAGACAAGTCCATGGGCTTACCGGTGTTGATCGTGAGTGGCTGTAATCGCGTGCGTGGATCAGGGCGCACGGTCCGTGCCGCTGCCGTTCGTGTCGCCCGCATCGTTCGTGGTGCCGGTTTGCGGCGCCGCGCCTAGCGCACGGCCGACCGCGTCGCGGGTACGGGCGAACTCCTTCTCGAAGTCGAGGGTACGGCGGGCGGTCGACATCGCCATGATGACGTCGACGCCGTGGTCCTGACCGTCCCGACCCTTCCGGTCCTTCAGCCAGAACCACAGACGCCGCTCACGCACGTAGAACATCGAGAAGATGCCGAGCACGAGCAACAGGCTGCCAAGATACACGACTTTCTTGCCCGGCGCGCGCGTCAACTGAAATACCGAAGCTTGCACCTGCTTGAATGAATCGAGCTGTAGATAGACAGGCGATCCATACAGGAAACTGTCGGAAATTGCGTTGATCGAGTCCTGCACGAAGCGCGCGGCGTCGGCATCGGGCTTCAGGTCGGGCTCGCCGGCCTGCTCGCGCGCGAGCTGCCAGAGGTCCCATGTCGCACCCTCGAGCATGCGCAGCAGGAGGCTCGCCGCCTTTTCCTGCTGCTCCTTCGGCACCGACTTGTCGATGAACGCGGCCACGGCCTGGAAGCCGCCAGCGGCGCCTGCAGCGCCCGCAGCACCTGCCTGCGGGGCATCCAAGCCCGCGAACAGGGTCAAGACGCGCTCGGCGCTGTCCTCGAGATGTTGTTGCAGCTCCCGGTTCGAATCGGGGACCGAGCGCGCGGCGAAACGCTTCGCGGCCTGCACGCGCAATGCGGGGTCCTCGAAGGCCGCGCGCAGCATCATCCACTCCTTCGGCGTGCCGCCGCTGTCGGCGGGAATACGCAGGTAGCGGAACGGATCGTCGGGATTCTCGCGCATGCCCGCGAGGAACATGCGATCGCCGCCGCCCACGTCCACGGGCAGCATGTAGTTGTTGTACTCGCGCGCCTGGCCGTTCTTGTCGCGCACCTTGTACTGCACCGAGGGGCCGACGTTATGCAGGTCGAGCGGCTTCGAGCTCTTCGCACCGGAGCCGAGGCGCTCGTCGAACGCTTCCTTGAGCGACTGGTGCGCCACGCCGCGCGCGTCGTTCGCGCCGCTGCCGTTCGAGATGTTCTCGACGTTGATCGCGCGGAAGTCCGCGAATTCGATCGTCTGCCCGTCCACGCCCGGCACCGTCTGGCCAGCGGGCACCGCGAGCGGCGCCGAATTGCCGATCGTGCCGCCGAACGGGAAGTGCTTCGCGCTCGCACCCGACATGGGCCACGCCGTCATCGACATCTGCGAGCCGCCGTCCTGGAAGCTCGACTGATAGATCGACACGCCGTCGTACTCGAACGGCTCGTTCACCTCGATGCGCGCCGGAACGCGCTGGCCCGTCTTGTGGTCGATCACGACGATGTCGCTCGCGAACAGCTTGGGCATGCCGGTCGAGTAGTAATCGACGATGAACTTGTTGAGCTGGATGGAGAACGGCAGGTCCTGGATCAGCGAGCCGTCGGGCTGGTTGAGGATGGCCGTGGAGACGAACTGGCCCTCGGGCACCCAGGCGTAGCCGCGGAAGGTCGGGTTCGACTGCGAGAGACGGTGCTCGGGCGCAATGTCGTTGATGACTGCGTTGCTGCGGATCGGCGTCTTGTCGAACAGCCACATCTGGAATTTGATCGGCAGATTGCTGTCGAGCAGGCCGCCGAGGCAAATGATCACGATCGCGAGGTGCGCGAAGATGTAGCCGATCTTGGTGAGCGCTCCGCGCTTGGCCGCGATGAGCGTGGCGCCCTCGCTCTCGCGCGTGACGAAGCGGTAGCCCATGCGCCCCGCCAGCTTGCCGAGCGTGGCGGCCGTTTGCTCGCGCGAGCCGCCCTCCACCGCGAACTCGCCCTTGTGATGGAACGCGCGCAGGCTGCCTTCGCGGACCTTGTCCTTCCAGCTCTTCATGTCCGCGAGCATCTTCGGCGCGTTGCGGATCACGCACAGCGAAACCGACACCACGAGAAAGCCGAGGATCGTCATGAACCACCACGCGCTGTAGACCGTGTAGAGGCTCAGCGAGCGGAAGATGTCGGCCCAGAAGGGGCCGAACTGGTTGACGTAGTTCGGGTACGGGTCGTCCTGCGTGAGCACCGTGCCGATGATGCTCGCAATGGCGAGCACGACGAGCAGTGCAATCGCGAAGCGCATCGAGCTGATCAGCTCGACGGCGCTCCTCACCGCCTTCTGGCGAACATTCAACTGCAAACCCTGCGTGGTGACGCTCATTCAAACTCCGCTTTTTCGCTCTTGCTGCTTTCTTGCCGAACAGGCGCTACAGCAAAAAAGGGTGCAGGCGCGCCGTCAGCGTGACGACGCCCTCACCCTTTTCTTGTTTTCCGGCCGGCCGCGCCGTGGAACTGCTGATCAACCGCGCGGCAAACCTGCTGCGCTCAATGCAGGCCGGCCGCGTAATCGGCAACGGCCTTGATCTCGTCGTCCGAGAGCCGGTGCGCGATGGTGCGCATCGGATCGTTATTGTTACGCGTGCCCTGCTGGAAAGCATTGAGCTGTGCAACGATATATTCCGACCACTGGCCCGAGAGGCGCGGAAACTGGATCGGAATCCCCTGGCCCGTAGGTCCGTGGCACGCCGCACAGGCCGGTACGCCCTTGTCGGCGATGCCGCCGCGCCAGATCGACTGGCCGAACGGCACGGTCTTCGCGTCGCGCGCGTAGCCGGGTTTGGGTGTCTGGGAGGAGAACCAGGCTGCGACGTTGATCATATCCTGGTCTGACAGCGCGGCAGCGAAGCCGGCCATGATGGGGTTTGCGCGCGCCGCCGGCTTGCCGCCGGGCTGCGGTTTGAAGTCCTTGAGTTGCTTGACGAGATAGTCGGCGTGCTGGCCGGCGAGCTTGGGATACGCGCCGCCGGTGCTGTTGCCGTCGGCCGCGTGACAGGCCGCGCAGACCTGCGCGGCAATGGCTTGCCCCCGGGCGACGTCGGGCTTGGCCGGCGTTCCCTGATCCGCCGCGTTTGCCTGCCCCGCCACCATGAATAAACCTGCTGTAAGACCTGACGCTATCGCACTCTCGAACACCTTCAAGCACTTGCCCAGTCGATTCATTCGCGCACCTTGTTTCGTCTTGTGGGAATCAGGTTCTGCAATGTACGACAGCGACCGATCTACCTCGAAAGGCCCGCGCTGGCCTCGCTGGTATTCAGTAAACCATCGCATTGTACAATAGCGCGCAAGGCGCCACGGCGCCAGTCGGGCCTGCCCCCGATATCCCAGAATCCATCCCGGGCGCGTCCGGGCCCGGCGGGCCACCCGCCGCGTTGTCTCACATTGTGGTCCTTTTCCGATGGCCTTCCTGCTGCACCAAGCCCGCTTCTTCACGACGGTGAACCATCTGCGCGACCTGCCCGCTACGGCGCGGCCCGAGGTAGCGTTCGCCGGCCGTTCGAACGCCGGCAAGTCCACCGCCATCAATCTGCTGTGCAACCAGAAGCGGCTCGCCTTCGCCTCGAAGACGCCGGGCCGCACCCAGCATATCAACTACTTCTCGGTCGGCCCCGCCGACGAACCGGCGGGCTATCTCGTCGACCTGCCCGGCTACGGTTACGCCGAAGTGCCGGCCGCCGCGAAGGCGCACTGGGAGCAGTTGCTTTCGCTCTATCTGCAAACGCGCGCGCAACTCTCCGGCCTCATCCTGATGATGGACGCCCGCCGCCCGCTCACCGACCTCGACCGCCGCATGATCGAGTGGTTCGCGCCGACGGGCAAACCGATTCACGCACTCCTTACGAAGTGCGACAAATTGACGCGTCAGGAAAGCGTGCTCGCGCTGCGCACGACCAACAAGGCGTTCGACGAGTACAGCAAGCAAGGCTACGAAGGGAAGCTGAGCGCCCAGCTCTTTTCGGCGCTCAAGCGCGTGGGGCTCGACGAGGCGCACGCCGTGATCGAGAGCTGGATCGTGCCGCAGGCATCTGTCGGCGAAACCGACGCGCAAGCGGAGTAACGCCCCTCGGGCCAGTCGCTTCAGGCCGGCTCTCGATCATGCAAAAGCCCACACTGTCGGGCTTTTCACGCGCATTCATCAGATCTTTTCGCAAGGCCGGCGCGGCATCTGCCGCGTTATGTGCGCTAGCGCACGCAGACCACGCCAACGCCGGGCATAAGCGCCCTTTCCGGCCTGCGCCGCGGGTCTTGCTACGTCCCTTCCGGCGCACATAAAAAAACCCGCCGTGGTTTCCGGCGGGTTAAACAGCCTTATCGAAAAACGACAGGCACCCGCTCAGGGAGGAGAAGCGGGGAGCTCGGCGCCAGGCGCCTCGCTCGATCGGTATGATATACCATTGTCCCGAAAAGTTTCCTGCGCCCCGGGACCCATCCCGTTTCAAGATATCCGCCGACATGAGCTTCTATCCGCATCATCGTCCGCGCCGCATGCGACGTGACGATTTCTCGCGCCGTCTGATGCGCGAAAACCTCCTCACCACGAACGACCTGATCTACCCCGTATTCGTCATTGCGGGCAACAACGTGCGCGAAGCCGTGCCGTCGATGCCTGGCGTCGAACGCGTGTCGATCGATCTGCTGATGGGCGTCGCCGAACAGTGCGTCGAACTCGGCATTCCGGTGCTGTCGCTCTTCCCCGTCGTCGATCCGGCGCTCAAGACGCCCGATGGCATCGAGGCGACGAACCCCGACGGCGTGATTCCGCGCGCCGTGCGCGAACTGAAGAAGCGCTTCCCCGACCTCGGCGTGCTGTGCGACGTCGCGCTCGACCCGTACACGAGCCACGGCCAGGACGGCGTGCTCGACGAGAACGGCTACGTCATCAACGACGAGACCATCGAGATCCTCGTCGCGCAGGCCCGTGCACAGGCGGAAGCCGGGGTCGATATCGTCGCGCCTTCGGACATGATGGACGGGCGCATCGGTGCGATCCGCGAGATGCTCGAAAGCGAGAACCACATCCACACGCGCATCATGGCGTACTCGGCCAAATACGCTTCGGCGTTCTACGGTCCGTTCCGCGACGCCGTGGGCTCGGCGTCGAATCTGGGCAAGGGCAACAAGATGACCTACCAGATGGACCCGTCGAACTCCGACGAGGCGCTGCGCGAAGTGCGCCTCGACATCGAGGAAGGCGCCGACATGGTGATGGTGAAGCCCGGCATGCCGTACCTCGACATCGTGCGCCGCGTGAAGGACGAATTCCGCTTTCCGACCTACGTGTACCAGGTGAGCGGCGAGTACGCCATGCTCAAGGCAGCCGCGCAAAACGGCTGGCTCGATCACGACAAGGTGATGATGGAATCGCTGCTCGCGTTCAAGCGCGCGGGCGCCGACGGCATCCTCACGTATTTCGCGCTCGACGCCGCACGTTTGCTGCGCGCACAGAAGTAAGCGCTGGGCACGTCCCATGAAAAAAGGCACGTCCACGGACGTGCCTTTTGCTTTTGGGCCGATGCGCGTTCTCACACACGCGCAATGCCGCCGATCCGGCCAATCAGGTCGATGGCGCTGCCGGCGTCTGCGGCGCCGGCGCCGCCACGCGATCGAGGCGCGCGAGGAACCGGTCGGCATTCTCGTAGCCGACCACGCGCAGCACTTCGCGCCCTTGCGTATCGAAGAAGATGATGCCCGGCGGTCCGAAGAGGCCGAAGCGCTTGAGCAGTGCCTGGTCGTCCGAATTGTTGGCGGTCACATCGGCGCGCAACAGCCCCAGCTCCGCGAGGCGCGCCTGCACGCGCGGGTCGCTGAACGTGAACTTCTCCATTTCCTTGCAGCTCACGCACCAGTCGGCGTAGAAGTCGAGCATCGACGGCTTGCCCGCAGTCTTGAGCGCCGCGTCGAGCTGCGCGGGCGAGCGCACGGGTGCGAAGACCAATGCGTTCGCTTCGCCGGCGCCGGCGGTCTGCGCCGCGCCTGCAGCGGCAACATCGCTCGCGCCGCCCACGCGCGCGGCCAGCACCGCAAGCGGGCGCAGCGGATCGGTCGAACCCGCCGCCAGACCGACGATCAGCGTCGCGGCCCAGATCGCGAACGCGGCGCCGAGACCACGCCCGAGGCGCCGCCAGACGTTGGCCGCACCCGCGTTCGGCGTGAACAGCCCGAGCGCGGCGGCCGCGAGCAGCAGCCAGAGGGCGGCAAGCAGCATCTGCGCGGTGGCGCCGAGCACCGGCCAAACGATCCACAGCGCGGCCGCGAGCAGCACGACACCGAAGAACACCTTCACGCCATCCATCCACGTACCCGCACGCGGCAGCAGCGAGCCCGCGCCGAGGCCGAGGATCATCAGCGGAACGCCAAGGCCCAGGCCCATGGCAAAGAGCGCCGCGCCGCCGAGCACGGCGTTGCCCGTGTGTGCGATGAACGCCAGCACCGCGAAGAGCGGCGCGGTCATGCAGGCGCCGACCACGAGCGCGGAAAGCGCGCCCATCACGGCGACGGCGGCGAATTTGCCGCCGGAACGGCCCTGGGTGGCGCGCGAGGCGCCGTCCTGCCAGCGCTGCGGCAGCGCGATGTCGTAGCCCGCGATCAGCATGACGGCGAACGCGGTGAGGAGCACCGCGAACACGCCCAGCACCCACGGGTTCTGCAGCCATGCGCCAAGGCTCTGGCCGACCAGCGCAGCGGCAATGCCCAGCACCGTGTAGACGAGCGCCATGCCGAGCACGTAGACGAACGACAGCGCGAAGCCGCGCGAGCGCGTGACGCGGGCGCCCTCGCCGACGATGATCGCCGAGAGGATCGGGATCATCGGGTACGAGCACGGCAAGAGGCTCAGCACCATGCCGGCCACGAAGTACAGGCCGACCACGGCGAAAAAGCCGCCGCCTTGCAGCAGCGATTGCGCGTAGTCCGCGCTCGTGGCGCGCTCGTACCACGGCTCCCCGGTGTCGCCCGCTGCGGGCGCTGCGCTCGTCTGCGGCTGGGGCGCGGGCGTCGGGCTTGCTGCTCCCGGCACGGGGCTCTGGGCGGGCGTAGCGGCCTGCAAAGCCGCGCCGCTCACGTGGAACACGTGTTCCGCGGGCGGATAACAGATGCCCGCATCTGCGCAGCCCTGCGACGTCACCGCGAGATCGAACGGACCGCTCGCCTTTTGCACCGGCACGCGGATCGTCAGCTCGCCCCGATAGGTTTCGACATTCTTCTGGAAGGTCGGATCGAACTTCACATGGCCGGGCGGGATTTGCGCCTCGCCGAGCTGCGCCGAGCCGTTGCGCGCGGCGAACGCGAAGCGCTCGCGGTACATGTAGTAGCCGTCGGCGATCTTGAAGTGCACGTCGACCATGCCCGGCGCTTCGCTCGCGCTGAACGTGAAGGCCTGGTCGGGCGGCAGGAAGTCGTCGTCGGCCGCACGCGCGAGCGACGCACCAAACAGCATCGGCAGCAGAGCGCAGACGAGCAGGAGAAAGCCGGACAGCGAAGCGTACGGCGCGGCGCGCGAGCGCCGATCGAAGCGGTTAGACATGAAGGGTGCGCTGAGTCTCGGCATTGACCCATTGCCCGTAGGCATTCGACGCCGTGGCTTGCCACGAGAGAATCTCGGGCGTCTCGTAGGGATGCTGGGTCTGGATGAACTGTTCGAGCTCGGCCGCGCGGGCGAGGCTCGTCTTGAAGAGCAGCTGGATCTCGTTGCCCGACTCGATGTTGCCCTGCCAGTGATACTGCGAGTGGACGGCGCCCAGGCGCGTCACGCACGCGGCGAGGCGCTGCGCGAGCGCCCCGGCGGCGAGCGTTTCGGCGGTGCCCTCGTCGGGCACCGTAGTCAGCATCAGGGTCACATTGAGGGTCACGACGATCTCCGGCGTGGTGCCCGCGTGCGACGGCAAACGGGCTTCGGGGCAGAACGTAATCGTACCATCGGCGCCGATCGGCTTCTCTCGTGCACCGTGTGGCAAAAGGGGACTGCAACCGGCAAACACGGTTCGACGCGATTTCATCCGCGCCCGAAAACAAAAAAGCCAGGCTAGGCCTGGCTTTTTCGCATGCCGCTCAATCCGGGGATCGAGCGACGGAAAGCTTATTCCGCTTCCTGGACGTTCTCTTCCGCGACTTCCGGACGGTCGAGCAGTTCGACCAGTGCCATCGGTGCGTTGTCGCCAACACGGAAACCGAACTTCAGGATACGCAGGTAGCCGCCCGGACGGTTCGCGAAACGCGGACCGAGCACGTCGAACAGCTTCGTGACCGAGTCACGATCGCGCAGGCGGTTGAACGCCAGACGACGGTTTGCGAGCGACGGCTTCTTGCCCAGCGTGATGAGGGGCTCGACAACCTTACGGAGTTCCTTCGCCTTCGGCAGCGTCGTCTTGATGACTTCGTGCTCGATGAGCGAGTTGGACATGTTACGGAGCATTGCCAGACGGTGGCTGCTCGTGCGGTTCAGTTTCCGCAGACCATGACGGTGACGCATTTCAATTTCCTTGAAACAAAGTTTTGGTCCAGCTCTTCTATCGCCTCGCAACTATCGAGGCACGGGCCGGTACGTGAAAAAGGCAAGACGCGGATTTTAAAGGAAAATCCGCGTCCGTGCCAGACTTCTTACTTGTCGAGACCAGCCGGCGGCCAGTTTTCGAGCTTCATGCCGAGCGTGAGACCGCGCGAAGCGAGCACTTCCTTGATCTCGTTGAGCGACTTGCGACCCAGGTTCGGGGTCTTGAGCAGTTCGTTCTCGGTGCGCTGGATCAGATCGCCGATGTAGTAGATGTTCTCGGCCTTCAGGCAGTTCGCCGAGCGAACCGTGAGTTCGAGATCGTCCACCGGACGCAGCAGGATCGGGTCGATCTGCGGGGCGCGCGAAGGCGCTTCCGCGGCCGTTTCCGTGCCTTCCAGCGCCGCGAACACCGACAGCTGATCCACGAGGATGCGGGCCGACTGGCGGATCGCTTCCTCAGGCGAGATCACGCCGTTGGTTTCGATGTTCATCACGAGCTTGTCGAGGTCGGTACGCTGTTCGACACGCGCGCTTTCCACGGCGTAGCTCACGCGGCGAACCGGCGAGAACGACGCGTCCAGCACGATGCGGCCGATGATCTTGGCCGACTCGTCGCCGTAACGGCGCACGTTGCCCGGCACGTAGCCACGGCCCTTTTCGATCTTGATCTGCACGTCGAGCTTGCCGCCCTTCGTCAGATGCGCAACCACGTGATCCGGGTTGATCACTTCGCAGTCGTGCGAGAGTTCGATGTCGCCAGCGGTGACAACGCCTTCGCCTTCCTTGCGCAGCGTAACCGTCACTTCGTCACGGTTATGCAGCTTGAAAACAACACCCTTCAGGTTCAGCAGCAGGTTGACCACATCCTCTTGCACACCATCGAGCGTCGAGTATTCGTGCACGACGCCTGCGATCGTCACTTCGGTCGGCGCGTAGCCCACCATCGACGACAGCAGCACGCGCCGGAGCGCGTTACCCAAGGTGTGGCCATAACCGCGTTCGAACGGCTCCATGACCACTTTCGCGTGGTTGTCGCCGAGCGATTCCACAGCGATGATCTTGGGTTTCAACAAACTGGTTTGCATAGGTTTTCCTTTTCAATACCCTCGGCTCGTTACACCGATAAGGCTGAGATGGCAACAACCTGAAAAAAACGGCCGAGGCCGCCTCCTGCGCGAAGCACAGAGGTTACCCCGGCCGTCAATCCGATTACCGCGAATACAATTCGACGATCAGGCTTTCGTTGATGTCGCCAGCGATGTCGCTGCGCTCAGGCATGCCCTTGAACGTGCCTTCGAACTTCTTCGCGTCGACCGACACCCAGCTTGCCATGCCGCCTTGCTCTGCGAGCGAGAGGGCTTCGACGATACGCGCCTGCTTCTTCGCCTTTTCGCGAATCGCGACGACGTCGCCAGCCTTCACTTGCATCGACGGGATGTTCGAAACGACGCCGTTCACCGTGAGAGCCTTGTGGCCCACGAGCTGACGCGCTTCAGCGCGGGTCGAAGCGAAGCCCATGCGGTACACGACGTTGTCGAGACGCGATTCGAGCAGTTGCAGCAGGTTTTCGCCGGTGTTGCCCTTGATGCGGTCAGCTTCCGCGAAGTAGCGGCGGAACTGGCGCTCGAGCACGCCGTAGATACGCTTCACTTTTTGCTTTTCGCGAAGCTGCGTGCCGTAGTCGGACGTACGGGCGCCCGAGGTGCGGCCGTGCTGACCCGGCTTGCTGTCGAGCTTGCACTTGTCGGCGAGCGAGCGGCGTGCGCTCTTCAGGAAGAGGTCGGTGCCTTCACGGCGGGACAGCTTGGCCTTCGGGCCGATATAACGTGCCACGTTGCTTTCCTTCGATAATTGATCACGCGAGGGCTAAACGGGAAAACCCGGCCTTCGCGCTAGTCCGGCTCTTTGAACCGAACGGTGGGCTTAGTCAATTCAATAACGCCGAGAGCCTGGGTCGCCGTTTCCGGCGGCTCAGGCGTTCGGCTAAAACGACGCCTTAGATACGGCGGCGCTTCGGCGGACGGCAGCCGTTGTGCGGGACCGGCGTAACGTCGGAGATCGCGGTGATCTTGATGCCAAGACCATGCAGCGCGCGCACCGCCGATTCGCGACCCGGGCCGGGGCCCTTGATACGCACTTCGAGGTTCTTGACGCCGTATTCCATTGCAACACGGCCAGCCGATTCAGCTGCGACCTGAGCTGCGAAGGGCGTCGACTTACGCGAACCCTTGAAGCCCTGACCGCCCGACGTTGCCCAGGCAAGCGCGTTGCCTTGACGGTCGGTGATCGTGATGATCGTGTTGTTGAACGACGCGTGAACGTGAACCACGCCCTCGGCGACGTTCTTCTTAACCTTCTTGCGAACGCGTTGCGCCGCGGAGTTGTTCGAAGCCTTAGCCATTACGTTTTCCTGTAACTTTCAGTTCCGCTTACTTCTTCAGCGACTGTGCTGCGCGGCGCGGACCCTTACGCGTACGTGCGTTGGTACGCGTACGCTGGCCACGCAGGGGCAGGCCCTTGCGATGGCGCACGCCGCGGTAGCAGCCGAGGTCCATCAGGCGCTTGATGTTCATCGTCACTTCACGGCGGAGATCGCCTTCGACGACAAACTTGCCCACTTCCTCACGCAGCTTTTCCAGATCCGCGTCGTTCAGGTCCTTGACCTTCTTGTTGAACGGCACACCGGCGGCCACGCAGATGTTGCGCGAACGCGTGCGGCCAACACCAAAAATTGCCGTCAGGCCGATTTCGGTGTGCTGGTGGTTCGGGATGTTAACCCCTGCAATACGAGCCATTGTTTTTCCTCAAACAAAAAGCGCAAGCGCGCTAATCAGCCTTGGCGCTGCTTGTGGCGCGGGTCCGAGCTGCAGATCACGCGAACGACGCCGTTGCGCTTGATGATTTTGCAGTTGCGGCAAATGCGCTTTACCGATGCCATCACTTTCATGATATTACCCTTTTTCCTAAATCACTTCGCCCGGAACACGATCCGCGCACGCGACAGATCGTAAGGCGTCAACTCAACCGTCACCTTGTCGCCCGGGAGGATGCGGATGTAGTGCATCCGCATCTTTCCGGAAATATGTCCCAGAACGACATGGCCGTTTTCCAGCTTCACCCGGAAGGTCGCGTTGGGGAGGTTTTCGATCACCTCGCCTTGCATCTGGATTACATCGTCTTTGGCCATAGGTCCTTTTAACGCATCGGGACGCCGCCGCCCTTGAAGTTGGCCTTCTTGAGCAGCGATTCATATTGTTGCGACATCACGTACGACTGCACCTGCGCCATGAAGTCCATTGTGACGACGACAATGATCAGCAGCGACGTTCCACCAAAATAAAACGGCACATTCCAGCGCAGCACCAGAAACTCCGGCAGCAGGCAAACGAACACGATATAGATCGCACCGGCCAGCGTCAGACGCGTGAGGATGCGGTCGATATAGCGTGCCGTCTGATCGCCCGGACGGATGCCAGGTACGAACGCGCCACTCTTTTTCAGGTTGTCGGCCGTTTCCCTGCTGTTGAACACCAGTGCGGTGTAGAAGAAGCAGAAGAACACGATCGCCAACGCGTACAGCAACACGTACACGGGCTGGCCAGGCTTGAGGGCTTCGGCCACGTTGTGCAGCGTGTCCGCAAACCAGCCGGTTCGCGAACCCGAACTGAACCAGTTCAGGATGGTTGCCGGGAACAGGATGATCGACGACGCGAAGATCGGCGGAATCACACCCGACATGTTCAGCTTGAGCGGCAGGTGGGACGACTGCCCGCCGTAAATCTTGTTACCGACCTGGCGCTTCGCATAGTTCACGAGGATCTTGCGCTGGCCGCGTTCGATGAACACCACCAGGTAAGTCACGGCTGCGATCAGAACGACCACGATGATCGCCGAGATGATGCTCATCGAGCCGGTGCGAACCAGTTCGAAAAGCCCACCGAGCGCATTCGGGAAGCCTGCCGCGATCCCGCCGAAGATGATGATCGAGATACCGTTGCCAAGCCCGCGTTCCGTGATCTGCTCACCAAGCCACATCAGGAACATCGTGCCCGTTACGAGCGTCACGACCGTCGTCAAGCGGAACACCATGCCCGGATCGATCACGAGGCCAGGCTGGTTTTCCAGCGCGACCGCGATGCCGAACGCCTGAAACGTCGCCAGCACCACCGTGAAGATCCGCGTGTACTGCGTGATCTTGCGTTGTCCAGCCTGCCCTTCCTTCTTCAGCGCTTCCAGCTGCGGCGAGACGATCGCCATCAGCTGCAGGATGATCGACGCCGAAATATACGGCATCACACCCAGCGCGAAGATCGTGAACCGAGACAGTGCGCCACCCGAGAACATGTTGAACATGCCAAGGATGCCGCCCGACTGGCTCTGAAAGAGCTTCGCCAGTTGGTCCGGATCGATACCCGGAACCGGAATATGCGCGCCGATACGATAAACGACCAACGCCAGCAGCAGGAACACTGCACGCCGGCGCAGGTCGCCGAACTTCGGAGCGCTGCGACCGGTTTTTGCGAGACTCGGGCTGTTAGCCAAGTAGCTTCTCCGATGCAGATGCTAGTGACGGCGGGCAAGCCCGCACGCACCACTCACAATCACTCGGCAAAAGAACCGCCTGCTGCTTCAATCGCAGCACGCGCATTCTTCGTCGCACCCAGACCCTTCACGACGACCTTGCGCTTGATCTCGCCGGTGGCGATGATCTTCGCGCTGCGGGTCAGTTCGCCCACGAGGCCTGCCTGCTTGAGAGCCAGCAGATCGATTTCGTCGACCGGCAGCTTCTCGATGTCGGCGAGCCGCACTTCACCGACGAATTCCTTCGTCAGCGAGGTGAAGCCACGCTTCGGCAGACGACGCTGCAGAGGCATCTGACCGCCTTCGAAGCCGACCTTGTGGAAGCCGCCCGAACGCGATTTCTGACCCTTGTGACCACGGCCAGCGGTCTTGCCGAGGCCGGAGCCGATGCCGCGGCCGACGCGACGCTTTGCGTGCTTCGCGCCTTCTGCCGGCTTCAGGTTATTCAATTCCATTTTCAACTCCTGGAGTCTTTGGTCGACCGCTTAGCCGATGACCTTAACGAGGTACGAGACCTTGTTGATCATGCCGCGCACAGCCGGCGTGTCCTGCAGCTCGGAGACCGAGTTCAGGCGGCGCAGGCCGAGACCGCGCACAGTGGCACGGTGCGTTTCGCGGGTCCCAATCAGGCTCTTGACGAGCTGAACCTTGACAGTTTTTTCAGACATGGTGCCCACCCTTAGCCCAGAATGTCTTCGACGGACTTGCCGCGCTTCGCCGCGATGTCAGCCGGGGTCGACTGCTTGCGCAGACCGTCCAGCGTGGCACGAACGAGGTTGTACGGGTTCGTCGAACCGTGGCTCTTGGCCACGACGTTCTGCACGCCCATCACGTCGAACACTGCGCGCATCGGGCCGCCGGCGATCACGCCCGTACCTGCCTTCGCCGGAGCGAGGAGGACGACCGATGCGCCGTGCTTGCCGTGCACTTCGTGTTGCAGGGTGCCGTTCTTCAGGGGCACCTTGAACATGTTGCGGCGAGCTTGTTCCATCGCCTTCTGGACAGCAACGGGCACTTCCTTCGACTTGCCCTTGCCCATACCGACGCGGCCATCACCGTCGCCAACCACGGTCAGTGCGGCGAAGCCGAGAATACGGCCACCCTTCACGACCTTGGTCACGCGATTGACCGAAATCATTTTTTCGCGGAGGCCGTCGTCGCGTTCGTCAGCCTGAACTTTCGCTTGCATCTTTGCCATGACGAATTCCTTCCTTAGAACTTGAGCCCGGCTTCGCGCGCAGCATCAGCCAGCGCCTTGACGCGGCCGTGATAGCGGAAACCCGAGCGGTCAAAGGCGACGGATTCGATGCCGGCGGCCTTAGCCTTTTCTGCGATACGCTTGCCGATCAGCGAGGCCGCGGCGACATTGCCGCCCTTGCCCGACTGGTCAGCCAGTTGCGCACGCACTTCAGCTTCGAGCGTCGACGCGCTGGCCAGCACCTTGGTGCCGCAGGGCGAGAACACTTGTGCATAGATGTGCGTGTTCGTGCGATGCACGGCCAGACGCGCGACCTGCAGCTCAGCGATCTTGAGACGCGTCTGACGAGCGCGGCGCAGGCGAGATTGAGTCTTATCCATGATTGCGCACCCTTACTTCTTCTTCGTTTCTTTGAGGATCACAACCTCGTTGGCGTAGCGCACACCCTTGCCCTTATAGGGCTCCGGCGGGCGGTAGCCGCGGACTTCCGCAGCGACCTGGCCAACTTGTTGCTTGTCGATCCCCTTGATCACGATTTCCGTTTGCGACGGGGTTTCGGCCTTCACGCCTTCCGGCATCTGGTGCACCACGGGGTGCGAGAAACCCAGCGACAGATTCAGCTTGTCGCCTTGCGCTTGAGCACGATAACCAACGCCAACCAGCGTCAGCTTGCGCTCGAAACCCTTCGTCACGCCTTGCACCATGTTCGCGACAATCGCGCGCATCGTGCCCGACATCGCATTGGCTTCGCGGCTTTCGTCGGTCGGCTCGAACTTCAGCGTGCCGTTGTCGTTCACCACCTTCACGAGGCGGTTCGCAGCTTGCGAAATCGTACCCAGCGGGCCCTTGACGGTAATCTTCTCGTCGCTGAGCGTCGCTTCTGCGCCTTGCAGCGCGATCGGGCTCTTACCTACTCGAGACATGTTTCTTCTCCTTAGGCCTTAAGCGACGTAGCAGATAACTTCGCCGCCGACGCCAGTAGCGCGCGCCTTGCGGTCCGTCATCACACCCTTCGGCGTCGACACGATCGCAACGCCCAGGCCGTTCATGACCTGCGGAATGTCGTTGCGGCCGCGGTACACGCGCAGACCCGGCTTCGAGACGCGTTCGATGCGCTCGATAACGGGACGGCCAGCGTAGTACTTCAACGCGATGTTCAATTCCGACTTCGCACCTTCGGTTTTCACCGCGAAGTCGTCGATATAGCCTTCGTCCTTCAGAACCTGCGCAATCGCAATCTTCACTTTCGACGAGGGCATAGCAACCGAAACCTTCTCGACCATCTGCGCATTGCGGATGCGAGTCAGCATATCGGCGATAGGATCACTCATGCTCATTTATGTTTCTCCTATTACCAGCTCGCCTTGGTGATGCCAGGGATCTCACCACGGAACGCGATTTCACGAATCTTGTTACGTGCGAGACCGAATTTGCGGAACGTGCCACGCGGACGACCCGTGAGCGCGCAGCGGTTACGCTTGCGAGTCGGGTTCGAGTTGCGGGGCAGTTGTTGCAGTTCCAGGCGAGCCGAATAGCGCTCTTCTTCCGACTTGCTTTGGTCGTCGATGATCGCCTTCAGCGCTGCGCGCTTCGGCGCGAATTTCGCTGCCAGACGAGCGCGCTTCTTTTCACGTTCGATCAGTGCCAGTTTAGCCACGGTAACCTCAGTTTCTGAACGGGAACTTGAAGCCGGCGAGCAGTGCCTTTGCTTCTTCGTCGGTCTTCGCGGTCGTCGTGATGCTGATGTTCAGCCCACGCAGCGCGTCGATCTTGTCGTAGTCGATTTCGGGGAAAATGATCTGCTCTTTCACACCGATGTTGTAGTTACCACGGCCGTCGAATGCCTTGCCCGACACGCCACGGAAGTCGCGCACGCGGGGCAGCGCAACCGTCACGAAACGGTCCAGGAATTCGTACATGGCATTGCCACGCAGCGTAACCATCGTGCCGATCGGGTAGCCTTCGCGAATCTTGAAGCCGGCGATTGCCTTGCGCGACTTCGTGATGACGGGCTTCTGGCCGGCGATCTTCGTGAGGTCGCCAACGGCGTGCTCGAGGACCTTCTTGTCAGCGACGGCTTCACCAACACCCATGTTCAGGGTGATCTTGGTGAGGCGCGGCACTTCCATGACCGACTTGTAACCGAACTTCTCGATCAGGCCAGGAACGACCTTCTCTTTATAAAATTCTTGCAAACGTGCCATTTTTTACTCCGCAGCGTCAGGCGCTCAGAACAGCACCGGTCGTCTTCAGGAAACGAACCTTCTTGTCCCCTTCGACCTTGATGCCCACGCGCGACGGCTTACCGTTCGCGTCGACCAGTGCGACGTTCGAGATAGCCAGCGGCATTGCCTTGGCTTCCACGCCACCCGTCGTACCCTTCATGGGGTTCGGCTTCACATGCTTCTTCGCGATGTTGATGCCTTCGACAGTGACGCGCTCTTCGCCGATGGCCAGCACGACGCCGCGCTTGCCCTTATCTTTGCCGGTAACGACGATAACTTCGTCACCCTTGCGAATCTTGTTCATCGCGGCTCCTTACAGCACTTCCGGCGCCAGCGAAACGATCTTCATGAATCGTTCGCTACGCAGCTCACGCGTAACCGGCCCGAAGATACGGGTGCCGATCGGCTCAAGCTTGGTATTCAAAAGCACGGCGGCGTTGCCATCGAACTTGATCAGCGAGCCGTCTTGACGGCGCACGCCCTTCGCAGTGCGAACCACAACAGCGTTGTAGATTTCGCCCTTCTTTACGCGCCCGCGCGGCGTTGCTTCCTTGACGCTCACCTTGATGATGTCGCCAATGCTGGCATAACGACGCTTCGAGCCGCCGAGCACCTTGATGCACAGGACTTCACGTGCACCCGTGTTGTCGGCTACTTCAAGCCGAGTTTCGGTCTGGATCATGGTTTATCTTTCCCAACTTAATCCGGTCGCGCCACCATGGCACATCCGGTCAGTCTTGGTCCCGTCAGCCGCGCCGCCACTAGAACGACCGCTCAGCTGCTTGGGTAAGAACAGCAGCGACGGCAAACGAAACCGGCCATCGCATTCCGGTGAATCTTGCTAACCCGGACTGGCGTCCGGATCTGCTTCCCCACCTATTTCCGCCTGCCGCTTTGCCAACAGCAAACCCATAAAGAGGGAAGACCAAGACTATAACTCGATAATCTTGGTCTAGCAAGCGAAATCTTCAGCGATTTCAATTACTTCTACACCCCGGGAAGTTGCTCCCCGGGGTGTTGCGCCACTTTTAGATGACGCGTGCTGCTTCGATCAGCTTCGACACGGTCCAGGCCTTCGTCTTCGAGAGAGGACGGGTTTCCTGGATTTCCACGAGGTCACCCTCGTTGTACGTGTTCGCTTCGTCGTGAGCGTGGTACTTCTTCGACTGCACGACGTACTTGCCGTAGATCGGGTGCTTGACGCGGCGCTCGACCAGGACGGTGACCGTCTTGTCCATCTTGTTGCTGACGACCTTGCCGACCAGCGTCCGCTTAAGCGAGGTTTTCACGCTTTCGTTCATTTCTGGTTCGCCTTCTGAGTCAGGACGGTCCGCACACGTGCGATGTCGCGACGAACCTTCTTCAGCTGGCTCGTGTTCGTGAGCTGCTGGGTCGCGAGTTGCATGCGCAGGCCGAATTGCGCCTTCAAGAGGTCCGACAGCTCTTTGTCGAGCGCGGCCTTGTCTTTCTGAAGAAGTTCAGATGCCTTCATCAATCACTCCTTAGGCGCCGAGCTGGCGAACCATGAAGACCGTCTTCAGCGGCAGCTTGGCTGCAGCCAGACGGAAGGCTTCACGGGCCAGTTCTTCGGACACACCATCCATTTCATACAGCATCTTGCCCGGCTGAATCTCGGCGACGTAGTACTCAGGGTTACCCTTACCGTTACCCATACGCACTTCCGCCGGCTTTTGCGAGATCGGCTTGTCCGGGAAGATACGGATCCAGATGCGGCCGCCACGCTTGATGTGACGCGTCATTGCACGACGCGCTGCTTCAATCTGACGCGCGGTCAGGCGACCACGACCGATAGCCTTCAGACCATATTCACCGAACGAAACGGCGTTGCCGCGCGTTGCGATACCGGTGTTACGACCCTTCTGCTCTTTGCGATACTTCCTGCGTTTCGGTTGCAGCATCGTTATTCTCCACTCTTGCCGTCACCGCCGGCGCCACGGCGCGGTGCGCCACGACGGGCACCCGGTGCGCCTTCGCCATCACGGCGCGGACGACGATCGCCCGGACGCGCATTGCGGCGCGGACGCTTTTCTTCGGCGACTTCTTCCACCACCGGTGCGTCGTTGCGGCCGAGCGTGTCGCCCTTGTAGACCCAAACCTTCACGCCGATGATGCCGTACGTCGTCTTCGCTTCCGAGGTTGCGTAGTCGATGTCGGCACGCAGCGTGTGAAGCGGCACTCGACCTTCGCGGTACCACTCGGTACGTGCGATTTCGATACCGTTCAGACGGCCGGCGCTCATGATCTTGATGCCCTGGGCACCCAGACGCATTGCGTTCTGCATCGCGCGCTTCATTGCGCGACGGAACATGATGCGGCGCTCGAGCTGCTGCGTGATCGAATCGGCGATCAGTTGAGCATCGGTTTCCGGCTTGCGGATTTCTTCGATGTTCACGTGAACCGGAACGCCCATGCGCTTCTGGAGTTCGGCCTTGAGGAGTTCGATGTCCTCGCCCTTCTTGCCGATCACCACACCCGGGCGCGAGCTGTAAATCGTGATGCGAGCGTTCTTTGCCGGACGCTCGATCACAACACGGCCCACCGAAGCGTTCTTCAGCTTCTTCTTCAGGTATTCACGAACACCGATGTCTTCCTTCAACATCGCCGCGAAATTGTTGTTGTTCGCGTACCAACGCGAAGCCCAATTGCGGCTGACGGCCAAACGGAAGCCAGTCGGATGAATTTTCTGTCCCATCGTATGGCTCCTTAATTCCCGACCGTCACAGTGATGTGACAGGATTGCTTCTCGATGCGGTTGCCGCGGCCCTTGGCGCGCGCGGTGAAACGCTTCAGCGAAGCTGCCTTGTCGACGTAGATGCTCTTGATCTTGAGCTCGTCGATATCAGCACCTTCGTTGTGTTCCGCGTTTGCGATCGCCGAGAGCACAACCTTTTTCACGATGCCAGCCGCTTTCTTCGGCGAGAACGTCAGAACGTTCAGTGCCTTGTCGACCGGCAGACCGCGGATCTGGTCAGCCACAAGGCGCGTCTTCTGCGCCGAGATGCGGGCACCGCGATGAATTGCCTTCACTTCCATCTTGATTGCCCCTTATTTCTTGGCCTTCTTGTCGGCCGCGTGACCCTTGAACGTACGGGTCAGTGCGAACTCGCCAAGCTTGTGGCCGACCATGTTTTCCGTGACATACACGGGAACGTGTTGACGGCCGTTGTGCACGGCGATCGTCAGGCCGATGAAATCCGGCAGGATCGTCGAGCGACGCGACCAGGTCTTGATCGGTTTCTTGTCACGCGATGCTGCAGCCGCCTCAACCTTCTTCAGCAAATGGGCGTCGCAGAACGGACCTTTCTTAATAGAACGTGCCATTGCCTACTCCTTAACGCTTGTGACGGCGCTGGACGATCATGCTCGTCGTGCGCTTGTTGCTGCGGGTGCGATAGCCCTTCGTCGGCGTGCCCCACGGGCTCACCGGGTCGCGACCAGCCGCAGTCTTGCCTTCGCCACCACCGTGCGGGTGGTCGACCGGGTTCATTGCAACGCCACGGACCGTCGGGCGGATACCGCGCCAGCGGTTCGCGCCAGCCTTACCGATTTGACGGAGGCTGTGCTCTTCGTTGCCGACTTCACCGATCGTTGCGCGGCATTCAACGTGCACGCGGCGGATTTCGCCCGAACGCAGACGAACCTGCGCGTAGACGCCTTCGCGTGCCAGCAGCATTGCCGACGTGCCAGCCGAACGCGCCATTTGCGCGCCCTTGCCCGGCAGCATTTCGATGCAGTGGATCGTCGTACCGACCGGAATGTTGCGGATCGGCAGCGTGTTGCCTGCACGGATCGGCGCTTCCGAACCCGACATCAGCTGCGTGCCAACCGTCACGCCCTTCGGCGCGATGATGTAGCGGCGCTCGCCGTCTGCGTAAAGAACCAGCGCAATGTTCGCGCTACGGTTCGGGTCATACTCGAGACGCTCCACCTTCGCGGGGATGCCATCCTTCGTACGACGGAAATCGATCACACGGTAGTGCTGCTTGTGACCGCCACCCTGGTGACGCGTCGTGATGCGACCGTTGTTGTTACGGCCAGCCGTCGAGGACTTCTTTTCGAGCAGCGCCGCGAACGGTGCGCCCTTATGGAGGTCCTTGTTGACGATCTTGACCATCGCGCGGCGACCCGGCGAGGTCGGCTTAACTTTCACGATTGCCATGATTACTTGGCCTCCGCTTCAAAGTTGATTTCCTGGCCGGGCTTCAGGCAGACATACGCCTTCTTCACGTCCTTGCGCTTGCCGTTGAAGCGGCCAAAGCGCTTGGCTTTGCCCTTCTGGACCAGCACGTTGACGGACTCGACTTCCACCTTGAACAGCAGCTCGACAGCAGCCTTGACTTCCTGCTTGTTCGCGTCCGGCGCGACTTCGAAGACGACTTGCTCGTTCTTCTCCGCAACCAGCGTCGCCTTTTCGGAGATCACCGGTGCGAGCAGGACCTGCATCAAACGATGATCGTTCTTGCGAATCTCGCTCATGACAGCAACTCCTCGATCTGGGCGACCGCTGCCTTCGTGATCAGGATCTTCTTGAAGTAGATCAGCGAGAGCGGGTCGGCAAAACGCGGCTCAACGACTGCCACGTGGGGCAGGTTGCGCGACGCGAGATACAGGTTCTCGTCGACCGTGTCGGTGATGACCAGCACGGATTCGAGACCCATGGCCTTGAACTTTTCGGCCAGCAGCTTCGTCTTCGGCGCTTCGAGCGAGAGCTCTTCCACGACCGAGATGCGGCCTTCTCGGGCCAGCTGCGAGAAGATCGAGCAGAGGCCTGCGCGATGCATCTTCTTGTTGACCTTGTGCGAGAAGTTTTCTTCCGGCGAATTCGGGAAGATGCGACCACCGCCGCGCCACAGCGGGCTCGACGACATACCGGCACGAGCGCGGCCCGTACCCTTCTGACGCCACGGCTTCTTGGTGGTGTGCTTGACCTGTTCGCGGTCCTTCTGCGCGCGGTTACCGCTGCGCGCGTTCGCCTGGTAGGCGACAACGATCTGGTGGATCAGCGCTTCGTTGTAGTCACGGCCGAACACGACGTCCGACGCGTTAACCGCTGCGCCTTCCTGACCATTAGCGTTCAGGAGCTTGAGTTCCATTATTGCGCTCCTTTCTTGGCGCGCGCCTTGACGGCGGGCGTCACGAAAACCTTGCCGCCCTTTGCACCCGGCACGGCACCCTTGACCAGCAGCAGCTTGCGCTCTGCGTCGATACGGGCGATTTCGAGGTTTTGCACCGTCACGGTTTCGTCACCCATGTGACCGGTCATGCGCTTGCCCGGGAACACGCGACCCGGATCCTGCGCCATACCGATCGAGCCCGGCACATTGTGCGAGCGCGAGTTACCGTGCGAAGCACGACCCGAAGCGAAGTTGTAACGCTTGATGGTACCGGCGTAGCCCTTACCGATCGAGGTGCCTTGCACGTCGATCTTCTGGCCTTCTTCGAAGAGTTCCACACCGATCACGGCGCCAGCGGACAGTTCGGCGGCCTTAGCGGCGTCGATCTGGAATTCCTTGAGGATTTCACCGGCTTGAACGCCAGCTTTGGCGAGATGACCTGCGAGCGGCTTCGTCACGCGCGATGCACGGCGCGTACCGAAAGTAACCTGCACGGCCGTGTAGCCGTCGGTTTCTACAGTCTTGATCTGCGTCACGCGGTTGTCGGACACGTCCAGCACGGTCACGGGAATCGAATCCCCTTCGGCCGTGAAGATACGGGTCATGCCAACCTTGCGACCTACGAGTCCAAGGCTCATCGTTTTCTCCATTCCCGACTGCGATTGGTCGGGGCTAATTTACAAAGTACCGGCGCGTTTACGAGGTAAAGGCTCGAAGGGACACACCGATTTTTTGCGCAAACGCGCGAAAAGACGTCAAGTATAACGTCCTTTCTCGATTTCCGCAAGCAATCAAAGACTTAGCGCCACCCGAAGATTCTGGCGGCGCTGGAGACTCTTACTGCAGCTTGATTTCGACGTCCACGCCAGCCGGGAGGTCCAGCTTCATCAGCGCGTCAACGGTCTTGTCCGTCGGGTCGACGATGTCCATCAGGCGCAGGTGCGTGCGGATTTCGAGCTGATCGCGCGACGTCTTGTTGACGTGCGGCGAACGCAGGATGTCGAAACGCTGGATACGCGTCGGCAGCGGCACCGGACCGCGGACGATGGCGCCCGTGCGCTTCGCCGTATCGACGATTTCAGCAGCCGACTGGTCGATCAGACGGTAGTCGAAAGCCTTCAGACGGATACGGATTTTTTGGTTCTGCATGATGATTCCTTGAAAAGAGCGAGGCGGACTTGCGCCGCCAGACGATATAAAGAGCGCAGGACCACCCTGCGGCAAGGCGCCGCGAGGTGGTCCCTGGGTACATCAACTTCTACAGCGAGCCGAGTATTCTACTCGATTTACTCGATGATCTTTGCAACCACGCCGGCGCCGACGGTACGGCCACCTTCGCGGATTGCGAAGCGCAGACCTTCTTCCATCGCGATCGGAGCGATCAGCTTCACCGTGATCGACACGTTGTCGCCCGGCATGACCATTTCCTTGTCCTTCGGCAGCTCGATCGAGCCCGTCACGTCCGTCGTACGGAAGTAGAACTGCGGACGGTAGTTGTTGAAGAACGGCGTGTGACGGCCGCCTTCGTCCTTGCTCAGCACGTACACTTCAGCCGTGAAGTGCGTGTGCGGCGTGATCGAACCCGGCTTGGCCAGCACCTGGCCACGCTCCACGTCTTCACGCTTCGTGCCGCGCAGCAGGATACCCACGTTGTCGCCTGCCTGACCCTGGTCGAGCAGCTTGCGGAACATTTCCACGCCCGTGCAGGTCGTCTTCACCGTCGGCTTGATACCGACGATTTCGATTTCCTCGCCGACCTTGACGATGCCGCGCTCAACGCGACCCGTCACCACCGTGCCGCGACCCGAGATCGAGAACACGTCTTCCACCGGCATCAGGAAGGCGCCGTCAACTGCGCGCTCCGGCGTCGGGATGTACGTGTCCAGTGCGTCGGCCAGGTTCATGATCGCCACTTCACCCAGTTCGCCCTTGTCGCCTTCCAGCGCCAGCTTGGCCGAACCCTTGATGATCGGCGTGTCGTCGCCCGGGAAGTCGTACTTCGACAGGAGCTCGCGCACTTCCATTTCGACCAGCTCGAGCAGCTCGGCGTCGTCGACCATGTCGCACTTGTTCAGGAACACGATGATGTAAGGCACGCCGACCTGACGGGCGAGCAGGATGTGCTCACGCGTTTGCGGCATCGGGCCGTCAGCGGCCGAGCACACCAGGATGGCGCCGTCCATCTGTGCCGCGCCCGTGATCATGTTCTTCACGTAGTCAGCGTGGCCCGGGCAGTCGACGTGTGCGTAGTGGCGGTTAGCCGTTTCGTACTCGACGTGCGCGGTGTTGATGGTAATACCACGTGCCTTTTCTTCCGGCGCCGCGTCGATCTGGTCGTACGCCTTCGCTTCGCCGCCGAACTTGGCGGTCAGAACCGTCGTGATCGCTGCCGTCAGCGTGGTCTTGCCGTGGTCAACGTGACCGATCGTGCCCACGTTCACGTGCGGCTTGGTCCGTTCGAATTTACCTTTTGCCATGTTTCTCTTCTTTCAAAAAAGTGATGAATCGGTGACTGTGCTACGCGGGCCCAGCCCATGCCGGGCCCGCTGCGTGCTCAAATGAGCGCCGATGCTTACTTCGCCTTCGCGCTGATGATCGCGTCGGCCACGTTACGCGGTGCTTCTGCGTAGTGCTTGAATTCCATCGTGTACGTTGCACGACCTTGCGTCAGCGAGCGCAGCGACGTCGAGTAGCCGAACATTTCCGACAGCGGCACTTCAGCGCGAACGATCTTGCCGCCGCCAACCATGTCTTCCATGCCCTGGACGATACCGCGACGGCCCGACAGGTCGCCCATCACGTTGCCCATGTAGTCTTCCGGCGTTTCGACTTCCACAGCCATCATCGGTTCGAGGATGACCGGCTGCGCCTTGCGCATTGCTTCCTTGAACGCCATCGAACCAGCCATGCGGAACGCATTTTCGTTCGAGTCAACATCGTGGTACGAACCGAACGTCAGGTGAACCTTCACGTCGACGACCGGGAAGCCCGCCAGCACGCCAGCCTTCAGCGTTTCCTGGATACCCTTGTCCACCGCCGGGATGAATTCGCGCGGAATCACACCGCCCTTGATCTCATCCAGGAACTCGTAGCCCTTGCCCTGCTCGTTCGGCTCAAGCGTGATGACAGCGTGACCGAACTGGCCGCGACCGCCCGACTGCTTGACGAACTTGCCTTCGACGTCCTTCGCCGTGGCGCGGATCGTTTCGCGGTATGCAACCTGCGGCTTGCCGACGGTCGCTTCCACGTTGAATTCGCGCTTCATGCGGTCGACCAGAATTTCGAGGTGGAGCTCGCCCATGCCCGAAATGATGGTCTGGCCCGATTCCTCGTCCGTCTGGACGCGGAACGACGGGTCTTCCTGCGCCAGGCGGTTCAGGGCAAGGCCCATCTTTTCCTGGTCAGCCTTGGTCTTCGGCTCGACGGCCTGCGAAATCACCGGCTCCGGGAACACCATGCGTTCCAGGATGATCGGGTTTTGCGGGTCGCACAGCGTGTCGCCCGTGGTTGCTTCCTTCAGGCCAACGGCTGCGGCGATGTCGCCTGCACGAACTTCCTTGATTTCTTCACGGTTGTTCGCGTGCATCTGCAGAATACGGCCGAGGCGTTCCTTCTTGCCCTTGGTCGAGTTCAGCACGGTGTCACCCGAGTTGACGACGCCCGAGTACGCGCGGAAGAAGATCAGCTGGCCGACGAACGGGTCGGTCATGATCTTGAACGCGAGTGCCGAGAACTTCTCGTCGTCGGATGCGCGGCGCTCTGCCTTCTCGCCGTTTTCGAGTTCGCCCGTGACCGGGGGAATGTCCACCGGCGACGGCAGGAAGTCGATCACGGCGTCGAGCATACGCTGCACGCCCTTGTTCTTGAACGCGGTGCCGCACAGCATCGGCTGGATTTCGCAAGCGATGGTCCGGTCGCGGATCGCCTTGACGATTTCCGCTTCGGACAGCTCTTCGCCGCCGAGGTACTTTTCCATCAGCTCTTCGCTGGCTTCAGCAGCCGACTCGATCATCTTTTCGCGCCACTCGTTGCACGTGTCAACGAGTTCAGCCGGGATGTCGACGTAGTCGAACTTCGTGCCTTGCGAGGCCTCGTCCCAAATGATCGCCTTCATCTTCAGGAGGTCGACGACGCCCTTGAAGTTTTCTTCCGCGCCGATCGGCACCACGACCGGAACCGGGTTCGCCTTCAGGCGGTTCTTCAGCTGGTCATAGACCTTGAAGAAGTTCGCGCCGGTACGGTCCATCTTGTTGACGAACGCGAGACGGGGAACCTTGTACTTGTTCGCCTGACGCCACACCGTTTCCGACTGCGGCTGCACGCCGCCCACGGCGCAGTAGACCATGCACGCGCCGTCGAGCACGCGCATCGAGCGCTCGACTTCAATCGTGAAGTCGACGTGGCCCGGGGTGTCGATGATGTTGATGCGGTGCTCGGGGTAGTTGCCGCCCATGCCCTTCCAGAACGCGGTCGTAGCAGCGGACGTGATCGTGATACCACGCTCCTGTTCCTGCTCCATCCAGTCCATGGTCGCGGCGCCGTCGTGAACTTCACCAATCTTGTGGTTCACGCCGGTGTAAAACAGAATGCGCTCGGTCGTCGTCGTCTTGCCGGCGTCGATGTGAGCGCTAATACCGATGTTGCGGTAGCGCTCGATAGGAGTCTTGCGTGCCACTTTGATCCTCTATCGGGAGGTGCGCGCCGGATCGATCCCGACCGGGTTGATCCCAACGCGCCTGAACACAAACGGGCGAGGCGCTCGATAAGCGCACCCGCCCGGAATTTTTTCCGTTTTTTGAGCAAGCCCCGGTAAGGGCTTTCTCTTAGAAGCGGAAGTGCGAGAACGCCTTGTTCGCTTCTGCCATCCGGTGAACTTCGTCGCGCTTCTTCATCGCGCCGCCACGGCCTTCGGCCGCTTCGGAGAGTTCACCTGCCAGACGCAGGGCCATCGACTTCTCGCTGCGCTTCTTCGCGGCTTCACGCAGCCAACGCATCGCCAATGCCATACGACGCGAGGGGCGCACTTCGACCGGAACCTGATAGTTCGCACCACCAACGCGGCGGCTCTTCACTTCCACCACCGGCTTCACGTTGTTGAGCGCGACAGTGAACACTTCCAGCGGGTCCTTGCCACCCTTGGTCTGGATCTGTTCGAAAGCGCCGTACACGATACGCTCGGCAACCGACTTCTTGCCGGAGAGCATCAGCACGTTCATGAACTTGGCTACATCAACGTTGCCGAACTTCGGATCCGGCAACACTTCCCGCTTGGGGACTTCGCGACGACGCGGCATGTTTCTTCCTTTAACTTTTCAGTTGAAGCGTGGATTGAACCCTACGCTCCGCGGCCACCAACTAACCCGATTCATCCATTACGACTTACCAGCCTGGTCGGGTGACCACTTACTCGACAGCACCGGCCAATCCGGCACCTGTCGCTTTTATCGCCGGCACTCGAAAGCGCAGACGACGCTTGACTCTTACTTCGCAGCCTTCGCGCGCTTCGCGCCGTACTTCGAACGAGCCTGCTTACGATCCTTGACGCCCTGGGTATCCAGCGAGCCACGAACCATGTGGTAACGCACACCCGGCAAGTCCTTCACACGGCCGCCGCGGATCAGCACGACCGAGTGTTCCTGCAGGTTGTGGCCTTCACCACCGATGTACGAAATGACTTCGAAGCCGTTCGTCAGGCGCACCTTGGCGACCTTACGGAGTGCCGAGTTCGGCTTCTTCGGCGTCGTCGTGTACACACGGGTGCACACGCCGCGACGCTGCGGGCAGTCCTGCAGGGCCGGCGACTTGCTCTTCGTAGCTTCCGAAGCGCGGCCTTTGCGAACCAGTTGATTGATGGTTGGCATTGTTTATTCCTGAAATTGAACAAAATCGACGCATTTATTTCCGGGCAAAGCGGAAAACCATACGTATCGAACTCCGGAACTGGTTATTTGACGTTAGTTTTCGTCAAATCAATTGACGAGCACAGACATCCCAAAGACCGGAACCCAGCATGATATTCCGAAAAGACCAAGCGAGTCAATGGCTTGCGACATTTCGGACGACAGAGGAAGTGACAGCGCCGTGACAATCCGGCGGCGTCCGGAATACCCGGCGGGAAAACGCCGCGCGCTATTCGTCGCCGACGACCTCGACGAGCTCTTCGCCAAAGCGCTCGAGCTTGCGCGCCCCGATGCCCGGGATGTCGCGCAGCTCGTCCACCGACTCCGGGCCGTTGCGCGCGATTTCCGCCAGCGTGGCGTCGTGGAAGATGACGTAGGCCGGCACGCCCTCGCTCTTCGCAGTCTCGGTGCGCCACAGGCGCAGGCGCTCCCAGCGCGAGCGCTGACGCGGGCTCATGCCAAGGGTCGGATCGGCGCGCTCGCTCGTGCGGCTCGACGACGTACGCGTACGCGTGGGCTTCACGTAGCGGCGCATCGTGACATTCTGCTCGCCCTTGAGGACCGCCTTGCTCGCCTCGGTGAGCACGAGCGAGCCGTAGCCGTCATGGTCGACGGTGAGATACCCGAACGCCACCAGTTGCCGGAAGATTGCGCGCCATTCCGGCTCCGAAAGCGCGGAGCCGATGCCGAAGGTCGAGATTTTTTCGTGCCCGCGCTGCAGGATCTTTTCGTTGCGGTTGCCGCGCAGGATATCGATCAGATGGCCGGCACCGAAATTGAAGCCGCTCGCGCGCTGCGCGCGGAACACGCACGAGAGCGCCATTTGCGCCTCACGCGTGGCGTCCCACGTGGCGGGCGGCTCGAGGCAGGTATCGCAGTTGCCGCACGGCCTGCTCTCTTCGCCAAAGTACGCGAGCAGGCGCACGCGCCGGCACGTGGCCGCTTCGCACAGGCCCAGCAGCGCGTCGAGCTTGCCCGTCTGCACGCGCTTGTGCTGCTCGTCGGCCTCGGACTCGTCGATCATCTTGCGCTGCTGCACCACGTCGCCGAGACCGTAGGCCATCCACGCGTTGGCCGCCAGCCCGTCGCGCCCCGCCCGGCCGGTTTCCTGGTAGTAGCCTTCCACGCTCTTGGGCAAATCCAGATGTGCGACGAACCGCACGTCTGGCTTGTCGATGCCCATGCCGAACGCGATGGTGGCGCACATCACCACGCCCTCCTCGCGCTGGAACATCTCCTGGTGCTTCTGGCGCACCTCGAATTCCATGCCGGCGTGGTACGGCAGCGCGCGCAACCCCTGCCCCTTCAACCACTCGGCCGTTTCTTCGACCTTGCGGCGCGAGAGGCAGTAGACGACGCCAGCATCCGAAGTGCCGTCGGCGCGCATGTGCTCCGCGCGGATGAAGTCGAGCAACTGAGAACGCGCGTTGTCCTTCTCGACGATGCGGTAGCGGATGTTCGGCCGGTCGAAGCTCGAGACGAACACACGGGCGTCGTCGAGCGCGAGACGGTGCGCAATCTCGTCGCGTGTGATGGCGTCGGCGGTTGCCGTGAGCGCGATGCGCGGCACGTTCGGAAAGCGCTCGTGCAGCACCGAGAGCTGGATATATTCCGGCCGGAAGTCGTGGCCCCATTGCGAGACGCAGTGTGCTTCGTCGATGGCGAAGAGGCCGATGCGAGTGCGCTCGAGCAGGTCGAGAAAGCGCGACGTCATGAGGCGCTCGGGCGCGACGTAGAGCAGGTCGAGATCGCCTTCGCGCAGCGCCCGCTCGGTCGCCGCCGCTTCGGCGCCGCTCAGCGTCGAGTTGAGATAGGCGGCGCGCACGCCCACTTCCGTGAGCGCGGCCACCTGGTCCTGCATGAGCGCGATGAGCGGCGACACGACGATGCCGGCACCAAGCCCGGCTTCGTGCCGCACGAGCGCGGGAATCTGGTAGCAGAGCGATTTGCCGCCGCCAGTCGGCATGAGCACCAGCGAATCGCCGCCCCCTGCAACGTGCTCGACGATTTCGGCTTGCTGCCCTCTAAACGCGGGATAGCCGAAGACTTCGTTGAGGATTTCGAGGGAACGGGACATGAAAGCGGTGAGCGTGCGGAGCTGAGGCGGTGGGCAGGATTTTACCAACCCGGACGCGCCTTAACCGCCGCTACCGTGAAGATTGGCCATTCGGCCAGGAGAAACCGCGGAAGTCGCGCGCGCAGATCGCGAACGCGAACCACCAGGGTGAAGCGGGTTCGTCAGGCAGCGAGGCGTCGGCGCACGATCCGAAACGCGCCGACGATCGTCACGACGGCCACGATGGCCGCTGCGATCGTGAATGCGCTGGCCCCGAAGAGCACGACGTTGGCGCCGACGAACATCAGCGAGCCGATCGTCAGCAGCGCAGCGCCGCCCTTGACCCTGCCCGCCAGCAGCATGATGAAACCGATGATCAGGAAGGCCCACATCACAAGGAAGGTCGCGAAGAAGTTCGCCGCGGACTGATTGCTGACGTGATGCAGCAGCTGCGAAAAGCTGGCGACACACGCCACCAGATTCAGGATGAGACCGACCCCGACCACCCACATGATTACCGCCTCCAGATTCAGATAAACGCCGCCAGTGTCGTACGAAAAGACCCACACAGGCGGACTTGGCGCGCTACGTTAGCACGCCTCACCGATGTGCGCAGCGAGCGGGCCGGCACTGCGGCACGAGGCCGCAGGCGTAAGCAAGAAACGCGAGCGCCAATAAAAAAGCCGCCCGGTGAAACCAGGCGGCTTTTGCGAGGGCATGTGAGCCCGCAGCGAAAGGAGGCTTGCGCCGCCCCGCGCTTACTCGTCCGTCGTATGCGGCTGTTGCGGCTGCGGCTCGGCGGCCGGGGTTTCCGGCGTACCGAACTCGAACGCTTCTTCCGCTGCGATCTGGTCGAAACGCTCGCGATCCGACGATTCCTTCGCACGGCGCGCCTTGTGGAAGGCGAGACCCGTACCAGCCGGAATCAGACGACCGACAATCACGTTTTCCTTCAGGCCACGCAGATCGTCGCGCTTGCCCATGATCGCCGCTTCGGTCAGCACGCGGGTCGTTTCCTGGAACGATGCCGCCGAGATGAACGAATCGGTCGAGAGCGATGCCTTCGTGATACCCAGCAGCACGTTCTCGTACGTTGCCGGGCGCTTGTCCTCGGCGTTCATCTTGTCGTTTTCGTCCAGCATGTCCGAACGCTCGACCTGCTCGCCCGGGATGAAGCGCGTATCACCGTTGTCGGTGATCTGCACACGACGCAGCATCTGACGCACGATCACTTCGATGTGCTTGTCGTTGATCTTCACGCCCTGCAGACGGTACACGTCCTGCACTTCGTCCACGATGTAACGCGACAGCGCTTCGATACCCTGCAGACGCAGGATGTCGTGCGGATCGGCCGGGCCGTCCACGATCATTTCGCCCTTGTTGACGACCTGACCGTCGTGGACCAGCACCTGCTTTTCCTTCGCGATCAGGAACTCGTGCTGATTGCCTTCGAGGTCCGTGATAACGAGACGCTGCTTGCCCTTCGTGTCCTTACCGAACGACGTCGTACCCGTGACTTCCGCCAGGATACCTGCGTCCTTCGGCGAACGTGCTTCGAACAGTTCCGCCACACGCGGCAGACCACCGGTAATGTCACGCGTCTTCTGGGCTTCGGTCGGGATACGTGCGAGCACTTCACCGACCTGCACCTGCTGACCGTCCTTCACGGTGATCAGTGCGCCGACCTGGAAGCCGATCTGCACCGAATGCTCCGTGCCCGGGATCTTCACTTCGTCGCCGTTCGCGTCGAGCAGCTTGACCTGCGGACGCACGCTCTTCGCCGCCTGCGAACCGCGGCGCTTCACGTCGATCACGACGAGGGTCGACAGACCCGTGACGTCGTCGATCTGCTTGGCCACGGTCACGCCTTCCTCGACGTTCTCGAACTTCACCGTACCACCGTACTCGGTGATGATCGGACGCGTGAGCGGATCCCACGTTGCGAGCTGCGTACCGGCCTTGATCGCTGCGCCATCGAGCTGCAGCAGCGTCGCGCCGTACGGCACCTTGTGACGCTCGCGCTCGCGGCCGTGATCGTCGGCGATGATGGCTTCGCCCGAACGCGAGATGACGACTTGCTCGCCCTTCGCATTCGTGACGTAACGCATCGTCGCCGTGAAGCGCACGGTACCGTTCGACTTGGCTTCCACCGACGAGGCCACTGCCGCACGCGACGCCGCACCACCGATGTGGAACGTACGCATCGTGAGCTGCGTGCCCGGTTCGCCGATCGACTGTGCCGCGATCACGCCGACGGCTTCGCCGACGTTCACGCGCGAGCCACGGCCGAGGTCGCGGCCATAGCACGATGCGCACAGACCGTAACGCGTTTCGCAGGTCAGCGGCGTGCGCACGCGCACTTCGTCGATGCCGAGGCTTTCGATCGTTTCGACCGCGTCTTCGTCGAGCAGGTCGCCCGAAGCGTAGATCGTTTCCTGAGTTTCCGGATTGACGACGTCCGCCACTGCTACGCGGCCGAGAATACGGTCGCGCAGCGCTTCGACGACTTCACCGCCTTCCACGAGGGCCTTCATCGCCACGCCGTTCGACGTGCCGCAATCTTCCTCGACGACCACGAGATCCTGCGTGACGTCGACGAGACGACGCGTCAGGTAACCCGAGTTCGCGGTCTTCAGTGCCGTATCAGCCAGACCCTTACGTGCACCGTGGGTCGAGATGAAGTACTGCAACACGTTCAGACCTTCGCGGAAGTTCGCGGTAATCGGCGTTTCGATAATCGAGCCGTCCGGCTTCGCCATCAGGCCGCGCATACCCGCCAGCTGGCGAATCTGGGTTGCGGAACCCCGCGCGCCCGAGTCGGCCATCATGTAGATCGAGTTGAACGATTCCTGACGCGTTTCCTTGCCGTCGCGGTCGATCACCGGTTCCGTCGCGAGCTGCTCCATCATCGCCTTGCCGACCGCTTCCGACGTGTTCGACCAGATGTCGACCACGTTGTTGTAGCGTTCCTGCGCGGTGACGAGACCCGACATGTACTGACGGTCGTACTCCTTCACCTTCTTCGCGGCTTCGCCGACGATGGTTTCCTTCTGCGGCGGCACGAGCATGTCGTCCACGCAGATCGAAATACCGGCGCGCGTTGCCAGGCGGAAGCCCGACTGCATCAGCTGGTCAGCGAAGATCACCGTTTCGCGCAGACCGCACTTGCGGAATGCCGTGTTGATCAAGCGCGAAATTTCCTTCTTCTTCAGCGGCTTGTTCAGCACCGAGAACGGCAGACCCGGCGGCAGGATTTCCGACAGGATCGAACGGCCGACCGTGGTCGCGTACAGCGAGATCTTCGGCACGAATGCCGGTGCGCCTTCCGACTTGTCCTCGTTGTGGACCATTTCGGTAATACGCACGTTCACGCGCGAGGCCAGCTCGACTTCCTTGTTCTCGTACGCGCGCAGCACTTCCGACACGCCCGTGAACGTCATGCCTTCGCCCTTGCCGTTGATCGCTTCACGCGTGGCGTAGTACAGGCCCAGCACGATATCCTGCGACGGCACGATCGACGGATCGCCGTTGGCCGGGAACAGGACGTTGTTCGACGCGAGCATGAGCGTACGCGCTTCCATCTGCGCTTCGAGCGACAGCGGAACGTGAACGGCCATCTGGTCACCGTCGAAGTCGGCGTTGAACGCCGCGCAAACGAGCGGGTGCAGCTGGATTGCCTTACCTTCGATCAGCACCGGCTCGAAAGCCTGGATGCCAAGACGGTGCAGCGTCGGCGCACGGTTGAGCATGACCGGGTGCTCGCGGATCACCTCTTCGAGGATGTCCCACACCACCGGCGTCTGGTTCTCGACTTCCTTCTTCGCAGCCTTGATGGTCGTGGCAACGCCCATCGTTTCCAGCTTGTTGAAGATGAACGGCTTGAACAGTTCGAGCGCCATCAGCTTCGGCAGACCGCACTGGTGCAGCTTGAGCGTCGGACCCACCACGATGACCGAACGGCCCGAGTAGTCCACGCGCTTGCCCAGCAGGTTCTGACGGAAGCGGCCGCCCTTACCCTTGATCATGTCGGCGAGCGACTTCAGCGGACGCTTGTTCGCGCCCGTCATCGCCTTGCCGCGACGACCGTTGTCGAGCAGCGAGTCCACGGCTTCCTGGAGCATCCGCTTTTCGTTGCGGACGATGATCTCCGGCGCCTTGAGCTCGAGCAGACGCTTCAGACGGTTGTTACGGTTGATGACGCGGCGATACAGATCGTTCAGGTCCGAAGTCGCGAAACGGCCACCGTCCAGCGGCACCAGCGGACGCAGTTCGGGCGGCAGCACCGGCAGCACTTCGAGCACCATCCATTCGGGCTTGATGCCCGAACGCTGGAAGGCCTCGAGCACCTTCAGGCGCTTCGCGTACTTCTTGATCTTCGCTTCCGAGCCGGTGTTCTTCAGCTCGGTGCGCAGCGTCTCGACCTGTTCGTCGATGTTGATCGCGCGCAGCAGTTCGCGCACGCCTTCCGCGCCCATTTCGGCACGGAATTCGTCACCGTACTCTTCGACCTTGTTGTAGTAATCCTCTTCGGTCATGATCTGCCGCGCCTTCAGCGGCGTCATGCCCGGTTCGATCACCACATAGGCTTCGAAGTACAGCACGCGCTCGATGTCGCGCAGCGTCATGTCGAGCACCATGCCCAGACGCGACGGCAGCGACTTCAGGAACCAGATGTGCGCGACCGGCGAGGCCAGCTCGATGTGGCCCATGCGTTCGCGACGCACCTTGGCGAGCGTGACTTCAACGCCGCACTTCTCGCAGATCACGCCACGGTGCTTCAGGCGCTTGTACTTGCCGCACAGGCACTCGTAGTCCTTGATCGGCCCGAAGATCTTCGCGCAGAACAGACCATCCCGTTCCGGCTTGAAGGTACGGTAGTTGATGGTCTCCGGCTTCTTCACTTCGCCGAACGACCACGAGCGGATCTTGTCCGGCGAGGCCAGACCGATCTTGATCGCGTCAAAAACTTCTTCTTGTTGGACTTGCTTGAATAGATCGAGCAGAGCTTTCATTGCCTTCTCTCCGTAGTCCGATTAGTTGCGGTCGAGGTCGATGTCGATGCCGAGCGAGCGGATTTCCTTCACCAGCACATTGAAGGATTCCGGCATGCCCGCGTCGATCACGTGGTCGCCCTTGACGAGGTTCTCGTACACCTTCGTCCGGCCCGTCACGTCATCGGACTTCACCGTCAACATTTCCTGCAGCACATACGAAGCGCCATACGCTTCGAGCGCCCACACTTCCATTTCACCGAAGCGCTGACCACCGAATTGCGCCTTACCACCCAGCGGCTGCTGCGTGACGAGCGAGTACGGACCCGTCGAACGCGCGTGCATCTTGTCGTCGACAAGGTGGTGCAGCTTCAGGTAGTGCATGTAGCCCACGGTGACCGTACGTTCGAACATCTCGCCCGTGCGGCCGTCGTACAGACGCACCTGGTTCTTCGACGGCGTCATGCCGAGGTTCTGGGCGACGTCGTCCGGGAATGCCAGATCGAGCATCTTGCCCATTTCCTCTTCGGTCGCACCGTCGAACACCGGCGTTGCGAACGGCACGCCTTCGCGCAGGTTCTTCGCGAGTTCGAGGATCTCGTCGTCGCTGAAGCTGTCGAGGTCTTCCTTGTGGCCCGATTCGTTGTAGATCTTCGTGAGGAATTCACGCAGTTCCGCAACCTTCGTCTGACGCGCAAGCATTTCGCCGATACGCCAGCCCAGACCCTTCGCGGCCCAACCGAGGTGCACTTCGAGAACCTGACCCACGTTCATCCGTGACGGCACGCCGAGCGGGTTCAGCACGACGTCTGCCGGACGGCCATCGGCCATGTACGGCATGTCTTCGATCGGAACGATCTTCGACACCACACCCTTGTTACCGTGACGGCCTGCCATCTTGTCGCCAGGCTGCAGACGGCGCTTCACCGCGAGGTACACCTTGACCATCTTCAGCACGCCCGGCGGCAGTTCGTCGCCTTGCGTGAGCTTCTTGCGCTTTTCTTCGAAGGCCAGATCGAACTGGTGACGCTTCTCTTCGATCGAGTTCTTGATCGCTTCGAGCTGCGCCGCTGCTTCTTCGTCCGCGAGGCGGATGTCGAACCAGTGGTAGTGATCCAGATCTTCGAGGTACGCGCGCTCGATCTTCGTGCCCTTCGCGAGCTTCTTCGGACCGCCGTTCGCGACCTTGCCTTCGAGCATGCGGGCGAGACGCTGGAACGCGTCGCCTTCCACGATGCGCAGCTGGTCGTTCAGGTCGAGGCGATAGCGCTTCAGTTCATCGTCGATGATCTGTTGAGCACGCTTGTCGCGCTGGATGCCTTCACGCGTGAACACCTGCACGTCGATGACCGTGCCGCTCATGCCCGAGGGCACGCGCAGCGACGTATCCTTCACGTCCGAAGCCTTCTCGCCGAAGATCGCGCGCAGCAGCTTTTCTTCCGGCGTGAGCTGGGTTTCGCCCTTCGGCGTGACCTTGCCCACGAGCACGTCGCCCGCTTCGACTTCCGCGCCGATGTACACGATGCCCGACTCGTCGAGACGGCCAAGCTGCACTTCCGCGAGATTCGAAATGTCGCGCGTGATTTCTTCCGGTCCGAGCTTCGTGTCGCGTGCAACGACATTCAGTTCTTCGATGTGGATCGACGTGTAACGGTCGTCCGCAACCACCTTCTCCGAGATCAGGATCGAGTCTTCGAAGTTGTAGCCGTTCCACGGCATGAACGCGATCAGCATGTTCTGGCCGAGCGCGAGCTCGCCCAGATCGGTCGATGCGCCGTCAGCCAGCACGTCGCCGCGCGCAACCTTGTCGCCCATCTTCACGATCGGACGCTGGTTGATGTTCGTGTTCTGGTTCGAACGCGTGTACTTGATGAGGTTGTAGATATCCACACCCACTTCACCAGCAACCGCTTCGTCGTCGTTCACACGAATCACGATACGGCCGGCGTCGACGTAGTCGACCACGCCGCCACGCAGCGCCTGAACCGTCGTACCCGAGTCGACCGCAACGGTGCGCTCGATACCCGTACCGACGACCGGTTTTTCCGGACGCAGGCAAGGCACGGCCTGACGCTGCATGTTCGAGCCCATCAGTGCACGGTTCGCGTCGTCGTGCTCGAGGAACGGAATCAGCGAGGCTGCAACCGAGACGATCTGCGACGGCGCCACGTCCATGTACTGGATGCGGTCCGGCGTGACCATCAGCGTTTCGCCCGCTTCACGCGACGAAACCAGTTCGTCGGTCAGCGTGCCGTCTTCAGCCACCGCCGCGTTCGCCTGAGCGATCACGTAACGGCCTTCTTCGATCGCCGACAGGTAGTCGATCTGGTCGGTCACCTTGCCGTCTGCCACCTTGCGATACGGCGTTTCGAGGAAGCCGTATTCGTTCAGGTGCGCGTACAGTGCGAGCGAGTTGATCAGACCGATGTTCGGACCTTCCGGCGTCTCAATCGGACACACGCGGCCGTAGTGGGTCGGGTGCACGTCGCGGACTTCGAAGCCTGCGCGCTCACGCGTCAGACCGCCCGGGCCCAGTGCGGAAACACGACGCTTGTGCGTGATTTCCGAGAGCGGGTTGGTCTGGTCCATGAACTGCGACAGCTGCGACGAACCGAAGAACTCGCGAATCGCCGACGAAATCGGCTTCGAGTTGATCAGGTCGTGCGGCATCAGGTTTTCGCTTTCGGCCTGGCCGAGGCGTTCCTTGACTGCACGCTCAACGCGCACGAGACCCGCGCGGAACTGGTTTTCCGCGAGTTCGCCCACGCAACGCACGCGACGGTTGCCGAGGTGGTCGATGTCGTCCACTTCGCCCTTGCCGTTACGCAGCTCGACGAGGATCTTGATGGTCGCGAGGATGTCGTCGTCCTGCAGCGTCATCGGGCCGACGATTTCGTCACGGCCCACGCGGCGGTTGAACTTCATACGACCCACCTTCGAGAGGTCGTACGCTTCTTCGCTGTAGAACAGGCGGTTGAACAGCGCCTCGACCGCTTCTTCGGTCGGCGGCTCGCCCGGACGCATCATGCGGTAGATCGCGATGCGCGCGGCCATCTTGTCGGCGGTTTCGTCGATACGCAGCGTCGACGAGATGTACGGACCCTGGTCCAGATCGTTCGTGTAGAGCGTCTGGATGTCCTTGATCTTCGCTTCGCGCAGCTTCTCGAGCACGCTTTCGGTGATCTCGTCGTTCGCGTTCGCGATCACTTCGCCCGTGTCGCCGTCGACGACGTTCTTCGCGAGAACGCGGCCGAGCAGATAATCTTCGGGGACCGAAATGTACGTCGTCTTCGCGCTTTCGAGGTCGCGAATGTGCTTCGCGTTGATGCGCTTGTCCTTCTGGACAATGACCTTGCCTTCGCGATCGCTGATGTCGAAGCGCGCGACTTCACCGCGCAGACGCTCCGGTACGAACTCCATCTGCGCGCCTTCCGGCATCAGCGTGAAGTTGTCGAACACGAAGAAGTTCGCGAGGATCTGTTCCGGCGTGAGGCCGATGGCCTTCAGCAAGATCGTGACCGGCATCTTGCGGCGACGGTCGACGCGGAAGTACAGCACGTCCTTCGGGTCGAACTCGAAGTCGAGCCACGAACCGCGGTAAGGAATGATACGGGCCGAGAAGAGCAGCTTGCCCGAGCTGTGCGTCTTGCCCTTGTCGTGTTCGAAGAACACGCCAGGCGAGCGATGCAGCTGCGAGACGATGACACGCTCGGTGCCGTTGATGACGAACGAACCGGTCGGCGTCATGAGCGGAATTTCGCCCATGTACACTTCCTGCTCCTTCACTTCCTTGACGACCGGCTTGCTCGGCGATTCCTTGTCGAGCAGGACGAGACGGACCTTGGCGCGCAGCGCCGAGCAGTACGTCAAACCGCGTTGCTGGCATTCCTTGATGTTGAATGCCGGCGACGACAGCATGTAGCTGACGAACTCTAGACGAGCAAAGCCGTTATGGGAAACAATAGGAAAAACGGACGAAAACGCTGCCTGCAGACCTTCCGGTTTGCGTTGTGCGGTCGCCGTTTCTGCTTGCAGGAATGTGCTGAATGATTCAAGCTGGGTAGCCAGCAGGAAAGGAACCTGGTGAACGATGGGGCGTTTCGCGAAACTCTTGCGAATACGCTTCTTCTCGGTGAAGGAATAGTGCATACGATCTCCGAATCACGGCGGGTAGGACGACCCGAGTGTTCACCGACTGAGACCCGATGGCTTCGCGAGCCCTGGAAGCTTGGTGGTTGGCCTCTACCAACCGCTGGCTGACGGCAACGGATTTCGGCTTGTCATAACGTGCCCGCTGCCCGACCAAACTTGCCTTCTGCAGTCGCTTCAGAAGACAAAGAGAAGCGTCGTGCGCACAGATCATGCCCTTGAGGCACTCACCCGGCGAAAGACGTTTTTCTTTGGCTTCTGGATCCCGCATCCCGCCTCCGACTTCTAAAAAATCGAACACAAAAACGCAGAATCCACAAAGCACAAAAAGGCCGGCGGTGTAAAAACCGCCAGCCTTCGCACAGCGCGCTGAAACTTACTTGATTTCAGCCTTCGCGCCGGCTTCTTCCAGCTTCTTCTTCGCTTCTTCAGCAGCAGCCTTGGGCACCGCTTCCTTCACGGGCTTCGGTGCGCCGTCGACCAGGTCCTTCGCTTCCTTCAGGCCGAGACCCGTCAGTTCACGAACGGCCTTAATGACCGAAACCTTGTTTGCGCCGGCTTCGAGCAGGTTGACCGTGAATTCGGTCTGCTCTTCAGCAGCAGCAGCAGCGCCGCCGCCTGCCGGGCCAGCGACTGCCACAGCAGCTGCCGACACGCCAAACTTCTCTTCGAACGCCTTGACCAGTTCGTTCAGTTCAAGAACCGACATCGAGCCAACGGCTTCGAGGATGTCTTCTTTTGCGATTGCCATTTGAAATTACTCCAGATTTGAATTCGGAAACAGCTAGCGATCTTTCTCGCTCGCTCTTGCTCGTTCGTCTGCCTGAAATCAGGCAGCTTCTGCTTGCTTCTTCTCCGCCAGCGCGGCCAGAGCACGCGCGAAGCCGGAAACAGGAGCTTGCATAACGAACAGCAGCTTCGAGAGCAGTTCTTCGCGGCTCGGGATGTTGGCCAGCGCTTGCACGCCTGCCACGTCCATCACCTTGCCTTCGTAGGAACCAGCCTTGATGATCAACTTGTCATTGCCCTTCGCGAAGTCATTGACGACCTTCGCAGCAGCAATTGCATCTTCCGAGATGCCGTAGATCAGGGGGCCAGTCATCTGCTCTGCCAGCGGAGCAAACGGGGTACCTTCGACAGCGCGACGCGCCAGCGTGTTTTTCAACACGCGGAGGTACACCTGCTGCTCACGCGCTTTCGCGCGCAGCTTGGTCAGATCGCCAACCGCGATTCCACGATACTCGGCCAGCACCATGGTCTGAGCCTTCGCGACTTGCGCGGAGACTTCAGCCACGACGGCCTGCTTACCTTCTTTGTTCAGTGGCACGGTTAACCTCCAGATTCGACACACTTTGCTTTCGCTACATGTGCCGCGTTCAACAACGGCGACCGACCAGTCCGGAGTAAATCAGTTTGCATCGTCAGGCGTTACCGCCTGCATCCGCTCACATCAGCACTTCAAAACCTTTTCGGGTTCGCCATCTGCGTTGGCTTTGCATTAAGGAAGCACCCAACTGCTGCACTTCCGCCAACGGTCTTTGACAACCGGTTGCACCGCGCTTACCGCCGCTGCACAACCGCCCAAAGCCCTTTAAATCCGCGCTGCAGCCCTTTCGAGCTTCAACGCGGCGAAACTATTACGCTGCGAGCGACGTCTGGTCGACGCGAACGCCAACGCCCATCGTGCTCGAGACAGCGATCTTGCGCAGGTACACGCCCTTGCTCGTTGCCGGCTTCGCCTTGGTCAGCGCGTCGAGGAGCGCGTCCAGGTTGCTGCGCAGCGCGGTCGGCTCGAACGATGCACGGCCGATGGTGGCGTGGATGATACCGGCCTTGTCGACACGGAATTGCACCTGACCCGCCTTCGCGTTCTTGACCGCGGTCGCCACGTCCGGCGTCACGGTGCCGACCTTCGGGTTCGGCATGAGGCCGCGCGGGCCGAGGATCTGACCGAGCGTACCGACGACGCGCATCGTGTCCGGCGAAGCGATCACGATGTCGAAGTTCAGGTTGCCGCCCTTGATCTGCTCGGCGAGGTCTTCCATACCGACGATCTCTGCGCCTGCTGCCTTGGCTTGTTCAGCCTTTTCACCTTGCGCGAACACTGCGACGCGGACCGACTTGCCGGTACCTGCGGGCAGAACGACCGAGCCGCGAACGACCTGGTCCGACTTCTTCGCATCGATGCCGAGCTGCACTGCGACGTCGATCGACTCGTCGAACTTCGCCGTGGCGCATTCCTTCACGAGCGACAGTGCGTCGCCGATCGGGTACTGTTTTTGGCGGTCGATCTTGGCAGCCAGTGCCTTTTGACGCTTCGAAACCTTAGCCATTTACACGCCCTCCACGACGATGCCCATCGAGCGGGCGCTACCAGCGATCGTGCGTACCGCTGCATCCATATCGGCTGCCGTGAGGTCCGGCATCTTGGTCTTGGCGATTTCCTCGGCTTGCGCGCGGGTGATCGTAGCGACCTTGTCCGTATGCGGCTTGGCCGAACCCTTGTCGACCTTCGCTGCCTTCTTGATCAGAATCGTGGCCGGCGGCGTCTTCAGGATGAACGTGAAGCTCTTGTCCGCGAATGCCGTGATCACGACCGGCGTCGGCAGACCCGGTTCCATCGCTTGAGTCTGCGCGTTGAACGCCTTGCAGAACTCCATGATGTTCAGGCCGCGCTGACCCAGTGCCGGACCGACCGGCGGCGACGGGTTGGCTTTACCTGCAGGAATCTGCAGCTTGATAAAGCCGATGATTTTCTTTGCCATGTTGAAACCTCTTTGGAACGCGTGAGCGTTCTGGTGAGTGGTAGCGCGCGTTCGCCACAATCTTCGCTGTGCCAACTGCTTTGGCGACATCTACAGCCGACTGGACTACTGGCGCTCCTCTACGGCCATAACGCGGACCGTAAGCGCGGAAAAACGGATCGCACCCGAGGCGCGATCCGTAGTATTCGATTTACAGCTTTTCGACCTGGCCGAATTCGAGTTCGACCGGTGTGGCGCGACCGAAAATGGTGACGGAGACCCGGACGCGCGACTTTTCGTAGTTGACTTCTTCGACGCTGCCGTTGAAGTCCGTGAACGGACCTTCCTTCACGCGGACCATCTCGCCGACTTCGAACAGGGTCTTGGGGCGCGGCTTCTCAACGCCTTCCTGCATCTGCGACATGATCTTTTCGACTTCGCGCGGCGAAATCGGGCTCGGGCGATTACGCGCCCCGCCGACGAAACCGGTCACCTTTGCCGTGTTCTTCACGAGGTGCCACGTTTCGTCCGTCATTTCCATCTCGACCAGGACGTAGCCCGGGAAGAAACGACGTTCGGTCACCGATTTGTGACCACCCTTCACCTCGACCACTTCTTCAGTCGGCACGAGGATCTGGCCAAACTTGTCCTGCATGCCAGCACGTTCGATGCGCTCCTGAAGCGCACGTTGCACGCTCTTCTCCATGCCGGAGTAGGCGTGCACCACATACCAACGTTTTCCGCTCGGGGATGCCGGTGTATCGCTCATATCATTTCCAACCCAGAATCGCCGAGAAAATCACCCACTCGATGGATTTGTCGCAAACCCACAGAATGATGGCCATGGCCAGCACAAAACCGAAGACCACCAGGGTCGTTTGCGTGGCCTCTTTGCGAGTCGGCCAGACGACCTTGCGAACTTCCTTGTACGAGTCTTTGGCAAACGCGATGAAGCTCTTGCCGGGCGCCGAGAGAAGACCGACTACCACCCCCGCGATCACGCCCACTGCGAGCGCTGCACCGCGGACATACCACTCCTGGCTACCGAGCCAGTAGAACCCTACGAACCCGGCCACAACCAACAATACGCCCGCCGCAAGCATCAGCTTGTCGCTGGAAGTATTAACAGTTTCGACGGAAGGATTCGCCATAACACCTTAAAGAACAACGCGCCTGAGCACGAGAAGTTGGCAGGGGCAGAGGGAATCGAACCCCCAACCTTCGGTTTTGGAGACCGACGCTCTGCCAGTTGAGCTATACCCCTAAACCATTTTGGGGTTGGCGGCATCGCCAACCCCGAAACCACTTAGTCGATCAACGAGACTGGCAAAAAACTTACTCGATGATCTTTGCAACCACGCCGGCGCCGACGGTACGGCCACCTTCGCGGATTGCGAAGCGCAGACCTTCTTCCATCGCGATCGGAGCGATCAGCTTCACCGTGATCGACACGTTGTCGCCCGGCATGACCATTTCCTTGTCCTTCGGCAGCTCGATCGAGCCCGTCACGTCCGTCGTACGGAAGTAGAACTGCGGACGGTAGTTGTTGAAGAACGGCGTGTGACGGCCGCCTTCGTCCTTGCTCAGCACGTACACTTCAGCCGTGAAGTGCGTGTGCGGCGTGATCGAACCCGGCTTGGCCAGCACCTGGCCACGCTCCACGTCTTCACGCTTCGTGCCGCGCAGCAGGATACCCACGTTGTCGCCTGCCTGACCCTGGTCGAGCAGCTTGCGGAACATTTCCACGCCCGTGCAGGTCGTCTTCACCGTCGGCTTGATACCGACGATTTCGATTTCCTCGCCGACCTTGACGATGCCGCGCTCAACGCGACCCGTCACCACCGTGCCGCGACCCGAGATCGAGAACACGTCTTCCACCGGCATCAGGAAGGCGCCGTCAACTGCGCGCTCCGGCGTCGGGATGTACGTGTCCAGTGCGTCGGCCAGGTTCATGATCGCCACTTCACCCAGTTCGCCCTTGTCGCCTTCCAGCGCCAGCTTGGCCGAACCCTTGATGATCGGCGTGTCGTCGCCCGGGAAGTCGTACTTCGACAGGAGCTCGCGCACTTCCATTTCGACCAGCTCGAGCAGCTCGGCGTCGTCGACCATGTCGCACTTGTTCAGGAACACGATGATGTAAGGCACGCCGACCTGACGGGCGAGCAGGATGTGCTCACGCGTTTGCGGCATCGGGCCGTCAGCGGCCGAGCACACCAGGATGGCGCCGTCCATCTGTGCCGCGCCCGTGATCATGTTCTTCACGTAGTCAGCGTGGCCCGGGCAGTCGACGTGTGCGTAGTGGCGGTTAGCCGTTTCGTACTCGACGTGCGCGGTGTTGATGGTAATACCACGTGCCTTTTCTTCCGGCGCCGCGTCGATCTGGTCGTACGCCTTCGCTTCGCCGCCGAACTTGGCGGTCAGAACCGTCGTGATCGCTGCCGTCAGCGTGGTCTTGCCGTGGTCAACGTGACCGATCGTGCCCACGTTCACGTGCGGCTTGGTCCGCTCAAACTTACCCTTGGCCATTTTCGACTCCTAAGAGGATTTTTCCGTACGTTGCGCGGGGCGCGCAAACAATCACTGGCTTGCTGCTGCCTGCTCGATGCGGGGCTTTAGACGCCCGCTAGATCCGGCTGGTGCCCATGGGCAGGATCGAACTGCCGACCTCTCCCTTACCAAGGGAGTGCTCTACCACTGAGCCACATGGGCGAAAACTGCTCTGAACCGCTTTAATGCTTCGCTGGAGCGGGTGAAGGGAATCGAACCCTCGTCGTAAGCTTGGAAGGCTTCTGCTCTACCATTGAGCTACACCCGCGAGGTTCGCCGGTCATTTCGATCGCGCAGCTGCTAGCGCAATCTTTACCGGCCCGTCACTGCTACAGCTGAATTCTGGTGGAGGAGGTTGGATTCGAACCAACGTAGGCGTAAGCCAACAGATTTACAGTCTGCCCCCTTTAGCCACTCGGGCACCCCTCCGCAGAGAACTGATGATTATGGGGGAACATCCGAATCGTGTCAAGCACTTTGTTCGGCGTCGATCCCACAACGCTCTCACTTATAGTGAGAGCGGAAAAGCAAAAACCCCGGCTTTTTAGGGCCGGGGTCTCGCTTGTAGAGGAGCCTGACGATTACCTACTTTCACACGGGCAATCCGCACTATCATCGGCGTGGAGCTGTTTCACGGTCCTGTTCGGGATGGGAAGGGGTGGGACCAGCTCGCTATGGTCATCAGGCATGACGG
>NZ_JBFRCB010000014.1:0-96126 GCF_040965375.1 Paraburkholderia sp. EG286A
CATGGCTGAATCAGGTCGAGAACTGGTTTGCCCGCATCCAGCGCGACGTCATTGCGCGTGGCGTATTCACCAGCACCAGGGATCTCGACAAAAAGCTCATGCGGTACATACGTCAATACAATAAGCAGGCACTCCCATTGAAATGGAAGTACTCCGATCCATCGCGGAGAATCCGGTGCAATTCATCTGGTTCAACGGACTAGGAGGCAACTGGAAACAGCACAACCCTCGAAACTAGATTGAGGCAGCTCCCCGACGTTTCGTTTGTCATGCGGTAACCAACCCGCGCATATCAGAATGATCAACCGTCGGATAGCCGCCCGGTCCTGGCCCAAGCATCCTGTTGTTGATGACCGCCAGAGAGACGGTCTCGCCTCGCATTGGTCGTGAGCGCGCAAACTCCGCACTCACGACCAATGCATAGCACGGAAAGCCAACGTCGCGTCAAGGGTCCGCTACGCCGGGCTCACGCCATCCCTTGACCCGTTAAATCTCGGAGAACCACATTTGGCCACTTGACACGGTCCATACATATCAGTGTTCTGGCTCAGAAATAACTACAAGGGCTTCCCCGTTAAGCGCAAGAGCTCATCGGGTCTTCTATCGCAATATGTTGCCTTGCCAACGTCATGTGAGAAGGTGAAGGACTGCGTAACTACAACCGGTCATATTGGGCCAATGGCCCGGACCCCGATGAAAGACGCGCGAGGGGCCTCAGTCGCTTTCCGGGATTCAAGTTCTCCAGTTGACAGGTCAGGTATGCCCCGCGCGGGTCCAACCCGCTTCACAGCACCGCTGGCAGCGCAAAGTGATCGTTTCTATTCCAGATGCTCAAGGAGGAAGGGCGCAAGTCACAGACGAAGAGTTACCTGTGGTGTCAGATGACAGGCACGGGAATCCCGATCTGTTGCTATGCCTATACGCCGGGTCGTGGGGCGAAGCTGGCCGACAAGCTGTTCGCCGGCGTGCAGGAAGGCGCTGCGCTGATGACCGATGGCTAGGAGGCTTAGATTAGCAGGTTGCGGAAATACACCCGCGACGGAAGCGGGCGTATTCGATTTACGCGCCCACCGTTGCTAAATCTTTCGCATTGTGCAATTTCAACGCGAATGCACCTTTTTTAAGCGCCGTGAGGCCGACTTCTGGCCTCATTGCCGCCTTCATGCGCCACTATGGGCGCATTTGTGCCAGCGAGCGCATGCGCACGAGGTTGTAGGCCGCCATGTTCAACACGAACATCTGGTCCACCTTCTTCAAGCCACGCACCATCACCTGGCGCATGCGGCCCACGGTCTTGGCCCAGCCGAAGCCTTGTTCGATCAACTTGCGCTTTTGCTGCGAAATGGCATAGCCCACGCTCGAGGCGATCGTATCGGGCACTGCCGAACGCAGCCCCGAAGTGTTTTGCGCCACGTGCGGTGTGACGTTCATCTGTTGGCACGCCTCGATGAATTCCTGGGCATCGTAACCCTTGTCTGCACCCAACGTGATTTCTACGTTCGGATCCTCTGCCACTTGCCGTGCGTCGTGGATCATGATCTTGGCCGCTTCACGCTCGGCATGCCCGTCGGCGCGTGTCACGCGTGCGTTGACCACCAGGCCGTGCCGGTTATCGGTCAGGGTGTGACCCATGTACCGCAATTCGCTGGCCGTTTTGCCTTTGCGATAGAGCTGCGCATCTGGGTCGGTCCTCGACTGATGTGTCTCGTTGCTGCGCTTCTCGCCCTTGAAGTCGCTCGCGCCGCCACCGTCGTTGTCCTGATCGTCGCCGTCCTTGCGTACAAAGCTCTTGTGTCCCGCCCACGCCTGGATCAGCGTGCCGTCCACGCTGAAATGTTCACCCGAGAGCAGGCACTTCTTCCGGGCGATGGCCACCACCTCGTTAAAAAATTCGATCACCGCGTCATGCTTAATCAGACGCTCGCGGTTCTTCGTAAAGACCGTGGGCACCCACACCTCGTCATCCATTGCCAGGCCGATGAACCAGCGAAACAAGAGGTTGTACTGGACTTGCTCCATCAGTTGGCGCTCGGAGCGGATGCTGAAAAGCACCTGAATCAGCATGGCCCGCAGCAACTTCTCTGGAGCGATGCTCGGCCGCCCGCCCTTTATCTCCGCTTCGTACATCTGGGCGAACAGTCGATCTATCCTCGCCAGCGCGTCGTTCGCCATTACGCGGATCGAACGCAACGGATGTGACTTGGGGACGAAGTCGTCCAGCTCGCGCATGGAAAACAGACTCTCGCTGAATGTGTCGGCGCCGCGCATGATCTCCGTGGGGCAAGTGGTGGTCCATCTATCAACGCTTCACGAACTCTGCGCGATGACGTGCTTCAGCGGTAATTCAGCGGCCTGCTAACCTTTATCGCCGTCCCCAATGATTGAACAGAAGACAGCACTAAACGCGTCGAACGGAACGCACTCATGTTCCAACGCGGCGGCGGCATTTTCCGCCACCCCGATTAGCATAGCAATCAGCACACCGTTACACAGCACCTTCTTCATTTTGGACATGACCGATCCTTTCCGAAAAGTTACCAGGGTTTCAGTGCTGCGACTCGCGCCACTGTCGGCAGGCAACCATGAACCGCACTTTCACTGCGCGCAACTCGTCTCCAAGCACCTTCCGGGCCATGTGTGGCGCAAACGCCCGGAACCCCCAGCACAGACGCTAATGACGCATTGGCGTCAGTCAAATTGCGTCGCGCACTTGCGTCGGCTATCGAACAATGATGTTGGATTCCCTACAAATAGCGCATGATTAGACCGCCGCACGGAACCGGCGACTGTGAGAGAGCGAATTCGTCCTTGCCGACAAATTTCGGTCATCGGAAAACGCCGGCGGCCACAAGCGTGAAGGCGATCCTGGGACATCCGGGACGCTTTCATCATCGTGACCTGCCCGCAGGATGAGCGCCTCCGCGTCATCAATAGACTTGTTGTTTTTCGTCGCCATTGACATCACTTCCGGGTGCGTCAGCTGGCTGTCGCCAGCATTCTAGTTCAGCAGCAATGCGCTCGTGACTATCGCCCCAGAGTAGTTGACGCACGTCGTCGGGCCACGCATCGACGTTGCACCCGTGATGATGCAACAGCGCAAGCGCGAGCCGCTCCATTCCGAATGCGATGCAGGCCGAGTGCGCGATGGCGCCATTCGCGCAACGCAGTTTCCATATCCGACCGAAGTGGTCCATGTGATAGTTGAACGACAGGCAGGCGGTTTTGCGCTGCGGGTCCGTTACCGGAATCAGCAGTTCGAATTTCAACTGCTGCGCGCGCTGACTGTCCGCGACGATCTTGCCGCCGCGGCCGAAGAATGGGTCGTTCGCAACGTCGAGTTCGGCGGGCAGGCGCAACATCCCTGTAAGTGCATGGCCGCGTTCGATCCACGTCGTGCGGAAAGCCTGAACATCTTCTGGCGAGCCAATCCGCACATACTCGCGCATTCTGAACATTTGCATGCGCGTCGGGTCTAGAGAAGGTTCGTGACGAAAGCAGTACGACAACACGTCAAGAGTGAGTCCATTTTCCGGTAGCGGGCCGCGTCGCGCGATGACCGGATAGACCGGATAGCACGCAGCGGGTGTGAGCACAGCGCGCGTTGGCTTTTGCTGGGCTAGCCAGGCGTCGCTTCGCTCGTCGCCGGGACCGGATGGCACGTTGTTGAGCGCCCGCAACAGGCGCCGGTGGTCTCGCTCATCGCCGCAGAACGCGTGAATCGTGCCGGCGAGGTGCGGAAAGTTGTTCAGGTATTCGCTGTCTTCGAAGTCCTTGCGTGGCACCGCTGGCGGGAAGCGCAGAACTTCCGGATGCTGGTCCGCAGCCATGCTGGATATCAGCCAGGTCAGGCGTTCGACGATGCCTTCGTAGATATGGTTGTGTCCATAGAGGCCGTTTTCGCCGGTGTCGACGAGCAGACCGGCTGCGATCAACCGGTCGCGCAACGGCCGTTTGACATCCAATACGGGGGCATCACCGCGTGTATGGTCTGGGACAGAAGATGCGAAAGGTGCGCTCATGTCATGCCTCTATTAATTGTGACGGGCGCTGCGCAAGCAGCAGGCTGGCGGTGTTCTGGTCAATCCGGTCGTTATTTATCATTAGAGGTGCGGAGTAAAGGTCGCGCAAATGCCGGCCGATGCTATAACGGCCGCCATTCCGGTATCCAAAGATCCCGCAGATCATCATCGCTTCGTGTGCGATCCCAAGTGCGGCCGACGAGATGCCGGTTTTCAGGCTATTCATATCAGCCATGAAGCCGAGTTGAACGGTCAGCGGCAATTCCGTTGCGCTTGTGTCGTACTTGGCTGCATGCACAGTCTGCGCTGCGGCAAGTGCAGTACTCACGCGTGCTTTCATCATCTGCAACTGCTCGGTTGCACGAACAAGCCGCCCTCTGGCAAGCGACATGCCATCCGGCAACGTGCGCGACTGAGCGCGGCAGTACTCGTTTGCGCGCCGCAGCGCATCGGTCGCGATGCCTGTCCACACGGCGGCCCACAACGTATGCGATACCGGCTGCATCGTGCGGTTGGCGATGTCGCGGAATGGAGGGAGCAGAATCTGCTCTTCATCACCGTTCGCAACGAGACGAAATCCCGAGCTACAGGTGCCTCGCATACCAAGCGCGTCCCAGATGCCTTGCGGCTCTAGTGCGAGTTGGGCGCGCGACGCGACAATTAGCACCTGATCCGAGGGCGGCGAGTCATCCGCACGGCGCGCGGTAATGAGAATGGCGTCGGCGTAAGCGCCATACGAGATCGTGGGCGCGTCCTTCTCGATGCGGAACCGTTGGCCGTCATACTGTACTGCGCACGTACTGGCGCGCAGACCTCCACCGGTTGTCGCCTCGGAGGTCGCCGATCCGAGCAGCAACTGCTCACGGGCCAGCCTCTCGACAAAAGCGAGCTGCCACGGCCGGTCGCGGCAATGCGAGATCACGCATGCCGCCTGGGTCAAATGCATTGCGTAGATCATCGCAGTGGACGCGCAGCCTTGCGCGATGATTTCGCAGACTGACGCGACTTCGGTCAGCGTTAGACCGGCGCCGCCGGAACTCGCTGGGACCAATGCGGACAGGAGACGCTCCTTTCGCAGTGCGTCGATAGCCTCGGCCGGGAAGCGTGCATCGCGATCGACTGCGTGCGCATTCTCGGCGGCTATCCGGGCGACCCGCAGTGCCGCTTCGTGGGCAAGCTGCGCGTTCATACCGTCACCTTTTGTTTTTGTAGCTGTGAGATCGCGTCGGCCATCGAGTTGATACTCGAGAACAACTGTCGGGCGAGCATCTCGTCGGGAATCGTGACTTCAAAGGTTTCTTCGATCGCAAGCATCAGATGGACAGTCGCTATGGATTCGAGTCCGGCCGCGTACAAGTCGGCTTCATCGCTGAGCGTCTCAGGCGATCCGCGCAAGTGAACCGATTCGCAAATGATACGACGCAGCGTTTTTTTCATTTGGATACCATTATGTGCAGTGAAGAGGCTGTCGAAACTCGTGGAACGGGCTACGGCTAGCCAGTCGGCGTGGGCACCATCTTCAATTGCGGCGAGTGGGGTGCATCAGACGAAGTATCTGGCAGGCTGCAGAACCGTTCGAGCAACCACCGCTGCGCATCACTCATGGCAGCCTCGCGCGCGGCGCGCGTGAACAGCGAGTGATCGTCTATTGGCAACATCGCAACACGTACGTGCGGGAGCCGCCTAAGACCACGAAGATTTGCGCCGAACTGCAGCTTTAATTCGTCGATACCGTGATCGAACTCACCGTATAGCAGCCGCACTTCGGCACCTTTCGCATGGAGAAGTTCGAGGAGTCGGCGAGCATTGTTCGGCGAGAACGACCAACCGATGATCGCGTCCATCAAATCGGCGACGCGACGCTCCAAACGGCGTGTCGCCCGCGCCGCGAGCCCATGTGCCACGCTAGCGAGCGATGCCTTGTCGCCCCAGACGCGCTTCCATTTGTCTGCGCTAAGCGCGGCTTGCCGCAGCGTCCGGTTCGACGCCATAGCGCTGCTGTTTCGCACCCGCTGGTCGTCTTGCCACATGAACTGCTGAAGATTCACGCCGAACGCGCCGACGATTTGCGGGTGCGCCGCGCACGCATGCAGGCCAACGAAAGCACCGCTACAGATACCGAATGTAACGACTGTCGCGTAGCCCTGTTCGAGCAGCCAGTTCGCGCCGGCGATCACATCGGCACATGCGTCTTGCGAATGGAGCGACTCCGCTGTAATAGTGCATTCTTCTGGGGCGCTGTCGCCGAGACCGGCCAGATCCATTCGCAGCGACGCGATACCTATTGCGGCGAGCCGGCGGGCGAACAGCACGAAGCAGCGGCCGTCGCCGATGTTGTGGTTCGCGGCCGTGTTTGGGAACAGCACCGCGGGAGCATTTTCGAGAGCGTCGCGCGGGCGGCAGTACACGCCGAAGCATGCGCCGACAGAAACTGGCTGCTCCGTGAAATTTGGACCGGCCAATGTGGGAGCGACGGGTATGGCGAGTAACACGGACTGATTCAGTATGCGCTGAGAAGCTGCCGAAGCGTCGATATCGCCATTTCCGTCGACGTCGCCCGCGAGCCATGCCGATACGGTCGCGAACGCACGAGCCGGAAGCTTGCTGAAGCGTGCCTCGACGAGGAAGTCATCAAGTTCATCGAACGGCGCACGCTCGACGGCGGCGCCATACGCATCATATCGTGCGCTCAATGCGTCACCGCTTTCGCGGTCGTTCGCCTCGAGCAGGAGTACGCGTCGTACGGATGCTGTTCTGTCGTTGCGCAGATCGATCGCCGCGAGTCTGTCGATGTCGTCACCATGAAGCCCGAAGCCTAACGCGCTGACCGTGCTCATGTTGTCTGGCGCCGTGTACATTCTGTTAAGGGCGCGTGCGCTGAGCCAGCGTTGATGGTGCGCATGGAGTTCGCGCAGGTATTTTTTCCCGGACAGCACGGGGGCGAGCAGCACGAGTCCATCAATGCAGGACAACCGTTCGGCGGCAAGCGTGGCGAGCATCGCGCCTAGCCGGAACCCGCATAGCGAGACGCGCTGTACGCCAGATACCGTGCGCAGGTATCCGAGCGCATCGGCTATGCTGCCGATCCATGCGTCGACGCGATCCGGATCCTCTTCAACATGTAGTGAATTGCCGGTTCCCGGATAGTCGAAACGCAGCGTGGGCATTTGCTGCGCGGCCAGTCTTTCGGCCAACTGTAACCACGCACGATGCGTGCATAGTTCGTCGTAGCCAAACGCATTGCACAGCACGACACCGTGCTGTCCTGGGGCGGGATGGAGCCACCCGGCACAGTCGCCGAAGACGACAGCTTGCATAAGGGACCAATCCAAAAATTCCCATATCTGGGATGTTTAATTTCGGAGTGCGATATTTGCTCGGTTTCCGAAAGACGGAGTCCGAGAAGATGCATACACCGATCGCACCAAATCGCGGGTATTTATAGAGCCCGATATTGCGCAAAGCCTGCGCGTCGAGACAATGAACTTCGCGCCCAACTTCGCGTGCCGGAGTTCTCAGCGCTCAAGGCGTTCGGTGTCGCCCCCCAAGACGCGACCACGTTTGAAGGAGCACGTTCTCGTAGACGCACAACAGAGTGCTTGTCAATGTCATACTGACTTCAATCGCCATTTTAGAATCACTCACACGTCGACCGCCACGAGTGACGAATGGCCCCGGCGTATGAACCATGGACCGGTCGAAGTCAAGATAGATATGAGTGGGTAGACGAGCTAAATAATTTTCGGTGCACAATAATTTCCTAAAAAAATATAATGTCGTAAATCTCAAAATGTTTTCGAATAGTTTCGAAGAGAAATTGGGCCGCTGGAGCCAAAGGAAAAATCCGTGGTCGCTACCAAATTGTGCTGACAACGATTTATCTGTGCGGAGGGCGGTGTACACCGAGCTTCAGGTCGGATGTTGCGGGTTAGCGGGCCCATTCTCATAAAGAGGATCACGGCTCCGATGGTAAAGGGTACTCGGAGAGCAATATTTGCGCCGGACGCGCCAGTTGCGTTCAGGCAGCTCATGCAAATTTGCGTTCATGGCGCGGATAGTGGGTGGCTGTACTGTGCATTGCGGGACGCACTATGCGGCATTTCCGTGTCGACTACAAAATCGATTGTTTGGATAACACTGATTCACGTAACGGATGCATGCATGCGAGAAATATGCGCGATGATGGTTTTGCTAAGTCGGACTTCCAACACTAGTCCATTGCGTCATTGAAAAAGCACCTTATTTGGTATCCAATGAAACGCATGGAAAAGATGAATTTGACCACGCTTGAGCGCAAACAATTGCTGTCAGCAACTCGTAGCCAAACGGTGCGCGCAGCGGACGCGCGGCGTGCACGGCTGATCTTGATGCTTGATGAAGGCGAAGCACGTGAGGCGATCATGCAGCGGCTGCGATGTGACTCGCGCTTCATTACTCGTTGGTCGAGTCGGTTTTTGGCGGAGCGGTTGGCAGGCCTGTACGCGCGCCATCCGGGACGAGCTCCTGTGCATCCGCCTGAAAAGCTCGAGGCGCGGGTTCTGAATCTCACGCTTAAGCACCGGCCCTCGGACGGCTCGACGCATTGGAGCAGCTATAAGCTTGCGGCGGCTCTGGGCGATGTAGGCGCCTCGACGGTACAGCGCATCTGGCGCAAGCACGGCGTGCGCCCCCATCGACTCGATACGCATATGGTCTCAAACGACCCTGACTTCGAGACCAAGGCTGCAGACGTTATCGGCCTGTATCTGAACCCGCCCGCACATGCGGTGGTGTTCTGCGTGGACGAGAAGACGGCAATTCAAGCTCTGGATCGTAAGGATCGGATGCTACCGCTGTCGCCAGGGCGCGTCGAGAGCCATGGCTTCGAATACAAACGTAACGGCACGCTTAGCCTGTTCGCTGCGCTCAATACGGCAACCGGGGAAGTCATCGGCAAGGCCGCACCGCGCCATACCAGCAAACAGTTCGTGGCCTTCCTCACCGACGTTATCGCCAGCCAGCGGCCCAAACAAGAGATCCATGTGATCTGCGAAAACGTCAGCAGCCACAAGACACCGCGCGTGCACGAATTCTTGCGACAACACCGCAACGTGCGGTTGCATTACACGCCAACCTATACCTCTTGGCTGAATCAGGTCGAAAACTGGTTCTCGCGCATCCAGCGCGATGTAATTGTGCGAGGCATCTTCACCACGGTGAAGGATTTGGACCGCAAGCTGATGCGCTACATCCGCGAGCACAACAAGAATCCCAAGCCGATCAAATGGAAATACGATGATCCATCACGACGAATTCGACCAGTGCCATTTCAATGACGCAGTCGACTAGATCGCCCTGCTGAGCCGAAGGATATCCGGCAACCCGAAATCACCGACCTCGGGTCGGACAAAACCGCGCGCGACAGCAATGCTGACTGCTATCTGGTAAGCGACAGTTCGTTCACGCAGCAGAGCATTCAACCCCTGCGCGAGAATCTCCCAATCTGACGCTGACAGTCCATCCGGTTTTGCAGGATTGACTTTCGACATGAATGAGCCTCCAGTACAGATTCGATCTGGACAGATCGACCACGTGGATTCACCATGAGGTTCCTTTCCTCATCTTCAGTAACAGATGAGAGGTGGTAGAGCTCATCGAACCACATGATTCTGAAGCTGCGCATCGTCCGGACTTGGGCTCTCATGGCCCGTTTCCCTTTGCCGAACGATTGCATTTATTACCCGGTACGCAAACACGATAGCCGGTCCGATCGTAATGCCAGCGCCGGGATAGATTCCGCGCATTGGGGACGTCATGTCGTTCCCACATGCAAACAGTCCATCAATTGGCCAGCCTTCGACAGACAGCACCCGGCCGTCGGTATCGGTCTTCAGCCCCACCGCGGTACCGAGGGTGGCCGGCAAAATACGCAGGGCGATGAAGGGTGCTTTCTGTATCGGCCCGAGATTCGGGTTTTTCGTGCCAACGGCTGGATCGCCCAGTGTCCGGTTGAACGCTGACTCGCCTCGCTGAAAGTCTGGGTCGATGCCTCTGCTGGCGTTGTGGTTGTGCTGATCAACCGTCGCCTGGAGGACATTTGGCTCAATTCCAATCTGCAAAGCAAGATCATTGATAGTCGAACCGGTCTGGATGTATCCGCGCTGCTCGTATTTGCGGAGGGCAAGTGTCCACGGCCAAGGCAGGATATGGCCCATTCCCCGCTTCAGGATGAAATCGTGATCGCAGATGAAGAAGAACCGATCATCTTTCGGGTAGCCATGGTCGAACATTGCGAGACAGATGTCGTGGTATGAGTTCGACTCGTTGACGAACCGGCGCCCATCGGGCCCAACCGCAATGACCCCGGGCCGCCCGCGGTCCAGCCAGCCATAGGGGACAGTTTGCTGCTTCCCGTTTTCACCGAGCAGCGACACTGGGGTCCAGAAACCCGCGCTGCGCACCTCAGTATCAACTGAGGCGCCAGCCTGGAGAGCCAGGTTGATGCCATCCCCGGTTACGTCAGGATGCGTCAGAGTCTGCTCGTGGGGGTGAAGGCCGCTAAGTTCGGATCTGAGCACCGGATTCCTGGCGAATCCACCGGTGGCTAACACAACGCCGTACCGCGCGTTGACCTTGACAGCGCCAGACGGCCCCTCCACGACGCCACCGATCGCACGACCATTCCTGATGATGAGTTCGCGCAGCGATGCACTGGTCCAGATGGTGACCTGCCGCTGACGCAGACTGACGAGGAATCGCGCGATCAGCGCGTTGCCGCCACTCAGTTCGGTCCCGCGACGAAAGCGCATGCGGTCGGCCGAATAGCGACTCACTCTGCGAAGCACGTGCCGGAGGGCCTTCAGAGACCGGAACGGACTGAGGAAGTTGTTGATCTCGCTGGACGAGATCATCATGCCACCGAGCACAACGCGGATCGGATCGCCGATGAGTTCAAAATCATCCTTGAGCCGCCGACCATCAAACGGGACGGGGGACAACGCACGTCCCTTGTCGACACCTCCCGGCCGGGCAGAATGATAGTCAGGTGCAGCAGCAAGTGCGAAGCGTACCTCGGTATCCTTCTCCAGCTCCGAAATCGCCTCCGGGCCGTCGTTCAGCAAGGCTTCGATGAAGTCCGGACGATAGAACTGGCCCAGCTCCCCTTTCAGATATGTGCGCGCCTGGTCTAGTGAGTCCTTGATGCCAGCCTTGACTGCCTGCTGCGAGCATGGAATCCAGATCATGCCGTTGGACAACGCCGTAGTGCCGCCAAGGCGTTGCGATTTCTCGCAGACGAGCACGCTGAGTCCCTGCTTTGCGGCGAACAGGGCCGCAGACAGGCCAGCAGCGCCACTACCGATGACAAGGAGATCGACATCCTCCTCCTTCTGCGGCGCTGACTTTGATGGAGTCTGTATCTGACGTAACGTTGTTGAATTGCTCATCATGACGGGCTCGGATGTAAACAGTAGATCGGGTTGCTCAGGTAAGGCGTTCGTCCAGCGACACCGCCTTGAATGCCTCGGCTGCGGCCTTCACTGCTCGCTCGATCGGGATTCGTTCAATGGAAGATGCGCCGACAAAACCAACGCATTTCGTTGATCGATAGACTTCCTGCGTATCTTCCGGTTCGGCGACCGCCCCACCGTGGGCGAGCAGGATGACGTCGTCGCGAACCGCAAGCGCTGCGGAATTGATCTCGTTGATCCGCTGGACAGCCGTGGCAATGTTCTGGCCTCCTTCGTGCCCTGCAAGCCCACCTCGCGTCGCACCAACGTGCGGAACGATGCAGTCCGCCCCCGCTTCGGCCATGCTTCTCGCGTCCGACGCAGTGGCCACGTAGGCCATCGTGAAGATATCCTTGCGCCGTGCGAGCGAAATCATCTCCAGTTCGCGCTCGAATCCCAGGCCCACGCGGCCACGGCGATTTCGCCACGTCTCGCCCATCGTCGAGATGGTCGGGTAGTTGATCACCCCGGAAAATCCCGCCTGCCAGAAGCGATCCAGCAACGCGTCGAGATCGAGCCGCAGCGGGTCCCACGCCTCCACCCCGCCGATCACCGGTACGTCGGCCACGACGTTGCGAATCTCCGAGGCAAGTTCGACCGTCCTGGCATTCGAGTCGCCGATACGGCTCGTTGGCAACCCCATCAATCTGGAAAGACCGGTGCTGTACACGACCAGCAGGTCGGCCCCACCCAAAGCCGCACATTTCGCAACCAGACCACAGCTGCTTCCCGCCGCAAGGACTGGTCTGCCTTCAGCGACCTGTCGGAGCAAGCCGTCGCGAATTGACGTACGGGTAAACATTTTCATGGCCGGACTTCCTGGTTAAGCTGTTTAGTCATCCACGACACTGCGGCGTGCGCAAATGCAGGGTCATTGATGTGGCAATCGATCTCGATCGCGGGAATGGCCGGCGGAAGCGCCTCGCGGACGCCCTGAAACCATGCGCGATCTGCAGGCGGATCAAAGAATGCCTCACCTTCGCGGTCGTAATCGGACACACCGCGGCGCGGCCACAGGACACAGGTAGGTCCTTTTGCCCTGGCGATTTTGCAACCAGTAATGCGCCCAATCTCCCTGTTCTCTTGTGCCGTCGTGCGCATGAGCGTGGTAAATGGCGTATGTGAGTAGAAGGTTCGCCCTTCGAACTGCGCCGGCACAGTGTCTGGCGCGCCAAAATTCACCATGTCGACAGCACCAGGCGCAACCAGCTGTGGAACGCCTGACTCGGTTGCCGCCGTCAGTCGTTCCGGCCCGGCACTCGCCGCCCCCCCCACCAGCTCGTCCGCGAGCTCCGTGGTCGTGAGGTCAATGACGCCATCGAATTCGCCAGCGCGCACCAGCTTTTCCATCGTCCGTCCACCCGCACCGTTCGCGGGAAATACGATCGAATCGACGCCTGAGTTTCGAAGCTGGGCAACACAGGCGGAGGCAGCCGGCGTTGTCACGCCGAACGCCGTGATGGCAACCACTTTCCGGGCGCGTCGACGGGCGGGCTGAAAACGCATCGCCGCGATCGCATTTACTGCGTTGTTCAGCACACGTTCTGTGAAGTCGTTAATGCCGAACAGATCGACAAGCGTCGGATAAAACAGGATGTCACTCTGACGGGCCAGTTCCGCCAAAAGTGCGGGCCGCGCGCTTGATACAAGAATGCGGGGAAAGCCATACGGAAGATCACCCGCGATCGCCCCGAACGCTGCGCTGCCCTTGCCTCCGGCGATGCCAAGAACCGCCGTCACTTCACCGGACTTCGTTCGCATCTCAAGTTCGTCGCGGACCAATCCCGCAATTCTGGCCAGCATGCCGGATGCGGACTTCCGCTGACCATTCGATTGATCATTGCCTTTCTCATCAGGAAGTAGCTCACGCGCGTACGGTCCGGCGGTACCGATATCGAAAATCCGACAGGATCGACCGAGCCGCCCCAGTGCTTTCGACACAAAAGCTACCTCGGCACCCTTGGTGTCCAATGTGGCGATGATGGCCACTGCATCATTTCCAGATGGCGATGTCATTTGAGTTTCGTCCAATGCCAATAGATTAGTAGTGCATATTTCAAGACAAACGATACTTGATTAATCAGTTCGTTGTGGAGAACGCTAAGCGCTCATTTTAGAGATATGCGTACTGTCCAGCGACGCGCATAGCGGGCCGCTCTCGCGGAGGCGGAAAGACGTGCCAGGTGCCGTCGCCGTGGCGAAAGAAAAACATCTCTACCAACTGCCCCGTTCTTACTGTCTCGACGCACACGTAACGCGCCTGCGCGGTGCGTCGATGGCTGAATCGCTTGACCCGCACCCGGCCCGAGGGGTCCGGTGCGAGCCAGTGTTCCACCATTGCACGAAGCGACCTCTCAGCATCCGCCATTGCTCTCTCCAGCCACTGGCCGTACGTCCGCCGCGCGACAACGGTTCTGACCATACCGCCGCCTTCGCCTGCAACCAGACACGTCAATTCCACGCCCGTGGGACATTCCTGCGCCGCAACGCTTGCCCGCTTGCGTCAAAGAGGTGGCAATCGCCCTTCGCAACTGACAGCGCGACTCGCCCCATTGGAGCTGCGAAGTTTCCTTCCGCGGGGGCTCGTGCAACAAGTGCCTCACCGCCCACTGTTCCATAGAGATAAGTCGCGTTGCCGAGATGTTCGACAAAGTCGACATCGAGCTCCACGCGCAGCTGATCGTGGTCACTGGTTGGCGCGGTGAAGTCATCCGGACGCACGCCGACCGTGACAGCTTGACCGGGTGAAACACCGTCCGCCTCGACCGGCAACACGACCGGGGCCGCGCTGCTCAGACTCACGGTCACCCCTCCGGGGCCCGTGTTCACACAGGCTGCCTTGAGAAAATTCATACGCGGGGACCCGATGAATCCGGCCACAAACTGTGAGCTGGGCTGATGATAAAGCTCGTGCGGCGTTCCGACCTGCTCGATATGGCCGTTCCGAAGCACAACGATCTTGTCGGCCATGGTCATTGCCTCGACCTGATCATGGGTGACATAGATCATCGTGTTGCCGAGTTCACGGTGCAGCTTCGCGATCTGCACACGCATCTGCACGCGAAGCTCCGTATCGAGGTTCGACAGCGGCTCGTCAAAGAGAAAGACCTTGGGCTCCCTGACGATGGCGCGCCCGATCGCCACACGCTGGCGCTGACCGCCCGAGAGCTGCTTTGGCCGACGATCGAGCAGGTGCGCGATCTGAAGCATGCCGGCGACTTCTTCAACCCGCGGCCCGATCGCGTCACGAGGCACCTTCGCCATGCGCAGCGGAAATGCCAGGTTGTCCCGCACGCTTAGATGCGGGTAAAGGGCGTAGCTCTGAAACACCATGCCGAGATTTCGATCAGCCGCGTCGAGATGATTGACCACCTGGTTATCGATGGAAAGCCGTCCGCCGGTGATCTGCTCGAGGCCCCCGATCATGCGCAACAGCGTCGACTTGCCTGATCCCGACGGACCCACGAAGACAACGAATTCGCCGTGGCGGATCGACAGATCGATGTCGTGGAGAATCTCCATCCCACCATAGCTCTTCCGGACACTTTCGAGTTGAACTTCAGCCATGACTCGCTCCCAGTGCGTTCTCGTTGAAGACAGGAATATCCCGCAGGCTTTGAACGACAAAATCGGGCGGCAAAAGCACGGGATCTTCGACGGCTGGGACACCCGTCATAACGAGCACCGAGCACAACCCGGCGCGCTTGCCCGCCTGGATATCGGTGGGAATCTGGTCGCCGACCATGATGGTTTCCTCGCGCGCTGTGCCCAGGCGAGCCAGCGCTGCTTCAATCATGTGCGTCTCCGGCTTGCCCACAATGATGGGCTTTACCCGTGCCGCCACCGCCACGGCAGTCAGCTGTGCTCCCGCCCCCGGCTCGAATCCCTGGGCCGTGGGCAACAACAGGTCCGGGTTCGTTCCAATCAATGTGGCACCGTCCAGGATGGCCCGTACCGCAACGCGCATCTTCTCGTGCGAAATCGCGCGGTCTAGTCCCATGATCACCGCTGCTGGCGAACGGTCGGTGATGTTCATACCTGCCCCGGCAACCGCGTTCGTGAGCGACTCTGCACCGATCACATACACTGGTGTCCCTTCCGGCCACATGGTGCGAAGCAGGCGCGCTGTCTCGCCAGCGGACGTGACCACCTCCTGCGACTCGATCGGAAGTCCCATGTCCGCAAGCTTTTTCACCACGTCAGCCTCGGTGTGCGTCGAATTGTTCGTGACGAAGCAGAACGGCACGCCGAGCCTGCGCCACCCTTGAAAAGCCTCGATCGATTCTTTGATCGCCTGTTTTCCGCGATAGACAACGCCATCGAGATCCGAGACAACGCCACGGATGCGCGGCCAGGCCCGCATTTGCATTTGCTTATCCATTCATCAGCATCCCACCGTTCACATGGATGATCTGCCCGGTGATGTAATCGGCTGCCGGGCTCGCAAGGAAAAGCGCCAGGCCCGAGATGTCCTGCGGTATGCCGACACGGCCGAGAGGAATGCGTCCGCTGTGTCGTGCCTCGGTCTCTTCCCGCGGACGCCCGTGCATCGGCGTATCGATGATGCCTGGCGCGATGCCATTGACGTTGATTCCGAGCGGTGCGCATTCATACGCGAGCAGCTTCGTCAGGTCATGCACCACTGCCTTCGACAGGCAGTAGTCAGCGCCGCCCGCCTGATAGTTGAATACAGCGCCCTGCGATGACAGGGAGGAGCCGATGTTGATGATGCGACCGCCCCCTTGACGCATGGATCTCGCCACGACAAGTTTCGAGCAGAGAAGGATCGCGTTCGCATTGATCTCGAGCGTTCGCTTCGTTTTTTCGTTATCTCCCGTCAGCAAAGGCTCCGCCGATTTCACGCCGGCGTTATTCACCAGGACTTGAAGCGGGCCGAAGCGTTCAGTCACTTCGTCAATGACATTTGCAACGTCCGCCTCGTCGGTCACATCCATCGCCATCGGAACGACGCCCTCGAGTTCCGGGCTGCGCGCGAGGATTGTGCGTAAGGCATCGAGGTTCGTATCGGTGGCCACGACCCGCGCGCCCGCCTGATGGAAGGCCGATGTGATGGCAGCGCCGATGCCGCCGCCGGCGCCGGTCACGAGTACGGTTCGGCTTGATAGGGAAAATGGTGCGGACATTACGACTCCAGTGACATGATGGGTTGCAAAAAGTCGTCGACTTCGCGAGCCGAGGGCATCGCGATCTGTGCGCCGTGGCGTGTGACCGAGATCGCCGCGACAGCCATGGCCCGGCAAATCGCACTACGAATCGGACGTCCCATTGCGATCGCTGCCGCAAGGCCACCGGTAAAGGCGTCCCCGGCACCGGTTGTATCGACCGCCTGTACGGGGAACGCCGGCATCCCGAAGGATTGTTCGATATCGGCATACCAGGAACCCTGTTCGCCCAGCGTGATCACGACAGCGCGGGGACCCAGTTCGAGCAGCGCAGTGGCGGCGCTTCGCGCCGTTTTATCGTCCACGACGTGAATGCCCGTGAGCTCCGACGCCTCCGCTGCATTCGGCGTGACGATATCGACGGCCCGCCATGCATCCCGGCTCATACCCGATTGCACGGGCGCAGGGTTGAAGACGAGCGTGAACGGAACTTCACGTTTTAGCGAGAACAGGTATTCGAGAGCCGGCAGTGGCAGTCCCATCTCTGCGACGACAACGGTATCCCGCGAGATGAAACTCGCGCCATGGCTGATACTCGCAACCGTGATGTGCCGGTTTGCACCCGGGTCGATGATGACCACGTTGCTGCCGTCATTGCCTACTGCCACGAGTGCGGATCCGGACGGTTCTCCCGACGCGATCTCGACTGCATCCACGATCACGCCAGCCTCTTCCAGCGAGCGCAGCAGGAAGTCTCCCGCCTCGTCGCCACCGATTCGCGTAAAGAATCGTGGCGCAGCGCCAAGCCTGGCAGCGGCGACCGCCTGATTGGCCCCCTTGCCGCCTGCGTAGCGGGCGAGCGTGCCCATGACCGATTCGCCTGCCGCAGGCAGGTGCTCGACTTCAAAGCATAAGTCGAGATTTGTGGTTCCGAAGAACATGAGAGGACGGGGGGTCGCATTCATTTCACGGCTCCCATCGTCAGGCCACGTTCGAGGTGCTTCTGGCCAAGCAGGATGAGAATGACCGGGACTGCCATGGTCACGACGAGGCCCGCGGCCATCACCGGATAGAACTGAAGGCCGGGATTCAGCAGCTTCAGCAGCGCCACCGTGACCGGTGCCTTGTCGGAACTCAACATCAACCCGAGCGCAAAGTTGTGCCACGCAAGCAGGAATACCAGTAACGACGCTCCAATCAGCCCGGGCTTAAGCAGCGGCAACACGATATGCAGCACCACACGCGCAGGCTTCGCCCCGTCCATCGCAGCCGCTTCCTCGATATCTTTTGGGATATCTTCGATATACGAGCGGCTTAACCACACGATCATGGGCAGCGTGATGACCTGATAGACCCAGATCATCCCGAGATACGTGTCGTATAGGCCGATCGCCTGGAACACGTTGAAGAGCGGAATGACCACCAGAAGGACTGGAGCGAACCGGAATCCCAGGATGAAAAACGCAATGTCTTCCTTGAACGGAATGTCCTTGCGCGCGAGCACATATCCCGCGGGGACGCCTGCCAGCAGGGAAACGATCACCGAACCGAGGGCAATGACCACACTGTTGATCACCGGATGCAGGAAGTCGACCTTCAGCGAGCCATAGCTCGTCGCGCCGGACTGCGCTGCGTCGAACAGCACGCGGAAGTTTTCAAGCGTGGGTTGAAAAACGAACTGCGGCGGCCAGGCCATGACCTGCCCCTGCGTCTTGAGCGACATCAGCACGATCCAGACAATCGGAAAGGCAATGATCGCTGCACCACCCAGCACGAGCAGATTGAGGCCGAAACGGATACCGTACGAGCGATGGATAGTCATGGGATCAACTCCTCAGCTCACGCGACGGCGGACCGCCCGCCACAGTTTCGCCAGCAGCATCGCGCTGGCAAGCACGACGAGCCAGTTCACCACCATCAGCGCTGCGCCACGACCGAAGTTCATGTCCTGGAACGCCGTAATGTATGCCTGCACAGAGAGCGCTGCCGTACTGTCGCCGGGCCCACCCTGCGTGGTCCCAAAGATGATGTCGAACTGCGTCAGGGATTCAATCAGCCGGAACAGGGCAGCGACCAGAATGTAGGGTGCCACCAGCGGCAACTCGATCCGGTAGAAGATGCTCCAGGCCTTTGCCCCATTGATGCGGGCCGCTTCCCGGATATCGTCCGTAATCCCCTGAAGCCCGGCAAAGATGATCAGCGTGAAAAATGGCGTGAACGTCCAGACGTCGATCAGGACGACCGACGCAAGCGCCGAACTTTCACTTGATATCCAGGCGAATGGCCCCAGGCCCATAAGAGAGAGCAGGTAGTTCAGGATGCCTGCCTGGGGGTTCATCATGGTGGTCCACATCAGTGCGACGCTCATCGGCGGTAACACCAGCGGCAGCAACACCATTGGTCTCAGCACGCGTGCGAGCAGCACCTCAGACGCAAAGAGCCTTGCGATGGCAAGTCCGATTACGGCTTCGAGCGACACGCAGGCGAACGCATACGTCAACGTGACTCGTAGGTTGTTCCAGAAGTCTGCACTCTGGAGCAGCACCGCGTAGTTCCTCAAGCCGACGAAGTGCATAACAGGCACCCCGAATCTCAGATTGGTGAGTGACTGGTACACCCCGTAAAAGAACAGAAACAGAAAAGCCACCAGGATGATGACGGCGGGGCTTACGGCCACCAGACTGAACCAGTCGGCAGATCGGCGACCAACCGGCTCTGCCGGCTCTCTGGCGAGCTCTCGTGAAGCAAATGTTGTTGCGCGAGACATCTGTTGAACCTCGTACATGTTTCTTTCCCTGAATGTCTGTCCTGAGAAAGTCCTGCATCGCAGCTTCGCGAGCCACGACGCAGGCTTTGCGTAACGGAAGTTACTACCCGCCTCTCAGCTAGAGATTCGCCTGGATGTCCTTTGCGAGCGCACGCATCGTGTCATTGACGTTGGCACCGTTGACCATTTTCTGCATGGCCACGGCCCAGTCGTTCATTGCCGTGCTGAATCCTACGCGCGGCGTAAAGAGCAAGGACGCGCGCTGCTGCACCTCCTTGAAGGTATCGACGAAGTTGTTAAATTGGGGCTGGCTCGCATAAGCCAGCCATGCCTTGTCGTTCCACGTCGAGACACGCGGCGGATTGACCAGCTTGCCCGCCAGCGCGCCGTTGAGGTCCACCTGCTTTGACGTTGCCCACTGCACGAAGAGCCACGCTGCCCCCTTGTTCTTCGACGCAGCATTGATTGCCAGTGACCAGATCCAGATGTTCGACTGGAAGCTCTTCGCACCCGGGGCGTGCAGTGGCGGCGCGAAAGCGATCTGACCGCTTGAGGACTTCCCTGCGACGTCGTTCCAGAAGCCGAACATGTTGGAATCAATCGCCATGGCGGTACGTCCTGTGGAAATTCCGTCGACGACCTGGTACCAGTTGTCATTCGCAAAGGACGGCGCCGCGCAGATCTTGATCATCGCCACGTAGTCCTTCTGGAACTGGACCGACGCCGGCGAATCCAGACCGGTGTCGAGCTTGTCACCCTTCTGGATGAAATCACGAACGCCGTACGATGCGGCAATGGAAATCGGGGCAGTATGGATGCTGCTCCAGAAACGGACACCACGGACCGCCAGCGGCGTGATGGCCGGATCAGCCGCCTTCAATGCGGTGCAGGCCGCTACCATCTCCTGCGGAGTCTGCGGGACCTTGATGTGATACTTGTCCAGGATATCCTTCCGATAGAGAAGCTGGATGTTCTCGAAAGCATGCGGGATCGCCCAGATGTCGCCTGTACCGGGTGTAGCGATCTGGCCGTCCTTGATTGTCCACGTGAGGGCGCTGCGCAAGGCCGGGAAGAAGTCGTTGTAATCGTAGCTGGCGTCGGTCAGCTTCGGATCGGCGAGGTATTTGTTCAGCGGCTCCAGCAGTCCAGCGGGCGTGAGATCCCACTCAGGCTGGATCCCCGTGCCAACGACATCCCAGGCAGGAGATTTGGTCGTGAGTTGAACCGTCAGCTTGTTCCAGTAAGTGTCGTCCGGATAGAGTTCAGGTTTTACCTTGATGCCGGTAAGCTTCTCGAACTCGGGCAACTGGGCCACAACCGCATCCGCATACGGATGGATGTCGTACGCCCACGTAATGGTGGTACCCGCAAACTGACGCCAGTTGACGGTTTCGCTGAACGCGCTTTCAGTGATTCCGAACCCGCAGAAAGCGACAGCACCCGCGACAATGGCCCTGAAAAGGCCGTATCGCACGCGGCGACGCGCAAGACGTTGATCACAATTCTTGCGAAAATGTCTGCCGAATGCGAGCGACGCTCGCGCTCCAGTACATCTGTCCAACACTGCTGTTACGCCGACGACACCTGCCGGCGTGGTTTCTCCATGCCTTGCGTTCATCTTTGTCTCCTGAGTGCCACATGTAATTGGATTGCGGCCTTGCACCGATGATCGTGGGCCTTTAGGGCAGACAGGCTACGCCAGCTTTCGGCACCGTCATCGTTTGTAGCGCTACCCTGGGAGATGGAAATCGCCCGTAGTACTGAAAGCGCTTTCAGGTATATTCTGCTCGACGAAGGCGATTGTCAAGGACTCTGCCGGCAGGGTAAACGCTGTCCGCCCTGCTTCGCCTCATCCCGGAAACGCCGGCACCAGCCGTGCCGCCGATCTTCCCTTTGTAACCTTTGCACCGCAAAAACATGCCAAGCAGTCAGCGATCGAAAGCCAAAGCAGTGGGTAACGGCAAGGTGAGGATTGAAGAAGTGGCCCGTATGGCTGAGGTGTCGCCAGCCACCGTATCGCGCGTGCTCAATCATCCGGAGATCGTGCGGTCTGCGCTTCGTGAGAAGGTGCAGAAGGCGATTGAAGCCTTGGCCTACAAACCCGACAACGCTGCGCGGGCGTTGATGTCCCGCAAGACCCGCACGGTCGGCATCGTGGTTCCCACCTTGCGCACGAGCATCTTTGCGGAAGGCATTGAGGCCCTGCAAACCCGCCTCTCCGAGCGCAACTACACACTTCTGATTGCAGCATCCCAATACGATTCCGACCGCGAACTGCAGGAGGTCCGGACGTTGACCGATCGCGGCGTCGACGGCATCGTTTTGGTGGGGAATACGCACCTGCCAGAGACCTACGAGGCAGTCAGGCGCAGCGGGATACCCTTTCTGACGACTTATGTGTCGGATTCCCGCGACGACGTGCCCGCGATCGGGATTGACAACGAGAGCGCCACCTATGACATGACGAGATATCTTCTCGGCCTCGGGCATCGCGAATTTGGAATCATCGCGAACACGCAGACGTCAAGCGATCGTTCCCGTGCGCGCGTGGTGGGCATCCGGCGAGCGCTGAAAGATGCTGGCATTGCCCTCGACACTTCGCGCATCATCAAGGCGAACTACTCGGTCATGCATGGACGAGCGGGACTGCGCGAGCTACTTCTCCGCGACCCCACTATTACGGCCATCATCTGTACGACCGATACGCTGGCGATCGGTGCACTTGCCGAAGCGCGCGAAATGGGGTTGCGCGTGCCGCAGGACCTGTCGATCACTGGCTTCGATGATATCGAGCTGGCCGCGCAGCTCGAACCACCACTAACGACGATCAGCATGCCCGCCGGGGAAATCGGTCAGGCGGCCGCAGACCATCTTCTAAACGCAATTGACGGGATTCCGATACCTCTGAGCATGGCGCTTCCGTACCGTCTCGTTGTGCGGGCATCGACCGCGAAGCCACGGACCAGACAATTGCCACCGATGCAGCGTTGAATTTTCCGATGACAATCCGAGGTAGCCCCATGCGGGCGCATGTTTGCTCCCGCGACTTGCATCGATATTGCTGTCGTGACGAACGGCTGTGCCGACATCTGATGGCCGTCGCTGCATTGCGGGAGACAATCCCGATCGGATGTTCTCTACGTAGCCATCACTCCACCCATCGTTGTAGCAATGTCGGCACTATGCCACCACACATACGAGGAGACGAGGATCGCCACCATGACGATGCCTCGCGACTTCACCAATCAGCGCGCCAAGAACCGTAACAAGTCGAAGATTCGCTCCACGACCCAGCGTGTTTTGCCAAGGCCGCTACCACGAGGCTGACCGCGCCGAGCAATTTCGGTTGCGATGCGGCGGCATGTAGTGGACATCGAAAACCTATGTCACCCTGAACGACCCGAGGCTTCGATAGTGGTCTGCCACGCTTGCCGCTGTTGGGCGAGATATCGGTCTGCAGGTCAAGGGGATTGACCAGCTTGTAGTACTTGGGCCAGCACTCAGAAATCTTCCTGTTGATTTCATGCTATCTTGACCCAGTGATGATGGACTGAAGGAAATCCTGTTCATAGACCACGTTAAGTATCCTCGACCGTGGCAAGCTGGACGAGCTTGTCTTCCAGTGCCAGCACGCCCGGCGGGCGCATGCTGCCGCAGGAGCTTCACCCGCAGCCTTGTTCGGCAGCTTCCCATGTACTACGCAGCAGTCCGACTTCCCGCGCTCATGACTCATCGTCGTGCGCCCTCAGGCTTAACGATGCGCACTGCGCCCAACGCTTCCTAGAGGGCGCAGTAGAGCGTGGGTTCTCCCGGTTCTCGAGCAAAGTGTTTCCGCACGTGCATGGGGTCTCGGACTGTGCGGGGTCCGCTACTGACTCGCCAATACGGCAGCAACGGTGTCGCCGTCGATATCTGCCCGGCATCCCGGCACCCCGAACATCTCGGGGCTCTCGCCACGAGGCTCCGCTACGCGGCTCAATCCCGGCCCGCGCGTACTCCTGCGAACGCTTCGCCAGCTCCCTCGCGGGTGCGCACGCATGACTCGGGGCCGCCGTGGCTGGCCAGGCCTTCAACGTAGGACTCTTTCATTCACAACACTTTGCCGGTTTTGGCCAGCGCACAGGCAGGGAAGAGCTTTACCACCCACTACGTTGTCGATTTACATCCGGCAGACGGCGAGACACGTCGCAGCTGAAAGCGTCTCTTAAGGCAACGCGCGTCACCTCCACCCTTGCAGCCTCAGCGTCGCCCGCACCAGACGCTGCTCCTCCTGTTCGATCTCCTGCAAGCTGTCGCGCAGGCCGTTGATGTGATCCGCGGCTGCCCGATACGCCTGCTCCGGTAGCTTGCCTGTCACCGCGTTGTACAGGCGCGCATGCTGCCGGTCGATCCGCTTGCGATGCGGCTGCCGGTGATAAAGATTGTTCACCGACGCAAACACCGAACTCAGCAGCAGCTCGGTCAACGAACTCAGCGTATGCACGAGCACCGGGTTGTGCGACGCCTCGCAGATCGCAAGATGAAACGCGTGGTCGAGGCGCGCGTGGGTGGCCGCATCGGTTGCCATGTCGTGTGCGGCGAGCATTTCCTCGTAGCGGCGCGTGATCATCATGTAGTCGGCGGGCGTGCCGCGCTGTGCGGCGAGACGCGCCGATTCCGCTTCCAGCATACCGCGCACTTCGAACAGGTCGTAGAGCGTGCGCGGCTGAGAAGCGAGCAGATGCATCAGCGGCGATTGCGGCGGCTGCGCGGTGAGAGTCGCGACGAACGAACCTTTGCCATGTGCTGTTTCGATGATGCCTCGCGCGCGCAGCAGCTTCAGCCCTTCGCGCAGTGCCGTCCTCGATACGCCGAGCTTGTCTGTCAGGCGGCGCTCGGATGGCAACGCCTGCCCCGCTCTCAGTACGCCATCGACGATCAGTCGTTCGATGCGCTCCGCGACCACATCGGCGATCTTGCGATCGGCCTCTCTTGCGCTGTTTTCCGTATTTGCAAACACTGGTATGACCACTTTCAGAACTGATTTTTCATGAAAGCAATGATATCGAGAATTCCCTTTTAAATGGCTAGATTGATCAACTCAACGGACCGATGCCGCCAAAAAACTGGTACGACCACTTGGTTCATCCATCGACATCACAATACGAAACGGGAACAATCGGCGGCTACACGGACAAGCGGCACGCGAACAGGCATGAGCGTCCACGGAGACACCCCATGAGCTACGCCTACGACGAACGGATCGACGGCCCCCTACCCTCGCACGATAAAGCCGCGCTGGTTGCCGAGTTGCAGCGCGTCGTGCCCGGCATGCAACTGCTGCACGACCGGGAAGATCTGCGCCCGTTCGAATGCGACGGCCTCTCTGCTTATCGCACGACGCCGATGATGGTCGCGCTGCCCGACTCGATCGAACAGGTGCAGGCGCTGTTGAAATTCGCCGCCGCGCGCAAGGTGCCCGTCGTCGCGCGCGGCGCCGGCACAGGTCTGTCGGGCGGCGCGCTGCCGCTCGAGCAGGGCATTCTGCTCGTGATGGCACGCTTCAACCGCATTCTGCACATCGACCCCGAAGCATCGATTGCACGCGTGCAACCTGGCGTGCGCAATCTCGCGATCTCGCAGGCCGCCGCGATTCACGGCCTCTACTACGCGCCCGATCCGTCGTCGCAGATCGCGTGTTCGATCGGCGGCAACGTCGCCGAGAACGCGGGCGGCGTGCACTGCCTGAAATACGGCCTGACCGTGCATAACATCCTGAAGCTCGAAGTCATGACCATCGACGGCGAGCGCCTGACGCTCGGCTCCGAAGCGCTCGATTCGCCCGGCTTCGACCTGCTCGCGTTGCTGACGGGCTCCGAAGGCATGCTCGGCATCGTCACGGAAGTCACGGTGAAACTGCTGACCAAGCCGCAAAGCGCGAAGGTGCTCATGGCGAGCTTCGACGATGTGGAAAAAGCGGGCGCGGCCGTCGCACAGATCATCGGCGCGGGCGTGATTCCTGGCGGCCTCGAAATGATGGACAACCTCGCGATCCGCGCCGCCGAAGACTTCATCCACGCGGGCTATCCCGTCGACGCCGAAGCGATCCTGCTATGCGAACTCGACGGCGCGGAATCCGACGTGCAGGAAGACTGCGATCGCGTCGGCGCATTGCTGCGCGAAGCGGGCGCAACCGACATCCGCATCGCGAAGGACGAAGCCGAACGCCAGCGCTTCTGGGCCGGCCGCAAGAATGCGTTTCCCGCTGTAGGCCGCGTGTCGCCCGATTACTACTGCATGGACGGCACGATCCCGCGCCGCGAACTGGCGCGCGTGCTGCGCGGTATCGCGGCGCTGTCGGACGAATATGGCCTGCGCGTCGCGAACGTCTTTCATGCGGGCGACGGCAACATGCATCCGCTGATTCTCTTCGATGCAAACGCACCCGGCGAAATGGAACGCGCCGAAACGCTCGGCGCGAAGATCCTCGAACTGTGCGTCGACGTGGGCGGCAGCATCACAGGCGAGCATGGTGTGGGACGCGAGAAGATCAACCAGATGTGCGTGCAGTTCAGCAGCGAAGAACTCACGCTGTTCCATTCGCTGAAAGCCGCATTCGATCCCGACGGCCTGCTCAATCCCGGCAAGAACATTCCGACGCTGCATCGCTGCGCCGAGTTCGGCGCGATGCACATTCATCACGGCAAGCTGCCGTTTCCCGAGCTGGAGCGCTTCTGATGCGACGCGAATTCGATTCAATGGACGACAGCGCGCGCCTCATCGCGCAGGTTCAGGCCGCAATTGCGCAGCACACGCCGCTGCGCATACGCGGCAGCGACAGCAAGCGCTTTCTCGGCCACGACGTACAAGGCGAGGAACTCGACACGCGTTCGCATCGCGGCATCGTCGCGTATGACCCGACCGAACTCGTGATCACCGTGCGCGCGGGCACGCCGCTCGTCGAACTGAACGCGGTGCTCGACGACGCGAACCAGATGCTGCCGTGCGAGCCGCCGCTTTTCGACGGCGAAGGCACGACAGGCGGCGCCGTCGCGAGTGGGCTCTCTGGTCCGAGCCGCCCGTGGGCGGGCTCGATGCGCGACTTCGTGCTCGGCTGCCGCGTAATTACGGGCGACGGCGATCATCTGCGCTTCGGCGGCCAGGTGATGAAGAACGTCGCGGGCTACGACATGTCGCGCCTGCTCGCCGGCAGCTTCGGTTCGCTCGGCGTGTTGACGGAAGTGTCGCTGAAAGTGCTGCCGAGGCCGCGCGAGCGTCGCAGTTTTGCGCTCACGCTGGGCGTCGACGACGCGATGCGCGAACTGTCCGCATGGCGCAAGGCCGCGCTGCCGTTAAGCGGCGCCTGTTATATCGACGGCAAGCTGCATGTGCGGCTCGAAGGCGGCAGTGGATCGGTGAAATCGGCTGTAGAGCGGATCGGCGGCGAGGAGATCGACTGCGCGTTCTGGGATGCGTTGCGCGATCATCAGCTGCCGTTCTTCGCGGACCCGCGTCCGCTGTGGCGTCTGTCGCTGCCGAATGCGACGCCGTTGATGCCGTTGCCCGGCGACGTGCTGATCGACTGGGCGGGCGCGCAGCGCTGGCTCAAGAGCGAAGCACCCACTGCCGAAATCCGCCAGCTTGCGCATGCGGCGGGCGGACATGCTACCTGCTTCACGCCGTCGCGCGAACGCGAGCCGTTCCAGCCGCTCGCCGTACCGCTGCTGCGTTATCAGCGTCAACTGAAACACCGCCTCGATCCGAATGGCGTGTTGAATCCTGGCCGACTGTACGCCGATCTCTGAAGCGAGCGCACTCATGCAAACGAATCTCGACTCTCACGCGAAAGCCCTGCCCGATGCCGAGGAAGCCGAAAGCATCCTGCGTTCGTGCGTGCATTGCGGCTTCTGCAATGCGACGTGTCCGACGTATCAACTGCTCGGCAACGAACTCGACGGACCGCGCGGGCGCATCTATCTGATCAAGCAACTGCTCGAAGGCGAGCCCGTCACCGACAGGACGCAATTGCATCTGGACCGCTGCCTCACGTGCCGCAATTGCGAAACGACGTGCCCGTCGGGCGTCACGTATCACCGGCTGCTCGATATCGGACGCGCGGAACTCGAACGGCGCATCGAACGGCCTGTCGGCGAACGCCTGACGCGCAAAGGCTTGCGCACTGTGATTCCGCGTCCCGCTGTATTCGATGCGCTGCTCAAGACGGGCCGCGCCGTACGGCCGCTGTTGCCCGCCGCGATGCAGGCGAAGATTCCGGCGCGCGCCACCGTGCCCGCGAAACCGCGGCCCTCGACGCGTCACGCACGCCGCGTGCTGATGCTCGAAGGTTGCGCGCAGCCGTCGCTGTCGCCCAATACGAATGCCGCGGCGGCGCGCGTGCTCGATCGACTCGGTATCAGCGTGACGCCCGCTCGCGAAGCGGGCTGCTGCGGCGCCACCGACTATCACCTGAACGCGCAGGACGCGGGCCTCGACCGCGCGCGCCGCAATATCGACGCATGGTGGCCCGCAATCGAAGCAGGCGCCGAAGCGATCGTGCAGACGGCGAGCGGCTGTGGCGCGTTCGTGAAGGAATACGGACACTTGCTACGCAACGATCCGCTCTACGCTGTGAAGGCCGCGCGTGTGAGCGCGCTGGCGCTCGACCTCGTCGAAGTGCTGGCGGCCGAGCCGCTCGACGCCCTGCAGCCGGCCGGCGATGCCAACGCGTTGCGCGTCGCGTTTCATTGTCCCTGCACGCTGCAACATGCGCAGAAGCTCGGCGGCGCAGTCGAAAGCGTACTGACGCGGCTCGGCTTCGATCTGTCCTCCGTCCCCGACGGTCATCTGTGCTGCGGCTCAGCGGGCACGTATTCGATCACGCAGCCCGAGCTGGCGCAAAAGCTGCGCGATAACAAGCTGACAGCGCTCGAAAGCGGACAGCCGGACATCATCGCGACGGCGAACATCGGTTGTCAGATGCATCTCGATGGTGCGGGCAGAACGCGCGTACGCCACTGGGTCGAGCTCATTGACGAAGCACTGGATTGCAGCAGTGCGTCATACCAGGCCACCTCAACCGCTGAGCGGCTGCCGGCCCCGCGAGCCCGATGATTTTCTCTGCCGCGTGTCGTAGCCCCGATTGTCCGGCACTAGCCGACGACTGCGCAAATCCGCATCCTCGGCATCGTCTGATACGTACCGGTACGATATCTGCAAAAAAATCCATCGCGGCTGCGCCCGACCACCCCACCCGCAGCAAAATTGCCAAGCTACCATATGGCCCGCGGCGCGCACATCAGATCAGGCGATGTGCACAATGAGGTCGTTGCCCTCAAGCGATATCGTCACACCGCTCAGGTCCTCCACATAGTCAAGCTGTTCCAGCCTGCCCTCCATCAGAGGTGATGCCACCACAACGACCCGCGCCCCGGCCCTCAATCCCGCCTCGATGCCTGCCGGGGCGTCCTCAAACACGATGCAGTTGGCCGCCTCAACATTCAACAGATGTGCCGCGAGTAGATATCCGTCGGGTGACGGCTTGCCCTTTTGCACGTCGTTCGCAGTCACCAATACGTCGGGCATCGGCAAACCGGCAGCTCTGATACGGTTGTGGGCCAGTATCCTGTCGGCCGAGGTCACGATTGCCCAGCGCTCTGCTGGAAGACCGCGCAGGAATGTACCCGCTCCCCGAACCTCAACGATGCCCGCGGTGTCCTCCCGCTCCCTGCGCATGACGGTGAGTGCATCGGATTCCAGATCTGCATCAGGAGGCGCCAGCGCGCGCAATGAATCGATGGTGCGCCGTCCTTGGGACTGGCGAAGTACGTGGAGAGGGTCCAGGCTGTAACGGTTTGCCCACTCCGTGTACGCTCGGACGGTCGGCGCGTGGGAGTTGAGCAGAGTGCCATCCATATCAAAGAGGAGGCAGGATGCGCGAAGCTGGGTATTTCGAAGCAACATGGATCAAACTTTCTGAAAACTCAAAGACAATCACTGGACCCGATGGCCCGGCAGCTCATATTGGCTGCAGCGCAACTGCAGCCTCCGTAGCAATACGATGGAGTTTGCGAAGAGTGCGAATAGCACCATCGCAAACCCTGTGCGGCCGCGAGATCGCGGCGTAACAGCGCCAGGACGTGTAGCAGCCTGGCGAAGGTTCGGTTGCGACGCCACGGCCCCGAGTGTCAACCTTGTCCCGCATATCTAACCCCACGTCGCATTTGCATCCTTCACGATCGCGACCATAGACCACTGGAAACCGGGTGCGGTATCGTGGCGAGCCAAAAGAGGCAGCGAGATCACTCGACGCCCCGCCCTTTCTATGCTTCGACCTTTGCTGAATCTCCCGGTGGACGAACTTCCCCATCAATGAGGCACCAGACCTTCAGGGGATTCCTGGTCTTCAACGCAACCGGTAGCACGCAGTCGGGCACGTCCTGATAGCACACGGGGCGAAGGAACCGGTCGATCGCTGTCGCACCCACGGACGTGAACATCGAATTTGACGTCGACGGAAACGGACCGCCATGAACCATGGCGTGACAGACTTCCACGCCCGTCGGGAAACCGTTCGCGAGAATACGGCCGGCCTTGCGTTCGAGTACAGGCAACAGTCGTCGCGCGTCCTCGTAGTCGTTGGCGTCTATCTGAATCGTCGCGGTCAGTTGCCCCTCGAGCGATTCAGTAATCTGGAGGAGTTCGTCGAAATTGCGCGCCCGAACGATTATCGAGGCCGGCCCGAACACTTCTTCGCGGAGCTCCCCTGATGCCAGAAAACGCGATGCGTCGGTGATGTACAACCCCGCGCGTGCGGCATTGTGGCGCTCACCAGCCAACTGCCCATGCGCCACTACCGTCACGTCTGGCATTGCTTCAAGCTTTCGGTTGCCGCTCACAAATGCGTCAAAAATGCCCGGCGTGAGCATCGTTTGCGCAGGCTTCACGGCCAGTGCGTCGGCCGCAGCATTCACGAAACGCTCCAGATCAGGGCTGTCGATCGCCAGCACCAGGCCCGGATTCGTGCAGAACTGCCCAGCGCCCAACGTCAGTGAGTCGACGAATGCCCTGCCGATGGTTTCCGCCCGGCCCGCGAGTGCGCCAGGAAACAGGAAAACCGGATTGATACTGCTCATTTCGGCATACACCGGAATTGGCTCGGACCGCGCGTTCGCGATCGCGAGCAGCGCGAGACCTCCCTGTCGGGAGCCGGTGAAGCCTACGGCCTTGATGAAGGGGTGCGCGACCAGCGCTTCTCCAATCTGACGGCCAGCACCAAAGAGCAACGAAAACACCCCTTCCGGCAAGCCTTGCTCCGTGACCGCTTTCTGTATCGCGCGCCCCACCAGTTCCGACGTCCCGAGATGTGCGCCATGCGCCTTGACGATTACCGGCGCACCGGCCGCGAGCGCTGAAGCCGTGTCGCCCCCCGCGACCGAGAAGGCGAGCGGAAAATTGCTCGCGCCGAATACAGCCACCGGCCCGAGCGGGATTTTCGCGAGGCGCAGGTCCGAGAGCGGCGACGGCCCGCGCTCGGGTTGTGCATGATCGATGGTCGCGCCGAGGAAATGGCCATCCCGCACGACCTTCGCGAACATGAGCAACTGGCCGACTGTGCGAGAGCGCTCACCTTCCAGACGTTGAACGGACAGTCCCGTCTCCGCATGCGCGCGCCCGATCAGTTCATCACCGATATCCAGGATATTTCGGGCAATCGTCTCGAGGAATGTCGCACGCTTCTCGAGGGGCAATGTGCGATAGACGTCGAAAGCTCCCGCTGCGAGGTGCGCCGCGCGCTCGACTTCTGCTGGGCCACCTAACCCGAACCTGGGTTCCAGAATACCAGCGTTGGTCGCCGGATTGAATGCACACTGGCTGCCATCGCTGCCGCGTACCGTGGCAGAGCCGACGAGCATTTCCCCCGTCAAGGTCATTTCATACTCCTCTGAAATTAATAGTCCCACACGCGAACCGGCGTCCACGCTTGTCGGGGCTCACAAGGACATGCGAAGAACCGATGCACCGGCGAATGCATTTACTGCATAGCGAGATGAACGTTCCTAGCGCGCCCAGCGAAGCACCATGGGATCCAGTCGTCGCGCGATCTCCAGCAATCCGGCGCGTGTCTGCGGCTCGACGGGCAAGAGCGGATGTCGAACATGATCGGAGTCAATAATGCCACCCTCCTTCATGAGGATCTTGCATGCCGCGAGGCCACATTGCCGGTTTTCGAAATTGATCAGCGGCAGCCATCGTTCATAGGCATTCAGAGCGCCCTCCCGATCACCCGAGACATGCGCACGCAGTACCTGCTGGATGCCATCGGGATAGCCGCCACCCGTCATCGCACCCGTAGCGCCTGCATCCAGATCCGCGAGCAGTGTGATGGCTTCTTCACCGTCCCACGGCCCCACGATTGCATCGCCGCCAAGCCGGATGAGCTCCCGCAGCTTCGCTGCAGCCTGCGGCACCTCGATCTTGAAGTACGACAGGTTGTCGATCTCCCGGGCCATCCGGGCCAGAAATGCGGGGGACAACGGTGTGCCAGCAACCGGCGCGTCCTGGACCATGATCGGGATATCGACTGCATCTGATACCTGGGAGAAAAAGCCGACCACCGCAGCCTCGGTCGCACGAAACGTCGCACCGTGGTAAGGCGGCATCGCCATGATCATCGCGGCGCCCGCATCCTGCGCGTGCCGGCTGCGCTGCGCGCAGACCATCGACGAAAAGTGGCTCGTGGTGACGATGACCGGGACGCGCCCCGCTACGTGATCGAGCACCGCGGTCGTGATACGTTCCCGCTCTGCGTCTGTCAACGAAAACTGCTCGGAGTAGTTCGCCAGAATGCAAAGCCCGTCCGAGCCAGCATCAATCATGAAATCGACGCAGCGTCGCTGACTATCCAGGTCCAGTGCGCCGTCGTCGCGGAAAATGGTGGGAACGACCGGGAACACGCCCGTGAATTTCGTACTAGGTTTTCTGTTCATGATCTGTAGAACTATCGATTGAGCGGAATGCGCCGCTGATCGGGATATCGCTATCGCGACAGGCCACACTTCCTGAAGAATTGCACTGTACTGCCAGGCCGTTGGGCGACCGGGCCCGGTACGTCAGTGCCCGAGGAACTCCGGCGCGCGCTTCTCAACGAAAGCGTTCATCCCCTCCTGCTGGTCACGCGTCGTGAAGGCGTATCGTATCGCCCGGCGCTCGACGGTCAGCCCCGCCGACAGTGCTGTCTCATACGACGCCAGCACTGCCTCCTTCGCGAGCTGCAGGGCCACCGGCGCCCGGCGCGCGATCACGGACGCGATCTCGACCGCACGCTCGACAACGCTGTCCACTGAAACCACTTCACTGACGAGGCCCGCTCGCAGTGCGACTTCAGCCGTGACAGGCTCGCCTGTCATTATCATCTGCATCGCGAGCGACTTGCCTACGACCCGCGTCAATCGCTGTGTCGCGCCATCGCCTGGTAGGATGCCGATGGTGATTTCGGGCTGTCCGAAGACGGTCCCAACGCCTGCGATCATGATGTCTGCCAGCATCGCGAATTCGAGGCCGCCGCCAAAACAGATGCCCTGGACTGCCGCGACCACCGGCTTCCTGAACGCCGCGACCGCATCCCATGCAGCCTGTCTTTCATGGTTGCTCAGTGCATCAAAGCCGTACTTCTGCATCTCCTTGATATCCGCGCCAGCGGAGAAGACCTTCTCGTTACCCGTCACGACAACAGCCCTCACGCCGGGATCGCTCTGCGCCTGCAACAGGGCTTGCGCCACCTCCTTCAGCAGGCCCGCGCTCAACGCGTTGCGCTGCGCAGGACGGTTCAGCCTGACGAGCAGTACACCGTCCACTGGCGATGTCGTCTCAATCGTTGTCCATTGATCGTTCATTTCGGTCCCTCTCATTCCCATTTAACCTGTTGCACGCACAATGCGCGATCAGCTCAAATTTGCCGTTAGCAACAGCTGGTCGCATCCGCTGCAGCAGTCGCCCTGACGATGCCCCGCCGTTCCAGTTCTTCCACTTCGTCGGCGCCCATGCCGAGCTCAGCGAGCACGTCGGAGGTATCCTCTCCTGCCGACAGCGCGAGGTGCCGTAACCCGGGTGTGCTGCCGTCGTATCGCAACGGATGGGCCACGAGCGTCGCAACGCGCTCACCGACATTGACTTCCCTGAAGCACTCGTTGTGCACCACCTGGGGGTCGTGGCGAAGCTCGTCATAGTTCTGCACCTTCTGGTACCAGATGCCTGCCGCATCGAACGCGCTGGACAATGCGTCGTAGGTCAACGGTGCAATCGCCGCAGCGATCAGCGTTGCGAGCGCGTCGCGCTCCGTATAAGCCGATCCGGTCACCAGGCCAGCCGCTGCGGTTGCCAGCTCGTCACTCCGGAGTGCCTGCGCAAGTTTTCCGACTTCGTTCAACGACAGCACAATATGGGCGTCGACGGCCCGATAAACCCCGTACGGGGCCGCATGAAACCATGTCGCCAGGTGCGAGTCGCGGCGGAGAATGTTCGCGTCGCGATTGCCCGAGTAGTACAGCGTCAGGGCCTCGGCCTGCAGGTCAATACCGGCGTTAAGCAGGCTAGCCTCGACCCGGGTGCCCTTGCCGGTCTTCAGGCGTCGGACGTATGCGCCAAGGATGCCCATCGCCAGAAGCGATGCGCCATGCTGATCGACGACCGCGCATCCGACCGCGGTCGGCGCAGTTCCCGCAACCGCGGTGGCTGCGACGAGTCCCGTTCGGGCCTGGACCAGCAGATCCTGCCCCGGGCGGTCCCGATCCGGCCCTGAGGTACCGAATCCACTGGCGGACGCGTAGATGATGTCAGGCTTGACCTTGCGGATATCTTCATAGCCAAGACCCAGCCGGTCCATGACACCAGGACGGAAATTCTCCAACACAACGTCGAAGTCCCTAGCCAGACGAAGCACGATCTCGCGTCCCTCTGGTTGCTTGACATCGATCGCAAGACTGCGCTTGTTCCGGTTGCCACACAGGTAAAAGGCGCTGACGTCTTTCACAAAAGTGTCCGCACCGGCCCAGTGACGCTCGAACGCGCCCGATGGCGGTTCGACCTTGACGACATCCGCGCCCATGTCCGCCAGGTACTGACCGGCGGCCGGCCCCTGCAGATAGTGGCAGAAGCTCAGTACGCGAAGACCTTCCAGTACATTCGTCGTTGAGGTCATTTCAGGCACTCCATTTCATTTCCTCACAACCGGGATGGCAAATGCGCCCCGGACCAGCGATACATACCGCAATCGCCTCATCCACCGCTCTCCTGAGGAGCCGGCGCTGCCGCGATCACTCCGCTCGCGAGAAGCCCATCGATCGCTCCGTCGTCGTAGCCGAGCTCGCGCAGGATCTCTTCGGTCTGCGCGCCCAGCGGTTGGGGCGCGAGCGTCACCTCGGGCGTACATCCGTCATATCTGACGGGGTGCGACACCAGCGTGATGTCACTGCCCGTTGCACCGCGCACGGTCCTGAAGGTCTGGTTGTGCCGAACCTGTGGGTCCTCGACAACATCCGCATAGTCGTTGACACGGGCATGCCAGATCCCTTGCTTTACAAAGCGCCCTTCACATTCGTCTGTCGTCAATCCACGCACTGCACCGGCAATCACCTGGGCTGCTTCTTCGCGCCGCACATAGGCGTCGGAGTCATCGATCCGGCTCTCGGCAGGGCAGTCGAGCGCGTCATACAGCGTCGACAGTTTTCCGAGCGAGATCGCGATGTAGCCATCGCGGGTCCGGTAGATGCCGTATGGCGCACCGAAGTACCAACCGGAAAGCGGATACGGCTGCCTGACGTCATCGGGCCGCTGGCCATTCAGGTAGCAGGTAAATGACTCAAGCTGCAGATCGATCGCTGCTGACAGCAGGCTGACATCCACGCGCCCGCCCTCGCCGGTCCGTTCGCGCCGCACGAGCGCCGCCAGAATCCCGGCTGCAAAAAGCGCTGCGCCATGATGGTCCGCTGCCGACACACCGACCGCACGTGGACCGCCATCAGGCGTCCCGGTGATGGTTGCCAAGCCCGACAACGCCTGAATGAGCAGGTCCTGCCCAGGGCGATTCACATAGGGGCCGTCCGCACCATAGCCCGATGCCGATGCGTAGATGATGTCCGGCTTGATCGCACGCACCGCGTCGTAGCCCAGGCCCAGCTTGTCAAGCACGCCGGGCCGAAAGTTCTCCGCGAGCACATCGGCGGTTGCAATCAGCTTGCGCGCGATCGCCAGCCCCTGAGGGTCCTTCAGGTCGAGCGCGAGGCTTTTCTTGTTCCGGTTGCCAGACAGCAAAAGCATGGTCTGCCCATCGACGCTCTTGTTCGCACCGCCCCAGCTGCGCTGGAACGCGCCTTCGGTCGGTTCCACCGCAATCACGTCCGCCCCAATGTCCGCCAGAAACTGGATTCCGACAGGACCCATCAGGAAATGGTTGAAGCTGACGACACGCAGCCCCTTGAGATGATTCATGACATAACCTCACAGTTGCCTGCAGGCGGCCACGCCGCGATGCAGGACTTATTGATCAGTAACCGCTCGCACTAGTGGGACTTCACTGCCCGTCCAGCATGGATCAGTCCGCGGCGTAGGTCATCCCGCGGCGCTTGGCGCTCCAGTACACCACCACGCTCAGCGCAGTGACGATCGAACCGTAGACAGGAAACATCCACGCGGCATGATGGTGCTGAAGCCAGACCAGCAGGTATGCCGAAGGCCCGCCGAAGATCGACACACCCAGCGCGTATCCCACTGACACACCGGTCGTGCGCACGCTTTTCGGCATGAGGGTCGTCGCCACATAGTTATAGAGGCTCATGTTGAACCCGACGATGGCGCCGCCGCCAATCATGATGAGCGCGAACAGCGCGACATTCGGTTTGGTGTAGAGCAGCGTGACGAAGAACGCAGGGATGAGCAGCAGCCGGAGGATCGTGAACGCACGCGAGAGCCTGATCCTGTCGGCGAGCGCCCCAATGAGCGGTCCCGAAATGATCCAGACGATCCCCATCGCTGTCGTGATGCCGAAGACGGCCGTGCTGTTCTCCTTGAAGACGGCGTTTGCCATGTTCGGCAACCCCGTGTTCCACGCGTAGTTCGCAATCTGGATGGACCCAATTACGAGCACGACTGCCAGCAGGGAAAGCCGCACCTTCCAGAGCGTTTTCCATACCCCGCCCGTAGTCTGCTGGACCTGCTCAAGTTCGTCCCGCCGATGAAGGGCCGACCTGATGAGCGTCTCCGGTACGGCACTGCGCAACCAGATGACAGCGAGGCCGAGGACCCCGCCAACAGCAAAGGGAATACGCCACGCCCAATCCATTAGCTCCGCGCGGGTCACGGATGCACTGACCAGAAAAGCGACCAGTGTGGAACCGAAAATCCCGGCCTGAATAAATGTGCCGCTAACGAGCCCGAGATATCGGCCCTGCCGTCCCGGCGGAGCGAGTTCGATGGCAATCGCATTCGCCACGCCCGCCTCCGCGCCGGTTGCCAGCCCCTGGATCACACGGATCGCAAACAGAATGAATGCGGCCCAGGTGCCAATGCGTTCATAGGTCGGAAGTATTGCGATCAGCAACGACGAGAGTGCCATGGCCGAGACTGAAATCATCATGACCCTCTTGTGACTGATCCGGTCGGCGATCGGTCCGAGAATGGCGGCACCAACGGGGCGCGCAAGGAATCCCGCACCGTACACGGCAAGCGCCGCAAGCAGCGAGCTGACCGGATCGGTGGAGGGAAAGAAATGTGGCGAGAGGAACGCCGCCATGACCCCGTACACGTTCCAGTCGTACCATTCGAGCAGTACGCCTCCCCCAAGACCACACGTCACGCGTCTGCCCGACGCTGCCGGCGCGCCAGCAAAACCTCCCGACCTCGTGCCACCGAGTCCTGCTTCCATATCTGTCTCCTGAACACCGCGTTTAATTTGATCGACCGTCTGTTGACGGTCTTCGGCGTGGACGCATCGCCAGGCAACTCACCTGTCGAACATGCCCCGTCAAGGAAGCCCTTTTTTGATTTATTGAAAGCGCTTTCAGCTATACTGTTCCAGCGGAGGAAAACTGTCAAGATTTTCTGTTGGCAGGGTAAACGCCCGCACCCCTCGCCGGCGTCGGTTTTCAGGACTGACGGGCGGGGAATCGCGGTCTCGACGTTCAACAACAGCGCCCCAGCAGCGACAATATGGCAAACATCGCGAACCTGATCGCCGACTCTTCCGGCAACGGCAAGGCAAGAATCGCAGACGTGGCGCGCCTCGCAGATGTGTCGCCAGCAACGGTCTCCCGGGTCCTCAACCACCCCGACAAAGTGCGCGAAGTGCTCCGCCAGAAAGTGCAGCAGGCCATATCAGCCTTGGCGTATGCACCTGACAACGCTGCAAGATCGCTGATATCCCGTCGTACCCGCACCATGGCGGTCGTCGTGCCAACGCTTGCGACCAGCATCTTTGCAGAGGGCATCGAGGCGCTGCAAAGCCGCCTGTCCGAGTTGAACTACACGCTGCTGATCGCTGCTTCGCAATACGATCCGCATCGCGAGCTTCACGAGGTGCGAACGCTGATCGATCGCGGGGTGGATGGCATGGTCCTGGTGGGGAATTCGCATCTACCAGAAACCTGCGAAACGATCGTGCGCAGTGGCACGCCCGTTCTGACAACCTACGTCTGCGAGTCACAGCAGGGCGTACCTGCCATCGGCATCGACAATGAGAGCGCCACTTATGACATGGCGCGCTATCTTCTGCGGCTTGGGCACCGGGAATTTGGCGTCGTTGCCAACACGCAGCTCGCCAGCGACCGCACGAAAGCCCGAATTGCCGGCGTGAGTCGTGCCTTGCGCGAGGCAGGTCACGCACTGGAAGCGTCCCGCGTCGTGAACTGCGCCCACTCCATCTCGCAGGGACGCGAGGGCCTGCGCGAACTGCTCCTCGCGGCGCCAGTAATCACAGCCGTAATCTGCACGACCGACACGCTGGCGGTCGGCGCTCTTGCAGAAGCGCGAACCATGGGCCTGCGTGTGCCCCATGACATCTCGGTCACCGGATTCGACGACATCGAACTCGCCGCGCAACTTGAGCCCCCGCTGACTACGATTGCAACACCCGCCAGGGAAATTGGTCGGTCCGCGGCGGATTACCTCGTCAGTGCAGTTGAGGGGGTGCCGATACCGCTGAATACGGCGCTGCCTTACCGCCTGGTCGCACGCAGTTCGACCGCCAGGCCGCGAACAAGGACGCTACCACGCGCCCGTGGCCCGAAATGACCGACGGCAAGACGCTCAGCGTTAACACCATCTCCCGGCTTCACCGCATTGCACTACAATGATATTTGAAAGCGCTTTCATTCTTATGAGCAACTTTACATCGAACAGCAGGCCGCGGGCCTCGTCAAGATCCGCATAACAGGGGAAACCTCATGACCCAACCATCACGCGCCATTTCCACTGATGTATTGATCGTCGGCGGCGGGGGCGCAGCCCTTCGCGCAGCGCTCGAAGCCCAAGCCAGTGGCGCATCAGTGCTCGTCGCCATCAAGGGAGAATTCCGGAAGTCCGGCGCAACGTTCCATAGCGTTGCCGAGGTGGGTGCATTCAACGTGCCGGACGACGCCGGAAAGGTCGGCGATGGCCCTGATGTATTCGTCGAGGACATCCTGAATGCCGCACAGGACATGGCGGACCCGCGGCTTGCCCGAATCCTCGCGCAGGAGGCCGGGGACGCGATGCAGTATCTGGAGAAGTACGGCGTCACGTTCGAGAAAAGCGGGAACGGCTACCTCGTCTTCCAGGCATGTTTTTCATCCAGACCCCGCTCCCATGTGATCCCCGAACACTTCAAGCCGATCGTCAAGGCGCTAGGTCAGGAGGCCAGCCGGCGGCAGATCGGTGTGCTGGACCGCACCATGATCGTCGATCTCATTGTGCGCGACGGTCAATGTGTCGGTGTCATCGCGCTCGGCGCCGATGGCGTTCCGCTCATCATCCGCTCGAAGTCGACCATCCTGACCACCGGCGGAGCCAGCCAGATCTTCGCGAAGAATCTTTACCCGACCGACATCACGGGCGACGGATACGCCATGGCTTACCGGGCCGGCGCACGGCTTGCCAACCTTGAGTTCATGCAGGCAGGTGTCAGCACACTCACGCCGTTCGTCAACCTGTTCGGCAACTATCTGTGGGATGCACAGCCCAGACTGACCGACCGCAATGGCAAGCCGTTCCTCGCCGATTACCTTCCCGCCGGACTATCGCCCGAGGCTGTCATCGCGCAGAAGGCAAAGCACTTCCCGTTTAGCGCGAGTGACATCTCCCGTTACATTGAAATCGCCATCCAGCAGGCGATCAACGACGGCAGAGGGTCCGACGAAGGCGGTGTTTATATGGATTTCATTGACTGCGACTTCGAGACCCTCTTTGCAGACAAGACCCGCAGCATCACGAACATGTGGCCGCTGACGTGGCAATGGTACAAGGATCGCGGTGTAGATTTGCACAAGGACAGGTTCCAGATTACCTGTTCAGCACACGCAGTCAATGGCGGCATCCTGATTGATCCAGATAGCCAGTCGTCGCTCCCCGGCCTCTTCGCAGCTGGTGAAGTGGCAGCCGGCCCCCACGGAGCAGACCGCCTTGGCGGAAACATGGCGGTCACCTGCCAGGTTTTTGGGCGACGCGCGGGCATTGCCGCCGCAGCACGGGCGAAGCGCGTTCCGATGCCGGACATCCTGGACGTTGAGATGGAAATCGGACAACTTGAACGCCGTTTCGCACACCATGAAACGGGATCAGAATTAGTAGAATCGATCCACGCTGAACTGCAGCGTGCGGCAAACCGTCATCTGCTCATCATTCGTGACGCCGACGGCCTGAATGCACTACTCAAGGTCTGCGCACACCTTGAGGAGCGCCTCACGCAGTCGCGGATCGTCAGTCCGAGGGATCGCATCGCGGCCATCGAGTGCGCGAACATGATCCTGGTGGCCAGACTCATGGCGAGCGCGGCGCTAGAACGTCGCGAGAGTCGCGGAGGACATTTTCGCCGTGACTACCCGGAGCGCGATCCGGCGCTCGGTTTCAGCATCATTCTGGACAGCAAGGCCAGGTCCGGCATTGTGCGCGCGAGCCTATCCGATCTCCCGAACCTGGAGTGGCAGCCGTCGCTTTCGTAACAGGGCAGACAGGGCACACGGCGACAGTCGGGACATGCAGCCAATGTCGCCTCGCCCCGCCGAACGCTCGGCCCCGCCAACAGGCGGAGCCAGCCTTTTAGATGGATCGCTGAAGTGTCCGCTGGAAGACAAAAGGAGAAGCAGCTGTCGCGATACCCTCCGGAACGTACACGACCGCCGAACGAGCTGTTCGGAACTCCTGGCCTGTTAGAAGACATTTTCCTCGCGACTTTACCGGCACATGGGCACTCAAATCCGTCATGCATGGGACGTTGATATTCCTGCTCTGTACGGCCTGTATGGCGGATCCGGGGCCGGGGCCTACTGACCGTCCTGGTATATAACGACGGAGCGGATCGACTCACCTTGCTTCATCAGGTCGAAGCCTTCGTTGATACGCTCGAGCGGCAGCCGATGCATAATGAGATCGTCGATGTTGATCTTGCCTTCCATGTACCAGTCGACGATTTTCGGCACGTCGGTGCGGCCGCGCGCGCCGCCGAACGCCGAGCCCTTCCATTCGCGGCCCGTCACCAGTTGGAACGGCCGCGTACTGATCTCCTCGCCCGCCGCCGCGACGCCGATGATGAACGACTGGCCCCAGCCCTTGTGCGTGCATTCGAGCGCCTGACGCATCACCTTCACGTTGCCGATGCCTTCGAACGAGTAGTCGGCACCGCCATCGGTCAGCTGCACGATGTGATCGACGACGTTCTCGACTTCGTTCGGGTTGATGAAGTGCGTCATGCCGAACTTCTTCGCCCGGATGGGCAGTTCAAACTCCTCTATATGAACGGCCCGTGAGGATCCGCCCCATCAGGCGCCTTCACGGTAGGCGGGGCCGTTCATATCATTCCACTTGTGGGCGGCTAAATTCCCCCAGGCAGGACGAGCGGATTATGCGTCGGATTCCCCAGTGACGGCAAGTCTGGTGGCGGCTTCACGCAGGCGATAGCTCGTGCCTTCAAACTCGAGAAGTTTGGAGCGATGAAGCAGTCGGTCAAGGATCGTCGAAGCCATGGTGCTGTCGCGAAGGTACCGACTGGGAAAGTTCGAACCGCCTATATCCCGGAACTACTGGCCACTGCGTGACGACGATCAGGTGGCTTCTTTACGGCGATCATAGACTGGCTCCAATACCCCGATCATGCCATGGCTCCTATACGCCGATCCTCAGGTGGCTTCATTACGCCGATCACGGATTGGCTCCATATCGCCGATCCATGACACGAGCTCCCGCCTTGGCGTGTGGCCGCAAGCTGCACACGCCAGCCAGCCGAATCCCGCTACCTGACCGACGGCTCCAGTTCACAATCATGCCTCACGCGCATGCGAACGGACCAACGGCCCAGCTGAGCCTCTTCCCCCGCTCTTAACGAGTGCAGCTCTGGGTGGTTTCGTATCATCGCCTGATCGGCGCAACCGAGGGGCCAACCCTCATCACGGATACAGCATGTACGACGACCTTCGGTCGCTTTCCTTCTTGGCACACCGACAACTATTCTGACGCCGTGGATAGTAGCCAGTCGCTCTACTTACACCCCTGTCTGAATTCCCGGCGCCACCAATCGGTAGCGCAACAAATTGGCGGAATTGTCTGGTTTGTATGTTGAGGCTACGCAAGCGTTGCCTCCCCTTGCACTGCAGCAGAGCAGTTCCTCATGCTTCTCCGGCGGTATTGGTGGAGGTCGCATTTCCGGGATTACAGAGAACGGCAGGCGTTAACGCCCCTTTGACTCGTGTTGTTCGAGCTTCTAAGCCAGCAAATGGCGGGCTTGTCCGGTTTGAATGTACGCCTAGGCTGACCCTGAGGGGCGCGGATCTGACCGGAAAAGAGCGTTGGTATGAGACTTGCAAACAACGGGTCGCTGCCGCCCGCACCGCTGCGGCTTCCGCAGTAACGGGTTCGTGCCATGCACGATCTTTTGAGACGAAAATTTGTAAGGCATAACCTCAACAGCTTGACCACCGGAATGGAGCGAACGGTACAGCGAGCAGCAAACGGCCAGCGAGGCAATCGAGCCTATTTGACAAGGTTTGTTGCGCATCGCATCACATGCTGCAGTTTAAAGGCAACACTGAACAAGCCTCTTGAAGCGGTCAGTCATCGTTTTACACAACTCGCCAGTACTTCTAAATGAACCTAGGAGAAAATAAAATATGGCAGGAATTGCAGCAGCATTTAAACTACCAGACAGTGTTTCAGATGAAACGGTACTTAGCCGTCTGGGGAAGATGGCGGCAAAGCTGGCAAATAGGGGGCAATGCGGCGCCGACCTATTAGTGTTTATGGAAAAAACAGGCACAACGCGATATCGCTCAAATTGCCTCCCATCAAAATATATTCCTATAGAACAAAGCGAATATTCCATAACAATCAGCCACCCTGCTTCTGTAGGCTTGGCGCACATTCATAGTCATACCCCAGTAAAAAGTGATCCGTCTAACGTGCAACCACGATCAAACAGTGAATTCAATCACAATGAGAAGAACACATTTATCTCTATTTCACTAAATGGCGCTTTGGCTAACGGTCATGACTTGAAAGATGAATTACAAAAACACGGCATCTTACCACGCGGAAATGACGATGCCGAGATTTTCATGCGATTTGTCGAATTAATTTGCAGAAGAGACTACTGGAAATTTGGTGAGCCCATCAATTATAAAAAAGTTTTTCGAGAAATTGATCTTCGAATCGATGGGGCTGTCAGTGCTCTGCTTTTGGATGGGCATGGCAACCTCGTTGCATATAGGAATCAAGGGGGGATACGCCCATTGGATTTCATGACGACGACGGACAAGTTTATATTGTTTGCATCAGAAAATGGGGCCTTCATTGACTTTGACGGTGAATACGAGGAAGTCTTGCCGAGTCACATAAAGGTAATCGACGCGCAAACCGGACTTTTGACGGATCATTTTGTCGGTGACGAAAAACATCCCGCTACCCTATGCGCATTCGAGTCAATCTATATTGGAAACCTTGAGACAAAAAACAAAAATCAATGCCATGAGTCAACGCGCTACAAAATAGGTTCTGAACTGAGCGAGCTGGTGCCTCAAAAGATCGGGTATGGCCCTCATAGGGAGAAGATTATCATTTCATCGATGCCAGATACCGGTAGACCATATGCTGACGGACTTTTTTCACAGCTATCCAAGAAAGATCCAGAAAATTATGAAAGGGCGGAAGTCGTCAGGTTAAATTTATCCCAGCGCACACTGATCAGTGATGCTCATCAACGCAAGTCACTCATTAACCAGAAATATCAAGTTATTGATGTTCGCGTGTCAGGAAGAATGATTGTCATCGTGGACGAAGCCCTCATTCGCGCCGATACCAGCAAAGATGTAACCCAAAAACTCATCGACGCAGGCGCAAGCGGCGTCCATTGGGTGATTGGCTCACCGCCGATTATCGCACCTAACTACTATGGCGTTGGGATACAGCACATGGAGGAGTTGGCTTTTTGGAAAATATGGCGTAGGTTGCCTGATCACATAAGACAATGTGGCCTGTCGTTGCAGAACATGGACCCCAGCATGATTCGCATTATCGAGCAGGAAATTGCCCTATTCATCAAAGCAGGCAGCGTCACCTATTTGCCGCTGCGGTCATTGATTGCAGTTTTGCCTGGTGCTGATGATTGTAACGATCTTTCGCCGTTTACGTTGCGTATGCCAACGCAGAGCGGGCTGAGGATGGCGGCGCGAAATTTTCACAAAATAGTGGTTGAAAAGACAGTTTGACCTTTTTAATTTAAAAGCAACTTTGTGGATCAAAAATGAAATCAACACTTGTTCTCGATTGGAATGGCACGTTACTCGATGACACGGAACTTATACTGCAGACGATCAATTCAATTATTTTTCGGTTCAACAAGCCGTCTCTCGATCTTGCCATCTTCCAGGAAAAGTGTGAATTCCCATTTTCTGTCCTCTATCGAAATTTGGGGTTGACCGAAAATGAAATTGCCATCGCTCAAAACGATGGCAACGCACTTTTTCACGATTACTATGAATCCCGTGTTGGATCAGTTTTGCCAAGAGATGGAGTGAGTGAGATGCTCAAGTTGGCGAAGAAAAATTCCATGAGGGTAATTGTATTAAGTAATCACATTTGCGGCCCCATTAAGATTGCGTTGCGACGACTGGGCATCCAGAATTACATCACTGACGTCCTGGCCTACGATAATCGTGCTACTCAGTACGAGGACGTGACTAAAGGTGAAAAATTGGCCATCTACATTAAAAAAATGGGTATCGATCCAAGTCTGACATTTATTGTGGGTGATACACCAGAAGAATGCAGCATTTCACGAACTCTGCATCTCAAGAGCGTTGCCATTACCGGCGGCGCGGTTTCCGATGCGCGGCTGCGTGATGCCCAACCGGATTACCTCATTCGCTCCCACTTCGAATTGGAGGGTATTTTCGAAAAAAATGGAATCTTATAAATTCGACGTCTGAAAGGAAAGTGTGATGCATATGAACGAGTCGAGATTAATACGAAGTACCGAACCCAATGTGGATGGTAAAGATATCGCCCTGATCGGAGTCGGTCGGATTGGCACGGGGATCGGGATAAACCTGATACGTCATGGTGCACGACTGCATGTTATGGCAAACAAAAATAGAAATGGTGTGGATTGTTTGCTCAAGTTGGGCGCTAGCGAGTGTATGTCTGTTGCAGAAATGGCGAAGATAGGTATTGTCGTCCTCTCTTTGCCTTCGAGTACTGAGGTCGAGTCGATTTGCCAACCACCCAATGGGCTATTTGCATATTTGTTGTCAGGCAGCGTCATTATTGACTGTTCAACCTCCAAGCCCTCATCAACTCATGCTCTTGCAAAAGATGCGGCACGAAGCGGCATCCATTTCGTTGATTCGCCTGTAACGCGAAGTCCTGAACAGGCCCTTCAAGGAAAACTCAATGCACTTGTCGGCGCAGATCTACATATCTATCCAACAGTATCTGGTGTCGTGGCCTCGTTTTGCGAGGGGATAATTCACGCGGGCGGCGTGGGGGCCGGTCATAAACTCAAGCTCATCTATAATGGGATGACGATGGGCATTGCTGCTGTCGTCGCTGAGACCTGTCAGCTGGCGAAAAAATCAGATATTGATCTGAGACTCCTCCGTGATATTGTTAGTCAGGGGTCAACTAACAGTGGCATTTTTCAGAAGTTTGTGACCTTTCTTCTAAGCGAAGATAGAGACGTCCTTTCGGTTTCAATTACCAATGCTTCCAAGGATATTGGGTACACGTTGGAATTGGCGGAGCAAGAAGAAATTGTGTTGCCAACGCTTAACATGGCATCACAGAAACTTCAAACCGCAGTATCGCTTGGTGACGGTCTTCTAACATTACCTCATATTGCGCGCTCCTGAGATTCTCAGCACTATTTTCTTGCTAGGCAGCGAGGTGACTCGCAGCTAACAGTGCTGCGCAAAGCGTGGGATATTCTCTGGGTCGCTTGCAGTGCCTTGCAGGTCACGATTGAATCGGCCGTGTTCTCTGGCGGAAATCGTGATGAGCTCTGCCATTGCAATCTCGACAGCCGCTGGACACGGAGAAGGATCATTGTCAACGCTCGCGGCTGGCTACGCTATCTTGGCTGTCTTCATCAGCCGGCACAGCAGATCGCGTTCCAGTCGCAACTGGATGAATACTGCAGATGGGCGAGCCACGAGCGCGACCTGAGCGAAGCGACAATTAGGCTTTACTTTCGCCACATCAAGCGGTTTCTACATTAGTACGAGCAGTTTGGGCGGCCGCTCTCTCACGTTCAGGTCAATGACGTCGACGCTTATCTTCGCGTGGCAAGTGCGCAAGGATGTAAGCGTACGGTGCACCTTGTTATTACCCACTTCCTTTTAGTGCAAGTTCGTAGCCAAGTTGGATGTCGGTTAGACGTCGCATCCCGCGCCACATGATAGTATTTCCTGGCGGAGGATCGTTGGCGCGCGCAAGGTAACCGCCGAGCTGTGCGAGCCTCATGACGCTGCGTACAAGTGGTGGTGCCTGTGCGTTGTGATGCGGTTCGCGAACCACGTGTTCAAGCAGTTCGATTTCGGTTTGCGTAAAAGCGAGTTCGGCTGCTGCCTGTGGCGCGGACCGGCCAATCATCGTGAGCCAGAATATACGCCAACTCAGGACGCAGAATACCGCGATCAGGTTCGTGAGTCGGTCCGCTGTACGAAGCCTCGACTCCTCAGCCCTGCAGCCCGATTTCAGAATCTTGTGGAAGGTTTCGATCTTCCAGCGCATGGCGTACCAGTGGAGTTTTTCGATTGCCTCGGCACGTGATCTCACTGGCAGATCGGTGATCAGCTTCCATTCAATGCGGTGGCGCCCAGGCGGTGGGTCACGCTCTTGGGCGTGAAGGACAGTCAGCTGTAACGCAGGGTAGCTGCCTTGTTTGCCAACAGGCGGCAATACCGTCATTCGCTGATAGCGAAGCTCAAGTGTGACGATCATAGGGCGGCTTTTAGCGTCACGAAGCTCAACGCGATGCAGCCCCTTCACCTGGACCTGCTGCATCGCCTTCGCGATCGTGTGCTGCCCGTCTCCTGCGAGCCTGTCGACGCACGTGCGCACGAGGAAATGCGTGCAAAGATCGTAGGCGGTATAGAACAGTGAGCTTCCCTTGGTTTTTCGCCTTCCAGAGGCCCCGGGTTATGCAGCCGTATCCTTTGTCCGCTGAGCCGCAAGCCAGTCTTGCATGAACTGAGTTGGCGACATGAAGCCAAGCGATGAATGACGACGACTGCGGTTATAAAACACTTCAATGTATTCGAACAAGTCCGCCACGGCTTCGCGATGCGTGCGATACCTCGTGCCGTGAACCTGACGCGGTGGACGGGCGCTCGTTACGGCACCACGAGCCGCGCCACAAGCTCTCTGCCGAGGAACGCGCCGAGCTTCTGGCAGTCGCGAACTCGGCCGAATTCGGTCATCTGCCGCCAAGCCAGATCGTGCCGCGACTGGCAGACCAGCAACGCTATATCGCCTCGGAATCGACGTTCTACCGGGTACTGAAGGCCGAGAGGCAACTCGCCCACCGGCGCAGCGAGCGGCCGGCCCACGCTCGCAGCAAACCCCGTTCGGTTTGCGCCGATGCGCCGAACCAGCTGTATTCCTGGGACATCACGTATTTGCCGACGACGATCCGTGGACAGTATTTTTACCTGTACTTGTTTCTGGATGTCTTCAGCCGAAAGATCGTCGGCTGGCAGGTTTATGCCGAGGAAAGCAGCGCGCTGGCCAGCGAAGTTCTCAAGGACCTCTGCGCGCGCGAAGCGATACAGCCCAACCAGGTGATTCTGCATTCGGATAACGGCGGCCCGATGAAAGGTGCGACGATGCTCGCTACCCTCCAGGCGCTGGGTGTCATGCCGTCATTGAGTCGCCCGGGCGTGAGCAACGACAACCCCTATTCTGAGTCGCTGTTCAAGACCTTGAAGTACCGACCTGCTTACCCGCTCAAGGCGTTCGATACCCTGCTCGCCGCGCGCACCTGGGTGGGCGCGCTGGTGCGCTGGTACAACAGCATCGTCACAGCGCGATCCAGTTCGTGACGCCGGCGCAGCGCCATGCCAACCTCGACCAGAACATTCTGGATCGACGAGTGGCGCTCTATGAGACTGCACGGCAACGCAACCCGCTGCGATGGAAAGGCCCCACGCGCAACTGGCAGCGGGTACATGCTGCGCACCTGAACCCAGATCGAAGCGACAACCAGGGCGGCGCCCCAAACCGTCTCCGGGAGAAGAAGGCCGCCTGAAATTTAATCGTTGAGGCGACAACTAGCTTGAAAATTCCGCTTGTAGCGCAGGTACCAGCGAACACACAGAATGATTACATCGCGGTCAAAGTGACGGCCAGCAAACAGTTCGTCCAGGCTCTTCAGCTTGCTCATCATCGGTTCTCAGTTCGTTCAGCCCGACACCTTAACCGATTCGCCCCCGCGCTAATTGCACCAGAGCCATTAAAGGCAACTTCAACATACCCGCTATAAGCATAAGCCGGCAGCTGGAACGGTCCGCAACTCTTGCCATGTTGCCGCGCAGTAATGACATAACCCGTTTCTGCGGGATTGGCAGGTTGGCCAGCCCAAGTGACCTGCACGTTGCCGTTGCCGCCGACCGTTGCGGAGATCAGCGGGGCTTGGGGGCCCCCGGCGGCTGGAGTGGGAACTGGCACCTGCTGCCCAAGGTTCGGACTGGCGTCGCTCACCAAGGTAGGTTGCCAACCGTCGGTGCCAGCCAGATAAATGTCAGGTGCTAGTGCGGCAGCCTCCGCCGAACTCAGCGCGACGTTGCTCTTCGGCGACGTCGTCTCGCGCTGGCCGATATCGAACGGCGCGGCCCCTTGGCCATTCATGTCGGCATACCGCGTATTGTATTCACGATAGGTGGAGGTCGGCAGATTGTTAGTGCCCGGCAGCCCGTTCAGCGGCGGGATGAACTCGATCCAGCCATCGCTGGTAAGCTGCGGTCCCATCGTGGAGTTGAGGAAGTAGACGGTTGAGTGACTTCCCCACGGACGGCCTAGCCAAGCGTTCGACATATATGGGCTCTTCGTGTGATCGAAGCCGAAGCTGCTAGCCTCGCTGGCGCTCTCACGCTTTTGTGCGGTAATCGTCGCTTCACCGATCAGGCCGTCATGAATCTTGGTCTTGAGAGTGCAACCATCAAACACTGCTTTACCATTACCGAAGATATAGTCGACATTTCCCTCGACGTAGCAATTGCTGAAATAAGCTCGCCCCGGCCCATTAACGTACAGCGTATCCTGGCCACCAAGTAATCGTACCGCTCGATAGACATCCCGGTCTCCGTTCGAGCGTAAGGCTACAGCTTGGCCCTTGGCGCCAAAATCGGGAGCTTCGTAATCGGCTGAATTCCGGATGGTGAGATTGCTGAGGTAGACATCGTTGGCGTCCACAGCCACGGTGTAGCTGCCAGCCGTTCCATACGGTTGCCCAGTCCCCGGATCGGTCGCGTTCGCCGAGTGATTGCCGGTGATCAAAACCTGCGATGCGTCAGTGCCGGTGCCGATCAGCTTCACGTTCGGCTTCGTAATGTCCAATGTCTCGGTATAGACGCCAAGTGGGATCCGGATCACGCCGCCGCTTGGCGGAAGCGCGTCAACTGCGGCCTTGATCGTCGAAAAACTACCTCCCCCTCCGTCGTTGGCAGCTAGGGTAACCCCTTTGGGATCGACATTGGTATTTAGCCCAACTGGAGTGATGCTACTGACATCGGCGGGAGGATTGCCTGGACTGCCCTTGCCACAAGGCGTGCGGATTTCTCCGGCGAGGAAAGCGCCGCTGTTGCAGGGAAGCATGTCGACATCGAGAAACAGGCTGCCCTTGAGTGATTTTTGAAAGGCAACTATCTCACGATTGGACAATGGCCCGGAGAACACGACCGCACGTTCAAATCCTGGCAAAGCCTGGACTGGAGTAAGGGTCGGAGAACCTTGACCAGGCACATTCACGGCACCAACCATCAAGGGGCCAACAGAGCCGAACGGAGCTTGATTTGGTCGTGAGGTTGGCCCTCCAGCCTTGTACGCAAAGTGCGGGAAGCCGCTGTCAAGTACCGCCTCATCCCACTGATACGCCGTGAAGGCAAGAGAGTATGTATATGGCGCAAACAGATCGATTTTGACCTTACCGTCCGGCGTAAACGTGTAATAAACCCATTCGGTACCTGAGAAGCTTCCGGTTGGTCCGAGAATGTTCATGTCCCAAGGCTTTTGCCAGTAAGCTGTCTGAGGACGCTTACTTTGCAGCAAGCTTTTACCAAAGGACCACTTCTGCCCTGTAGCACTTGGTTGAGACCCAAGCATGAAGGAGGCATAAGCCGTATTATCCGCCGAACTGAGTAGCGAGACCGATGCGCCCCCGCCCGCTGCGAAGTTATCACGGGTCCGGTGAATAACGAGAATTGTAAAACCCTTCGCTGGATCGAGCCGCGCTATTTCGTTCGTGATAATCGACGTCTGGCTGGGAAGGTTGAAGGAATTGCGATCCGTGTAGAAGTCGTAAACTATCGTTGTTCCGTTAGGAACTTGATAGTCAGTGTCGAAATCTGGCCCATGGTTATGGATAATTAGTTTTGGATAGTCATATTGTATTGGCACTACAACAGGTGTTAGTAACTGTATTTGCTTGGCACCTGCCGATTGCCGGCATTCTGCTTCGTTGGAGCATGTCTGCGCGGATGCTGCGGTTATATATAGCCCAGCAATTGCAGTGCCATGCAGCACAAAGAGTCTAAAAAGCTTTGACATGACGGAGCCACCTTGTAAAAGACAGGAATAATCTATCGCTTTAGTAAGTTGATATTTCGTCGCCTCAATGCCTGCAGCATATCCCCTACTGCATCGACCGAGTCTGTTGTTATCAGGTTGGTAGGATTTATAACTGCCATCTCCGGATCACCTCGATAATCCGGGATGATTGGGGCCGACGCTGTAGACTTCGGGTCCGTGATGTGAGCTACGCAACACATTCCGGCTGCGGTAGCCACTCCTTCTGGAAATAGATTGCTTTCTATATACGTAGCAAATCCCTTTTGCTGATCTGCATAATGGAAGTAATTTTCGAGACCATCACCTCTATAGTATTGATTCATCTCGAACTGTATAGGGAATGGCGCGGTGTTCCACTGACCGTAGTTAACGTCCTGATTGGGATCATAATTTGATATCTTGACGTTGTCGGCGTCAGGATTTTCTACGAGAACCAAGCCGCCGTTCACGTTGGGATTGTATGTAGTTCGACTCAGTACAGACCCGAGATCAACCGCATCTCTCGCGTTGATCTTGATTACAACGGCCTTGCTTAGTGAGGGATTATTTTTGGCAGCTATAAGGTCCAGGAGTTTCTGCATGATTTCCAGGCCGGACCCGCCGGGCGCCGTCTTGATGTCAACAATAACGACATAACCTAGTCCGTCTGAGGTGACGTACTGTTCAAGAAGATCCAAAACCTCTGAGAAGCTCAAGAATTTTCCTTTATTACCATTTGCATCTGAAAACACTTTTCCATGCCGATCCTTCAGATCGACCTGCTTAAGTTGCGAATATGTTAGGCTGCTCACCGCGCCAGATCCTGTCGAAATACGGTCTATATTAAAATCGTGCGCGACAATCACCTGTTTATCGGCGGTAAATCGCGCATCGATCTCAACAGTTTCGTATCCGCGGTTCCAAGCATCTTGTAGGGCGTAAGACGAGTTCTCAGGATATTTTTCCCAATATCCGCGGTGGGCGGACAGCAGGACAAGATCGGAAGAGGTACTCGATGGCTCGAACATCCTTTGAGTAATTTTGTCGACTACGTAGCTGGAGGGTATCACCGGTAAAGGAGTATCCGCTCTGGCAGCTACTGGCGTAAAAGACATAATCATGGATATTGCGAATATCTTTATATTCATGCCGCGTCCTCCATTGCCGCACTGATAACAAAACAAGGAAATTTTCAGTATTTCCTGTTCTCAATATCGCGTTAGAAGTCCGTTAAGAGCTAAATCTCTGCAACTCCGCCCAGTGAACGTGTAGATCTCTGACTTCCGATCGTCAACGACCATCATCGTCGGCACCGACGGCCATCAAGGGCCAGACGGGGATTGCTGTAATTGCGCAAATTCATTGCCGCGCACAAGGGCGAAAAAACTGGATTCTCCATGCGATGCAAAATGAATACCACGGTATCACTAATTGCCAGCCGCACTGATATAAAATGTTTTTCTATGCGATTAAGAATTTCTAATATTGATTCATTTGTAAGTGCGATCTAAGGAAGGTCTGCAAAAGTCCTGACATTGAGGACTGGTTGGCCTATCCTGGAGGATAGGCAAGTCCAAGGAGTTCGTCGATGACACAGCTGGGTCTTGGTCTGGATCTTTCAACGAAACGCACGCGCAAGTGGGAATTTCTCGATGAGATGAGGCGCGTGGTGCCATGGTCGAGGTTGATTGCGTTGATTGAACCGCACTATCCGAAGGGTAAGACTGGAAGGCCGCCGTTTGCGGTTGCGACAATGCTGCAGATCCACTTCATGCAGCAGTGGTTTGGTCTGTCAGACCCGGCGATGGAAGAGGCGCTTTATGACGTGCCGCTGTCTCGTGAGTTTGCGGGGCTGGGCGAAGGTATGACGCGTTTGCCGGACGAGAGCACGATTCTGCGGTTCCGTCACCTTCTCGAAACGCACAGTCTGGCCGCGCAGATGCTCGCAGTGGTTAATGAGATCCTGAGTGAACAAGGCTTGATGTTGAAGGTAGGGTCAGCGGTCGATGCGACCTTGATTAGCGCACCCACTTCGACGAAAAACGACTCTGGCAAACGAGACGCGGAGATGCACCAGACGAAGAAGGGAAATCAATGGTATTTCGGGATGAAGGCGCATGCGACCTGAAAGTCGCTTGAATTTCTGTCTAACTCAACGAGTTGTCCGTTGTGATTAAACCGGTTGTTCCATCAACCGTTCTCTACCCAGACATGCGGAGCCGGTAACAGCTCGGTGTGAAGCTCTGGGAACAATGTAACCGCCGATTGATTTCGGTACGCCGACCCGCGAGGGAAAGCGGAATCTGCCAGCACAGGGGGGGTGAGGGGCTAGGGACGAGCGGCAACGATCAACGTATGTGAACCTCCGTTAAACGTCGTCATCATTGTACAAGCCAAATGTGCTGACAGGCTTGAGCCAAAATGGCACGCGGCGAGGCATGGCCTATGTGAGCTGGGCCATCATGGACAATCTGCCGTCGGCGGATAGGAGGGATCCGCTCCGCTCTGAAATTCATGCGGAAGGAGGGTAAGTGAGCGTGAGCACGTGAATCGATGGGGCAATGGGCAAGCTAAATGATGTTGAAAGGACGAAGTAAAACGGGGGGCGATGAAGCCCCCGTTGTTGTTTCAGAACGGCTCGTCGACGACCTGATGCGGCGGTTGCGTCGGACCGCGGTACCAAGGCTCGCGGTAGCGCCGGATCTGGGTAGCGTAGGCGCGGCTGAACCAGAGATAGAAGTCTTCAATGAAGAACTGCATCATGTAGGCGGCCTCGTCGGAGAGTTCGGGCAACGGCAGGCGTCGGGCCGCATCGGGTTTGTGAGGTGATGTTTTACGGGACATGTCATCGGGCTCCATTAGGTTGACGTGCGGGCGTTCGGCGCGAGGATGGTGTTGACGGGGCAAAGACCTCGAAGTACAGCTTCTCGTCGAGTTCGGTCAATTCCCGCTGCGCGGCGGTGGCGAGCAGATCGTTGGCAAGCGTGGTGAGCACGCGGTAGTTGCCCAGCGCGTGTTCGCACAGCGTGTGGCGCAGCGGCGGCGTCATCAGCTGCGGGGCGCCGGCGCTCGCGAGCAGATGATCGAGGCAGGCCAGCAGGTCATCCACCGTGGCCTTCTCGGTCGCCAGGCGAGATCGGATGCGGCTGCCCAGCGGCAGCAGTTCGTCGCGCCGCAGCTTGTCGGTCAAGCGCGTATCGCCGGCGAGCACCACGCACAGCAGCGGCTGCGAATCGAAGCGGGCGCTGGCCATGAGCCGCAGTTCGTTGAGTACGCCGGCGCTCATCTCCTGGGCCTCGTCAATCAACAGGATCGGACGTCGGCGCGTGCTCTGCAGATGTGATAGCCACCGCTCGCGCAGCGACCGGAAGCCGCCCCAGCGGTTGTGTGCCTTGAGCTCCAGATTGAAGATGTCGCCCATCTCGCGATAGAAGTCGGCGAGACTGCTTTGCGGGTGATTGATCGAGACGACCATCAGATCGGTGAGCCGCTCGAGCTTCTCGGCCAGCACGCGCATGACGACGCTCTTGCCGGTGCCGGGCTCGCCGTGGATCATCGCGAAGCCGCCTTCGCGCACGAGCGCGTTCTCGATGCGCCAGCAGAAGTTCTCGACGCGGGGCGGCACGTACAGCGCTTCGAGCGGCAGCTCCGGCGAGAACGGGTTCCACTTCAGGCCGTAGAGGGCTTGCAGGCGTTGGCTCATGCGCCCTCCTGCCAGTCAGCGGGAATCCAGGCCGGCGGCAGCCCGGTTGCCGCATGTTCGGCCAGCATCTGGCGCAGCAGCGGTGCGATGCCGGGCGCAGTGGCCGGTGGCGGCTCGACAATGACGGCATCAATGCGACGGCGCTGGCCGTCGGCATTGGCGGCCTTGTCCAGTGGTCGCAGCGGGCACAGCACGGCGTCGCTGTCGGCGTCGATGAGATCGACGCGACTCAGGTCCCAGCGTGCGTAGCGCAGGCGTACGCGCTGCAGGTGCCGGTAAGCTGAGGGGATCTCGAAGCGCGTGCCGGCCAGGCTCACGGTGCCGTCCGAACGCCGCTGGGTTCGTGTCACGTCAATGCGAAACGCGGCCCGTAGTGCATCGCTGGAGGGACACTCGCGCCGCACGTCGGGACCGGCCAGGTAGCGCTTGAGCGGCGTGCCGCCGATCTCGGAATGATGCGCGTGATGGTACTCGCGCTCGATCCAGGCGTGGGTGGCCTGGTTGAGCAGTTCGAGCGTGAGATTGGGCTCGCCTTCGAGCATGGCCATCACGCGCCCCTCGATACGCGCCCAGAACGTCTCCTGCTTCGCGTTCTGATACGGAGAATATGGCAGCGTTGTCTGGTGCAGCACGCCGAGCGCGAGCAGCCCGGCAGTCGTCTCCTCGGCGAGCATTGCCGCACCGTTGTCGGTCATCAGCGCGCGCGGCAGCCCACGGCGCTGGAACGCCTGGGCGAGTCCGTGGATCAGGCTGCGCGCAGTCTCATCGAGAAACCATTGCGCGTGACAGACGACGCGCGAGCGGTCATCGATCACGCACAGCAGCATCGGCGTGATCCACTGGCCGTCATGGGTGAACAGCTTGCGCGAGCCGTGATGGAAGTCGAGATGCCAGAGCGCGTTGACTTGCTCGACCTCGAAGCTGCGGACCTCGAGCTTCTCGAGGCGATCGCGCGCGAGCATCGCGCCGGCGCTCGTGTGCCGGGGCTGGCGTTCCCGGAACAGGCCCTGCGCACGCATGTAACGGCGCACGGTCGTGTACGACGGCAGGTTCGCCGCACCGAGCGTGACCTTGAGGTTATCGAAGTGCAGCTGGCAGGTCCAGCCGGGATGCTCGCGGTACTGCGTGCGGATCGCCTGTACCGTCTGAGGCGACAGGTTTGCGCCGGCGCCACTGGGGCGCTTGCGGTTGCGCAGTCTCGCCACCGGATCGTGTGGCGCCTTGCGGGCCTGATAGAACCATCGTTCGATGGTCGAGCGGCCGAACTGGATATCATCACCAGTGACGGGATGACGCCAGCGTCTGGCGGCCAGTGCGGTGATGAGTTCGCGCAGTTGCCCCGACTCGGGCGGTGCTGCAAGCAAGGGGCCGACGATCGCGAAGCGCAGGCGCGCCCAACGATCCCGCACGGGTAGATCGTGAAGTTCAGTCATGCGTTCTCCAAAGATGCGGCGCACCGCGCCGCGATTCAGGGGAGAGGCGAGACTACAAGCGCTGTTCGGAGGGGGCGAGCGAGAAGTTCTGCGGGCGGCTACCGTCCCTCATGCACGGTGCTCATGGCGCTGCCGCTGGTGAGCGGCGAGAGCCAGCGCAGCAGGCACAGCAGCGGCTCAGGCTGTAACGCCGCAGCGAAGCGCTCGAGCAGGCTCGCCGGCGCCTGCACGGTCTCGACGGGCGGCACGAACGCCGCCCGCCCAAGCGTCCAGAACGGCGTGCTGACGAAGTCGGTCTGCCACCAGTGCCACAAGTGCCGCCATTGCGCGATCGTTGCGCGCGGCACGCCCAGCTCGCCGAGCTGATGCATCGCGGCAGCCGTGCCGGCACTGGCGCGCGTGGCACTGACGACGACCATGATTGCAGCAACGTAGACGCGACGGCCGAGAAAGCGCACGGAGAACGGCGTGGTGCGACGGCGGCACTCGGCGCAGCAGAAGCTGTAGCGGAAATCGCCGCACTCGGCGCGGGCTTGCCGGGTAAGGCCGCGTGGTTTGCGGCGATAGCGGGCGCTGTGCAGAACGCCTCTGCAGCGGCGGCAGTGCTGCGAGCGGGTTTGCTCGGCGAAGTCTTGATCGATCCGCAGCAGCAGGCGGTAGAAGTCAGGATTACGGGCACTCGTGTGGCACACTGCAAAGGTCTCGGGTCTTGGAAAACGCGAGACTCTCCCTTGGGCGTCGTTTGTGCAAGATGCCTGAGGGAGATCCCCTCAGCTACATCACGCAAGTCGCTCAAAACGCCCCGAATCCCCATCGACTTGCGTGCTCATGCCCAGGGTAAGCCCGTAGCGCTGCCGGAAACGGCAGGCGAACCGCGAGGAACGCTGTTAGCGCTGCGGGTAGAGGATTGCGGAAAAAGCAAACGCCTGGCTGTAACGGCCGGGATACGGGCTGAAACATCGCCCGACGCGAAAGCGGGCTGACTTCCGCGTGGTCGTAAGCATTCGATCATGGCCGTCGTGAAAGCATGACGAGAGCTGGGCAGCATAGAGTCCACCAAATATTTGGAGGACTCTATTGTGGACAGGTCGGACGAAGTGGTAACTGCGGCGCCCAAGCGCCCGAATTTTACGCCGGAGTTCCGGCGCTCGATTGTCGAAATGACGCTCAAGCCTGGAGCATGCGTGGAGCAGATTGCACGCGAGCAAGGCCTGAACGACAACATGGTGTTTAAGTGGCGGCGGCGGTATCTCGAAGCGCAGGCTAAGGCTGCAGTGTCAGTGGCCGTACACACGGGTGACGTGCCGGGCGCTGACAATGCTGTGATGCTGCCGGTGAATATTATCGATGCGGCTGCGAGGGCAGCAACTGAGCGACAACCGGTCGGCACGGTCGCAAGTTGCGAAGTGGAGATCGAAGTCGGCAAGCGGCGTGTTCGAATCTGTGGACTGTCGATGGATCTGGCCGAGCGGTTTCTTCGGGATTGCCTGAAATGATCGGATTGCCAGGGCAATACGAAGATCTGGATTGCTGCGGGCGCAACTGATATGCGTTGCGGTTTCAATTCCCTGGCGGTGAAAGTGCAGACGGTGCTCGACCGTGACCCATACTCGGGTCATGTCTTTGTTTTTAGAGGGCGCCGCGGCGATCTTCTGAAGGCGATTTACTGGTGTGATGGTGGCCTATGTCTGTTCGCGAAGCGTCTGGAAAAAGGACGTTTCGCGTGGCCACGTGCCGATGGCGGCGTCGTTGCGTTGACGACCGCGCAGCTATCCCTCCTGCTGGAAGGCTTCGACTGGCGGCAGCCAGTCGAAGCGGTGCGCCCGCGCAGCGCGTTGTAAACGTTCATTACGTGGTGGGCTCTACAAGGCTGCGCCGTGTAGACTGGCTGAATGTCTGCTCTGGCCGCCGATCTTCCCGATGACGTTGACGCGCTCAAGGCGATGGTTGCCAATCTGCGCGAGCAGCTCTCATCGCGCGCCATCGAAATCGAGCACCTGAAGCTGACCATCGCGAAGCTGCGCCGCATGCAGTTCGGCCGCAAGTCGGAGAAGCTCGATCGCCAGATCGAGCAGCTTGAACTGCAGCTCGAAGACCTGCAGGCCGACGAGGGGGCAGCCGCCGCAGCGGCGCCGAAGAAAACACGAGCACACCGCGAAGCTCCCGTTCGCGAACCGCTGCCCGCCCACCTCGAACGCGACGAGCGTGTTCATCTGCCGGCTGCAGAAAACTGCCCCGAATGTGGCGGCACACTCAAGCTGCTGGGCGAGGACGTCGCCGAGCAACTCGAATACGTGCGTGCGCACTTCCGTGTCATCCGCCACCGCCGTCCGAAGCTCGCGTGTGCGTGCTGCGACTGCATCGTGCAGGCGGCCGCTCCCAGCCGTCCCATCGAGCGTGGCATGCCGGGCCCGGGACTGCTCGCCCACGTCGTCGCATCGAAGTTCATGTACCACGTTCCGTTTTACCGGCAGTCGGTCATGTACGCGCACGACGGCGTCCAGATCGAGCCCGGCATGATGGGGCACTGGCTGGGCAGCCTGACGTGGCTGCTCAAACCGCTGGTCGACGCGGTGCGCCGCTACGTGTTGGGCGGTGTCAAGGTGCACGCGGACGACACACCGCTGCCGGTGCTGGCACCGGGTAACGGTCGCACCAAAACCGGTTACCTCTGGGTCTACGTGCGCGACGATCGCAACAGCGCTTCGATAGAGACGCCGGCTGTCTGGTTTGCGTTCTCCCCCGACCGGTCGGGCCAACATCCGCAGCAGCATCTCGCGAAGTTCGAGGGACTGCTTTAGGCCGACGGGTTCTCTGGCTTCCAAGAACTGTATCGTCACGGCCGGATTCAGGAGATTGCCTGCATGGCGCACGCGAGGCGGAAAATCCATGACCTGCACGCAGTACGACCCACTACGCTGACAGAGGAAGCCCTGCGCCGCATCGGTGCGCTCTATGCCATCGAGGAACAGATCCGCGGCAAGCCACCGGATGAACGTCGCGGTGTGCGCCAGGCGCAGGCGTTGCCGTTGCTCGATGACCTCAAACGCTGGTTCGAGGCGACGCTCGTCACGCTCTCGGCGAAATCTGACACGACGAAAGCGATCCAGTACGCGCTGAACCGCTGGCCGGCGCTCGTGCGCTACTGCGACGACGGTCGTGCGGAAATCGATAACCTCCTTGCCGAGCGGGCATTAAGAGGGGTCGCTCTTGGTCGCCGTAACTTCATGTTCGCCGGCTCCGACAGCGGAGGCGAGCGGGCGGCAGCGATGTACTCCCTCATTGGGACCGCACGTCTGAACGGTCTGGACCCCGAAGCGTATCTCGCCTACGTGCTCGAGCACATTGCCGAGCATCCGGCCAACCGCATCGACGAGCTGCTGCCCTGGAACGTCGCACCGCACCTGCCTGCGGCCGCGAGGGCCAGGCCCATTCGATAGCCGCTCCCTCCGCGCCCGTCAACTCCCGGAACTACGGCCTCATTCGAACGCTTCCGCGTGGTCATTCATGGCGAGAGAACTTGATTAATCGTTATACGAGGGAAGGCAGATGACGGTAACTGGTGGCACTGCGCAAGCAGGGGCAATCGGAGCTGGTGCACCCTCGCGTCCCACAGAGATGTGGCTTCAGGCTGATTGGCCTCGCATCACGGATGAGGTGAAGCGACTTCAGGTGCGTATCGCCAAGGCAACCAAGGAAGGCAGATGGGGCAAGGTCAAAGCCCTGCAGCGTCTGCTGACCCGCTCGCACAGCGGCAAGATGCTAGCCGTGAAACGAGTGACTGAGAATCGCGGCAAGAGAGCGCCGGGTATAGATGGCAAGCTCTGGTCGACCCCGGCGGCCAGATGGAAAGGGATGGAAGCAATGCAACACCACGGTTATCGTGCGTTGCCGCTTCGTCGCGTCTACATCCCCAAGAGCAATGGCAAGAAGCGTCCCCTCGGAATTCCCCGCATGCTGTGCAGAGCAATGCAGGCACTATGGAAGCTCGCGTTGGAGCCCATGGCGGAGACCCTGGCGGATCCGAACTCGTACGGGTTTCGGCCCGGACGTTCGACTACCGATGCTATCGAATGCTGCTTTACCACTCTGGCCAAGCGCAAGTCGCCGGAGTGGATTCTGGAGGGAGACATACGTGGCTGTTTCGATAATTTTAGTCACGACTGGATTCTTCAACACATTCCGATGGATAAGGTGGTCCTGCAACAATGGCTTAAGGCTGGATTTATCGATGGAGGAACCCTGTTCGCGACTGAGGCGGGAACTCCGCAGGGAGGTCTCATCTCGCCCGTCATCGCGAATATGACGCTGGACGGACCGGAAGCGGCAGTAGATGCAAGCGTGGGACCGACGGAACGCGCGCGCCGAAAGTTCAAGATCAACGTTAACCGGTATGCGGACGACTTCGTTGTGACTGGAGTGTCGAAAGACGTTCTGGAGCAGAACGTACTCCCTGCGGTTAAGCAATTCTTGGTCGTTCGGGGTCTGGAACTCTCAGAAGAGAAAACCAGAGTCACCCATATTGCCGATGGGTTCGATTTCCTTGGGCAGAATGTCCGCAAGTACGCGGGTAAGCTACTCATCAAACCGGCCAACAAAAGTGTGAAGGGACTTCTGGAGAAGGTGAGGGAAATCGTGAGGCAGCACGGGAGCGCCACACAGAGGAATCTGATCGTACAGCTCAACCCGGTGATTCGGGGTTGGGCCATGTATCACCGTCATGTGGTCTCAAAAGCTCATTTTACGTCGATAGATGCTCACATCTGGCGCCTCTTGTGGAAATGGGCGATGCGTCGGGACCCCACGAAAGGCGCGGGCTGGGTGAAACACAAATACTTCCACGTAGAGGGGAACCGTACCTGGGCGTTTACTGCCCGGTCCGAAGCCCACGGGGTGTAACCCGGCTGCTCCGGGCTGCGGCGGTTCCGATTGTTCGTCAGGTGAAGGTACGTGGCCAGGCCAATCCGTGTGACCCTGCGTGGTCGTCCTACTTTGCCCGTCGTCGAGCCGCGACTGACGATTGATTGCCCGGTACCAACGCTGGTGCTGGTGAATGGCTTGAGCCGGATGCGGGGTGACTCGCACGTCCGGTTCGTGGGGGGGGGGCGTGCTGGCAACAGCACGCGCTTACCCGACATCGGCGTGGACGCAGAGTCGGGTCTGGTTCACACCGTCATTGGTACGGCGGCCAACGTCCACGACATCAATGCGGCCGAAGCGCTGTTGCACGGCCAGGAAAAGGATGTGTACGCTGACGCCGGATATCAGGGTATTGAGAAGTGCTGTCAGGCGAACCCGGTACGCTGGCATGTCGCGATGCGACCAGGCAAGCGTCGACAACTGGACCTGAACAATCGTCTGGACGCGATATACAACCAGATTGAGCGCCTGAAGGCTGGCGTGCGCGCCAAGGTTGAACATCCGTTCCGCGTGCTCAACCAGCAGTTTGGCTATACGAAGACGCAGTACCGAGGATTGGTGAAGAACACCGCGCAGATCACGACACTGTTTGCGCTGGGCAACCTTTGGATGTCGCGCAGGCGCTTTGAACAAGGCGTGAAACGCTCGGGGGCAGGCCGTGAGTATCGGAAAACGAAGGTCATCATGCTTCAAAAGCCAGACGACCAACCTGTCAGCAGACGCTTACGGCTGATACGCCCAACGTGGAAGAAGATCAGTGCTCTGAAAGCGTGTTGTGCAGACCTTCCCTAAGCGTGAAATATGAGTCCTCTCCTGGAGTCCAAAATCGTACGAGGAAGTCTCGTAAAGCTTGAATACCTGATAAACGTTTGATTCGATGAGATTTTTCCGAGTGCCGCTCGGTGCGCAGCCGCGCATGGTGGGCCAGGCAGTGCATCCACGGCACATCAAAGTTCGAGTGCTGGAAACGTCCTCGTATCCTTTCTCTTTCGCACGCTCAGGCACTGCCAACGATCGACAACCGGTTCCGGTTGCGTGGACAGAAAGCCCTTGACGTCGCCGCGCGCGAGTGCCTCGAACGTATGGTCCGGCGTGTTCAGCATCGTCCACTTTCCCCCTCGCTCTTCGAGCGCGTCTGACACGGGAACATCAACGCCATGCAGCGTCCGGTATTGGCGCGGGTCGATGGTCGTCTTGCCCGGGCGCCCGGTGGTCAAGAACGACGCGTAATCCGTTGCAGAACTAACCGTGACAGAAAACCGTAACCGGTATCCAGCAGATGGGGATAGCCACGGGCCGATTTCCTTCACAGGCCTGCCGGTACTTTTCCCGACCTAGACGCTTGCACCACTCGGTTCCGTACACGAGACTTTACTGTGCATGGCAGGCCGCTCTGGACCGGAAGGATAAATGCACCATTTGCCGTCTCGGTGACGAAAAAAGAACATCGCCTTCGATCCGCTCCCATTGTCTGCGACGACGCAAACGTAACGTCCCGCCCCGGATCGCCCGTAATGACTGACCCGGAATCCTCTCTCCGGGTCGGGCGCCAACCAGTCCTGGACCATACTTCTCAACGACAACATTCCCACTATCGCCATAAACTTGTCCACCTTTGCGAAGATTCCGGAGCGTGGGGTTTTGTGTTTTAGGTGACGGCGATTTCGGTTGGTCGTAGGGCGAAGCGGTCCAGGCAGGCTTGCAGGTGTGCGACGAGCCGTTGCAAAGTCGCGCGAGGGCGTGAGAGGCCGCGTAAAAAGCGCAGACGCGCCACCAGCAGCGCGATCTTCTTGATGTTCTGTGCCGCCGCAGCCAGCAGGCACTGCTCGGCGTCGGGCATAAGGGCCCTTGCCCAACTCGATCAGCCTTCGCGCGTCCACACGCTCCTTGGCGCGCTCCCGGCCATGGCGCACCACCACCTTCACCGCATTGACGCTGTTCGTGCATTGCGGGCGCACCGCGCAACGTCGGCAGAGCTGGGGATCGGATTTGTATTCGCGGTAGCCGACCCGATTGGTCGTGCTGGCGTTCCGGCCGCGCCAGATAGGGTTAGCTGTCATGCACCGAGGCCGGCGTCACGTGCGTGTCGGTGATGATCGCATGCTTGGCGTCCACTGTGCGGTGGTCCAGATCGAAGAAGCTGCTGGCTTATCGTCGCGCACCATGTAGCCGCTTTTCGGATCGGCGCGACTGACCTTGATGTCTTTCCTCGGCGGCGCTTGATCGTCGTCATCGTCGCGCTTCATGGCTTCTTGCCGTGCGCGGCCCGATCCGTGTCGATCGCCGCCTCCAATTCGGCCAGATAGGCCGCGGGCGTTTGCGCCACTTCCACCACGTCAAACTTGTTCGTGTTGGCGTTGGCCTTCAAATGCGTGTTGTCGCTGCAAAGCACGCGGCCATCGACCATGCCACGTCCCATCGCCTGATGCACGATCTCGTCGAAGATCCGCCTGATTCACAGTTGTGTCGGTGAAGCGCCGCCGCTTCTGCGAAAACGTCGAGGCGTCCGGCACCTTGTCGGTCTGGCGAAAGCCTGCAAACCAGCGGTACGCGACATTGACCTGCACCTAGTACATCAATTGCCGCTCGCTTCGCACCCCGAACAGGTAGCCGATGAACAGCAGCTTGAGCAGCACCACCGGATCGAGCGCTGGACGGCTGTGTCGGCGCAGTACAAGTGCGCAACCTTCTCGCGGATGAATTCGAAGTCCACCGCCGCCTCGATCTTGCGCAGCAGGTGGTCCTTGGGCACGAGCATCTCGAGCGTCACCATCTCGAGTTCTTGTTGGAAGGGCGTCGGTTTCTTCAGCATGACCCCATTAAACGACAAACCCCTGGTCGTAGGCTAATGGTTTGTCAGCAGTCTGGAGCACCCGCGTAGCGGGTGCTTTTTTCGCGCCCCATTTAGCTAAGCGCACTGGTATCACGCGGAGTTACTTTGTTTCTTTTCTTAAGCCGTAGACGGAAATTAATCAATCACCGGCGCAAGGCATCGGCAAAAGGCCGCGGTACGAATAGAGCAACAACGGAACGCCCGTCCCGCCGCCGGTCGGCCGTAGACTAGCGCTGACGGCTTTGGGGGGCGGGCACATCGGCGTCTGCTGGGACATTCCGACGTCGGACCGTCTTCACAAGCGGACGCATTTCTCGCTTTTAATCACCTCATCTCTTCGCGAGTGATTCCTCCGCCGCCTAGCAGTGATCATGCAAGCAGATTACCCAGTGCCTCGTAAAATCCGCGCGGCACATCATTTCTGTCTTTCAAGGCCAGTTGCGCTTCGGTTCGCAAGGTGGCGTCCGTCAGCCTTGCGTGCTTATGGAGAACGCCTTGCTCGTCCAGCCCTGCAAGCGAAAGATCGAACCCATCGTGCTCGTCCACGCGAATATCTAAGTGCCCCCTCTCGAGTGCGTATAAAGATCGCCCGCTCGTTCGAATTGTGATAATGAAACAGGTCTCTATACCGTAACAGTTCTGGCTTCGGGTCGATAGAACTCCAAATGGGGCCAGGCGGAACATTGGATATTAAAAGGCTGAACACCGCCGGATAGCTAAATGCAATATCTGCAGAACCAAAAAGCTCGATATTGCAGAATTTCTGCACCGCGTCCGGCGCCGAAACCAGCGTGAGAACTGCCGAATCTTGAACGAGTTCTCGGAGTTCGACTGGATTCTCAGCTCCGCGATGCTTAGCGTCCCCACGCGAACAAGGGAAGCGTCGCATCACGATAGACGAGGCTGGTCTTGACGTCTTCGTCACTTTCGCCGACGGTCGAGCAGCAAATCGCAGGCGCCCAGGACCACCTGCGGACGAGCGAACGCAACCTTCCTTATGCGCCGAGAAGGCAGCGTTCGATGCCGTTGCTTGGCATGTCCTTGTCATCGTGCGTCGCTTCCACCCCGCCCAAGAGGAATAGCCGTATCGGTCAGATTTCGGCTACCCATGCTGAGTGGCCGGGATAAGCGAAAACCCGCCACATCTCCGCCTAAACTGCTGAGTTTAATACGAAAATCATGAGAATCTAGCCGATCTGCTGGCTGGCTACGGCAACAAAATTCAAACCAGTTTTCGCTAAACTCTTAGCAGAGCTATCCCGCAAATCAGCAGAACTACAACTGCATTGCAACACCTTACGAGGCCATGGCCGGATCGGTAATGCTATCTGCACCGGTTTCGACGTGACCAGCAACCTTGCACATGAAATTGCTGTTTTCCTTAAGGGTGATGCTAAAGTTGTACCAACTCATGCTCGCGGTGAGATCGATCGGCAGTTCAACGGTTTGACCCGCCGGAACCCTGGTCGTCTGCGGCGCCATCTTGTAAGCGTTGTCGCTGACCGTGGCATTCACATCGCCCGAACCAACGTTAATCAGCGAGAGGCGGATCGCGCCATCGCTACCGTAGCACGTTTCAACTTGCAGGGCGGCGCTGGTGCTCGGAGTATCAACATACTCGCGAACGAAGCCGTTGGGACCGGTGACGCGCAGATCGTATGCACCGCTGGTTAATGTCCAGAAATCATCCAGGGTCTTGCCGTCTTCAACCGTGTAGTACTTTGGTGCATTCGACAGGTTCAGACGGTCAACAACGCGGTAGCACACTCCGACACCACCCGTGTTACCGAAGTGCACTGCAGGGCCGCCACCGGTGACCGCGCACTTCGCGAACAGCTCATACGGAATTGCACGTGCCGGACGAGTGCCGGACTCAACCACCGGCTTGCCGGCCGGCGTTGCCGGTGGCGTCGGAACAGGTTTGTTGATGTTTGCTGCCGTCACAGCAGCAAAATCCACGGCGTTAGTAGGCAGCGGCACTGACATACTGATAGTCGGAACCGAAGTCGGGAAAACATCGTTAGGCGTCTTGAAGTTAAATGCCGAAGTCAAGTCACCGCAAACTGCGCGACGCCACGGCGTGATGTTGCCGCAGTGCACGCCAAATCGCTGTTCAATGAAGCGGATCAGCGAAGTATGGTCGAACATCTGCGAGCAAACATAACCTCCGCGACTCCACGGCGAAACGACAAACGTCGGCACACGATTGCCCAGACCAAAGGGGTTGCCGTCGCCAGGGTTGATCTCGTCGCTCGTTTCCACGGTGCTCAAACCGTTGGCCGACGTAGCCGCAGGGCGCGGTGGAGCCACGTGGTCGAAGAAGCCGTCGTTCTCGTCATAGGTTACGATGAAGGCGGTCTTGCTCCAAACATCCGGATTCGACGTCAGTGCATCCAGAATACGTGCGATCCACTCGACGCCGTATGCTGGCGGCCACAGTGGGTGCTCACAGAAAATTCGCGGAGCGAACAGCCACGAAACCTGCGGCAGCGTATTGGCCAGCACGTCTTGCTTGAATTGCGCCAGCGTTCGCGGGTTGACGCCACGGTCGTACAGCGGATTGCCCGGCAGAGCATTGACGAAATTCTGGAAGGCGAGAAGCACGTTCATACCGCCATCGCTGTTGTCGTTGCTCGTCTTGTCGGTGCCTTGACGGTACGCGCCCCAACTGATGCCTGCATTTTGCAGCGATTCAGCGTAGGTCACCCAGCCCGGACCGTACATATTGCCCTGACCATTGGTGAACTGGGTAATGTTGTTGTTATCGATAATCGGCCCAAAGCCGCCGAGACCATGCGGATCGTTACTGCCGGTCAGCATGTACAGACGGTTCGGGCAGGTCGGGCCGGGCATCGATGCGTGGTACGCGTCGCACACAGTAAATGCATCAGCCAAGGCGTAGTGAAACGGAATGTCCTGGCGGTTGATGTAACCCATCGTTGCCCCGCCTTTCGCCGGGACCCAATTATTCATGCGGCCGCCATTGTTGGCAGCTTGACTATCCGGCCACGAGTGCGGCAGACCCTTCCAGATCGGGAAGTTAGTGTTGTTGGTATCAATGTGGAACGGCGTAACGATCCCACCATTGCCGTCCGGCTGAGACCAGATATCCGAGGTTACCGACGGGTCGTTGAAACCACGAACGCCGGACAGCGAGCCCAGGTAGTGGTCGAACGAACGGTTCTCGAGCATCAGAATAACGATGTGCTCAACGTCATTGATCGTGCCGGTACCGTTGTTTGCCGGAGTAGCCAGTGCGCGTTGGATAGCCCCAGGGAAAATAGTCGACGCGACTGTCGTACCCGCTGCGGCTGCCGCAAGACGCATGAACTGGCGGCGACTAATTTGCATGTGTTCCATTAGTTCGAACACCTGTAGGTTTGCGCGCGGGGCGTGCTGGTAGCTTGGGCGCCGCTGTCTGGGCCTTTCCCCGAGCATGCCGCGAAAGATAAGGCGATAAGGATGGCTGCCGCCATCTTTATCATCAAAGATTTTCCAGTCATTATTTCCCTACGAGGTTGGTTGGTTGGTTGGTTGGTTGGTTGGTTGGTTGGTTGGTTGGTTGGTTGGTTGGTTGGTTGGTTGGTTGGTTGGTTGGTTGGTTGGTTGGTTGGTTGGTTGGTTAAAGTAAATTATCGATCGCGTTCGACGGTAGCGGAATCATCCGCAGCACGCCGCTGACTGACCACGCTTCAGCCTGTGCGATGCTGTAGTACGCACCGTTGGCGATCACACAGTCCACATTCACACCGACCGCCAGTATGCTTTCAGACCGGCCTCATCGGACACGGTGTCTTCCGTGAACACGATCGAGTGGACGTTCATCTCCGGATCGACAGATGGACCTTGCGCCACGGCATCCGACTGGCATCGCGTCCGTATTTCTGACGGTACCATTCGCTGGTCCGGCCAAAGTTGACAAACTTCCATCTTTCTTGTCGTCATGACTTTTTAGCAGTCCATAATGGCATCTGCATGGCAAATTGTGCGGAAAGCGTCCGACAGCTCCAATCTGATGCGGAACGGCGAGCTCGCGGCAGCCAGCAGGCGGCGGCCGATGTCGCACCCACGTGCCTCGCTCGAGTTCAGAACGGCCCGATCCGTTGTAAGGAGGAAGCCTGGCCTGCTGCGTCGATGTCTGCACGACGCTCGCATCCACTACCCCCTACCGCACCACGGTATTGCGCGAGCGCGGACATCTGGTTGTCAAGCGAGTGGCTGATGGGCGTCAAGCCGATAATCGAGAGTAGCGACGCGTCCACTATGTTCGCGTCGACTGATTCTATGAAGAGACGTGTGCACCGATGAGCAGCGTGACGGGGCGGCTGATAGGGTCAACGGAAAGCGTCACTACCACTAAGAGGTGTTAACAGAATGACTTTTGCAGGTGTCGCCAGCATATGATGCAGCAGGCGATTCTGAGGAAAGCCTCGTGGATGAAAGCGAGCTGTTCGAAGCGGATGCGCAGTCGGCGGAAGTTGTGAAGCCACGAGATGGTCCGCTCCACAACCCAGCGTGTTTTGCCCACTACCATGAGGCTGACCACGCCGAGCGATTTCGGTTGCAATGCCGACGGCATGCAGTGGACGTCGATACTTGTCGTGGTCGTAGCCCCTGTCGCCCTGAACGACCCGAGGCTTCGACAGCGGTCTGCCACGCTTGCCGCCGATTGGCGGGATTGCCTCGACCAGCGCTTGAAGTTGAGTGACGTCGTTACGGTTGGCGCCGGTCAGAATCACCGCGAGCGGGATGCCCTGCGCCTCGGTGATGAGATGGTGCTTTGAACTAGGTCGCGCGCGGTCTGTGGGATTCGGTCCTGTTTTTGACCTGAGCCCACAGCGCGGATTGAAGAGGAGTCGACGATGACGCGAGACCAGTCGATTTGGTCAGCTGCGCGCAATCGTGCAAGCAGCACCTCGTGCAACTGCTCCCAGACGCCAGCCGCTTGCCAGTCACGGAGGCGACGCCAGCAACTCATGCCGCTTCCGCAACCCATTTCGCGAGGTAGCAGGTCCCAACGCAGCCCTGTCTGTAAGACGAAGAGAATGCCGGTGAGCACTGCACGATTGTCGAGCGGCTTGCGCCCCGGATAACGGGTTCGCCGTGGTTTGGGAGGGGGCAGCAGCGGTTCGATGAGTGCCCACAGTTCGTCGTCGAGTATTGGCTTGGCCATGTCCTTTTCGTCGTCGAAACAATGAAAAGGTTAACAGCATTCATCGAGGGGTAACAGCCCCTTCGTTCATTTTGTTAAGGGTTCTAAGTCGCAACGGCCCGTCAACTGGCGCCCTCGCCCCTTGGTGCCGACTGGACCAGGCTCCGCCGCGCCGCCGCCATGACCAGTGCGCTGATCGTCGCGAGCGGCTCGGGCTCCTGCTCCCAGTGATGCCAGTACAGATCGATCAGCAGATCGTGCCCTGACGCGAGCGTAAACAGTCTGCCGCAGCCGATCAACGGCTCCGCCTGCATGGCGGGGACCAGCCCGTAGCCGAGATCGTCCAGGATCGCATTGAGCAACGCCACAGGCGAAGGAAAATAGTGTCGCGGGTACCGGCCGACCGTCACGCCGAAATGTTCGCGCGCGAATCCCGGTGTGGCGACACACAGGTAGCGCATCTGACCGATCGACTCGGCCACGAAACGATCGACAACCGGTTCCGGTTGCGTGCACAGAAACCCCTTGACGTCGCCGCGCGCCAGCGCCTCGAGCGTGTGGTCCTGATCGTCCACGACAATCTCGAGCGCCACATGATGTTGCGCCAGCTCGCGCGTCACCGGCTCGAACCAGGTGGCAAGGGAATCGGCATTGACGGCAAGCGCAAGCGCTGTTGTCGTCGCTCTCCCCGGCATGACACGCCGGAGCAGGTCATCCTCCTGAAGCCGGACCGTCATGAAATGACGAAAGACCTCTTCTCCCGCTTTCGTCGGCAGCACGACTGGTTCGCGCAACAGGAGCATCGCCCCGATCGACTGTTCGAGCCGCTTGACCCGCCGTGTCGCTGCTGCGGAGGAGATGTTCAGCGCAACCGCCGCCTGCGCGAAGCTGCGATGTTCGACCACCGCAGCAAACGTCTCCAGTTCCAGCATGTTCAACAGAGCATTCACTTTCACTCTCACCCCCGGTACACGGTCGGCGCAATAATCCGCTGTAAGACTGACCACAAGGAAACACGATACTCGGCCATCCCATCGACGCCGAAAGCCGCACGGCGAATTCCGTTGCTCCGCCCTGCCGCTACTTTCCCAGCCTAAACTCCTGCATCACTAGCCTCCGCATACGAGACTTCACCACGCATGGCCGGTCTCTCCGGATCGGGTGGAAAAATGCACCATCTTCCGTCCCGGTGGCGAAAAAAGAACATCGCCTTCGAGCCGCTGCCGTTGTCTGCGACGACACAAACATAACGTCCCGTGCCGTACCGTCCGTAGTGGCTGATTCGAAATCCTCTCTTCGGGTCGGGTGCCAACCAGTCCTGGACCATACGTCTCAACGACACTCCCGAAATCGGCATAAGGCTCCTCCATCATTTCGACGGTGACGGTACTGGGCTCCTGAAGATCGAAAGACGTTACCGGCTCGCAGCGACTCAAGATCGATAGCGCTATCAAGACCGTTTTCTGGGCGTGCGGACTGATACCGCAGCTGTCAGTAACGGCAGTGAAGTTGCCATTCGCAATCGGACACGCTCCACGCCATATGCTGGTTACCGACTTGCCAATTGAACGCCACGTGTCCTGATCTGGTGCGTGCTATGCCCGAGCCCGAACATTCAGTCCTAGCCCGTCGACCACCTCGCGAGCGTTCCGGAACGCTTCGACGGCAGCAGGCGCCCCAGCATATATCGCGCTGTGGAGTAAGACCTCCCGGATTTCGACGATGGTTGCGCCATTGTTGATGGCGCCGCAGATATGTCCCTTAAGCTCGTTACCCCTGCCGAGAGCAGCAAGCATCGCGCAGGTACACAGACTCCTGGTGCGCAGGTCGAGTCCGTCGCTCAACCATGTGCTGCCCCACGCATGCTCATTGAGCCATTCCTGCAGCGGCTCCGAAAATTCGTCAACTGAGCTCATGGCCCGCTCTACGAAGTCGGCACCCGTTACTTGCTTGCGGCGGTTGATACCGGACGTCTGGATTTCATCGCTCATCGTTTCACGATACTCCCGGGGGGTTTTCATGTCATATCGGGCGCCAATCTTCCACACGAAGCAGAAGTGTCGCCGACAGGCTTGTCTCTTAAACAGTCGGTCGCCATAGAAGATGAGTCCGCGCTCGCTATGAACCACAGCGTCTGGGGGTATCAGCACCTCGGTCGATGAGGGCACGCAGCCGGCAACAACAATGCGCAACGCTCGCGTGCGATCAGGCGGCCGACTAGGCGTCCGCGCGATGGCGACTGCTCATGCAAATCGGATATGCCGTCTGACCGCGTGCATCTCTCGCAGCCCGGGCGAGGATTGATCGACCGGCCAAAGGCGACCGGCCACTCCGATGCCCGATTCTCAGCGCGGATTCGCGGCGGGGCGTACCATAAACACTCCAATGCGCATCCACACATGCACGGTCAGCCCAGACCATCTTCCCCGGCGGAGAGAAGCGCAAGGATTTTGTCCATCACTCCGCTACGCCGCCATTGCAGCCACTTCATGTATGCCGTCTGCGGCGGCCCAAAACTTCTGGGCAGACGATGCCATCGTTCGCCGTTGACAGTCACCCAAAGAATTGCATCGAGAATCGTGCGGCGATCCCGTGCCGGTCGCCCCCAGCCTTGACGCCCATGCGGCGGGATCAGATGAGCCACGACAATCCATTGCTCATCGGTAACTGGACACTGAAGCATAGGAAGTCTCCTGGATGTAAAGCGCGACGCTTTGCCCATGTTCTGTCTGGTGTGACACCGCATGCGGCCTGACGGGCACGTTCGCGTCTCAGCAACAGCAGGCGTCATCACACCAGCATCCGGTAGCGGCACGATTTGACCCGGCCGCACCGCCCCGAAGACGCGTCGAGCCGCAACCGCGCCTTAAGTCGTTATAAGCCTCAAAACTTGTGCCGTAACGCTGCCCGAATCACGAACTGATTCGAGTTCGAAGAAACGCCTGCCGCACCGGGCACATACGCGACGTCGAGCACCGTTTGGGTCTTGTCGCCGCCAACGTGCTGGTATGCACCCTGCAGGTACAGATCCGTACGCTTCGACAGGTTGTAGTCAGCCATCAACCCGATCGACTGGTAGTTGGGATGCAGTTTTCCGGTGGTCGCATTGAAATCCGCCCGCGTGTAGGTGTACATCGCGCCGACAAAGAACGCCGGGGTAAACTGATATTTCCCGTTCAGTTCGAAGTTCTGGAAGCGCAGCGACGACAGGGTCGACCCAGCAGGCGGTGTGATCGCGCCCACATAGCTGGTGCTGAGCGGTTGCGCGACATCGGTGTTCGTATATGCGAAGCCCAATGTCGCCGACCCGATCGTATAGTTAATTCCTGCACCGAAGATGCGCAGGCGCTCGCCCAGAAAATTTTCGTCGCCGCCGTTGTTAATCGCGCCAGTGGCCGTTGAAGACGGATTGTTGGCCTGCAGGTACGATGCCGCGATCAACAGGGCGCCATTCGTGTACTGCGCCCCAACGCTGTATTGTCTATTATTGGCAAAATTTGTGTCGTTGCTAAAGCTGTACGTACCTCCGAACTGGAAGCCGGCGAGCGACGGACTGGTGTACTTCACGGTATTGTTTACGCGAAACGTGTTATCCGTGTTGTCGTTGTCATAAGGGTGGGAAAACAGATAGCCCGCCCAGTTGCCGTTCGCGGTGGTTTGCGCCAGAAAATCGACCAGCGAATCGTACTGACGACCAAGTGTGACCGAGCCATATGTATCACTGGCGACGCCAACGTAGGCCTGCCGCCCGAACATCAAGCCCCCCTGCGCGAGTTTTCCGTTGTTGACATCGTAGCCGCTTTCGAGCCGGAACACGGCCTTCAGACCGCCGCCTAGATCCTCTGTGCCCTTCAGGCCCCACCGGCTACCTTGAACATAGCCGCTCTGGAGCTCGTAGACCTTGCTCCCACCCACGTTGTTGGTGAAGTCGAAGCCTTCGTCGATCACGCCGTAGAGCGCTACCGAGCTTTGCGCCATTGCGGGAACGACACATGCCGACAAGACGGATGCTGCGAGTACGTTGCGTGCTTTCATCGTATTCTCCGAACCTGGTTACCAATTGGTAACGATATTTTTCGAATTTACTATTCTTTCATCGAATATTACGCATACCTAAACATATCTTTCGAGCGTCTCCTGTTTTGTAATTGATCTACCGCCCTATGCAATCAATACTTGGAACGCTCAGAGAGCGTACGTCATAATCCCCTGGCACCCGCCAGGGGATCCTGTAAAACAGCAGCAGCATCACGAGAAATCTGGCACCCAGGTGATCCTCTGGATCAGAGGCGCTGGTTTCCGCGCGTTGCGCCCCTCCGAACACGACGCCATCGGCACCGCTAGGTAATCATTATAATGATTCCCCTGTTTTGTCAAAATTAATTTTGAAATGGTGGATGGCGTCGGCCCTTTACGCTTAGGGGAAGGTGGTATGACATGCGATTTGGTCACCGGCAATCTGACGAAGGAACCGTCGAATGGTCTAACGGGTTGAGCGTATTGGCCAGCGACTCGGTGACCCAGTTGAGGCGTCACCTCGCTTTCGCTGCCGCTGAGGTAGCCGATGAATCTTGAAGGCGGCTTGAACGCGCGGGCGCCACGTTGGTCGTGAACGAGGCAAGGCTCACACCGACGGCAAATCGGGATGGCTGTCGTCGCACCATTCGGCACGCCAAGGCGGGATGTTCTCTTTGCGTCCGTCGACGCTTTTCCATCACAGCAGCGCGTGCCCGGTTGAGTCACGCGTCTTCCTGATAGCGGTTCGACCGGAGAAGGAGTCTGATGGTTTTGGGAATCTGCATCGAGCCTATCGGCCCGACCAAAAAATGCGCCATCGTCCTTACTTTCACGACATTAAGAATGCGTGAGGTTCGGGTCGACGGCGCGAAGCTCTCTCGTGGCCGGAGACTGCCCGCTGTATAACCACCGCCAATCACCGCGGCCCCGGCAACCGGCACAGCGGCTGGAGCATTACTTAGCGACAGGCATCGTGAACTCGGCACCCTTGACAATGCTGTCCGGCCAACGCTGCATCACGCTCTTGTAGCGCGTGTAGAACCGCACACCTTCCTCGCCGTATGTATGATGATCGCCGAACAGCGAGCGTTTCCAACCGCCAAACGAATGCCATGCCATCGGCACCGGAATCGGCACGTTCACCCCGACCATGCCCACCTTGATCTGCCGAGCAAACGCTCGAGCAACTCCACCATCCGTGGTGTATAGCGAGACACCGTTTGCGAACTCATGTGCATTGATGATGCTTGACCGCCGTAGCGAAGTCCGGCACACGAATCACGCCGAGAACCGGGCCAAAGATCTCCTCCTTGTAGATCTTCATGCTCGTATGAACGCCGTCGAACAGCGTGCCGCCAAGAAAATAGCCAGGCTCCGAGCACACCGGATGGTCGCGCCCATCAACGATGAGTTTCGCGCCCTCCAATTCGCCCGAAGCGATGTATCCCGCCACCTTCGCCTTATGCTCGGCGGTCACCAGTGGCCCCATTTCCGCATCGAGGTATTCGCCGTTTTTGATGACCAGTGACTTGACGCGCGGAATCAATTTCTCGATGAGCGCGTCAGCGGTGCTGCCAACAGCAACCGCGACCGAAATGGCCATGCAACGTTCACCTGCCGAGCCATATGCAGCACCAATCAGGGCGTCCACGGCTTGGTCGAGATCGGCGTCGGGCATTACGACGAGGTGATTCTTGGCACCGCCGAGTGCCTGGACGCGCTTGCCGCGGCGCGAAGCTTCGGTATGGATATATTCCGCAATCGGGGTCGAGCCGACGAACGACAGCGCAGCGACATCGGGATGTTCGATGAGTGCGTCAACTGCCACCTTGTCTCCGTTGACGACGTTGAAGACGCCGTCGGGCAGACCAGCTTCCTTCATCAATTCGGCGAGACGCAACGACGCCGACGGATCGCGCTCGGACGGCTTGAGCACAAACGTGTTTCCGCAGGCCAATGCGACGGGGAACATCCACATCGGCACCATTACAGGGAAATTGAACGGCGTGATGCCGGCTACCACACCCAGTGGCTGGCGCAGGTTCCAGTTGTCGATGCCAGTACCGATCTGGTCGGTGAAATCGGTTTTGAGCAGGTTGGGAATACCGCAGGCAAATTCCACAACTTCGATGCCTCGCACCACCTCGCCTTGGGCGTCAGTGAACACCTTGCCGTGTTCGCGCGTGATGAGCATTGCGAGTTCGTTGTGGTGCTTGTCCAGCAACTCCTTGAACTTGAACAGGACACGTGCGCGTTTTAGCGGAGCCGTTTCACTCCAGCCCGGGAAGGCCGCCCTAGCCGCCTGCACTGCCTGGTCAACTTCCACTACCGAAGCAAGCGCGACTGAACCGGTCACCTCACCGGTCGCGGGGTTGAACACGTCCTTAAACTGCCCGCTCGACGGCTCAACTATCCGACCGTTGATGAAGTGGCTGACCTGCTTCGAAGCGAGTCTTGCCCTCTCGTTGACAACATTCATTTCCATACTCCAAGGCTGTCTGGCCAATTTCTGCCAGACGTGAGATTTCAGGCCACGTTGCGCAGGGCGTCACGAACCGTCGAGAAAATCTGGGTAATCTTCTCTTCGTCGATAATCAGCGGCGGCGAGAATGCAAGGATGTCCCCTGTGTAGCGCACGAGCACGCCGGCCTCGAAGCATTTCAGGAAGACTTCGTATGCACGGGCGCCCACTGCACCAGGCCGCGATTCGAGTTCAATACCAGCAACGAGGCCAAGATTGCGGATGTCCTTCACGTGCGGGGAAGTACGCAGCTCGTGTGCAGCATCCTCGAAGACGCCAGAGAGCTCGCGCGCCCGGTTGAAGAGGCGGTCGCGCTTATATATGTCAAAGGTCGCAATTGCCGCCGCGATAGCTGCCGGGTGCGCCGTATAGGTATAGCCGTGAAAAAATTCAATGGCGTTTTCACCCCCCGCGTTGACAACCGCGTCGTGCACCAGGCGACTAGCCGCCACCGCGCCCAATGGAACCGCCGCATTGTTGATAGCCTTGGCCATCGTGAGGATGTCCGGCGTTACACCACAGTACTCGCTCGCCGTCGGCGCGCCGAGTCGGCCGAAGCCGGTGATGACCTCGTCGAAAATCAGCAGGATGCCGTGTTTCGTGCACAGTTCACGCAGCCGCTCGAGGTACCCCTTCGGTGGCACAAGCACGCCCGTCGAACCTGCGAGCGGCTCCACGATAACCGCCGCAATGGTCGATGCGTCGTGCAGCGCCACGAGGCGTTCGAGTGCGTCCGCGAGGTGGGCGCCCCACGTTGGCTGGCCGCGCGTGAACGCAGCCTCCGCGATGTTCAGTGTATGCGGCAGATGGTCGACGTGCGGCATCAGGTTGCCCGAGAACGTCTTCCGGTTCGCAAGAATACCGCCAACAGAGATGCCACCAAAGCCGACACCGTGATAGCCGCGCTCCCGGCCGATGAAACGCGTACGCTGGCCTTCGCCGCGTGCCCGATGATAGGCCAGTGCAATCTTCAGGGCCGTATCGACCGATTCCGAACCTGAATTCGTGAAGAAGATGCGGTCGAGACCCGCGGGCATGAACTCCGCTACTTTCGTCGCTGCCTCGAATGCGAGCGGATGGCCCATCTGGAACGTCGGCGCGTAATCCATCGTCGCGAGTTGCTGGGCGACCGCCTCCGTAATTTCCGAGCGACCGTGTCCGGCATTCACACACCAAAGACCTGCAGTTGCATCCAATACGGGGCGGTCATCGACCGTCGTGTAGTACATGCCCTTGGCCGACTTGAAAAGACGCGGCGCCGCCTTGAATTGACGGTTCGCCGTGAACGGCATCCAGAAGTTCGAGAGGTCAGGTATGTTAGAAGTGCTCATGTGTGTCTCCGTGAAGATGGCACCTACTCTACCTACGTCGCGCGATACAATCACTGGACAGCACAAATCAAACGACCAAACCGTGTTGATTTTTTCCCTCAGACTGTATTGAAATGTTCAAGCTGAACCTCTCGCGAGTGCGAAAAAGCGAAGGCACTCTGGTTGACCAGATTGTCGCGTCAATCGAACAGGAATTAAGTCACGGCACCTATCCCGCTGGCACAAAACTGCCCTCGGTACGTAATTTCGCGAAGACGCACGCCCTTAGCACGTACACGGTTTCGGAAGCGTATCAACGGCTCGTTTCGCTTGGCCTGGTTGTTGCCCGACCTGGCGCTGGATATCGCGTGGCAACGCCTGAGGCTCACACGCCAGATGCGCCCGCGTGGAGTGGGCCGAGTTTGAACGCATCATGGCTGCTATCGGATGTTTTTGCAGACCATTCCGTACCAATCAAGGCAGGGTGTGGCTGGATTCCGAATGACTGGGTAAACGAGAGCGGCATTCAGCACGCATTGCGCGTCGTAAGTCGCGTTCCTGGCCCACGAATCGGGGGGTATGGCCATCCATACGGCCTGGCGGCGCTGCGCGAGTACATCGCGAGCGGCTTGCGCCGATACTCGCTGTCTGTTGGAAGCTCGGACATTCTGCTCACGCAAGGCGTCACACAGGCACTAGACCTCGTCGTCCGAACTCTGTTGCAACCGGGCGACACCGTGATTGTGGAGGACCCGTGCTACTGCAATCTCCTCCAGATTCTCAAGGTAACCTTCATCAATGTCGTGAGCGTCCCGTGCACACCTGATGGCATCGACATCGCGCAACTGGAAGAGATCGTCCGTGAACACCGCCCTAAGGGCATGTTTATCAACACCGTGCTGCAGAACCCCTCAGGTGCCTCGCTTTCTGTTTCTTCTGCATTTCGACTGCTTCAAATTGCAGATAGAGAAGGTCTTTGGGTTGTGGAAGATGATATCTCCAGGGAGTTGGCACCTGCTGGAGCGCCGTGCCTCGCTGCAATGGAAGGGTTGAAGAATGTCATCTATCTCTCAGGCTTCTCCAAGACCATCACGCCTGCAGTGCGCGTTGGTTATATTGCGGCATGCCGAGACCTCATTTCACGATTCGCGTTGACCAAGATGGCAGTTGGACTTACCTCATCGGAAGTCACAGAACGCGCGGTGGCAAATGTGCTAATCGATGGGCATTATGACCGCCATATCGCGCATATCCGCGAACGGCTCTTTAATGCTCACATGCGCGTAGCCGAATCGATGACCAATTCTGGTCTGGAGATTTTCCACATGCCAAAGGCTGGTCTGTTCCTATGGGCACGGTTGCCGATTCGTCCAGAAGACAGCATGGCGGTAACGAATGAAGCGCTTGCCAAGGGAATCTGGCTCGCACCGGGGTCGTATTTCCGCCCGGGAGAACCGGCGTCAGCGTGGTTCCGCTTTAACGCCGCAACTTCGGACATCCCGGAACTGTGGACATTCATGAAAAACTATCTACGCTGAACGTCCCCGCTCGCAAGCGCATCACAAAGCGAACCGAACACTGTCCGCTTGATACTTGCCGGGTTTTACGCTGCGCGGGGCCCCTCGGTTCCGGTGCCATCTCTAACGCGAATGTCGGCCAGCCCCTCTCTACAAAGGCAATTGGCTCAGTGCCTCATTGAGGTGAATGCACCGGGCGATGCCAAACGTCCGCGCTTCCTGCAATTCCTTGCCACTGCTCCCCAGGGCGATGACGCGATGGGGAGCAGTCTCGAGCGTGTGCAGCGCAATGGCATAACGATCAGTGAATTCCTGCGACGAAAGGATCGCGGAAAAGTACGTCACTCCGTCCTGTCCGAGCGCGGAGCCAATGGCACGATTTAAATACTCGGCGCTTAGATTGCTCATCAATAGCAGCGAATATCCGTCATCCCTGATGCGCTGAAGCAACTGTTTAAGCGCCGTGCGCTGTTCGCGACCCGCTTCAGTATCCGGGCTATCGTCCATTGTCGACCAGACGTCATCCATATTTGCGACAATTGCGTCGATTGCCATTGCGGGTCTCCATGACGGGTGAGTTTTCTTCGGTTTTTCGGCTTCCGGATGCGATCCAGATTGAGCTATCGCGTCTCGCCAAGCTGATCAAGAATCGTGGGGTTCTCAAGCGTCGACACGTCCTGCGTGATCGCCTCGCCCTTCGCGAGCGAGCGCAGCAGACGGCGCATGATCTTGCCCGAGCGCGTCTTCGGCAGGTTCTCGCCGAAGCGGATGTCGCGGGGCTTGGCGATCGGCCCGATCTCCTTGCCCACCCAGGCGCGCAGATCGTTGGCGAGCTTCACGGCCTCGTCGCCCTGCGGACGCGTGGCCTTGAGCACCACGAACGCCACCACGGCTTCGCCGGTGGTGTCGTCGGGGCGGCCCACCACGGCGGCTTCGGCCACGAGCGGGTTCGCCACCAGCGCCGACTCGATTTCCATCGTGCCGAGGCGGTGGCCCGAGACGTTCAGCACGTCGTCGATACGGCCCATGATCGTGAAGTAGCCCGTGTCCTTGTCGCGCACGCTGCCGTCGCCGGCCAGATACAGCTTGCCGCCCAGTTCTTCGGGGAAGCATCCCGACTTGTAGCGCTCCGGGTTGCCCCACACGTTGCGGATCATCGCGGGCCACGGACGCTTCACGACGAGAATGCCGCCCTGCCCGTTCGGCACGTCCTGGCCGGTTTCGTCGACGATCGCGGCCATGATGCCCGGCAGCGGCAGCGTGCACGAACCCGGCACGAGCGGCGTCGCGCCCGGCAGCGGCGTGATCATGTGGCCACCGGTTTCGGTCTGCCACCAGGTGTCGACGATCGGGCAGCGCTTGCCGCCCACGTTTTCGTAGTACCACATCCACGCTTCGGGATTGATCGGCTCGCCGACCGTGCCGAGAATGCGCAGCAAAGAAAGGTCGTAGCTCTTCGGATGCACCTTCGCGTCGGCTTCGGATGCCTTGATGAGCGAGCGGATCGCCGTGGGCGCGGTGTAGAACACCGTGACCTTGTGCTTGGCGATCATGTCCCAGAAGCGGCCGGCGTTCGGGTACGTCGGCACGCCTTCGAACACGACCTGGGTCGCGCCGATCGTGAGCGGGCCATAGGCGATGTAGCTGTGGCCCGTGATCCAGCCGATGTCGGCCGTGCACCAGAACACGTCCGAGGGCTTGTGATCGAAGGTCCACTTCATCGTTTGCGCGGCCCACAGCAGGTAGCCGCCCGTGCTGTGCTGCACGCCCTTCGGCTTGCCCGTCGAGCCCGACGTGTAGAGGATGAAGAGCGGGTGTTCCGCGCCCACCGGCACCGGCGCGCACGTATCGCTCTCGGCCGCCGAAAGTTCGTGCATCCACTGGTCGCGGCCTTCGTGCCATGCGACCTTGCCGCCCGTGCGCTGGTAGACGATCACGCTGTGCACCGCCTCGCAGCCGCCCATGGCGAGCGCTTCGTCGGCGATGTTCTTCAGCGGCAGCGCCTTGCCGCCGCGCATCTGTTCGTCGGCGGTGATGAGCGCGACCGCGCCCACGTCGACCATGCGTTCGTTGAGCGACTTCGACGAGAAGCCGCCGAACACGACCGAATGCGTCGCGCCGATGCGCGCGCAAGCCTGCATGGCGACCACGCCTTCCACCGACATCGGCATGTAGATGACCACGCGGTCGCCCTTCTTCACGCCGCGTTTCTTCAGCGCATTGGCGAAGCGCGACACGCGCGCGAGCAGGTCTTTGTAGGTGACGTTCGTGACGGTGCCGTCGTCGGCTTCGAAAACGATCGCGACGCGCTCGCCATTGCCCGCTTCGACGTGGCGGTCGAGGCTGTTGTACGAGGCATTGAGTTCGCCGTCTTCGAACCACGTGTAGAACGGCGCCTTCGATTCGTCGAGCACCTTCGTGAAGGGCTTTTGCCAGCTCAGGGTTTCGCGCGCGAGGCGCGCCCAGAAGCCTTCGTAATCGCGTTCGGCTTCGGCGCACAGCGCCTTGTATGCGTCCATGCCGGACACGTTAGCCTGCGACTTGATTTCCGCGGCAACGGGAAACATCCGGCGTTCCTGCAAGAAAGATTTAATTGTTGACATTGGTTCCTCTATAACGACTGGGAAGGTCCGATTGCCTGTCGGCTTGTCTTTCCCGCCTCGAGTGCAATAGTCGACGCCAACTGTCTGGAGCGCGTCAACCAGGTCCGCAACTTCAAAATGGATCCTTGCTCGATCACGACACGATAGCTCTGACCAGCGAAGCCCCGCGTTTCCCGCTGTCACAACATCATCGATTGCGTCACTGGGTGTAAGGCGTACCGGGCCCACAACTGCGCAATCGAACGGCCAGACCGCCACTATTTCCGAACGCTTGCGCTCGCATGCAGGATTCGTACTGGCGTTCATTTCGCGCTCCTGTGCGAGGCACTGATGCTCGCCCTCGCCAAGTCGGGAGCATCGCTAACGCCGCCTTGGGAGCGGCAGTCCTTGGCCCGCTGATCGTCACGCACTCCAACATATCGGGGTCAAGCATCCTCTTCTTTCGTCAAGCCAACGCGCTGCCCGGACAGTGGACGCGCATCTGAAGCGTGACGCCGATACAGCCTTCGACGTCACCAAGTTAAAACATTATAATGATTTCTCTGATTTCCCAAAATCAATTTCTTTGAGTGCATCGACCCTTTGCGCTCACCTGGAGGATGGTATGGCACTTGAGATGTTCACCCGGCAATCCAACGAAGGAACGGTCGAATGGTTACAGCGCGTACAGGCCGGTCGTGGATGGGTGTCTCCGATCTACGAGACGCTGAAGATCTCGGTCGTTCAAGCGTGCTCTGGATTCGTTCAGTTATCGATGACTGCATCGTCGTTTGCAGGCAATCCGACCGGAAAGTTGCATGGCGGTGCACTCGCCACGATACTCGATTGCGCCATGGCGCTGGCTGTGGACTCCGCTCTTGGCGCCACGCAAGTATCTGCGACCGCCGAGATGTCGGTTCGCTTCATGGGAGCTCAGGAGGCTAACGGCTCGACCGTATTGGCCAGCGGCTCGGTGACCCAGTTGGGACGCCGCCTCGCTTTCGCTACCGCCGAGGTGGTCGACGAGTCTGGACGGCTGCTTGCAAACGCGGCCGGCACGTTCGTGGTGAACGAGGCTAGGCTCAAACCGACGGCAAACTGATCAGAGTGGTCGCACCAACCGCTTCGCGAGGGGAAATTTCTTTCCGTCCGCCGACGATTTCCCATCACGGCAGCGGCAGGCGCGCTGTTGAGCGGCACGTTCGTTTGGTTGCATAGATTACAATCGGTGTCATTCGAGCGTTTCCTTGTCGCGCCAGCGTAACGGCGCCTATCGCGCGCGCCTAACTGCCGATTTTGAAACGTTGTTCCTGTTTCAAGGCGGCACAAGCTGCAGCCAGACCATTCGGGTCCGAGAGTCACCATATGTCAAAGATGATTAGACGAACTACAACACGCTCCTCGGCGAGCCTGGCCCAGTCCGCCTCACGCTCGGCAACCACGGAGCAGTCCCGCGTCGTCCTGCCCAAAAGTATTACTGCAAGATCGGGGCGGACTGCGATGCGACAGGCGCGTTACATCGCCGAGGACATCAGGGCAATGATTATCCGCGATAATCTAAGTCCAGGCGATCGGTTGCCGAGCGAGAAAGACCTGATGGCGACTTACGGCTCGGCAAGAGCCACGGTACGGGAAGCGCTCGCGATTCTGGAGAGTCACGGCCTCGTCGAAGTTACGCCCGGGAAAAACGGCGGCGTCAGTCTTGCGGATATACCCACGGACACCGTGTTACAGGGACTGCAAACTTATCTCTATTTCCGCAATCTCACATGGCAACACATTTACGATGCCCGGGAAAGTATCGAACCTGAAATTGCGCGTTCGTCGTGCGAATCTGTGACACCGGACGTCCTGCAGTCCCTCGAGAATACGGTCGAACTCTGCCGTGCGGGACTCAGGGGTGAACTCGACCGACGCGGACATAAGAACGCGGAAATAGATTTCCACGAAATCATAGCCAGAAATTGTCCCAATCCGTTGCTTCGATTCGTCGGCTTGTTCCTTTGCAGGGCGGAAAGGGAGATGATTGAAGATCTGCTCACGTTCGACGACGAGGATTCGTCGCTGAAGGTGATCAGGGAACACGAGGAATTGATCGAAATGTTCCGCCGTGGGGATGTTGAGCACGTGCACTCGTTGATGCATCGCCATCTTCATGGAATGGCCGAATCCATCGAAAGCAGGCGTGGAAAGCGTAACGGCGGAGCACATGATGAGCCGCCCGTTAAGCGGCAGAAAGCCAAGGCAACCCGTTGAGAAGCAGGCAACCCCTTTCGCACAGGCGCTACGGGGCCTTGCGGTGCTGGCCGTTTGGCGAGCGCTGTCGCTTCCGAGCCTGTTGACCTTGTGGCGGCCTCCAGTTTGCGGAGGATTCACACATGGCCTCGACCAGCCGGGCCGGGGCCATGCCGTGCGCACCTTGCGGCCGTAGACGCTCAAAAATTTACGTGACTTCTGCCCTTGAGCTCCAGTCGCGCTCGAACCTGGTCCGGGGTAGCTATTTCCTTACCGAGTTCTTCAATGATGCGTCGAATCTTGGACACCTGCTCAGCACTACTTTGCGCAAGTTTGCCGCGGCCTATTGTCAGGCTGTCCTCCAAGCCTACACGAACATTGCCCCCGAGCAGCACGCCCATCGTTCCAAGCGGTATCTGGTGCCGACCGCCGGCAAGCACCGAGAATTCGTAGTCTCGCCCGAGCAATCGATCGGCAGTATGCTTCAGATGGAGCAGTTGTTCCGGTGCAGCATCAATTCCGCCGAGAATGCCGAGCACAAACTGCAGGAAGATCGGGCCGGTTAGGAGCCCGCGGGACCGATAATGCGCGACAGTCTGAATATGCCCGACGTCATAACATTCAAGCTCAAAACGAGCTCCTCGCTGAGTGCCAATGACGGACAGGATCTCCTCAATATCAGCGAACGTGTTCTTGAATATTGTCTGTCGTGACGCTTCAAGGAACGGCTTTTCCCAATCGAATTGCCACTCGTTGCGCCGCTCGGCCAGCGGGAACATGCCAAAATTCATTGACCCCATGTTCAACGAGCACATCTCCGGATTGAGCTGGAGCGGAGCGGCGAGGCGTTCATCAATCGACATGGACGAACTGCCTCCGGTCGTCACGTTGATGACGGCGTCCGTGGCTGACGCTATTTGCTCCACGACACTGCGGAAAAGATCGGGGCTCGATGACGGCTGACCATTCAGGGGATCCCTGACATGAAGATGGATGATGGCCGCACCAGCTTCCGCAGCCTGAATAGCATGGGCAGCAATGTCCTCGACCTTGTACGGCAGATATGGGGACAGTGACGGTGTATGGATAGATCCCGTGACTGCGGCGGTGATGATGGTAGGTCCCGAATGCGTTGGCTTGTCTGACATGCTTGCCTCTAAGAGCGAAAAGACGATTAGTCGAGCGACTGTTCCGCAGCAACGCAGTGGATCCTTTGTGGGCGATGCCACGAACTGGAACCAGACGTCAGCAGCAGCTACCGGCATTTGCGCCGGCAGCCACTGTGGTGAAAGAACGTCGTGCGGCCATCCCCGGATGGATGCGGTCGCCCGCTGAAACTTCCGGGACTAGGCGTCGCGCCGCGTCATGCGCATCGCGTAGTTCTTCATGATTTTTGCAATGTCGTTGCAGTACCCGTTGTGTGAAAGGCTGCCGCACCAGGTTATCGAACCCACCGAAAAGACGGATCCTCCCCAACCTGTCTCGTACCAGATCATCTCGGCCTTGATCAACGACCCAAGCGGGCCGTGATCGAGCGACTCGTCATGCGCAGTGAGTGCGTCGAGCGCGGCACCGAATGCCGATGAATGCCCTTCGGATGTCGCGAGGAGCGTGTATTGCTCTGGCGAACCCGCAATGGTTGAAGTCGAGTCGAGTTCAAACCCTGCTGCACCGCCCCCCGAGAGTCCGTAATCCCCGATGATTCCCGAAGAGACGCCATCAAGCAGCCAGCCTCCAGGCTGTTCACGCGCGTCATCGTGAACGCGATAGTACGAGCCTTCGAAAGGCCCCTGCGCCGAGAATCCAATACCAACCAGCCGCTGCGGAGGCCGACCGCTGTCGCGCCAAAGACCTCCCAGTCGACCATCGAATGCGTTATGGAGTTCGCCTGGCAAACTGGTCCAGTTCCGGATCCCGTTGTTGCCACGGCGTAGCTCAAGCGCGCCGGGAAACAGTTCGGACAGGGCAATTTTCCAGTAGAACCCGTTGCCTCCAAGGTAGGCAAGATTGCCTCCCTGCTTCAGATATCCCTCGATGGCGTCAAGTGTGCGTTCAGTGTGGTACTCAGGATGGGTGCCTGTGAGCACCGCCCGATAAGGTTTGAGCATAGCCTGACCGTGACGCTCGAGATCGTCGTCCGTCACGATGTCAAACCCGACACCCTCGTGTTCGAGCCAGTCGAGCAGATAGTGATCTGCAATGTAGTGGCGACAGCCTGATCCGCGTGGCTCATTGAATGTCATGAAACCAGGGCGCATCGTCAGCATGGGCCGCAGACGGGTAGAAAAGGCGACGCCGCTGCCGTCAGCGTGCAGGTTGTAGGTTGACAACCCAACTTCCGGATGATCGTCCGGATTATGTGGATATGCTTGCCATGCATTCACCTTGGCGCGGAAATCTTCATCAAAGTTACCGCGCGCAAAGTTTGCGTAAGCCTGATAGGTGTACGTCGGTATGACGATCGCGAGTTCGTGGCCCGGCCGTCCGGGACGTGCGCTCACCCAGAACGGTAGCCAGTCGCGATCAACTCCCCGGTCGTCTGCAAGTGCCATCGCGTAAGAACCGGAAGGAAGGTCGTCAGGAACAGTGAAGGTAAAGGACGTTTCCCAATTGACGTCGTCAATATCTTCCTGATGAAAATGAATCGCCGCATACTCATCCGGCGCAGCACGCCAACAGAACTCGCGGCCGGTCCAATTCGAGGAGCGAACTGCGCGCGTAGGAAGATTAACGATTCGGCCGTGATGGGCACCCGGACCGCAGTCAAATACGTCTCCCGTATCAATTCCAAGCGCGAAATCCCATGCTGCGATCACGATCGAACCAGCGTGGATTCGCGGTGCTTCGATACGCCCATTGAAATGGAGCGTTGGCGCATCGGCGGAGAGAGCCGCGATTGCAACGGCAGGCGCGGGAGCGCTCCAACCACCGGTAGGCACGGTTGCAACTGCTTCCGAGCCGATGTAGCGCGAATCAATCGGCGTAAAAGACAGCTTCAGCTTTCGCGTTCTGGCGTCGAAACAGAGGGAAATACCCGACCATCGGGCTCCCACCGGGCAATTCGCGCGCAGATTCACAGTTGAACCACTGTCGTTGGACCAGGTTGCAGTGGCCCCCTCACCATCGATCCCAATCTGCCATCCTTGTGCCTTGTCCGAATCCCACTGCGACATAATGCACTGTGAGCCGTTCTTTGCTAACGTCGGCAACACCCGGACAGAAATTGACCAGTCATTGTCAGGGTTAGGCCACGGTACGCCGGGTACATGAATCCAGGAACCTCGATGAATCAACTGCTCGACTGACGGCGCGATGGTCGAGTAGATGTGGCTCAGGTCCACCATACGCAAGCCAGGCCCCGCAGGATTGACGTCTGCATGGATCACTCGAACAAGTCGCGCCGTGAAGGGGCACTCCAGGCGGCTGGATACCTTGAAGTCGATGGATTCGCCCGATACGGCCGAGAGTCGATCGCTGTAACCGACCAGGTCCATGGTAGTTTTCAACATTGCGGCAACTCCTTTGATTCAAACGCGCAAGGCAGACTGCCAGTAAACGCGCCAGAAAACTCCGTCATCCATTGATTAACGATTCGCTTGACGATAAAGGTTTTACGGTCACACGAAACCTGCATTTCCTACAAGTATTCCCTATTCCGAATCGCGGCGGAGATGCTTCAGAGGCCACCTTATCGGAAGCAGCGTCAGGAAATGTCCCATAAAGCGCTGACTGCGGCGTGTGGATAGACAATTCGTCACACGACCTGCACCGGTCGACCTTGGCGCGAGGAACGCCAGCCATTTTTTCTCGGCTTTCTTGAATGCACCGATCAGCAGAAATGATATCGATAGGTATATCAGCGCAGCGATCGTGAAGCTCGAGAACGTCATGTAAGTTGCCGAGTTCATGTCTCGCACGACCTTCATGAGCTCCGGCACCGTCGCGGTGAAAGCAAGCGTCGTGGCATGCAACATAAGGATGATCTCGTTGCTGTACATCGGCAATGCGCGGCGAAGCATGGCCGGGATTATCACGACACGGTAGATCGCGCCTGATGACATTCCAAAGGCTCTTGCGGCTTCTATCTCCCCACGAGGAATGGCCCGCATTGCGCCTGCGAATATTTCCGTAGTGTAGGCGGAGGTACTCAGTGAAAATGCCAAAACTGTGCAGTTCATACCACTTCTGAAGAAAGCACTCAGAATGTCGCTTGCCCTCACAAATTCGAGGCCATATATTCCAGTGTAGATCAACAGCAACTGCACATAGAGTGGCGTCCCGCGGATCGCGAATGTGTATGCCTTTACCGTCTCGGAAACATATCGATTGGACGAATTTCGCGCAATGGAAAGAGGTACCGCAAGTACGAAACCAAACGCGACTGAAAGAACAAGCAACCATAGCGTCACTATCAGTCCGCTAAAGTGATCACCGTCGAAGACAAGTAGAGGGAGCCAGTACTGTCGAAGTAAGTCAATCATCGTGAGACGCCTCGATCATGTCTGGAGTAGTGGCGCTGCAGCCGGTCAAGCGCGACTGTAGAAATCGCAGCCAGGACCAGATAGACACCGGCTGCAACCAGCATGAAGAAGAAACTGCTGAAGGTACTGCGTCCGGCATTCTGCGCAGCCTTGACAAGGTCTGATAGCCCGATAATCGATACCAGCGCCGTTGCCTTCACGATAACCTGCCAGTTGTTACTGATTCCAGGTAAAGCGTGCAACATAAGTTGCGGAAAGACGATCCGTTTAAATGCAGTCCAATAGGTCATCCCGTATGCCATCGCTGCCTCAATCTGCCCCCGGCTGATTGATAGATAGGCCCCTCGAAAAGTCTCGACGAAATATGCTCCGTACACCAGACCAATTGTCACGGAGCCCGCCCAGAACGGACTGATGTCAACCTGCGCTGCCCCGAAGCGGTCGGTCACCACGTTCAACGCGATTTGAATGCTGTAAAAAGTCAGCAACATCAGTACAAGATCGGGGACCCCCCGGATGATCGTGGTGTAGCAGGTGGACAGAAAGAAGCTTAGCCGGTTTCCGGACAGCTTGGCCGTCGCGCCGAGGAGCCCCACGAGAAACGCCACGACAAGCGATAGCAGTGACAGTCTCAGCGTCTCCATGGCGCCATAAAATATTTCTGTGCCGTAACCGCTTAGCATGCCCTGCTCCTTCTGATCCAGGAATCGCCTTGTGATCGATGTAGGTTCATTTGAGACTGCCCGAGAGGAAGCGCTGGAGTCGCGGACTGTGGGGGCGAACGAAGATCTCTTCGGGAGCGCCCTCCTCTTCTACTCGCCCCTGGTCAAGGAACATGACACGGCTTGACACCGACCTGGCAAATTCCATTTCATGTGTCACCAGGACCATCGTTCTCCCCTCTTCCGCTAGTCCCTGCATGACTCTGAGAACCCCGCCAACGAGTTCGGGATCGAGCGCCGACGTCGGTTCATCAAAGAGGAGGACGTCTGGTTCCATGGCAAGGGCACGCGCAATTGCAACCCGTTGTTGCTGCCCCCCGGACAAGTGCGATGGATACGCGTCGCAATGGGTCCGCGGCATGCCGACTCTCTCGAGATAGCGGAGCGCGCGGTCGCGCGCTTCCGAACGGCTGACCTTTGCGACACGATGCGGAGCCTCCGTCACGTTTTCCAGCACCGTCATATGCGCCCAGAGATTGAAATGCTGAAAGACCATTCCGAGTCGAGCTCTCAATCGTTGCAGCTGCTTTTTGTCTCTGACGATGAGATCACCGCGGGCGTTGGGGAAGGTTTGGATCTCCTCGTCGTGCAACTTGATGATGCCTCCGCTGGGGCTCTCCAGGAAATTGATGCAACGGAGGAACGTGCTTTTGCCCGACCCGGAAGAGCCGATCAGGCTGATCACGTCTCCCGCGCGCGCCTCCATGGACACACCTTTGAGTACGGAATGCTCGCCAAAATTTTTCGTGATGTCGCGTATGCTTAGTGTGTTCATAAAATACTCATCCTGTGTCTCAGCAGGAAGTCTGCGTCCAGGCAGGCAGTGCTCCGCCTCAGACCCTCGCCTGTTGAGCGATGGATACTGACGCGGCCCGGCCTCTCGCAGATCATATGTTGGTACTATGGCCCGTCTCCTGCTGCAGCGGCGCAAGCGGAGTGTGCCAGCATCGCCGGCGACTATGCGTCGTCAACTCCCGCTGCTTCGATGATCATCTGGAGCAAGACGTTGGTCCCTGCCTCCAGGTCCTTTGGAGATGCGTTCTCGATTTCGTTATGACTGATCCCGCCCTCGCAGGGAACGAAGATCATCGCGGTAGGTGCTATGCTGGCCAGATAAACCGCATCGTGTCCGGCACCACTAAGCAGATCCATCGACGGATAACCAAGATCTGCGCTTTTCCGCCTGACCGAATCCACCAGGAAGCTGTCGAAGGGCTGAGGAGCGAAATGAACGACCTGTTCGACTTCGACGGGCAATTCACATTCCGAGCATAGCTTTCGGAACTGCGTGTCCAGTAAGTCAAGGAGCTCGGCAGAATCGGCACGAAGGTCGACAGTCATTGCCACCTGGCCTGGAATGACGTTCCTTGAATTCGGGAACACAGAGATACAGCCGACAGTTCCCCGCGCGTTCGTGGAAGACCCGGTTGCGATGTGATTGACCCCTTTGACGAGGTCAGCCGCGACAAGCAAGGCATCCCGACGCAGATTCATTGGAGTTGGACCGGCGTGAGCTTCCTGTCCTTGAACCTTGACGTTGTACCATCGCTGACCCAGCGCTCCAGTGACGACACCGATCGTACAGGCCGCCGTTTCGAGAACCGGACCCTGCTCGATATGCGCCTCGAAATATGCTTTTGGCGAGTACGATGGCTCAACGCAACCTTGATAGCCAATAGACTTCAGTGCATCCTCGACTGATATCTGGTCCGAGTCTTCGCGAGAAAGCGCGTACTCGAGTGGAAAGGCCCCGCTTGCCACGCCGGATCCCATCATCACTGGAACAAACCGGGATCCCTCTTCATTCGTCCATACGACGACTTCCACTGGCGCAATGGTCCTTAGTCCGTGGTCGTTAAGTGTTCGCAGCACTTCAAGACCTGCAAGAACGCCATAATTTCCGTCGAACTTCCCGCCAGTCGGTTGCGTGTCGATATGACTTCCCGTCATTACCGGGGGCAGTTCGGGGTTCGTCCCACGGCGGCGAGCTACGATGTTTCCTATTTTGTCGACTCGCACGGTACATCCCAGTTCGGTTGCCCAACGGGCAATCAGATCCCGGGCTTCCTTGTCCAGTTGTGTCAGGGCCAGTCGACAAACTCCGCCCTTCTGCGTTGCACCGATCTTCGCAAGGTCGATCAGACTGCGCCAAAGTCGGTGACCGTCAATTCTCAGATCAGACAGCGTCAGGATACTGTCGCTCACGTTGCACCTCTATCGATATACATTTTGGATGCCTTCCGGTGTTTCCAGGTCTATTCGGTAGACAGGATCCTGCCTCAGTACAGATCGTTAATTCGAGATGTCGAAGTCAACGTACTTGTGAGTGATGGTCGTGTATGTTCCATCGGACCGGATTTTTTGCAGCGCGTCGTTGATGGACTGCCTGAGAGTCGGGTCGTCCTTGCGAAGACCCATGGCGGTATAGTCAGCGATGCCGTTCACCACGATAGGTCCTCCGGCAAACTTGAATCCACGACCCCGCTCGGTCTTGAGAAAGCCCACACCAGCCTGGATCTGCTCCACCAGAACGCCATCCAAACGGCCATTGACAAGGTCTGCGAGCGCCTGATCCTGGTTGGCATACGGGACGACGGTCACCCCCGAATTAGCCCACTGCGCTTTTGCAATGGTCTCCTCAACCGAGCCCTGCAAGACACCGACGCTCTTGCCCCGAAGGCTCTCAGCTGTGGGTTGCAACGTGCTCGCCTTGGACACCAGGAGCCGGCTATGCGCGCTGTACAGCTTGTCGCTAAAGTCGATTTCCTTTTTTCGCTGCTCGGTTGCCATCATCCCGGAGAGAATCACGTCGATTTTTCTCGCTTTCAGGCTGGGAATCAGACCGTCGAAATCACCTTCGACCCATTCACATTTCGCATGCAATTGGGCACATACAGCGTTCCCCAGATCAATATCGATACCGACGAGCTTGCCGTCAGGCGACTTGGATTCGAAGGGAGGATAGTCGGGGGATGTGCCGAACCGAATCGTCGAGATATCCTTGGAGAACGAAAGCGACGGCAGGACAATGAAAGTAATGACGACAGCCAGCAAAACGTGAAGCTTTTTCATGATGTTCACCGATTTTGTTTAATAAAGTCAGGGGCTGAAGCGCGTGATTTCCAGTTTCGCTGGTCGTGTACAGACCTCACCTTCCGAGCTCAGAAAGAGCCTCACGGGACGACCTCGCAAACTTTTCGACGATCTCAGCAAGTTCGTTATCCGTAGCAATATAGGGCGGCGCAAGTATGACCGTGTCACCCAATACTCCGTCGACATTGCCGCCAGACGGGTAGCAGATTAGTCCGTTCGCGAGCGACCTCTGCCTGACCTTGAGATAGAGTTGCTTTTCGGCGGCGAACGGTGTCTTGCGCTCCCGGTCTTCCACAAATTCAATGCCCCAGAAAAAGCCGCGACCGCGGATATCGCCGACGGCTCCGATGTCCGCCAACTCTGCTCTGAGCATCTCGCCGAACCGCTGCCCGGCGGTCTGGACGCGTTCGATCAGACGATCCCGCTTGATAATCTTCTGGACAGCGACGCCAGCAGCGCACGCGGCCGTATGGCCAGTGAAGGTGTGCCCCGTCATAGGGCCACCGTACGCGCCGTTGATAACTTCTGCGACCTTCTTCGTATAGACGGTAGCCCCCAGTGGGATATAGCCGCCACCCAGTCCCTTCGCGATCGGCATGATGTCGGGGACCACGTCATCGAATTCCAGCGCTCGCCAAGTTCCGCATCGACCTGAGCCACACATCACCTCGTCTGCGATCATCAGCACCCCATGACGATCGCAGACTTCCCTGACGGCCCTGGCATAGCCTTTCGGCGCAGGAACAACGCCACCTGCTGCGCCGACCACGGGCTCAAATACGAACGCTGCAACATTGTCGGCGCCAATGCGCAGGATTTCCTGTTCCAGTTCGCCGGCACAGGCCCTGCCCAGCTCATCCGCGGACACGCCATCGAGGGGCCGATACTCGTTGGCCGGGCTGATCAACGATGCGGGAATGAGAGCGCCCTCGAAGGGCGCCCTGCGTTCGAGAAAACCGGATATGGAAAGGGCGCCAAGAGTGTTCCCGTGCCATGACCGCTGGCGTGAGATAAAGCGTCGACGGCTCGAGTTGCCAAGCGCGCTGTGATACTGCAAAGCGAGCTTCAATGCCGACTCGACCGCCTCCGACCCTCCGGATACAAAGACCATCGACGTAAAGTCCGGCCCACACGCCTCCCGGACAAGATCGGAAAGCTCTTCCAGAGGGTCGCTGGTGAACAGATACCGGTAGCCATGGGCGATCTGTCTGAGTTGCGCAGCGACGGCCTCGTTGACTTCCTCATTCCCGTGTCCAAGACTGTAGACAGCCGGTCCAGACGAGCCATCGATGTATTGCTTGCCGGTCGTATCGAAGACATAGACGCCTCGACCATACTGCACCTTCGGCAACTTCGGAGCGGCGATCGTCGTACCGCCCTTAAGTTCGACTTTGCTCATTTCGCCCCCCCGACAAGATTCCGGCGAAGCGGCATCGTCAGACAATGCGCGGCGCCGCCCTCAATGACGAATTGCTCGAGGTCCGGATCGAACACATGAAAACCCTGTGCCCGCAACGCGGCGTTGACACGAGGATTTTGTTTGGAGGAAAGCACGCGATCGTCGCCAAGGGCGACGGCATTGGCACCCATGCTCATCACCTCGCGGTAACCGACGTCAACCAGTTCATACCTTTCTCGCAGCCACGCAACATCGTCCGGGTCGAGAATATCTGTGGCGCACAGCGCTACCTTGTCGTTGACAACACTGAACAGAACGTCGAGGTGCAGAAAGTACGCCGGAACCTTGATAAAGCGTGTTTGCCAGCCCGCCTCTGCAAACCATGCGGCAACCTGCTGGGCCGCCGCATACGTTGTCCGTACCTCGTTCACGCCGATGAGTACTTGACCCGGCGACAGGATCTGGACATCCCCACCTTCGAGACTTCCAGCAGTCACCTTTTTCCACACCGAAATATCAGACGAGGCGCAGAAGTCGACGATCGGCCCCCACTCTCCCTGTCGCTCGGGTCTAGCCATCTGGCACAGAAGCAAGCCAAAGGGCGTCATGACGCTGCTATCTCGCGTATACGTTTGATAAAAGAGGTGTGGATCCTGCTCAAGAAGACGGCAGATGACACCAGCTTCGGCAAGCGCGGACCGCAACTCTCGATGCTGGCTCATCGCGGCGGCAACATCCGCGGTCTTCCCCGCATCCAGCGCGCCAATAACCATGGTGTTTGAGCGCGCCCAATCGTAGTACGTTGCATCGCATACGAGCACCTCCGTGAGGCGGCCATATTCGCTATCGAGGAATGCGTTCGCGTCGACACCTTCTACCACCTTTCCCGACGAGATTTGGTTCATGAAAAGTTTGTCCATTGTTTCGATTAAGCCGACATTAGCCCGGACCGCAGATGCGTCAAGACCTCGCCCTGACTATCCCGCGGTCCCTGAAACCTCATCATGGTAATCATTATAATGATTAGTGGGCAAAGGGCTCGGTAGTATTTTCCCTACCCGTTACACTCATGAACGGCACCTTCGGTTGCAAGCAGAAGACTGTGTCCGGAGCACGATTGATACCCCGCACCAGAGGTGCTTTGACCGTATGCGGTCCACGAAGGACGCCCCTCAGAGCGAGGTGGCAGAGCGCGTGATGTGTAGTAGCGGTGTTGGTCAGCGGAAGTGGGCAGGCATTTTCCAGGGAAGCAGCGCGTCGTAGTCGTCGACAGTCTTCGCCAGAGGTAGCCGCTGGAACAGCCACGTGAGGTAGCGGTAGGGATCGATACCGTTGGCCTTTGCCGTTCATGCCGATTGCCCAACTATGCCGAACGCAGAGCTATTAGCGTGCACAGTAGGCCGAACCTTGCATGAGTATTCGGCATAGTCTGGAGCTCGACCCCGCCAGTTGACGGGAAGGAGCGACGGACATGGGCATCGAAACGTACTATCGTCGACCAAGATTGCTGGTGCAGCTTCGCGAAGGGCCACTTGGCAATTACATTGATCTGTTTGCCGATCGATTGCAACACGAAGGGCACTGCCAACAAGGTGCATGGCGCAATCTGCACGTCGTGTGTGACTTCAGCCATTGGCTTGCTCGTAAACACATTGCCGCTTATGACGTCGACGAACAGACCGTGAGTTCGTATCTGCCGTTTCGGCGACGACAGCTGCGCCCATCAGTCTTTGAAGGTCCGGCTCTGATGAGGATGCTTGCCCTCCTGCGCGAGATCGAGGCGAGTCCGCCGGCACAACCTACACCGTCCAGGTTCGCCGATCTGGTGGAGCAGGATTTCGTGCATCATTTGCAGCAGGATCACGGTCTTGCAAGGGTATCGGTGATTCGGCATCTCCCGGTGATCCGCATGTTTTTGCGCGAGAAGCGCATCGACAGCACGAGGTCCCTCAGTAAGCTGACCGCGAGAGATGTGGTGGACTTTATTGAGCTGCACGTCGGTGATCACAGTCCACGATCCGCGCAAATCATGTGCTGGACGCTCCGCTCTTTCTCACGATTCCTGCGATACCGTGGTTACGTCACTTGTGACCTCGCAGCGAGTGTCCCGAGTATAAGGCGATGGACACTCTCCTCGCTTCCGACCTATCTCCAGCCCGACCAGGTTCAATCAGTTCTTGACGCCTGCCGTCGAGATACATCGCTCGGGCGTCGAGACTACGCGGTGCTCCTGCTACTGGCCCGGCTGGGATTGCGCTCGAACGAGGTCACGTTACTTGAACTGGCCGATATCAACTGGCGTGCCGGCACGCTTACCATTAAGGGTAAAGGGCGACGACGTGCTGAATTACCGTTGCCAATGGAGGTTGGCGCCGCTGTGGCGGATTACCTTGAGCATAGCCGCCCGCGATCGAACAGCAGGCGCGTATTCATACGTCAATTGGCTCCGCATCGTGGCTTCGCGTCATCATCTGCGGTCTACCTCATCGCCCGAATGGCATTGGAACGTGTTGGGATCGACGATGTTGCTTCCAAGGGCCCCCATCTTTTCCGGCATAGTCTTGCGACCCAGTTACTCCGGTCCGGTGCGTCGCTGACCCAAATTGGTCAGTTACTACGTCACGAGCACCCCGATACAACGAGGATTTACGCGAAGGTCGACGTTTCGCAGCTGCGTACGGTTGCGCTACCCTGGCCAGGAGGTGTGAGATGAATGCGATCCGCAGGGCCCTTCTCAACTACGTTGCAATGCGTCGCGGGTTAGGACTCAAGTTTACCAATCAGGAGAAGCGCCTTGCCGAATTCGTCCGATTCATGGAAGGTCACAGCGCAACGATCGTGACGAACAGGCTGGCTCTTGAATGGGCTACCGAACTCGGCGCCAACCGCCCGACATCTGCACTACGGTTGGACGACGTTCGTGGGTTCGCTCGTTATCTGAGCATGTCAGAACCCAATACAGAGGTGCTGCCTACGGATCTCATTCGGTGGCCGCAACGCAAGCGACCATATCTCTACAATGAGAAGGAGATCCGAGACCTGATGGCTGCGGCCTTGAAGCTAAGGCCCGCGAATGGCTTGCGTCGATGGACTTTTCATTGCCTGTTCGGCGTCCTCGCGGTAACGGGAATGAGGATCGGCGAGGCGCTCGCCTTGCATCGTGACGACGTTGACCTAGTGTCGTGAGTTAGGTCCGTTGAACCAGATGAATTGCACCGGATTCGCCGCGATGGATCGGAGTACTTCCATTTCAATGGGAGTGCTTGCTTATTGTATTGAAGTATGTACCGCATGAGCTTTTTGTCGAGATCCCTGGTGCTGGTGAATACGCCACGCGCAATG
>NZ_JBFRCB010000015.1:0-93306 GCF_040965375.1 Paraburkholderia sp. EG286A
CCGTGATGGATATCGCCGGGGTGTGGCCCTGTCCGCACCGTGCGGCTCTGGCAGACATGCTAACCCGCGTTTGAATCCGCGCGGCGGCCAGCCTCTACCTCGCGGAGTCATACTGTCTAGTCGCGTTTCGTGGACCGACAGCTGCGGCGGGTGGCGACGGATGGCCGTTTGACAGTTGGCCAGGTAATGTCGAAAAAATGCGCCTGGTGATCGGCGCCCCGCAGTCGGCAACTGTTGCGCACGCCCGCCGCGAAATTCACAACGGTCGGCAAGCTGTGACGCCCCCCAGCATGGCCGCTACCCAGACGTCGTGGTCGGCGTCGCGCTGGTGATGGCGCGTGAGTCGCCGGCAGGAAGCGGCGCATCCATCAGGAAGATGGGCGGGTGTCGGGGCACCGTGAATCGTTCAGACTGGCCTGGTCTGCGAAACACCGGCGAGATGCAGGATCTTTGCTGCGACCCTGCGGAAAAACACGTCGTCCCGCTCCTTCTGGCCAGCATCGTCGGCGACGCGATGCTCGATCAGGATGCCGCGTCGTTGCATGATTTCCTGAGTACGCGACTTGCGCTCGAGGTAGTCAGGATCGTCGGCACCCATCGTCTCGATGACGACACGGTGCAGCCGTGCCGCAACGCCAACGGCTGCCACCGACCGGAACGTCAGTTCAAAGTCGGGGCGGCACCACTGGCTCGGCGCGTCGGTCTGCCTCACCTCCCGGTCAAAGAGCGGTTTCCAGAGCGTCACCTCAACGCCGTGCCTTTTGACCCATGCCATGACGTCGAACAGCAATTTCAGCGTGACGCGCTCGTACCGGCTGTCCAGAGGTACGGGGCGAGCAAACGAATACGCATGCTGCGCGAACGCTTCCCGAACGCGTGCGTTGCCGTCGCGATCGCGGTCAATAACGCTGAGCACCCAGTAGGGCGGCTGCGTCAGTCGCTGATCGCGGCCACCTGCACGGATGCCCTTTTCGGGACGCACTACGCACTCGCCCACGCTGGTTTTCTTGATTGCAGCGCCTGCGCGAAGCTCGTCGGCGACGAACAGCAGGAGCGCACTGCGTGCCTTCCTTTCCGGCCATACCAGGGCATCAATCTCCGTCATCTTCCCGTTGAGAGGCGTCCATGGCTTGAAATAGAGTATCTGCGAGAGCGATAGCTGCGGGCTCAGCGCCTGGCCGGCTGCATATGCCTCGAGCCGCTCCCACGATCTGGATTTGTCATTTAATGCGTCGACGTGCAGCCGTGCGAAGTCGGCGTCATCAAGAAGCGTGTGCAGGATACTTCCGAGCCGCGGCAGGCGGCGGCCCCTTTCGCCCAAGCCGCCCCCTGATCCCGTCGAGCGGCCCGGCCGTGCCGCGCCTTCATGAAGATCGTCCAGATAGTCAAGCGCGTCGGCCACCGGTCTGAGCGGATTGTGCTGGCCTGGCCGTGCGCAATCATCGTCCGGCCCAACGTCTTCCGGCTCCGGCGTCTGCCGGAACGACGCCAGTGCACAGTGGTGCTCGCCGTACTGATGCATGCGCACGAAATGACGCGGACCGTCTTCACGCACCCGGGCTGTCAGCCGCGGCCGGCCACCCGCTGCGCTGACGCAGTCACACTCGAGCCACAGACGCACATGTCGTCCGTCGTGCATCTCTTCGAGTACAGCGTCCACGAGGCTGACGTCCTCAGGCCGCACTTGCTGTCCCTCGCCGCAGAACCGCCGCACCGCTGCGGCTTCTTTTTCGCTCAGATCTCGTCTGATCGTATCGGGGTGATCGCGCTCGACGAGCTGCATGATGCGTTCAGCGCGAAGTCCGGGTGAGCGCGGCGAGGCTGCACACGCTCTGGAGTGACCCCTCGTGGCCCGGCGACCGTGACTGGAGCGAGCGTGGCAATCGCACAAAGCGAATGATGCGCGACGAATGGCTACTCATGTGCACAAGACCTTCTTCGACAAGCGTGCAGAGCATGTCATTCATCTGCGCCATCGACGTATCGAATCGTCTGGCGAGTTCGCCCGCCAGATACTCGCGGTCCGACTCCATGGTCTCAAGCAGTTTTGCAGCCGTGAGTTTCATCGGATTCCCCTGGAACAAAGATGGCACTGTACTGCGGTCGGCACGGTTCCGCTGCCGGTGTGCGCGGTCGCGGCTTGCACTGCGCGCAACGCGGCACCGGCCGTCTTCCACATGACTGAAAAAGACGCTGGTGCATAAAAACCCCGGCTGCCCCAAGCCCGGAAATTCGCCCCGCCCTGAGCGAAGCGATTCACGGGCCATTCTCGACGCCGCCGTACCTGGAATTCACCGCGCTCTTCTGACCACTTCCAACCGAACGGCACTGGTTGAGGTAATCGCCGCGCGCGCTCGACGTGCCGCCCAGATCGAAATGGCCATGGTGATAACGCACGATGGAGAAGTAGTTCGCCTCGTACTGGCTGCAGTCCCGACCGCCATTGCTGCCCTGCATCAATCCGGCAAGGCAGAGCACTGCCCCGCATGCGTTCTGGTTGTCATCATCAGCCCGCGCTGGCGAGACACCTGCAAGCGCCGTGCATACTGCCGCTGCGACTACGAAAGATGTCTGGAATTGCATGGAACGACTCCTATATGCCGATCGTATGCAGTACCACAACCGCCCCGACCGAGAGCGCGGCCGAACCAAGTGCTGCACAGACGACCCATACCGCAAGCTCAAGACGACCAATACCGCAGCGGTGCCCCCCTTCGCGCAGGACATCACGCAACTGTCCCCGCACACGAGCGCTTGCCGCATCGTACTCACGCAATGCCAGCTCGCCGACGAGCTGATCGCGCGCCTCGGCAAAATGACCGGCCTCGGCGAGCACGCCAGTGGTCGCCGAGTTGAAGTCCTTGAGGAATCGCTCGTAGCGCGAAGTGAAGCGCAGCAGGGTCAGTTCGCCGTCATCCTTGAACTGTTTGCCGCTCGCCTGGAGCAGCTGGGTCAGCTCGTTCACGTCACGACGCAGGTGCGACAGCTGCCCGAGCACTTCGCCGATCAGTTCCTCGCGGATCGAGTCCTCCGACGCGCCCATCAGCGCACCAGAACCTTGAACACATCATCCAGTTCTGTCGTCACCCGGCTCGCAAGACGTTTGAGTGCGACCATCTGCCGGATATGCGCTTTTTCGGCTTCCGATGCCCCGTTTTCCATTGCCTCAGCGTTCAGCGCGACGTAGTCGCGCGGGTCATCGCGGATTTCGACGATTGATCTGTCGAAACCCTTGATCTTCTCGAAGATCGGATTTTCGTAGATGACTGCATCTCGATGCATCGAGAAAACGTCACTGCGCGAGTGAAACTCGAACAGCTTCGCGAAGCCGCGGTTAAGGTCCTGTTTGCGATCGACCATATTCATGACCAGCTGGATCCTCGTGGCGCGCACGCCCAGGTCAGAAAGCGCACGCAACGTTGCGATCGTATCCACCTGCTGCTTGGCGGTCGATACGGCCGGCACGATGAAGAGATCAAAGTCTTCATGCGATCCGTCATAGCTTCGCATCAGACCGACAAAATCTTCGACATTCGACGCGCCCACATCGACGATGGCGTTTTCCAGCGTCATCAGCTGATCCTGCAGCTCATCGAACTGCGACCCGCGCAAGGCGCCCTCCTTTTCGCGGTCATCCGAGTTGATCGATTCGATCGGGATCACTTCGGCACCGGGCAGACGAGGGGCGAGCAGATGGTGCGCAACGGTGCTCTTGCCGACGTTGCCCGAAAAATTGATAACGGCAATCTTCATAATGCGATGTTCCTTGCTGGTTGATGGAGGTAGCCGCATCACCGCAGCCACGCCAGACGCGTTCAGTTACGGTTCTAGTTCAAAGGGCGGAACTTCGTGACCCGCTTCCGGTGTTGGGTGCCCGGTCTCCTGAGCCTGCGAGAATCCGCGCTGTTCGCGCTCGATCTGCTCACGCACGGCCTCGATCGTGGCCTCGCTGACCTGCGGCATCGGCACATCGAGCGGCCGGTTTGCTGCCCGCGCCGCGGCCACAGCGCTCTCAAACTCCTCCTTAAGCTTCTCCTGCTGCTGCTCGGGCAGACCCTTGATCTCCTCGCGCAGGACCTCTCGCGCCGCCTGTTCCTTGATGCGCTCACGCGCCGCGTCGAGCACGGCGCGCTGTTGACTCGAGTACTGCCAGTTACCGTTCAGGAACCGCTCGCGCGCTTCATTGATCTGCCTGTGCTCGTCACCTTCGCGACGTGCGCGAGCCAGCGCCTCACGTTGCTCTTGCGTAGGCAGCCCCGGCATGTCCGGCGAGGAAACCAGCCATTCGTTACGGCGGCTCGTGACGTTCTTTGGCGCGCACTCATTGCCCTGCGCATCGAACTGCCGCTGCCGGGACGTGACAGTCCTGCTGCCGCCCCTGGCGAGCTCGATGTGTTGCCCGACCTGCACACCCGCCTCACTTATGGCGCGTTCGAGATCCAGGCCCCATACCGTGCGCTCGCCACCGACGGTGCTCACGGTCGCGTAATAGCTTGGACTCTGTCTGGCGTCGTGGTTGAATGGCGCCGGCCCGTGCGCGACGAGCACGCCGACGGTTACACCGGCTGCCGGTTGCTCGAACGAGGGGGAGGACGCCGGTGCCTGGGAGGCAGGGCGCGCACGCCCGGACTGCCGCGCCCGTCGTGCGGCTGGCGCGGCGGTGACAGGGTGCGCACCTGCGCTGGCCGGTGCACGATGCGCGGGCGTTTCGGGCTCCGCACCTTCGGACTTCGGACTGGCTGCGCTCTCGACGGTGTTGGTGCGCACCTCGTGCGCATCGCCAGCTGGCTCGCCGGCGCTGATGCGCATGGCTTCGCGCGCAGCGGTCAACATCGCGCGATCCAGCTGCTTCGGCCTGAAGCCGCGCGTGGGTACGCCGGCAAGTTCTGCTGCGATCCATGCCTGCCGGCGAAATTCCTCCGTACCCTTGAGCTGGAGCTCGCTCCAGTTCTTCGCCTTGGCAACTTCCACCATGTGCACGATCACGCTTCGGTCCTCGCTGGCCGTCGCGAGCGTGCGGCCGGTATCCTCGAAGTGCACCGTCTCGCTCTTGCGGTCCAGAAACTTTCCGTCGTGGGCAACGTACTGGTTGCTGACTGACTTCGGCACGTCGTAGCCGGTTTTGTCGAAGATCGGCTTTGGACGGATGCTGTTCTGTGCCTCCCCGTCTCTCCTGCCGATCAGCTGGCCGGTGCCTTTAGCCGTTTTCACCCCCTCGGCGGCCTGCTCATCGTGCGATACATCGGGTGCGAGCCGTTTGCTGGCCCGCTCCCGATCAGCGGCCCGGATCTTCTTCAGGCGCTCTTCCGTTGCACTGTCCAGGGGCGCTTCCGGATGGCGAGGCACGGCCTTCCCTTCCGGTTCGTTTGCCGGCGGCGTGGTGCGCGCCCGGATGGCCGAAGCGTCGTCGGCATTGGCCGCGCCGCGCTCGCGGTGGTCCATCAGGTCGGCCGGAAATTCGATCTCGTTCATGCGACGACTCCTTGTCCAGGCTGCGGATCAGGTTGCGGATCGGCTTGGGAACCGGGTTGAGCTGTTGCGGCTGCATGTGCAGATGCGGCCGCTTCCGGCAGCACCTCGCCCAGGTACGGCATCAGCCGGAACAGCGAGGCACGGATCGTGCCGCGGTTGGCGAAGTGCACGGCGGTGAGCACGCCAATTTCGTGCTCGCGGACATCGCGCACGCCAGCGGCCTCCGCGGTGCGCGCTGCAGGTTCCGCCTGCGCCCGCCGCACGGCGTTCTGTGAGTGCCACCAGCGCTCGACGTCGATCTGCGGCACTGGCGCACAGAGTTCGCGGGCAACAAACGCGGCGTGCTTCATCTGCTCTTCGTTCGGGAGCTTCGGTCCGAACCCGAACCACGCGCGTCGACGGTTGACCTTTTCGAGACTGGCCATAACCCCCTGCAGATAAGGGCTCTGCTGAACCAGGCGGTCGACGAGCTCAGCATCTTCGTAGAAGTACGCCTTTTCGCACAGGATCGGTTCGCAACCGTCGATCGTGATAATCTGCCTGCGGCTGGACAGGGCCCGCAGTTCCTGTGGAAGCATGAGCGGCCGGCCGTGTTCCGTCTCGTTCGTACTCGTCGACGCGCTGCGACCACGACTGCGGCTGCGGGAACGCGACAGATGCGTGAACGTGCCCAGCATCTTCGAATATTCTTCCGAGTCCTTGAGTGTGCGCGGTGCAAAGAGGCTGCGCATCTTGCAGTTGATCGCAAGCGTCTCCGCACCGTGTCTGCCGTACAGCTTCGGGTCCTCGAGCTGCGACATCCCGTGAAAAATCAGCATGAGCCGCAGGTTGAAGCCGGCGATGAATGCGTTGGCCGTATCGATGATGTCGATCCTGCCGGGCGCCGCAAACTCATCCATCAGCAGCGCGCACTGGTACTTCAGGTCCGGATTCTCGGCGGGCTGCTCTCGCGTGTTCAGGTCGATCAGCTGGGAGAAAAAAAGGTTGACGAGCAGCGCGCCCGCCTTCAGGTCGCCCGGCTTGATACCGACGTAGATGGACATCCGCTTCTTTCGTACGTCGCCCAGATGAAAATCCGATCGGCTCGTCGCGGCATCAACGACCGGGTTGCTGAACACGTTGAGCGGTGCCGTCATCGTCGAGACGATATTGGCGAACGCTTCCTTCGACTGCGAGAGAAAGCGGTTGAGCGCATCCAGACACTCGAAGCTGAGGACAGGCAGCGTGCCGGTCGTGCTCGAGCGCGTACTGACGATCGACGAGACGTGTTCGCGGATCGCGCGGCCCCTGCCCGAGGCCTGACGCAACACTTCTCCGAACGTGCACGGCAGCGACGGCGTTTCGAGTAGGTACAGCACGATCCCGACGAACAGGTTGCGGGCGTTGTCGTTCCAGTATCGCAGGCGCGCGTCGACATTCGACGGATACAGATGCTCGCCGATCGTCATCACGTCACCGACGCGCGTATATGCCGGCCGCCCGGCGATGTATTCGAGCGGGTTGTACGCGTGCGACCGGCCGTTTTCGGAAAACGGCGACCACAGGTAGACCGCATGGCCGCACTGCCTGCGGTAGCCGGACGTGTACATGAAGTTCTCTTCCTTGATGTCCTCGACGACGACCGAATCCGGATAGGTGAGAAGATTCGGGATCACCATCGAGACACCCTTGCCCGAGCGCGTGCCGGCGGCGAGCATCAGGAAGTCCTGGCCGCGATACTTGAGGTACTCGCCCTTGTACTTGCCGACGATGAACGGTGGATACATGTAGGACAAGGTGCTTTCCTCCTGGATCACGTGAGGAGAAATACGGGTCCCGCAGGTGCAGACAGGTAACGCAGCGCCGGCAAAACAGTCGTCCCTGGCAGTACCGGTACAGGAAGAGTCGAATCGAGCTGCACGATCACTTCTCCAGCAGGCCGGCCTTCACGATGTCGCGGCGCGTCGCGAAGCGCGCATTGCCGAACTGCGCGATACGCCCGCGCGATTTCATCAGTGCCATCATGATCACGACCACGGGCATGCAGCCAATGACGGCTGACAGCAGCGTGCAGACGGACAGGGCACGCCTGACCGCGGGGACATCGCCCCAGGCCTGCCAGTAGTCGTACAGCGTGAAGACGCCAATCGCGTCCGGCGGCAGCTTCTGCATCTTCACGAACAGCAGCCCGCCGAGATACTGACCCAGTGTCACTGCAGCGACCACGATCACCAGCACGACCAGACACGGAATGAGAATGCGGAGAGTTTTTGGCATGGGTCGTCCTTCATGGTTGGTCGCCGTCCGATCCCCGGGGCGGCCGTCGGGCTGTGTGGGTGACGCCGCTCGCCCGTTCATGCCACGCCTCCCAGCAGCTGCCATTTGCCCACCGGGTCGTACCAGATCTCCGACAGACGCTTGTCGCGCATGAAAAGTACGAGATCGACAGTGACGCGGACCTGATCCATGATGAACTGCCAGTCAAGTGTCTGACCGACCACGCTCTGCTTGATCAGTGTCGCAATACGGGAGTGCGCTGATCTGGCGTTGTTGCAGTGAACGGTCGTAATGCCACCGGGCGTACCCGTATTGAGCAGCGTCATGTAGTCCCAGGTCTCGTCACCACGCAGCTCGGCAAGAAACACACGATCAAACTTCATGCGCAGCGTCGAGCGCACCAGTTCCTTTGCCGGCAGCGTGTCGCTGAAAAACATGTGCACGCGGTTCGGATGCTTCGGCAGCGACAGTTCCGGCGTATCCTCGATCGTGCCGATCCTCTCATCGGACGGCACGAGATCGGATAGCGCCTTGTTGAGCGTCGTCTTGCCGGAGCCCGTGCCGCCAGCGAGCACGATGTTCAGACGGTTCGCGACGGCGAGCTCAACGAGTCGGGCGACGTTGCGCTGGCCCTTCGCCTCGAGCATTTCCTGTTCGTAGGGCGGCAGGTCGAGCGATGCCGGCACCTCCCGGCGCGGTGACACGTCCCGGTAGTGCGCGAACCAGCCGTTGCGCTCGTATTCGTGGACCGAGAACCGCTGGTTCGAAGGAATCCGGATGGTGATCGAAATCGTGTCCTGCTCGCACGCCGGCTGCATCAGCACGTGGCCGCGCTGGCCGTCGGGAAGGACCACCGGGTGGATGGGCTCCTTCGTCGAGAACTTGCCCCCCTTCAGCACCGTCAGGGCATTGGCGAGCTTGAAACAGGCATCGAGCGTACAGGCGGGCGCCTCGTGCCGCTCCCAGGCGCCCGACCCCTGCGTCCATATCTCGCCGGGCCGGTTAATGGCCACCTCGGTCAGGCTGCTGTCAAGGAAACCGGCGATACCCATCTGGCGGAGGAAGCTGCGCGCGATGGTCCCTTTTTCGATGACATCGATCACCACTGCATTCATATGTACTCCTTCCAGATATGTCTGGGGCGGGATGGCAATAACTACCTGGAGTCCGTCAGTGCGATCCTGCATCGGTGCCCTGCGGCTCGACCTGAACCGGGCCCCGGTTCAGTCGCCCGCCACCAGGCACGGTGCTTGTCAGATCGCGCCACGTTTGCGCCGGCGACATGGAGACAACCGTCGTGACTATCCCCGCAAGGAAGCTTGTCCAGCGCTGGCGTTGTGTTGCAGGGAGGTTGCGGGCAAGACAGTTAGTTGCCTCCTCATCCTGGCCAACGATGTCCGCGGCAATGCCGGGCCCGGTCAGCTCAAGGCTGAGGCGCGCGCCGATAGCGTGCGTGACCACGCGGCGCAGCGCCATCGACATGTCGTCGAACCCGCACCGGTCAAGCGTCATGCATTGCTCGAAGACCTGCGCGTCGCCGATCCGGCGCGGCGGCAGGACGTCAGACGGCCCGAACGGCCGGCGCGCATTGACCTGTTCGGCCAGCTGCCGCACGCGGCTTCCATCAAAGACGCAATGCAGCGCGTCGCGAAGCCTAGCCTCGAAGGCGTCACGCTCGATGCCATGAAGGGCAAAGGTGTCGGGAAACTGGATCGTCAGTTGCATCGTCATGCCCCTCACATTCGTCATTACCGGCCCGATGGCGCAATCTCGCTGCCGTCGCTGCCGACGTTTTCATACACGCTGGTCAGATCGACATCGCGGGCAACGAAAATGTTGATCACGGAGCCCTGATTCGAGTACGCGGTCGGCGGGATGTTGATTGAGTTGCGTAGCGTCTCTGCGGCCACATCCTGTGTCGCGTTCGAGCTGTTCGTAAAGGTGATCGTCTGGCCCGAGCCGGTGGCCTTGTTGGCGAGAGCCTGCCCGAAGTCGCCAATGAGACTCACCACCAGTGCGCCGCCGAAGCGGGTCCAGAAGTGCTCATCAATGTAGGCGGGAATGCCCGCAGCGCCGAGCGGATCGGTTGCCGGTGAGTCCAGGGGAATCCGCACATCACCATCGTCAATCTCGTCCCAGATCACTCCGATCACGCCCTGCCCGTGCATCACTGCATCGCGCTGCTCGCCCTTGGCCAACGCGCCCTTGCGGATGAGCAACGTCGTGCCATCATCCGACCAGACGTCATCGGCGATCGGACAGCCAACCAGACCCGGTCGGTCGGTGCGGATTGCGGTAGCCTGCCCGCAACGGATCATCGTGTTCCGGGCGATCATGTAGTGCCGGTTCGGCCGGAACGAGGCACGCATCGGTTGTAGCTTCGAGGGCTGCAGCGACTGCTCGAAAGCCGATCCCTTGCTGTTGCCGGCATCATGGTTATCCGCCGGCGCTGCGCCAGATGAACCGGCGGCTCCCGGTGGGCCGCCCCGCAGCGCCGCGAGCCCCATGGACTTCGCCATGCCGGCCAGACCATCGCCACCCGGGCCGTTGCCGATGGTGTCGGCATTGCCGCCGCCTGCGTCACTGGACGCGACAGCGGATTCCTCAGGAGCGTCGGCGCCCCTGCTGTCGCCGACCATCACGAGCACGCTGCCTGAAAGACGCCGCTCAGCGGGTGTTAGCGAGCGTGGCCGGTTGCTCGCGATCGCGGTGCGCCCTTCGCCGCTGGGATGCGAGGCGGCACCAGCCGGCGGGGCAAGCTGCTGTCTTGCCGCCGCCGCGGCCGCGGCCGCTTCCGATGCGGCGCGCGCCTGCTCGGCTTCGGCGCGCTTGATGCGCGCCTTCTGTGTCTCGATGTCGGCGCCGGTCTCGCTCGCGCCGCCATCCTTTGGCTTCTTGAGCGCCGCCTGCTTTGCGTCCTGATGCTGCTGGAAGAGCCGCTGCAGGTAGATCGTGACGCCCGAAGCGCCCAGCGCAATCACGATCAACGCAACCAGCACGAGCCTCAGCCGGCCCGCACGCGGGCGGCGGCGCCCGGGCAGGTCCAGCGACGGCTGAGGCCCGGCGTCGGCAGGGCCTGCACTATCAATTTCGTTGCGTTCGCTCATGCGTTTCGGCTCTCCTGTCAGTCTTGCGGCCGATCGCCGCCGACGTGCGCGCGCTCGATGCGCGCCGTGCCGGACAACGACGAGGCAGCGCGGTTGTAGTGGCCGTCCGGCGAGTAGCCGTCGTTGCGGATCCCCAGCACCGACTGCCCGTAGCGGATCACAAACCCGCTTGAGACCTCATGGACGACGACGGTGTCGCCCTCCATATGGAAATTCGCTGTCGCCTCGCTGCCATCCGGGAGCTTCGTGAAGATCGTCGGCAGGTCGCGCGCGGTTGCGTACTTGAAGTAGGTGAAACGCCCGTCGTCCCACAAGGCGGTGGGCGCAAGCGCGCGATCGCCGCGCATCATGTACTGCGTATTTGCTGCTGGCATGGCTGACCCGGGCGGACCTGGTGACGCCGCTGCGCCCGGTAATGCGATTGCGGCTGGGACCGCGGGAGTGTCCTGCTGCCCCGCCAGCGCCGAGCTGACCGCCTCGCGGCGCCGCAGTTGTTCGGCCGCCGCCCTCGCCTTCGTGTCCGGATACTCGAAGCGCAGGATCCACGTCGCGGGCTGCAACCGCGTTACATCGGCAAGCGAGAGCGAATAGGTGCGCCGGTTGGTCACGAGCACGAGGTTGGTTTCGGGTTGCACCGCACCTGGCTTGAGCAGCGCACCGCTGTCGTTGACCGAAACGTGCCAGGCGCGCGCATCGCCAATGCCGCCGCCGTCCTTCAGGATGTGCTCACCGGGCTCGAACTGGATCATCACGACACGGCCCGGCATCGTCGCCACGCGGTAGGCCTGATCGGGGCTGTACGTCGCGCACTGGATGTGCGGGTCAGCGCCGCAGCTGCGCGGGATTTCAAGCGCCTGGACGCGGCCCGCCGCAAGCGCGCAGGCAGCGACAATCGCCACGGCACTTTTCGGCGAACGCAGTCCACGACATCTCACGACGCGCTCCCGCTCGGCCTCGGTACTGTCGGTACGACATCGGGCGACGCATCCGCTGGCGCGCGGGTATAGTCGCGTGTCACCTCGTAACTGGTGCACCTGAACCCGTCCGGATCAATGTCCTGCTGGTCCTGCTTCTCCGGCACATCGACGCGGGTGAAGGCCACTGTCGCAATCCAGTAGGTCGGGTCCGGTCGTTTTGCTGCTGCATTCAGGGGGACCAGCTGCCGCGAAAAGAACACCTGCGCGGTCGAACCGACAAAAGTAATTGAACCAACCCGGGCGATGACGCGTGCCTGGTCCTTGAGCAGCTTGAGCGGGCCGGCCGCGCCACGGACAAGCGCGTCATAGGCGTCCTTTTCGTGATCGTCACTCATGAACATCACCGCGCTGTGCATGTCGGAGATCGTCTCCCAGTCGTAGCTCTCGCGCATCTCGACGTAGCGGCGCAGGTCCGCGCGGTCGGTTTTTTCAGTGAAGCTGACGTGCCCATTCGCAGTCGTGGGCAGCACATCGACCTTTCCGGTTGTGTCGTTGACACGCAGAATCGCTGGTGGATTCGGTCTTTTCAGGAGTCCTAAAGCTGCCATGCCAAAAACAGCCGCGAGCGCGATGCCGCCCGAGAGCACCGATCGGCGCTCAGCAATCCTCGCTTTCTCTTCGGCCGCCTCGACCTTCGACTTTTCGAATTCCCGTGCCTGGTCCAGATACCAGCTGAGTGCGTCGCGCTGTGACCGGCCAACAGCGTTCGCTGCTTCCTCCACGTGCGCTGCCGAAGTGGCTGATGTCCGTGCGCGATTGCGCGAGCCCACGCCCGCCGCGAACCATTGTCTGATTGCCGATACCATCCTGGTCCTCACTTGGGTTCCGTGCGACCGGACTGCTGGGCCAGCGGCGGATTGACTGGCACCCATTGGCCCGTCGGCTCCGGTGGTTTCGGCGCAGAGCTGCACGCCTGCAGGACAAATGCGAGCAGGCCTGTGCAGAACAGGATTTTCATGCCTGATGCCTCCATTCATTTGTCATCGATGCAACCGGTGATAGATGAACGTACCGATATCGTTGAGCAACGCCCCGACGAAGCCAGCAAACGTGACCCAGCAGACGACTATCAACCACCAGCGGATCAGCTTCGCAAAGATGTCGGGCATGTGGCCTCCTACGTTTGCGATACTGAGCCACCCGTCCTGTACTTGCCCGCACTACCCGTTTTCGAGGCAGCGGCCAGCGCACGGCCCAGACCACCCAGCTTGCCCGTCATCGTTGAAATGCCCACGCCACTTGCCAGCGCCGCAGCTAGGCCCGGAAGATTCAGGGCGACGACGAAGAACACAACGCCCATCACATTGATCTCCACGACCTGCCGCATCGACGGGAAAGCGGTCCCGCTCGGAGCGATCGATTGTGCGAAATTGACCTCTATCGCGCCTGCGCCGGCGAACAGGGCCACCAGCAGCACGTAATTAAAGCACTGCCCCGCCCAGTTCCAGAAAAACTGCCGCACCGGCGGAAACAGCGCCATCGAGATAAACAATGGCCCGAGTGCGAGCAGCAATCCGAGGGCGAACTTTGCGAGGATGATGTAGGCCACGGCTAGTCCCATAAACGGCGTGGCGAAAACGAGCATGACAGTGATTACCCAGACTGCCCCTATGATGTGAAAGCCTTCGGCGCTATCGTAAATCTGGCCGCTTGCGTTGATGTACGCACTCAACAGGTTGTCTAGGCCGGAAACCGGATTGCTCTGCCCCGTAATCGCGCCGGAGAGCTGCTCGCCGAAGCCATTCACTGCAGGCACAATGTATTCAGTGTAAAACTGGATGTTCATGCCACAGGTCAGAATGAACGCCCATGCCGCCATACGCGTCAGGAAGTCGTTGATCGGTTCGTCGTTGTGCCCTTGCCAGTACGACCATAGGACCAGTAGTACATAGATGCTGAAGCACGCCATCATCAGCGGTGATATCAGACCGATGATGCGTTCGGAGCCTGAACTGATGGTCGCAAGGACGTTGGCGTCGAAATCAGACGTCATCCTCGAGAAGATCGTTGTGGTGATTGGCGTATACGACATGGCTTGCTCCTGAGTTCGGGTCCTGTCACTTCTGTACCGCTTTCGCCGCCGTTTCTTCGTCAGCCTTTTCCTCAGCGCGCTGCGCGGACGTTTCTTCCTTTTGGAGCTTTTCAGGCGTCGTTCCAAGGAATTGAGCTTTCCACGCGAGCTCACGCTGGTGCGCAGCTTCTTCCTGCGCGTTGTGCTGATGGCGGTCCCACGCGAGATAGCCCAAATAGCCGGCAATGACGACCAGCAGACTGAAGACCGCGGAAAGGAGAGCTTTATTCGCCATTTGAACCTCCGAGGAACTGGTTTTTGAAATCGCGATCTCGCTGGTCTTCCGCGAGCTTGAGCTCGGTCGCCTGCAGCTGTGCGGTGAGCTGCAGACGCGTCTGCTCGTTGGTAACCATCGCCTCTTCGGCAGCCATGCGATTCTGCAGGTCAGCCTTCTCAGCCGGATCCTGCGTGAAGTTCGACTGCTGCATCAAGGACTGGATGTTATTGAGCCGCGCCATCGTCGCGCTGTACGCCTGCTCGTTCATCGCTTTGTTAGCCGAGAGCACATCGTAATAGCGCTGTTGCCCCGGCGTCGCGGCGTCCGTCATGCCTTCCTGCTGCTCGATCGAGCGCATCGTCGAGCTGATGCCCGACAGGCTGCCACGCTTCGCCCGGTCGTAGATGTCCTGCCACTGTTCCGGCAGATAGTTGCGCAGGGACGCGTCGTTCATGATTGTGCCCAGGCTGCTGTTACCGGTGAGTGCCCGGTACTGCGCCTCCTGGTTGTCGATCTGCTGCATCAGCTGCTGGACCTGCTCCATCTGCTGGGCAAGCTCGGCAGGTGAGATGGTCGGTACGCCCTGCGCACGTGCGACGGCCGTGGCACCCAGGCAGAGTGCGGTGACGGCCACACTGGCCGCCCGCAGCAGGCGTGCAGGCCGTTCTTCATCGTTGACGTTCACGATTCCCTCCATCAGGCAGTGACAGCTTCGTTCCCAGCGTCGACAGCGGGTGCCGACGGATAGATGCGGGCGAGTTCGGCCCGCTTGCGATCAAGGTTGCGCTGCAGCTCGCCGGCCCATAGCCGCTCTTCGGCGCCGTGCTTTGCCGTGAGGCGTGTACGCAGCTTGCGTTCGAAGACGCGTTCCAGGTAGACCGGTAGCCACACGTCCGGATTGTCCCCCAGCTCCGCGCGCACGGTGTCGCAGATCAGGACGTTCTCGCGGTCTCCCGAGAACACCGCGATCGCGTCATCCATTCCGCTGATATCAAAACTCGCGAACGCCGACTGGTTGCCCTGCTTGATGAGAAACCGGCGCGACGACGGCGTGAGCTTTTTGAACTCGCTGAATTCCTTGCGCGTCATGCCATCACGCACGTACGCCTCTTCTTCCGCCGCCGGATCGGCCAGGTAAAGATTCGTTGCCACGAGGCTGCGCAGCGCCGGGTACAGGTCGGCAGCTTTCTGGCCCTGCTCAGGCTGCTGGGTAATCAGCATGATGAACTCACCCTCCTTCCGGCCACTCGCGAGCGTCTCCTCGATCTGTTCGCGAATCGTGCGGAAGCGGATAGGCAACCAGTATTCTTCCATCACGGTCTGCATGAGCCTGCCCTCCCGTCGCATCATTCTCTTGAGGTGGAAAAGCCAGGCGAACGCGGGCTCCGAGGGTTCATAGTTCTCGACAAGGAATGCCTCGACGTCGAAACCGATCCAGCGCTGTTGCGTCATGTTCAGCGACAGGTTCGGCGGGTTGTCGAACACCCACCAGAAGCGGCCGTTCTCCGATTTGCACCACAGCGACAGCCGCTGGCGCAGGCTGTCGTCACCGTCATCCGGGATGCTGTCGAGCAGCAGGCTGAATCGCCGCAGGCGAACGTCCTCGACGCCCATCACTGCATCGACGGCGTTGCGGCACTGGATCTTCTCCGCAGCGCTCAAATCGATCTTGATGGCTTTGCCCTGGTGATCGACGCCGTTCCTGCGCCCGCAAAGCTCGACCAGCCCGTACAGGAATTCGCGATTCTCGGCGGTGTCGGCCAGCTCGAACGGCGCCCAGCCGGTCGGCTTGCCTTTTTCCAGATGGACGTAGGCACCGCGCATCGCGCGGATGAACACTTCCCAGCCACGGCCCTTGTCCAGTACGAAGAGCAGTTGATCGAACCGCGACAGCATGCCTGTGACGGCGGTGGCGACAGTCGACTTGCCGGCACCCGTCGTGCCTTGCAGCTTCAGGTGCGCGGCTAGCTTCTCCGCCACATTGACCTCACCCTGCCGGCTCGCATGCGGGCTGAAGTGATAGATTCCCGATGCGGTACGGAACGGAATGACAGCCGAGCCGTCGCCAATCGGATTGCCCTCTGCCTTGCCGGCCGAATAGTCGTGACAGGTAAACATCGACGCGAAGTTGCGCGAAGATTGGACCTTCGGGCGTGGCTTGACCTTCGCACCGGGGACCTGCGAAAAATACGTGAAGGGCGCCGAGCCGGTCGCAAGCGCCCACTCGACACCACATTCGTTAAGCGAGCGCGACGCGAACAGGATCCCGTTTTCCACCGCCTCCTGTGGACTTGCGCCGTAGACTACGGCCGCACCGTGGTACTCACCGAACGACAGCTCACCCGTGTTGATGTAACCCTGCGCATCGCGCAGTTCCCTGACCTGATGCTTCGCCTTGTCGCCGGCGGACTCCAGTTTGTTGATCGCCGAGTCGATCGTGCGGTTCGACTCGAAACCCGTCATGCAGTTGAATGAATGCACGACCGTGAATTCGACTGGCAACGAGAGCAACGGATCAAGCTGGCCAAATCCAGGCTTGTCCGGGAAACTGCGCAGATCACGGCAGGTGAAGAATCTCCGGTGGTCCGGCACCCCCGGCCCGTCGATCGCGTGCGTGTCGTAGCCGAAGCGAAGATAGCTTGATGGGATGACGTCAACACCCGGCTCCGCAGCGACGGACAGATCGACCGTCACACCATTCACGAGATAGCTGACGAAACCATATAGCGGCGAGAACAGCATCTTCGTGCCGTTCATATGCGTGCGTTCGTACACCTCGATCAGTTCGGCCTCATAGTCCGCAAGCTGATGCAGCGCCTGCCCGGCGAGTGACGCGATTTCCTTCAATCCGTCCTCGAAATCCTCGTACTTCAGGATGATCGAAAAGTAATAGCGATTTTCAAAGAAGCGTCCGCCACTGAACTGACTGCCATGCTGTGTCGAAAACCAGCTCATGAAGGGGCTGTCGAAACGGTACTCGCGGCTGACATTTACCCGCCGTCGCATGAAAGCACCGTGCCAGGCAAGGCGCCCGCCAAGGTCGCGACCCAGTTTGCTCAGGGTCTCGGTGTCGCGGTCGAACTTGCGCTCAAGCACCATGGTTTCGAATACCTCGAACGGCACGCCACTCAGTGCAAGTGTGACCATGAACCGGTTTCCATCGAGGTGCTGTACATGCTTTGTGACCGGGTGCCTGAACCTTGGTATCCAGTCTTCGACAGCGCCGATTGCACCGAGGATCACGCTCGAGATGGTTGGTCTGCTGTGCATCACGGCTCCCGATCGAGCTCACGCAGCCGGCGCTCGCCCTTGCCCAATGGTTGGAGAAAATCGCGGAAGACTCGACGCTGACGGCCGTATCGCAACGGCGCAAGCGTCGATGTATTTCCGAAGTTTGGCGCCGCACGTCCCGCATTTACCCGCGCACGGATGCGCAACTGCCAAAAATAGAAGCGGCAGCGGAACTGGAGCCACATGATCCACAGTCCCTGATCATCGGTTTCGCACATGTGCTTGAACCACAGCAGCACGGGAAAGCCGAGAAACACAAACAGCAGGCCGCCCGGGCCGACGAAGAAAGCTACGAGCACACCCGAGAACATTGAGGCGACGACTACCACCAGCATCGCCATGTAGGGCACGCCCCAGATGGCCGCCGTACGTCCGAGACCATTGAAACCGGGATAGCGGGCTTTCTCGTCCGACATGATGCGCGCTCAGGTAAAGAGGTTCCACAGATACGGAGCGAGCACGCCAACCACCGCGCCGACCACTGCGACCTTGCCGCCGAGCGTAACGAACTCGCTCCAGTGAGAACGGTCTGCCCAGCACTCAGCCCCTTTCCATAGCAGCACGCAGGAAGCGCAGACACCGAGAAACGAATACAGCCAGATCTTGAACGTATTCGCACCCTCCGTCGCTGAATCAAGGCCGCCCCCGGCCAGGGCGAGTCTGGGCGCAATCAGTGCGGCGCCAAGCAGCGCTGACCTGCCAGCGCAGGCCATGCGTTTCGCATTATCTTTCAGTTGTCCTGATTTAATCGGATAGAGTTTCATTTTCCGAAACATATGACCTCTCCTTTTCACCAAGAGCCGCGGCGCGGCCAGTCAAGTCACCTGCGTGAATCGCTCTCGCAGCCAAAGTCGCCGAAGGCATCCCACGACGGATGCGGTCGATCCTTGTGCGGCTCTCGAACGGCGTGGTTCGGGGTGCTCGGCTTAGCCGCTCCTGCACTAACCTGCGTTATCGGGCGGGCTGGCCGGTTCATGATGACCGGTATCGCGGGAACCATGTCGACAGGTCCCGCCATGCTCGCTGCATTGGCAATAACACGCTGAACGTAGCTGGATCCGCTGGATTGAGCCCGTTCGCCGCCAACGAAATTACCGCTGTAATAGCAACTGATTGCCGCCCGCAAGGCGCGTTGCCCTGGACCATACGCGGCACTTGCCCGCTGATAGCAGGCGTGCAGGATTGCACTGCCCGCACGAAGATTGGCGCATGGGTCGAATCCGGTTTCGTACGTAAGGCCATACCGGCCAAGATTGAACCGGTTAACCTGTCCTAACCCGACGCTGAAATTGATTCCACGTGCATCGAGCGCGCGAGCCGTGGCAACTGCCTCTTCGGAGTCGCGTGGTTGTCGCGCCAGATGGCCGCCAACCACGCCGATTGCATACGGGTTGAAGCCGGATTCGGTGCGAGCGATGGCTTGCATCGTAACTGGATGCACAGATGGCGCGCACTGTTGCGCTAACTGGTTGAAATCAAGCATAGGCGTACTCGATCCAGTGAGCGCGCACGGCCACGATCGCCGCCGCTATAACGGGGCTATCCATTATTTCCCTCGCACGGTAATCAATGGTTAGGCCGGTGGAGCGGTGTTGGTGTTGGTAGCGCCTTCACTGGTCGATCATTGGATGTTGCCTGCTATAAACTCCCTATCCTTGAAGCGGATCCGGATCTCCTCCGCGTCCTTGCAGTGCTCGCATGCAAAGGCGATTGCGTCGTCCAGAACGCGCCACGTCTTTGGATGCCCCCGCTGCGTCTCAACCGCCAGGACTTTTCCCTCCGCCGTCAATTCGATCTGCCACGAGCCAAGCGGTCCCATGAAGATCGCCACGCGAGGCCGGGTGACCAGCCCTTTCGCCAATTCCGCTTGCGTAATACCCATATCGCCCCTTCTTTGCACAGAAAGAGGCTTTTTGCAGCAAGCGAGCAGATCCATCAAGCATCATGAATCATTTTTTGATTTATGAATATCAAAAATCAAAATTCGCGTTTTGATTATAGGCATGGTTCTTTGGTCCGTCAACCGGCGATCGATTCCTTGTGGCGTGGGACGATTCGTCGAACAGGCGCTACGACCGTTATGTCCGCGCTCGCGAGGCACTTCTGAGCATGCGGGCAAGGTTGAAAGCGTGCGCGCCGTCATCATGCATACAGATTTCGTGAGCCACGCTGACAAGCTGCCCGCCAGCAAGACCGCAACGGCCACACACGGGAGTAGTCCCACTCGCATAACGCTCGAAGCTATTCATTCCGCCTTTCCGCCTAACTTCCAATGCGTCACGCCGTCCGCGAATGGCAACACTGAAATGACGGCGCACTTACACTTTGGTCGAAGCATGGTGACAACTTCAAGAGCCACTTTTATTCTTGCTTTTCATCTTCGCCCATGCTAGCTGGGCGACTGAACATTTCCACATGGCGATTCATAACGAAGAACCAGAACGGTGGAACGAGTGCGAGGATGAACATATGCAGATAGCCGGCTGGGGTCGCCGTGCCGACTAACCTGAGGCGCTCGTATGAGCGTGTCTGGTCGAGATGGTGATGGGTGTGGAGCCCGTTGTTCACGAAAAGCCGATTCGACAACCAAAAACGCACGTCCCACGCTAGCGCGTCTTCATGATTGCGGGCAGTCCCAACCAGACCGTAGTGTTGGATATAGCCGATCGCCTCGACGACGAACACAGAGATAGCGCTCTGCCCGAGATAGAACAGTATGCCGCGGGCACCACCAAGGCACCCAAACACTCCGAGGGTCGCAATGTAAACTACAGCCGCCCGTATGAGCCTGCTCTTCCGACCTTTCGCCAGCCGGAGCCGATCGTGCGTGAATGCAGCGAGTAACGAAAGACGAAGGGAGTTGCCGACATGTCGCCACAGCGAAAGGCCGAGGCAAGCAGTTGAGCCGTAGCGGGGATCTCCTACGTGCGAGTGGTGCAGGTCGTGAACAATCCGGTAGTGTGGATATCCAGCCAGCGCAAGCGCGATATCAGATGCCACTCTGAGCCGTTTATCATCGTGATGCAAAATCTCATGAATGTGCGCCATTGCAAACGCACTCAAGACACCACATGCGGCAGTGAACCCCGAGTATTCAGGTACCGCTACCGATCGCAAGCGGATCACCGCCGTGAGAAGCGCGAACAACCAGAGGCATATAAAGGCGGCGGGAACCGCAGCGCTGATCCCTGTGACACATTTTTGCTCGCCGTCGGCTTCAACATGTTCACCGAGGAGCAAGTCACCTAGTAGGATTGTAGCAACCAGGCAGAACAGATACCGCCACGGACGATCCCAAAGAAACGCGAAAATTGCAGCAGCCGGCATCATCACCGAAAGCCAGTACCATCCTTGATTTTCACGCAAGGAGGCCATGCTCTTCCGCTAATTTCACGGCTCGGGTAATGCGACCAACGCCGAGCTTCTCGTTGATCCTCTGAAACTGGCGATAGACCGTCATCGATGAGACACGTAGTTCGGTTGCGATTTCGGCCGCCGTGAAGCCCGTCTTTACCAGAGCCAAGAGCCGGACCTCGTCTTGCGTAAGACCTGTCGTCTGCAAGGCCTCTTCCCTCAGAGCACTGGAGGACCACTCGAGAAGCTCCAACGCCAAAGCACGAAAGAAGGGGCGTGCCTCGTGGAATTGTGGCTCGGCTTCCTCCGGAGGCCGATCGGACCCGAGATATAGAATTCCGATGCGACCGTTTTCGCTCGTATGAGCTGGAATCAAATAGACGCTACGAAATCCATTCTCCGCGGCTACCTCCAACATATGCTTCTGTCCCGCGGTGTGGACGGGCAACGCTGAACCTAGCACAGGCGCCGTGTTGGAACGCGCATACTCGAGGCATGGGTCGGTTAGATACCACCGATTTGCGTTATACAGCTGGCACCACTCTGGACGACAGCCGATCAAGAACCGGTAGGTCGATCGACTATCTGAATAGTCGGAGGGGTGCAGAGAGGCAAACACAAACCACTCTGCTCCGTGAGCTTGAATCGCGCGACTGACAAGCGAGATCAGTTCCAGCTCATCAGTGGCTTTCAACAGATCGTCAACGCTCAGATCCATGCGTCCTACCTTGCTCAATGTGCGTCATCAACGTGCCGGCCCCACACCAGCCTCCGCACCTCTCCATAAATGGCTTGCATCGTCGAGTAATGCGGATCCGCCAATGCAAAGTCCTCAAAATCGTTACGCACTGACATCGGGAGTACCTGTACGGCAACCGTTTGGTTTCCCTGGACAAGAAACCGCTCGGCAATAAAGCCGGTTGTCACTCGGTATAGCCGTACGCCGACCCTTTCAGAAGACGCGCCGACATCGCGCTCAAAGATAAGATTCTTCATAGTCCGCACCAGTGCCGTCGGGATGATGACCGCACTTTCTACACGTGCGATCGAGACAGTCTTGTCGGGACCTTGCGGAGACTACGTTGTCGGCCACGCAGGCTTCACATTCGAACAGCCTAGCGAAAAAGACTGTTTGACATGTCCGACACGTGAGTCGATGAACCTCGTTCTCCAGCAATACCTCCCAGCAGTCGTCACCGAAGGGCGCTTCGCATGCCGGACAAACGATGTTGATGCACTCGCTCATAGTTCCCAACCCGAGAGTATTTGGACATCAAGCAGCGACGCCTAAATGCCCGAGGCCAGCGAATCGACCGCTCTCTGGGGCACACCACGCCACGGTGCAGATCGAGATGAGCCAAGCCGAACCCGCTCATTTAAGAGCAGGATGATGCGGTCCGCGATTGTGGCGGACATGCCCCAATAATCCCGATCCGACAATCTGTCCTGTCCGGATCAAAATTTCTCGTATGAAGTTAATGCTCCAACTTCGGGGTCTGCCACCGCTGTTACATCCGGAAACATTAATGCGAACCGATCTGCATATATTCGGTAATTAGCTCAGGTTTGTGATCTTGATCTGCACGTTGTGGTGGCAAGAAATGCGGGGCGTAGCTACGCGATCGGGTGACAGCCGATGCCTTTTGCATATCAGCCAAAGCGCTTGATGAGGCTCCGAGCAATATGGTTGAGGCTAGCAGGCTGCAGATCCACTAGCTCTATGGAAGGTGACTCGGCGAGTGATTGATAGCCTCGCTTTGTAGATCGCGCGTAGCTCGGATCGTAGTGCGAGATCATTAGGCGTTCGAACAATTCTGGGATCCTTCGCGACGCGGCCAGCTCATGCCATAGCTCGAGTTCTTTCCCGCCTACGATGCTTCGAAGATGTGTCAGCCGCTCAACTAAGGAATCGGGATCGCTTTCAAAGTGCGCGTAATCTTCCCGCCAGAGTCGGACTCGCTCAGACATCGGTGCGCTGATTTTCAAGAGCGTCCCGGTTGAATGCATCGTTTCGAACAAAGCCAGCGGAAGTTGGACATTGCCGATTTTTTTGCTTTCTGCCTCAATCCACACCGGGCGCGTTGTCGCGAAGGTCGAGAGCTTCTGGAGAAGCAGGCTGTCAAAATATTTCTGGGTCGGCTGTGAAACCCCCGGGATTGCTCCGATGACAGAACCACGATGCGCAGCGATCGCCTCAAGATCGAGCACTTGCGCCCCTTCGGCCGAAAGCTGCTCAAGCAAACGCGTTTTGCCGCAGCCGGTCGGTCCAGAAAGAACGAGGTACGAAAACTCTCGTGGGCGGGTTTCCAATTGTTCGTTGACCCAGCGGCGGTAACCCTTCCACCCACCCGGCAACCGCTCTACTTTATAGCCAACTGTGTCCAGTGCATCGAACCATAGACGGCTGCGTTTGCCCCCTCGAAAGCAATATACGAGAATCCTGTCGCGCCGAGGGCGGGTCACGATCACTGTATCCAAGTGGCGCGAGATATTCCTCAGCGAAAAGGACACGCCGATCAGGTACGCGCGCATCTTGTCGGTGCGATGCAAGGTTCCCACCTCAGCGTACTCGTCGTTGTTGACGACCGGGAGGTTGATTGCGCCGGGGATGTGATCCTCTGCAAATTCCCTCTCACTGCGAGCGTCGATGATGAGGTCGTACTCTTCAAATCGATACATGGGCACCCGCCCTTCCGGTTGAGAATTTGCCGCACCCCTATTCTGGCGAATTTGTGGAGGCTCTGGCTCAACAGATGACATATGCGACAGGCCGATACCGAGTGTGGTCCTCGTTTTCGTCACAGCAAACGGATGGCGGCGATGAGGCGCCGCCGGTCAGGAAGAGCTACTCTGTATGAAGCCTGATACCGCGCCAGACGTGCCAGCGCCAGCGCTGCCACCGAACTGCAGCTGTGACGCCACGGACCCGCGTCCCTCATGGCGCGCTTACCTGTTAGCCATCAAAAACGCCACATGCCTGGAGACGACAAACTCGCTGCCTTCCGGGTGCCTTTCCCTGGGAGCTCGAGGCACCACCACGGCAAACATCCAGCAAGCGCTGCCGCAATTCGGTTGTGGCCACCGCCATCGCCTTGAGAGCAGATTTGTAGCGCGTACGGCATCGCCGACTTCAGGGCACGTTGCTGGACTTGTCTGCCGCTGAACGCCGATGAAACGATGAAACGTGCGACAGACTCTTAGGTGCCTTCGCGCCTCCTATTGACTGGCTCGCAACGCGCTGATTCTTCCAAAAACAAATTGGCCGAGGTACCAGCCAAGTTCTCCGCTTGCGAGGATGTCGCCCTCGGTGACGTCGGTGGCTTCAAGCTTCATGCGGCGGAGCATCAGTTTGCCCTCGCGGGAGCCGACCCAGCCACGTATGAAATCTCGTTTGCTCTTCTCGTCCGCAGCCAGGTAGTGCTCACGACCGATTCTCGCCTCTTCGTTCATGCGCGCGCGCGATTCTTCCTCTTTCGAGGCAATGCTGTGCGCAATCGAGGCACGAACCTCCGTCGTTTCGGTGTTCTGCTGGGCTTCGTTGCTCAACAGTTTCGCCTGCACTTCGACCATCGTTCGCTCGGCTTCCGACATTTTCCAGTTGTCGCGCAATGCCTTCATCAGATAGCCAGACGGACTCTTCTTAACCTGACCGCGATGAAGCCGGAAACGCGTGTATTCGATCGCTTGCTGGATGCGTTCGTCCGTCCACGTATTGCGATTCTCCGAGATCTCGCTGAACTGCCGCGATGACAGATTGAACTCGTCCTTGAGTACCTTGTAGACATGGCTAGCGTCAGCAAGGCTCGCCATCACAGCGTCGGCCATATCTTTTCGCTTTAGCATGAAGCGCAGACGATCGATCTTCTTCGAAGAGGTGGACTCGGTCCTCGTTTCATACGAGAGTTCGATGTCGGAAACCTCATTGATCTCCTTGACCGCGGGTTCGAGCCAGTCACGCTTGAAGTATTTGAAAATGGCCGCGTTTGCGCCCATTTTCCCTGGCCATGTCCGCATCACCTCAAGTGGAATCCAATCGGTGCGCCCCGCTGGAACGCTTGGCAGTACTTTGTCGTAGATCGCTCTGGCCAGACTTCTCGTGAAAGCAGTCGATATGCGCAAGCTCAGCCAATGCGATTTTCGCGGGTCGCGAATATGTGGCACCAAGGTCGGGTGAACGTCGAACCGGATTCGCCCGCGATGAAAGGCCACTAGCCCGATGAGTTGGACCTGAACCCACAAGTCGTCTTCATGCGGATCGCGATCTGAGGGCGTATTCGTTAAGCGGATCTTGGCGTTCTGGGCTTCGTCGGCGATCGTCCGCAGGTGCTTGAGATTGCGGCTGTCATAGCGCATCAGCCACTTGAAGTAGTTCAGTTCGACGTCGTACTGGTCCTGCGTCTGAGACTCCTGGGCGACGATGAAGTACGCCGCGTCCAGGAAGCGTCGCGCAGGCAACCCCATGTTCACGATTTCGGTGAAGAAGTTGTTGCGTTGATACCCGATCTCGCGGCTCGACTCATTTACTGGCAAACCGAGATCGAACATGTCTTCAAACAACGCCAAGGCCATTTGCCGAGGTGTCGTTCTCGTTCTGCCCTCTTCCGGGTTGTCCGATGCCATTGCGTGAGTTGCCTGATTGGAGTCATGCGACTTTATCACTCATAGGTGAGGTGTCAACACAACGAACCTCACCATCACGAAGCGCTGTCAAGCAGCGTGTGCAGGCTGCTCGCGAATCATGCACAAGGAACCTCACCATACGCACAACGAACCTCACCATAGCCATCCTGCGATTGTGGATGCGGGCCGTACTGCGCGGTTCCGGGAGGTGTTTCGTTCAGGCTGCACAAAGGACCTCACCATTGTGGATAAGTGCAATCCTTGCACATCGAACCTCACTGTTGTGCGTGTCGAATCTCACCTTTTCAGGCCAAAAACCTCACTTTTAAGCACATGAAACCTCACCTTCAGCACAACCACCCTCACCTTTAGGAGCCTAACTAGATGATTATTATGAATACACCTGTCTTCTGTTAGTTTGTCTGTTCGGTTTTTGTTTACAAAAACAACATACATACGCATACAGAAAAAGAGCGATCATTCGCGCAGTGCAGCAGATCGAACGGCTTGCAATCGAATCTTCAGGGCTATTTCCGTACTTTTGCATTTCTAGCGCTACAGAGACTTGCGATTCAAGGTGAGGTCGATTGTGCACGCCGCCAATCGAGACGTCTCGGGGAATCAAAGGCGCGTGGTTCGGGCCGGCCGAGCAGGCCGAAGGTGAGGTTGATTGTGCTTTTGGCCTACGGATACTCAGCGGTTCGTCATTTTGTGCGCTGTTTTGTGCGCGTCATACGGGGGAAGGTGAGCCTGTTTGTGCTCAATTTCGCTAGGCTCCGCCACGCAATTTACGGTTTGCATGTGCCAGAGCAGGGAAAAATACAATAAATTTCTATGTTTACAGTGATTTAGGCTGAAAATTTCAAGTTGCTTCTGTATTATGAGGTTTGTCTATGACCTCACGAAAACCTCAGAATGGTGAAAACAAGCCAACTTCCAGCTGTTGACCGGACTGTGCCTCTGGAACAGATTAGCGCGTTCGCTGAGAAGGTGTCGATTTTTACGGATGAATTGCGCGAAACCATCCTCGCACCGAGACCCCGAAAGGCTGCGCCCGTGTTCAAGACTGGCGAGATTGCCGCGATGTGCAACATCACGCATTCACAGGTTCAATATCTGGCCACGAAAGCGGATGGAGAATTGCCGCCTGGCACGGCAGCGGGTACTGGCCGCACACGGACCTTCACGCTAGAGGAGGCCCGTGTCTGGGTGCAGAAAGTCTCCGACATTTACCAGACGCCCCTCGTGACGGGGACAAAAGAGCCAGATGGGAAAATTATCATAACAGCCCAGCTCAAAGGCGGGTCCGCAAAGACGACGACGACGATGTGTCTTGCCCAGGGCCTTACGCTACGCGGACGCAAGGTCCTCGTCGTCGATCTCGATCCGCAGGCTTCGTTGTCTGAACTCTGTGGCTTGTATGCGGAAAAGGATGTAACGCCTGAGGACACGGTGCTCCCCTATATTTATGACCAGCTAATCGAAGGGGGGCTCGGCGCACGCGTTCAGTCAACTTATTGGGATGGTCTCGACGTCATCCCGGCCCATACGGAACTCATTGGGGCGGAATTTCATTTGCCCGCAATGCAGAAGATCAAACCGGGCTTCAAATTCTGGACGGTACTGCGAGAGGGGCTTGAGCCGCTTCGCAAGCAGTATGACTACATCCTCATGGATACGTCACCGTCTCTCTCCTACATGAATCTGAACGCGCTCCTTGCGGCGGATGCGCTGGTGATGCCGATGGTTCCTGAGAACCTGGATTTCATCAGCTCATTGTCGTTCTGGCGTTTGTTCTCAGACGTATCAAAGAGCTTTATCAAGTACGAGCAAGGTAAGAAGTATGACTTCATCTCGTTGTTGCTCTCGAGAGTGGACTACGGACGCACCTCGTCGGCGCCTATAGTCCGTGCGTGGGCAGAGAGCGCATACGAGAACTGGCTCCATGCCATCGAGGTGCCTGCCAGTTCGGTCATGAGTACGGGCGCGCTTGCCTTCTCCACAGTGTTTGATATCAGCAGCTCGCATAGTGCGGCTAAAGCCCTGCAGCGCGTCAGACAGCCACTTATCGACTACTGCCGCTGGCTCGACGAAATTTATGAAGAAAAATGGAGAACCGCGCAATGAGCAATATGCGTGAACAACTGCTGGCCAAGACGGCCGGCATTCGAAAGACGTCTTCTATCAATGAAGACGAGGTCAAGCGTACGGAACGCACACAGACTGCACCTGGGCTTGCCGGTGCGCTTGCGGTCGCACAATTGCGCGTCCAGGAACTTGAGGCGGCCGGCGTTACGTCACAGTTGTCGGTTGCAGCGATTGCGCCCAATCCGTGGCAACCGCGGCGGATATTTAACGAAGCCAAATTAAGCGAATTGGCGGAATCGATTCGCGAGGTCGGACAGGTTCAGCCGATCGTCGTTCGACGTGTCGAGTCGGGCTATCAGATCGTTGCGGGTGAGCGGCGCTGGCGTGCTCATAAGGTTCTGGGTCTGGACTCCATCAAGGCCGTGGTGACGGATTGTTCCGATTCAGACATGGCAGTTCTGGCGATGGTCGAAAACGTTAGCCGTGACGATCTGTCGGACTATGAGATTAGCCTGTCAATTCGGCGGACGGAAAAGGAGTTTCCGGACCGGAAGCGGTTGGCGGAGGCGCTGGGGCTCTCGCGAAGCGGGCTCTTTCAGTTCCTGAGCTTCGACAAGCTCCCAGCGTTCATCCTTAAGGACCTGGATATTCAGCCGCGTTTGTTGGGAGCAAACGCAGCCGAAGCAATCGTGTCGGCTATCCGGAAGTTCGGTGAAGCAGGTCTTTCGGCGGCGCGTGAAGTCTGGCCTGACGTGATTTCGGGGGACCTTGAGCAAGGCAAAGTGGCCGGCGCGATCAAGCTGCTCGCGACACGCGGTGCTGCCTCTGCGACCGCGAACGAGAGAAGTATTGACAAGTTTTTCGCTGGCAAGGAACACGCGGGCTCGATCACGAAGGATGTGAACGGATTTACGATCAAGTTCAAGCCGGGCGTGATGACAGAGGACTTCGAAGCACAGATCCGGGCACTTATCAGCGAGACGTTCAATCATCATCCGAGATGAGCGAATCAAGCCTGCTTGAAACCCGCCGTGAGCGGGTTTTTTTGTGTCCTGCGTCTGGCCAGTCCATAGTATGGACCCGGGGCGAGATGCCGATTTGATGAAATCGTCTCCCGAGATCCTTCTGCGTTCGGCACTGACGGAAACTCATTGAGGCGATAAATCGAGTCCATACTATGGATTTGCTTGCCTGCCCAGTCTCGAACCCTTGTTTGATACTTCGTACCAGAAGATCGAACCGGCACGCGATATTCAGCAATTACTTCCGGCAGTTGGGACGTGAGGCCCGCTGCGCGGCCACGGTGATGACGTACAAGCAGTGAGTCGCGTGCCAGTCCATAGTACGGATCCTGCGGTTCCAACGCCGATCGGATCACTGTGTGGTGTCCTGAGAGCGGGAAGGGCTTGGGAAAACCGACCGCCCGACGATATTCCACGGTCCTTGGCGTCCGGCTTCCTAAGGGCGTAGTCCATACTATGGATTCCCGCCTGTGGCCATGCCTTGGTTTTGGTTTATCTGACCGCCGGCGTCCGCGTACCGACTGGCTTCGCCCGAAGTGACCGCTGAATATGACTCGCAAGTGTTTCGGGCAACCATCTCTGAACACACTCACGCCCTTTGACGCGTAGCCGTGTCTCACCGCCGCCGGCGGCGGCCAGGAAGCTCCGCACACTCCCTCCGTTGACATACGCGCCTTGCGCGTCACTTAGTCTGTGTTGGTTGAGCGAATCATCGCGGAACCGCCGATCGTTCGACTAAGCAAAATGGGAAGTGATCGTTGACTTCTCATGAGCCCGCAATGGCCATCGTACGCAAATCCAATTTCGTTTGGTGCTTGCGAGGCACCGCTGAACAGGTGCCTAGAGTCCGAAGTATGAAGCTGAAACTTCACGTCAGCATAACCGGCGCCAATTTCGCGTCCAACAGCGCGCTGGGTCCTTTAGTCGTGGCTGAGTTTAGCAAGCGCAGCTAGCAGGATCTGAAGCCTTGAATTGCTACTGCTGTTCGCTAAGCATCCGGACAATCCACTGAATCGCCAAAAGCGCATTTGCTCCCGCGCCGGTGCGCAAGCTAGTCGTGTCGAGCTCTCTGTATGTCTGCGTCTTCGAAATAAGGTTTCGCCTAATTCTCGGCGCTTGCTTCCTGACGTGGGCAATCTGCTCGCCGTGCGTCACCGATGATTGATCTTGCTCCTTGTTTTCACGGCAAACGTGGCGTTGGGTTCACTGAATATGGCACTGAAGGAGCATTCCACTTAGTCCACGCTCCCTAGGCCAAGCAAGTTATACGGACCGGAAACTGAGGCGCTACCGAGGTCGGGTGACATCTGGTCGTCGCCAACCGATCACACTGCCCATGTGCGCCCTTTGAGACCGGCTGCATCGATCGGTGCATAGCGAGATAGAAGCGTAAGCAAGGAGAGTAGGAAAAGTGAACTCGAGCGCAATCGTCGACGGATGGCCTTCGAATGAACATGAAATGCGAGAGCATCGCATGTATCGGCCAGCACCAGAACTGGGTTACTGATGACTGCGAGCGCTCGTGATGGGCGGAAATCTGCAACGGGACACGACGCGTATCGAACGCTGGATACTCAGAAATATAAACTCGCCACAGCAATGGTGCGTGTAAACGCAACTAACAGATTAGTCTGGTACAAGCTGGCTCTGTTCACAACGCTCTCTCTCGGGCCAGCAGGCATATCCGGATCTCCGCGTAGCCTTATGCCGCCGAATTTTCGGTTCGTCGTGCCGTGAAACATTGGGGGACAAATTTAAAAAGCGCCGAATTCCCCGAATAACGGGCCATTCAGCGGAATCCCTGATGAATGTTCCACGCGGCGCAGCGCTGATTTAGGATCGGACAGTTACGTTCCGGTCTGACGGACGATAACTTGCTGACGAAATACCGGAACCGTAACGAATGAAACGTATTTCGTAGTGAAAGCGCGCTCCACGCTGACGGGTGAGCTATTTGGGCTTCGCCGCTCCCACGCGGCCCTGCAGATACGGCCCGAACGGCGCGAGTCTGCCCTTACCGGCTGACTGGCCCCGCTCCCAGAGATACTTCCAAACCGGGTTGACCGCCATGGCGGTCTCGACGGCGATATCCCGGGGCCTGCTTCTTTGGGGACGCAGAATATCGATTTCCCATGTATTCCCCGTAGCTGAGTATGACCGGCCAAGGGGTGAGCTTATCCGTTTCCGTGACGGGCGCTGGTTCACTGCTCTTGCAAGCGCCGATCTTGTTCTATACAACCGCGCAAAGTGATGCCGCGGCGGGATCGAGCGTCGCGACGAACAGCTCCGCCTCGCGCATCTCGCCGGTGTGCGGATCAACGATACCGAGCCTTGTTACCCGAGTAGTCGATGAATAGCTTCTCCCCGGGCGTGTGCGTCTGGACTCGCCGGAAACCGATAGGCTCGACATCTTATTGGGAACCGAGGCGCGGATGACCGGCGACCTGATTGTGGTTCGGGTGTTGGAGGGCTTCTCGGCGGACTCCGATTTCAATGTAGCCAGGCAGTTGATGACGACGCGCCTTGGCATTGTGTCGGCTCGTCGGCGCCGAGCTTACATGGCGCCCAAGTTTTTTGCCGGAAAGCGAGCGCGCACAGCAGCGTGGACCCGACAGTTGATGCTGTGGAACTTTGCGGAGTTCACATAAGGTATTCAAGGGACCGAACTCTTGCGAGTGCCTTTCATGCCAAGGGGCAAGGAAAATCCTGCCGTTTATTCAGAGTGGACAGGACGTCGCGGCTATCCGGTCCTATGACATGTCAGATCGAATTCCGGCTAGTACGGGAGGCCGAAGCAGTTCGCAGATCGCCGCGGAATAAGTCAGTAACCTCGCTGACGAACATATACAACCCGGTTGCGGTTGCCGCCAGTACGCGTATTACGACGCGCAGCCCAGTTGAGCGCATCCGAGGCCAAAGTGGTTGATTCTGCCGAGCACGAGGTCCGAAACACACCGGTGCGTGAAGCGAAAGAGCATCGGGAGCCTGAGTCTGAGACATGCCTGCGTGATATGGTTCTTGAGCGCCACCGTCAGTTTCGAATGCGGCTCCATGCTCTCAGCTTCGGACGGCGCGTCTTCGAAGGCATCCTATGCGCTGGTGTGTCGTTGCGTGCCCATTACCCTGAATCCTCAAGGAAATTCCAGTAGCACCTCGGGGTGTTGCCGATGTCCGTCTCGCTTGTCTCCCCGGTTTAGGGGCGCACTATGCCGTACGAGCGCGTCTCGAGACCGCGCGGTCATGCAGACATATCGTCATCGATAGCCCATATTTTCCCCAAGCCGGCCACCTCGCAAAAAATTGCCCATGCGGCGTATGGGATGTGAGACTCGCCGCTGATCCATCGGCGTATCTGTCGTCCTCCTCCTTTCTCGCTCAACCCGACGAGATCCGCCGCCTCGCGCCCTGTCAATCCGGCGCGGCGAATGACCTCGCGAACCTCAACGCCGGTCGGCTGTTGCCAGCCCTTGACCCACGGCACCAGACATTGCTGGCGGATATGTATATAAAAATCGCTCATTCGTACCTCATGTTCACACGGGGACCAGAAGGAACTACACCAACATGTATCGAAGCCCCCGCGGCAGAAAGGCGCCGGCACCGGATCGTCACGCCGCGATCCGCGGCGCGCCGGCGCGAACCCCACGCCTGCTGGCGCGGGTCCCCTGGCGCCTCGATCCAGGCGCGCGGCGCGCGCGATACATCCGTGATTATCGCAAGTCCGGTCTGCAAGAAGGAGGGGCGGCGCAGCAAGTAGGTGGTGCATAGGCCGTGGCTCCCGTGCCGTTGCGGGCATTCATCACGGTACCTTCCCCGGAGCGCGGTATATGCGGCCTTGACCTGTTCGGGAGCGAGCCGAGACGCATGGATAACGTACATGCGCTCACAGCTCATATCCCCGTCGATGTCGGCCAGTTGGTGATCTCTAGGGCACAGTACCCCATCGTTGCCAGTGGCTTTCGGCGGCGCACCAGTGGTTGATCGCCTGCTCGATCTCGGCGACCGTCAGAAAGGCTTTGATCTCCATCTCGGTGTCATGTGACAACACTCGCGCAGAAGAGGCGCGAGTGTCCATTCTTGTTTAGCGGTATGGCGACAGAACCTCAAAGAGACGATGTCAAATGATCGACATTTCGGCGCAGGGGAAACATGCGAAGCCATGGACCAAATCGATTCGCCCAAACGAGCGCCGAACGCCAAAAATGGTAGGGGAACCGAATGATTCCAGCTGCACGTCGCCGCTTTTCAATTTGGCGCGGCGTGCAACGATACTCATCTGGCACGCTCCAGTCGCTGCGTGTTCATCGATCCCGGTGCGACAGGCGTCACGCGGTCAAACTCCGCGAGCGCAGTGCGCGCGATCGCGCGAAGCTCGTCGCGATGCATTTCGATCACGTGACCGTCCCGGTCGCGCATGTTGGCGATTCTTTCCAGGGCTCGCGCGGCATAGGCCGCCGCGTCAGCGGACAGGGCCATACGAAAGAGTTCGCTGCGCGCAATCGAGCGGTCGCCATACTGCCAGACCGCCAGCAGTGGAAGCAGCGCGGCGAGCCACGTTGGACGGGTATTCAGAGCATCCATGAAAGTGTCTCCTCAGGATGCCCCGGCCCGCAGGCCGAGGCATCCGGGTTAGCCGCGCAGGCGGCGCAGTTCGTCGGCGAGTACCCACAGGGCCCGGTTGAGCCGGATGTTTTGGTCGATACCGGTTACAGGGCGGGTCGTGGTGGAGCGGCCATTTGCATTGCGCCCGTGAAGCCCACCGCGAATCATGTTTTCCTGGACCCTTGAAAAAGTACTCCAGAGATCCGGGGCCTGATCCTCGATGCGACGCGGGGCGAGCAATTGACGTTCGGTGACTGGAGCGAGCTTGCCCTCGTCGTACCGCAGCGCAAGCGCCGCACGGGCGAAGGCCGTCTGCTCGCCCTGATCAAGTACCGAAGCCATCATGCCTTCGCGCTGTTCTGCAGCGGCCTCAAAGCTGTCGAGCATTCTGAACGCGCCTTCGATGACCTCGCCGACCACATCGCCCTTGTGCGGGATGCGGATATCGGCAATGGTGTCGCCGCATACCATGCCGTTCTGGCAGACGAACCTGAAGCAGCCCCCCACCAGTTGAAACGACGAGGAGCCATCGTGGCTGTTCAAGAGGATGATCTCGTTGGCTTCGCGACCCGCAATATCCTCAACATGGCGCATGCGGATAAGGTGCTTTGTGTACGCACGCCTGTCATCGTCACGTACCCGGGTCTGGCAGACCATGAAGGGCTGAAAACCTTCACGACGAAGAGCATTTAGTACATCGACGGTCGGAATGTAGCTGTAACGCACGGAGCGGCTTTCGTGAGCGGCTTGAGCAAGGATGGAGGGCGCGACTTCTGCAATCTCGTTATTCGACAGTGGGCGATCCGAGCGCAGGGCGACGGCATTACGGCTGAAGCGGCTTGCAAGCGTAATCATGCTGTTCCTCACAAAAAAGGGCGGCCCCGACCCGCTGGCCGGAGCGGGTCGATTAGTCGATGGCGCGCAGGATGTTGGCGGCTTCCACGTGCTGCGTGGCGAACTGGCGCAACTGGTGGTAGCGCTCGATGATGGCGTCATCGAGTGTCTTTTCCGCGAGGTGGCAGAGGGCAAACAGGGTGACTGTGATGCCGAAAGCGTCCGCACCCATCATGTCGCTGTAACCGTTCATATGCCAGTGAACATGCACGCGCGAGGCCTCGGCAGGAGCCATATAGAAGCCTCCATTGGACAACGTAAAGAAGTGCCACAGGCCACCCTGGTAACTGCGATCGAGGCGGGCAGCCCAGTCGTACACGTAGGACTCGCCCGTCAGGTAGTGTCTCCCCAGATAGCGAGGTAGGACATTCATGCGCAGTTCTTCCGGTACAACAGAAGAGGTAATGCGGTCTTGAGTCATGGTCATCGGAGCTCTCCGGTTGGCGACCGAAAGCATTTCGGCCTCACTTTTATTATAGGGCAAATTGCCCTTTATTAAAGTCAGAATGAGCGTGCACTATATTTAATTTGTCTAATCATGCATATAGTTGATGTCGCTTGTCTATTTAAGGGCAATATGTCCTATATTTAACGTGAGACCAGAACTCATCTGGTCTCAAACCGGTGACAGTAGAAAATCCATCGAAAGGAACGGTTGGCGCGGCGGGTGGGCGCATCGAATGCGTTGCGTGTTCTAGGCTTCGCCTGTCGCCGCTGAATGTGCGAGAAGCAGCCGACGGCCATTGATGCACTGGCCGTGCTGATGGCTCGCATGGTCCCAGTCGTGTTCGAGGAAATCAATTCGCGGCAGTCCGCGGAGCATGCAATCCGGATTGATGTACACACGCCACGGCCGAACGGGCGGAATGGTCGGGGCTGTTGCCGAAGCATGCCGTCTAGTTGCTGGCCTGGCAGCAGCAGAAGGCGGACTGTTTGCGTTTTGCGTGGCGGCGACGCTCGACGGTATCAGCGGAACGGGCAGCCCACATGTGACGAATGTTCTGGGCAGTGACGTGGCGCATTACTGGAAGCCGACGCGTGCCAGCTACTTCGATCATCAATCGAAGGCCCGCATCGAGGAGGTGATGACGGGTTCTCTCTGCAATGCTAGTTGGCCTAAGCGAACAAGCGTGTGCGCCGCGCGCCGATGTCGAACGCCACGGTGACCCGAGCAGGGCGCGAGGGGAGCGGTATCAACGCAACGCGGCCGGGTGATTCGGTTCAGCGCCTGGGCGCCTCGCCGTACTTGCGCGCTATTTCGTCGATCCCGGCGCTCGAAATCGACGGCTGGTCGTATTGCTGCGCTTCGAGCTTGATCAACTGCATTCGCGAGAGGTGCGGATTATCAGCAGCGAGTTCATCGAGCGTCCTGATGCCTGCGCGAAGTGAGGAAGTGGATGGCGTGGACGAGGGCGACACGGGGGCTCCCTGAGTAACGGGGGCAATGGCTGCCGGGGCGGGCGATGGCGATGCAGCGCGGTTGAGGGTCGCATGTGCACGGTTCGGTGCGCGTCGGCCCAGACGTTTGCGGATGCGATGCAGGGCGTTGTCAAAAACGGGGAGACTCATGGTGAGGCCGCGCTTTTGCAAGCGGGTGTGGAGTTCGCGCCTGGAGACACCGCGTGCCATGGCCGCATCAATCTGCTCGATCAAATCGGCAAGCTGCGCGGTTTCAGAGCGCGCCGTGCTGGTTGCGGGCGCATCAAGCAGATCTTCGACAACGGCGGTGAGGTCGGTGAGCGGCATGGCGAGGTCCGCGGAGAGTCAATGCAGACTGATGGTGCTACAAACGTGCTAAATAGTCAAAAATGCGTGATGAGTAAACGCTTTAAACCAGCTTTAGTTATGCGAATTGATGCTTGAAACCTGCAATATGGATGCTACAGTGTTTGCTATAGAGTAGGGAATTGAGGCACGTCGAATATGTTTACGCAACGCTACGCGTTCCATAAAATATTGCGTGCCAAAGGGGCCAAGCCCCTTTGAAACCCCGATGCGGACTACGGCGCCGCATCCATCGCGTCGACGGAATTGCCGTCGACACTCAGCACTGCCAGGTATGCGAAGTGAATAAGGAGGAATCCATGATTCCGAAGGCGCATTGGCCGGCATATGAATTCCGCGCGCGTACGATCAACGGCGATGAGACGCTGTTCACGTTGTCAGAGCAGTCGGCGGACTGGACACATCTAGCGGGGCTATAGACGATGCCGCGAAAAAAGAGTAACGATGGGGCCGGGCTCGGCAAGCCGATCGCATTCCGGCTGTCTGAGGCGGACCGCGCAGCCTATCTGGAAAAGGTGACGCGAAGCGGGCTGACGCAATCGGAGTTTTTCCGTCAGGCAGTGCTCACGAACCGCACGCGGGTGATTGCGCGACCAGTGGACAGCGTGGATCGCAGGCGACTGCTGTATATCTTCAACAAGACCAGCCAAAACCTGAACCAGATCGCAGGCCGGGCGAACTCAGACCACACAAGCGGCAAGCTATCCGAAGCAACCTACGAGCAGTTGCTGAACCAGATGCAGATGATCTCGCGGTATCTGAAGGCTACCCTTGTGAAGGTCGACTAGGGAAAGGTGAGACCGATGCTGGCGCCGCCCGCCTGGTACAGGGATATAACCGCGAACCGCACAGCGGTGCCGGCGCCAGCGGGACATCAACGCGTTTGCGTGAACATGCAGGCAGCAATGACTATCACGTTACTCGAGGAGCGCCTTTACCTGTCGATGCGCGCACGCGAGTACGGCCCGCTGATGCATGCTGGTTGCAAGGCGGTCCGTACGATGCTCGATGCGCCGGCGCAAATCTGTATCGGACCCGGTTTCCGGGTATCGCTTCCGTGGCTGACGCGGCAAGAGCCGCGGACAGGGGCGTGACCCATGCTGATCCGGGTACGCGGTTATCACGATGGCATCAAGGCCTATCTGGAGAAGGGCCAGAAGCAGGACCGCGAGTTCGAGCGCGACGAGCTGGACGAACGCGTGATACTCGCAGGGGACCTTGATCTGACCAACAGCATCATCCAATCGATCGACACGGAGGCGGAGCGCTATATCAACGTCACGCTATCGTTCAAGGAAGACGACGTGTCGCGCGAGCTGCTAGATGAGATTGTCCGCGAGTTCGAGGCATTCGCATTTGCGGCCTACCAGCCGGACGAATACAACTTCTACGCCGAGGCGCACGTGCCCCGGCTCAAGAGCTACGCGGACCGACGCAGCGGCGAGCTCGTCGAGCGCAAGGTACACGTGCACGTGGTGATTCCGGAAATCAACCTGCTGACCGGGAGTCGACTTTATCCGTTCGGGAAGGTTGACCATAACGAACGGTTTCTGGAGGCGTTCCAGGAACATATCAACGCGATGTACGGCTTCGCCAGTCCGAAGGACAACCGGCGGGTGCACTTCACGGATGCGTCTGAGATGATCAGCCGTTACAAGGGAGACGTGTTTGCGCCGATGAACCGCGAGCTGAAGGCCGCAATCCTCGAAGCTGTACTGTCGCGCGATGTGACGCATTTTGAGGACTTCCGCGTTTTGCTCACGGAGTTCGGCGAGACACGCACGCGCAATGCGGGCCGTGAAGCCGAATATGAAAACGTGAAGCCGCCGGGCGCGACGAAAGGCGTGAATCTGAAGGAGTTTGTCTTTTCGCGTGCGTTCATCGAACTCGATGCCGTGGGCAAGCGTGAAGCCCTCGACCAGAATGTTCACGCAGAGTACTTCGAACCCGCTACGCCGCTCGCGACGCCACAGAACTATCTCAATGCACTTTTCGAGTGGAACGATACGCGCGCGAGAGAGATCAAGTATCTCAATAGCGGCAGCAGTTTCTACAAAACGTATCAGGCGGCGTCGCCGGCAGAACGGCGGCGAATTCTGGAGCACCGGGAAAAGCGGTTCTATGACGCAGCAGGAGGAATTGATGAGCGACTACGACGAAACGATGGTGGACCCGGAGACTGGCGAAACTGGAGGCAGCCGCACTGGCACGAGCCGGAGCGCGCGCGGCACGAACTCCGTGGCCGGTGGCGACGTGGAGCGGATCACGACCTTGACGCTGGCTTCGATCGACCCCGCGCGGCGACCCGAGCCCCATACCGTGTGCGAGGTGTGCCCGGCGGCGGTGTGGATGGCCACGCCACGCGACCTCAAATGCTTCTGCCGGCTGATGCATTACTGGAGCTGGGAAACCAGCAAGCCGACCGAATTGACGCATTGCGATGGTCTGGCGATCGCGAGCGAACGGGAGGAGAACAGCTAGACCCACGGCATACGCTGCTGAACACCATTGCGGCGCGTATGTACGAGAGGTGGGACGCGGCCGACGACGCGGGACGGGCCAGGATGGCCGCAACGGCCGGCGACAAGTTCGCGCGTGACGGCGGACCATTCGGTCAGCGTGAAGCGTACGGTCTGAACCGGGCGTCCGGCGGTGGCCGTGCGCCGGCGGAATTCGGTCCGCTGGACGAGGTCCGGAGTCTCGCCGATGTCCAGTCGCTCGATGCGATCGAATCGATGCCCTTTGAGACCACTGTTGCTGCCGACACGAGCGCGGCTACGGTTTTCAATGCGCGTGCGCGAGCTGCAACTGGCCGGGAGGCCGATACGGTTCGCGACCAGTTCGCGCGTGATCTCGTGGAGGCGCGCGCTGTTCGCAACGCCCGTGAGCGGTCCGGGTTTGCTGAAATCCGCATGACGCTTGATGCTGGCCGGCTGCTTGCCGCACTCGCGCATTCTCACGGGCTGATTGTCGAGAAGTACAGCATTGGTAAAGGTGCGGACGGGGGTGACCGGATCCGGGCTGGCTCACGTAATCTGAATGTGTCGGATTTCCTCACGAAGGAGATGAATCTCTCGTGGGCCGACGCGGCGCAACTGCTGCGCGATGTGTACCGGGCACAGACAGGGCGCAGGCCCGAACATGCGCCACGTCGTTCACCCGAGCCGGATCTGTGGGCCGGGTTCCAGCATTGGCGCACGATCTATCGCGCCGGGCTTCGTCGCGCCTGGGATGAACAGATGCAGCACGAGAAGGCGCGGCGTAGCGAGATCAAGGCAGCGTTCTACAGCGTACGCAACGGGCTTGCGGACCGCGCGGATCTACGCTCGACGGCGCGCCGGGAGCAGCTCTCGGCCGCCCGCGTGACCCGCCTCGAGGCTGAGGTCGCACTGCGCGCACGCATCGTACATGAGCGTGACGCGCTCAAGCGGGCTGATAACCGGCCGATCAGCGACCAGTACAGGGATTTCCTGCAGGAGCGGGCACAGGGTGGTGACGAACGTGCGTTACGCGAGCTGCGCCGGATGCAGGAGGTGCGGCTGAGGGTCCAGCGTCCTGCCGATGAGTGGTCGGTCGTTTTCAGTGCGCCATCGCGTGACGTGGACCCAGTAACGTCCGGTCGCAACGAGATCATCTACAGCGGCCCTTCAATTACCTACGAGGTTCTGGCAACCGGAGAGGTCGAATACCGCCGGGACGGTGCAGCGTTTCTCGTCGACGAGGGGCGTACGTTGCGCCTGTGGGACAGCGAGAGGGAGGCGCTTGAGCTTGCACTGCGCTTGGCACAGCAGAAGTTCGGCTCGATGCTATCACTTAGCGGGCCCGAAGCCTTCGAGGCGGCCGCTGCGCGTGCCGCAGCTGAGCTGCGAATGCACGTCACGTTCGAGCAGCCAGAGCTCGAGAGTATCCGGCAGTTGCGGAGCGCCGAACTTGATGCCGAGGCACAGGAGCGGCGGACGGCGCAGCGCGAGCGCGCGGACTGGGAGCGCGACGAACTGCGCGATATCGTGCGTCGACCGCATCCGCCCGTAGTCGGCGATACGCCCCGTGCGGACCAGGATAACGAGTCGCCGGCTGATGGCCAAACGCCGGATGGCGGACCAGAGACTGAGCGATGAATTGCCTCTCTTCGGAAAACCGGATGAATCCGCGGCAACAGGGGGAGCTCCGTTGTTCCCTGGGGATCGCTTCCGCGCACCCAGCATGGTGCGACTATTTGTTCCCGTTGTTGCCCTTATTGCAAATCGCCGTAATGGGTGCGGTAGCGGATCAGAGTATTGTTCAGATAGCTCCCGTCGTATCGGCACGGGGTCGCCGACCACGGAGGCGTCCATCGCCTTCGCCGCTTCCGCAGCGAGGACACGACGTTTCTGCACCTCGGGTCGTCGGTGTCGTCACGGTGATCGTACTCCTAATCGATACCAGGCATAACTTGGACGATGGCGGTAGTCTATGTGTTGAACAACCGCACACGGCGATGCTTTTCCTGACCGTGACCATGGGTGCACTTAATATTCGGCACTTGAGTGCGCAATGCTCCTTCCGCTGCCTGCCTGAAGTGGCAAAGGATTCGTTTATTGGGGAGCACGCCCGGTATCGAACTGACAGGAAGGGCGATGAAATGGCATACGCCATCACGGAGTCTGCCTTGGGGTGTCCAGCGGATCCTGTAACATTCGTGCGATCAAACATTTCGTTGGGGTCGGCAATGAAGCGCGTAACCATTCAGCCCGGGAAGAGCTCACCATGAGCGCACACGCAAACGCCGAGATTCTGCTCGCGTGGCTCACTGAGCATACTGTCGCGACAGTGAGCGAAATCGCGGCTTCCGGACTGATGGGTTCGCGCACGGCGTCTGATGCGATCCAGTACGCGCTGCACAATGGCGCACTCGAGCGCGTCGTCCGCGCAGGCGTTAGTGCGAAAGAGCGGGTGCGCTACCGGTCAACTGGGATCGCATTGCCCGTGCCTCGAACGCAAGCCCAACCTACTTTCGATGGGTTGCTGGAAGCCTGGGGCATTGCGCTCAAGCCCGTTCACCTTGCAATGGTTAATTCGCGCACGCACCAGATTTCTGATAGTGGGCAGGCAGAGGAGTAGGGAAGCTGCTACCCGACTGGTCTACGATTCCCGCGCTCTTAACACAGGCAGGCCAGCCATCCTTCGAGGGCTTCCTGACAACATGGGGCATGATGCTTGAGCCACCGCAGCTTCTGTCGACCAGCTCGCAAACGCACCAGATTTCAGATGGCGAGTGACAGGAAAGGGGTGGCGACATCACTGAAATGCGCTGTTCAGCGCGCACAGTGGTACAGGAAAAGGTGACGTTGAAATCTGGGGCTCGCGGCCGGTTCATACGTCGTATGTCGTGCGGTCAGTGCGCTCATCAGAAGCACCGACTGCGTATCCGGCACGGCTAGATCGACATCGCCGGCAACTTGCCGCATGCGCGGAAGCTCCCGACTGAATGCCCGTTATCGGCAGCCCGGTACCTACCCTCATGGAGCGAAAAATCTTCTCGTGCGCACACACGAGCGTAGGTAGGCGTGACGATGCATGTTCACTGGCCAACCATGCAGTTTGTCCTGTTATGCCGCGGTGCCGGGCCATTGTCGTCTGACTGCCTGGTCAGTGCATGACGCGTCGTGCCCGGGGATTTCGCCCGTTCAGCGCAGGTGGGTCACGCGCTCACTTGCGAGCGATCTGCGCCACCATTTAACAAGTTGAACAAAAGTATTCCATAGACTAGAGTGGTCCGTAGCCTCTATCTTCAGACATTTTTCTGATCGGCAGCACGCATAGCGGACAACGGACGTTCTCGTCGTCGATCACACTGATCCATGACGGATGCGCTAATGGAAGACATCGCGAACCCGTTCCAGTGGACTAGATTTCTATCGATCTTCGCAGTCGTGGAGATTTCGCTGTAACGCACATTCGTCGAATGCGTGTCGACGTTCATGCCGGAATTGGTGCATAAGTCGATCACGTGCGTGCACGCTTACTGATGGATTCGCGGCTTGCTCTGCGCTACAGATAAAATGATAAGCAGTGCTATTCTATTTTTACTCGTTTCTTCTTCAAAATGAATTTTGAGGCGGCTACGACCGGGTATCCCGTCACGATTCACGATATGCGGCAAGGGGATCGCCATGTACTCCACATGGAAGGTAGGTTGCGTTGCGAACCATGTTCGTTGTGCATTGATCGCGCTAGCCATGCTGGCGATCGCCGCATTCCAGACTGCCGCGGGACAGGGATTCGCCATCAAGGATCTCGGCGCGCTCCCCGGTGGAGACTACAGCAACGCCCTCGGAATCAATGAACGCGGCCAGGTGGTCGGTTACTCGATAACCGCAGCCGGGGCCACGCACGCTGTTCTGTTTGAGAACGGCGAGGTTCACGACCTGGGCACTCTCCCGGGCGGCAGCTCCAGCACGGCCACCGCGGTCAACAATCGCGGCCAGGTGGCTGGCACCTCGAATACGGCACGAGGGGACCAGCACGCCTTCCTTTTCGATCACGGGGTGATGACTGACCTGGGTACGCTCCCCGGTGGCAACTTCAGCGCAGCTGCCGGAATCAACGAACGCGGCCAGGTGGTGGGCTACGCGACCAATCTACGCGGGTATGTGCACGCCGCCCTGTTTGAAAACGGAGTCGTGATCGACCTGGGTACGTTTGCCGGTGGCAGCGATAGCGGCGCTTTAGGGATCAACAACCTCGGCCAGGTGGTCGGCTACTCATCGAACGCAAGCGGATATGCTCACGCGTTCCTGTTCGAACATGGTGTCATGACGGACCTGGGCACGCTTGCCGGTGGAGGGCTCAGCCATGCTCAGGGGATCAATGAGCGCGGCCAGGTGATCGGCATTTCGTCCGTCGCAAACGGGGACGTGCACGGATTTCTGTTTGAAAACGGGGTGATGACCGATCTAGGCACGCTCCCTGGTCGCAACAATAGCAATGCTTTCGGGATCAACAATTCCGGTCAGATAGTTGGCGAGTCGGATACCGGATGCTGTCCGTACTTGCCACACGCGTTTCTGTCTGAACACGGAGCAATGACTGACCTGGGCACACTTCCGGGAGACAACTTCAGCGAAGCTGTCGGGGTCAACGGAAGCGGCCAGATCGCAGGTAATTCGTCGTCTCGCGCCATTCTCTGGACACGAGGAAAATGAGGCTAAAGAATGAATTTCCGCGGCAGGGCATGTCAGAGCGGAAAACGTACGGCACCATTCCAGTCACTGTGCGTCGGAGAGGCCGATGTCGGGTCAGTCTCGTCCTGTAGCGTGCTGATCGACAAATTGCATTTTTGATGGGGTGTTCGTGGGTGCACCTGGACGCTGGTGAGCAGACTGGATCGGAAGGCTCATTCCCTGGAGTTCCCAGGTCGCCAACGCTTTTTCGATGAACTGGGCGGGACAGCTTGTGCTGGCCGCCGCGAAGTCCTCGCGTGCGCCCGATATATCGCCGCGTGACAACAGCCACTCGCCGAGATAGGCATTGGCCTCACATGAGTGTTCGTCGTGGTCTTTCCCACCTTTCTCTACTGCGGAAAGCAACCCGGCTGCGGTAGATCTCCCCATGTAGAAAGCGAGAATGGGATAGGGCCAACGATTGGCGTCAAGGCCACGAGCCTGGTCGGCTAGTGCCAAGCGGTCGTCTGTCGCAAGCTTCAGCGCGATGATGTGGCGCCAGATTACGACATAGGCATAAAGTGACTGGTCGGCTTTTTCTATTTTATGCGCGCGATACAACCGCTGCCATTCGCTCAGGTCTGCATCGGCCTGGCGCAGTTGTCCAGTGTAGAAGTTCAACTGCGCACGTCCGTAGAGCAAGCCGCCATCATCATGGACAGACTGACCCACGATTTCGTAATCGTGTGCCGCGGCGCTGTACTGGCCAAGCGTGGTCTCGTCGTCCGCAAGGTACCGGCGGGTGAGTGTGTCTTGAGCGTTCGCCTCGAGAATGGCGTGAAGTTCCTCAACAGCTGACGCGTAGTCTCCCAGTTGCTCGAAAGAGAAGGCACGTTCATGGCGCAGCGAGATCGAGTTCGGCAGCAATTTGATCGCGTTCGAAAGGACATCGATGGATCTTCGAACTTGCCCCGAACGCGCGAAAGCGCGAGCAAGAAGCACGTGGTTGCGTGCAGTGCTGGGTGCCAGACGAACAGCCTTCTCGAAATCGGCAACGGCGTCGGCATTGTCTCCTTGTTTATCGTACGCGAGGCCGCGTAGCCGCAACAGCACATCGTCATCCGGCATTAGCGTGATCGCCCTTGAATAGTCCGCAATTGCCTTTGACCATTCGCCCGTCTCTTCGAAAACCTGTGCCCGGCCCACAAAGGCCTGGGCGTCCGTTGGGCGAACATTCAATACCGACGTGTAACCAACAATTGCATCGGCGTATCTATGCTGCAACTTGAGTAACAGAGCGGCTGCCCGTTTGGCATCCGTGTCGTTCGGGTCAAGGCCAAGCGCGGTATTCGACTCCTCCCTGGCTTCATCCAGTTTACCGGCATCAATCAGAAGCCCGACTTTTCCCACATGCGCGGCGACAGTGTGTGGTGCCAGGGCAATTGCGACGTCATAGTCCCAGAATGCGTCCTGTGCATCACCCTTGAGTTGGTATGCAATGCCCCGGGAAACGTAAGTGCTCGCACGTTGATCGCCAGCTGCGATCGCGTGACTCAGGCAGTCAATGGCCTTGTCAAACTGCTTGCGCTTCATGAGCAGACTGCTGAGGTTTTCCCACGCGTGCACATCGCTCGGGTTGAGCCGCAATGCCTGCTCATAGTCCTGTTGGGCTGCGTCGAGATTGCCGACACCGAAATAGGCTCCACCGCGGTTATTGAACGCGGAAGCCGTCGCGTTCAGGGCAATCGACCGGGTGTAGTTATTGATCGCCGAAAGCTGCCGTTTGAGTTGGAAGTCTCTTTTTCCAGACGCGAAATACAGCGAGGATCGTGCGAATGGCGGTATCTCGGGGTTGTCGCTGACACTCTGGCCGAAAATCGCGATAGCTTGCGCATTGTGCCGATAGCGGAGGACTTCATTGCTGACGTCGAGCGGCTGCATCAAGGCCGCATAGGCGGAGCCATGCAGCAGCGATAACGACAAAAGTAGTGTTCCATGTATTCTCATTTTTTCGTGCGGACGATCCCGGATGCTGGTATATCGACACGAACAGGAGAGTTTTGAAGGGAGAATGCTTCGCTCGTGGGGGCGGGGTATCCGTTCGAGCGTCACAGTACGGCTCCTTGGGACTGGCACTCGTGACGTGGCCCACGGCAATACCCGGGCGTTGTGAGTCTGCTCCTAACGATGTAGGGTTAATGCATGACACGCGCGAGGTGAATGCGAACAACATCACGTCAAGGCGGCCGCATCGTGTACCGTGCTGTCATCAATGATGCTATGACGCTGGCGTGGCACCCCTGGACCCCGGTAATGGGGCCAGGGCGGCATGTTTCGGGCGTTCTGGATGACCCACAACGACGGATCAATGTGAAATGAAATCGAAGGACCTGCTGGGCAAGCCCGCCCCCTCGTTCGACGAACCCATCGAGATGCTCGAGGCGTGTCCTGAGCGCATCGTGGCGCAATGTCGCACGCTCGAGAAGCTGATGGAGCACCTGCCGCAGCACGTCGCCGATACGCAGGCGCAGCAGGCCGTTGCCTGGCAGAACGTTGTCCAGGGCGACTTGTGGACGAGCGGCGCAGGTTCGGAAAACGGGTCCCGGGGCAACGCCTGTAGTTCAACCAAAAAAAAGCCGTGGAGGAACCAGCGCGGCTCACGTTCGTCACGACTGCCGACACGCTCGCGATAGACCCAGTAGTGCAGATGGTTTTCTGCTTCGGCAACGAAGTAGTCGCGCGTCACGATGTGGCCGTCCTGCCAGCCGCATTCAATCCGCTCTCCGGGCGACACCATGCGCAGCTGTGTACCGTAGAACGGACGATGGCCCCGCATGATGAGCTGGATCGGCACCTCAAGGAGCCATGTCGGACGCGGCAGATCCCGAGGCAGGTCCGTGCGTGAAGGTCTGGCATCACTGCCGACCGGTACCCACCGTGCGGCCATGCGCGGAAGCAAGTTGTGACGCTCTCCACACATCGGGATGAATTGCGTCGACGTCCAGTAGCGGCAGCGCCATGGTTCCCCAATAAACACCTGAATATATGTATATATATACAGTGATCGTATCGGGCCTGCTCGCAAAAGTCACGCGGTCAGTCGGTGCGTGACTGCTTTGTATTCAAATCATGTTGAATTGCGATCTTGCGCCAGGACGCACTTTTTGTAACTCCAAAAAGTCCTTGCATGCTTCTATTTTTCGACACTACAATAAGTTGCATGCGAATCACATTTGACCTTGCGAAGGACGCGTCGAACCAGGAAAAGCACGGTGTATCACTCGCCGAGGCTGCGCGGCTCGACTGGGATGGGATGCTGGTGGTCCAGGACATGCGGCACGAGTACGGAGAGGATCGGTACAGGGGCATTGCCCTGTTAGGGGGCAGGCTGTATAGCGTGGTTTTCACACCCCGCGACGAAACCATGCGCATCATCAGCCTGCGCAAGGCGAGTAACACGGAGATTGACGCTTATGAGCAAAGCTAAGCTGACACGCAACACTGCCGCAGAGGAAGCGGCAATCCAGCGCGGAATCGAGTCCGATCCGGACAACCCGGAATGGACGGCTGCGGATTTCGCCAGGGCGCGTCCATTCGCTGAAGTCATGCAAAAGCGCATGGGCCGCCCGCCGAAGGAGAACCCGAAAGAGCAGGTCACGATGCGCTATGACGCAGAGGTTCTGGAGGCGTTTCGTGCGACCGGCGCAGGCTGGCAGACGCGCATGAATGACGCGCTAAAAATCTACCTGAAAGAGCACCCGCTCAAGGCAGCCTAAGAAAGCTGTGGAGTGGCTTGTGGTTGAAACGGAGTTCGGCCAGTGCCGACGAGTATCGGACCATGAAGCTGTCGACGGTCCGGTGGGGCGGCAGATCGGTCGCCGGATGGCGCGGCCGGGTCACACGCTGGCATCGGGACGCTGCCAGATCGGGCAGCGCCCTCAGGCAACCGGCAGATCGGTCAAGGGTCGGTGGCTGGCGGGAAAACAGGTCGACGCCGGTCAGGAATGACGTCTCGCGGAGGACGCGCCCTGGTGCGCGTCACATTTGCGCTTGCTGACGGGGAAGACGCAGCAAGCACAACGGGCCTTGCGGCCCGTTCTCTGATCAGCGCTCAAGCCGCCACTCGGGCAGCTCGGGAAATGCACTTCGTGTCGATGTCTTCGCCCGCTTGCGCAGTTGCGCCTTCGTCCCGGTTGTGACCACGACCTTTTTCTTGCTGGAGGGCGAAACACGCACCACGACGGTCGGCGGGGGCGCCACATCCGGCTTGGGCTTCTTCAGGGTTTCGCTCATATCAGCTTTTCACCGAGATAGTCTAGCCGCTTTGTCCAGGCCGGGCTTTGCGCCGCCAGGTCAAACTCCATCTATATGAACGGCCCCTTTTGTGCAACTTTCTCATGCATTGACAAGAGAGTAGAGCCGTTTCCGAAGGAGAATTCGCTCTCCGCTCGCCGTTCATGCGTGCACCGGGTGGTTTCGCGGCTATCGTTTTTCTTTCGTGCGGCACATCGATGCCCGCTGTGAAGGATAACTGAATGTATCGTGAATCACGCTCGGGCGAAGGGGGAGGGACGACCGCGACTTGAGCGGAAATAACGTTTCATGGCTGTGTCTGCGATTGACATGTCTGGATTCCCGCACTTCATGAATGCCGCAGTTTGGGCGACTTCGTCACGCTCGCGTGGGCCATTGCGCCTAACGATGAAGTTCTGGCAGTGACGCGTATCTTCGCGATGAATCTGCTGGACACGGTTGTGAGAAACGGCCGGATTCTGGCAACGTTCGTTCCAGCTCTCACCTGGACTGGCGCATCTTCAGCAAACGGGTGCTTTGCGCGCTGTCATGTCACAGCAGCAACTCTTCGATTAGTCACCGCATAACGTTCAGTGACTGGCCAGTTTGTGCGGGAAGCGCGGCACATAGCCGTTCGCTCCATGCCTGAAGCTTTATTCCTCAGCAGACGCGAGTCACATCACGTGAATGTCCAGGCATCAGGAGCAAGGAAGATGATGCCGGATCCCAGGTCCGGGTTGTCTCGGCTCTCAGGCGCTAACGCCCTCTGTTTTGATTGTGGCCAGTCTCGAGCCGGCAAACGGGTCATTGCGCCAGTCGGCGCCGGTGCGTTTGCCCGGGTCGCGATTCGACGCGCCGTCAATTGCAAAATGTTCAAGAGACTGGCCGGCACTGATTGCCTGAACCACCCATTGTGGCGGCGCGCCTTTGCCGTCCCAAGTGTTGCCCGAAGCGTCGCGGAAACGCACTGCCCGCAAACGCTCCTGATCGGCTGCAATTGAAGTAGCAATGTCTTCCGGTTCGATTCCAAATTCAGCCATCCGTCGTCGCAGATAGGCCACGATGCTTTCGCGTTTTCTCTCATCCATCTGGTGTATTCTCCGCGCAACAGTCTGTCGTTGGGCAGGTGATTGCAAATCGCGTGCCGCCAGGATGCCACGCGACCCAACGCTGCCCGTGCCGGGGCAGCGAAGAGGGTGGAGCATGTTTAAACCATATTTTGCTGGGAGCGGCGCAGGTGAGGCGCCGCGACTGGCGACCGGTATGAGAGCAGTATAAATCAACCCATGTGCGACACCAGGTTTGCTTGCGCACGTTGGATCTTCTTTTGTTGCGTTCACGATTCAACGTGCGGTACGAACAGGTGCATCGCTGACGCGGGAACCATACCTCCTCGATCAACGATCTCGGGTGCATGTCTGGATAACAGAGAGTTGGCTTTTTTGCGGCGCAATAGCAAACAAACAATGAAAGGCAGCGTTGCGGGACGCACAGGCAACATCGGGCGTGCCTCTATCCCTGAACTCCAGTGACATTCAAATCGTTGCGCGCTGCCCTTTCAATTTGCACGGACGTACTGATAAAGTCATAATCACGACCGCGACGACCGCGTCAATTCTGACGGGCAGACCGAACTTCGAAGTGCCTGGCAAACAAGCCAGGGAAGTTCCACGATCGCATGAACGGTAAACCCCACAGCGAGGAATAGACATGGTTACCCTGGACGCAATCAACTCGAAAATTGCCAAACTGCAGAAGCAGGCGGCAACGATTGCCGAAAAGCAGTCGTCTGTGGGCCTGACGAAAATCCGTGACCTGATGCAAAAGCACGGACTGACTGTCGCTGATATCGAAGGCTTTGTTGCAAAGCGACGCGGTCGTAAACCTGGGACGACGCTGGCAAAGGCGGCAGCAAAAGCCCCGGGTGCGGCCGTGCATCACGTTGCGCCGAAATACGTGGATCCGAAAACGGGCGCGACGTGGTCGGGCCGTGGTCTGGCGCCGCTGTGGATTCGCGACGTCAAGGATCGTTCGAAATTCCTGATTGAAGCTGGGGCAACGGCGAAGACTGCCGGCGCCAAGGCGGCACCTGCCACGAAGGCAACCGCGAAAAAGGCTGCTGCGAAGAAGGCAGCTGCGAAGAAGGCAGGTGCAAAGCGTGTCGTGGCAAAAAAGGCGGTGAAGACGGCAGTCGCCACGAAAAAGGCTGGCCGGGCAGCAACGGCTCCGGCAAAGGGTGTGCGTGGGCGCAAGGCCGCAGCACCCGCGAAAAAGGCATCGGCGCCGCGCAAGGTTGCAGCTAAAAAGGCCCCGGCCGCAATTGAGGCTGCTGCCACGCCTGAAGTCGCAGCAGCGTAACGGCTAACGGGCAATCCAGTCGTAGCTGGCGGAGCGACATGCTGGCGGCGCCGCATTCGCGGCCCGCTACGACTGATTACTCAGGTCCCTTCGCGCGTCGCCTTAATGAGAGCGGCGCGCCATGTTTGTACGCGAGGAAATGCGGACCCAGAGCCGCACGCCGTCAACCCAATGGCTTACCGTTTCGCGCTCGTATCTCTCGCGTTGCCAGCTGACTGTCCACCCGAGTCGGTTCCTCCGGCGGTGGGTCGGCTGATCGCGGCCGCATGGAATGGCATGAGCCGAGCGCAGCTCGTGGACCGTGCTCGCCGGCTCGACATGCGTGCATCGCTGCGGGTGCAGCCCGATATCGGACCGGATGGGCTGACGCAGTTCAGGCTCACGCTCAGTTTTGCGAACGGAAGCTTCGAGCTGATCGCCCATGTACGCCGTGTCATTCGCCGGCGCACGGGCGCGCGACGCCAGAAACCGTCATTGCCTCCAGCACGCGATATCAGGCAACAGAGCCTTTTCTGAGTGTTGACGAGGCTGGGACAACGCCTGTCGACACACAGGCATCACCGCTGAAAAGAAGCCCGCTAGAGAACCTTGAGATTGCGAATCTTGCCGATTGCCGGCGAGCGTTCGACGATCAGGTTCGCGATGAATTCAGGCAACAGGGCGCGCGGCACGTTCGCGGGGATATCGGTCACGAGCTGCGAAGGCACCTGAACGATGAATTCCTCCGGCGCAGTGGCGAGACTATGTTCGTACGCAACGCGGATTTCCATGCTGTTATCTTTCGGAGATGTGGTTGCCGGGAGTGCATGCAATGTGCGCAGGGCTATGCAGGGTTGTGGACCCAGTGTAGCGCGCGATACACCTGTCGTTGTTTGTTGTGAGCGCTTGCGCGCTTGTGCCGACCATCGCAGGCTGCACCGCCCGCGACTCCATTTCCCTGTCATGCAAGCCCGGCGATTTGGTCCCCGGCTATGGGAGCCGGTTACCATCAGATGCCGGAATATCTGTATGACGTTTGTGCGAGTCTCTCTCACGTCCACACGTCCTTGGTCACCGGCGGCCTTTAGTGCACATGAGCAGACTGATGTGCGATTGCACGACGGGGCGCGTTGACGACGTTATCGTGCAACCTGGAGATGACTGTCGTTGGTGCGGGTGTCGCGCGCGACCATACCGACCTGCTTTCCGAGGTAGTCACTCGCCCTGAGTACGATCTCCATTCGGGTCACGCTGAGCGCGCGGTCGTATTCATTTACCACGGCGGTGAGACCGTCAGTCAGCGATTCAGGCACATTCCAGACGCCAGTGCGGTCTGCCTGATCGAGCACCTCTGCGAGGCCACGCTCAACGCGGTCGATGTCCGCGATATCGAGCTGCCCATGTCCCGCCCGGGTAATGAAGCTCGTGATGATGATGATCTGCGAGAGGAGATTAACCAGCGAGCGGTCCGCTTCCCCGTTGCGCAGACGCTCGAGCGCAATCCGTGCACGCAGCGCAAGATCCGAGGATTCCTTGCGGGGCATGGGAAGAAAGAGCGATTTTGCATGCGCACTGGTAGACGGACGACGCGGGGAACGGTAGTTCTTATTTGACATGTTCGACAGCGGGCGAATGGATTTCGGGTTCGCATATTGGGACGCTTCACCGCAGGGCAAGAGCACCCGTCAAAATTTGTCCCTGTCTCGCGGTTCGTCGCGTTTTCTGTGTGCCCGCCTTTCGATACCTGGCTGCAGCCTTGTTGCGAAACCGCCTATAAACGCGACTAACTGTCCGCGCGCGACGACTCCGGCAAGCGCCTGACGGCGGCCTCCGCTTTCCTGCATTGGCGGCACTCCCCAAGGAACCGCTGGAAAGCCGGAGCAGGCAGAGGGGCATTGCTGCCCGGGTCAGGACGAAAACAACGGTGCCTTCCTCGCGCTGATTGCGCAGACGCAGCCGGAGTCTGTCGGCGAACTGACATTCAGGATGGGAGGCGCAAAACCGGATCGGTCGAGGACCTTGAAGACATGCGGGAAAGACGGGCTGATTCACTTGCGTTTTCTGTACTACGCGGAGTTACATGGCCGTGTGATCTAACGCGGCCATGTGATTTCACATGGCCAACTGAAATAACGTGGCCAAGTGAATCATGAGCGACCCGCATTTCCTGACCGGAGCAACCGACCGTCTCGCGCGCCGCTCCGTATATTCGCTCTTCGAAAGCAACGGTTGGCAAGTCCAGGAGGACAGTGAGGGTGGCAAGGGTGGCGAGTTCGTCCTGACCAGCCCTCATGGTCAGACGTATCACGCGGTATTGAAAGCGCTAGCGGAAGGGCGTGCCGATCGGGTGATACCGCTTTTCTCGCAGGCGCTGCTCGAATCGCGATTCCACGCCAATGCAAAGCCGGGCAAGTCCCGTCCCGCTGTCCTTATCTGGGTGGGAAGTGCATCGCAGGCGCTCGTCACCAGGCTTCGAGATTTTCAGCGTGTGTACAGCAAAGGTGAACCTGTCGCTATCTTGTCGGACGTGCCGCTGTACGTGGACTTTCCGGGTCTGGAGGCCGATAAACGGCCGGTGAGTGTGCGGCGCAGCAGCCATTCCGCACCGCCGACGCTTGTTTTCTCCGATCTCGCCCAATGGATGCTCAAGCTCCTGCTCGCGACCGATATCAAGCGAGAGAACCCGATCAATGCCCCGGAGAAGACGTACATGACGGCGACCGACCTTGCACGTGAAGCGGGCGTATCGGTCATGACCGCTACGCGGCTCGTCAATGCCCTGAAAGAGGAAGACTTCGTCGAGGCGGTGCCGCACCTGCGGCTCGTCCAGCGACGCAAACTCGCGCAGCGGTGGAAGGCCGCCTACGTGAAACCGGCAGTCAGCGTGCCGATGAAATTTCTCGTGCGTGGCGTGCCTGAGGAGCAGCAGTTACGAAAGACGCTCAAGCGGGAAGAGGGGGCGACGCTGGGTCAGTTTGCGGCGGCGCACGCACTGCGCGTAGGGCACGTACATGGCGCGCTGGCGACCCTGTGGGTGCCCGATCTCGCAGCAGCTGAAGGCTGGCGGGGGCTGAAGCGTGCGCTCGAGGGTGAACGGCCGGATCTGATTCTGAAACTGCACCCCTATCCTCAATCGCTGCTTCGGGGGCGCGTCATGCGCGAGGGAGTCTGGGTGTCCGACATTATCCAGACATGGCTTGACGTCTCCGCCGATACGACGCGAGGTGCCGAGCAGGCAGCCGAGCTCGAGCACGGCGCGCTGGCAAGCGTCGTGGGAGAAAAAATGTGAGCGAATTGGCAGATTTCAGCAGACTGGCGATGACGCTCGAGCCATGGCGCAAGCAGATCGTCTTTGTTGGCGGATGGGCATTCCGGCTGTACCGCTATGAGCCGCGTGCTTATGCATGTCGCAGACAGCATGGAAGTACGCCATGTTGCGGCGAGTTCGGAAGCCCAGTCTGGATCGCTCCGCTTCTCGTCGAATGAATTGTCGAATGCGTCGGGGTCATCCGCCTCTTTCGAGAACAAGGGGTCAAAATCCAGCGATTCCTTCGGTGTCTCGCGCGGGGCATAGCTTCGAACTCCTTGCCCATAGAGGGAACACCAATACTGCTGCACAGCGCCGTCGTGCCAACAGCCATCCGTAAAGTTGTCGGAAGCGAAGCCTTTTGCGACTTCTGGAAAACAGGCAATGCCAATATCCCCGGCAGCCAAGCGTACGATTTCGCGATCCGACAGGCTTTGAACAACGTCATTATAGGCAGCCGCGACCACTCTTCAGAGGTCCTCCTTGGCATGAGGCGAATCCATGTTCACCCCGGATGCCGGGAAGACCTGTAGAAGGTCCTGGGCTGATAGGCTCATTCCTAAGCGCTTGTTCAAGCGTGCGGCAAGCCGGCCAGCCGACGCGACGTCCAGGTCAGTGGCTATGACCCGCGCCGGAAACGCTATAACTTCTGACCAGTTCCGCAGCCCAGGCACCGCCGCCGCAAGGTCAAGTGCCTGGTAGTGGCCAATTGTGTGACTCGAACGGGCACGAGGCCGCGGATGCCCTCGGCCAGTTGCTTCAATTCCGGAATTTCCATTGCTTTCTCCAGGGCATCTAGCTCCGATGCACGCTTTGCGGGCCGCCCAAAGAAAACAATGAATAGGGGAGTTAGGTTGAAACCTCGTCTTTACCCTGTCCAAGGGACGCGTGCGGCAGGGGACGACCCCTCGCAGAGGCACATCAGATTCCGAAATTGCGTCAACGTATAGGTCGAGGCCGTTGTCAGTACAACAGCTGAATTGGCGGAAGTCGCAACCAAGCCGACTGCTGCTCATACGGCTTCGAGGTCTGTTGCGGTGATGGTTTGCCACTGAGCATGAGTTTGCGTCGATTGCCGACGAAGGCCGATTGTGCGATGCCTGGGCGGCACTACATTCCGCTCATCCAGAGCCAGTCCGGCGCACAGCGCATTGGCCCAATATTCACGGATGTGGGCGCTCCGCTGGCGGCGCCCTCGTGTGTTTCCTTGACGAGCGATCTGTAATGTCGACTCTAGTGAAACTTCATCGTTGGTCACTGAGCGTCATCGCATCATATCAATTCGCATATCGAATTAATTGTGCGTACAGCCGGCGAGGAATGCCAGATAGTCCAGTCATTCGCTGGATGGTGGACATACGATTTGCATGCTGACCAGCTCAAGGATGTGAATACGGATTCTGAAGCGGTGACGGGTGGGTTGGATGGTGCCGATGGTGATGCGGGTGCTTTGACTTCGATTTTGCCTTTGATTGGGACTTTGACGTTGCCTTCGTGTGCGGATGCGGCTCGCCCTGGGGTAGCGGCTCTGTAGTCTGGGCAGCGGGCAGTGGCGGAGGAGAACTGGTACGTCCACGTTGCGGCGTGTCCTGGCCTTCGCCGAAGTGAAACGTCTGCGAGGTTTGTGCGTAAGCGGCAGCGGACAGCGACACCGCCATCAGTAACAGGTATTTCGAAAGCTTCATGCGTGTTCCCTTTGGGCGGACGCTTCAGGATAACGCAATACGCAGCCCCAGCCGCCTTGTCCTGTTCATTGCTCGCGTGGCCGACAAGGTGTGCGAGGCATTCACAACTGCGTAATGCGCCGCTTCAAGGGACCGTTGTGTCGGCCGATCCTCGTGAAAAGCACTGGCCCGAACTGGCCACGTCCAACCATCCTTGCAAAAGAGTATGAACGTTCGTCGTGAAGCGGCTACCCAATATCGCCCGGGATTTGCGAATTCGCGGACACAGGCCCAATGCCAGACTCGTCGGTCAGTCATCCCGATTCGGATCAAAGCCGTGAGAAAGTCACTATCATGACCGCGAGGTGTCCATATGGGGAAGTCCGTGGCAACGTACAAGGAACTGAAAGCACAACTTGACGAACTCAAGAGTCAGGCGGCCGCTGTGCGGCAGGAGGAGTTCGACATGGTGCTTGCCGATATCCGTGCAAAGGTTGTGGAGTTCGGATATTCCGAGCGGGATATCTTCGGGAGCCGACGCGGCAGACCAAGGGTCTCGCACGGTCCACTGCCTGCAAAATATCGCGATCCTGCTACCGGTGCTACCTGGTCCGGGCGGGGACGCGCGCCAAACTGGATCAAGGACGCGAAGAACCGCGACCGGTTTCTGATTTACAAATAGATCACGTCGCGGGGATCGATAACAATCGCATGCGCGCGACCAATGCTTGAATAAAAGCCATTCCTGTTTGCGGGCCCGCACACCACGATCCGGAAATGTACGAAATGCATATTTGAGGTGCTCAAACCGGGAATTTGGTCTCATTGATGTCAGTGGGAGCAAGGCGCCCTGGCATGTCCGTATGGCGTTTCCCCGCGTCCTGTGCGCCTGATCAGGTGTGACGGACAGGGCCACGCCGCTTCATCCCCATGGCAGATCCTTGCGCACAGCGCAGCCATTCGTTATTATTTTTATAACGAATGGAGACCAGCATGCCTACGCTGCACCCGGGCCTTCCGGAATTGAATCTGCCTTCGCGTCAGGGTGGCAGTCTGTCAGTCAGTTCATGGATTCTGTCCTATCCGATGTTTCGCGACGCCCTGCAACGCGAGGAAACGGATTTTGTCGCACTGCCGTCGTACGTCAGGCTTCCCGTTCTGAGAAGGATGACGGAGCCGACGGATGCGTCGTCTGCCCGGTGGACAGATCTGGGTGGGGTGCGCGCCTCCTATATCGAGCTCTGTACATCCTGTGTTGCGGACGTCGTGCGGGATCATCTGTTGGCCGGTGCAAACAAACCGGAGACTGCCAGTGAAGCCGCAGACGAACTTGAAACGCTCTGTTCGATATTTCCTGCGGCCCGGGTGCCTCTTGTGGCGAGACCTCCGTGCCTGCTCAGTCCCGGCGTGGGCTTTTTCCTCGAGGGTTGGGCGCGCTTTCTAGCGTACTGGTCCCGCAACGACAGGACGATCCCGTTGCTTGCCGTCGACTGGCAGGCCCTGTATGGGCGCCTGACTGACGATCTGCCCGACGGCGCCAAAGCCGCGGCGACAATCCGGCCATCGCTTTTCTGCATCGCGTGACGCAACGTAACTGCGTCTGGTCTGCGACGGTGGGCGCTCCTGCAGGCACATCGGGTCTGAATGTTCTGGAACCTGCTTTTGCCGAAACCAGATGTACTTGCTGGCGGCTCACCGCAGTCTCGATGCGGTAGCGGGGCCCTTTTTGTGACAGGCGCAAAAATACCGAACTGAGCTTCCCCTGGGTGTTGTTTTAAGCCACCGCCAGGTTGCCCTGGCCTCGCAAACCCGGTATGTTTACCGTTCCAAAAGTTATGACGGTTTGTGAAAACCCGAGCTTTTGGCGTGTGTTTGCGAACCCACTGCCCATTATGGTCCGTGGGTTCTTTTTTCGTTAATTTGGATTGCGAACGATCTCTGTGCGATTGGGAAAGACCGCCCGTAATCACGCAGCACGGCTGAACGGGGACAACTGCCTTGATTAGCCGATCCGGGCAGAACGCCCTCTACTGGCGGGCTCGGGATCGCGGGGTATGCCGCCACGTCAGGTGCCCTTCGCTGCCTTCGAGAGCGCTTCGGCGAGCTTGTCGAAGTAGCGCAGCGCAGCAGGCGTGAGTTCGATCTGCTTGCGCCGGGTGTCTTCGGTGTCGGAGAGGGTGAGCCATCCTTTCTCGCGCATGGACGCGATGCGACCGTGAAGTGTCGCAGGAGAGCCCAGTTCACTGTGTCCAATCATGTCCCGGACCGACAACCGGTCCTTGTTCTGTGACGCGCGAGCCACGAACTCAAGAATCTTCTCTTCAAGCGGATCAAGCGCTGGCAGCGTGGGCAAGCCACGAATGGCTTCGGTCAGTTGCAGGAAACGAAGATAGATGTCTGCAGGTCGTTTCATTGCTTTCGCCCATACGCGATGGGTGCGCACGCCGCGAAGGCGCGGGTCAGCTATGATTGGGGAAGGAAAAGCGAATGGAACAATTATACCGTCATGGGACGCTTGCGCTTACATTTCTGGTCCATAGCCGGCACCGTGATTGTCTACGTGCTGACGCTCTGGGTCGATGAACGGATCTTCCTGCATGCCGCGTTTCCGCGTTGGGTGGAGTGGATCTATCTTCCGACTGGAATCCGGCTTTTGAGTACGCTGCTGCTGGGCGCGGACGGTGCGATTGGGCTGCTGGTCTCCGCCTTGCTGGTCGACTTCTTTCATTACTTCCCGAACGACCCCGTACGGGCAATCGCGGGCGCGATCTTCAGTTCAGCCGGCCCGTACGCGGTCTATCGCCTCGCCCTGGAACGCTATGGCCTGAAGGCGTCGCTGACGAATCTCACGCCAAGGCGCCTTATAGTGCTCGCGTTTGCTGTCGCACTCACGAACTCGACGCTGCATCATCTCTGGTTCGCAATGACGGGAAATACGCAGGACATCCTGCAGAGTTTCTTCACGATGTTTGTGGGCGATCTGCTGGGCGCGCTGATTCTCCTCTATATCGTGAAGGGCACGCTTGCCCTGCTGCCAAGACATCCCAGCCAGTCCTCACGCATGACCGACGGCATGTTCAGGATCCGGCTGGCCCTCGACGTTGCCTACAACAACCGCCTGGCTTGACGGCAGATATGGGGTGCACGGCTCGTCAGGGCTCAAACAGGGCCGTCGAAGGTTCTCAGCTTTGCGGGATCAACGGCGCTCGAGGTGCGTGAGTCTGGGCCGGCCGCCCGGCATTGGGAGCGCCTGGAGGTCGTCGCGAATCGCGACATTTCAGCCTGGGTGCAGCACCACGTCGAGATGCACGATGGCGACAATCGTACATAGCGCCACGAGACGGGCTGCGATTGCGCCTCATCGCAACCCCTTCGTCACGCTAGCGTGCGGCCTGATTGTTATATGCATTGGTCAGTGCAACGTGAATGCTGAACATCCCGTTCGTGAGCCGGGAATCGCCCTGGCGTTTCGGGAGCAAAGCCAGCAATCCCTTCATCGCGTACAGCATGATTAGCGTGCCGGTGAGGTCGCCCACAAACATGCTGAACAGGCTTTCGAAGAAATGCTCCGTCGCACCGGTCAACGCAAACCAGAGGTGATGTAACAGCGGATTCGCGACTGAATACGCAACGGCGAGCACAAGAAGCCGGGTCGCCGTGAGATTCGTCAACGATGCGCGCAAGCCGTAATACTCTCTCGCGAACCTGTAGACCAGATACGGAGCCGCAGACCCAAGTATCGCGCCAGCGATCGCTCTCACAGGGTCATGCGGGAACCAGTAAAGAAAATCCGTTAGCAGACCGGCAAGCAGCAAGCCAAGGAAACCATCGACACCAACCAGCAGCGTGCTCAATAGCCGTACGCCGGATGGAAGGAATATCCAGTTGATGCCCCGGACAAACGAGGTATGCGCAAACACCTCCTGATTGATCCAGAGTGACGCCACAAACGCTATCAGGGTTGCCGCGATCGACCAGAAATGTATACGTAAGCTCAACATTGCGATGAAGTCTCTTTCCGTTCGGACTATGACTGGCCAATCATAGCGCCCACGTGTGGTTCTGCGGAGTGCATCTTCAACAGCCTATGGGCAAGCTGAAGGTTAATGCCCGGGTCGCAATGCTGACCACTGCGAATCTCGCGACGCGTGAAGTCCTGGCAACCAGAGACAACATCAGGGGAGTTGCGCGAGAGGAGGGGCATCATCGCGGATGGCATGGTTCTCATCATGCCGGTGATTACACAGCCCGCGAGGCTCTACCATGATGGTATTCGCAGCCACAGCATGCTGCGTGTCTCTGGAGGAAACAGGTACGCCGCGTGCTGTCATGCATGTGTAATGGCTTCGAATCTGGGGCGAAAATGGAAATCGATACCACAGGATGGTTCCCATTGGACGACTATGCGCCGGCCCGGGAGGGCTGGTACGAAGTCAGGCTCACGACCGGAGATACGGCATTCTCCCGGTTTATCGACGGACATTGGACGGAGCAGCCCGTGCTTCTGTTTACGCACTGGCGTGGTCTGAGTGCGGATCCGGGTGACTCGGCCGATAGCGAGCACATGGACGCGCAGGCTGCCGCCGCACAGGGCGTACGGGCGGCGTGGAACGCGTTTTTCCCCGCAGCGGGGGATACGCACCCACTCAAGAAATAGCTGCTGTCGCTTGCCCATGCTCGAGCGCGTCGAGGTGCGCGCGTTCGGCTGCCTGCTCGAAGAACTCGCGCAACGTCTGGCCGGAGAGGCCGACGATCGTGCCGCCGGGTTCCATGCGTTGATCGAAGACTGTATGGGCAGCACGTCGAACCGAGGCCTTAGCGCGTGATTTCACCCTTCAACATTCCGAAAAGCGTCGAAGCACCGTCCTCGAAACTCTCACTGGCCAGCACATGACACGACCGGATATTCTGCACTGCCATGTCCGCTGTCCGGCCCTGGAAAAAGCCGCGTTGCTAACAGGCCTTTGACACCACAGCACGGTACTCTACAGTGCGGCTGGTAGGACAGCGAATACTCGTGGAATTCGTCGACACCCGGAAACTACCGGTGCCATCGCGCCGACTGGTTGAAACCGCAACGAGGGTGCTCGACGCGCCGCCGCTGGTCAGCCCGTTTCCATTGACTCCGCTGCAGGGGCGCCGCGTGTATTGAGGCGCTCGTATTCCGCGATCAGTTGCGCGCCAAACAACATCAGCGTCGCGAGCGCTTCGAGGCCGAACAGGACAACAATCGCCGTCGTCAGCGACCCATAGACGACGTTCACCTGCGAAAGCTTCGCGAAGTACCAAACCAGCACGCGTCTTGTGATTTCCCACAGAACGGTGGCCGCGACCGCGCCGACGACCGCATGCCGCAGTGTCGTGCGCCCCGCCGGAATCACAAAATAGATTGCCGTCAGCACGAATATCTCGCCCGCAAGGCCACACAGATATAGCACGACTCGGGTCACGCCAGTCAGTAACACCGCATGACCGAACAGATCGATGCTACCGGTTGCGACAGCCCGCAGGCCGCTGGAGACGAGCGTCACAAGCAGCACACCGATACCTAGTGACAGACTGAATAGATAGGGCAGGATTGCCGACAGCAGGAAGTGCCTTCGCCGGACCTCAACGCGATGCACGAAGACGATTGACAGGGCATTCTCCAGAACCGAGAACGCAAGCGAACTGAAAAAGATCATCGTGATGACGAGGTACCAGCCGACCACGGAGCGATGCTCGAAAAAGGTCGCTAGTTCGCGAACGAGTGCTTTTGACTGCCCCGGTATCAGCCATTCGAGCAGACGCCCGAGCGTGTCGAACAGCAACTGCTCACCGATGAAGTGACCGAACGCGATTACAACGAGAATGAGCAGCGGCACGATTGACAGCAACGCGTAATAGGCGATCGCGCCCGCGAGCAGCAGCCCCTGGTTTTTGCGGAACGCGGTGCAGACCTGGAATAGGAATCGCGCTGGATGCGCCGCAACAAAGTGCAACGCGCTCTTGCCTGTCTCGTCGGCTGAATTCATATCAGGCTCCACCCGTTCATTGCACTCGCGCCGCCCTCATCGTGCGCGTTGAACGCGGCGCGCGCAGTTCACCTCCGCGCAAGCCGCCGCACCGTCACTCCAGGTACGAAGCCATTGCAGCCGCGTGCGTCAGCACCGCAAGCGCATTCGCCGACAGCGCATCGCGCGTGAGCTACCCGGCCGTGCGTCGCTCGTCGGGCTGTGAACGACCCCAAACGGTCACAGGATTCAGCGCCATGCCAATGACAGCTTCCAAGGTATAACGGTCGCCGTCGACTTCATAGGCCAGCAGTGATCGATGGGAGGCGCGACAGGCTGTGTGAGCTTGCCCACGCTATTCGTCTGGTTGGGCTTGTTACGTCTTGTTACAAATCCTAGACTGCATTCCACATTGGCCGCGGGGGCGGTCAAGATGAGAAGGAAAAAGCTGCTGACGGGGACGGCAGCTGCGGCCATGATCGGGCAGCGCGCTCGCGGGGTGCGGCACTGAGATGCACGCGCGAGACCATGAGGGGGGCTCACGACGTATACGTAGCCCGCGAGCGCGCAAAAAAGGCGACGTGGCAGATGTAGAAGCCAATTTCAGGGGGCACGTCTTGAACGAGTTGCTCAGCGAGAGCCAGCTAAAACTGGCCGTCGAACCCGGTCGTCGTTCAGTCAACATCCAGTCCGCGAGCCGCTCCTCGCGAATGCACACCCAGTGCGACGTAGAGGGCGCACTTTGCCTTAGACGCGTGCGTTCGGGTGGCGGAGAGTCGATGCTCGTGCGGTTGTTCCAGCTGACGGAGCCTGTGAGGTTTGCGGCTACCTTCGACGCGAAGGACATTGTCGCGTACGGCATTGGGGCACCCCTGCTTCGCATCCTGCAGGGTGACGCTGAATTTCGCTCCGCGGTCGGGACATTGTTGGCCAAAGGATATCGGCTATCTCTTGGCGAGGGCCGCCTCGAACTGACGATGGCCGGCAAGGTCCCGAAAGATCAGCGGGACACTCTCTCGGATAGCCTGTCGGTCGCGGCGAGCCGCCTTGAAGCCCTGACCGGCGGCGCGGCGAATTCGGAGGCCAGTCTCGGTCGTATCCGCAGGCCTTGGCTCGTGGCGTCGACCCTGGCAGCGGTTGTGTACTTTTTCAGTCATCTGGCCTCGTACTCCTCGGTGTTACCGCTTTCTCTTCTACCTGCCATTGTCAGCGGTGCTGCGCTCCTTTCCGCGGTGGCGTTCCTGATACAGCGCTCAACGCTGAAAGAACACGCGCTTGCGGGAGCGGTCGCGCTCGACGTCGTGATGTGGGGTGTCTTCAGTTCGGTGTTTTTCAGTAGCGCAATTTGCATGCTTTTGAACGACTATGCCGGCGCGCGCGTAGTGCCGGTGCTATCGCTCGCCGTCGACGGCACTGTCCACATCACGCACGGAAAACACGCGTCCTGCGCACTCGTCCTTGACGCGTCGACACCAGTCGTCCTGGACGACAAACGGATCCGCACTTTACCGATGCCGTGCTCGCTGGCCTATCGGCACAACGATTCTTTCGAGAACAGGTACGACGTGCAGATCAATCCCGGGCTGCTCGGAGCCCCATTCGTACAGTCAATCTCAGTGCACGAGTGACCGCGGCGTCACCCCCTCAATCCGCGTGAGAATCGACGCACCCGCGCCCCACGCCTCAATCATGTGGCGCTTGCCGTGCGCGCTGACGTGTTGCGTATGCAACGGTGCGTGGACAAAACGGCTTGTAACCAGGAGTTGCAGTGCGGCGGCGTGCAGCGCACGTAGCGCCCCATGTTCGCAGGCGCTGCCTGACGCCTGCCGCAAGTAGGCGTGAGCCCTGTCGGGCCGGAAAAGGCTTACCTGGCTGCCGCAACTGGCGCAGCGGAAGTTCGGCGCACCCATGGAAGGCAGATTTTGGGCCCCGACAATCTGCCCAGCGCGGTTTCGAGCAAAACCATGTGCGAATTCGCGGTCATTAGAAGTCCTCTGCGAATACCTGACTTGAAATGCCTCTGCGGCCCGATTGTGCTTGGGTCCCCCACCTTTGCGCAGTCAACAAAATGCAACGGACAAAAAACACCGCCCCGGGGGTGAGGCGGTGATTAAAAGAACGACACACGCCAAAATCCCGGGTTCCATTCCGTGAGTGACTTTTGGAAGCACCAAGATACCGGAATTGCGGCACCGCAGCAATTTGACACCGTTTTGCGCAACACTAGAGAAAACCTGAAGGCATAGAACAGGTGCTCGACCTTCCCGACGAAATTGTCGGCGCCCTGCCCAAGAAGAAAATCAAATGACTGAGATGCAAGCCGAAGCTTGATAAGCTGGGGACTCCGAAGCGAAGCAAATCGGGTTGATCGTTGATGTCGTGCCAACTCGTCCCCAAGGGCGCCATCTTCCATAGGCCACTGTGAAGTTAAGCGGAGCGGCTCGTCGTGGCGCCAGGGCATCGGCTTTATTTGCTGCAACCCGGCTAGAGCAAATTGAGCCGTTGCAGTTCTGCAGATAGGGCCCCGGCGCCGGTGAACACGTGGCCGTGAAGACCCGCGCTGATCGCTCCGGCTACATTGGATTCGAGGTCGTCAACAAAAAGGGCTTCCGATGCGCTCACGCCGAGGCGGTCAAGGCAGCGAAGATACGCATTCGTTGCTGGTTTCGCTGCCCCGAACAAGGCCGAAGCGTAAATCTGATTGCCGAAGATTGTGTTGAAAAAGTCGTGTTTTAGTCGGACAAGCAGAAGTCGGCAGGACGTATTCGAGTTGTGGGGATCGTCAAAGAATTGACCTTGAACGAGGCAGCGATCCCCGTTGCCTGTCATCCAACCGCGTAGTTCATCTGCTTGGTTCCTAACTTGAGCCTCTTGGCCATTCTTCGCAGATTTTGTGCGGTCGCTGCCATCAGAAACTCATCATGGGCACCGCTTAGACCTCGCAGTCGCAGACGGTCAAGCTTCAGAATGCGTTTGAGATGAGCGAAGAGCATTTCCACCTTCTTTCGCTCACGGCAGGATCGGTTGTATTCTGGCGTCTTCGTAATACGCCTCGTTTCGTCACGAGCAGCTTCATGAATGCTACGGGCGATCTTACGGAATGGTGTATTCGGACAGCAGCGATCCTTCATTGAACAGCTCTCGCAATCGAACTGGCTTGCCCGGTAGATGATCGTGTCAGCCTTCGTGACACGCGAGCGCGGACTTCTAAATTTGCGTCGATCACTGCGTAGTGTGTGCCCGGTGGGACAGCGATATTCATTGGCCAGTTCATCCCATTGGAACTCGCTGCTCGACAATGTGTTGTCTTTGCGCGCGGTTTTGTCCCAGACCGGAATATGCGGTGCAATCTCTTTCTGCCCGATCATCCAGGCAAGCATCGCCGCTGAACCATACGCGGTATCACCTGCAAGACGTCGAGGTTCGAGATCGTGTCGCCGCTCAACGCGGTCAATCATGGTCCTGGTAGATCCCACTTCGTGCGAGCGGTTCGCGGGCGTCGCCTCGACATCAACGATGATCCCTGCCTGCAGGTCAATCAGATAATTGGTCGAATAGGCGAAGAACGGCAAGCCACCTTTGGCGGCTGTCCAGCTCGCGGCGGGATCCGTCAGGGATATCCTCTTTGGAGGGGGCGATGTCTCCGTCTTCTCACCCGCTTCGGTGCCCACTGGGTTCGCCTCTTCCAATGCTTCCAGATACTCACGCACTGCACGGCTGTGGCCCTTGACGCAACCCCAGTCGACGGGCGCAGAACCCGGAACACCGCGAACTGAACTCACGTCGGCTCTAATGATGCTCGCGTCAATCGCGAAACCTTCACCCCTCACGAGCCTTTCGGACATGCACCGCCCCAGTACGGATTCGAATACATGGCGCAGCACATCACTATCGCGAAAGCGGCCGTGGCGGTTCTTCGAGAAGGTCGAGTGTTCGGGTACGGCGTCCTCCAGCCCCAGGCGGCAGAACCATCGATACGCGAGATTCAGATGCACCTCATCGCATAGCCTGCGCTCGGACCGAATGCCGAAACAGTATCCGACGATCAACATGCGGATCATGAGCTCCGGATCAATCGATGGCCGTCCCACCAGGCTGTAGAACGGCGCGAGATGCTGACGTAAATCGCGTAGATCCAGGAAGTGGTCAATGCCTCTCAACAGGTGCTCGCGAGGGACGTGATTATCGAGGTTGAACGAGTAGAAAAGTTTGTCCTGTGCACCGCCCAGTTGACCCATCATGACGAATCACTCCCGTCGTTCGATGTCTTCCAGGATAGCGAACAATCCGAACCACGGGCGACTTTTTCAACACAATCCTCCACGTTGCTGACATAGAACACGCGCATCAATGACGGCAATGGCCGATGAGTGGCCGTACGCGATCACAGCACGGAGATCCGTTTGGCCGAGCGCAGCGGCCGCGTGAATGGCTGGCAACGCCCGGAGACGAACCGCAGAAGATGACCGGGCCGTCCCGATCGCTGACCTGCACGGCCGGCCCTTTCATGATGTAACGTCATCTCGCCCGGGGAGATCGGAGGCGGCACCGTGCCAGCGCCCGGTTCCGCTGGCTGGCCCCTGATCCCAAACGCACGGATTGCCGCCGCCCATGGCCGTGCTGAGAGGTGGTTGCGCCAGCGATCGAAGGGCAGGCGTCGGTTTCACTGCGCAACTAGCGGTCCGTAACCGCCGGTTCCGGGCGCCTTGCTTCAGCCGGCAGGGTGGGTGGCGTGTACGGTCGTTTGCCTGAGGCTGGCCGGGGGGGCTCCCGCGTCGATGGTCAGCGTCCGGGATCTTTCCGATATCCTCGCCGGACGCTGCGCCGCGGGCGTATTCAAGGACGCGGGGCTTCGGCTGAAGATCGTGTGCTGCGCGCTGAAGCCTCCCAATCAGGTGCCGCCCCTCACAGACAGATTCGCAGGTCATGAGCGGAAGACGCAACTAACCGTCAAATACTCTCCTCGCCACCGACGCCTGCCGGCGGCAAAAAATGGCGTACAGCAAGGGGGCGATTAATAAGGGTTGGAGTAGTTTGCGTCGCCATGACAGCCGGAAAGTGGTTGGCACAGGCGAGATTCACTTCCTTTACTTCCTTGACAAGCTTGACGACATCTCCATATTCGGGATAGGCTTGATCGTTCCTTTGGAGAAGGCTCATGTCTACGGCAACCAATCAGGCGTCAGAGTTTTCGCGGCTGCTTGTGCGTGCTGCGAAGGTGCTGGATCGTACCGGCGCGCGCACCCCGGAAGCGATCCGCAAGGTCGTGGCGACTTCAATGCAGGCCGACATCGGTCAGCTTCCCGCCAAAAAGCAGCAGCGCTTCGCGCAGTCGATCGCGCTGTTCGCCCAGGGATTCGATGATGCGCTGACAGCCGTAGCTGACGCTGCGGGTGAAGTCGCGCCGTCGAGGACGCCAGGAGCGGGCCACAGCCGCCGTGCTCCCGCACAGCGCGCCCGCACCGCAGTGGACGCCCGGGCAGGGCGGCGTGCCGGCGCGTCCTCCGCCGAAGCTGAAATGTTTGCGGAAGCGATGGCCGCGCGCGCGAAGCTCGCAAGGGAAGGCAAACTGCTTGAGCCTGCGGAGTTCATGGGCCGTGCAGGTGTCACGCGGCAGGCAATCAACCAGCGGCTGAAGACCGGGTCCCTCTTCACGGTGGATGGTCCCAACGGGGTGAGCTATTACCCGGCCTTTTTTGTGGACGAGAGCCTCGACCGCCGCACGGTTGCGCGCGTCTCCAGGGAACTGAAAGAGCTGCCCGGTGCCAGTAAATGGGCGTTTTTCACGAACCCGCGGCGCTCACTGGGCGGCCTCACCCCGCTGGAGGTGATCGGTGGCAAGCAGCCCGGGCGCAGGCAGGGCGGTCGCAACAGCATTGATCAGGTCGGGAAGGTCAACCTGTCGATGGTTCTGCGGGCCGCAGCGGGCTACGTGGAGGAATAGCATTTGGCTGCTCGTGCCCTCAGGAACCCCGCGAAGAATTTCAGTACGTTTGCGTTGCCGGTCGTCACAGTGAAGCCCAAACGGCTGGTCCGGATCTCGAGTTACGACTCTAACGAACCGTATTTTGGACGCACCGCGAGCCACCGCTTTGACGATCCCAAAAGGGAATACGGGACAAGCTATTTCGGCCTGAATCTGGCCACGGCTGTTGCAGAGTCGCTGCTTCATGACCTCGATCCGGTTGGGACCCGATATCAGGTCGCAGCCGATGAAGTGAAGCGGCGCTTTATCCATACGTTCGACGGGATGGACCTGACGCTTGCCGACCTGACCGGCCAGGGCATGAACGTGCTTGGCGCACACGCCGGGCTGTTTGGCACGGCGAATTACAGCATTCCGATGCGCTGGTCACGGGCGATCTACACGCATCCGGCTGACGTAGACGGGATACTCTACGTGTCGAGGATGATGGCTCCAAACCTGGCCGTCGTGCTTTTCGACAGAGGTGGGAGTATCGCACTGACCCAGCGCAAACCATCGATGGTGCTGGCGCGTAGCGCAGCGTTCGCGACGGTCCGAAAAGCCCTGCATATTGCGTACACGTAGTCAGCAACGCTGCTGGCGTGGTGCGCATTGCAATTGCGTCCGCGGAGCACGGCGCCTTTCTGTGCGCCTCTACGCGGTAAAGTTTGTCATGCAGGGCGCATTGCTTTCGAAGGCGAGTCACGCCAGGAGTGATGCTGGCGACGCGGCAATGGAGAGAGAAGATGAAAACGATGTCCGCTGCGCAATACTCACATGTTGCGAAGGTGTACCCGGAATGCAGGGGCGAGATGGCACATTACCTCTCGTGCAGCCCGGAAGTTGTGATCTATCGCCAGAACGAATGTGGCGATGACGTTCCTCCCTACGCAATTGCGGTTGCCGGAACTGACTTCTGGGTCGACTGTTGTGACACACTTGGCGAGGCCGTGGCGCTTGCCCGGTCGCTGGGGCTGACGGTGACGTGCCTGCCAGAAGCAGGGCAACGCTAACTTGGCACACGATTGCCGCTGGATTAACAGGAAATGAGCGTGACACAACCATACTCAATTGACGTCTCCTCGCTGGGCGATACCGTGTGGGTGACCGCGCACGATGGCTCGTGTGTGGGGCGATTCAGCAAACGCTTCGGAATCGACGTGCATCGAACCGTGACCGAACAGCTGGCCGGTGCGGACCAGTGTCTGCACTGCACATATGAGCCGGCCAGAGAAGGCGAATGGCAGGTATTTCGCGAAGCCGTGCTCCAACATCACGGGATCGATGTCCCGCTCGATACGATCAGGTTCTGAGAAGGAAAACAGGATGTCTACGTTGCTGGAGTGTTTGCGGTCGTTGCCAGGGGACCTGGTGATGCGCGTTCTTGCGGCTGTGCGTGATCAGGACGCAACCGTCGAAGCGCATATCGCCCGCCTGAATCGCGATGAGGATGGATACGAGGTTCGGCATGAGCCTCGCAACTACGGTCGCGGCACGACAGTCGCCGTCGGCCTGATCGGGGGGGCGGCGATTTATCGGCAGATGTGACCGGCAACCGGAGAAGTCACGAAATGGAAGTTTCCAGAACTGATGTACCTGAGGACGGCGAATACTGGGCGACCTGCAAGGAAAACAATCCCCTCTCTGCTGCAGCAAATGGGCACAGCCAGGTATTTCCGAAAGCGCAGGTGACCATCAGGGATGGCTGGGCAACTTTCTACCGCGACGGGCAGGAGATCTGGAACTGCAACGCACGATACGCGGCCGCGAATTTCGTGCTCCAGAAGGCATCGGGACGGGACCATATTTGAACTACGTTATCGGCCGGGTCGTGGCATTGAAGATGCGGCGCGGGCAATCGTGCGCGCACGCTATCCCGCGGCGACCTCCGCATACTGCGAAGATGGAGCCGTGGTATACGACATCGTGACGGCAAAGGTGCCCGGTACGGTTACGACCGGCGACTGGGCGGTCGAGATGGCGTGACAGGACGCCGGCCGTGCCGCTCCCACCTGAAAGGCGAAGACAATTGTGGAACGATGTCGCGCAGGCGCGGCACGAAGGATCCATGGAATTGAAGCAATGGATGATGACCTGAGGGAAAAAATTGGTGCTGTCGCGGGCAAGCTCGTGCAGGATGCGATGGCGACCGGACTGACGTGGGAAGAGATCGTCGTTGCGTTTGGGCTGGCCGCGAAAGCGACTGCACAGGCGGCGGCGAGTGCGGGCGATGCGCCCGCATCTGAATGCGTTGCACGTGCGCGCATCTGTTTCGAAGGCGCCTTCTCGCTGGACGTCCACGTTGTCATTGCGGATGGCAGTGCGCCAGAGCGCAACGCCGAAGCCGACGATAATCCGCTTCTGGCAACCGCCCGCCGTCGCCAGGCTTCAAAACTCCATTGACCCGCAGGCGTTCTCCGCGCCACAGCTAATCCTGCACACCCGGATCAGTATTCCGGGGAAAACCGGGGCGAAGAGTTCAACCCGGCGATGCAGGTCGGTGGCAGGTCGACCTGGCACGGCGCAACGTTTGTGCGTGCTGGAACCGAGCCACCTCGATGCGCTTTATCTGTCATGGCGTGAGGGGCCCGGCGCGTTAGTACAGCCTCATAGCAGGATCGCCTGCTGCAGCAGTTCCAGCGCTTTCAGCTCGTCCAGGCGACCCGTGCGTGCCTTGCCTGCCAGCGTCTTGATCAGGGCTTCCGCTATCGGCTCAATACCGTGAAGATTGTCCAGGCTCGTCACGGAAGTGAAGGGGAGCGCTGCCGGGGTTTGCCGCGGTACTGCGGAGGCCGCAAACGACTTAGGGATCGCCGGTGTGGCTGCCGGGGCACCGTCATTGCTTTCTTCAGGCAGGCGGCTGGTAAGGTCGTCAGGAAAACCATTTGCATGATCTTGCGCGCTGATAACGATCGCCTCTTTCTCTCCTGCGACATCCACCGAGACTGTTGAGCTTTCTGGATCGCCCGCCCGCGCGCGCCGTGCACGCGCCTTCGTCCCTGCGGCCTTCACCGGCATGTCGTCATTTGTTGCGTGCGCAAGCGATTCGTGCTGTTGGGCGGATACGCGTGCGCGCGAAGCAGGCGCAAGCATGCGCGACACCGACGCCGGAATATCGTCTTCGGAGCGCGGGGTGTCCAGCCAGCCAGCGGGCAAGCCAAGCCGTTCCGTGAACCGGTTGGCTTCGACAGCGTCCAGGCGCTTCTTGCCATGCAGCCGGTGGGCCATGTTGGAGCCACTCAACTCCATAACCACACCCAGCCTTGCTTTCGAGCCGTTGCGACTCGTGAGAACGTGGAGGTTGGCGCGCCGGATGTTTTCTACGTCGGCCCCATCGTTGAGTGCCAGCGACTGCTGCTGGGCCGCTTCAGGAGACGTCCTGGATTTCGAACGCGAAGCTTTTCGCGGCGTACGAGCTTCGGGCTGTCCGGCCGTACCGCCTGTACTGGTCTTGACGGCCCTGGGCGTACCACCGGTTGCTTTCCTTGGCATTTGCGCTTCCTCGGACAAACTGTCTTCAAGAGAGGGTTGCGGGTCGACGCTCAGGACAGAAGCCGGCTTGCGTGCTTCGGACTCTCCGTCTGGTTCGTCGTCGGTTTGAATGAAGTCGAGCGGTGACTTCAGGCGAGCGATGGTCTCGGCTGCGAGGCCAGGATTGGGCTGGTCAAAAAAGCCATGCGGCAACCCGAGCGTGGTTTCCATGTGAAAGGCAGTCTCGGGAGTGAACCTCTCTCCCTTCATCAATTCGGCCACGCGCGTCATGCTGGATTCAAGTGCGATGGCGATATTCTCCGCGCCTACCGTATCGACCAGAAACTGGAACGACCGTGTCTTGAAAATGGAGGCGGTCTGGGCGGCGTCCTGAGCAGGCGCCTTCACATACGGCTGTCCCGGCCGGTTGGGCTGAGACTTCTTTTCCCGGCGAACCTCGCGTTGGCCGTTGTCGCGGGATCCCGCATATCGCCCGCGGGCTTGATTCATAAAGTAGGGCTCCATGCGGTCGCTGATATCCTCAAGGTGTTGATTATAGACGCGGCGATGTTGGTATTTGATGTGTCATTCGCACATGACGCGTAAATCTACGCCGGGACGAAGGTGGCGGCCTCCTTGATGCACTGGTTTTACGTGATCGGGTTTTGAATGGAGAGGATAACGAATGAAGTCACGAAAGAAATCAGGTGATCCTTCATGGTCCAGCTCGAGGCGTCAAAGGTTATTAAGCCACTTGAAGCTGCGACGAGCTCGGGGTCGTCGATGACGCAGACGGCGAGCGAATATTCCGTTCAGGGAGGGCGTGGCGCTCTGCTCGCCACCACAAATCGGCGCATCGACGAATGGGGTGAGGTCTTGCACAACCCGCTCATGATGCCAGTCGCCGTCGAGCGGCAGTTCGACCACCCGATCATCTTCGAGCGCAACGTATTCGCCTGACAAGTCCTTGATAAGGATTTTCAGTATTTGGGAATGCGCAACATACCTGGAACATCAAATTTACGTTTCCCGAAATCGTCGTGCCTCCGGTGTCACGACGGCGCGAAAACGACCGCGCCGCGATCCTCAAAATGTTTGAAGCTCCGGATAAAACGGTATAGCTGTCCGCCGATCTCCAGCCGGTTTCGTCCAGCGCGGGTTTGCTCAAGGATCTCTTCGGCCTGGGTCGCGGCGATGTCCCCGTGATATCTCAGGCGGTCCTGATCTCGCCTGGCATCGCCAACGTACATGGCACAGACGTCATTGCATTTCTGCATCATGATCACGCTTGCGCCAGAGTTCAGGGACAGTTCGAGATATTCGGCCAACGTCAGAAGTGACTCAGTCGTCGTCATGGCGATTCCCCTCAGAGCTCGGCTCGCAGCATCGATCCACCGGGTGCTGGCATCGACACCCACCGAGGATAGCGCCACGAACTTCCGGCACTTGCCTCGCCTGATTTAAACAATCCACGCGGCGGACGGCGTTCCGGTCACCGTGATCATGCACGGGACCGGGCGGGTTCACCACGCACGCGTCGCGAGGTGCAGTGGGCCACCACATCGAGGAGGCTGTCTGGCATGGTGAGTGCCAATCGTCAGAAAATTATCGTGCGACAGGCACCTGCCGTGGCCACCGGCATGTTTTCGATCGTAGTGCTTCTGGTCGGGGATGTCGATTCTTCGAGGACGGTTGTGTTGCCGGCGCGGAGTTCAACTGTTTTCCGTCACAGGATATCCGCTGTTTTGCAGGGCAATGATGGGTCCGGGCAGCGTGACCGCAAGCGCGGCATCAACGCTACCGCAAAAGCGCGATTCGTCCTGCGTCTTCACGCCGATGCTGGATCGAATCAATTCGCTGGAGGACAGGCGAAACGCTTACGCTTCGTCAACGATCAACCGGGGAATCGACCGATGTCGCGAAGAGGGCGCACCCGGACATCGCGCGCATGTGCTGGCGATGTCCATCGCTTCATTAAAGATTGATGCGCAGGGTGCAAGAAAAACTGGCCCGCAGGACGGGCCACACATCGGGATGTGACGCGCGCCGGTCAGGCGGGCTTGATATTTGCGGCCTGCTTGCCCTTCGGCCCCATCTTCACATCGAAGCTGACTTTCTGGTTTTCCTGCAGCGACTTGAATCCTTCAGTCTTGATTTCGGAAAAGTGGGCGAACAGGTCTTCGCCGCCGTCATCCGGGGTGATGAAGCCGAAGCCTTTCGCATCGTTGAAGTCGGGTAGAGACAGGCCATTGCTGGACCATCCCCCCCTAAGAACCGTACGTGAGAGTTTCCCCTCATACGGCTCAAGCCTTTCTAAGCCCGCTTTCGCGAACCGGTTTCACCACCTTGAGACCGTTGACGTGAATCTGGTTATGGCAGTTCGGATGCACCATGATGAGATTAGCGCTTCCGTCCTTTCCGCCATCGACCCGTCGGGTGATGTGATGGACATGCCACCCCATCTCCTTCGTGATCAATTCTCGGCAAATTGGACAACGGCGATCCTGATCCAACCAGAGGTTGACGAGCTTCCTCCTGCCCCTTAGCGAGTGCAGCATCTTAAGGCTTGCACGCTCCTCAAAATACGTCTCCCACTTGGGGTCGAACGGATTGGCTTCCAACTTAATCGTTCGGTGTCGCTGAATAGGCGTATCCGTTGCTTTTCGCAGTGACAGCAGGATCGGAGTTCCATCGGGGAACCTTTCACCGTTTGCTGCCGCAAACACCCACTTGCGGGTGCCTACAAAGTGAAAGTAGCGCTGCTTGATCCAGAAACTGTTTTTCTGCGGATGCCGACGGACGGCCCACCGCCACAACATACGCCAAATCTCATGGTCGACACGGGCGAATGTCGTCTTCGCAACGATGTGCCGGTGATAATTCGCCCAGCCTTGGATCATCGGGTTGAGCAGCCGAATCAGGTGATGTTGATCCAGCGACTTGTTACCTTTGATCGCAGAGCGTACTTTTTCCAGGAAGGTCGTTGCGTTCGCTTTCGACGGCTTGATCAACAACTTGCCGCTGTACTTACGTACGTTTTGCCCGAGGAAGTCAAAGCCCTCGTCGATGTGCGTGATCTTGGTCTTCTCAGGCGAAAGCGTAAGCCCCCGTTCTCCCATGAATTCTTTGATGATCGGCATGACCTCTTGTTCGAGGAACTCTTTCGAGCGTCCTGTAACTATAAAGTCGTCCGCATACCGCACATAGTTGACCAGCAGGCGGGTCTGTACACCATTAACGAGCCTCCTTCGTCCGAACTCTGCATCCAGTTTGGCCTCCAGCCCGTCCAGGACGAGATTCGCCAGAGTCGGCGAGATGATGCCCCCTTGCGGGGTACCAGCTTCGGTTGGGAAAAGTTGTCGATCTTCCATGTAACCGGCCTTTAGCCACTTCCTCAGAATCATGCGATCCGTTGGTACGTGGGCCAGCAGCCAGTCATGGCTGATGTTGTCGAAGCAGCCCTTGATATCGCCTTCCACAATCCATTTTGGTGCTACCGTCTTGGACAGCAAATTAAAGCACTGTTCGATGGCGTCCGCAGTGGACCGTTCCGGTCGAAACCCGAAAGAGCGTCCGTCCGCTGTGGTCTCGGCCACGGGTTCGAGGGCTAGCAGGTAAAGTGCCTGCATCGCTCTGTCCGTCATGGTCGGGATGCCCAACGGCCGCATCTTCCCGTTGGTTTTGGGAATATAGACTCGCTTCAGCGGTTGGGGACGATAGCCGCGCCGCTTGAGTGACAACATGGCTTGAGACTTGGCGTCCGGTGTGGACCATGTGATGCTATCCACGCCCGGCGTCTTCTTGCCTTGATTCTCGGTGACTCGTCTGATGGCGAGTGCTTTGCCACTGAACGAGTGTGTCAGAATCCACTGTAAGGCCTTCACCTTGCCGTGTTTTCCTTCTCGTGTCGCCTTTACGATACGCGCTTGGAGCCTTCGCACTTCACGATAACACGTGGCCCAGTCGATGCTGTGCCATGTGACCGATTCGTGTGAGGGCGCACCCGTGCAAGCATTTTCTCGCACAGTCATCTGCAACTCCCTCATGTAGAAGGTTGGACAAGTTCTCTCGTAGAGAAAGACCATGTGGAAGTCTGCCCGCTTTCGCGTAGGATGATGTTGCCTTGCGGCTCAATCCCTATCCGCCCCATTACAGGGCGACGTTCGCTTTTTCCGCACTCCTATACCCGCACCGCCAACAGCATTCCTTGCGGTCTGCCTGCCCAGAGGGGCAGCGATACGGGCTTACCGTGTTTCGCGTGAGTAACGAGACGGGTTAGACCCTGCCTTTCCACCGGCGGCCCTAGTGTCCGTGTGCCCCCAAAGCGGATAGAGGGCAGCCGACCGCATACCTTTTGGTTCAAGCCTATCAGCATCTTTGGCTTGTTCACTGTGACGGTGTTTATCAGCAGTTCACTTGCGTTGGTCATACCATCCAGCCTAGCGCCATATCCGCATCGATGCTCGCAGGTAACGCCTTAGCTTCGCAGCATCGGCGCAGCCCAAAGGCTTGGCTACATTGTCCCGGTAGCTTCACACAGGTCCTTTGTGGTCCTGCATGTGCCGGTAGGCTACTGATGACGGAACATCAGGTTCCTCGTCGGGGTTACCCCCGTTGGAACAATTACTCAGGCGACCTCACGTCGCACCCATTTCACAGTGCCAGTTGCCATTTTTTGAATCCTGTCGATGTTGAAACCTGAAATCGCGAGAATACGGCCTCGCATGGAGGCGATCACCCGCAAGGGATGACTTTTTACCACGCCGGGATGACACCTGCCAATCAGCAGGTCCACGGACCGCACAGGGTCTGACTTTTAACGACCCAGGCCCGGTGCAGACATTCGCCGCTCTAACCGCCTGACGGCGGCACCCTGTGATTGCCGCGCGGCAAAACGCGATCTAGCCGGCAACCGGGAGTCCCGGCGAAGCCTGCAGGCTGGGCCGAGAAGACTGATTCCGAAACGGAACCGGGGAGGCGCTTGAGAAGAGTCGCAGAAGCATTGGCGCATTGCGGATTCCTCCCTTGCCACACGCGAAAGCCCGGTCTCCGTCACCATTGCGGTGCGGTCCCGTCCCGCACTTGCCAGCGACGAGCAAACCATGGCGCGCAAGCGGCCCCAACCAGTCTTGCAGGGCCAGCCCGGAGACCGGGGAGGCCATGTTACCCTTGGACGACGCTAACACCAGCGAAGCCGCGCTCGAGGATGAACGATACATTCGAGTTTTCCCAGGATTTCGAGCCGTTCCCCGAAGACCTGCCGAGAAAGGACTGGCAGACAAAGTCGCTCGATTGCGCCATGGCCGATTACTGGGTGGCAAGCGATGGACTTGTCGCGCGTCGACGGTTTCTGAGTGACGGTTACTTTGCCAGCAACACAGCCTCCTTCACGGCTTATTTGTTCCACGTCCGCAAAGGCGTGAGACTCGACCTGAAGGTGGTTGTTGCTCACGGTCGCATCCTGGAGCTTCGGCGGGAGCGCGAACCCGAAGCGGGGAAAGCGGTGGATGAGTGGACTGTCCCCGTGCCGGGTCCCGACGCGGAACATCACAAGTGACGCGGGCCGGATCGCAGACGACTCGATTGGCGACGTACTTTCGACTTTCCCGAGGGCAATGGAGGCCCCGATGGAGATGGTCGCCGGCAAGAATCGGCCGCCGACGAACACTGTAAATGTCACGCCGTCCAGCCCCGATGCCTCGGAACCCTCAATGATGCGATTTTGGCTGTCCATTGCGCAGCCCTGCCAGCATTCCCACAAGACCATTGCAGGCCGGCGCAGGGATGGCGGGCACCGGCTACTGGTTCGCAGCCTGCCGCGGCGTCGCCCGCTGGAAATCCTTGCGCGTGTCCATGGTCACTGTCGATTGGTGCAGTGGACGACTTTTCAGGCATTCTGGCCAGCGTTGTGCTCAAGCAGACCTGGCGACCAGCATGCCAACGGGCGGCGACGTCAGTGGCGCGCGAAATCTGCCGGCGTCAGCTCGAGGCGTGTCGCGGGATGGGCGAGCCACTTGCGTTCGACTATCGCGCAGATACGGCCGTAGCCATCGCGAAAGGTTTTGAGTATGCGGGCGTCGCTGGCGTGTGGCTCGAGCCAGAAATACGCTTCCAGCGCCGTGATCGTGATCACGCATCCGATCGTACTGTTCTGGCGTACGAGACAGAACTCCACGCCGAGGCGTTTGGCGAGCACCTGCGGTTCAAGTTCGGCGGTTTCCATAGGCGGCAAGGACAACGCGTTGGCTCAGGTCAGAATGATTTTTGCACATGTTATGGATTTCGGGTAACCGGCAGTAGATCCGCATGGGCTCGCGTCGTATCTGTCATGGCGGTGTCGATGTTATCGCGCGGTCGCCCAAAATGCGGCACTGGTCGGGCAGGTGGCCGCGGCGGCTGCATCGATGTCAGATCAGGCTAGTCACCTGCAACGCACGGTAACCGTTTCAGGCCTGGAACACGCGGGTTGGGCGCAAGCCAGCCGTTGGCCGGATTCCATCCTCGTCGGCGACGTAACCCATTATCAACTTTGTGAGGATTGCTGCTCGCGCCACCCGGTAATGGCCATGCCGCGACGGGCGTTCGACATTGCCTTCATGCATCAGGGCAGGAAGCGGAATGGATCACGTCTGCCCGCAGGACAGTTGTGTTGCCATGTCTGGCAATGGAAACAGCACAAGCCACGCGAAGGTGAGTTTATTCAGGATGCCGAACACGTGGCCGAAGTCCGGTGAGCGCATGACAGGCCGGAGCAAATCGCAAGGCTCGCTTCCTGAGACGGCGCGATGACTGGCAACGCGCGGAACGGCGAATCGGGGCGGGCGGCGGCTAGTACGATGTGGCGCAAACTTGCCTGCGGGAAAGTCGAAACAGTGGGCACCGATTCTGGAGCCGCCGCAGGCCTGCTACCAGGAAGGCAGCAGGCCTGATAACGCACTTTAGGCTGCTGCGTCCTTGAGCTTCTTCAGCGCGCGCGCCTTGATCCGGACCGTGGCGGGCTTCGCGTCGAACCAACGCTCTTCGCCCGTGAACGGGTCCTTGCCGAAACGACGCTTCTTCGCCGCCACCTGCTGAACGTTGATCTTCAGAATACCCGACAGCGTGAACTCACCCGCACCCTTCTTGTGGACGGCGCCCAGGATCGTATCTTCGAGCGCGGCAAGCACAGCCTTCGCTGCCTTCGGCTCGACGTTAGCTGCCGCTGCGACGTGTGTCGCGAGCGACGCCTTGGTGAATTTGTCCTTGACCGGTGCACCAGCGACCACCTTCTTCGCCGTACCGTTTGCTGCCTTTGCTGCGCTACCTTTGGTCGCCGGAGCAGCAGCCTTCTTTGCTGCGGGTTTTTCCGCAGCCTTCGATGCAGTCTTTGCCATAGTCGTCGATGACTCACTTTCGAGTTGGGAGGCGCTTGCCACTTCATCCTTGTGCAGCAAGCACGCGCATTCTATGATGCTTCGCGATTCGTGTGTCAAGAAAACACCTTAAAAAGCGCACTCAAATGTCATATCAGCGGAATGCCTGGTTCCACTCGTGCTCAAGGTGACGGACATTCCGCCTCGTTTTGAGCATCGAAATGGGATGAGAGGTGAGCTTTTTCAGGATTCCCAGGCAGGTAGAAGAGGGGCGCCAGCTCCGGGCAAACAGCAGTCCGTTCAGTCGGACCCGACCGCAGCGGCGCCCCGGCGGACAAGCAGGCGCTGAGCGGATCGCAAAACCGCGTCAATGGCGGTGTCAATCAAATACGCGGCAGTAGATGGAACTGCCGGAGCGGCGTCGCAGACTGCCACCCAAAACGATGTGTCTCCGAAACCGCCTCGCGTCATGTCAGGGCTGCTGGGTTCCGGGTTACCCGGTATTCCAGAACATGGTCCCGAAGCGCGCTGATTTGCGGTGCAAATGAGCAGGTGGTCGCAGGCAGGGCGTCTACGGACGCTCTGGCAAGCCGACGCCTGAAGCATCGAGCGCACGCGTCGACCTGAACCACGTGACTGTTCGCTTCGCGATCGGTTGTCTGGCAGGTGCTCGCGTCGCGGAACGCAAGCTGAAAAAACGGACGTTCGTGAAGTTCTGGTCATGTACTGCGGCATGCGCATCGAATCCATCGTGACGCGTAACCAGAATCGCAGGAAGGCAGACAGTGGGCGACTGCTATGCATGCGCGTCATGCACGCAGGTTCTGGGATTCTTCGCGCAGAGCAGGGCGTCGGGGAAAGGACGGCATAGTCGCAGATCGTACCGTGGGGCGTGCCAGGATACCGCGCTCGCCGCAGTCGCTGGAACATTACTCACGTCTTCAATGATGCCCGCCGATTTCTCCATGGTTTTTTCGGGCGCCTGCCTGTGCGCCTCGTTTCCGCGTGGACCGGGTTCATGGCCGTGTCCTCGAGTGGTGAGATCGATCAGATCAAAGAAGCTTCACTACGCAGGTCTTGTTCGGGGCGAAATACGATGCACGGCTAACACTGTATCGATTTGACCAGGCCCCAAGGCGGTCAAAGGATGACTTGGCTTCCAGGGGGGCGAAGCGCGGAGTCACACGCGCGAGGTTGCATACGGTTTAGTCGGACTGGCGCCTCGTTACCTCGTTAAGTGCAGTGATCCACTAGCCGATAAGGAGCTCACCTCGCGAGGGGAGATCTTTACCTGTCCCGGTCGGTACATCGACGAGGACTTCGCGCGGGGTGGATTGGCTCAAGACATGTCATTTGCCTGCCCACATTCATCTTCCTGCCTGCCTACCGGATCCCATACAATCCAGCGGGTCTGCGGAGACCGAGTCCCTAAAGTGCCTGGGCCGGATTGCTTACACCCGGCTTTCCCGAGCATTGCGGAAGACCATGATTCGTTTGTCAAGTTCGCTTTTTGCCAGGCCGGCGCTGTTTGTCTACGCCGGGATTGGCATCACCCTCGCGACCACTGCCGTCACGGTCGCCTCGCTCTACGAAATGAGGCTCGATGCGATGGCTCAGGCGCGCGTCGCGGCCCAGAACCTCGTGATCTCGCTCCAAAAGGAGATCGAGCGCAATCTGGACATCTACCAGCTCGCCATGCGCGACGTCGCGACAAGTGCCGAGACCCCTGGCATCTTGCGGCTTACCCCAGAGGTCCGGCAGCTTGTCGCGTTCGGCTCGGCCGCCAATACGACGGAACTGGGTGCCCTCTTTGCGACGGACGCAACAGGCAAGCTCGTACTCGACTCGCGTTCGATTCAACCGCGCAAGCTCGACGTCAGCGGCCGCGATTATTTCCAGGTACAGCGCCTGCAGGAGAATGCCGGCCTCTACATCAGCGCGCCGTTCCTGCCGTTCGCCGCTGAACCCGGAATACCGCAGATCGCGCTAAGCCGGCGGCTCAAGGACAAGGACGGCCATTTCGCGGGCATTGTCGCCGGCACGCTGCGGCTGAACTACTTTCGCCGCCTGTTCGAAGACTCGATACTCGGCCGCCACGACACGATTACGTTACTTCGCACGGACGGCACGGTTCTCATGCGCCAACCGTTTCACGAGGGTGACATCGGCAAGTCTCTCGCGGTTGGTCACTCGCTCGAGCCGCTTGTGCGATCCAGTCACGGCACCTATATCGATATAGCGGTGCTCGACCACATCGAGCGTCTGTATACTTTCCGGCGCGTCGGAAGCTATCCGCTTGTTGTCGTCGTGGGCTTCGCGACGGACGATATCTTCGCAGGATGGCGCAAGAGAGCGATTACGGTCGGTATCGTCACCGTCATCCTAGATTCGCTTCTCATCCTGTTGTCACTGATGTTCAGCAGACAATTGCGCAAGAGGCTGGCCATGGAACGCCGCCTGAAGCGACTTGCGTGGTTCGATGCGCTGACGGGTCTGCCCAACCGGGTGCAGCTTCAAAGAGAAGCTCTCCGGATGCTGACGAACGCCAACCAGCACGGGTCGACGCTTGCAGTACTGTTCATTGATCTGGACCGCTTCAAACGCGTGAACGACACCCAGGGTCATGCCGCCGGCGATGAGGTCCTGAGCGAAATCGCGCGACGCCTCCAGGACCAGATCCCGACCGGTGACGTCATTGGTCGCCTTGGGGGAGACGAGTTTCTCGCTGTTCTGCAGGATTGCGACGTACTCAGAGCCAAACAGGTTGCCGCGCGCATTCTGCAGGCTGTGTACGAGCCTATCCTCATCAACTCGAAGCAGGATACCCGCATCACGATCAGCGCCAGCATCGGCATCGCACTTTCGCCGCACGATGGGGAAGAACCCGGCATCCTGCTGCGCAACGCAGATCTGGCGATGTATCAGGCCAAGGGTGCGGGGCGCAACCAGGTGCGATTCTATGCGCCAGAGTACGAGCGTCAGGCGAAGGAGCAGCTCGAGCTGGAAGTCGCGCTGCTGCGGGCATTGCGAGGGAACGCACTGAATGTTGCCTACCAGCCCAAGGTCGATGCCGCAGGCGTGCTATGCGGTGTCGAGGCGCTCGTGCGGTGGGAAAACAATGGGCAGGGCATTGCGCCGGATCGCTTCATCACCATCGCAGAAGAAAGCGGACTGATCGCAGAGATGGATGCCTGGGTGATGGGGGAGGCCTGCAGGCAACTTGCAGAGTGGCGGGCCGAAGGCCTTAACGTGCCCAACATTTCGGTGAACGTTTGCGCCGCCGACTTCAAGCGTCCGGACTACCCGGGCTTCGTCAGCGATACGCTTCAGTCTCATGGCCTGGTTGCTACTGATCTGACGCTCGAAATGACTGAGCGGGTCCTGTTCGATGAATCAGTGCCCGACATTCGCAAGTCGCTCGATGCCATCCATGACTTGGGCATCGCACTATCGATTGACGATTTCGGCACGGGCTACTCGTCCCTGAGCTACCTCCACCGGTTCGCCGTAAAGGAACTGAAAATCGACAAAAGCTTCGTGCAGGGGATTGGCAGGGACGCGATGGCAGAATCGCTGGCGCAAACGCTGATTCACATTGGCAAGATCCTGAAACTCACCGTGACAGCCGAAGGCGTGGAAACGCGCGCCCAGCGCGACTTTCTGGGCACGCACGGCTGCCATCTGTATCAAGGTTTTCTGTTTTCGCGGCCGCTCGCAGCTCGCGACTTCGCGCGCTGGGTGCGAGCGCATCGGCCATGCACCTTGCCTGGCGATCCGGACGCCCAGGCCACCACACTCGGAGCCAGCCCCGACTAGACAATGACGTCAAGCAATCGCGTCTGTTTGATGCAAATCTGCGGCAACTCGAGCCGTCGATCAATCGACCGACAGCAGATCTGTAGTGTCAAAAGTAGCGAGACTACATCCGTGATCGCTATCCGGACTACATAGGCGGCTCACTCTCCGACTGACGCGGTAGCCGGACGGCGGACCCATCTCACGCGTTCGCGACTCAGTCGGCTTCATGCTCCAGGAGGACAATTTGGGTCCGCCGGTCCGTCTTGCAAGGTGGGCACCGGCCTTCTAAGCCGAGGGTCGGGGATTCGAGCCCATCCTGTCTCGCCAATTTATTCTTGTTAAATCAGTCGCTTACGCCAATCTCGGCTCGGCGGTGTGAGTTGAGAAAGAGCCCGTAGTCACAGTTCTGTGTGACTGCGGTGTGACTGATTCTAGCTCAGCCATCCATGTCGATGGCCTAACCTTCCCGCTTCGGAAAAATACCCCGTCGGCACCGTGCGTCAGGCAAACTGAATTGCAGGGCCGACTAGCGTAGTACGCCGTGCGCGCGTGAAGGGTTAACTTTTAGAGTTGCGATAAGACAGTTACAGTCAGATCAGGTCCTAGGCGTTCTTGATGCAAGGGTCGGTAATCGGAGCCTCAACTGCCCTTCGAACCCGCGAACGGCTTCAATTTCCAGATTGGGGCGAAATCACGGCGTTTTCCGCCGTGATCGGCACGATGCCGCCCTCAGTCAATAGCGGCGAGGCTATTCCTCCGGACTGAGCACTTCAGTCAGGTGCTTCTTTAGTCCCTCCTCAACCTGCCCTTTGCCTTCGATAGTGTTGTCGTAAAAGATGGTACGGAAGCCCGACACATCGAAAGGCAGCTTTGTTCCTCTTTGCGCGAGCAGAATAGTTGGTTTCTTCAATGCGTGCGCGTATCCCACTTCATAGAATACGTTGGCGTTGACCGGTGTAATTTCGGCGATGATCAGGTTTGATTCGGTTATTTGCCGCTCGATATCCGCGACGATCATACCCGGTCCCTGGCGCTCGTCGGCCCTGATTGGCTTTACCTCAAGGTGCGCACAGACGGGCTTGATTACGTGGTCATAGAGGTCGTTAAACGATTGGGAAAACTCCATAACGACGAATGCTGCTGGTTGGTTAGAGACAATTTTGAATTCGGAGACACCGATGTCTCCACTTCCAAGGAACCAAATACCAGCGCGCAGTCGCGCCAATGTTTCACGCAAATCGACTTGAATTAACTTAACGTCATCAACCCACACCGTAATCCACGATCCTTTGATTTTGGTGGAGAGCTTGTAAGATCGACCAATCTCAATGTTCGATGACTCGCCAAAAGCCGCGTAATCAATCCAGCGAGGCGCTTGTAGGCCGATAGCGCCTTGTCCCCCTCCGGGATTCCACGCCCGCACAGCCACAAAAGGGCCATTTCCAAGGGATACAGTCAAATGCGCGCCCGTCATCGGGTTGGATGCCAAGGTGATACCCGCAGCCATCTTCGATGCAAGCGACTCGAAACGTATTGTTGCCGAAACTCGTCCTCCGTCATATCGAGCGTCAGTAAAGCCTTGGCCGACCATGCCGCCATCGTCGTGCTTGCGATTGGTGTTGGGATCGGTGTACTCAACGGGACGCCCTTTGAACGCAAGGGTTTGGGAATCCACTTCGCTAACCGGGCCGACCAAAACCCACTTATACGTCATTTCCAACGCTCCCGTTGAGATGAGTTGGTGCCAATGTATCACGCCCCCATTTGTCAAACGCAATGCTGCGGAAACGGCAGATTTCGGCAAGGACTTCCGAGCTTATCGCCATCTAGGGGGGCTGAAAAATACCCCCTGGTCCCCTCGTGGCTAGCGACGAATGTTGTCGTCACAACGCCGCGGTCTGCCGTGGCAACACTACTGTCTGGCAAGCTCCTTTGACACGGATGAAATCGTGGCCCGAGAGCATTCGAGATTGGTTTGAATCCACTGCCAAGACATTCCCTTGTCCAGTGCCTGCCGGATCGCGGCGCGCTTTGCGGTATCGACCGCACGGCCCTTGTACGCGCCTGCTGCCTTAGCGTTAGCTATACCTTCGGCCTGTCGGCGGCGACGGTCCCCGTAGTCTTTGCGGGCGACCGCCGCAAGCATGTCCAGAAGCATCCCATTCACAGCGCCCATCATGCGCCGCATGAACTCGCCGGACTCGTCGCGCTTCAACAGCGTCCATGATGTCGGCAGGTCCTGAGCCACGATCAGCACGCCCCGCGCTTCAATGTCGGCCCGCAGCTTCAGCCAGTCCGCCTCGTTTAGCCGAGAGAGTCGGTCAACCTGCTCCAGAAGTAGCACGTCCCCGGATTCGCAGTCATCCAGCAGTCGGAATAGCTCCGGGCGCGTCAGGCTCGCGCCTGACTCATTCTCCCAATACCAAGCCGCAACCCGGACGCCGTGGTCCTTGGCAAACGCCTGCAATGCGCCCTTGGCTCGCTGTGCGTCCTGCTCGTCGGTTGATGCTCTCATATAGGCACGAATGTGCATGGCATTGGTTCCGGTACTGTTAGGGTTATTTAATAGTACTGGTACCGTTAGAGTGGGTCAAGCTCGTATTTCAGTACCGAAATCGAGCGGTCGCTTCAGGCATACCCAAATTGAACCGGCTTGGCTGGCCCGACCGCGCTGACGCCGGTGGTCTGCACCTCACTTTATGCGTTGCGGTTAGCGACTGCGAATCCGGTAGCTGTATGATTTGTGCAAATAGGAGATCGGGGGAATCGCACGTGCTACGCAGCGTAACTATTGAACACTACAAAGGCATAAAGAAACTCAATGTGGAGCGGTTAGCCCCGTTTACATTGGTTGGCGGCCGCAATGACATCGGCAAATCCAGTTTTCTGGAAGCGATCTTCCTTTTCTTTGACCGTCAGAATGCGGCTGCGCTTATATCGCACCTTGGATGGCGCAATGCGGGCCCGGTCGATGCTACGCCTGAAACAATATGGTCACCTGCGTTCCACAACATGGACACAGAGACACCAATCGTCATTACAACTGTTGATCAGAGCAACATTACGAGCGACGTACGGTATCGTTTTATCAAGAATCACAGGTTCCAGCAGAACTTCCAGCCGTTCTCAATTAGTGCGCCTGAGAAGCCTACGCTGCAAACACAACCTACCGGACAAGCCGCTATAGGAGTGCTGGCGAAGCAGGGAAGCCAAACTCTCCAGGACACGTATACCTCAGTTGGCATTGGAGGGGTGACACAATCAGGAGCGGTCCAGCGGTCCGAAAATCGTCAAGCAATTTATTTGAGCTCCTCCCGTGTAATCGATACTGGTGCAGCAGCGAGATTGAGCCGGCTGATTTCGGAAAACAATGAGAAGCAGATAATCGACGCGGCTCAAATAATTAATCCCCGTATTAAGAGTCTTAACGTCGGCGCGGTGATGAGCGGGTCGCCCTTTATCATGGCTCAAGTGGAAGGTCTGCCGAAATGGGTGCCATTGTCGTTCCTCGGCGCTGGTATTGGCATCGTGGTCAATATTGCACTAGCGGTTGCCACGGTTCCAAATGGCACCGTGCTGATTGACGAGATGGAGATTGGAATTCACCACTCCGCATTGTCATCTGTGGTTTCAGCAATAAGTGATATTGCGTACAAAAATAAGACGCAAATCATCGCGAGCACACATAGTTACGAGTTCATCAAATCAGCATTTAACGCATTCAAAGAAAAGAAGCCCGATATATTCACGTATCTCAGACTTGAGCGAAATAAACAAGACGACGTAGTGGCCAAAGTATACCCAAGCGACGCACTTGAGTTCACGCTTGAGAGTGAATGGGAAATCCGCTGATGATGAAAGAAATAAAAAAGCCCAAGCTATTATTAGTCGAGGGGCTGGATGAGATAGCGTTTATGGGTGCCATTTTCAAAGCGATGGACATAGACGATATCCAATTGTGGGACGCAAAAGGTAAAACGAATATACATAGCTCACTAGGTGCAGTGCGGCTCTTGCCAGGTTTCGAAGCGGTGACATCAATTGGCGTCATCCGGGACGCCGACGACAACGCGAAAGGTGCATTCGATAGCGTCAAGGCGAGCTTGGCAACCCACGGCTACCCCGTACCGCAACAAGTCGGGGAGAACGCTGAAAAGAATGGACTCGCGGCGAGTGTTTTCATCGTCCCCGGAGAGGACGTCCCCGGAATGCTGGAAACACTGGTCTGGCAATCGTTCGAAAACGAGCAAATTGCTGGGGAGGTCAGAGGATTTATCGAGCGATGTAGTGACTTACTACCCGAGGAACAACATGGCGAGCAACGCGCCGCGGGGCCCGGTGGTTGGCGTAAACCCCGCAGCCCTGAGAAGGCAAGGATGCAGGCGTTTTTAGCAACGATGATTGAAGCCCGTCCCCGAATGGGAATGGGAGCGGAAAAGGGTTACTTTGATCTAACTAATGGGTGCTTCGCGGCACTACGCGGATATATAGCCAAGTTGTGAGGCCCGGCTATGGCCGGCGCTTCATTTTTTCGTGCCCTCCAGCGCTTCTACGGCGAGTTCGAACACCTCCGCGACCTTGAGACCGGACGCGTCTGCTAGGGCATAGAAACGCTCTACGAACTCCGCCGCCGCCCGACCTCAACAGTTAGCTTGCAGGTTGCAGCGTTGCGGCGCTCGAAGGTTTCAACAACCTTAGCGTGACGCTGTGTCCGGGATTACAGGGTCAACTCCAATCAGCGCCGATGTCTTGTGAGATCTGATTGATAGGAGCTATGACCTATTAAGTTAGGTCGAAATATGCCGATAATATGAGATTAGACGAGCACGGGTAGCTCATCCATATGTCGAACGCCATCCGAACAAAAAATACGATATGCGTCGGTCGGAGTGCGGGCTGATATCAAGACAGTGTCAATGCGCTTTACGCCTACGTCGAGTGCAATATTGGCGCGTTAGAAACCGCTTGGATAAACAACCATGAGTCAACGCCCCGGAAAAGAAGGGACCCTTCAAGCTAGCATCATTCAGGCAGTAACTTGGTATTTTAGGCTCTATACAGATATAGATCTGCGATTTGACCAACCGACTTCCGGGCAGCAGGGGACAAATCTAGAATCGGGCAGGGGAAAGCCGTACGATTTGGGAGTTTTCTATGACGGATCCACAGTTCTGTTGCTCGAAATAAAAGACCGGCAAGACGATGACTCATTTGATGAGGAAAATGAGTTACAACAAAAAACTCTGAAATCGCTCTGGAATCAGGGCGTCGAAGTTTGGTATGCGTACAATAGCTGGAACTGGAGTGAAAATCCGGCGCCGCAGCCCGCTATTGTCTTGGGAGACACACACGCACTCGCACCGCATGATTTCAGTAACCCGCTTGCTGAAAACGGAGCACCCCCGGCGACCCAGTTGCAGGATCTTCTTGAGAGAGCAGCAGGCGCTCGTCGTTCCAATGCACGCCTTGCGGATCTTCTTGAAAGGGATCCAGCGGCATTTGATTTCGTAAATAATAGAACATTAATAATACTTGTCAATATAGACGAGAAGAAGTTCAAACTATTGGCGTCTGCGTCGCAGCTTAGATTCGCAAAAAAATACTTTGATACTCATGCTAGTCAGCGTGAGAAGCTTCTTAAGCGATTAAACTCAATCGATGATCAATTTGGTCTTTGGTTGGCGAAATTTATGTTCCACACAAGGGATATTTCCGATGGAATAGCCATTCGGAGAGATTCACCGGAGGAGCCAGGCGACGACGCTCCAAATGATTTCGAGTTCTAACGAGCCGATTCAGGCGAATCGGTTCATTGACATGCATTGATGTGTCAAGATTTTGTGTTTTTGTCCGTGTAAGTACTTGCAGAATCAACCGATATGAATAATCGACAACCTCTTCCGCATGATCCGCTTCCGGATGGCGCAAGTGCCTTTCTGATGACGGCGCGATGGAATATTGAAGACCACATCATAAGCAACGATGGAGCATTTCCACCAGCAATGTTTGCCAAGTTCAGTGGGCTCAGCGTATGGGCGGAAAGTAAGGGGCTGACGATCCGAAGCCTAGATGGGCACACACTGGACAACGCGTGCTTGGTGGTCAACGAAGAATACGGGGAGGAGCGATACGAAGCTGTCTGGGTCCGAGTCCGCTACCGGCGATATCGCGATGCTATGGAAGTGCATATAAGGCGATGCTTTATCCCTCGTGGAACGATTGGGCCGAATGGGATAGAACGCCACGATCCGCTACCAGAACATGTCGCGAGAATGGATCTCGCCCTAAAACATATACACGGTGATCATGTAATCAACGTCGGCAGGTTGAAAACACACCATTCAGAAGGATGGGTGATGTTGTTGCCCGTTATCAAAGAGTCGAATTCAGGTTACGGCTCTAAAATTGAACGGCGGTTGGACATCATAGATAGACACGTAATGCGCGTTGATGTGGACGAGATTATTTTGCTTAAGCTGTACGGTGGTACTAAACCGCCTCAAGATAGGGAGAGTCTCGATAAAATTATGTCGATGCTCCACGGATCTATTCTGAATTTCCCGCATAAGCAACGCATTCTTGAATCTGCAAAAAAGAGATATCTTGAAATGGTTCCACTCGCAAATGAATCACGATATCCATCTGACGGTTCGTGATGAAATATTGAAGGGAGCCAACGCTTGCATGTGTTGGCTCTCATCAGCGCCGAAATTCGTGTCCGCGCCCCATGAATGGAAATTATCGTTGCTTTGCTCCCTGTTGTATCTAAACAGTCAATTGGCCAAAGTCTCGATCTAGCAGGTTTTTGAAACCCCCAAAGACGCATGCGCGTGAGATCGGAAACGCCTCGCTCGGCAACGGGGCGTATCCGACTTGAAGCTTTTACGCCTGCCCGCAAGTTTCCTTCACGTTCCCGCGTGCGAGCCTGATACCCGGCTTGGATTGCAGCGCAAGCCCGTGCTTACCATTGTGCGTCGCGCACATCGGTGCGATATAGCTCTTGCCCTTTTGGTTTTCCACCTTGTGGAGTTCCACGTGCGCTCCAACAGTGGCGGTCTCGTTGCACCCTGAGACCGTGCAGAGCGGCGCAGTGGATGCGCCAGTGTATTTCTTCCAATGGTCCAGCCACGCGCCGCAGCCGCAGGAACGATCTGTGGTTCCGACTTGGTTGCGAAGTGAGTTCCCCGCCAGCAGGGAGGATCAGAGGTTTTGGAGAGTTTTGGAAAGATTCAATATCTCTGCTGGCAGGCGAGCGACAGACAGAGCCGTTTTTGCGGTCGAGCGTGGAAATTTCGAATCTAATTTTCGCTGCTCGAAATATATAAATTCGCCGCCGCCGTTGCGGGCGGGGGAGGTCGTGAGACGCGATAGCGCGAATGATTACGCCGCTTCGGTTAGTACGTTGTCGCGACGCGCGATCAGGTCATTGAGTACGGATTGCCACTCGTCGAAATTGGCCTGTGCCTTGGCGCGTTGCTCGTCAGTTGTCGCTCCCTTCAGCTTCGCACGCGCCTTGCTGCGGTTGACATGGGCGCACTGAATTTCCCTATCGATCGGCCTTGCCAGGTTACGACGGCCGCAATCCGATCCCCAGATGGATTCCCGGATTGCTGGTCATGCTGACGTTGAAAGCACCGCGCCTTCGGGCTGGCGCCCTACGCAGCGCACCGCTTTCGGCAGTAGCTCGCTTCGCTCGCTCTGAGCAAGTGAGGAATAGGGAAAAGAGGGCCGTCTTGGGCTGAAGGGGCCGTTCCGCTGCGCTCTACGTCTCCGACTGCCCATACTGGCCAGGAACAGCTCCGGGAGCCTGCTACTCAGGGGGTGGGAACGAAGCGCCTGGACGGTTGGTGGGTGGGCGCACATTGGGGCGCTTTTTCAGCGCCCGAATCCAAGGCATACAAGCGAAAATGACAGCGCCGTGGTGTTCTGGCTGTCTTTGATGCACGCGAACCGGCTGATACACTGAGCACGCGCCCAATGCAATGAGGCGGATAACAACATCGGGGAAAAAAATGGCAAAGCGCCGTTATCGCAGAAAGAGCCATCTGGCAGCGTACATCAACAGTCGCAGCGAAGGGGAGCAGATGGTATGGAGGATACTCGTTATTGTCGCCTTCGTATTCTCGATGGTTATGGTTTTCCTGAAGTGAAAGCCTGACGACAAGCAACAGGGAAAACAATGAAAAGCATCATTCGCGCCGCCGCACTCGCGGGGGCCATCGCGCTTACGGGCTGCGCATCCGAACCAATGTCGCTAACATCAGCAACCAAGGCTCCCAGCGAACGCGTAACGGCGTACCAGACCGTACCGCCAGGCATTGACTCCGGTATGCTTGTCATCACGCGTGATTCGGGCTTCACTGGCGGCGCATGCTTCTATGCCGTCTCAATCAATGGCAAGCTTGCTGCGCGCCTCGATACAGGGGAAACCGCGCGCTTCATCGTCCCGGCCGGAGAAGTCCTGTTGCGTTCTGGGCGCGACCCGCAAGGCAAGGGCCTTTGCTCGCTTGTGAAAGGCGAATGGACCCAGCGCGAAACCGCGCTCAAGCCTGGTGAAACGAAGTTGTTCAGGTTGTCGATTGACATGAATGGCAAGACGGACATACAGCGCGCTGACGACGAATGAAAAGAACCCGCACCTGGCGCGGGGCGCGCGAAGCCGTCAGCGGGGCATTTCTGTATCGCCGCTTCGATAAGCTATCGGGGCTTCACTTAACTCGTAGCATCACAAGCTTGCCTATGCGGTAGATTGCCAGTTCGCCAGCCTCGTTTCGCAGCACGACGTTCCTATAGTGACCGTCGCTCACAACTTCGGATAGATTGGCGGACGGAGGATGGTATATCCAGCCACGCTGTTCGCATTGGTCCTTGTATAGACGCGCTGCGTGTTCGATATATTCACGGTCGGTCACGAAGCGTTCTCCACGATTTACCCAGAAGACTAAAACGCCGTGGCTAGCCTTCTCATTGACGGGGCGTGCCGCCGCACCATTGGCATTGCCGCCGCAGTTGAGGCGAACTATGTGTGCGTATTCAACGGGGCGTTACAGGCAAAGTCCGGTCATGATCAAACCGAGGACAAGAATCGCGGCGCTTAGGAGTAGGGTGGCAAGGATGGCGACAGGTCGCGGGAGCATGACTTTTATGTCTGTCTTTACGTAAAACAATGCTACGTGAACATTTCCTCTACAACTGTCAACGATTGTTAGATTGGGCCGTGCTGCGCGGGCGAATCAACGTGGTAGCCTTTCCTGGCGGATGGGCACGGCATTCTTTTGAGGCGCGACCGTCGCGCGCATTCCCTTCCCGCAGTCTCATGTGCGAAGTGCTCGTTCTGTCCGAGGCTGGAGTTACATGACGGGTACTGGCGCAAGTTTATAATTTTGACCTGTAGCGCTTTAGCTACTGGACCAATCAAACCGGGGGACGGAATGGCAGTTGTTAGAGAAGCGGGTTACCGCGAGCTTATGGCGCAACGCGAGGAATTGGAAGCAAAGATTCGAGAAGCACAGGAAACGGAAATTCCCGCCGTCCTGGAGCAGATTCGCAAGCTTGTTGACGATTACGGGTTGCACGAAATCGTTCAAATCCGGACGGTTCGCGCGAAATCTGCGGGTACGGCAAGGGGGCCTGTTGAAGCTAAGTACGCTGATCCGGTATCAGGCGCAACGTGGAGCGGTCGCGGTAGGGCTCCGGCGTGGATCGCTGGAAAGGATCGAACGAAATTGCTGATCGCTGGCTGATTCCCGGTCGTGGGGATAACACGAACGAAAAAAGCGCCCAAGGCGTGAGCCAAGGGCGCTTTTGAGAACAGCTATGGAAATCCGTTTGTAGTGAAGCGGGCGCGGTTATCCCTACTTGAGGCGTTCTGAGTGAGATCCTCCCAAATTTTTGCAATCCTGGCATGGGTGCAGATAGGTTGTATTGCTCGTACCGATCACAACGTAGCCTTCTATTTCGTTATCCGGGAAGCCGATTACGCAAAGACTTCCTATTTTTTTGCCAAGCTTGACTATCTCGGAGAGAATTTTTGGTTCAGCGCAGCTTGGTCGCTTGCAGTGCTGCTTAACCAGAGAAATGTCTGTGCAAAGCCGCAACGATACTTTCTCGAATCCTTGCTGCATGCGTTTTTCGATTGCGCTGTATCCCCCCTTTATTTTTTCGGTCAGGCCGCTTAGAAGGCCTGCTGACAAGGCCACGTAAACGGTGGTGATCTTCGTGCCCTGCGGGGTCGCGACGGCTATTATGCCCTTGTCCTGTACACCCAATTCTTGTATAAAATCCAAAATCTTGAGCGCATATGCTTCCGTCACGCTTGTCGGGGGAGGAAATGGAGCATACGTTTCATTGAGCTTGATAGTTAAATATGAGTCATCGGCCATAAAAGCCTCCCAATCGGATTTTTGAGTCCAAGATTGTCGCTTCTCACATCGCAATGCCGTGGCGTTTGCGGTCAAGCCCCTAGCCGCAACTAGGCGGATACCGGAACCGCCATATATACGCTTGCCGACCCTCGGCGCTTGCTAGATGAGAGTGTAGTCGCCGAAAGCGTCATATTCCCAAGAAAATTTCCAAGAAGGAAGTCAACGGCGCCTATTTACGCGTTTCGCATAATCTCGACATTTAGGCGTGCCATCGCGCATTACGTTCGTAAGCGTGTCCTCAGTTCCGTGGAGAGTTCGCCGTTGAATTTGGCTACTTTAGTGCCCACCATTAGGCAGCGAGCCCAGAAATGTCGCGACCTTCGCCTTGCTGGTTTTCTGCAATCGAGCCATGAGGGCGTGATCGATTCGCTTCAGCCCGTAAGTTTGAGCGATGTCGTGCTGCAATCGGCACCATAGATGGCTGGCGACCTCAGCGTCGACCATCGCCCGATGAGCACGACCCGATTCCGGTAACCGAAGCATCTCCGCCAAACTAGACAGGCGGTGACTCTGGGCGCGTGGGTAGATCCGCCTGGCGACGAGCATCGTGCAGGCAAATGAATGCTCCGCTGGCACTCCAAGAAGCCCCAGTTCTGCCTGCCAAAACCGCTTGTCGAAACCGGCGTTGTGGGCAACGACGGGATGGTTTCCAACGAACGCTGCCGCTTCCCTCATGATTTTCGATACAGGAGGAGCCGACGCGATCATGTCGTTCGTGATGCCGGTGAGAGCAACGACATCGGACGGGATGCGCCGTCCTGCGTTCATCAAGCTCTGGTAACGATCAACAATCTGGCCGTCACGCAGGAGGATGACAGCAATCTCGGTAGCGCGGTCGCCCAGATTCGGCGAAAGCCCGGTTGTTTCGAAGTCGAGTACCGCAACGGTTTGCATGTTTCTTTCGTTCTCTAATCAGTTGATGCCGTACTACGCACGCTTCCCCAAGCCTGGCGAGCCGCCCAGGCAAGACGCCCATATTCCGATGCCTGGCTGCATGGAGAACACCCTTGTACGAAGTCACATGGAGCGCTTCGTTTTTTCTTGCCGTCAGGCTGATAACACGCCCGTTCGCCAACCCACGACACACTCGGAGGCTGGATTTTCAGGGTATTCGCGGCGCCGCGCCCGGATCCGGATGCGTTGATTGAAGGGCGTATTCTACGCCTCGTGAACCGCCATTTTTTATATCGGCTCTAGCGCCGTCGCGAGTTACCAGGGCGAACGCGGAGGGTCGACAGATGCAAACGCCTGGACTGACGCGAAGCTCAGGAGCCGCGCTTTCATCGCACTGGAGTTGACGATTGCGGGTTCACTGGCACCGGGCAAGCCGACGGGTTCAGCGGAGGGCGGGGCGCGGGACCGCATCCGGCAATTTTTGAAATCGCGCAGTTTAATAGATAAATGGATGTCTTAGGATAAGAAGACTTATCTTTACAGCCGCATTGCGCGATGACTTGGGGCGCCACTATGATTCAGGCGGCAATTCTGACCAGCATCCTGCTCGATATGAATCTCCACTTCAAATTCGTAGCCCTCGCGCTGCCGGTCAGAGTCGCTTGCGCCGCCCGTCGCGGCGCTCGTGGCTGCGTATTGACCCATGAGCTGAGCCCAGCCCAGCCGCTCGACCGGGCGCGACGTCTGTCCCTGCACGGCTCGCCGCGGGCAGGATTGCCTCATGGGGTATTCGTCCTTTTCGTGAATTTTCTGGCGGTAACGGCGTTAGAAGCCGCTTGCAGCTAGGCTGAGCGGCCTCACACGCTTTTGCAACTTGACGGTTTTTCAACTGGTTGATCTGAAAGCGTTT
>NZ_JBFRCB010000016.1:0-89069 GCF_040965375.1 Paraburkholderia sp. EG286A
AGCCCGACGCACAGGCTCACCATCCTGACGCAGACATCGCCGGTCGATCGCGACCGTCGCGATGCAGCTACGCTCGCCCGCTGGTTGCGAACGATTCTACATTCGGTGTGGAGAATTCATCGCTTACTGCCGTGCCGAGTCCGGCGATCGCTGTCCACCAGCGCCGCCGGCGCGGAATCCGCACGGTCAGGTCCGCGAGGGTCCGGATTCCATGCGCACGCAGGGCGGCCACGACGCGCGGCGCCAACCATCGGTCGATCTCGTCGGCGATGTGCGGCTCCGGTGCCGGCAGGCGGCGCAGCGCCTCGATCGTGTGCGCGACGGTATCAGCCGACGCTGCCGGTCGCGCATCGAATGTTTGTGCCAGGTCGGGACGGTGCCGACTCGTCGCGAATGCGACCAGTGCGCGCCGGATGCGTCCGAGCACGCCGCGAGCAGACATTCCCGGCGCCTTGCGCTCGCCCAGATAGCGTGCGACAGCCGTACGGGCGTCGAGTCCGGCATACCACGCGCGCAGTGCAGCGAGTTCGGCGTCGTCGGGGAACCGGACGGGTTCAGTCTCATGCGTTTTCATGACCGCCAGTTTAGTCCAGATTTGATGCTGGACCGATAAGAGAAGTTATCGGTCCAGCTGCGTTTCCGTTCGTCCTTCGATGCTTCCTCGCTTCACAGAATGCCGATGCTACGCAAACGTTGGTCGAAGCTGTTCGCTGCGTGCCGTACGCCACTGGCTGATTGAATAGAGCGTGACCCTGCATTGAGGCGGGTAGCCGCGCCGCGGCCGTTGCAGCTGCCGTTATCGAAACAAATAGCAGCGCTCTGGTGCCCGAAGGAATTGCCCTCTGATGTGTAGCCCGCGCTGAGGGCTGTAGCAAATGTCCGCTTCCGGGAGATGCCGTATGACTCTTGCCGATTTCATTGATGCGAACATTGACCTGCTCCTTGCTGACTGGGTGGACCAGGCCCGTCGACTTGGCGCTGCACCGACAATATCGGCGGCGCACCTCCGGGATTCGGCGCAGCGGCTGTTCGCGGAACGGCGAAGAGCGCGATCCATACCGTCACGCTTTGCCGGTGCGTGGGGCTGCGGGGGTGCATAGAGCGGGCCAATCGCATGTTCGCCGTCCTGTGAATCCAACGTCGAGCATGTGATGTGCCTGCACTGCGGCTGTCGGCATCTTGGAGGAAGGCGAGAGCGGGATCGTGCGGTGTTAGCGCGCCCGGGCTCTCGGGCGCCGGTGATTCGATTTTTGACTTGATCGGCGATCGAACTCTTGCGAGCCTTCGTCGACCGCGAATTTGGTGTCTGCTATGCGCGTTCCCGCGCTGGTTCCATGAGCCACCGCATTTCGACGCCGGTTCAACTGAGCGCGGGCCACGCTGCAAAGAGTGCCTCGATCATGCGGGCACGGGCAGATATGCGCGGACTACATTTCGCTCACACAGTGCTCTTCAACCCAGCCCACTGCACGCTCGAGCGCAAAAGCCAGAGCCTCATTCTCGTCGATGAAATTTTCATCGAGGCAGAGGTCGTGAACATCGTCTTCGAGTGAACCATCTGACGCCGGAACGAAGATTCTCGCACTCGCCACGATTCTCCCGTCATCGATGCTTGCGCTCGCGCTGATCAGGCAGGACTGGAAAATGAATTGCATGGCTGGCTCCGGAAGGTTTTCGCATGACGAAAGGCGATGAGCAAATAACATGCGCAGCACAAAATGCAAGTGTCCGCGTAATGCTATGCATGTGCTGAAATCGACTTCCCGCACCGGGCTGACAAGGACGCCCCATATCCGAGACGTGCCCTTGGCGCGCGCTGCTTCCGATTCTGGCGCCGCTCTACGCGGCTCCCGGTGCTCCTGCTGCCGCAGCTGGTGCGGACCGCTTCGAACTGAGCTTCCCACTGTGCTGGGCAAGATGTAGTCTGGCAGCGAAGTGTAGGCATGGCTCGACGAGTTGCCACCTCCTTATGAGGTGCCGACGCACGCCCGGGATGGCAACAATGGCTATGCGTCCCTCTTGGTGGAAGCAGCACCCGTCGAGCCAGTTCAGTCTACACCCAGGCAGCCTTACGAGCGTGCAGGTTTGGAAACTCCCGCGAACTTACCCACAGGTGCGGTCGCGCAGTCGACCTCAGAGATTATTGGCAAACCTGTGCAAAGGATGAGCGACGCAGAGCGCGATGTGCTAGCCGAACGAGCGCGGCAGGTGGAAGGCGGCCACGCAAGACGATCAGAACTCGCACCTGGCGACATGGCACTCGCCGCTGCCTGCTACGCGTTCGAAGCCTTTCAGTGCCTCACAACACCTTTCTGTGTCCGTGGCCTGCGCTATGGTGGAAGCCATCGACACCGAGGCGCGAGCCAAGGCTCTGATCATCGCGGAGATCGAGCGCATCGACTGCGCGGGAGGTGAAGCGTGTTCATCTGAGACAAGCGTGTGGGGCCTTTGAGCAGTTATTGCACCGCGAAACGCTTCGCCATGTGCTTGCAGAGGCGGACGCCGGAATCAAGGGTCTCTTCAACCGTTCCGAAGTCACCTTGAATATCGGCAACCTCCATGGTGGCCGGGCAAGCCGCGTGGTCAGTGTGGACGATGCGCGCAATCCAGCGCCCCAGACCGCTCGACACAGCGGTCACCTTGTATTCCTGTGCGCCTATGCAAATGGTTCGGTCGTTCATGACTTAACTCCTTTCCCGCCGGCGGGAAGATTTACCAACGGAATGTCCTTCGATGCGCAAATTCCGAGCCGCGATAGGCATCAAAGGACGTATCCGAACAGGTAACCGCATTCCCATCGACGGGGACCGAATCACTCAAGGCAAGTGCTCGGCGTCAGTACATGGGCGGGGGTACTGCGCCCGATGGAGCCGACCCGGTTAGCGTTCTATTCGTGATCAAGCCGTGGCAGGTCCGCGAGCGTTCGACCCGCATCGGAATCAGCGACCACCATTTCAATGCCTTCGCGTCCAGCCTCGTCGATAACGCGTCGGACCTCCGGGCCGGCGACACGCTGTCCATCCAGTGGAAAGACCGTTACGACGGTGTCGCCCTTAGCCAGTGCATCCGCCACTTCGATTACAGGTGATGGGTGCGGAGCGACCTCAAATTGTTCTCCACTCACGGACACCTGGCCCCAAAGCACGTGTGTGACCCTTTGCGAATTCCCGTCCATCCGAACCGCAGTTATAGCGTGTACTGCCATCGCTTTTCCTCCCCTGTTGGGGAAATCCTAGCACGAGCGCAACGATCGGCCATTTCGGCATTTACCGATACCGCGAGTTGGCGACGCACCTTCGCCGACGGTGCGCGGACGATGTTTCTCATGCTGAACGCGCCCGTAACATCGTCGAGACGCATTCTGGAATGCATCGCTATACAGTCATTGGCTGCGTGACTGAGGCAACAATAAGCGTGACTGGCGCCGCATTCGAAATCATGTCAGGTGTCGTTTGCAGTTCCTCTATGCAGGGCAACACGCGTGCGGGGATCCGCAACCTCCGGCGCATGCATGTCGTCGGGAAAATCCAGCCAGAGCAGGCGCGTGGGGAAAAGCAGCGGCGAGAGGACGTAGCAGCCGCTTTCCTGCATCCCGGATGCGATTGCACACCACGCGTTCCAGGTTTGACCCAGTGCGTGAACGAAATGGCGATGCAGCCACTCCTGCGGGCGACTGAGGGCGGCAAATGGGCGGGCATGAAGGCCAGCCATTCAAGCAATCCAAAAGGCGGATAATTTCCCTGGCAGCGCGTGAGTGTCTGAAGCGCCGCTCCCAGGTCAGGCGCCATCCCAGCAGGGCAATCGATCGGGCAGAGGTATTGCCGTCGCACAGCAACAACCCGAATTCGGGCGAATAGCGAACGGACCCGTCCTCTGGCTGTACGGGCCGGATTGAACGCGCCAGACGGCACACACGATTTTTCTGGATCTTTCTATAAATGGCGCACAGCGTGACGCATGTGTGGTTGACGTGTGGCCAATCGGCTGCCCAGGCGCAGCGCGCCGGCTGCCGCACTGCCGGACGAGAGCCGCCCCCGCTTCGTGCACTGGCGCCAGGTACGGGATCGACGCTGGGCAACTCTGGCGGACTGCGAAGGTGTCGCTCCAGTTCGCCGATAAACGCGAGGCGACGGGGAATATCCGAGTACGCCTGGATTTCGTCGCCGGGAAGGTACTGTCCGGCCGCATCGCGGATACGCCTCCTGCCTGGGCCGAGCAGCTGTGCGTACCGGTAGAAGTAGTCGTGCCAAGCACGCAGGCGATCCAGCCCCGTAGCGTCGATACCGGTTTGCGCGTGCAGGCGACGAAGTGAGGCTGCGGCGAGCAGGGAGTGGCCGCAGGCCGGGCAGGCATACGGAGGGCGTACGAGCCCTGCGTGGAGGCGGTATGGGAGCGGTCGCCCACAACCCGTGCAGGCCTCGCACAGCACGCATCCGTGAATGGGGCAGCGCCCGAACGCGGTGAACTGAAAAATCGTTGCATGAAAGCCTGCCGAAGCACAGATCAGGCAGAATCGCAGCGACGGGCTCGCCGCGTCGAGCAACGCATCGCCGCTATTCGCAGTGCAAAACGAATTTTCAAGATCGTGCAGGCCGATATGCAAGGTGTCGGCCAGGTCGGTGAGCCTGAAGGCATCGGCCGCCCGGAGGTCAATACCCTCGCCCGTATTGATTGCTGGCAGGATTGCCAGGGCCTCGCCGAGTTGTGTCCAGTTCAGGCGGTTGAGCATCTGAAATCTTGCGAACCGCGACCACGCAGATCCGACCTCGTAGGTCCAGGCCGCTCGCGTCGTATACGTTCTCCTGTGAGCGGTGGAAACCCGGTTGTGCTCTTGCCAGGGCAACGGCAGTCAATACGGCCTTATGTCGGGCTGCCGGAGATCGCAAGTCCCTGCTGGTGCAGATCACGCCGCAGGTGCAGTGGACAGCGCAACCTTGTTTCGACCCGTCGCCTTCGCGTTGTACAGTGCTTCGTCGGCCGCGCGAATGACTGCGGTCACGTCTTCGTCCTTGTCTGGCATCCAGGCTGCCGCACCGATACTGGCAGTGACACGACCATACTCGCTGCCGGCATGTTCGATCGCGAGATCGCTGATCGCCGCGCGGATTTTTTCCCCGATCGACGCGGCGCCCTCCGGGTCGGTGTCTGGCAGCACGACCACGAATTCTTCGCCGCCATAGCGGGCAGCGCTATCCGTTGGCCGGCGAATGTTCTCGCCGATGCATCTGGCCACAGCGGCCAACGTATCGTCGCCTGCCTGATGCCCGTAGGTGTCGTTGTATGCCTTGAACCGGTCCACATCGACAAACAGCAGCGAGAACATGTTGCGCGTGCGTCTGGCGCGACGCCATTCCCTGTCCAGGATCTCGCCGAGCGTGCGGCGGTTGTTCAGTCCGGTCAGGCCATCCGTGCGGGCCAGCATAGCCAGTTCTGACTCCGCGCGCATCCGGCGGCGCAGTTGCGCGCCCAGCGCGCAGGAAAGACCGACGAAGCCAAGAGCGCAAGCCGCCATCAGCGAGCCGATGGTCAGTGCACGATGTCGCCACGCAGCGTAGATGTCGGAATGAGCATCGGCCACCATGATGATGAGCGGGAGATGCGGGAAGTTCCTGAAGTAATACAGCCGCTGCTCGCCATCAATCGTCGAGGTGTCGGAGAAGCTGCCTTCCGGTGCTGCGATGAACTGCCGGAACGTACTGGCATCCCGGATATTCCGGCCAATGACCTTACGGTCGTAGGGCTGTCGCATGATCATCGCGCCGTCCCGACCGATCAGCGCGACGGACCCGTGCGGGCCCAGCGACAGTCCGGCGAACAACTGGTGGAAATATTCGAGATCGACCGCGACCATGGCGACGCCCGCGAACGAACCGTCCGGCCGCGAAATCCGGCGACTGAGCGCGATGCTTGGCGAACCGCCACGAAGCCGGGACATATAGGGATCGCTGACGTAAAGGCCAGCCTTCGGGTTGTCCCGGTGCACCGTGAAGTATTGCCGGTCGGCGAAGTTGGCCTTGCGCGGCACGTCGCTCCCGGAATCGATCGCGATATTACCCGCAGCATCGAGTACCAGGATCGATCCTAGATAGGTGGCCGTTGCGGCGCGATCGAACAGCATTTCGTGCCGCAATCGCGGCACCGACTGCATGATCTCGGGATCGTTCACACCGTCGATTACCGCCTGCAGTGACAGGGTGTACAGCTCGAAATTGCGTTCGATGTCACGCTCAGCCATGACGGCCAGGTTGCGCGAAGTTTCCGATGTGCGCGCCATGGCGTCCAGCCGGCTCTGGTAGAGCGATGCGGCGCACAGGGCAGTCATAAAAAGGGCCGTTACCATCCCGGAAGCAATGACGATGGATGGCACCGATAGCCAGCGAGAGAGCCGTTGTGCCAATTGCAGGGAGCGTGAGCGTTTTTCGTTCTTTGGCATTGGTCTCCACAACGACCGCTGATCGATTCCGTCGTCAGCGATGCGGCCTCCAGAAAGTATTCAGCCTGTCGGTACGGCGCCTTCGCGCCACACGTATTTTATCTTCCGGGCGCGATAAGCTCCCCTTTGCCGGATAGAAACCGTCAACCATTCATCGCCAACAGCGAAACGAAAGACCTGTGCGCAGACACCAGGACTCCATTCTGGCTCACTGGCGGCGCCGCGTTTCCCTCAGCGACGGCTTGGGTACGCGCATTGCTGCCTATGCTCAGATTAATGGGGGAACGGATTGGCGACCGTACTTCTGGTGGACGACGACCCACGGTTGCTGGACGCATTGGCCGCGCTCGTCGAGTCCGACGGCTTTCATGCGATCAAGGCGCTCAACGGGGCGCAGGCGCTGCGCTGTGCCCGCGCAGAGCGGCCGGCCATCGTCGTGACCGACTACATGATGCCGGTGATGGACGGCGAAACGCTCATTCGCGCGCTGGCAAGGGATCCGGGACTTGCCGGCGTGCCGGTCGTGCTGAGCTCGGCGGTCGCCGCAGCGCCCGGCAGGCTGCCGGTCGCTGCGTTCCTGCGCAAGCCGTTCCCCGCAGCACGCCTTCTCGAATTGCTCCACCAGTACACTGCACCCGGCAGCTAACGGCTCGGTGTGCCACACAAGTTAGGGCTGCCGTCCTCCGGTGTATCCATTATCCCGTGCCCTTTGATGGTGTCTTGCGCGCACGCACGTTCCCGCGCGGAACGCGCGTGCGTTGAACTTCATGCTTTCCACATAATTTACGGGCGACCGCAGGGCCGGGCGTCTACCATTACACTGGCAACACTGGCGCTGCCTTACCGCCTGGAGCAATGTGCGCTGGACGCTGAAAACATCAAATAACCACACGAGAGCACCGCACCATGACTGATGGGAACCATCCTGTCGGCGCACGGCTAGCCGATTACCTGATGCAACGGCGGGCACAACTGACGCGGCGCTGGCTGCGGATGGTGAGCCAGCAGATGCATATCCGCCCGCTTACCCGCGAGGGAGTGGTCGGCCTGATGAACCAGCTTCCCCTCCTGTTCGATGAGCTGTGCGCGCTGCTAAGCCATAAACCCGCACCGGACGACGTTGTCATGCGTGCCCTTCACGGGGCGCGCCTCCACGCTGGTGAGCGCTGGCGCCAGGGCTTTGCGCTCGACGAACTCTATCTCGAACTCGATCTGCTGCAGCGGTGCGTTCAGGCGTTCGTGCGCGATTACTTCGCGCAAGCCCCAACCCGGGCTGGCCAGGCCGCCCTCCACGAAGCCGTCGAGCAGTTCTTCAGCGACACCATCCGCGGAGCCGTCAGGCAGTACCAGGCGCAGCTGGATCGGCGCGTTGACGAGGCGCTGGGCGAACGGGATCGTGCCTTTGCTGCGGAGCGCAGGAGCGAGGCACGCCTGCGCATCGCCGCCGAGGCAGCAGGTCTGGGAATCTTCGAATGGGATCCCGTAACCGACGCTGCTGTCTGGGAAAACGCGCGAATGTACGAGATCACCGGTCAGCCCGCAGCGAAAGGGCCGCTCGGGAAGGAAGAATTTGTTGCAACCGTTACCCGCGTTGAGGACGTTACGCGTCTGCGGGACATGCTCAAGACGGCGCAGGAATCGTCAGGAGAATTTCACGTCGTGGTCGGCATCCGGAAAATCCAGACGGGTGCTCACTGCATGGTCGAAATTTCGGCGCGGTTCATGAACGATGCGTCGGGGTCCAGACAGGTTCTCGTCGGGACGCTGGCCGACGTCACCGGTCGCGTCAGCGCCGAGCAGACACTCAGAGATGCGGACAGGCACAAGGACACATTTCTCGCGACGCTCGCCCATGAACTCCGGAATCCGCTCGCGCCCATTCTCAATGCCGCGCATCTGCTGAGCCGCCCGGAAACCGATCCCCGGCAGCTTCGCTGGATTCGGGATGTGATCGAGCGGCACGCAAGGCATATGGCCCACCTGATCGACGACCTGCTTGACCTGTCACGGATCTCTGCAGGAAAGCTCCGCCTGAGCGAGGAGACTTTCGACGTTCGAACCTGTATCGAGAGTGCGGTCGAGATCCACGCGCCGGCTGCGGCCGCACACCGGCACCAGCTGGAAGTCCTCGGCATTCAGGGGGCGCCGCTGTTCGTGCGGGGCGACCCGATCCGCATCACCCAGGTGCTTTCAAACCTGGTCGACAATGCCGTGAAGTACGCAGGCGATGGCGGCCACATCCGTGTCAGCGTAAGTAGCACGGCAGGCCGCGTCTCGATCGCCGTTGAGGATGACGGGATCGGCATGGAGCCGTCGCTCATTCCCTCGATGTTTGAAATGTTCGGACAGGCGCCTGATGGCGGCGCGGCGGCCAAGGCAGGACTGGGCATCGGGCTGTCCGTGGCGCGCTCGGTGATGGTCATGCACGGCGGAACGATTGACGCCACGAGTGAGGGGCCGGGACGCGGCAGTCGCTTTACGGTCAGCCTTCCCTTGTGCAATGAGCCGCCCGCCCGGTGCGAAAAAAGCGAACCGGCCGACGTTGAACCGGCATCGCCGCCTCGACGCGTGCTGATCGTCGACGATAACTCCGACGCCGCGCTCTCACTTGCGCAGGTCCTCGACAGTCACGATGTCCGCATCGCTACCACCGGCAGGCAGGCACTTGAGATTGTTTCCGCCGGTTTCCGCCCGGAGATCATCCTCCTTGATCTCGGGTTGCCGGACATGAGCGGCTACGACGTTGCGCGGCAGCTTGCGGAACGGGTATCCGTCGAACGCCCCATACTCGTGGCGCTTACAGGTTACGGCCAGCCGGAGGAGAGGGAGCGCACACGTCATGCAGGGTTCGCCCATCATCTGGTCAAGCCTGTGCCGGTAGAAGAAGTCCTGCGACTGGTCGCAGCCGGCGGATGAGGGCTTTCTTCACACATTTGACCGAAAAGACCCACGAGGCGACGGCGATGAAACGCAGGTACTTTGTATGTGCCAATGGGCATGAAGGCGAAGAGGTGACATCCGGGAACGACGAATTGCCTTCTTCGCAGAACGAACTGATCCGGACGACCGGGATCGTGGATAACGGGATCGATACGCGCGGGCAACTTCGCTATCGATGCAGGACAGGCGGCGAGCCCATGTCGGAAACGGGAACGTCATGAGCTTCGACATGAGCGATCGCGCGAGACGCGTGCCCAGGTGGGCGCCGCGTTCCCGGATCTGACGCCTGCTCACGTGCCCGACCACACGGTCAGTGACGTTGACCTGCAGTTGAACAGGAGTGACGCTGATAATGGCGGGCTCTCCGTGCTGGCCTTTTTCCATGTGCGGGTTCACCACGGTGACGCGCAGGCTGCATCGAGTGACCAGCGCGCGAGCCGCTCGCCTGACCATCCGCGCTCAATGACGGTCATGACAGAACAGGTCGTCGACGATCCTGCACGCCGCGCTGTATCCGCCCGCGAGCGCATCCGCCTCCGTAGCGAAGGGCCGGCCACCCGCTTCCCCAAAGCGCAAGGGGGAAAACACCGCGACGGTGTTGGCCTTCTGAAATATCCTGACGACGGCGACGTACCCTGGCCTTGCAGGCTCGAGGCCGCTCGGTCTGGTGATGTCGGGCTTGACGGCGATTTCGAGCCTGAGGCCTTCGTAGTCGTAGCTTTGTGTCACGACTGTCTCCCCGCCTTGTCGCCTTATTTCTCGCGTCGACACTCGCGCACACCCGACATGGCTTCCAGCCGCGCGGAGATCGCCGAATATTCGGTCGCGCTCATGCGCGACAGTGCGATCTGCACATCGTCGAGATCGGCGTCATCTGCCTGGTGAACGCTATCCAGCGAGACACTACCGTGCTCGGCCAGCAACTGTATGCTGCGCTGCTGGCGCACGGAAATAAAGCACCGCTCCAGAGGCTTTACGCCCACCAGGATGATCATGATGATGGCCGTGGCTCCGATCGCGGCCGTGTACATGCCACCAACCACTGCCAGCCCGATGCCCGCGACAGACCAGAGACTCGCCGCTGTCGTCAGACCGCGCACTACCTCACCACGCAGAGGTATCGACCCCGCGCCAAGAAAGCCAATACCGGAAACCACCTGGGCGGCGACCCGGGACGGATCGAGCACGACGTTCTTCTCGCCCAGCACGTCGGCAAAACCGAACGCCGAGACCAGCATCATCAGTGCGGCCCCGACGCAGACGAGCATGTGTGTGCGCAGACCGGCCGCCCAGTTCAGCCGCTCGCGCTCGAAGCCGATCACGCTGCCGAGCAGCGCAGCCATCAGCAGGCGAGACAGAAGCTCAAAATTGCCAATCATTTTTTCGACCCAGCAGGAGTTCACGAAGCCGGCACCACCGGTCAATGAACGGATTGTGACACTGGCGTGACAATGGTGTCGACAGCAGGATAAGCGCTACGCCGCTTACCGCGGGGCCAGTGCGATCGCGCACAGGAACAGTGTTCATCCAGACCTGTCAGGGTCCACCGGACGCCTGCGACGCGGGACGACATGCCCCGCCCAAACGCGCGAGGCCCAGGGCATCCCTGTCGTCGGGGTAGTCCGTCCAGAGCAGGCGCGTGGGGAAAAGCAGTGGAGAGATGACGTAGCCGCCACCTTCCTGCATGCCGGATGCGATTGCGCGCCATGCTCGCCAGGTTTCATCCAGTGCATGAATAAAATGGCGAAGCAGCCAGTCCTCCCGGTCACGTGCCCTGGGTGGTGGCAAATGCGCAGGCATGAACGCCAGCCACTCAAGCAGCCCGAAAGGCGGATACTCTGCCTGACAGCGCATGAGCGTCTGGATGCTGAAGCGCTGCTCCCAGGACAGGCGCCAACCCAGCAGGGCGATCGACCGTGCCGGCACTGTACCGTCGAATAGCAGCAGCCTGCGGTCAGGCAGATGATGTGCGGAAGCGATTCCCGGCCGGACGGGGCGGATGAAACGTGCCAGGCGGCGGCTGCGGCTTCTGCGTATCCGCCTGTATGCAGCATGATGCATATGCGGTCAACATGTGGCCATCTGGCCGCCCACGCGCAGCGTGACGGCCGAAACGCCGACGCGCGCGGGCCGCCCCTGGCTCGCAGGGTAGTGTCAGGCACGGGAGATACGCGGGGCATGAGCGGCGGCAGCGAAAGAACTTGCTGCAGCTCGCCGATAAACGCGAGGCGATGGGGAATGCTCGAATGCGACTGGATTTCGTCGCTGGGGAGATACTGCCCTGCGGCGTCGCGCCTATAGCGCCTTCCGGGGCTGAGCAGTTGCGCATAGCGGATGAAGTAATGATGCCATGCACGAAGGCGATCCAGCCCCGCTGTGTCGATCCCTGTCTTCGCGTGCAGGCGACGAAGCGACATGGCGGCGAGCAGGGAGAGGCCACAGGAGTGGCAGGCGTATGGCCGGCGCACGAACCCCGTCTGGAGGCGGTACGAGAGTGGTTGACCACAGCCGGTGCAGGTGTCTCGCAGCGGACATCCGTGAATGGGGCAACACCTGAACGCCGTGAACTGGAAGAGTGTTGCATGAAAGCCTGCCGAAGCGCAGATCTGGCAGAAGCGAAGGGACCGGCTCGCCGCGTCGAGCAGCGCATCGAAGCGATTCGCAGTACAGAATGAATTCTCAAGATCGTGCCGGGCAATCTGCAGGGTATCGGCCAGCCTGACGAGATCGAAGGCATCTGCCGCCCGGAGGTCAATACCGTCGCTCGTGCTGATTGCTGGCCGGATTGCGAGGGCTTCGCCGAGTTGTGCCCAGTTCAGGCGGTTGAGCAACTGGAATTTTGCGAATCGCGACCACGCGGACTCGACCTCGAAGGTCCACGCCGCACGCGTCGTATACGTTCTCCGGTGGCCGCGCAGGAAGATCTCGACAGTCGTCTTCGTATGGCGCACGTCGACCTGTTCGCGGGCGTGACAGTACGAGACGGAGTAAAAGTGCTCGTCAAGCTCGACATGGTAATCAATGCCGACGCGGGCAACCTTCCACTGCGCGTACTGGTAAGGCCTTTCTGGCAGCGGGCGAAGTGCCGGGCGATCAAGCTCCTCGAAGGCACTGCGGCGGCAGCCGGGCAGCTTCTTGAACGGCCTGTTGTTCAGGTCGACGAGCAGTGCCGCGATAGCGCGATTGGCTTCGTCGAGGCTGAACAGCCGCTGATTGCGCAGCCGCGCCAGAATCCAGCGCTGCGCCAGGAGTACCGACTGCTCGACCTTCGCCTTGTCGCGGGGCCGACGTTTGCGGGCCGGGATGATCGCCATGGAGTAATGGGCGCCCATCTCGCCATAGGTGCGGTTGAGAACCGGATCGTAGAAGTCGGCCTTATGCACGCCAGACTTCAGGTTGTCGGGGACCAGGATCTCGACACAGCCGCCGATGAAGTTGAATGCGCGCACATGCGAGCCGATCCAGTCTTCGAGCTGCTGGGTCCAGGTGGCTTCGGCATACGTGTAGTTGGACGCACCGAGCGTCGCGACGAACAACTCCGCCTCGCGGATTTCGCCAGTGTGCGGATCAACGATCCCCAGTCTGTTGCCCGAGTAGTCGATGAACAGCTTCTCGCCGGGCGTATGTGTCTGGCGCAGCGTGACCGGCAGGGCTGCCGCCCATCGCTCGTAATGCTTGCAGAACCAGCTATAGCCGTAGCCTTCGGGTTCCTGGCCCCTGTACTCGTTCCAGAGCAGGTCGAGCGTTACGCCTTTCCTGCCGAGCTCACGGTGCACCAACGGCCAGTTGGGCATCGGGCGTGTACGGCTTAACGACGGTGGCGGCGGAAACAGCAGCGCCTCAAGCGCCGCCTCGTCCAACGCGATCGCCTTCTCGAAGTCCAGTTGCGCGCGCCGGGCACGATCCAGGTAGTCCCAGACCGTTGCGCTCGACAAGCCAATCGTCGTCGCGATCTCGCGCTGGCTGCGCTCGCACACAAAGCGCAGGCGCAGCACTTCCTTGATTTGACGCATGGATAACCTTTTATTCGACATTCGCACGCCCGACAAAATCGTCGAGAGTGCCATGGTTATCCCGCGTCGCCGTCCCTCCAGCTTACTGCTCGGTTACGCGTGGAATTCGCGCTCGGGCAGTCGTGGAATCCCTGCTCGGTTTGCCGTGGAATCGGCGCTCGCTTTGCTGTGGAATCCGTGCTCGGCTTGCCGTGGAATCCGTGCTCGGCTTGCCGTGGAATCAGCGTTCGGTTTGGCGTGGAATACGCACGCGGCCCGGATAGAGCCGCGTGCTGAGCATCTGGCCCGCATATTCGCATGGTACCGAGTAGCGGTTGCGTCCGACCACCACCTGGCACGTCGACGACACCCGGGCCGCGCGTTCAACGTAACCGTCAAACGGTGTCGGCATCGGCATCAGATGGGCGCGCTCCTGCTCGAAGACGTCGGCAATGCCCAGCTCCCGATAGTCCGGATGCTTCACCTGCTCCCACAACGACCGGCAGCGGCTCGCCAGCCATGCATTCAGATCGGCGAAACTGCCGAATCGCCGCTCGCGCGCTTCAATCCAGATACGCCGGCGGCTGTCCTGCACGTTCTTCTCGACGACGCCTTTCTCCCAGCCGCTGGCCACGTTGCAGAAGTCGGCGTCAAACAGGTAGTGCGCGCACATCACCGCAAAGCGCGAATTGACGGTGCGGCCCTTGCCTTTGTGGACCTTGTCGACCGCCGTCTTCATATTGTCGTAGATGCCACGGCGGGCCACCCCGCCGAAGGCCGTGAACGAGCGCGTATGCGCATCGAACAGCATCTCGTGACCCTGGCTCGGGTAGGCCACGAGCCAGAACGCCCGCGACGCGCACAGCTTCATGTGGGAAACCTGCAGCTTGCGGTAAATGCCGCCGACAACCAGTCCTTCCTCGGACCAGTCAAACTGAAACGCTTCGCCCAGCTCGAATCGCAACGGCGTCAGAACGTGACTGCGAGCACCAACAAGATAGAGTCGTACAACGGCTTTGCGAAATGGCTGTCGTTCGGCGGCGATGTGATCGCCGAGAATGAGCCGGAAGAGCAGCAAAAACGGCTACGCTACAATGACCTCATCGCATCGGCCGTGATCCTGCAGAACACGGTGGACATGATGCGGGCCCTGCGCGACATGGTGGCCGAGGGCGAGAAGGTCCGCAACGAGGACATTGAATTCGTGAGCCCATATGCGACGCACAACATTCGCCGCTTCGGGCGCTACCGGCTGCATCTGGAACGTCCGCCCGAAAGCTGGATCAACGATGCCCTGTTTGGCCGGGCGGCCCGGCCTCACGACGAAATGAGGTAACGCTGGATGAGTGCGAGAGCCGCGGTGACCACCACCCCGTACGGTGAAGTTGATGCCGCCGCACTGGAGGGATTGCAGTCGCGCTATGACACGACGCGGGTGCTCGATGCGGTCGATACGCTCGACGAACTGCGCACAGGCCTTAACGATCCGGAAGGCCTGCGGGACGATCTGTTGCGCCTGCATGGCATCGTGCATGCACTCGTCAACGGCGCGAACTTCGCGGCAACAACCCGGGACGTGTCGATTGTCGAGCAGATCGAGGACGTGCTTGACCAGATCGATCACTATGTCGCCGGACTTTTATCGATCCGTGATGTGCTGCGCCCACTCGAAGCGCTCCGCCATGAAGATCTGGCAGACCCGGATCGCGATTGAGCGTGCAGCGAATCTCCCCCGGTACGCATCCGTCACGGGATGTGGAGTAACGCCTCGATCCAGCGGTTATGGCGCAGGCAATGCGATGACCGGTAGCTCCTGCACGGCCATGCCTGGTGTTGCGAGTGCCGATTCGATGCGGTGTTGCGCGAACGGATCGGCGGCGTCGATGTAGCGCATCGCAGAGCGCACGTCTTTCCAGCCAACGTACTGCATCAGCATCTTCAGATCCCAGCCGTTCGAGTTGGCCCACGTTGCGAAGCCCCGCCGTAGCGAATGGCTGCTGTAGCTGTCCGGCGCGGCCAGGCGTGCTGCATGGAAAAGCGCACGCAACAGCGGCACGAAGCTGCCCGCATGCAGTCCCTCGTCGCTGATGTTTCCCCAGCGGTCTATGCTCCTGAACACGGGCCCTTCCGTCAGGCCGGACGCCGCAATCCACGCCTCGCAGGCCGTCACCGGACACAGGCGTGAAAGCGCCGGGGCCTTGAAGGTCGTGCCCTGCTGCGCGCGGTCGCCTTTCGTGCGCGGCAGGTACAACGTCATGCCGCGGCCCGCCTCAACGGCTATGTGCTCGATTCGCAGCCGGCTGAGTTCGTCCGAGCGAAAGCCGCGCCAGAAACCCAGCAGCACCAGCGCCCGGTTGCGAATGCACGCGAGGCGCTCGCGCCCGTCGGCTTCCCTGGCGATCTGCTGATCGAGCCAGGCCGTGAGCTTTTCGAGCTGCGCGAGCTGCATGGGTTTCGCCCGCTTCTCGGTTGCGGGATGTAGCGCGACGATGCCTCTGAGGACCTTGCGTACATGCGGCGCCTTCGTCGGATCCGGAAAACCCTGCGTCTGATGCCATTGCGCGAGCGCTGCAAGCCGCGAGCGCAGGGTATTGACCGACAGGGTTTCTGCATGATCGGCAAGGTACCGCGCAATCATGTCAGCGCTCGCGGGCAGAAAGCCGCCCCATTCAACCTCGAAATGCCGGAGCGCCGACTGGTAACTGCGCCGGGTGTTTTCGCGCGTCGCGGCTTGGACGTAGCGATCGATGGCAGACATGGCTCGTGGGTAAAATCAGGTGATCTGTATCGGAGACGATGATATGCAACAACGAACGTGTGCGCCAGCCGGCGTGCTCGATGGAAGCCAGGGTTTCGGCCGGTGAAGCGATGAACGAAGGCAAGCTGCTACAGGCAGACTGGGAAAATTTCACACGCGAGGAACTGCTCGCGGAGCTCACCCGCCTGCAGGCCGAAATCGCGCGGCTCACCGCCTTGCTGCCGGCAACGCTGCAGGCACAGGCAAAGCCCGTGCGGGTGGCCCGGAACGAACCATCGCCAGCAGTGCGAAATACGGGCGCCCGCGTACTTTCGCCCGAGCAGAAGGTACAGCTCTTCCGGCGGCTGTTTCGCGGCCGCACGGATGTCTATCCGCTACGCTGGGAAAGCCGCAATTCCGGAAAATCCGGCTACGCGCCGGCGTGCGCCAACGAATGGCGCGCCGGAATCTGCGAAAAGCCCCGCATCCGGTGCGCCGACTGCGGGCATCGTGTACTGCTGACGCTGGACGACCAGGTCGTCTATACGCACCTGGCCGGCGATCGCACAGTGGGCCTCTATCCACTGATGCCGGACGGCACCTGCTACCTGCTCGCTGTCGACTTCGACGAGGAAGGCTGGCGTGAAGATGCACAGGCATTCCGGCAATCCTGCCTCGAGATGGATGTGCCCGTATCGCTCGAAATCTCGCGTTCAGGCAACGGCGCTCACGCGTGGATCTTCTTCTCGTCGGCCGTTGCTGCACGTGACGCGCGACGGATGGGCTCAGCCATCATCAGCCACACCTGTACCCGGACCCGTCAGCTCGAACTGACGTCCTATGACCGGCTCTTCCCGAACCAGGATGTGCTGCCCAAAGGCGGCTTCGGTAACCTCATTGCCCTGCCGCTGCAGAAGCACCCGCGCGAGCATGGTTGGAGCGTGTTTGTCGATGACGGCTTTCAGCCGTACGCTGATCAGTGGTCGTATCTCGCGTCCGTGCAAACCATGGACAGCCGCGACATCGAGGGGGTGATCTTTCGCGCCACGGGCGGTGCGCACCCGCTCGACGTCGCGTTCATCGCCGAGGAGGACCAGGCCGAACCGTGGAAGCCAGCGCCCGCGCAGCCGAAGCGGCTGGCCGGAACGATGCCGGCGTCGCTCACACTGACGCTCGCGAACCAGCTTTATCTTGAAAAGGCGCAGCTTCCGCAGGCACTGCTCAACCGGCTCATCCGGCTGGCCGCCTTCCAGAATCCGGAGTTCTACCGGGCCCAGGCGCGCGGCTTCAGCGTATGGGACAAGCCACGCATCATTGGGCGCGCCGAGAACTGCCCGCGCCACATTGCATTGCCGCGCGGATGCCTTGACGACGTCATGACGCTACTGCGCGATAACGACATCGCCTGCGACGTCCGCGACGAGCGCTGCACCGGCGAGCCGCTTGCAGTTCCGTTTGCCGGCACGTTGCGCGATGACCAGCAGGCGGCCGTTACCGACCTGCTGCGACACGACACCGGCATCCTGCATGCGCCGACGGCGTTCGGCAAGACCGTGACGGCGGCCGCGATGATCGCGCAGCGTGGCGTCAACACGCTCGTGCTTGTGCACCGCCGGGAGCTGCTTGACCAGTGGCGTGAACGCCTGCAGTCGTTTCTCGCACTCGACGCGCGCGCGATCGGCACGATTGGCGGCGGCAAGTCGAAAGCGACCGGCCGGATCGACGTCGCGATGCTGCAGTCGGTGGCGCCCGATGGTGCCCGCGGCGAGCTGTTGCGGCGTTACGGCCATGTCATTGTCGACGAATGTCACCACGTCTCGGCGGATTCCTTCGAGGCGGTGCTCAAGGCCGTCCATGCCCGTTACGTGCTGGGTCTGACTGCCACGCCCGTGCGGCGCGACAGCCAGCAACCGGTGATGTTCATGCTGTGCGGGCCGATCCGGCATGCGGCGAAATCCCCGGCCAGCGCGCCCCAGATGCTCGAGGTATTCCCGCACAGGCTCACCGCCGCAGTGGACGTCGCGGCCGACGCGCCAATCCAGGCGGTGTTCGCTCAGCTCGCGCAGGACACCCCGCGCACGCAGATGATCGCGGCGGCTGTACGTGAACAGTACGGGCAGGCGCGGAACGTGCTGGTACTCACCGAGCGGACGGACCATCTCGAAAGCCTCCAGCAGATGCTGCAAGACACGGTGCAGTCGCTGTTCGTGCTTCACGGACGGCTCGGCAGAAAAGCGCGCGCCACCCAGTTGGCGGCCCTTGACGCGCTGGCCGGGGATACGCCCCGCGTGGTGCTGGCGACTGGCAGGCTCGTAGGCGAAGGCTTCGACCACCCGGCACTGGACACGCTGGTACTGGCTATGCCGGTTGCGTGGAGGGGCACGCTGCAGCAATACGCTGGTCGGCTGCACCGCGAGCATGCGGGCAAGACCGGCGTACGGGTGATCGATTATGTGGATGGCGGCCACCCGGTGCTGCAGCGCATGTGGGAGAAACGCCAGCGCGGCTACCGGGCAATGGGCTATCAGGTCCGCACGCCCGGAGAAGATCTCCAGCTGCAGCTGGCCTGAAACCGGTGGTGAATTCGTATTCCGTTTCGTTTCTTGCTGTTTGCTGTCACCGGCACGTTAGTCGTCGCGCATTGCAGACTGAAGACCGAGGTGCTCGACGAACGGATCGAAATCCCGGTCGCTGAAGAGCAGCGGCGCACCGTTTTCAATGCACCACGTCGCGATCAGCGTATCGATGGTTTTGCGGATCGTTACGCCCTGCGCTCGCAAGATGCGGTAATTCCGGGCCGCCTGAATGGCGTTATCCGGACCCACCAGCGAGACGACATCGAATCGCGTCGTCATCAGCTGCCGGGCAGTATTGAACGCCGACTCGGCGGCAAATCCCTGTAGCACCTCGGCGACGATCAGGTCGCCGGTGACCAGCACCTCCCGGCCCAGCAGGGCATCCAGTCGGCTGGCTTGGGGTGAAGCCAGCCCCCGGAAGTAGTCGATCCACACGCTTGAATCGACGAGTATCACTGGTCGCGCCTCATGGCATCCAGGTCGCCTTCCCACGGTAATTTGCCGCGGAACTGGCGAATCTGCTCCTGCTGCTTGAGCCGAATGATCGTTTTCAGGCCGAGCTCGACCGCTTCACGTTTGGTCCGGATGCCCGTTGCGGCAAGCGCTTCGGCCATCAACCGGTCGTCGATCTCGATATTGGTACGCATGGCGCGCCTCGTAAATGTGTATAAAACAATTGAATTATACACATCAAACGCTTGTGGTCCACGCTCCGGGTTGCGACATCCCGATTCGACCAGCAATCCCCCGGAGATCATCAATTTCCATATTTCGTACCGTTGTCCGGCGGAACAAGCCGGATTCGGACCATCACACTGAATAATCCGCCTTTATCGCAGGCCAGCCACACCCACATCCGGCCGCCCTTGACCGCGTGCAGTGATACGTATATACATGGTACGTAATACAGTACGATATTCGAGCGAGGAAGCAGATGGCCCGCACCGGTCTTACGCGCATGGACGTTAAGCGCGCCCGCGACGCGTTGCTCGCACAGGGGCAGCACACATCGATCGACGCGATACGTATCGCGCTCGGCAACACGGGCTCGAAAACCACGATCCACCGGTACCTGAAGGAACTGGAGGAAGATGAGGGCGCGTCACTGACACGCGCCGGGTCGCTCTCGGACGCGATCCAGGATCTGGTAGCCCGGCTCGCAGCCCGCCTGCACGAGGAAGCACAAGCCCTCGTCGACCAGCAGGCCGCCGCTGCGGCCGCGCAACAGCAGCAGGCGCAGTCCGAAATCGCAAGGCTCGGCGCTGAGCTGGCCACGGTGCGGGAGCAACTCACTGGCGCGACCGCCGCCCTTTGCGCGGAGCAGGAGGCGCACGCCGGGACTCGCGTGGCGTTGCATCAGCGCGACCTGGACGTCGAGCGGCTCACCCAGCAGGTTGGCGACCAGACCGAGCGCCTTGCCGAGCAGGAAGGCTTCCGCCTGTCGCTTGAGGCCAAGCTCGTGCATGCGCGCGATGCCCTTGAGCACTTCCGTACGGCCGCGCGCGAGCAGCGCGAACAGGAAGCGCACCGACATGAGCAGCAGGTCCAGCAGGTGCAGGCTGAGCTACGCCAGGCGAACCAGACGGCCATCGTCCGGCAGAACGAGATCACACAGCTGAACCGGGACAACGCGCGGCTCGTCGCAGAAGCGACGGCCACGACCCGGCTCGCACGCGATCAGCAGGCACATGGCGAGGCGCTGCAGTCCGCCCTCAATCGTGCGCTCACCGATCGGGCGCGCGCCGAGGCCGAGCGCGACGCAGCGCAGTCGGCAGCCGATGCGCGGGCAGCCGAGCTGCTCCAGGTACGCGAGGCTCGCGACTCGCTCCGCGCGGACCTCACGAAGCTGGCCGCGCAGCTCGAAGCACAGCAGCAGCTCCTGGTGGACTACCGGATGCGGTTGGGCGGCGCGGACGCGGCTGGCTGAAAGCGCCGCATCGCGTGCCGAAAGGAAGTCAGAATGGCAACGCGCACGCCTTTCGGCGCTTGCCATGAAGCATTCCGGCTTTCGCGTCGGCCCGGAGTTTCATGGCTCCGGCGGGTTGCGCACCAGCACATTCACCTTCTTCTCTTCCATGCGCTTCGCGACGGGAATCTGGCATGAGCGAATACCAATACTACGAGTTTGCATGCGTCGACCAGCTGCTTACGGCGACCCAGCAGGCAGAGTTGCGCACTTTCTCCACGCGGGCCACGATCACCGCCTCAAGCTTCGTCAACGAATATCACTGGGGAAACCTCAAGGGCGACCCGCTCGAGTGGGTACAGCAATATTTCGATGCCCACGTCTACTCCTCCAACTGGGGGAGCTGCCGCCTGCTTCTTCGCCTGCCGCACGGGACGTTTGACGCGGCGACCATCCGCGATTACGTCAAGACTGGACGAAAGAGGCGCTCCCGTTTCGAGAAGGCATTCGAGGCCATGGACGTCGATGACTGGTGCCTCCTCGACTGGTCGTTCAACGATGACTCGGGCGAACACGCCCGCTTCTCGGAGGAGATGGATGGTGCGGGGTGGATGACGCGCCTGCTGCCTGTACGCGACGAGCTGCTCGGCGGCGATGCTCGCCCGCTTTATCTTGGGTGGCTTGCCCGCCTCGGGAATGATGAGCTACACGATGATGAAATCGAACCGCCGGTGCCTGCGGGATTACAGGCGTTGACGCCCGCACAGGTAGCACTGGCCGAGTTTCTGATGCTGGATGCGGATTGGCTCGCCGCCGCAGCCGAGGCCAGCCCGTCACTATTGGCCCCAGAATCCAGTGGGAGCGAAGACAGTCGCTTTGATCCCTGGTTACGTAAGTTGCCGGTTGAGGAAATGCGGGCGAAACTGCGCATGCTGCTACAGGGGCGCAGCCGTGAAGCGGAGCGAACCCTTCGAAACGCTTTTCTCAAATGGGAGAAGGGTAGGAATGCAAAGCAATTGAATTTGCCCAGGCGCCGTCGAATATCCGAAATCGAATCAAGGGTTGCCTCTCATCGTGCCATCCGTGAAAAAAAGGAGCAGGAAGCACGCCAGGCGGCCGCGGTCCGTCGTCGTGAGGAGCGCACACGGTACCTCACATCACTTCTCGAGCAGGAAGACACGGCGTGGTCAAGCATCGATGCACAACTGCGACGCACAACGGGCAGCGCCTACGATCAGGCATTCCAGAAGTTGCAGGATCTCGCCGAAGCGTATGAAAACGCCAGGCGGGATGCCGTATTCCGGCGTCGTCTGGCGCAATTGATGTCGAGTCATGGCAAGCGGGGAGCCTGGCTTGCCCGGTTGCAAAAAGCGGGATATTTGTGGCAACCCAAGTCTTAGCCTCCCTGGCCCGCTGAATCATTTCCGCAAATCTCGGATGAACTCTGAGCCCAGTTGGCCCAGCATATATGCCAATTTTTGGCGACTTGACCAAGTCATAATAACTTGAACGCCTATGATAGGAAATTGTGCTTACCTTGTTCGCCCCCCAAGATGAACCTGGTAATGACGTCACCGCGTCTGCGGGAGAGGCGAGTAGGGACTCACTTGTGCGGCCGGAGGCGCACTGCGCTGTTTGGGGGAAGGAGGGACAGCGGTCGGACACCGAGTGGGATGCGGCAGCGGAACCCGCTGCCGCATCCCTTTCATGTACTTGCGAGTGCCTCCGCGCTGACCGGCGCGAAGAAGTCAACCAGATTGCCGTCCGGATCCCGAACAGCAGCGAGCGATCTCCCCATGGCCGAGTGGTAGGGGCCTGTACAACGTCTTCGAGTTACCCACACCGCAACAAGCAGCTTGAGTAAAGAAGTATGTGCATCGGATCGAACCACGAGGTTCCAAAGCCTCAACGTACTTCGCTTTAAGCGTGACGACTACACGTCGCGCCGAGCTCTCGCGCAAGGTCGAGAAACCCCGCGATGTAAGCGATTTCCTCTTCTCCGTTCCGCACACCTACATTGATGCATTTGCTGATACCCGGCTCGCCCAGACGAATGGCCCGTACAGCCAACCCTTCGCCCTCTTCCGCTACAAGCCAGTCCGGCAACACCGCGACGCCGCGTCCGGCCGCGACGAGTTGCAGCATCAGTTCTGTCTCCTCCGCCGTCCGGTGATACCTCGGCTTGCAATGCGCGGGCACGAGAAACCGCGTGAAGATGTCCAGACGCTCCTTGCTGACGGGAACGGTGATGAGCTCCTCGTTCATCAGATCCTGCTTCAGCACAAACTCGCGCGCGGCAAGCGGATGCGCGTCCTGCACGACGAGCATCAGTTCGTAGTCTATAACAGGTGCGAAAGCGATGTCAGGCAGGTCGATGGGGTCCGGCGTGATCAGCATGTCGATCTCGTAGCCGAGCAGCGCAACGACGCCTTCGAAGCGGAAAGCGGTGCGCACGTCGAAATCGACGTCAGGCCACGCGGCGAGATAATGAGGCGTCAGGCGCGTCAACCACTTCTGGCACGGATGACACTCCATTCCCACGCGCAACGCTCCGCGGCGACCTTCGGCGAAATTGGTCAGCGTGCGTTCGGCGTGTTCCATCTGCGGGATCACGCGTCCCGCGAGACTTAGCAAATATTCCCCTGCGTGCCTGAAACGCAATCCGCGGCCGTTCTTCGTCCACAGCTTGACGCCGTGCCGCTCCTCGAACTTCCGGACCATGTGTGACAGCGCGGACTGCGTGACATTCAGGCGTTCGGCAGCGGCCGTCACTCTGCCGAGACGGTCGACTTCCATGACGATCGACAGATACTGGAGGTCTAGTGTTCCGTTCCGTTGTTAATTAATCTATGTTCGCGTAGCATGTTGACGTCAGTGGAACGGGAGACATCAGCATGTCGATGGGGCGACCTAAGGCGGAACTGGTGCTGAACGAAGACGAGCGCTTGCAACTGATATCGATCACACGTTCTCGCTCGATTTCGGCTGCGCTGGTCACGCGGGCGCGCATCGTGCTGGCGGCGGTGGACGGAGAGCCCAACAGTGCGATCGCGCAGCGCCTGCAACTCACGCGCGCCACGGTGGGGAAGTGGCGTCTTCGGTTTCTGGATCAGCGCATCAACGGACTTTATGACGAAGTGCGCCGCGGCAAGCCGCGCACGATCGACGATGAGCGGGTGGCTCAGCTGATTCACAAGACCCTGCACACCAAACCCGCCGATGGCTCCACGCACTGGAGCGTACGTACGATTGCTGCCGAAACAGCGATCTCGCCGACCAGTGTGCACCGTTACTTCAAGCTGTTGGGTCTGCAACCGCATCGCAGCGAAAGCTTCAAGCTCTCGACCGTTCTTCATCGAGAAATTGCGCGACGTGGTCGGCCTTTACCTGAGTCCGCCGGAGAATGCTCTGGTCTTGTGCGTGGACGAGAAGAGCCAGTGTCAGGCGCTCGAGCGTACGCAACCCATGCTGCCGATGGGATTCGGCTACGTTGAAGGAGTCACTCATGACTACAAGCGCCATGGCACAACGACGCTGTTCGCGGCGCTGAACGTGCTCAACGGTGCAGTGCTCGCCACCTGCAAACCGCGTCACCGGCATCAGGAATTCCTGTCGTTTCTGCGCGAAATCGACAAGGCGGTGCCGGCCGCCCTTGACGTCCACTGCATCGTGGACAACTACAGTGCCCACAAGCATCCGAAGGTCAAAGCGTGGTTGGCAGCACGTCCTCGGTGGCATATGCATTTCATCCCGACTTACAGTTCGTGGCTTAACCAGGTCGAACGCTTCTTCGTTCTGATCACCGGCAAGGCCATCCGCCGTGGTTCGTTTGGTTCGGTCAAGCAACTGGTTAAACGTATCGATCAATTTGTCTCCCACTACAACCAGAACTGCGAGCCATTCATGTGAACCGCTACCGCTGACTCCATCCTCGCCAAGCTACAAAGACTATGTACGCGAATCAGCGGAACGGAACACTAGATGTCCAAGTTGTGTCAGCGAGTCTTAAGCCGCCGACTGATGCAAAAAATACTCGCAACGAGGAAGTTTCACGAAATTCGCAGCCTTGATCCTGACGTAGGAGGGCTCGATGCAGCGCTCAGCAGTGTCATTGACTCCGGTCAACATGAAAAAGTGCGCTTCTCAGTAGACTTCATTTGCCAAGCAGCGTGTGCCTTGCTCTGACTTTTCGATTCGTGTTGCTCAATATGCATTTGCCAGTGCCAAATTCGGGCACACATATGGATGCTGGTTGGTGCGATCTGCCGACCGAGGTAGAAGGCGGGCTTTTACCGGATGTGTCGGCTTTTCAAAACCGGAGGCAAATATGACAGCATATGTAATCCAGAGTTTGCAAAATTCCAACTTGTGCATTGGTGCAACCAGCGCGGCTGCCGGCTCGCTCGTCACGTTGCAAGAATTGGCCGGTATTGGCGGGAAACTATCCCAGTGGAACATGGATCCCAATAGCGGCTACATCACATTGGCCGCCGATCCGACGAAATGTCTTGATATTCAGGGATTCGATGGGCAGAAGGGTCAGGTAATTGTTGCGGACCTCGTGCTGGGACGAAACAGCCAACTGTGGAACTGGGTGGGACGCCCGCCGTACATTTCGAACGTCGAATATCCGACCATGGTTCTCGACAATTCCGGCGGCATCACAGTCCCCGGAAATCCGGTTCTGATCTGGCCGTACAATGGCGGGAAGAACCAGGAGTGGAGTTCTCTGCCTGTACCGACGCTGAATGTACTTCAACGCAGTGGCGTGCACCTGTCAGGGAGTCCAAAACTCGGCGTTGTGCACAATAACGATGAAATAGACGAGCACCACTTCGCGGCAGCAAGAAAGTAGCATCAGGACGCTAGCAGATCTAAACGCTATCGGGGATGCTTCCATGTCGAGAGCAGTCGGAGGTAAGCGTTGACGGCGTACCGTCTTGGTTGCTGCTGCCGATCGCCTGATGGCTTAAGATTCGCTAACACCACCTGGACATCTGGTTGCGCACGCCATATCCATGGCGTCGCGGCCAGATCAAGAATCAGTAGTCCGGCCTGAATAAATCGTTTTGTGCGGCGCTAGCCCTCATGCCTTGAAGACGACAGTGGTCGAGCTGTTGAGCAAAGCGAACAGAACAAGGGCGCAAAAAAACCGCAGCTTCCTGAGGATCATGCGTAGGTTGTGGCCGGCGCCACAAAGCACAGCGTGAATCGCATCACCGAGCGCGCCTTTGAGCCAGTTTCGATCGAGTTTGCCGTCGGCCTTCATGTGACCAATGGCAGGCTCGATCGCGTTTCGCCTTTGGATCATCGCACGCAGGCCCCTCGTGATACCGCGCCGCAATCCTTGGTGGTAGACCTTCACTCCCTCGACAGCGACACCCTTATAACCGCGATCCACGATGGCGACTTCGGGCTTCACATCGGTCAGGATCGCGGCCTGCTCCAACGCTTCTGCCAGCGTGTGACCGTCGTATGGGTTGCTTGGCATCGAGCGGGCGCCGACCACAAGCCCTTCCTTGTGTGTCGTCGTGATCGACACTTTCACACCGAATTCGTAGGGCGAGCGAGCCTTGCCTTTCGCCAAACATTCGACTTCTGGCGCATGCAGGGGTCCCCGTGCTTTTCGTGCCGTTTACCGGGTTAGCTGGCGACAAGGTTTTCCGGTCTGCCCCTACATTAATTTCAAAATAAATCAAATGGTTGCTGTCTGGTCTTTTTGTATTGCGTGAAGAACCAAGCCGGAGGGGCTTATCCAGCCTGTTGGGCTCTCGAGCGGGTCAGTCGGGCCTGCATGGCGGCGATAAGTATTATTCTTGGTAGCTATATATTCCCGTAGTAAAACTGATTTTCTAACGTTAGAAATGTATGGAACAATGGCCTGAAAAATCACCCGTTTTCCGCTTGGAGCTCGCCATGTCCCGTCCGGCCGCCGCCACCCCTGAACAGATCCGCGCCACCGTGCTGGCGATGCTCGCCGAAGCGGGTGACGCGACGCCCGTGAGCGGGGCGCGCTTCCGGCAGCTCGTGTCGGTGCGCAAACTGCGCGCACGGCTCGGTGCCGGCGACCCGGCCACGCTCGCGCGTGCCCTCAACGTGATCGAGGCCGAGGTCGTGCGCGCCGGGCTGGCCGAAATCGCGATCCCCGGCATTCCGCCGGATATCGCCGAGCAGATGCACGCGCTCTGGCAGGCCGCCGTTACCGTCCAGCTCGACGACGTCGTACGCCTGAAGGCCGAGGCGCAGCAGGCGGTCGCTGCGGCCGAGGCGGCGCGTACCGACGCCGGGCTGCGTGTCGAGCTGCTGCGCCAGGAAGTGACCGAACTGCGCGCGGCCCTCACCAGCCGCGACGCGGAGCTGGCTGAGCTGCAGAGCCAGCTCGATGCCCCCACAACCGGACGGGCGACGCTCGAGCACGCGCACGCGCACGCGCAAGGACTTGCCCAGGCGCAGCAGCGGTACGAGGCGCTGTCGAAACAGCTGCTCCAGGAAACGGCGCACCAGCGCGAGGCGCTGAAGAAGGAACACGGGCAGTTCGCCTCGCAGCTGAAGTTCGCCGAGCGTCGTATCGCCGCGCTCGAGGGCGAGCGCGAGCGGCTCGAAGCGGAGCTTGCCGGTGAGCGGGCGACACGCCAGCAGGCGGTCGGCGAGGCGCTCGCGCTGAAGGCCGTCAACTCGAGCCAGCATGCGCAGCATCGACGAACTGATGCGCGTGGTGTCCGGGCTCAATGTGCCGCGTCGGCCGCCGGGCGCCTCCGCGGGGCTGGCGAGCGCTCGGCGCACAAAGACCGCAGCGAAAGGGAGTGCCACCACGCGCGCGAAGAAAGCATGAGCGCCCCGATGAACCCGTCGGACTGGATCGATCACGGCACGCTGCCCCCGCAGCGCCTGCCGGCCGGCGCCGGAGATGCCATCGCGTATCTGGCCGATGTGCTCGGTCACGTCGTTTATACGCGCTGGACGCATGATCAGGTAGCGTCATGCCTCACTGGCCGACGCGAAGGCGGCACGGCCGGCCGTCATGCGTGTGCTGCTGGATCATGAGGCCGCTGTCGAATACTGGGACCGCGGTCGTGTGCGTACGGTCACTGTCGACGCGGCGCCCGCTCCCGACGCCGTGCTGGCCCGCGTGCTGCATACGCATCGCCGGCGCTTCAAGCCGGTACCCGAAGGCGGGGAGCTTGTTGCGACCGGTGAGCCGAAACGGGAGGCCACGGCCCTGATGACCTTGCCCCGGCCGCTGGTCGAGTGGCTCGCGCGCGCCGGGCGTTTCGCGGCGGTGGCGAGCGCAACGAATACGCTCGGCGTCGGTGACGACGCCCAGGCGGCGGCGCTGTTCCTGCGCGACCGGGCGAGCCGTTCGCCGCACACACTGCGCGCGTACCGCACCGAGCTGCGCCGCCTCGTCACCTGGTGCGAGACGCGACAGCTCGGGCCGCTGTCCGACCTGACGCGCCATGACCTGCTCGCGTACCGGCAGGCCCTGCGCCAGCCAGCGCCGGAGACCGTGGGTGATACGCCGCGCAGGATGTCGGAGGCATTGCAGTCCCGGGCGCTCGCCGTCATCGCGAGCCTGTTCCGTTACTGGACGGAAACCGGGTATCTGAGTGCCAACCCCGCTGCCGGCGTCGTGCGCGGCGGCCGTTCGCGCGCGAGCTTCGCGCCCCAGCGCATGCTGCCGCCGGCGTTGCTCGCCGCATGCGATGCGTGGGTGACCGAAGCCGCTGCGGGCGACGATCCCCTGATCACCGCGCGGCGCCGTGCGATCTGGGCGCTGTACCGCTATGCCGGCGTGCGGCTGATCGAACTCGTGTGGTCCGACGAGGCGCAGTTGCCGAAGGTCGAGGTCGACGGGCATGGCAGCTGGACGCTCACGGTGCTCGGCAAGGGCCGCAGGACGCGCGCGATTCCCCTGCCGGCGGTCTGCGTGTCCGTGTTGCGGACCTACCGTGAGTTGCGCGGCCTGCCGTCGCAACCACCGCTCCTTGAACACGCCGCGTTGGTCCATGGACTCAAGGGCGGCTCGCTGAAGGGTTCGGGCCTGTACGACGAAGTCAAGGCGATCTTCGTGGCGGCCGCGGAACGTCTTGCAAACGCGGACCCCGAGGGGGCCGCCCGCCTGCGGCAGGCGTCGCCGCACTGGCTGCGGCATGCCTACGCGCGACAGATGATCGTCGACCACCAGGTCCCGCTGCCGGTGGCGCAGGCGCTGCTCGGCCATGCGTCGGTGCAGACAACCGCTGCGTACGCGAAAACGGATCTCTCGCAGTTGCGCGCGTTCGTCGAGGGGACGTTCGCGTCGCACGACGCACCTCATTCGGGCGCGAGGCCCAGGGCGTCCCAGAGAAACTGAAGCGACACGGGCTCGCGCTGCTGCAATTGCGCCTGCCGGTTCTCATCCCGCTGGTAGGTGCGCAGCAGGCCCTTGACGCGCTCCAGCCCAGCGGGCGTGACTATCGCCTCGCGAGGCGATCGCCCGTCCAGGATCGGCATCGGTTCATCGGGCCAGTCCGCGTAGATACGCATCAGCGCCTGCCGGATGGCCGATGTCGCGAGCTCGGGCGGCAGATCGGCGGCCCCGGATGTGGGGGATGGATCGTCGCCCATGCGGCCGAGTGCGCCGACGGGATCCTGGATGTCGCGAATGCGAAATTCGACGGCGTCTCTCATGATCGCGTCGAACCAGTTGCGGCTGTCATCGGCATCGTGCTGCGTGCGGCAGAACACGATGAGATGTTCACCGTCGCGCGTGCGGCTGATGGCGCTGCGGACCTGACCATTATCGCAGTCGATGCGCCGTTCCCAGCCCTGCCCGGGATTGCCCTCGACATCGGGCTGCGCGGCGAGCACCGCAGCCACCTTCTCCCAATCGCGCACGCGATAGCGGTCGGTCACGAGCAGCAACGGCTCGTTGCTCGCGGCGTCGATCAGCGTGGGCGGCTCAAGGTCCTCGAAAAACTGCGCGAGCCACGCGCGACGGATCATGAAACTGAGCTCCGAAGCGGTCGGCTCCTGTCCGGGTTCGCTGGTCTCGCGAATCCACCGAAGCAGATGGGCGGCCTGCATCGGGACGAAAACATGCATCGTGCCCGACAGGACGAATGCCCCGTTCTCCCGGATCACGCGCAAGCCGATGGTCGCGCCGAGCAGGTCGGCCTTGCTGCCCACGCTTTCGGAGACGATAGCGGGCTCGACGTCCGGATCGAGCACATCGCACACGGTCATCGATCGTTGAGGCTTGACGTCGGTCACGGTGTAGAGCCGCAGCGGCGTTGTGGCCAGCTGCGTGAGCCAGGCGCGCTGGGTGTCACTGAATGTCGGGCCACCCGTGCCGAGCAGCAGGTCGGCGACACGACGCGGCTCGCCGCGCACCTGAATCTCGCCTTCGGCCAGCAACCACTCGTAGGTCTGACCGATGATGAACTCGCGGATATCTTCATCCAGGTCGCCGAAATCCTCGAGATCGTCATCGTCGAGGTCTTCGAACAAGGCATCGTCGATCGCCTCGCGCACGGCACGTCCGTGCCGGTTCTCGAGCCAGGTCAGCGCACGGGGAACGGCGCTGGACGGATCCTCGTCGCGGGGAAGGTCGGCATTGAGGCAGCAGTGCTTGTACTTCCTGCCGCTGCCGCTGCCGCAGGGACAGGGATCGTTGCGGCCGGGGCGATGGGTCATGGTGGTGGGTTACCATGGTCACGACAGCCGCATGTTACCTTGCCCCGGCGAGGGCCGATACCGGAACGGCGATGGTGCTGGGCATGAGGCGACTGACGTACTGGGCGACCGGGAAATCGAACGTGCCGCGCAGGTTGATGCCTTCCAGCGCGGTGGGCGCAATGCGTCGCATGTGTTCGGCGATGACAGGGGCCTGGCCAAGCCGTTCGATGGTTTCGAGTGCGTGCTGCATGTGCATCGTGTTCCAGGCCATGACGGCGTTGGTAAGCAGCGTTAGCGCGGAAGAAACTGCGACCAGCGAATGCGGCTGCCGCGCGAGTTCAAGCGCAATCTTGCCCTGATGGATGGCGCGCTGCACGCTATGCACCGCTTCGCCGCGATTGAGCGCATGGTGCAGTTCGCGCCGAAACGCCGGGGTGGTGAAGTAGTCGATCAGGAAGATCGAGCGAAACAGCCGGCCGAGATACATGCCGCCGTCATAGAGGGGCTGGCCGCGCGCATCGGAACCGAAGCGCGACAGGGCCTGGACGGCCGTGCAGCGCCCGCTGCAGACAGAAGCGACCACGCGCACGAACTCATCCCAGATGGCCTCGATGGCCTTGACGCGACGTCGCCGTCGGTGACATCCCTCAGCAGTTCGGGCACCGCGTGTCCGGCGGGCACATGCAGTCGCCGGTCGCGCAGATGCGCCAGCCGGGGGCACAGATCGAAGCCGGCCCCACGTGCGAGCGCCATCGCGAAATCAGTATAGCCGTGAGTATCCACCGCAATTTGCGCGACGTCGTCAATGCTGTCCTGGAGAATGACGCCCTCGATCGCAGCCCCTGCCTGCCGCTGGTTTAGCAGGATGGGCTGATCGTAGAAGACGCCCCAGCGGTCGTGCACGTGCGTGTACATGCCGATCGAGCGCGTGCGCCGGCGTGGGTCGGCGCGGGCCTGCCAGACCGTTCGGGCAGTCTCGAGCGACGTCATGTCCGATGATGCGAGATCCGCTCGCCCCCAGTACTGGGTGACCGGATGGCTGTGCATAAACTGCAGCACGGCGTCGGCTGCCTGACGCAGCAGCCGTTCATCGGCAATGCGGCGCATCATCTGGCGGATCGCCTCGGCCGACAGCTCGGGTACCATGCGCGCGATGTCGGCGGCGGACATCGAGGTGCCATGCGCGAGGATGGCGGCGTAGAGCATCAGCAGTTCACTGCGCGAGCGCGGCTCGCGCCCCAGCAGGATCCAGCTGAAGCGCACCTCGCTGTCCACCTGCAGGATGATCTCGGGCAGCTGCCCGTCCGGGCGTGACGCGAACAGGGCTCGGCGCAGGTCCTCGACCGCCTTCTGTCCCGGCTCGGCCCTCAGGGCATCGAGATGAACCGCGTCGTCGACGTGGACTTCGCCGCGTTCGACCGCTTCGCTCAGACGCTCGAGGCCTTCGTCAAGGTGCCTGATGACGGGTTCGAGAAACACCCTCGGATCCTGCGGCAACCCCAACTGCCCGTAGAAATGGTTGCGCTGACGTTGCCAGTCGTCAGCGGGGATCAACAGCATGCCGAGGCTGCGAAACGAGAAGCTGTGCTCGACATAGACCGATCCATTGCGCAGGGCCACCCGCAAGGCAAAGAGCGTCGCCCATTCGAAGGCGATCAGCGCGTCGGTGCGGTTCTCGCTGGCGATCATCCGCTGCCAGGCCCGTCCAAGCGGGATCTGCGTGTCCGTTGGCAGATCGACCGCCTTGTTCGAGTAGCGCTCGCGCAGCAAGGTGAGCGCATCCATGACCGGATGGGCGCTCTGGGCCTGGAAAGGTAGGTCCAGCAGCTTTGCAAGCAGTGCACGCGCGACGCGCCGCTTCGAGACGAGCTGTGCCCGCATCAGGCTGGTCCGACTGGGTGCATCCTGTTTGAGGACTGCGTCCGCCAGTTCGCACAATTGCCTGGCAAGCGCATCGCGTGTCAGATCCTTGTTGCCTGCGAGCACCTTGACTGCCGTGGCAAATTCGCGCAGCTGCGCCTTCAGATCCGGGCGCGAGGCGGCCACCCGATCATTGGCTGTCCTGATCGCCTTGCGGACCCAGTCGCCGAGCATCGACAGGAGCTGGTCGGTTGCCGAGCACAACGCGTAGCGCATGAAGCAGGCGGCCTCGAGCCGCCGTATGGCCGGCTGGATGCGGTGGCTCACCGAGGGTTTGCGGTCCGCGCAGCGCCGCGCATAATGCCGGACGATAGCTTCGTTGCATGTGTCGGGCCACTGCACCTGTACGCCGAGCTCGACCAGACAGTCGAGCTTGCGCAAGAGTTCGCTCATCTGTCGCGTCGAATTGCGCAGCGGCACCGACCACAGCCATTGCTGCAGGCTCGATGCCTCGCCATGGGGCTTCGGCAGCAGCTTGCCCCAACGATCCAGTGTGGCTTCGCCAAAGGCCTGCGTAAGCTCGCCCGTGAGCGTGGCTTCGACGTCCCGGATGGCCTGCACGATCAGTTCCCGCAAGGTGCGATCGCGCGGCAACAGGATCCGGTGTTCGTAGAGCCAGCGTTTGAGTTCGTGCAGCAGACCATTACGATCCTGCCGGCCCGAGAGCGCGGCTTTGAGCCAGCGCATCACGTAGCGGCGTTGGTGTTCGGTCATGGAGCCGAAGCCGAGCGCCTGGTATGCGCAGGCCTGATGTTCGACCAGCGTGTCGGTATGGCCGTCGTACAGCGACGTCATCGTCCCGAGATCGGGCGGTTCGATGCGGAGCTGTTGCCCCAGGTGCTGCCAGAGATTGTGTGGCACGTACCGGCAAGCATCGAGCGTGCGACCGGTCATGCGCACGAAACCGATGTGAAGCGCCAGCGCGAAGCGGTAGACGTGTCGGCGACGCGCATTGATCAACGCGCATTCCCTCGCGGAAAACGTGAAGAACGTGGCGAGCTCGAACTCGTTGAGCGTGTGCGGGATGGACCGCATCCCGAGATAGGCCCTGCCGCCAGTGTTCCATCGCCGTCCGCTCCGCAGCCGCAAGAGGAACCGCTCAGGCTATGCCAACAATATCGCCTTGACAATTGGGGGCGAGGCACTGCGGGCCACCGGGGAAGGCAAACAGCAAGCTCTTGATTTTACGGAGACTTTATAAAGGGCTAGACCGCAAAGCCTTGTCAGGTCTGGAGCCCGCTAACCCGGTAAACGGCATCAAAATCACGGGGACCCCGAGCCGCCCGACGGTCTACCGACAGATCGGCACGGCCAGTGTAGCGCTCGATGAAGCCTTTGATACCACGCGGGCAGCCGACGCAGATCAGGTGCTTTTCATGCTGCCGGTCACCCGCCAATGGCTCGATCAGGTCATCGTGGCGCTCACGATGGTGGGCCACGTTTCGTTTCGCAGTACCCTTGAACTCATGCACGACCTGCTCGGCGTCTCGACCAGCCTAGGCACGATTCACACCGTTCTTCAGCGGGCCGCAAAGCAGGCCATCGCCGTCAACGCCGGTATCGATCTCTCTCCCATCCGGGTCGGTCTGCACGACGAACTCTTTCAGGGTTCCCGACCCGTGGTCGCCGGTATCGATGTCGCCTCGACCTATTGCTATCTGCTCGCCCCCGAAGCCCATCGCGACGGCGACACCTGGGCCATCCATCTGCTGGACCTGCAGGCACAGGGCCTCGATCCTGAGCACACGATCGCCGATGCGGGAACCGGTCTGCGTGCCGGGCAAAAAATGGCCTAGCCCGATACGCCGTGTCACGGCGACGTGTTCCACATCATCCAGCAGGGTAAATCACTGGCGACGCTCTGGCATCGTGTCGCCAGTGGCGCTCGCACCGGGCGCGAGCAGCTCGAAGCGCGTCTGGCCAATCCCTGTCGACGTGGTGAGGATAGCCTCCTCGAAGCCGCGCTGGAAACGCTTCGGCGCAATGAAGCCCATGCGCACGAGCTGGCTGCCGACCTGCGCACCCTGGTTCAGTGGCTCGAACGTGACATCCTGTCACTGGCTGGGCCGGACCTCGCGACGCGTCAACGGCTGTTCGATTTCGTGGTTGCCGAACTGCAGCAACGTGAAGCACGGGATCTGTCACGTACAGGCGCATACCGGCGTGCCCTGCAGAACCAGCGCGACGGCCTGCTCGCTTTCGCGGGCCTGCTCGACACAAAACTCGACGCCATTGCACGAACGCACAACGTGGCGCGCCATCTCGTGCGCGAGGTCTGCATGCTGCATCGCAAGTCCGAAACGTCGAGTGCGTTCTGGCAAGGGTGGAATCGCCTGCTAGCCCGCATCGGACGCCCGTTTCACGGCGTCTACGCCGCCCGTATCCGGGGCGCTGCATAGCACACGCAGCAGCTCTGGTCGAAAATCTCAACTCGCGACTGCGCGTCTACCTGACCAACCGGCGTCATCTGAAGGGCGGGCGGGCCTGGCTTGGTCTGCTGCAGTTTGTCTTCAACCATCGCCGCTTTGCCCGCAGCCGATGCCCTGAGCGAACTGGAAAGAGCCCAAGGGAACAGATGAGCGGCAATCTCACGATCACTGGCTGACGCTGCTCGGATTCGGCCCACTCCAGCCTCAGCGAACCTGACATCGGCAGGTCGTCGCCGACCTCCATTTGAACCGCACTCCTTATTATTCCTGCTTTCTTACGCAGGCTGCTTCCGCTCGTCTGTGTAACGCAAAAATCGCGCTTTTTGAACCACGCCCGTCAATGCTGAGAACAGCCCCCCGGCGAAGTGTTTCGCTTTCGGCAATGCGCGTGCACCCGTCCGTTTGCCAACACGCGATGTCGTAAACCGCACATTCAGGACAGTCACTCAACGATTTAATATGTTGTGTCGGGTTTTTCGTAGCTGGTACGTAAACTGCATTGACCATTGCGAACGTGCGGACACGTTTGACCTTGCCCTCGAAAAACGTATCCGTTACTGAGAGTGTGTAAAACTTCAGTGACGGGGGATTGAGCAATGGGTAACAGGCGTGGTTCCGCCGTCGCCCCGAAGCCGGCCTGATCCTGCACAGCGACCGTGGGAGCCCAATATTGCAGCGACGAATTCCAGGCGCTGCTCAAGGGCTACGGCATGCGTTGCTCGATGAGCAGAAAGGCCAATTGCTGGGACACTTCGCCGACCGAGAGCCTGTGGGGATCGCTCAAGCAGGCGCGCATTCACGGCCGGCGCTTTGCGACGCGTCGCGAGGCGATGGACGAGGTGCTTGATTGGCTGAGCTTCTACAATCATGCTCGTCTGCACTCGACGTTGAACCGGAAGCGTTCAGGCAGTCGTGGCTCTACACGGAGCTGTACAAGGCGCGCAACTTCAAGCAGTGGATGAGCAAGGGCCTGTACCTGGGCACGCTGATGGTGGGCATCGAGCAGAAGCTGCTGGGCGGCAACGTGCCGTGGACGCTGCATCACCAGCATCGCAACCATGAAATGCTCAAGCCTGCGTCGCAGTGCAAGCCGATCGAGTACCCGAAACCCGACGGCAAGCTCACGTTCGACCGGCTCTCGTCGGTGTTCATTTCGAACACGAACCACGAAGAGAACCAGCCCGCGCACTTGACGCTCAAGGATGCGAGCGTACCCGTGAACGTGAACCTGCGCACCTACGCGGGCCCGGAAGCGCGCTTCTGCCCGGCCGCGGTGTACGAGTTCGTGAAGAACGACGATGACAGCGACCGTCTGCAGATCAACGCGCAGAACTGCGTGCACTGCAAGACCTGTGACATCAAGGACCCGACGCAGAACATCGTGTGGGTGACGCCCGAAGGCGGTGGCGTCCGAATTATCCGAACATGTGAGCAGTGCCAGGTGAATCTCAGGGGCAAGTTCTAGTATGAAACTGATTCGGTCTATCGAGGAGTTGAGAGCTCAGTTGCGCGGACAAAACCGCACGGCCTTCGTGCCGACCATGGGCAATCTGCATGCAGGGCATCTTTCGCTTATCAGGCTCGCACGGCAGCATGGCGATCCGGTCGTCACCAGCATTTTCGTGAATCCGCTGCAGTTTGGACTAGGCGAAGATTTCGAGCGCTATCCGAGAACCCTCGAGGCGGACCTGGAGAAACTTCAGAAGGAGAATGTGTACGTTGTCTTTGCCCCGACGGAGCGGGACCTCTTTCCGCAGGTGCAAGAGTATCGTGTCCAGCCTCCTGGCGGCCTTGGCGACATGCTGGAGGGTGAATTCCGGCCTGGTTTCTTTCAAGGCGTTTGCACGGTCGTAATGAAGCTGCTGTTATGCGCGCAGCCGCGCGTGACGGTGTTTGGAAAAAAGGACTACCAACAACTGATGATAGTTCGAGAAATGTGTAAGCAGTTCGCCATGCTCACGGATGTCATAGCCGGCGAAACCAGCCGCGACATCGATGGACTGGCGCTGTCATCGCGCAATCGCTTTCTGACGCCCGAGCAACGGGTGGAGGCGCCCACGCTGCATCGGCTCCTCAACAGCGTGCGCGAGGATATCCTGGGCGGGCGACAAGATATTCGGCGAATCGAGCGGCGCGCATTCTCAACGCTCGTCGATCGGGGCTGGAAGCCCGATTACATCTCGGTCCGAAAACAGGCCGACTTACGCTCTCCAACGGAGCCGGAAGTCGTCGAGCAAAAGCTCGTTGTGCTAGCAGCAGCGCGTCTCGGCAGCACACGCCTTATTGATAACCTCGAGATTTGAAGTTCCGACTCGTGCAGGTGCCCGCCTTCCCGGCCCATGGCCTGTTGCAGCACGACATGCAGCTTGCCCAGCCGGATCCAGTCGGGAACGATGATTCGTCGCCAGATCGCCGGCTTGATGTATTGCAGTTCAACACGCAGCACGTAATCGGGCACTGGCGCCTTGACCAGGCGGAGGGAGGGCTTGCGGGCTTGGGCCATCGAATTATTACGCGGCTTGCTGCTCGACGTGTTCGGCTGGCATCAGGCGCCACGGCAGTAACTCGTCGATGCGGTTGATGGGATGATCGGCGATGCGTTCAAACACCGTGCGCAGGTAGGCAACCGGCTCCATGCCGTTCAGGCGCGCCGTACCGATCAGCCTATAGATCACCGCCGCGCTTTCGCCACCGCCGTCGGAGCCTGCGAACAGATAATTGCGGCGGTTATGCTGACGTCAGCATAACAGGCGGAACTGGCTGTTTGCCGGTTCGCTGCGCGCCGGACAACGCGCCGCAGCGATCATGAGCCTGATTCGATCTGCGCAGCTCATATTAAGCATCGGTCATATTGCGTCTTATTGCCGATGAAGTCAGATACCACCGGCAAAGCCGGTGGCTTGAAATTGTGAGCGCCTCAAAGGCGCCCATAAAACCGTGAGCCTCCGGTGGCGGCTTAGAGACGGTTTCATAAAGACTGTTGAGCTCGCTGAAGGGTGTTCCAGCAGATCAGGCAACAGCCGAGTTTGAGAAACGCTTCGTGAATGTCGGCGCGACGTTCGAAGCGAATACGTAGACGGCGGAAATTGTGCAACCAGGCATGTGTACGTTCGACGACCCAACGGATCTTTCCAAGGCCACTGCCGTGGGGGTGGCCGCGTCGCGCGATGCTGGTGGGAATACTGCGCTCGTGAAGAATGCGTCGGTATTTGTCGTGGTCGTAACCCCGGTCAGCGTAGACGCGGCCGGGACGGCTCAAAGGCCGCCCACGCACGCCGCCAATCGGTACGATGGCCTCAATCAGCGGAACAAGTTGGGTGACGTCGTTACGATTGGCGCCAGTCAGGATTGCCGCGATTGGTGTTCCGTGGGCGTCGGTGGCGAGGTGGTGCTTGGATCCTGGTCGCGCTCGATCAGTGGGATTCGGGCCAGTTTTTCGCCCGCCCCAACTGCGCGAATCGACGATGAGTCGACGACCACGCGTGAGAAATCGATCTTGTCGACCGCCCTCAATTTCGCCAGGAGCACTAGGTGCAATCGATCCCATACACCGGCTTGCTGCCAATCGCGTAGCCTGCGCCAACAACTGACGCCCGAGCCGCACCCCATCTCCGCTGGCAAATCTCGCCAGCGGATACCGGTCTTCAGCACGAACAAGATGCCGGTCAGCGCAGCCCGATCCGGTACCGGTTTGCGGCCCGGATGCTTGAAGCGCCGTGGCTTCGCTGGTGGTAGCAGTGGCTCGATCAGTGCCCACAGTTCGTTGTCGATGATTGGTTTGCCCATCTCCTCGATCCTGTTGATACGACGTTCGAGGTTAACAGGTTGCGTTACGGGTTAACAGCCCTTATGAACTCTTTTTTGAAACCGTCTCTTACTCCATGTCCAGCTTCATCTGGTCGTACCGCTCATCTTCCTCCTCCTGATTGCGGATGTACGCTCGTACCATGTGCTCGTCCAACCCCACCGTGGAAACGAAGTAGCCTCGGGCCCAAAAGTGCTCGCCGGTAAAATTGCGTTGTCGGCCGCCGTACTTCCGGGCTATCTGAATTGCGCTCTTGCCCTTGATGTACCCGACCACGTTCGATACCGCATATTTCGACGGAATGCTCAGGCACATGTGAACGTGATCCTCCATCAGGTGTCCCTCGACGATTTTCGACTCCTTTTAGGATGCTAGTTCATGAAATATCTGTCCCAGCTGCCGACGCAACGCCCCGAAAATCCGTTTCTTGCGCCGCTTCGGAATGAACACTACGTGATACTTGCAGTCCCATCTCGTGTGGCTCAGGCTCTGATACTCTTTCATCGTGAACCTCCTTCTCTTGGCGGAGATAGGAAATTCACGCCGACCGTCGTAAAGGTCAAACCTTGGTGAGTCCACCGGCAGAGCCGGTGGCTTACCTCACTGAGTTATAGACGTCGGTCGTACGCCCCAAGTTGAAATCGTGCATGAGGACCGGTATGCCTTCGCTCGTTAGCTTCACGTCGAACTCCACGGCGTCAGTGCATGCATCATCTGCTGCCTGCAGGGACGCGAGCGAATTCTCAGGCGTGCGCGGGTTCGGCGCCTCCTTGCCCCAGAGTCCGCGATGCGCGAGCACTGTGACGGTAGGCTCCGGTATTGGATTAAACAAGCTGGCCATCCTTTCCTCAACTGGCGGACAGGCTGCCGACGGTTGAGGCGTAAGCATGACCGCGGTCAGAACGACAAAGCTCGAGAACCGTGTTCGAAGATGTGGCAACACGAGTACCAGGTACATAGACAACACTCCGATTAGGTATTGAAATGGGGCATCGACGCGACGCGTGTTTTGATGAAGATCGATTAGTCTTACTCGAGTTTAGACATTCAGCACCCCGATGAAGGGCCCTGACAAATGATTCGCAATTCGGAAAAACTTGACATAGAAGGGCAATCGTGAGTCCGCCGCGCTGCTTGCGCGAGGTTTTAGCGCAAGCAGCGCGGCGGCCAATGGGAATCGTTTTCGGTTCTCTTGCGATTGCCCATGTCCTTGTCGGAACGCACTGAGTTTCTGAGTTTTACCTGAGTGAATGGATCAACGTTCTGCTTACCGCCGGGCCGCTTCGCTCGCAAGCCAGTTTCCTCGAGTTGCTGAGCGGGTGCATGGTTTCGCCCGAAGGATGGGTGAGCCGCGCGATCTCGGCCATTGGGTGTACGCGCCACTGGACGGCGCATTTCAGGTTGTGTCGCGTTAAGGACGATGCGACGATCAGGCGCCTAAGGTGAAGAGGATTGCTTACATCACGAGAGAATAGAATTCTTCCTGACCCACCGTGCTCCTTTCGTGGGGTGACGTTCAACGCGAAAGCGAGGCAGACTTTCGCGCGGCCCACGCCCGGAACGAAGGGATGACATAAGTCAAACGATAATTTTTCGGCCGTTTTAAGATTCTTAGAGACCATTTCAAAAAGACCCCAAGGGGGCTGTTAACCTTTTCGGCAAGCTGTTAACCTTGGTCGTCTGAACAACTGGAACCAAGGGGATGGGCGCACCGATCATTGATGACGAACTGTGGGCATTGATCGAACCTTTGCTACCGCCGCCGAAGCCGCGTCGCAAGAACCCCGGGGCGGCTTCCGATTTCAGACCGGGCTGCGCTGAACGGCATCCTGTTCGTATTCAAGACCGGAATACGCTGGTGCGACCTTTCAACCAAGCTGGGATTCGGATCGGGGCCGACCTGCTGGAGGCGTTTGCGCGACTGGCAAAAGGCCGGCGTGTGGAGCGCGTTGCACGAGTTGCTGCTCGCCAAGTTACGCGAGGCCGGCGAACTCGATTTCTCACGGGCAGCGGTCGATTCATCCTCGGTGCGAGCCGTTGGGGCGGGCGAAAAACTGGCCCGAACCCCACCGATCGCTCGCGACCAGGTTCGAAGCATCACATCCTCGTCGACGCCAACGGCGTGCCCATCAGTGCAATCCTGACTGGCGCGAATCGTAACGACGTTACCCAGTTGCTGCCGCTCATTGACGCGATCCCGCCCATTCGCGGCGTACGCGGCCGACCGCTTCGCAAGCCCAAGGTCATCTACGCAGATCGCGGCTACGACTCCGAGCCGCATCGTGAGCGGCTTCGTGCGCGCGGTATCGAACCGGTGATCGCCAGGCGCCGTACGGAACACGGTAGCGGACTCGGCAAATTCCGCTGGGTGGTCGAGCGGACTCACGCATGGCTGCACAATTTTCGTCGTCTTCGCATTCGCTTTGAGCGTCGAGCCGACATTCACGAGGCATTCCTTAAACTTGGTTGCTCGCTCGTCTGCTGGAACATCTTCAGACGTGCCGAGCAGTCTTTTGGAAACGGTCTCTTATAGAAAATCTGTCGACTTCTAGCGTACCACCTCCATAAAGGCCTTCGCGGACGGGTTTCCCGCACACCCGTCCGTTACGGGGTACCATCAAACCCATCACATGAGCGACGAAGTTCATTTTTCCTTCCTCAGGAGGAGGCGCGCAAACGTTCGCGTCCCAGAGGCAGACTTTTGCCGCAGACCCGTGCCACCGCCCAAGCCTGGACTAGAGCTATTCCCCGGATTTCGCACTCGCTCGCCGAAGCTTGAGCAGTCTCCAGACGTGGGCCACCGATAGACAGGAGATCGACATGTACCCACTGACGTGGCTTTGGTGTCCCCAATACAACTATCCTTTAAGCGGTGCGGTAGATCAAACCATGAAATTACTAGGTGCCGGCAACCCGCAAACTGAAATAGCCATTACCCAGAAGTTTTCATACGGTCGTCAGCTCGCGCGGATTCTTGCAGTTCTGGAACCAATGGCTAGGGACTTTTACTCCCACAATCCAGATCTCAAACAGGAGCCGTTGCGTGACTTCGATCAGATGCTGAGCGATATCAAGGAGCTCCGATCTACAAGTTCGGCGGGAAGACCGGAAAGGCTTTGCACCGCATCGGACATTGCTGACGTGATGAAGCGGTGGCGGGATGATTCGAAGCACTACGCATACAGAGCTAAACTCGAGGAAGTTCGCACAAGTATCGAGCAACTGATAGACGAAGATGACCGCAAGAAGACGTAGGTGATTTCAACCACACTATCCAGTAGAAAGTGGATTGCATTTCTGCTAGCGTGTTAGGAACTACGGGCCAGACTTGGTATCCTGGCGGGATGACAAAACGCAGACCCTACCCAACGGATGTATCGGATGAAGAGTGGTATTTCGCTGCTCCGTATCTGAGCTTGATGAGCCAGGACGCAGCGCCGCTACGAATTGCGCGACATGGTTAACGCGCTGCGCTGGATCGTTCGCGCTGGCGCACCGTGGCGTTTGTTGCCAATGACTTTCCACCGTGGGAGTTGGTCTATCAGCAGACACAACGCTGGATTCAGGCAGGCTGTTTCGAGGCCATGGTGAGCGACCTGCGTTCGATTATCCGGGTTGCGCAGGAGGAGCGTCGCGGTCAGCCCAGCGCCGTCATTCTCGATGGCCGTACGCTGCAGTCGACGTGCGAAAGTGGTCCACGCGCGGGCTATGACGGGTACAAGCGCAAAAAAGGCAGCAAGGTGCATATGGCCGTGGACACGCTGGGTCAACTGCTCGCGGTGCACGTGACGCCGGCCAACGAACAGGAGCGCGCGCAGGTCGGGGAACTGGCGCGTCAGGTTCAGCAGGCCACGGGCCACACAATCAAAGTGGCGTTCGCCGATCAGGGCTATACCGGAAAGGAGCCCGCGCAGGCGGCACTCGATGAAGGCATTGAGCTTCAGGTAATCAAGCTGTCGGAGGCAAAAAAGGGGTTCGTGTTGCTGCCACGCAGCTGGGTGGTCGAGCGCAGCTTCGGCTGGCTCAACCGTTTCCGCCGACTGGCAAGAAACTACGAGCGCCTGCCTGAAACTGCGTATTCCGCGCAAATCGAGCAGCCGTTCCACGGCAAGGCGAGCGGGCATTCCACGCGAAGTCGAGCAGCGATTCCACTGCAAAGCGAGCGCTGCGGACGCGGCGACGCGGGGTGAGCTCTTCTACTCGTCCTCGCCGTCGGTGGTCAAACCATTTCGGCGCTTGCGCATCGACTCGCCCGAGAGCGTCAAGCGATAGGCATCCAAATTCCGTAGATCTGGCGGTCTCGGCATAGTCGGAGTAAACTAAGTCCATTGAACTAAGTTCATAGGATGATCATGCATATCTACAACATCCACGACGCCAAGACGAATCTGTCGCGGCTGATCGAAGAGATTGTCAACGGTGGGGAGCCCTTCGTGATTGCGAAAGCCGGCAAGCCACTGGTCAAAGTCGTCCGCCTTGAGGCGGAGACCGCCAAGCCCGTACAGCGCATCGGCTTCATGAAGGGCCTGATCAAGGTTCCCGATGACTTCGACACGATGGGTGGCGAAGCCGTGGCGGATCTGTTCGAAGGAAAAGGCGAATGAAGCTCTTACTCGACACGCATTTGCTGATCTGGGTTGCGGCGGACCATCCGTCGCTGCCCGACGAAGCACGCGCGGTCATCGAAGACGAAGACAACACGCTGTACTTCAGTGTGGCCAGCATGTGGGAGATTGTCATCAAGAGCGGCCTTGGCCGCGACGACTTTCAGGTCGACGCACGCGTGCTTCGCCGCAACCTTCTTGATGCCGGCTATGAGGAACTCTCTATCGAATCGCAGCACGCATTCGAGGTGTCCACGCTCTCTGCGCTGCATCGTGACCCGTTTGACCGACTGCTCATCGGCCAGGCGATCGCCGAAGGTATCGTCCTTCTGACCCATGACGAGCAGATCAGACGGTACGACTTCGCTCCAGTTCGCTACGTCTAGCTCGCTCGCAGCCATGCCCCGGGCGCGGTCGGAAACGCTCAGCTATGCACGCGTCACTTCCGCCTGTTGATCCTTCTATGGCGTGGTTCCTTGTCGTAATACTGAAACGGATCCGAGCTGTCGTAGCTGTCGCCCCGTGTGTGGGGCACCGCCGCGGACACCGCGCCGGCAGCCGAGCGCTGAACTTCTCTTCGTTTTGAGATGCGAAGGCTTGCTGTCCCAGTCGACGTCCTCAGGTTTGGCCCGCAGCTGGATCACTCAACGACAACCGTAACTCGCCGATTCTCCCGCATGCGTTTCGTTCCAGCGCTACTTCAGTCGCGCTGTCGATCACTTCCAGGCTAATCGTTTGTTGCCGCACCTTTTGCTTCACGTCTTCAGCCGTGGCGGCATCAACTATATGCGGGACGGCACGCAAGTTCCGTCGCGCCAGAACATATCTCAGCTAGCGAGCGGTGCCGGTGTCTCCTAGACGGTAATCGCTCTCAACGTCTTCGCGATGGCCATCTGGACTGTCAGTGTTTTCGCGTCCCTCTACGCCGGATATCTGAAGCCAGATTTGCAGGTGACGTGCGCGAATCTTTCTTCGGTCATTAATGGCTTTGCAACTGTGGTGTTAGCCGTCATCATCGACCCGCAGGTTTCTGTCATGACGGATGACGTGATCGAAAGCCAAACGGGGTAGCGGCAAGGTAAGCACTTATGCGCTGCAGCTCGTAAGTGCTTACCTTGTTTGCCCCCTTGCTGGCAGGGACTGGTCGCGCATCTGCGAGATTCCGTTTCCGCTCCAGCATCTCCTGTTTGCAGTGTACTGGTGGACGGTCGGTCTCGTGACGCCCAACCTCGCTGCCGGTTTCGCGATATTGGTCGTGAGCGTTCAGGTTATCGTCGAAATGAAGCGCATTCGATTGGCGAAAGCGCCCCGGACGTCATCGGCAACCAAGTAGCCGACCCGACTGTCGTCGAGCGGGGCGGGCGAAATCTGCCCAGTTCAAAAGTCATGTACAGGCGGCTAACAGTCGACGTATTCTGCCCACGGAGGTCCCGGATCGCTGGCGGGAAAAAAGGGTTTCTCCGGGCGGACATCCCGGGGGCGTGTCGCCGGAAGCGCTCATCGTGAGCGACATGCCCTTGCGGTAACGGGCGGGACTTGCTCCACAAGAGCAAGGAGTGGGAGACGTCGCCGACCTGTCGACAGCGCACTTGCGCTGCCCGTCCTTGCAGTCGAACCCTGACGCGACGATGAGACGGGAAAGGCCGGAGCCTCAAGCCTTTGGCGGCCGCGCATCCGATTCGCTACCCCCATTTCAATGCTTTCGAAGGACGGTGCGCGACAGGTGCCGTCGATTTTGGTGCCCTTACTCAACTCCAGACCGGGCACATGATTGAGCGAATTCGGGACGCCGCGCGACAGGATGATAAGGATTCCCTGACGTAAAAATCAGGATTTTCCGTTCATGTTTGCCGCCGAAGATGACTGCAGGGTAGCGACGGCTGATTCATCATGGGAAAGTCAGTGATCAGAGCTCAAGCGGCCGCAAGCGATGAATTGCAGATCGCTTGACAAGGGACGCGCTAGGGAATTGAACATCGTCTGCCAGGGACTTGTCGATGCACTGGCGTGAATCGCGCGGGGTTGCAGCCGGGCTGGCCGACGCGCTGCGGGAAAAAGCACACGGGGCGATCTTGCCGCCCGCGGCAGACGACGATAGCGTTGCGCTGCTTGTATGCGAACGCATTTGACTCCCAAACTTTGTCGACGCCTGGCGCACTCGTTCACAGCTTCAATGAACTGGTCGACCGGGCGGCAATGCCAGCGAGGACGTTCGCTTGGCAGCTTGCCAGAATTGCAGGTCGCGCGCGGGTCGGGGATGAACGCAGGCAGCGTCTAATGATGCCGCTTTGCGCGCGACGGCCAGATACTGCGCCGGTTCTGTGCGCAAGAGGGATCAACGGTTGATTGGTTGGACGGGCTGCAAAATGCCTGTGCGTTCGGCAAGAGTGCAAAACAAGAAATCCTGAACGGGAGCACTCATGGACATGCTGACTTCCAGCAGGGTTGGGGCATGGCGCAGATCACGCTTTTGCGCGCGTGATGGTGTCGTCGTCGGGGTGCGCGCAGTTCCCCACGCAACGGGGGGCACGTTCCCATGAGCGACTACCCAGGCGAGGTAATTGGGCCAGACGCTCCCCGCACGGTCCTGGTTGCCGATAGCGCGCCCTCCGATACCAGCGGGTTCGCGGACCATCTTGCAAAGGAGGGGTTCCGCCTGCTGGCTGCACACGACAACCTTGAGGTGCTGGCAGCCGCGCGTAGCTCGCAGCCCGACCTGATCCTGCTCGATCTGGACGTGCCTGGCCTTGACGGCCTCGCAACCTGCCGCCGCCTGAAGCGGGACGAACGCACGCGCAATATACCCGTGATCGTCATGACCCTGGCGCGCAACGGACACGAACTCGCGGAGTGCATCAGCGCGGGTGCGGCCGACTACGTGCCGAAGCCGCTGCGCATCGACGAGTTGATGGTCCGGGTATGGACGCACATCGAGTTGCACCTGACTCGCCAGCGGTGCTTGTTGCAGCAGCATCAGTTGGTCGACGACGCCCGGAGGCAACGTCTTGTGCAGGCCGGGCACTCGCGCGTACAGGCGGAACTCGAGCAGCGCGTCGCGCGGGGTGCTGACGAACTGGCCCGTGTGCAATCGGAGCTTGCAGCGCAGATCGATGCGCGGTGCGAGAGCGATGCGCGCCTGCAGGCCAGCGAAGCGCAGTTTCGCGTGAGCGTCGAATCTGGCCCTGTCCCGATGTGCATTACCTCGATGCCCGACGGCTATCTGCTCTATGCTAACGCCCGACTGCGCGAGTTGCTCCATCTCGACGAGGCGTGCGGTACCATCAACCTGGCTGATTGCTATGTGGACCCGGCGGCGCGCGAACGACTGGTTCGCTGTCTCGCTTCTGAAGGCGGCTTCCGCGATGCCGAGGTCAGGATGCGTCGCGCGGACGGGACGCAGTTTTGGGCGATGGCGAGCGCATGCGTGGCGATCCATGAAGGGAGGTCAGCCATCTATGTTGGCCTGCACGACATTTCCGGACGCAAACGTACCGAGGAGGATCTTCTGCGCTCGCGCGACCAACAACGTGAGCTGTCGGCGTACCTCGATGGCGTGCGCGAAGATGAGCGAAAACGAAGCGCGCTCGAGATTCAGGAGGATCTGGGTCAGTTGCTGACCGCGCTGAAAATGGACATGTCGTTGCTGAGGATGCGGCTCACGGACGATCCCGAGGCGATCGGGCGGGCAGATGACATGCGCGAGCTTGTCGAGGGCACGATCTGGATGGTCCGCAACGTTGCAAGCCAGCTGCGACCCGCCGCGCTGGACTTCGGTCTGGTGTCGGCCCTCGAGTGGCTTTTAGCCCGGTTGCGCCAGCACGACGCGATCCAGCACGGACTGCACATCGAAGGAGGCGAGCCGGTATTGTCGGACATGCAGGTGACGGTATTGTTCAGGATCGTGGAAGCTGCGCTGACGAACGTTGCGCGCCACGCCGCAGCGCGCCGCGTCGACGTCACGCTCGTGACGGGCAACGGCGTGCTCGACCTGGGAATTCGCGACGACGGTTGCGGGTTCGATCTGGCGGCAGCATATTCACACCGCGCGTATGGTCTGCTAGGCATGGCGGAGCGCGCGCGATCGATCGGCGGGACCCTGGAAATTGACAGCGATCGAGGCAAGGGTACTACAGTGACGATACATGTTCCGTATGAGGGTGGTTCGAGTTTATGATCAGGATACTTATCGCCGATGACCATGCCATCGTGCGCGGCGGACTCAGGCAGATTCTCGCGACGACGGCCGACATCGTCGTGACGGCAGAGGCCGGGCAGGGCCCGGAGGTCATCGAAAAGCTGAGAACCAGCGAAATCGATCTGCTACTGCTGGACTTGAACATGCCGGGCCTCAGCGGCATCGATCTCATACGCCGCGTGCGCTCGGACCGGCCTGCGCTACCTGTGCTCGTGCTCAGCATCCACAACGAGGCGCAAGTCGCGTCGCGGGCGCTGCGTGCTGGCGCCACGGGCTATGTCACCAAGGACAGCGATCCCGAAGTGCTGCTCGCGGCGATCCGCAAGCTCGCTGACGGCGGGCGCTTTATTGACCCGAAGCTCGTCGACGCCATGGTGTTTGAAAAGCACACGGGCGATGTGCCGCCGCACGAGATTCTCTCGAATCGTGAATTCCAGGTGCTGCAGATGCTCGCGTCTGGCAAGAGCATCAACGACATCGCCGGGACGTGCGCCCTCAGCGCCAAAACGATCAGCACCCACAAAATGCGGCTGATGCAGAAGCTCGGGCTTTCCAATAATGCCGAGGTAATCCGCTACGCGATCCGCCAGGGCCTGATTACCGGGTGAGACGCGCAGCTCACCGGCTCTTCGCGACATGAAGAAAATCCTGACATGGCAACCAGCGATCCCTTAGGGAAGTATCGGCCAGTCCCGATTGAGGCGACTGCGAGAGCCGCCTACGATGGGTTCAACAGGTGGTGGGAGCGCGGCGATGGCGCAAGAGCAGTCGTTACGGATGGCAGTCGGCAAGTGGCTTGGCGCGGGGCAAAAACAGTCCGTTCGGGTACTGGCGGTGCGTCGCTCCCGGTCGGGCCGGATCTTCAGCGTGTGTGTCGAGGCGCCGGGTGAACGGTCCTTGCACGCTGTTTTTCTTCCATCATGCGGGGCACGGTTGGCATGTTTTCCCCCGGACCGCGTGCGCCCCATGATGGGCGTCGAACGGCAGGCCGCATGAATGTGTAGCTTGAGATACGGGACGAGGGACGGAAGGCTTGCGCATGAACGCGTTCGTCACTGACGATGTACCGTCGCAAGCGGTGGTGGAACTGCGCGCGTGGACGAACTGGTGACACAAGCATGCCGTCGCGATGAGCCTCATATACGGTCCCCTTCTTCTTGACCCATCAAAGGCCGAACGTCTTAATGATTCGCCGATGGATTGACGACCGACGGTCGGCTCACTGGTTTTTCTGGCACGACCTGCTATTGCCAGTGTGGTCCGTTGGCACGCAAGCGCAGAGGAAGTTGACGATGCATGGAAGCCCAGATACGTTTCATGTCGTTAAACGACGCGTTCGGGCTGCGTGTGACAATCATTGGCCTTCGGAGCCATGTGGCTCGTGAGGACTGCCATTCAATCTCTCATGTTTTGGCACCTTCCCCGGGTGTCCAGAACCTTCGAACCGTCTCACTTTGAGGCGGTAATGAGATGGTCACCCCCACCCTACACGCGGGTTACGCTGTAGGGTGTTTTCTTTTCTGGAGAGGCCATCATGTAGGATGTGACGCTGGTTGGAATCGATCTGGGCAAGCACTCCTTTCACCTTCACGGCCAAAACCGGCACGGCCAGGCCGTGTTTCGCAAGAAGGTGGGGCGCAAGCAGCTGATTGAGTTTTTCGCCGCGTTTCACGCCTGCACGGTGGTCATGGAGGCGTGCGCTGGCGCCCATCACCTGGCCCGCAAGCTAGCGGGCTTCGGGCATCAGGTCAAACTGATCTCGCCGCAGTTCGTGCGGCCGTTCGTCAAGGGTAACAAGAATGACTTCGTGGACGCCGAAGCGATCTGCGAGGCCGCGTCGCGCCCGGCCATGCGGTTCGTTACTCCGAAGACTGAATCGCAGCAAATGCTCTCGGCACTTCACCGGGTGCGCGATTCGTTGATTCGTGACCGCACGAAGGCCGTTAACCAAATCCACGGCTTTCTACTTGAGTTCGGCATCAGCCTGCCGGTCGGGCAATCCGTCATCAAGCGACTGCCGGCCGTGCTGGCCGAGCATACGCTGCCGCCGCGCCTGATCGAGATCCTCGAGCGCCTGCATGCGCACTTGCGCACTTCAAGTACCTCAGTGAGGAGATCGCCGAGATCGACAAGGAGATGGCGCGCCAGCTCGCCGACGACGATCTCGGCCAGCGCTTGCTGACGATCCCCGGCGTGGGTCCGATCACGGCGAGCGCGCTCTCCGCCGAAATGGGGGACGGCAAGCAATACGGCTGCAGCCGCGACTTTGCCGCGTCGATCGGACTGGTGCCGCGCCAATACAGCACGGGCGGCAGGGCGAACCTGCTGGGCATCAGCAAGTCAGTATGACTCCCCGTGAGGCGGGGGCTAGCCGCCGTGCGGATGTAAGCGCGGGTTAGCATTGCTGCCAGAGCCGCATTGAGTGGGGCCGGAACCGCCGCTCAACGGTCTGTTTCCTGCACGGAGGCTAGCATGCAAGACGATAGCACGTTGTATGTAGGGCTCGACGTTCATAAGGATTCGATCATGGTTGCCTATGCGGTCGGTATGAGCGACGTGGAGCTGCTCGGCAAGATCGGCACGACACAGATCGAAGTTGATCGCTTATGCAAACGACTGCAGTCCAAAGCGACGCGCATCCGCATCGTCTACGAAGCAGGTCCATGCGGCTATGGTCTTTACCGGCAACTGATGCAGAAGGGCTTCGACTGTATGGTATGCGCACCGTCGCTCATCCCGCGCAAGCCCGGCGAGCGCGTCAAGACCGACCGGCGCGACGCCATCAAGCTGGTGCGCTCGCTGCGAGCCGGCGATCTGTCCGCGGTGCATGTGCCAACGGTGGAAGACGAAGCGTTTCGCGATCTGGCCCGTGCCTGGTCATCGGCGAGAGAAGATCTTAAACAGGCGCGATGCCGGCTGAAATCGTTCCTGCTCCAGCATGGTATGAATTACATTGGACGTGCGGACTGGGGGCCGACACACCGACGCTGGTTGAGCACATTCACGTTCGACAGCGGCTGGCAACAACTGGCGTTCAATGAACACCGCCGCACGATCGAGGATCGCCTCGCGCAATGCGAACGACTGGAAACCGCATTGCGTGAAGCGGTTGCAGACTGGCGTTTCTATCCTGCCGTGCTCGCCCTGCAGGCGATGCGGGGAATCAACTTCACGTCGGCTGTGGGCCTCGTGTCTGAACTGGGCGATCTGTCGCGCTTCGAGCACCCGCGCCAGTTGATGGCGTGGCTAGGTGTGACGCCGTCAGAACATTCGTCAGGAGGCAGACGGCGACAGGGCAGCATCACAAAGACCGGAAACAGTTACGCGAGAAAGCTGCTGGTCGAATCCGCGTGGAGCTACCGACATCCGGCACGCGTGAGCATCGATATCCAGCGCCGTCATGAAGGCATTTCAAAGGCGATCATCGATCGCGCCTGGGACGCCCAACTACGGCTTTGCCGGCGATACCGGAAGCTGGTGGCCAAAGGAAAGATTGCCCACGTTGCCATCGTCGCAGTCGCCCGCGAACTGGCCGCTTTTATCCGGGACATTGGCCGACTAGGAATGGCCATGGCAAGCCCGCAGTGCGGTCATCCAATCTGACTTCTGCGAAGAATGGAACTTATGTAACGATATGAGAGTTTCCTGAGGGCGGCGCAGCCCGGTATTCGAGCAACCCGCGTCCTCTTTTAGCAACGACATCAGGTCGGCTTGCGAAGCAAGTCAGCGGCAGGCTCATGAGACGGACCACTGTAATGCGGTACCCAGCCCGCGAATATCAGCCTGATCCACCGTCGAGAGTTACTGCTACGCCGCCCTCAGGGAATTCCGAAGGTACCGGGAACGATAGTTAATGCGAAGTTCAAAACCAATCCCGATTGACACCGGGAGTCATATCAGAGGGGTGACAAGAACATCCGGCGCCTGTTGGTGCAGTGCGCCCGCGTCTACATGCAGCAGCTCCATCGGCAGAGTGGCCGACTCGCCGAGTGGGTGCGCGCCATGCTCACGCGCCGACACTCGAACGTCGTGGCCTGCGCGCTGGCGAACAAGCTGGCGCGCACCGCCTGGGCACTGGCGACTCGCCACGGCACGTTCGATGCGCGACCGGGCCTCAACGCGCCGGCCTGAGCGCCCGATCCCCAACCACGCTTTACCGCAGTCCCCCACCTGGTTTTGCGACCGCTGAACTTTGATGACGTGAACGGCACACCGGCCTGACGGACAACCTGTTAAAAAAATCGGCTCTCGAAGCCGCGGCGGTTTTAAGGACCATCAGGCGCGACTCTCATCGTGGCGCGGGGAGTGATCCCCACAACGACGCCGGATAGATTTAGGCAAGCCAACCACAACGTCAACGATCAAGGTTGCAAAAACGGGGTGACCATAGATTCTTTTTTTATGGGTGAGCACCGGCACCTATGCTGATCTGGGGCCGATGCTACGCCCCTTCGCCCGAAGCAACGATTCGTGGCTGATTGCCTGTTCCTTCCCTGCATCGTTGCCCGGACTTCTCAAACGGGTTTCAAGGACGCTTGCGCTGCATGAACAGGGAACCTGCGAGTCCCGTAAACGTATCCGGCACGCGTATAGCGTGCCGGATACTGCGATTCACAAGCCAGCGCCGTCAGTCATCGTGACGGTGATGGCGGTGCTTGCGGGGATGATGATAGTCGCGACCATAGGCGTCGTTGTTATTGTACGAGCTGCGCTGCAGGTTTCCGCCCAGCGCTGCGCCTGCGCCGCCGCCGACTGCGGCACCGAGAACGCCGCCGGTGCGGCCACCCATTGCGTTGCCCGCCGCCGTTCCGGCGCCACCGCCCAACGCACCGCCAATGATTGCGCCGGTGCGCTCCTGACGGTTCGCGGTCACAGCGCCACCTGCGCCACCACCGAGTGCACCTCCGATCACCGAGCCGGTCTGGCCTCCGACGGCACCGCCAACCGCCGCGCCAGCCGCACCGCCGAGCGCGCCGCCAAGTGCATTGTTCAAATCGTTAGCCGCCGCCGGCAGCGCGATCGCGCTGGCCAGCGCCGCGATAACGATCGTAGGGGCAATCTTCATATACATACCCGTATTGTTCCTTGTTCTCAGACAGTTTCGGTGGTCTCGCTCTGGTTTTAACAGGCTATACAGGCCTGGGTTCGCCGTGGTTTCTTCAGCGAGCTTGCGGCGAAGCATAGCACCGGCCTCCGATCGTTACCCGGTATTCTCGTAACAGAGTGTTTGCAATGTGACGGGACTGACTCGCCGGGAAGAGAGGTCGAATATGCGATGACCGGCACATCTTCGCATGACGCTACGCCGGCAAGCGAAATTTCCCTACCTTAGATTCAGGAAAGTCTGACGGGTGGTGCCGATTCAGATCTCGTGGGGAGATACCGTAAACATGATGGTATTCGTCGGCCACGAAGACAGCGATACTGGACTCCGGTGAGCGCTGGCCACGCGAACCATCAGGTAGACAGCATGAACAGCCTCACACAAAGCATCAAACTAAAGATCGTACTTGCATTCAGCGTATGTGTGGCGCTCATCGCCGCAAATGGCCTCTTTGGGCAGTTCGGGCTTTCGAGGCTGAATTCGAACGTCAACGATTCCTACGAGGGGAACCTGCTGCCGGTACTTGATCTCGGCGACATGCGAGCTGCACTGCTGGAAATGCGCCTACAGGTTCGCCGCGCGCAGTCCCTTCACGACGCGGCCCAGACGAAAGCCAGCATCGACAGGATTCACGCGGCTCAAGACCACCTCACCAAAAGCTGGAGCGACTACTACCCTGGTCGCGTTTCCAGTGACAAGGAGCGCGAAATCGCTGACACCATCAAGAATTTGTTGCCGAAGTTCGAGACAGGTGTAGACGTCGAGGTAACGGCGCTGGAAGCGGGCAACTATGACGCCGTCTCGATGCTCGTTGATCAGTATAGCGAAGTGGCCAATGCGACCAGCAAGGCGCTCGACGACGACGTGGCCGAAAATCGGCGCCAGGCAAAGGAGTCTGTCGACGACAGTGAAGCCACCTTCGGCACGATTCGCTGGGTCTCGGTTGCGCTCATTGGCCTGGGTCTCGTCGGTGCCATGGGCGCCATGCTCTATCTGTCGCGTGCAATTACGAAGCCGCTTGGCGAAGCGGTGGGCATCGCAAACCAGATCGCCGCCGGGCAGCTGGAAAACCGGATTACGGCGCGCACGCGCGACGAATTCGGCCAACTGCTCGAAGCGCTGAACAAGATGGACCTGCAGTTGAGCCATACCGTGCGGGGCATCAAGTCGAGCGCTGAGTCGGTTACCGTGGCGGCCCGGGAAATCGCAGCCGGCAACACGGACCTGTCGGCCCGCACCGAAGAGCAGGCAGCGTCGCTCGAAGAAACCGCATCGAGCATGACCGAGTTGACCGAAACCGTTAAGCAGAACGCCGACAACGCCCGCCAGGCCAACACGCTGGCGACCCGGGCCACCGATATGGCCGATTCGGGCAACGAGGCCGTGCAAGGCATGGTCGGCACGATCGAGAGGATCAGCGGCAGCTCGACGAAGATTTCGGAGATCACCGGCGTGATCGAGGGCATCGCGTTCCAGACCAACATCCTCGCGCTCAATGCCGCAGTGGAGGCAGCGCGGGCCGGTGAGCAGGGTCGGGGCTTCGCGGTGGTCGCCAGTGAAGTGCGCAGCTTGGCACAGCGTTCCGCGGCGGCAGCAAAGGAGATCAAGGAGCTGATCGGTTCGTCGGTGGAGATGATCAGGCATGGTGCGCAGCAGGCGGGTGACGTGGGAGCGACGATGGGCGAGGTCAAGCAGGCGATCAAGCAGGTGTCCGACGTCGTGGGCGAAATTGCGGCGGCGTCCGGCGAGCAGAGCCGCGGCATCGAGCAGGTCAATCAGGCCGTCATGCAGATGGATGACGTGACCCAGCAAAACGCCGCGCTCGTCGAGGAGGCTGCGGCGGCCGCCCATTCGCTCGAAGAGCAGGCAATGAATCTGACCGCCGCGGTTGCGGTGTTCAGGCTTGCCGACGCAGGCCCTTCAATTTCGCGCGTGCTTGCGCCGCAGAGCAAGCTGCGCCCGCCCGCTGCCAGTCCAGCGGTTCGGGCGACAACCCGGGTGCCAAAGCCAGTCGCGAAGCCGGGCATTCGGGCTGCCGCGCCCGTCCCGGCAACTGTGGCAAGCTCGTCTGGCGAAGGCTGGGAGACATTCTGATCCCTGATGCGCTGCTGCGCTCGCGAAGCGGTGTTCGTTGAGAACCATCTGGCACAGGCCAGGCCGGCTATGGCGATGGAGCCGGCTGGTCAGGAAGTCTCACCTTAATTGTGGTACCGGCTCCCGGCGAACTGATAACGTCGATGCGACCGCCCAGCATCAGAACGCGTTCTTCCATACCTGCGAGTCCGAATGATCGTTTTCTCGCCGCCTGAACATCGAACCCTCGACCATCGTCGCGCACTTCCAGGAGACAGCAGTCGGACGCACGTTCGAGCATGATGACCACATGGTGGGCGGCCGCGTGACGAGCTACATTGGTCAGCGCTTCCTGGACGAGGCGAAACAGCACGACAGCGCAGTCCTCGCTCACGACGATATTCTCGTCCTGCAAGTGGAGGCGACATACGGTGCGGCCATTGCGGTTGAACCCGGCTGCAAGCCACTCAAGCCCAGCCGCAATGCCGGTGTCCAGCGCTGCCGGGCGCAGCGCCGCGATGACGCCCCTTACGACCTGCATGGTTTTGTCCACCAGCGCAATCAGCGCCTGGGTCTGCCCGACCAGTTCCGGGCGATCGTTGCCCAGCTGCATCCGTAAGGCCGACGCCTGCAGGCGAAGCGCGGTGAGGTGCTGTCCAAGTTCGTCGTGCATTTCACGCGCGATGTGCTTGCGCTCTTCCTCACGAGCCATTTCGCGATGTGACGTGAGCTCGCGCAGCATCTCGTAGGACTCGCGCAACCGGCGCTCCGCCTCCTTGAGTGCGCTCAGATCGATCACGAAGGCGACGCCTTCCTTCCCGCTGGCGTCCAACGCAGCCCGGCCGACCATGACGGGCACACGACTGCCGTCCTTCCGGACGTACTCTTTCTCCGCGGGTGGAATGCGTCCGTCCTGCCCGATCTGTACCAGGGCCTGTTCGGCGCTTTCTCGCCATTCCACCGGCGTCAGATCTTGCCATCGTAGACAGGCCGCGGCGAGATCCTGGCGCTCATATCCCACCATGCACAAAAACGCGTCATTGGCTTCGAGGATGTCACCCTCGTTGTTCCACACGATAATACCGATGATATTGGCGTCGACGAGTCGCCGGATCCTGGCCTCCCGTTCCTTCAGGTCACGGTACAGGCGGGTATTCTCGATCGAGGTCGCCGCCTGCGACGCGAGCAGCCGCAGCACGGCAATCCGGGCGGGCGAGAACGCGCGGGTGAGCAGATTGTTTTCGAGGTACAGGGCGCCGATGAGCTTGGCCTGATTCGTTAGGGGCAGACAGAGAATTGAGCGGGTCCGGTGCTGCCTGATGTAGGCATCCGCGGCGAAGGTGGGCGAGCCTGCGGCATCGTCCAGAATGACGCTCTGCCCCGTTCGCAGCACATGATAGAGGACCGACTCGGGCATCGCGGTGACGCTCACAGGTCTATCGCGCAGCCGCACGCAAAGCGTGTCACCCTCCGTCCTTGCTTCCGCGGCTATCCGTTGTCCTCTCGCGTCCGGAAGAACCAGCAAGCCTCGCTCGGCGCCCGCCTGTTCGATTGCGGTCCGCATGACGATATCGATCAGCTTGTCCAGGTCGATCTCTCCGGAGACCGCCTGCGACACCTTGATGACGGTGGCAAGATCGAGGTGTTCGACAGGTGCCCCGATCGTGCTGCCTGGCCCGTGCGTTCGTTCTTCGTCCCTGATGTGCGGGTACAGTTCCTCGAGTTGGCGCACCTTGCCTTCGGCGCCCCAACGCCGATAGCCCCGGCGGGCGTCCCGCAGATAGGCACGGGCGATCCTGTCGAAACCGCGCGCCGCGTAGAAGCCTGACGCGAGTTCATTGGCAAGCGCTTCGTTGTGTGCGAAGCCGTTTGCGCGCGCCGAGCGGATGGCCTCATCATAGAGACGCATCGCGTCGACATCGCGGCCATTCAGGCGAGCCATCTCGGCGCTCACCAGTGCCACACGGTCTGCGAAATTCTCCGGACAGTTCTTCGCCCAGATCTCCAGTTGCCGCTGGTGTGCAGCGATGGCGTCGTGATGCTGCTGTCGCTCCCCGGCCGGTGCGCGGTCGCAGTGTGCGGACCGTGCCAGTGCACCGTAGAAGTGGTATTCGCTTTCCTCCAGGTGCGATGAGGAACTCCACAGTAGCTGCTGCGCCATCGATGCCGCGTGAATGGCGGCCACGTGGTCGCCTGAAAGGAATCGTCCCTGCAGTTTCCGGATCCAGTACCAGCACGCGGCCGTCGCGAGCGCGGGGTTGCTGGACAAATGCCGCTCCGTACGTAGTTCGTCGAACTCATCGTAATCGAAGCGACCGAATTTCAGCGTCGAGCCGCGGAGCATCCGGATCAACGCGAGTTGCGTAGTGATGTTATCGACTACAAGGCCAAAACGCGCCTTGCTGGAAAACGCGAGGCCCTGTTCGGCTTCGCGCTCGAGTTCGATCAACGGTTCACCGGCGAAAAGCAGGTCCGACACGATATGGCAGCGTGTATAGGCGCCGGACGGCACGTCCCCGATCCGGTTCGCTGTTTCGAACGCGTGTCGCAGCACCTTGCTGCTCTCGCGCACGTGTTTCGTCCAGCGCACGACGTACAGCGCAAAGCAGAGATGCGTCACAGCCTCGAAGCGTTTGAGTCCGCGGCGCTCGACCAGATCAATGCCAAGCCGGCCGAACTGGATTCCGGCGTGGTAATCGCCAAAGCGTGGTCCTGCAATCCGGGGGAACATGGCATACGCAAAACACGCCGCGTCGCAGTTGCCATGCTCCAGGCTAAGGCTGATCACTTTGCATATGGCCAGGGATGCCAGATTCGCATCAAAAAACCAGGCCGGCCTCAGGAGCTTGCTCAGCACATCGGCGACTGCAAGGGACTCGCGGTCCGTCATCAATGGCACATCGATGAGTGCTTCAATACTCCTGCCCGCGAGCAGTGACCGGATGTTTTGGTACTCCCGATGTACGTCGTCTTCGTGCGGGTGGGCTACCCAGTCGATACCGACTTGCCGGAGGTGGCCGAGACAGGCCTCGACTGCGCGATCACTCCGATCGAGCGTCAGGTAGACATCCATTCGCAGACACGTGACCTGCGCCTGTTCGAAGGTGGTCTTCGCGTGGCTTGACAGCATGGCCAGCCGCTCTTGCGCGTCCGACAAGCGCCCGGTGAGAAACTCGCATTCGGACCGGTTCAACTCCAGCGCGAAAATCAGCTCATGCCTTTGCGCCCAGCGATCGCCCGTGAGGAGTTCCGAGCCGGCAGTGAGGTAGGTGAGCGCCGACGCATAAGCTGTCGACGCCTTGGCTCGCTGGCCGGCGCTCAGGTTGAACCAGGCCAGTTGCTCGCGTTCCTGCCGGGAGGTCACCAGTGCGGCGCCACGATTGAGCTGCGTGACGATCTCGAAGACAGCTTCTTCACGTTTGCCAGCGGGCGTCTGCCCCGCGAGCAGCCGTCCGATACGCAGGTGGGCGCGGGCACGCGAGTGTTCCGGAATCAGTGAATAGGCCGCTTCCTGTATCCGGTCGTGTGCGAACCGGTAGGTGCCTTCCAGTCGCTCGACCAGCTCCTGATCGACTGCCGGCTGTAGTAGCGCCTGGACCGCGTGCGTCGAGACCCCCAAAACCTTCGGCAACATCGCGACCGGCGCAGTGTTGCCAAGGCAGGCGAGCTGTTCCAGCGCGCGCTGCGCTTCGTTGGGCAAACGCGCCAGCTTCGCGACCATCAGGTCTACCACGTTGTCGGTGTATCCCTTGCCGTGAATGCGGGGCAAATCCCAGCACCAGCAGGTCGCGTCGTGATCGAAGGCGAGCAGACCGGCATCGGCAAGCGTGTGCATGAACTGGATCACGAAGAACGGATTGCCGTGCGTCTTCTCATGGACCAGCGTCGCGAGTGGTGCGGCGCGTTCGCTTGCGCAGCGAAGTGCGTCGGAAATCAGCTGCACCACGTGCTCGCGGGCGAGAGGCGCGAGAGCAATTTCGTCGAGCCTCGCGCCCGTGGCCCTGACGCTCTGGAGCTTGCGCATCAGCGGATGGCCGGCGTCGACTTCATTGTCGCGATAGGCGCCGATCAGCAACAGGTATTGCCGATCCGCGCGGGTGAGGAGATCCTCCAGCAGGTCGAGCGTCGCGGCGTCGAGCCATTGAAGGTCGTCGAGAAACAGTGTCAGCGGATGTTCACGTTGGGCAAAGACCCCGATGAAGCGCCGGAAAACGAGCTGGAAACGCAGTCGCGCCTGATGCGGTTCGAGCTCCTGGACGGGCGGCGGATCACCGATGATGAGCCTCAGTTCCGGGATCAGATCGGTCATGAGGCGCGCATTCGGCCCGAGTGTCCCGATCAACGCGTCGCGCCAGATCGCCAGTTCCCTGTCGCGCTTGCCAAGGAGCGGTCGCACGAGGCCCTGAAAGGCCTGTACCAGTGTCGAATAGGGTATGTCGCGTTTGTACTGGTCAAACTTGCCCGATGCGAAAAGTCCACGCGGTGGTACCAGCGCCTTGTGCAGTTCACTGACAACCGCGGACTTGCCGATGCCCGAATAACCGGACACCAGCACGAGTTCAGGTGTGCCGGTCTCGACCACTCGATCGAACGCAGCGACCAGGGCTTCGACCTCGCTGTGCCTCCCGTAGAGCTTCTCGGGGATCCGGAGCCGGTCGGGCATGTCGTATTCGCCCGGCAGGAAGGCGTCGACGTGGCGGTGACGCTGCCATTGGGTCAGACAACGCCGCAGGTCCCGCTCGACGCCTGCCGCAGTCTGATACCGCTCCTCGGGTGTCTTGGCGAGCAGTTTCATGACAAGTTCCGAGACGGCAGCCGGAACCGTGTCTACCCGCATGCTGGGCGGGACCGGCTTGCGTGCAATATGGCAATGCACCCATTCCATCGGGTCGGCGGCCGTGAATGGCAGGACCCCTGTGAACATCTGATAGAGCGTGACCCCGAATGCGTAGAGGTCGCTGCGCGAATCAATCGAGCGATTCATCCGCCCGGTCTGCTCGGGCGCCATGTATGCGAGGGAGCCGACGATCGTTTCCGGCGGCTCGGGCAATTGTCGTTCGCGTGCCACTCGCGAGGCGATGCCAAAGCCAGTGAGCCGCACGTGGTCGTCGGCGCAGTTCACCAGAATATGCGCGGGTTTGATGTCCTTATGCACGAGGCCGCGCTGATGGAGCTTACCCAGCGCTGCGGCGATGTCCACGGCGAGGCACAAGACGTGTCCCACCTCGAGAGGTCCGCCGACCTGCCGCTCGAGCAGTTCGCCAAGTGGATCCTCGAGCTCCAGCGCCATCCGTCCGTCTTCGCGCACCAGCTTCACAGGGTGCACTGCCCACTCATCGTTGAGCAGGTCCTTCAGCGCGAACTCGTGAGCGAGACGCTCGAGGACGGCCGCAGAGGGATGTTCGTCGGCGGTACGCACAATCAGCACACTGTCGGCGCCACCCGGGGGCCGGACCCGGTAGAGGATGAGCTCGCCATCTTCTCGCAGGATACTGGCGCTGCCGTCTGCGTCGGAAGCGTGTAGAGCGTTCATCTGCCGTAGTTTACCGTTACGCTCGTCTACGTCAATTTTTTCAGGAGAGGCGATTCCATTTGTCTGCTCTTACTGCGGCGCGCCCGCAATGCGCATTGCACGGCAGCTGTAGGGAAATCCTTAACGAAAGTACAGCCCATCCGTACGGCGATTTCCGGCTATGCCGAGCAAGACGCCACTTCATTTCACGTAAGCTGGCAGTCACGATCGGTAGGGCGCAACGGGCTGCGTAACCACGACGCCCGGACACCGGTCGCATGTCTGGTGCCCAATTTCCCGAGCCTCGCGACAACGCATGGCTACAGACGCAACTCCGTTAATCGACAGGCGATGGGCAGGTCCTCCCTTCTGCCGTCAGTGCCAGCGAAAATCGCTCAGCCACGTTTCCGCGCGTCATTGGTCCACCATGGCAGCTTGGCAACAGCGGCTGATCCGGTTGCAAACCCTGCTCACGTATCCAGTGGCGTATCGCCGCAGCAGTTTCACGCCACAGGGGTACGGCACGCTGCTTTCGACCCATGCAGGCGTACCCACGGCGTTACAGCAAGCGTTACATCGGCCACCCGCATCCCGCTCAGCTCAGATACTCTGGCGCCGGTGTTGTAGAGCAGCGCGAGCAATAGACGATCGCGCTGTCCGAACCACGTATCTGCATCGGGTGCGTCCAACAAGTTCTTAATTCGTTCAGCCCGACACCTTAACCGATTCGCGCTCCGCGCCATTTGCACCAGAGCCGACGGCTGGCGTGCCGGTAGGGCTCATCGGCGCCCGGACCGCGCGAGAAGGGCTTCCACCACGGTAAAGCCGACGCAGTCGGCCGGGTCCAGCCGGCGCAGCTTGGCAAGGAGCTTCAGGGCAACCGCGCGTTCGCAGCGGCGAACGCTGATAAAGGCCAGCGCCTTCAGCGTGAAGAGCCAAAAGCGTGCCGGGCCAGGAATCGTGAAATCTGTGTCGCCTGGCTGTACGGCACACCAGTCAATGTCAATTGACGCTTCCCGGGCTGCAGCTGTCAAAGCCTTGGTTGCAACTTCCTTCGCTTCGCCAAGCTCGCCCCGGTTCGCGTAAAACTTGTATAGCAGATAGTAGGGTGGCAGGCAGCGCGGGTGAGAAAGAACGGCGGTCCACAATGCAGCGGTCACATCGTCACAGCGGCCGCCACGTGCGTCCTCGATTAAGCGCAATACGGCAGGAGGCACGGCGCCGCCAAACAGATCTGCCGACTCAATGCCAGTAAGGATATTCATTGACTTGCTCCAAAACGATAAGGCCCTTCCTGTGGTAGGTGGGCGGAGGCCAAAATGACGAGGTCGTATTCGTCTATCCAAACTTGAATTGGATTCCGTGGCCACCTCTCGGATACTCCCAAGAAAGGTTATGGTGTTCCCTGCATAGAATGCGACAACTGCCGCACTCAAGGCAGCCGTCGGTAATTAGAGTCACGGCGCCGTTGTTCTCATTCCGATAACAGGAAGCGGGGCAGACGAACGTACAGCTTTTATCGCTACATTCATTAATGCAGGTTTCGGGATTTCTTATTTGGACGTGTGGTCGGCCAACGTCAACTCGGTAACGGTTTTGGAATAGCTTCTCGTCGATGTTCACAGTAAGTCTGGTCATCGGAAGGCCCTCCAGAGTTTGTATGCGTCGCCCATCAGGCCTGTTAGTGAGCGACTTTTGCGGAAACTCGCCATGACCTCTCCTTTCTTTGTCTGCTTGTCCACGCCATCGACCGTAATCATTGTCCGAGCCGCTTTAGCGACGAGATCAGGGTATGTGGTGAAAAACTGCGGATTGTGATGCAAGATCTTCGGCATGTCTCGGTACTTGAGCAGGTCCTTCATCACGAAACTCCTGTCGAGCGCAGCCTTGTACCCGGAGAGGGCGCTAGCCCGATAGCTGTGGCCTCCGGAGGCTTTTGCGGCTATCGCGGTCTCCGCGGCGAGACGTCCTGTCGTCATGGCAAGATTAGAACCTTCGCGATGTGCGGAATTGACGAAGCCACCGGAATCGCCGACGATCATCCAGCCATTGCCGTACACTTCCGGGATTGCATTGAAGCCCCCTTCGGGGATCAGATGCGCACAGTACTCCTTCATTTCACCGCCGGCGATGAGCGGGGCGATGGACGGATGACGCTTCATTTTTTCAAGCAACACGTACGGGCTTGTACGGTTCGAGTTGTTTTTGAAGTCGCTCAGCATACAGCCGACGCCGATTGTCAGCGACTCCTTGTTAGTGTACAGGAAGCCGGTTCCAGCCATGCCGTCGGTGATTCGGCCGACCATCTCAATGACGACGCCTTCGTTATCGGCAACGTTAAAACGCTGGCAAATTGTTTCCTCAGGCATAAAGAGAATCTCCTTCACAGCCAGCGCGACATTGCCTGCCTTGATTTCGCCATGAAAGCCTGCCTTACGCGCCAATGTCGAATTGACGCCGTCCGCGAGGACCACGATGTCCGCATAGACGTCACCGTGTTGGCGGTCGCATTGCACGCCGACAACCTGGTCTCCGTCCATTATCAGGCGATTCACCGTGGTCTCGCAGATCAGCAAAGCGCCTGCTTCACGTACTTTCGATGAAAACCACTTGTCGAACTGTGTCCGTATGATTGTGTAGCGGTTATATGGGGGATTGTTGTAGTCTTCGCTGCGCGCGTGCGTGCCAACAAACGAGGTATCGTCGAGCATCCACAGGCGCTGCTCGATGATGTGGCGCTCGAGAGGGGCATCGTCACGGAAGTCCGGAATGATCTGTTCCAGTGCATTGGCGTAAAGAATCGCGCCCTGAACGTTTTTGCTTCCGGGATACTCGCCGCGTTCAATCTGAAGCACTTTCAGTCCGCCTTTCGCCATAACGTAGGCTGCGGCGTTGCCTGATGGTCCAGCTCCGACCACAATGGCATCGAATTTGGGGGAGGTTGCCATATTTGTATTCCTTACGAGTCTAGCCGCTGCGGTGTCAGGTGTTGCTTAAAGGCCTGTGTTAGTTCCGGTAGTACGCGCATTGCGTCCCCCAAAATGCCGTAGTGCGCGTAATCAAAAATCGGTGCGTTTGGGTCGGTGTTGATTGCGACGATGACGTCAGAGCTTTCCATTCCGACCCGATGCTGGATCGCACCAGAGATTCCCGCGGCGATATAAAGCTTGGGCCTGACAGTTTTGCCGGTCTGTCCAATCTGGCGTTCGGCTCGGACCCAACCCGCCTGCACGCATGGGCGGCTCGCGCCGACTTCGCCACCGAGCACCTGCGCTAGCTCGAACAGCAGCATGAAGTTCTCGCGATTCTTGAGTCCCTTGCCGCCGCTCACGATCACGTCCGCGTAGGCGAGGTTGATTTGATCACTCGTCTCGTCCGGGATGAAGTCAAGCAATTTAGTTACTATATTGGCCTCGATCATCCTGAGCGTTTCCTGCACGATCTCGCCACTGCGGCCTTGCTGCGCCGGCGGCATGGACATGACTCGTGGGCGCACAGTCGCCATCTGAGGGCGGGATTCGAGCGTCATGATCGTACAAAGCAGAGAGCCGCCGAAGGTCGGCCGCGTCGCAGCTAGTACACGCGAGGCGGGATCGATATTCAACTCAGTGCAGTCGGCAGTAAGGCCAGTCAGAAGCCGTGTTGCGACAGAGCCCGCGAGATCTCGGCCCATTGAAGTCGCACCGAGCAACAGTATCTCGGGGCAATACTTGCTAACCAGATCTGACAGGCCTTTCGTGAACGGTTCGTTGCGGTAACCGCGCAACACCGGATCGTGGATGACATACGCTTTGTCCGCACCCAAGGTGAACGCCTCAGCGGCAAATTGCTCGAGTGGCTCTTCAGTACCACCGAGTACCGCGACAGCGACGTTGCTACCAAGTTTGTCGGCGAGCTTGCGAGCCTCACCGACCAGTTCCCACGATACGCTGTGCGCACGGCCACGATCGTGCTCGATGAAGACCCACACGCCCCGATAGTCTTTCATACGGTCGGGAAGTTCTACGTTGCAGCCGTTAGCGTGTGCGATCGGCTCGGCCGGTTTTTGTTTCCAAGCAACAAGCGAATTCATGCATTCCTCTCCGTGAGCCGCAGGTCCACCTCTAGCGTCGGATGGCGAGTAAAGATCTTACGCACAAGTTGAGCCGCCGCGTCGTGGAGACACGACTCGTCGAATTCGATCATCTCGGCATCTTCTGCACGCGGCGTTGCGCCGAATACCTTACGTACGACGGTATGTGAACCCTTCAGCCCGATCTTGCTGACGTCATCGATCCCGGCCTGCTGGCGGTTCCACTTGCGTACGGGGAAGCCAGCGGCATGGATTACTCTGGGCAGTGTTGCGAAACGCAGATCGTTCGTGTTTTCAAGCATAGTAACAAGGCACGGCAACGCAGTCTCGAGTACCTGAACGCCCCCTTCAGCACGGCGTTCGGCCATGATCGTGCGTCTGCCGAGGTCAATCTCGAGGATTCTTGACACGTAGGTAAGCAGTTGGATGCCCATGCGCGTCGCGATGCCCGGGCCGACTTGGGCTGTATCACCGTCGATCGTTTGTTTGCCCGTAAAGATCATATCCACCGAGCGTTCACTCGCGATCTGGCGGATCGCGGCGGCCAACGCATAAGAAGTGGCGAGCGTGTCGGCGCCAGCGAACGACCGGTCGGTGATGAGCACGGCGTCGTCTGCACCGTAGCTGATGCATTTACGCAGTGCGTCCTCGGCCTGTGGTGGTCCCATAGAAAGTATCGTGACCCATGCGTCGAAGCGGTCTTTTAGCCGTAACGCTTCTTCTAGCGAGAAGAGATCGTAAGGGTTGACGATCGCCGGCACGCCTTGCCGCATGATGGTGTTGGTCACAGGGTGAACCCGAATCTGGGCAGAATCCGGTACTTGCTTGATGCAAACGACAATATGCATTGAGATTCTCCTAATCAGACGCCGCTGGGTGCCGACAGCGACGCGCACTGGCTTTTCAGGAAGACGACATGCCGGTCGGCGACCTTCTAAAGACTTTAAACACTCGTTGTTCAGGGGGCCTGGATACAACGAAGTCGTCGCAGGCCTTCCGCAGCAAGCCGTGATAGGTCAGCCTTCGTGGAGGGCGGCGTGTCGTTCTGTTGTTCGATGTACCGAAAGAAACGTTTCATGATGTGCAGGCGGTTCAACCTCACTATCCTTTTGTCGAGGGCAATGCAAAAGAGACGCGGAAATCCTCCATAGATGAAAGTGGACGAAGTCTCGGATGAGTCCTTCCACGGGTTTGCTCCTCCTAAGTCTGTTTCTCGCTATGAGCGGCCTTCAGGACGCTCTGACTCGCGTGCTCCGTACCTCACTCAAAAAGCGGCGGAGATCGATTGCGCTAGGCGGCTGCTTATGTCGCGTGGCGAAGGCCCGGATGTGCGGTAGCAGTAGCGGCACAAGCCGCTCCGATACCTTCAGGCCCAAAGCGTCATATGCGTCACGTACACCTTGAGACCCGGAATGATTGCCGAGCACTGTAGACCGTTGCCGGCCCACCTCTGCAGGATCGAATCCTTCGTAGGTTGCGGGGTGTTTGGAAAAGCCGTCCGTGTGAATTCCCGCTTCGTGAGTAAAAACGCCTCGACCGACGATGCTTTTTCCAGAGGAGACGGCTCGGCCCGACGCATGTTCGACCAGCGACGAAATACCGGGCAGCGCTTTAGTGTCGACGCCCGTATCTCGTCGCAGAAGATGACGTGCTCCCATCACGACTTCCTCTAGCGCCGCGTTGCCGGCTCGCTTGCCAAGACCGTTGACGGTGGTGCTGGCATGTGTTGCGCCTGCCGCAAGGGCCGCCAACGTGTTGGCTATGGCAAGTCCGAGATCGTCGTGCGCATGGATTTCGATCTCGAGGTCCACGGCAACGCGCAGCGCCGCAATCGCGTGGTATGTCTTAACCGGATCCAGCACGCCGACCGTGTCTGCGAAACGCGAGCGCTGAACCCCGTGCTGCCGTGCGCATTGAGCCACTTCGATGACAAAGGAAGGATCCGCGCGCGAGGCGTCTTCCATGCCGAGAGAAATGGTTGCGCGACTTCCGATTGCTATCTCGACTATCCGGTCAATTTGATGCAGAACCCACGTACGCGACTGCTGCAGCTTGTGGCGCAGATGAATATCCGAAACAGGGATAGAGAGGTGAACGATATCGGCATTGCAACGCAATGCCGCCGCGAGGTCACCTTCGGTGAGGCGTCCCCAGACGACTATACGAGAGCCGAGATTTAACCCGGAAATTTCCGCTATGCACGCCATTTCCTCGCCGCCCATTGCGGGAACCCCGATTTCTAGTTCCGGCACGCCGGCCTGAGACAAGGCGCTCGCGATCGCGCATTTTTCCTCGGCGCGAAATGCGACTCCTGCAACCTGGTCACCATCGCGTAGCGTCGTGTCATTAATAATTGGAAGATGCATGTCAAGTCTCCCGAGAGGTGTCGATCGCGCTGCAAACATCGTGCCAATGGGACGCTACGGCGGGAGTATGGTTCTGTTTGAACCTGAAAGGCATCATGTCGGGAATCGGAGTACGTGGTGTGATAAGTCGCGTCGGGAATGTCCCATTCCCAACAGTGTCGCGCTTGAATCTGGCCGATCGAGTTATCGGCGAACGCGAAAGCGGTTGCTTTTATCGCGAGTAATTCAAATGAATAAGAACTGAGACACAGCGCCAGCGTGGCTGGACTACCCATGTGTCATGGCGACGGAACACTCGGCGATGCTCTCGGCTTCAAGTATCGTCCACTCGCACATCGTGCGTTTTCGCGATGGCATGGATTTCGCTGGGAGCAATGGCACACCCACTGTTCATTGCGGAGAGATGCCATGCACGATTGCGCGAATGCCGGCGCTCTGATCTTGGCCGACGGCGCCAGAGTCACACACATCATGCCATCGGTGTCGGCCGCGGATCCACTTGCCGGATACGGCCGCTCTGATTCAAATGGCGCACCAGCCGGGTCAAGTTGCTGTTCGACCGACGCACCAGAAAACATCAGTGCGGAGGTGTGGGAAAGGATTAGAGATCACCCGTGTTATTCGGAGGACGCGCATCGCCATTATGCGCGCATGCATGTCGCAGTGGCACCCGCCTGCAATATCCAATGCAACTACTGCAACCGAAAGTATGATTGCTCGAACGAGTCGCGGCCTGGTGTGGTATCAGAGAAGCTCGCGCCGGATCAGGCCGTGAAAAAGGTGATGACCGTCGCCTCGAGGATTCCGCAATTGACTGTCGTCGGGATCGCGGGCCCGGGGGATGCACTGGCCAATCCGAACAAAACGTTCGATACCTTTCGTATGCTTCGCGAACTCAAGCCGGACATTAAGCTTTGTCTTTCGACGAACGGCCTTTCTCTGCCTGACTATGTCAACGAAATTTGCGATTACGGCATTGATCACGTGACGATCACTATCAACATGGTGGACCCGGTCATCGGCGCAAAGATCTATCCATGGATCTTTTGGGATCACAGAAGAGTCACGGGCGAAGAGGCCGCGCGAATTCTGCACGAGCGGCAGATGCTAGGGCTCGACATGTTGAGCGCGCGTGGCGTACTTACGAAGATCAACTCGGTACTCATCCCTGGCATCAACGACGAGCACCTGGTCGAAGTGAATCGCGAAGTAAAAAGGCGGGGTGCGTTTTTGCACAACATCATGCCGCTGATCTCGGATCCTACGCACGGCACGTATTTCGGTGGCCGTGGCCAGCGCGAGCCTACCGCTCGCGAGTTGAAGGCCGTGCAGGACGCCTGCATGGGCGGCGCGGCCCTAATGCGCCATTGCCGGCAATGTCGTGCAGATGCAGTAGGCCTTCTGGGCGAAGACCGCCATCACGAGTTTTCGCTCGCAAGCATCGAACACATGGACCCCGTGGACAAGCTTGATCTTGGCCGTACACGTCAACGCCGCGTGAACGCCGAATGCGATGGAGAGCGCGAGATGAAACATAAGACACGAAGCTTGTCAGGAGCGACCCTGGTGCTAGGCGATGTCGAGGTGCGGATTGCCGTTGCGACGAAGGGAGGCGGGCTCGTCAACGCTCATTTCGGCCACGTTTCCGAGTTCCAGATTTTCCAGGTCAGCGCCGCTGGAGCCCTGTTTGTCGCGCACCGCCGCGTGGGCGCCTATTGCCGCGGCGGCGATGGCGATGAGGATGACTTGGGGTCGATCATACACGCGATCAACGATTGCCATGCTGTGCTGGTTGCAAAGATTGGCTTGTGCCCACGGAAGTCGCTATTAGAAGCGGGAATCGAACCCGTGGATATGTACGCCCACGAACCAATCGAAAAAGCCGCGCTTGCATGGCTCACCGACTATTGTGGCCGTCTCGCGACTTGCGAAATTGACCACATGGACCGCGGCGACGCGACAATCCCACAGATCGGGTTGACTAGAGTGGGAGAAGACGCCCCTGTTTGAGCGGCAGGTCGCGTAGTCGTCCCGACGTGCTCGGTTACACCAAAAATCATCACAAGGAGTCCATGGTATGGTCCTAAAGATCATTTCCTCCGCCTGCACTGGCTGCTCGGCTTGCGAGCCGCAATGCCCAAACGTCGCAATCATCGAGAAAGCCGGCGTCTTCGCAATTGATCCGAGGAAATGTACCGTGTGCGAAGGGCAATTCGATAGTCCACAATGCGTGGCGGCGTGCCCTGTGGACGGGTGCATCGTGCCGGCCTAGCGCTGCGGTTCCGCTTGCCTTGCGCAGTGTACCCGACGATTGTTCAATTCGACGATTTCTAAATCATGTTGCCAAATTTTGCAGTGACACCTGCCGCCGAAAAGTTTCTTCACCGTATCGCGCGCTTTTCCGGTCTGCCATCCGGTGCGGGCGTCCGTATTTGTGTGAGTACTGGCGGTTGCTCCGGATACGAAGCCGAACTGAGCGCCACCGCCGATGCGCAACCCGGTGACGAGACTACGGAGATCAATGGACTGCGGATTTTCTTGCCGGCAGAAAGTCGGCTGTTGCTCGACGGCTTTACCGTCGACTTCGTCGAAACACTAGACAGGTGTGGCCTTGCATTCAACAAGGGCAACGAAGCATTTGGCGTCGCCGCGCGCGCGCGCGATGGCGCAGGCAAGTTGAGCGACTCGCGTATCGACGCGAGTGCGATCGGACGCCGACGTAACTCATTGCCACGGGAGGTGTCATGAAGCGTGCATCCCGGTATTCAAATGAGCTGGGCGTGAGGGACGTTGAGAGCGACGATGCAGTCGAACTTGCTTTTCCACCACGGTTCGCCGTTGGCGAGCGAGTGATTGCACGCGCCGTGATTCGTAACGACGGTACATACAACGGTAAGGCTATGGGGGAACTGCTCGTGAGCCAAGGCGAGGCCGGTTATGTCACTGCAATCGGCACGTTTCTACAGCGGTTCTACGTCTATGCGGTTCACTTTTTCGAAGGAGACCGCCGGGTTGGAATGCGCGCGAAGGAGCTCTGCACGCTCGACCGCCTGCCGCCGGAGGTGCTCGCCCAACTGGGGAGGCGCGCCGACGCGCTTCGCTGGATCGGTTCGTGGCACGCCGATATGGAGAAGGAGAACTGCGCGCAGATGCCGACGCTAAGCGCTGAGCGCATTAGCGAGCCGTTCGATGATGGTGGACTCCCTTAACTCGGCCTGTTTGTGTGGGATAAGGCGGCATCGTACTGCGCACGTGCGGCATGTCCGCCGGTTGTTGCAGCCATACGTCTGGCGCGAATCGCTTAACCAACCCGGGAGATATAAACGTGAAGGTCACGATCCGAAAGGATGACAATGGTGTATTCAGGGCCTATGTTCTGAAGAAGGATCTCGAGGAGCCAATCGTCTACATCGATGGAGCGCAGCTCTGGGGTGGACGTATTACGCTTGCTAACGGCTGGCAGTTTCAGTTGCCCGAACTTGCGAGCGATACCACGCTTCCGGTAACTGTCGAGGCGCGGCGCGTGTCAGGCGGGTGCGAATGACATGGGCCTTACTATGGAACAGATTCATGCGATAACTGAACTGGTTTGTACCGAACCGACGTTGCAGGAAGCCGCGGTAATTTGGCGAAAGCGCTATCCCGATGTTCGTATCATTCGGATCACCGCAGTCGAGCTAAGCGATGAGGAGCCCTTCCTCAAGTTCCGTGGTCGTCGGGTCTATCTAGCGACATGGACCGGCTTTTGCATTAATGTAACCACGGAGGCAGCGCAAGCGGATATCCTCATATTGGCAGAGGAGGCGTTTTGCGATGGCGACTGAAGAAATCGCACTTTGCGAGCTGGCATACCACACCACGGCGATCTAGCTTGTTTTCGCGGGCTTTCGAGTCGTTGGAGCAATGGTCCGAGCTCGATTCGTCCGAGCTTACGGTCGCTCGGCGCAGCGATGCCGTTGTCACCGTGACTCGACGCTCGGCAGCTCGATGGCCCTGCGTGTGCTGGGCATCGGGCGGGTGACGCAATTACCAGCGCGCCCTGCACATCCCATCCCATAGATTGCACTTGGAATTATCTTGGCCGGCTTAGCAGGCCGCTGAATTACCGCTGAAACACGTCATCGCGCAGAGCTCGTGAAGCGTTGATAGATGGACCACCACTTGCTCCACCCACGGAGACCATGCGCGGCGCCGACACATTCACCGAGAGTCTGTTTTCCATGCGCAAGCTGGACGACTTCGTCCCCAAGTCGCATCCGTTCCGTTCGATCCGCGTAATGGCGAACGACGCGCTGGCGAGGATGGATCGACTGTTCGCCCAGATGTACGAAGCGGACATAAAGGGCGGGCGGCCGAGCATCGCTCCAGAGAAGTTGCTGCGGGCCACGCTGATTCAAGTGCTTTTCAGCATCCGCTCCGAGCGCCAACTGATGGAGCAAGTCCAGTACAACCTCTTGTTTCGCTGGTTCATCGGCCTGGCAATGGATGACGAGGGGTGGCCATCGCCCAGAAGAAGTGCCTGCTCTCGGGTGAACATTTCAGCGTGGACGGCACGCTGATCCAGGCGTGGGCCGGACTATGCCATTTCGCAGCAAAAGCGCAAGTTGATCGAACAAAGCTTCGGCTGGACCAAGACTGTGGGCCGCACGCGCCAGGTGATGGTGCGTGGCTTGAAGAAGGTAGACCAGATGTTCGTGTTGAACATGGCGGCCTACAACCTCGTGCGCATGCGCTCGCTGGCACAAATGCGCCCATAGTGGCGCAAGAAGGCGGCAATGAGGCCAGAAGTCGGCCTCACGACGCTTAAAAAAAGGTGGATTCGCGTTGAAATTACACAATGCGAAAGATTTAGCAACGGTGGGCGCGTAAATCGAATACGCCCGCTTCCGTCGCGGGTGCATTTCCGCAACCTGTTAGGGCCTCGCCTGTATTTGCCGATATCAACCTGCCTCGACGTGAAGAGGACAGTGCGGAATATCGGTAAGCGGACGTACGCAATTAGTCAGTGACGGCGAACGCTTGGCCTGCGAATTGCAATACCGGTTTTTTTGGTCACGGGAAGGTGGGTTGACCGTCGGTGTCGCGCGGTTCTCTTCTCGTGTGCCGTTTAAGGCTGGCTCCGGGTGAGCTCTCCGCCTCGTTCGGCATCGCGCACGTAGGATGCCTCGATGAACCAATTGCCAAACGCAACATGTGGAAACCGCGCAAGCGCGAGGAGTCGGGATGTTAGGCGGAGCTATGCATCATAGAACAATACGAATCACGCGCTCTATGCCGTCTTCATCTGCACTGTGTTCCGCCTGGGCCACCAACGAAGATGTATCGGGTCCACCAACTTGGATTGTAGTTATCGGCCGGAATATTGCCGCCATCTCCGTTGCTGAATGGCCCGGCCGCGTGGTAGCAAGTCGATTGTCCCAACAAGTGCGGATCGTCCCAGGCAACAGTATCAGCGAGGTCGTAGTAGTAGAGGTTGCGCTGATAAGCTGCGTGGCCATATAGTTGACTGTCCCAATTACCACTACCGGCGCCTGGCCAAGACGTAAGCCCGGTTGTTTCTGTACCAAACCCAATCGACGTCGCGTTATGACTGTTCTGTCCGCCTTGATAGAACTCCGCGGGGTAGTAACCAATCGCGACTCCGTTACGAAGGAGCCACCAGTTCCCGTGTGCGTCGCGATGATATCCGGCACTGAACTCGTGCTGTTGACCGCCGGGAGAACTGATGTCAACTAACGCGCCCCCGAGTACCGCTTTCTCCGAAACCTGCACGAAATCCCCGCAGCTGTTGTTCCAGCATCCGGTGTTCACGTAGTTATCGGCGGTGCTGAAGATGAAGAAGTGCGGCAGATTGTCCGCAAACATGGAAGGAGAGACTACCCAGCCAGTCTCTTCTGACTGAAGAGGGTTTGCGCCGCCGGCTCTGTCTCCACCAAGAATCCAGATCTGGGACAAACTGAAATACTGACCCGCCGCAGCATCCACTTTCGGATTCCAGACATTGAACGTGACGTTGCCCCCGAGATTCTCGACGTTTTGCACGAATGTCGCATATTTGTGTGCATAGGGATCCGCGGAGAGTAATTGACTCGCGAAAAAGGGTGCATTCGCTGATTCGCCGCTTGACGGGAGCCTGGTCATCGGTGGAGGCGCCTTTCTGTGATATGCATCTACTGTCGTAAATCGACTAAGCTCTTCCAATGTGACTCTATTCAAGGGGACGCTGCCCGTACCACAGCTTGGCGTATTCACACCGTTTTGCAACTGTTCAGACGACCCTACCGATCGGCTGGATAAGTCACCGTTGAGGTTTGTCGCTGACGCTAACTGTGGAGGTGTTGCGATTTGCCTTATTTGATATCTCCGGACAGCTGGTTGCTCCATCAACGGAACGCAGTCATAGGTTTGGCCGTTCGCAAAAAAACTCCTTGAGACGTGTACTCCATTGTAACGTTCAATAATCGCTTGGCGCATCCCTTCAAAAGCAGACGGATCATTGACTTTGTAGTTGCGCGAGATTGGAGGTTGATGATCTGACTCAAGATGCGCCCCAGACTCGGGCCAAGAGCGACCAATAAAATCCTGAGCGGCGGCCGCTCTCGTGTCAGCCATGAATCTGTCAAATGATTCGATATGGGAATCCATGCTCTGCGAGTATGCGGGCATTGTCCATGTTAATATCCAGATCAGACACACAGAAGAGGCATACCGAATTGTGTTTGCAAGTCTACCGAGTTGTTTCCCGTTGTCGGGATTTACAACGGAGAATTCTTGTGCGATGAGGTAAATAGACTGCGGCGACATATGATTTTGGAGTTAACTTTTTTGCAAGGCAGATATGGAATGACAGGCGCCAGCTCCTTGTGGCGTTTCAAGGTCGATGCAATAATTGCATGCGCTCAGCCGCGGAATAATTGCTCAAATGCCCTTCACGAGCGGCCTGGCGGCGTGCTGCCGTAATGAGTGCCTTGTTGCGTGGAGGGGCGGACGGTGCGCTGACCTGCTTATCCATCGCATTACTGCTACAGCGCGGACAGGACGCCAACGAATTGGTGCGTACGAGTGTCTCGAACCGAAAATTGCAGTTGCGGCATACGTAGTCGTAAAGCGGCATGAGAAGTTCTCCTCAATGGGCAAGGTTGTGCGACGGAGCATCATCGGCGAAACGCGACGATTCGCGCATGGCGTTTTTGAGTCGGTCTACCGTTAGCAGCAGCTGTAGTCCAAAATCCGTGGCCATGTCGAAAGCAGTTCGCCCATCTGGCGCGACCAAGCTGTTACTCGCACCAAGGGATATTAGCAACCACATGACGTCGACTCTGCCGTTGGCGGCTGCCTGCATCAGGCATGTGACGTCATGCGCATTGGCATGATCGACATTAAGACCGGCACTGACCAACCGTAGAATCGGTCCGGGCGTTCCGCATAGACATGCGTACCATAGCGCATCGTTTTCGTTGTCGTCGAGCGCACTGACCGGTGCCCCTTCGTCGAGCAACGCGGCGACGATACGGTCTTCCCCATGCATCGCTGCGAGCATCAGCGGCGTTATGCCGTCAACGCTGCAGGAATGGGCATCCGGAAAGTCGTGTGCCGACAGCCATCTAGCGACTGACGAACGTGGCCGAGCTTGCAGACCCTCATCAGCGAGCGGGAGGCTTTGACCGTTCCCTTTTCGACGTGCGGCAGCATCGATTAGCAAGGCCATAGAAATTCTCCAGTTAGATTACGTGAGCGTTTTGGTAACTTGTGTGCATGGCGGCATCTTCATGTAGAAGCACCGCGGCGAAATGCAGCTTAGACCGGTCTGTTTTCGTTAGGATCACGGACTGGACCCATCAGTTCGAGTCCCTGCGCGTAACTGATGGGATCGAAACACAAGTCGAACTTCGACCCAGCATCGGCGACCGCGTCGAGTTTTCCCGCGGTGTCCTTTTTCCTCAGCTCTGCCTTGTCGAGATACAGGAGTTCAAGTATTTCGTTATAGACCGTCGATTCCACGATAGGCAGGACATAGAATACTGCGCCCTGGTAGTGCGCCTGATAGCGACTCGAAAGATCGATGTTGTCGCAGAACAGAAAGTACTTTCCGTTGGGCGAGAGTGCGTCTCCCAACACTTCGGCGACGTCTTTCAGATCTTCGAAGCTCAATAGCCACCCCGCAAAAAATATGAGATGCGGGTTGCCGACGTCGGCCACTGCCATGACCTGCTCGCAAGACAGCTCAGGCGGGCGCGCTTCGTCAGCGAGTTGCGGTCCGAAGCGCAGCGCAAGTTCGCCGCGAAAACCGATGCGACGAGGTGTACTGGTGGGACCCTTGAACACTGCATTGAGCAAACGGCCCTCGCGCTGCAAGCGGGCGAAAACGGTCTGGTCAAGGCCCTTGTCGATAGTCATATCGTTCATTTGGTTTTCCTCTTAAGTTTGAATAACTTGTGAAATGGCAGTGACAGTTCGCAATTGGTCAAGAAGTATGACGTTTCGTTCGCAACTTTCGTACCACCAATCCCTCCCTTTCTGGCCCGCTGCCATTGACCGAGGCGGGCCGACAATGGTGGTGAAAATCTCGTTTGCGACAACAACGCACGATTTGTCAGGAAGCCGACGCTGCGAACGTCGGTAGGCGCCATGCCGGCATGCTTGCTCAAAGCGCGATTTGCAAGGCACTTCGACGATTCTGGAGCCTTGGCATAGAAACTGCACTATAGCGATTCGCGCGGACAGCATCCGGCCGATGCGTGACTCCACAGAAGAAGATCATATGGACACTGCACGCTGAGGACATGATCGCGGCTTTGCAGCCTTGATTGGCAACCTTGGTTTAATCCTTCTATCTCAATGGAGTATCACGATGGTTCAACTTCGGCAGATCGCTTTCTACGGAAAGGGCGGGATTGGAAAATCGACCACGTCGCAAAACACGCTCGCGGCGCTCAGCGACCTCGGGCAAAGGATCCTCATTGTCGGCTGCGATCCGAAGGCAGACTCGACACGGCTGATACTGCACGCGAAGGCGCAGGACACAATTCTCTCCCTCGCGGCGGAAGCTGGCTCGGTGGAGGACCTCGAACTCGAGGATGTCATGAAGATTGGCTACAAAGACATACGCTGTGTGGAGTCGGGCGGTCCTGAGCCGGGTGTCGGTTGCGCGGGTCGCGGTGTGATTACATCGATCAACTTCCTGGAGGAGAACGGTGCCTACGACGGAGTGGACTACGTCTCATACGATGTGCTGGGCGACGTGGTGTGCGGAGGCTTTGCAATGCCAATTCGAGAGAACAAGGCACAGGAGATTTATATTGTGATGTCAGGCGAGATGATGGCTATGTACGCTGCGAACAATATCTCAAAAGGAATTCTCAAATATGCTAACAGCGGTGGTGTGCGTTTGGGCGGCCTCATTTGCAATGAGCGCAAGACAGACAAGGAATTCGAGCTTGCGGAATCGCTCGCAGCGATGCTCGGTACACGTCTGATCCACTTCGTGCCGCGCGACAACATCGTGCAGCATGCGGAACTACGCCGTATGACGGTGATCGAGTACGCGCCAGAGAGTGCACAGGCCGCCGAGTATCGCGCGCTTGCAGAGAAGGTGCATAACAACGCTGGCAATGGTGTGATCCCAACGCCGATCACGATGGACCAACTCGAAGATCTCCTGATGGAAAAAGGAATTATGGTGCAGGTCGATGAGTCGAAGGTTGGCAAGACAGCGGCTGAACTGACGGTCTGACGGCTGCAGGGATGACGGTTGCCGTGCGGCGTACGGCAACTGATTTCGCCGATCACATTTCTCCATTTATGGATATGCAATGACCGCAACGGTTGAAGAACGTAAGGCCGCTCACAAGGCTCTCATTGACGAAGTGCTGCGAGCTTACCCGGAAAAGATGGCAAAGCGGCGGGCCAAGCATTTAGGCACTTTTGAGCAGGGTAGGCCGGACTGTGGGGTGAAGTCCAACATTAAGTCGCTGCCTGGTGTTATGACGATTCGCGGCTGCGCATATGCCGGTTCGAAGGGCGTCGTCTGGGGACCGATCAAGGACATGATTCACATCAGTCACGGACCCGTCGGCTGCGGCCAGTATTCGTGGGGTTCGCGCCGCAATTATTATGTCGGAACAACCGGAGTCGATACGTTCGTCACGATGCAGTTCACTTCTGATTTTCAGGAGAAGGACATCGTGTTCGGTGGCGACAAGAAACTCGACAAAATCGTCGATGAGATTCAGGAGCTGTTTCCGCTCAACAGAGGCATATCAGTTCAAACGGAATGCCCGATCGGTCTGATCGGCGATGACATCGAGGCAGTCTCGAAGAAGAAGAGCACGCAGTACGGCGGGCACACAATCGTACCCGTACGCTGCGAGGGATTTCGCGGCGTATCACAGTCGCTTGGGCATCATCTCGCGAACGATGCGATTCGCGATTGCGTGCTCGACCGTGCCGACCCGAATAAACATTCCGCGCTCAAATCAACTCTGTACGACGTTGCGATCATCGGTGACTACAATATCGGCGGCGACGCATGGTCAAGCCGCATTCTCCTTGAGGAGATGGGTTTGCGCGTTATTGCGCAGTGGTCGGGCGATGGTACGCTCGCTGAACTGGAGCATACGCCGCGCGCAAAGCTTAACCTGCTCCACTGCTACCGGTCAATGAATTACATCAGCCGACATATGGAAGAGAAGTATGGTATTCCTTGGCTGGAATACAACTTTTTCGGTCCAACAATGATTGAAAGGAGCCTGAGGGAGATCGCGAGCCGATTTGACGACACAATTAAGACCAATGCGGAGAAGGTGATCGCCAAATACCGCCCGCTGATGGATGCGGTAATCGCGAGGTATAAGCCACGCCTCGAGGGTAAGAAAGTGATGCTTTTTGTAGGCGGCCTTCGCCCGCGTCATATCATCGGGGCGTACGAAGACCTCGGCATGGAAGTCGTTGGAACCGGCTACGAGTTTGCCCACAACGATGACTATCAGCGCACTACGCATCACGTTCACGACGGCACGCTAATTTACGACGACGTGACCGGCTACGAATTCGAGCGGTTCGTCGAACGCATGCGGCCGGACCTCGTCGGTTCAGGAATCAAGGAAAAATACGTCTTTCAGAAGATGGGTGTTCCGTTCCGCCAGATGCACAGTTGGGATTATTCAGGCCCGTACCACGGCTACGACGGATTCGCGATCTTTGCGCGCGACATGGACATTGCAATTTCTAGTCCGGTCTGGACTCTTTCCAAGGCGCCGTGGAAAAAGGCAGTGTGAGCTAGGCGGGCCGCTGGCGATACGGTTGTGTCGCCTGATGGCTCTTCAGGAAATCGATTCAGGAGCGAGTCATGCCCCAATCAAGCGACAACATTCTCGATCACGAACTGCTCTTTCGCGAGCCGGAATATCAGGCGCTTTTGCGCAACAAGAAGCAAGATTTTGAGTTCGGTCATCCTGATGAGGCAGTGAGGGAGGTTGCCGAATGGACGAAGACTGAAGACTACAAGCAGAAGAACTTCGCGCGCGACTCGCTAACCATCAATCCCGCGAAGGCCTGCCAGCCTCTGGGGGCGGTATTCGTGGCAAACGGCTTTCATAAAACACTGCCGTTCGTGCACGGCTCTCAGGGCTGCGTGGCCTATTACCGCTCACACTTTTCTCGGCACTTCAAGGAACCGACGTCGTGCGTGAGTTCGTCGATGACAGAAGACGCGGCGGTCTTCGGGGGCCTCAATAATATGATCGACGGTCTGGCGAATGCATACAACCTTTATAAGCCCGAGATGATCGCCGTATCGACGACCTGCATGGCAGAAGTCATCGGTGACGACCTCGATGCATTCATCAAGAACAGTAAGCAGAAGGGGAGCGTTCCGCAAGACTACGATGTGCCGTTCGCTCATACGCCCGCGTTTGTCGGCAGTCACGTGACGGGTTATGACAATGCTCTACTCGGCATTCTCAAACACTTCTGGGACGGGAAGGCCGGTACCGCAACACCACTCATGCGTGTACAGGACGAGAGTGTAAATTTTATCGGTGGCTTTGACGGTTTCGTGGTGGGCAACATCAAGGAGATTCGTCGTATCTTCGATCTGTTCGGCGTGAGGGTCAACATCATCTGCGATCCTTCCGATACATGGAATACGCCAACGGATGGAGAATTCCGCATGTACGAGGGTGGGACAACGAAGGAAGAAGTTGAACGTGCTCTGAATGCGAAAGCAACGTTCATTTTCCAAGAGTATTGCTGCGAAAAGACGGCGAAGTATATCGTGGAACACGGCCAAGAGGTAATTGTGCTTAATTCCCCAGTCGGCGTTGCTGGCACCGACCATTTCCTCATGGAGATATCCCGTGTCACGGGCCAACCGATTCCACCTGAACTGGAGAGGGAGCGGGGGCAACTCGTTGATGCAATGGCGGACAGTCAGGCTATTCTCCATGGCAAACGCTATGCGCTCTTCGGCGATCCTGACCAGATGCTAGGTTACACGCAATTCTTGCTCGAGTGCGGTGCAGAGCCGGTGCATGTTGTGTCGACAAACGGTAACGACGGCTGGGCCGAGAAGGTCAGGGCGTTGTTAGACGCGTCGCCATACGGGGCCGGATGCAACGCCTATCCGAAGCGCGATCTCTGGCATCTGCGCTCGCTGCTGTTTACCGAACCAGTCGATTTCCTGATCGGCAACACTCACGGGAAGTACCTGGAGCGTGATACGGGGACACCGCTAGTGCGACTCGCGTTTCCTATTTTTGACCGGCATCACTATCACCGCTTTCCGACTTGGGGGTATGAGGGAGCATTGCGCGTTCTATTGGCACTACTTGACGAATTCTTCGAGAAGCTCGATGCTAGTACGATTGATATTGCGAAGACTGATTACAGTTATGACATTGTTCGATGATGGCAGGATGGTTGTTTCCTAGGCTTGGTTTGCCCAGCCCCTCGACGTGGGCGATCGTGCGCGGCCGCTCAGCAGGGCGCGGTCCGCACGACTTTTTGACTAGTCGTCCACAGCACCCAGGTATGGCCGCGCTCCGTAGTCCGATTCGCAACCTTGCTCTAAAAGCGCTTGCTGGAAGTTGCAAATCTCGCTGAATTAACTTGATTCAATGAGAGAGGGCAGCGGAAGCAAGTCCTGCTGGTGTAAAGCGGGAATCGCACGCTAGTCCGTTGAACCGGATGAATTGCACCGGATTCGCCGGGATGGATCGGAGTACTTCCATTTCAATGGAAGTGCCTGCTTGTTGTACTGGCGTATATAACGCATGAGCTTTTTGTCGAGATCCCTGGTGCTGGTGAATACGCCACGCGCAATGACGTCGCGCTGGATGCGGGCAAACCAGTTCTCCACCTGATTCAGCCATGACGAATACGTGGGCGTGTAATGTATCGAGACTCTCGGATGGTCAGCCAGAAATGTTTGAACGGCGTCGGTTTTGTGGCTGCTCACGTTATCGCAGATTACGTGAATCTCCTTTCCGCGCGGCTGGGCCGATACCACCTCGGTGAGGAACGCAACGAACTGAGCACTGGTATGGCGTGGCGCAGTTTTGCCCAGCACCTCACCAGTGGCGACATTCAATGCGGCGAACAGGCTCAGGGTTCCGTTGCGTTTGTATTCGAAGCCATGACTCTCGGCGCGCCCGGGCGAGAGTGGCAACATCCGGTCCTTGCGATCCAGCGCCTGGATGGCCGTCTTCTCGTCCACGCAGAACACCACAGCATACAAAGGCGGATTGAGATACAGCCCGATCACATCGGCGGCCTTGGCCTGAAAGTCGGGATCGTTGGACACCATATGGGTATCGAGACGATGTGGCCGAATGTCGTGCTTGCGCCAGATACGTTGCACCGTCATGAAGGCCATACCCAGCTGTGCCGCCAGTTTGCGGCTGCTCCAGTGCGTCGAACCGTCGGCCGGCTTGCGTCGCAGCGTGTAGTCGAGCACTCTCGCTTCAAGGCCCGCCAGGTCAGGTCGCGGCGCGCGGCCTGGATGCCTGCCGTACAGGCCAGCCAAACGCTCACTGGTGAAACGCGTTTGCCACGTTGTGATGAAACGCGAATCGCAGCGCAATTCGGCCATGATCTCCGCACGCGAGGCCCCTTCGTCGAGCAGCAAGATCAACCGCGCACGCCTCACCTGGCCAACAGCCATCGTGCGGCTGCGCTGCATCGACATCAGCTCTTCGCGCTCGGTTTCACTCAGATTCATTTTGCCCATGCACTATTAGATCAGTGCAATTTCATTGGTTCAATGGACTAGTCTTCTCCGAGGAACACGCAAATGGACGCGTCTAACACAACCCTCCGTGGACGAATACGGCGCTAGGTCCGTTGAACCAGATGAATTGCACCGGATTCGCCGCGATGGATCGAAGTACTTCCATTTCAATGGGAGTGCCTGCTTATCGTATTGACGTATGTACCGCATGAGCTTTTTGTCGAGATCCCTGGTGCTGGTGAATACGCCACGCGCAATGACGTCGCGCTGGATGCGGGCAAACCAGTTCTCGACCTGATTCAGCCATGACGAATACGTGGGCGTGTAATGTATCGAGACCTTCGGATGGTCGGCCAGAAATATTTGAACAGCGTCGGTTTTATGGCTGCTCACGTTGTCACATATCACGTGAATCTCCTTTCCGCGTGGCTGCGCCGATACTACCTCGGTGAGGAACGCAACAAACTGGGCGCTGGTATGGCGCGGCGCGGTTTTGCCCAGCACTTCGCCGGTGGCGACATTCAATGCCGCGAACAGGCTCAGGGTGCCGTTGCGTTTGTATTCAAAGCCATGACTCTCGGCACGCCCGGGCGAGAGCGGCAACATCCGGTCCTTGCGATCCAGCGCCTGGATGGCTGTCTTCTCGTCCACGCAGAACACCACCGAATGCAACGGCGGATTGAGGTACAGCCCGATCACATCGGCGGCCTTGGTCTCAAAGTCAGGATCGTTGGACACCATGTGCGTATCGAGACGATGTGGCCGAATGTCGTGCTTGCGTCAGTTACGTTGCACGGTCATGAAGGCCATGCCCAGCTGTGCCGCCAGTTTGCGGCTGCTCCAGTGCGTCGAGCCGTCGGCCGGCTTGCGTCGCAGCGCGTAGTCGAGCACTCTCGCTTCAAGGCCCGCGAGGTCAGATCGCGGCACACGGCCTGGATGTCTGCCGTACAGGCCAGCAAGGCGCTCACTGAAACGCGATTGCCACGTTGTGATGAAACGCGAATCGCATCGCAATTCGGCCATGATCGCCGCCCGCGAGGCTCCTTCGTCGAGCAGGATCAACCGCGCACGCCTCACCTCGCCAACGGTCATTGTGCGGCTGCGCTGAATCGACATCAGTTCTTCGCGCTCGGTTTCACTCAGATTCATTTTGCACATGCATTATTAGACCAGTGCAATTTCATTGGTTCACTGGACTAGGTGGCCGCCTAGACATGGCTATTGAGTGGGGTGAGAAGAACTGGAAGGTCCGCGCGTTCGCCACGTCGATCCCGATCAATTTGATCGCCATGAAGTTTGTTGCGATTTCGAACCGTCGTCCAGGACTGAGGTGCAGTTGCCTACTTCCGGCGAGTTGAGTGGCCGTTTCGGTGAGTCGAACAGGCTAGGGGCGTGCGGCGTAGAGTTCAATTCTGCTGCGACTGTTCACTATCGGAACAGGCGCGTCCTTCTTGCGCATCGAATCGCCTCTTCGCTGCAAGCTTGTGAGCTAAATGGATGTTCAGTATCATATCGGCAAGCGTGGGGGTTTTGAGCCGGGCGCGCCAGTGCTCGAGGGAAATTGGTTGGTAATGGTCGAGTACAGCGTGCGGGCGTGATCGTCGCTTCAATACCTCAAATTGCCGGGTGAAGCCCACGTACAGCACGGAAAGGCCGTGTAGTCTGCTGGAGCAGTCTTTCCCGGTGCCAGTGGCCCTGTCAGGATCAGGTTCTCTGCGTTGCGGATCCAGTCAAAGCTGGCGAGCGACGAGACCCTTGTCGAGTCCGCCGCTCTTGCCGGCAGCGTCTCGCATCGAGATTGAACCCGGTACCCCGTGTTCGCGCCACGGTATGGCGTCGATCCAGCGCCGTTGCGACTCGTGCTCCGTAGGCTGATGCCAGCATGATTGCTCGCCCAGCGGTACTCACATATGGCTGGCAACGGGTGTTAGGTGACTGAATGAACCCGTAAGTGCGTTCATTCCGGTGCTGTTTATACCAACGCGCAAACCAACCGAGGCTTGCACGAGTCTCATTGCATTCGGTGGTCCGCGCGTCGCCGATTCACCATCTTGTTCTGCATCGAGACCACGTGCAAGCGGTATAAATATCGGCATGCTACGATGTTAGCGTGGACATGAGGAAAATGATTCACTGCGGCCGCAGGATGTTGATGCGCTCGGACTTTCAATCACGAAGCGCGGAAGCGGGGTATCTTCCTCATAGTCGATCCGCGTGCCGATAAAATAACGTAGGCTAGTCTCGTCCACGAACACAGTGAGGCCCTGTGTAAACACTTTCGTGTCGGAATCGCTTACGGAGTCAACTAGGACAATAAAATATTCTAGCTGTCCTCCCGCATGAAATTCAGCACGCAGTCGAATATAAAGCGGCGCTTCGTGGCTCTGCGTGACAAGCTCGGCCGCTTCTTTTGCTGCTCGGGCCGTGAATGTAAAAAATTCACACGCGGGTTCTGTCGATATGCTTGATCGTTGGGAAATCATAGATTTTCCTGGAAGATTAATAGAGAACTATATCCGTCTTGACAATGTGACTCTGCGCGAGGAAAGAAAGCAAGTAATGCGCCACAACACTCGCTCGAAATACTACTGCTCAGGTACGGAATTAGATTGCTGAGGCGAGTGTGCATCCGGAGGCTGTGTAGCGACATGCCAAATTATTCACGCCGTTGAACTCTCCCCAGACGTCGTCACCAAGAGTGAAGCGATGCGCGGAACGGCACGGCGGAGATCTCCTTGCGCCATAGCAAACAAGTGAGCGAAAACCCCGACGTGAGCCTTGCGACTCATCGCGAGTCAATAGACGTTCTATTTTACCAGTTGAAGTTCGCTATCTTGGACGTCGACATTCGACGTTAAACTAAGTTTGTCCTATACACAGAGAAGCTATCTCCACGCTCAGAAAACGCAGGCGGAATAACGGCGCGAAGTTAGCGCATTAGAATGGTTGGCGCAGGCGACGCTCGCTCAGGGAAAACGAGTTTCACGGATAACGCATGGAAAAACGATACATTTTTCGGATGCCATCGAATTCAACAGATGGGAGATGAGTGCAAATGAAATTGATAACGAATTCAGTCGCCGCCCAGAAGGGCATAGCCGACTTGGATTCCGTAGACCGCGCGATCCTCAGACACTTGCAGCAAGATGCGTCGCTATCGATTGTCAGCCTAGCAGCGAAAGTGAAACGCAGTGCGCCTGCGTGCCTGCGGCGCGTGGAACGGCTCAAGAAGACGGGACTAATACGAAGAGTCGTCGCACGGCTCGACGCGAAGGCTCTCGGCGTGGGCATGTTCGCGGTAATCGGGATCGTGCTGGACGGCTCGACGCCCGAGGCGTTTGCCGCATTCGAGAAAGCGGCGCAGAAGGTGTCGGGCTGCGTTGCGTGCCACGCTGTGAGCGGGAAGTTTGACTATGTCTTGCTCGTTCGAGCACGCGGCAATGAAAGCTTCAACCGGTTGCATGCTGCACAATTGTTGCACCTGCCGGGAGTACGGGAACTGCGTAGCTTCAAGGTATTAAAGGAAGTCTTATCGACGCAGGCGATACCGCTGTAACGGCAAACGCTTGAAAAGGTAGGCTTGACCTGTGTCAATCAACAGACAGGTTCTGGTCGTAACCAAACGACACGCTTCGAATCGCTCGCTGGCTTCCGAAGACCAAACTCGTGACGGATAAACTATTGACCTATCCGGCGATGAAGACCGTTCGTAGTAGCGCGAGCAGGCCAGCAACGTCCCAACGCATGTTCAGTAAAGTTTCGCCGGCAACCGAGCCGACTGGATGTACTTCGCGCAACGCGCCGCGCTGTCACAATTCAGACAATTCAGACAGAGGCAACGTGACACCGCCCGTCCTGTTACGGTAATCGGGAATGGCGATGGACATGCGGGGAAACACGTTCCAGGTTTAGGTAGGGCAGGCATGGTCCTTGCGTGCCGGTCGGCCACTAAGTCAGAAGGCACAGACAAGTTAGGCCCTTTCGTCAATGTGAAAGCGCTTAACGGTGGCATAAAACTCGCCGCCTCGCTACGGACGGCTTCGCGGCCAACTTTGTCATACGGAGCAACAACATGAAGGTACTGGTTGATAAACTGCACCGGCTTTCGTCGGCTGAGGACTTTTTCCGATTCTTCGCCATCTCATATGACGACAAGGTGGTGGACGTAAGTCGATTACATATACTAAGGCGTTTCTTCCAGTACATCAAACAGGCGGAGGACCTGTCAGCGGATCACGACGCAACCTTATTCTTGGTTTATCGAAATCTCCTGTTGAAAGCGTATAACGACTTTGTCATTTCCACGCCCGCTGAGCAAAAGGTGTTCAGGGTTCTTCAGGAAGCCGACGGAGAGCGGCATATCTCTCTTGATCGCCTGCGTGAATCCCTGCCGGCTCGGGCTAACAATTGAAGTTGGTGAGCGAGCCATATTGGTGCTTGTCTGAGTCGTCACGATACGACTCCTCGCTTGATGAACGTTGTGAAGTGCGGTTGACTTGTCCTTATGAAAATCTGTCGGGAGTGGTCCATCAGCAGTCCACGTCTGGCTGACGAGCGGACAGGATACGGTTTCGATGCTTTCATGGCTGTCTTCGTCCCCGCATGTCATTCCTGTCGGTGGAACAGCGCTTTACACGACTCATAGCGGAGCTTATGAACGATGGGGTGGAAGAAGGAGTCCCGTGGGCGACAGAGGGCGATAGTAGCTTCTATGAACCAAGGTTTCCTCGGCGCATCGATATATAAGACTGCGGCCGCGAATCCGCTGGCGTTTCACGATGTAGTCAAAGTAACAACGGCTCTCTGGGTCACGGATACCGCGTCGGCCTAGGCTGGGATTATCCGACCGGTTAAGGAAGTATTGATTTCGGGGGGGCCAGGGATTGGTGACAGCACACGTGCCTCGCGCGGCTCCGGTGCGGGCTTCTTCGGCACGTTCAACCGGAACAAGAAAAGCATTGCGGTCGATGTGAAAGACCACGCGTAGCGTGCATATCGTCCACAAGCTGCTTGCCTGGGGCGGACGTCTTCAGCAAAAACTTCAAGAGAGGAACGATGGACAAGCTAGGCCTCGGGTATGTTGCGCTTTGCAGGCTCAATCACGTCTCGTCTATGTGTCGCACAAGGGGTTCTGCCTGGCCCATACGATCATCGCACCGCGCTCGAGATCAGCGCAATCTTCGAGCGCTGCGGGCTTCCTTATGCGCTGGTCACAAAGCCGCAGGATCTGTCCGATTATCCGCACCTGCTCGCGACGGGCGGGCTCGCCGAGGTGACTTTGCCGCCCGATGCCAGCGGCGCAGGGCGGCCCATCGAGACGAGGACGGCGCTGCTGCCCTTGACGGTCGGCGGCGAGCGCTTCCGATGGGTCTCGGATACACGCCGGAGGATGTGAGGCAATTGACCGAGCTCGGTGTCGTCAAGTGCGCACACAGGCAGCCTGGCGATGCGTCGAAGCCTTCGGCGAACGAAGTCGCCAGCGCCTGATGCAGCCACGTAACACGAAAGACACATGGAATCATCGAGCCGCGGAAGCCGGTGAGACCTCCGAGCGCGGCCGGAGACACGACATGACATCCATCTCATCAAACATCGCAACGGGCAGCGCGTTCGCGTCCACTCATGAGCAGTCCGCGGTCAGGAAGGCGGCGTGGCGTTTCATTCCGCTGCTCGCGCTTGCGTACTTCTTCAACTACCTGGATCGCACGAGCGTCGGTTTCGCGGCGTTGACGATGAATCGCGATCTTGGTTTGACCGCCACACAGTTCGGCTGGGGCGCGGGCATCATGTTCGCCGGGTACTGCCTGTTCGAGGTTCCGAGCAGCCTGGCGTTGTACCGCTTCGGCGCGCGGCGCTGGCTCGCACGAATCATGATCACGTGGGGTTTCTTCGCAGCGGCAACAGCGCTGGCCGTAGGCCCAAAGAGCTTTTACGCGATCCGGCTGCTGCTGGGTATCGGCGAGGCTGGCTTCTTTCCGGGCGTGATTTTCTTCCTCGCGGTCTGGTTTCCGGCCACCTATCGCACGCGAGTGCTCGCATGGTTCACCGTCTCTACGCCGCTGTCCTCGCTTGTGGGCGGGCCGCTCTCGGCGTGGCTGCTCCACATGGACGGCGTTTTGGGACTGGCGGGCTGGCGGTGGATGTTCATCGTTCAGGGATTGCCCGCGTGCGTGCTCGGTTTTCTGGTGCTCAAGACGCTGGCGGACAAGCCTGCCGATGCAACCTGGTTGTCCCATGACGAACGGCAAGCGCTGCAAAGCGTAACCGATCGGGAAGGCACGTCGAGTCAGAAAAAGAAACATTTCGTCCTGGCGTTGAAGGACGTGCGCACCTACATTCTGGCAATGATTTCTTTCGGCTTCACGATGAGCTCTTACGGCATTGGCATCTGGCTGCCTCAGATGCTGAGAGGTCATGGAATGAGCGTGACGCAGACCGGCTGGACGTCGGCCGTGCCGTACTTCTTCGCCACCATCGCGTTGCTCTGGTGGGCAAAGCGAGTCGATCGTCGCGGCGGCCTGATCGGCAATCTCGCCGCAGGTTTTTTTACCGGCGCGATCGCGCTGGGAATCTCGACGTATTTCCATCAAATCGTTCCGGCGATGACCGGCATCACGCTGGCGCTGATCGGGACGATTGCAGGCCGGACGATCTTCTATACGCTCCCGGCGCGATTCCTTGCCGGACAGGCCGCTGCCGGCGGGTTGGCGTTCATCAACTCGATCGGTGCGCTAGGGGGCTTTGCGGGACCGTACCTCGTGGGGTACCTCAAGGACAGTTTTGGTACGTTTTCGGCCGGCATGACGGGTCTTTCGATCGTGCTGGGTATCACGACCTTGCTGACCTTGTCCCTCTACGCCTTCGGTCGCGGAGATTAAGAATGGAGCCACTCCCTGGTTCCGACGCCGTCAGGTCCTCGGCACTCTCGCAACATCGATGTTGTTGCCCGTTATCAGCGCGCGTCTTGCATTTGCAAAAGAGAAAACGCATTCCGTGAGTACAACCAACAACTACCTGCCCGTTCGTGCCGACTGGCTCGCCTCCGGTGCCGAAGCGGCGATCGAGCCCGATATGCCGATCATCGACGCGCATCATCACTTTTACGAACGACCGGGCTGGACCTACCTTCTGGACGAGTACCTCGAGGACGCGCGCATGGGTCATAACATCACCGCCTCCGTGTTCATGCAGGCGCTGACACGGTATCGCGCCTCTGGTCCGGAGTCGTTGCGCCCGGTCGGTGAAATCGAATACGTGGCTGGCGTCACCGCCGCGTTGCAAGGCGGCAAGCCGCAGGTTGCGAAAGGGATGATCGGCTACGCGGATCTTCGACGGGGAGCGTCGGTGCGCGACGTTCTCGAAGCGGAACTGCACGCCGGCGATGGCCGGTTCCGTGGCATTCGACATCTCGTTACATGGGACGCGGACCAGACACTCGTCAATCCCTTGTCGGCGCCGCCGCGTGGGCTGCTGCTCGACCCCGACTATCGGGCGGGCGTTGCACAACTGGCTCCGCTGGGCCTGGCGTACGACGCATGGCTATTCTTTCCGCAATTGCCGGAGCTGTTCGACATGGCAAAGGCCTTTCCGGATACGCCTTTCATCATCAACCATTGCGGCGGTGTCGTCCGCATCGCGAGCTATGCGAATCAGCGCGCGGAAGTGTTCGATGCCTGGTCCCGTTCGATGCGGATCCTCGCCGGGTTGCCGAATGTTTATGTGAAGCTTGGTGGCCTCGGCATGCGTATGAATGGCTTCGCGTTTGAAAAGGGCGAACGTCCGCCGTCATCGGATGAGCTGGCGCACGCGTGGAAGCCATGGATGCATACGTGTATCGAAGCGTTCGGTGCGGAGCGCTGCATGTTCGAGAGCAATTTCCCTGTCGATAAGGGATCCTACCCATTCAGCAACGGTTGGAACGCTTTCAAGAAATTTACTGCGCAAGCTGGTGCCGATGAGCGCGAAGCACTGTTCCGGGGAACGGTGAGCAAGGTCTACCGCCTTACGTAGCGCGTCGGATGCCTCGCTGCGCTAGTAGTGGAACGGATTGAACGCGGCACCAGTTCGTCGAGCCATGACTTGAAGGCGTCGAGCAGCGGGACACTGTGTTTTTGCCGCAAGCCGTTGACCGACGAATGAAGCATCGGAGCGTGGAACGCTCGTCATTTGATTTTACATAACGCAATTTATCGCATTTTATTATGTAGTCCTTATGATGCCAGAGCACAATGCGGCCGGCAGAGGTTCGGATTCGTGCCGGGGTCGGGACGGCGATGAAAATTTGAGGATCGAATTTTCACGCGCCCGAAGTTCGTGCGTTCGCCGGCGCCAGACGCTCGCGCCGGGTCAGATGACGTTGAGATTCAGGCTGTCCGCAAGTTGCAGCACCTTTGTCGTAAGCGGTAATTTCGGCTCATCTGGAACCTGCGGGTAACAGGGATCAAGATTGCGTCCGCAACTTACACACTGCGGACGCAGATCATGACTGACCCACAAACTGACTTTGACTTCCTGCCCCTGC
>NZ_JBFRCB010000017.1:0-77127 GCF_040965375.1 Paraburkholderia sp. EG286A
CCGCCCCCCCCCCCGCCACTCACGTGCGAACGATGCGCACGTCTACAGACAGTTTACGCTGCGCGACGGTTTTGCGTCGCGTCGATCAGCGGCACGCCGGCGAGCTTCTGCAGCGCGTCGAAATCGATGTCCGAATAGATCTCGCGCACGGCGAGGCCTTCGGGCGTGACGTCGAACGCCGCGAGGTCGGTATAGATGCGGCCCACGCAGCCCACGCCCGTCACCGGGTACGAGCATTCGCCCACGAGCTTGCTTTCGCCTTGCTTGGTGAGCAGTTCCATCATCACGAACACCTGCTTGGCGCCGAGTGCGAGGTCCATCGCGCCGCCCACGGCCGGAATCGCGTCGGGCGCGCCGGTGTGCCAGTTCGCGAGGTCGCCATTGACCGACACCTGGAACGCGCCGAGCACGCAGTAGTCGAGGTGGCCGCCGCGCATCATCGCGAACGAGTCGGCGTGGTGGAAGAAGGCACCGCCGGTGAGCAGCGTGACGTGCTGCTTGCCCGCGTTGATGAGCTCATCGTCTTCTTCGCCGGGCGCGGGCGCCGGGCCCATGCCGAGCAGGCCGTTCTCGCTGTGCAGGAAGATTTCCTTGCTCGGATCGAGGTGGTTGGCCACCAGCGTCGGAACGCCGATGCCGAGATTCACATACGCGCCTTCGGGAATGTCCGCGGCCACGCGCTTGGCCATTTCATCGCGATTCAGTCGTTTCATTGCCTCTCTCCGTTCCTTCAGGCTGCCTGGCCGCTTTGGTCGGCGTGCGCTTGATGCGCCGCTTGCGGCACTGCCACGACGCGTTGCACGAAAATGCCGGGCGTCACGATGTTTTCCGGATCGAGCTGACCGAGTTCGACGACCTCCGAAACCTGCGCGATGGCGACCTTCGCCGCGCTCGCCATGATCGGGCCGAAGTTGCGCGCCGTCTTGCGATAGACGAGGTTGCCCCAGCGATCGCCCTTGTACGCCTTGATGAGCGCGAAGTCGGCGTGCAGCGGCGCTTCGAGCACATAGTGACGGCCGTCGATCAGGCGCGTTTCCTTGCCTTCGGCCAGCTTCGTGCCGTAGCCCGTGGGCGTGAAGAAGCCGCCAATGCCGGCGCCGGCGGCGCGGATGCGCTCGGCCAGATTGCCTTGCGGCACGAGTTCGAGCTCGATTTCGCCGGCGCGATAGAGCGCGTCGAACACATACGAGTCGGTCTGGCGCGGGAACGAGCAGATGATCTTGCGCACACGCTTCGCGTTGAGCAGCGCGGCAAGGCCGATGTCGCCGTTGCCCGCGTTGTTGTTGACGATGGTGAGGTCGCGCGCACCCTGCTCGATGAGCGCGTCGATCAGTTCGGCGGGCATACCGGCCGTGCCGAAGCCGCCGATCATCACCGTGGCGCCGTCATGCACATCGGCCACGGCGGCTTGAAGCGAGTCGAAAATCTTGTTGATCATGCCTGTTCCTGAAAGCGATGCGCATCGCGGAAGGTCCACGTCACTCGATCGCGAAAAAGTTCTATATACGAACACTGATTCGTTTAGCGAACGTCCAGCGCATTATTGGAGTGGATTCAAGCGCTTGTCAAGGCGGGTCTACCCACACAGGCAATCTAGTTCATGTCGGCGACGGTGCGCGCCGGAGCGCACGCGCGGGCCGTCCTTCAGGCCGGGCGCGCCTGTGGGCACATACCCCAATATCCGGAATTCCGATTCATCGACTAGTCTTTATCCGAATTCGACATAGTCAGCGCCGCCGCCCTCGCCTCCATGCAAGACCTCGATCTGAATCTCATCCCCTTTCTCGTGGCCATGGAGGAGACGCGCAACGTGAGCCGCGCCGCCGAGCGGCTCGGCGTGAGCCAGCCGCGCGTGAGCACGGCGCTCGGCAAGCTGCGCGAGTTCTTCGGCGACCCGCTCTTCGTGCGCACCTCGCGCGGCATGGAGCCCACGCCGCGCGCGCTCGGCCTGATTCCCGCCGCGCGCGACGCGCTGGTGCGCATCGAGAAAGGCATGCTGCAGGCGCAGGACTTCGATCCCGCCACGAGTACGCATACGTTCTCCATCGCGCTTTCCGACGTCGGCGAGATCGTGTTTCTACCGCGTCTCCTGCAGGTGTTCGCCGAGCGCGCGCCCAACGCGAACCTGCGTTCGGTGTCGCTGCCGCCTGGCCAGGTCGAGCGCGGTCTCGAATCGGGCGACATCGATCTCGCGGTCGGCTATTTCCCCGACCTCGGCGGCAACAACTTCTTCCAGCAGCGCCTCTTCACGCACCGCTTCATCTGCATGATGCGCAGCGGGCATCCGCTCGCGGGCAAGGCCATGACGATCGAGCAGTTTCTCGCCATGGGCCATGCCGTCGTGCGTGCCGAGGGACGCAGCCAGGAAGTGCTGGAGCAGTATCTGGAGAAAAGGCGCATGCGCCGGCGCGCCGTGCTCGAAACGCCTCACTTCATGAGCCTGCCGTTCATTCTCACGCGCTCCGACCTCATCGCGACCGTGCCGCATGCCATCGGCTTCGCCTATGTGTCCGAGCATGCATCGATCACGCTCGTCGAGCCGCCGCTGCAGTTGCCGCGTTTCGATCTCAAGCAGCACTGGCATCGCAAGTATCACAATGCGCCGCGTGGCGAATGGCTGCGCAGCATCGTGGCGGAACTGTTCAACGACGCCATGGACGAATGGCCCAAATGACCCCTCGCGCCAAGCACGACAAAACATGAAACAATGGGCGCTCGTGGTGCACGCCAAAGCGGCGTACTCCCACCTGACAGGAGCCCATGCATGAGCGAAGAAAAAAAGGCCGGGAAAACGAAGCAAAGCGCGAAGCAAGGTACGACCCAAGCCGCGAAGCAACGCAAGAGCGCAGCGAGCACGACCGTCGCGCGCCCGTCACGCGCCGAAGCCGAGGACGCCGTACGCGTGCTGTTGCGCTGGGCCGGGGACGACCCCGCTCGTGAAGGGCTGCTCGATACGCCGGGTCGCGTCGTGCGCGCCTATGAGGAATTCTTCGCGGGCTATGAGGTCGATCCGCGCGAAATCCTGTCGCGCACCTTCTCTGAGGTGGACGGCTACGACGAAATGATCGTGTTGAAGGACATCCGCTTCGAGAGCTACTGCGAGCATCACATGGTGCCGATCATCGGGCGCGCGCACGTGGCGTATTTGCCCGAGCATCGCGTGGTGGGCATCTCGAAGCTCGCGCGTCTCGTCGACGCGTTCGCGAAGCGTCTGCAGATCCAGGAGAAGATGACCGCACAGATCGCCGACACGCTCAATGAAATCCTCCAGCCCAAGGGCGTGGGCGTGATACTCGAAGCGGCGCATCAATGCATGTCCACGCGCGGGGTGCACAAGGCGGGTGTGGCGATGGTGACGTCGCGCATGCTCGGCACGTTCCGCACCGATCCTTCCACGCGCCGCGAGTTTCTCGCGATCGTCGGCAATCCGAGCGCGATGAGCGTCTCGAATACTTGATCGGAACGCACAGATAAAGAACGGGACCGCGTGTCCCGTTCCCCTCCTCACTTGAGCGGTCCTTCGTCGCCCCGCTCGATCTCGCGAATCTTCCCCTGGCGCACACTGCTGCCCGGCGGCACGCTATGCGTGAGCCACACGTTCCCGCCAATCACCGAGCCGCGCCCGATCGTCACGCGGCCGAGGATCGTCGCGCCCGCGTAGATCACCACGTCGTCCTCGACGATCGGATGGCGCGCATTGCCCTTCACGAGCGTACCGTCGAGGTCGGCCGCGAAGCTCTTCGCACCGAGCGTGACGGCCTGATATACACGCACGCGCTCGCCGATGATCGCCGTCTCGCCGATCACGACGCCCGTGCCGTGGTCGATGAAGAAGCTCGAACCGATCTGGGCGCCCGGGTGAATGTCGATGCCCGTTGCCGAATGCGCGATCTCGTTGATGAAGCGCGCGAGCAGCGGCACGCCGAGACGGTGCAGCGCATGCGCGAGCCGATGATGCGTCATGGCCCACACGCCCGGGTAGCACAGCAGGATCTCGGTGATGTGCTGCGCGGCCGGGTCGCCCGTGAACGCCGCCTGAATGTCGCTCACGAGCAGCGCGCGAATATCGGGCAGTTGCCGGCCGAACTCGCGTGCCACCTCGAATGCGCGCGCGCGCAGTTCGTCGTCGCTCGCCTGCGAGCTTTCCGGCAGGAAGCGCAGCGCGCGGCGAATCTGCTCGGCGAGCAGCCGCAAGGTGCTGTCGAGCGTATGGCCCACGTAGTAGTCGATGCTCTCGTCGGTCAGGTCGGGCGCGCCGTAATGCGTGGGAAAGAGCGCGGCGCGCAGGCCGGCCACGATGTTGACGACCGCGTCGCGTGACGGCAGTTCGCGGATACCGAGCGGATGGCGCGTGCGGTGCCGCTCTTCACGCGACGCACGCAGATCGGCGACGATCTGTTCGAGACCCCAGTCGGGGGAAGCAGCTTTGGACATGGTGATGCGGCAGCGGATGCAGGGTCCGTGCGGGAGTGAGTGTATCGCCCCCAGAGATTACCGCGTTTTGCCGGAGTTCGCCGAAGCGTCCGCGGAGCCGGGCCAGGCCCGCGGGGCGCGCGCGTTCAGAGCGTGACCGTGCTCGCGTCGATCCAGCGCACGGCCCAGTCGCGCGCATGGGCGATGGCGGCCCCCTCATCGGAAAAGCGCAATTCGGCAGGGAAAAATCGGTTGGCAACGAGTTCGCCGTCGCTCGAGCGCGAAATCACCACATACGGCTGATACGTGCCGTCACCGGCACGCGCCGGTGCGCAATTCAGCAAATAGCCACGATGCGTAAATGCAGCGTCGAAGTGCATGTGTGTCACCCGCCCCTGACTGCCTCGTCCATTTTATTTGGCGCGTGCATTCAGGATCGTGCGGCAAAGCCACAGCATGAGCCCTCGCCCGGCCCATTAATCGAAAGCGCGCCAACTCGTTGAAAGAGGATCATACTCCTGGGAAAAAGCCCAAACCAACGAAAAAAATGCAACATCGCTGGAGGCGTTCTCCTGGCGAACCGGCTTGCTTTTCACCCCGATTCAAGGGTGCGGCGCTGCAGCGGAACGGCGCTTGCGGAATGGCCTGCTGAACGCAGGCACCCAGATCTTCCAAGGAGGAAGCATCATGAATCGTCCCGACGACATGCAAACAGCGAAGGTGGGAGATGTGAGCGCGTCGCCGTCGCGGCCGCGCAGCGCCGAACTCCACAACGACCGCACGCACGACAGCTCGGTCGACACCGACGGCAAGAACCGCGAGGCGGCGCGCCTGGCGGGCGAAGGCTGCATCGGCCCCGACGAGGTGACGACCAGCAACGCGACGCTCGTCAACAGCGTGGCGGAAGCCGATGACGGCCTGGCGGGTTTCGACAGCCGCAAGGGCGTGCACCGGCTGCCGATCGCGCTGGAGTCCGGCTACGAGGCCGTCGACCTCGGCATGAGCGCGCCCGAAGAGCCCGAAGACGCCGAGTGGCAGCGCAACGCCGCACGCGAAGCAGGCGTGCGCCGCAGCCCGGGGCGTCTGCACTTCGCGGTCAACCACCTGCGACCGACACGCGTGATCGAGTTGCAGCGCAAGCCCTGAACGACGGTTCGCCGCTCACCATGCGGCGAATTGTTTGCGATTATCCAGGCGATATCGCAGCAATGGCGGATACGGACAGTATCCAGTCGAGTGCAGTTAAAACTCGAAATGAAAAGCCTGAAAATTAATGAAAGCCGATAAATCGCCAGCATTATCCCGGCGAGTTGCACGCTTTTGCCGCTTTCGAAATGGCGTCTGGCTTTATTTCGGCTCCGGCGCAATGCACTTTTTTCGTGCAGGCGAGCGCTTGTTCAGGAGACGCAGAATTCTCTCCGATGTCACCGAAATCTGACAGAAATGACCCCAGCAAAGCGGGAGGATTGCAGACGAGGGGGGATCAGATAGGAATTTAGTGATAAATTCTTACATCATAAGAAGCGAGGAGCGAGTGTCTGAGGGCTTGCCCCGCGATCTCGCCCAGCGCTGATGGAGAGTGTTGAACGTGCCTCTACATTTTATTGAGCAGATGTCGCCCGTGCTCGACGCGCCCGAAGAGGCAGCGTGGTTCGACGCGGTGGCGAAGCTCGCCAGTTCGTGGGGATTCAGCCAGCTCATGCTGGCTATCTTGCCGCGCCCGGGCATGAGGCTCGAGGATGCGTTCATCCGTACGAACTACTCGGCCGCCTGGCGGCAGACGTACAACGACCACGGCATGGCCTACTTCGACCCGACCGTGTCGCATTGCACCACGCGTTCGGCGCCGCTCATCTGGTCGCCGGAGCTGTTCGCGACCGAGCAGCAACAATCGATGTATGAGGAGGCCCGCTCGTACGGGCTGCGCGCAGGCATCACCCTGCCGATCCATGGCCCGCGCCAGGAAATCGGCATGCTCTGCTTCGTCAACGACGCGAATCCGACGGACAAGTTCTGGGACGACGTGAACCGCGCGTTGCCGAATCTCGTCCTGCTGCGCGATCTCGTGCTGGACACGAGCCAGCGGCATCTGAACGACCACGTTCAGTCGCTGATTCCCAAGCTCACGCCACGGGAAAAGGAATGCCTCAAGTGGACTGCGCTAGGCAAGTCCACCTGGGAAATTTCTCACATCCTGAATTGTTCTGAGGCCGTCGTGAACTTCCACATGAAGAACATTCGCGGGAAGTTCGGCGTGAACTCACGGCGAGCGGCAGCCGTGATTGCGACCCAGATGGGTCTTATTGACCCGGGCTAAGCACCATCGGTGCTTCGCCGCGCAACACGCGCTCGGCCCGGCCAAGGTCGCCGTCCGAAATCGTCTTGTTGAAATACAGCCCGAGCAGAATCGACACCGGCGGCGGAATCTCCGCGCCCGACTCGAACCGGCTGCCGCGCGACTGCGTCACGCCGAAACGCGCCCAGAAGCGGCGCTGGCTTTCTTTCTTCTTCTTCCGATACGCAATGATCAGGACGCGGTCGACGACCGAGGACAGATCCCCGGGGGACGACATGGTATTCGCACCCGAGTGCCATTGATTGCCCATAAGTTCCATGATGACTCTCGCTGTCAGATATGCCTGATGAGTGACTGCCGCGGAAGTGATTCTCCTTAAGAGGCCCTATCTGCGCACCTACCTATCTAGATAGGTGTTTTTTTATATTCATAACGCATAGCTTTCGAACCGTACTGCCGCGCTTCCACACAAATCGGGAGAGTTGTCATGCAAGCTGCGATACGGATCGGACTGAGACAGGACTTCGACAACGAGGACATCAATGAGATGTACCGGCTGCGCGCGCGCGTGTTCCGCGACCGCCTGGGCTGGGACATTCCCACCATTGCGGGGATGGAAATCGACGGCTACGACGCGCTCGGGCCCCATTACATGCTGATTCAGGACGGCGCGGGCCATGTGCGCGGCTGCTGGCGCCTGATGCCCACCGAAGGCCCCAACATGCTGCGCGACACCTTCCCGCAACTGCTGCAGGGCAAGGCTGCGCCTACGTCCCGCAACATCTGGGAACTGAGCCGTTTCGCCATCGAGTCGGGCAACGACCAGGCGTTCGGCTTCGCCGATGTGACCATGAGCGCGATGCGCGCGGTCGTCTCGTTCGCCGACCGGGCGGGCATCAACAGCTATGTGACGGTGACCACGACGCCAATGGAGCGCCTGCTGCGCCGCACGGGCATCGAACTGACGCGGCTCGGCGCGCCGATGCGCATTGGCGTGGAAAATGCCGTCGCGCTGGAAATCGCGATGAGCCAGCAAACGCACCACGCGCTGTTCGGGGCGATGGCCCACGCCGCCTGAGGGCGACGCCGCGCAGGGACAGATACGCGCTGGCTGGGCGCCGCGGCCGTGCTCGCTCAGCCAGGCATGTGTTGTTTTTGTCAGACAAATCTAACCCGAAAACCTGCGCAGACTGCCTACACCCGAACGCCAGGCGCCCTAATCGGCCTTGACCTCGTCGGCGCGCACTTCCGCACTTTTCTGCGCCGTCGAGGCGCTGCGGCTGAAGCGAATGTGGGAAATCCGCCCCACGCACAGGGCCGCCGCGAGCGCCGCGCAGCCCGTCAGGCCGATCCCCAGATGGATCGCGTCCACCAGTACGTGGCGCACCGCATCGATCAGCGCCGCGCCGTCGAGGCCCGCCGCCTTCATCTGCGCGACGAGGCCCTCGCGCAGCGACGGGTCGATCAGCACGCGCGGATCGGCGAGCTGGGGTTGCCAGCGCTGTTGCAGCGGCACGCCGATGACCGCCAGCGCGTCCCCCACTCCGGCCGCGTAGCGATGGTTGACGATGGTCGCCACGACACTGGTGCCGAGCATGCCGCCCACCATGCGCGTGGATTGCAGCAAGGCGGTCGTGATGCCGAAACGCTCCCGCCCGGCAATCTCCTGGCCGAAGATATTCAGGTTGTTCAGGATGAAGCCGAGCCCGATACCGACCGCCGACATCGCCAGCTCGAGCCAGAGGTGAGCCGTGTGCCGGGACGCGAAGGCAAGACCGGCGGAAGCCGCGACCAGCAGGCTGAAGCCGACGGTGAGAATCGTCGTGGGCTTGCGCAGCCGGATCACGATGCGCGTGTTGATCAGGCTGCCTAGCGCGATACAGGCGGCGATCGGCGTGGCGAGCAGGCCCGCCTCCTGGGGCGACAGCCCGAAACCGCCCTGCAGCAGGAGCGGCGCGAAAAAGATCAGCGAGAACATCACGAAGCCCGAAAGCGTCGAGAGCGTGAACAACGTGACGAGCTGCGGGTCGCGAAACAGGTCGAGCGGGATGATCGGGTGCGTCGCGCGGCGCTCGCAGGCCAGCAGCGCCGCCGCGCCGGCGAGTACCGCCAGCGCGAGCACGCCGTTGCCGGCCGTCAGGCCGCTTTTGGGCACCGCCTCGATCAGGGTCTGGAAGCCGCCCAGCACCAGTGCGACGAGCGCGGCGCCCGTCCAGTCGATGCGCACCTCGCCGGTACGCGCCGGCTGGTAGCGTGGCAGATGCGCCCAGATGAAATAAAGTGCAAGCGCGCCCACCGGCAGATTGACGAGAAAGGTCGAGCGCCAGCCAAAGTGCTCGCTGAGCCAGCCGCCCAGCGAAGGCCCCGCCGCCGTGCCGATGCCGTAGGCGGCCGCCATGACGACCTGCCAGCGCACTCGCGCGCGCGGGTCGGGGAAGAGATCGGGAATCGAGGCGAACGCCGTACCCACCATCATCCCGCCGCCAACGCCCTGCAACGCGCGCGCCGCCGCCAGAAAACGCATGTCGGTCGCAAGGCCGCACAGCACGGAGGCCACCGTGAACACGATCACCGCGGCGATCACGAAGCGCTTGCGGCCAAAGTAGTCGCCGAGCCGGCCGAACACGGGCACCGTCACGACCGAGGCCAGCAGGTAGGCGCTCGCGATCCACGCGTAGAACTCGAAACCGTGCAGTTCGGCGACGATCGAGGGCAAAGCGGTGCTGACGACGGTTTGATCGAGTGCGACGAGCATGTTGACGAGGCCGATGCCGAGCATGGCCAGCAGCGCGTCGCGAAACGGCAGGTGAGCGGAGGAAGGTTTCACGGGAGGGGAAGACTGCGCGGAGCGAAAAAGAGGCAACGATAGCGGTATGCCGGTGCGCGTGCAACATAACGACATAGCAAACGAAACCAGGCGGCGCTGTGGTATTCCGACGCAACCCACTTGATCTTCCTTCCTGCACCTTCCACATTTCATACAGTCCGGCTGCGTGTTTACCTGCGATCCATTAAGCTTCTCGCCAGTCACGACACGCCGCGCCCGCCTCGTCGCAGCATCGCCCGGGGCCGCGCGATTCTCGATCCCACTCAAAGAGGAGGTCTTATGTACACACGCATCCTTGTCGCCGTCGACGGCAGCGCCACCTCGCGCCGCGCCTTCGAAGCCGCGCTCGACCTGGCCAAGGCAATGGGCGCGACGCTGCAGCCGTATTACGTGATCGAGAACACGCCCATGTATTTCGACGCGCCCGGCTACGACCCGTCGATCCTGCGCAACCAGATGATCGCGCAGGGCAACGAACTCGCGGAAGAAATGGACAAGGCGATGGGCGAGCGTGGCGTGCAAGGCGCCATGGTCACGGGCGAAGCCTCCTCGCTCGACGACGTGCCGACGCTCGTGCTCAACGCCGCGAAGACCGCGGGCGCCGACCTGATCGTGATGGGCACGCACGGCCGCCGGGGCTTCCAGCGCCTGATCCTCGGCAGCGTTGCCGAACGGTGCGTGCGGCAGTCCACGCTGCCCGTCCTCCTGATCCCGTCGGCCGCCGGAAATGCCGGGCAGTAGTCGCACTGGGTGCAGGCCGTTTTGCGTGATATTGGAAAGTCGCTTGCGCGCCGTCAGACGCCGCGTGAGCGGCTTCTGACAAGCCTCAAAACGATTCATCTTAAATGCGCGTCGCTTTGCCACTAATCTGAGATTCGACCCCGGTAGACAATGCCTGGACAGAAATCAAAGGAGCATTGTCCATGCTGAACCATACCGTCACGTCTCAAACCACCGTGCGCCGCAGCAATCGCACGCCCCTGACGACGGCGCCGCGCACGTCCACGCGCTGTTCGGTGTGCGCCATGCGGCACCTGTGCATGCCCCAGGGCCTCACGCTCGACGACCTGCCCAAGCTCGAAGCCTTGATCTGCTCCGCGCGCAGTGTGCGGCGCGGCGAAGCCCTGTATCGCGCCGGCGACACATTCGACAACCTCTACGTCGCGCGCTCCGGCTCGCTCAAGACGGTCATGGCGCACCGCGACGGCCGCGAGCAGGTCACCGGCCTGCGTCTGGCCGGCGACCCGCTCGGCCTCGACGGCATCAGCACCGGCTTCCACACCTGCAGCGCCGTGGCGCTCGAAGACAGCTCGGTCTGCCTCATCCCCTACTCGGCCCTCAAGCATTTGTGCCGCGAAACCGGCGCCATGCAGGACCGGCTGCACCGCCTCATGAGCGAGCAGCTGATCCGCGAATCGTCGCAAATGATGGTGCTCGGCTCGCTCTCCGCCGACGAACGCGTCGCCGCGTTCCTGCTCGACGTTTCCGAACGCAACGGCCAGCGCGGCTATTCGCACGCGGAGTTCAACCTGCGCATGACGCGCGAGGACATGGGCAGCTATCTCGGTATGACGCTCGAAACGGTGAGCCGCACCCTGTCGAGATTTCAAAAGCGCGGCCTGATCGACGCACAGGGCAAGCTGATCCGTATCATCGATATCGAAGGTCTGCGGCATCTGTAATTCGCGCCAAACCCCGGGCGGGCGGCCTGCCCGGGGCGCCCGCGCCGCACCTCACTGGCGCGGCAACGCCGTTGGCACAACTCCTGCGCAGGGTTAAAGTTTCGTACTACGCCCACGCAAGGAGAATGGCCGAAATGCATCTCCCGCAATCCCCCACGCTCGCGGCCCGCCTCGAAGCGGCGCGCGGCGCCAGCGACGCGCTCTTCAACGTCGTCAAGCCCGAATTTCTGTACGAGCGGCCCATTCGCGAGCGCCACCGCATCGTGTTCTATATCGGTCATCTGGAAGCATTTGACCGTAACCTCTTCGACAAGCGCCTGTTCGACCTGCCCTCCGTCGATGCGCGCCTCGACCAGCTGTTCGCGTTCGGCATCGATCCTGTCGATGGCGGCCTGCCGACCGACGTGCGCGCCGACTGGCCCGATCTCGCCGAAGTCCTGGCCTACGGACGCGACGCACGCAGCCGCATCGACGCGCAGCTCTCGACGCTCGACCTGCCGCCCGATGCCTCGAATCACGACACGCCGGGGCAGTTGCTGAACGTCGCGATCGAACATCGGCTCATGCACGTCGAAACGCTCGCCTACATGCTCCACCAGCTGCCGTTCGAGCAAAAGCAGGCGCCCGCCGCGACGGGCGCGCGCGCCGACCCGCTCCGTACGGTCAAAGCCGGAACGGTGCAGGTGCCCGCGGGCCGCACGGAACTCGGCATGACCGCCGAGCGTGGCCTGTTCGGCTGGGACAACGAGTTCGGGGAGCAGCAGGTCGACGTGCCGGCCTTCGAGATCGACCGCTACATGGTGACGAACGGCGCGTTTCTCGAATTCATCGAGGACGGCGGCTACGACAGGCGCGAACTCTGGAACGACGCCGACTGGGCCTGGAAGGAAAGCGCACGCGTGGCGCACCCCGTGTTCTGGTCGCGCGGCCCCGAAGGCTGGACGCTGCGCACGATGTTCGAAGACATTGCATTGCCGCTTGCGTGGCCCGTGTACGTAAGCCACGCCGAGGCCAGCGCCTTTGCGCGCTGGCGCGGCATGGCGCTGCCGAGCGAGGCGCAGTGGCAGCGCGCGGCGCACGGCGCGCTGCCCGGCCGCAGCGACAACTTCGATTTCCGCGACTGGAACCCCGTGGCCGTCGACGCCACGCCGGACAGCGCCAGCACGTGGGGCGTGGAAGGCCTGTACGGCAATGGCTGGGAATGGACCTCCACGCTCTTTGGCCCGCTGCCGGGCTTCAAGGCGTTCCCGTTCTATGAAGGGTATTCGGCCAACTTCTTCGACGGTCAGCACTACGCAATGAAAGGCGGCTCGCCGCGCACGGCCCAATGCATGCTGCGGCCGACGTTCCGCAACTGGTTTCAGCCGCGTTATCAGTATGTTTATGCGGGATTTCGCTGCGTGTGCAATTGACTAATAAAGCGGAAGTTGAAACCAGAATTTAACTTCCGCTTTAATGCAACTTTTCTCAAAAAAAGCTTTAACTCTTCAACCAATGCTTTAATTCGTCTCGCTCAAACTCCCTGCCCTCGTTGAACAAGCAACGTTTTGCCACGCATAGCTTCCTTTCAAAACGTAGATTGGCCCGCCAACGACCACGTAGTTCCCGCTGCATTCGCCGGGCACCCAATTGTTCCGCGACATCAAGGTGTCGCCGCGCTTGACCTTGCGCGCAAACAGTTTGCGGCCATGCTCGCGGAATGACGCATCGGAGACGCTATCACGGAGTACTGAATACGACGTGACGAGGTAGGTTCCCGAATGAAATCGCATAGATAGGTGCCACTCATCTTGCTCGCGTCGAGCGTCCATCGCTCTTCGAGCCTCGGTCGGATCCCGCAGCACTTCGCGTTCAAGCGACACCTGCCAGGTGCCTCGTACCACTGAGATAACCCAAGTTCCGTGCGCTTTCTGCGTTAATGCGCTTCCTCTCAGCTAGCGCCTCCCGAATCTTTAAGCGTAGATCTGCGCGCCAGCCATGTGGCCAGCGCGCCGCCGCTTCATGCGGACGCCGTCGGATTCTGGACTTCTTCTCCGGTCACTTTATCCACGATCTCGATCGCCTGTAGCGCGCTGACCGGCTTAAGCAGATTCAACACCTCAATCAGCTGTTTGTGGATGTCGGGATCGTGGTGCGCTGCCTTAGTGATCGCCATGTGATGCTCGATCAATTTCTCCAGATTGGGTGGACGCTTGCCCCGCGCGTCGGGATACGCCAGATCAGGAAGCGCCGCCAGCGACCACGGATTCTCGATGATCGAATCGATAGCAGACAGAAACTCCCCGCTCAGTGCGGCAAGGGGATCGGCATCACTGGCGTGCGCCTCGAGCAGGTCTCGCAGCACGACGGCTTCCTGCGCCGCGGCGCTCATCCCCTGCCCGTAGACTGGGTTGAAGCGGCAAACTGAATCGGCGATCGGAATCAGTCCGCGAGGAAAATTGTCGGCGCTGAAGTGAAGTCGACGGCTTTCAGGGAAGGCGAACCGCTCTATGCCGCCGTGCTGTGTTGCGTATTTGATCGCGTCATACACGCTGGACGTCGGGAGGCTTGCGGCGTAGGCCGTGAATGCCGCGCCGTCGGCGGGCGGCGTGTCAGCGCCCCGTCCTCCCAGCGCCGCGAACCATTTACCGTCCTCACGGAGCAGCACAATGCCCGTGCGACTTTCCCCCGGCGCCCTGGGCATGGTGATCATGACCTTCCTCGCGGGCGTCGCATCGGGTGGAATCGTATAGACCGCAGTCGAGTAACCGAAATCCACGCCAATGACCGTCTCCTCCGGCATCGGGTGCCCGATGTATTTGAGGAAGTCCAGCGTAAGCTTTCCGCGTCCCGATGCGTCGACGACGAGATCAGCGGGTAATACTTCGAGCTCGCCGCATTGGGTCTTGTAGATCGCCGAGGCGACCGCATTGCCGTCGGGCGTGGCGCCGAGGGCGACGACACGGCATCCATCGCGGAAGACAACGTTCGCGTTTTCCTGCACACGACGGCGCACGGCAAGCTCGAGCAATGGGCGCGTCATCGTAAAGGTGGCGACGCCGAGACTGCGAATCGGCAACGGTTCCTGCCCCGGATACTCATGGCAAACCTCACGACCAGAGTCGAGCGAATAGGCGCCAGCCTGCACAAGCGTCGATGAAAAGTCCGGAAACAGATCGGACAGCGCTTTGAGGCCGCCGGCAAGCAAGCCATGCGGATGCTTACCTTGTGGCACACCGGGTCTCGGCGTTGCGTCAGTGGGAAGAATATCCCGTTCAAGCACGACAACTTCCTTGAAGTAGCTGGCCAGCACCTGTGCGGCGGGCAGCCCCCCCATTCCCGCGCCAATGACAACAGCTCGATTACCAAAATATCGATTCGACATCGTAACTCCTGAAACGGTTATCTGAAATAGGGCATCACATCGGCGGACGCTGCATCACGGAAAACATTGCGAGCACGTAGTCCGCAATGACCGAACGTAAGTTCAAAACCGCCATGTAGATGTGTTTATTCCCAATCCCGCTAAGGGATCGACTAGCAATGAAGGCGGATTCGCGGGAGGGAGTGCTACGAGTGCATCACTCTAAAAATGGCTCTTGAGCATTACCCATGTGATTGCGGATAACCATCCATTTCTAGTGAGCGCATGCGGAGTTCGAGTTCGATCAAATCTCGGGCGCCGGCAAGATACTCATCTCGGCGGCGTCGTTCCGCACGCTCGAACAAGTAGCCAATGTGCTCGAAAAGGAAAGCGAAGTACATGATGAATGACATGGTGATCTCCAGAAAAATACCGTTCTCGCTGACGCAACGCCGTGGCGTGGTCAATGAAATCGGTTACGCGGCGATTTGATGCATTAGATACATCAGGACCACTAATTTGTTACCATGGTTTGCGATATTGATTTAACAGAATTCGTGTTACCTGATCGCCTGCTAGATGCGTTAGAGCGAGTAGTACAGTTCGAACTCGACCGGATGCGTGGTCATACGCACGCGTTGCAGTTCGCTTTCCTTCAGCGCGAGGTACGCGTCGATCATGCCGTCAGTGAACACGCCACCGCGCGTCAGGAACTCGCGATCCTTGTCGAGCGCTTCGAGAGCCTGGTCGAGGCCGGCGCAAACGGTCGGGATCTTTGCATCCTCTTCCGGCGGCAGGTCGTACAGGTTCTTGTCAGCGGCTTCGCCCGGGTGGATCTTGTTCTGCACGCCGTCCAGACCTGCCATCATCAGTGCCGAGAAGCACAGGTACGGGTTGGCGAGCGGATCCGGGAAGCGCGTTTCGATACGGCGGCCCTTCGGGTTCGACACGTACGGAATACGGATCGATGCCGAACGGTTGCGTGCCGAGTAAGCGAGCTTGACCGGCGCTTCGAAGTGCGGCACGAGACGCTTGTACGAGTTCGTACCCGGGTTCGTGATGGCGTTCAGCGCGCGAGCGTGCTTGATGATGCCGCCGATGTAGAACAGCGCGAATTCCGACAGGCCCGCGTAGCCGTTACCCGCGAACAGGTTCTGGCCGTCCTTCCAGATCGACTGGTGAACGTGCATGCCCGAACCGTTGTCGCCGACGACCGGCTTCGGCATGAACGTCGCCGTCTTGCCGTACGTGTGCGCGACGTTGTGGACGATGTACTTCAGTTGCTGCGTCCAGTCCGCGCGCTGAACCAGCGTCGAGAACTTCGTGCCGATTTCGTTCTGGCCCTGGCCCGCCACTTCGTGGTGGTGCACTTCAACCGGAACACCGACTTTTGCAAGCAACAGACAGATCTCCGAACGAATGTCCTGGAACGAGTCGACGGGAGCGACGGGAAAGTAACCGCCCTTTGATCCCGGACGGTGACCCATGTTGCCGCCTTTGAATTCCTTGCCCGAAGACCACGGTGCTTCTTCCGAGCCGATCTTCACGAAGCAGCCCGACTGGTCAGCGCTCCACTGGACCGAATCGAAAATGAAGAATTCGGGTTCCGGGCCGAAGAAGGCGGTGTCGCCGAGGCCCGTGCTCTTCAGGTACGCTTCAGCGCGCTTGGCGAGCGAACGCGGGTCGCGCTCGTAGCCCTTGCCGTCGGCCGGCTCGACCACGTCGCAGGTCAGCACGAGGGTCGACTCTGCATAGAACGGGTCGATGAAGGCTGTCTTCGGATCTGGCACGAGCAGCATGTCTGAAGCCTCGATGCCCTTCCAGCCAGCGATCGACGAACCGTCGAACGCATGGCCGCTCCTGAACCTCTCCTCGTCGAATGCCGAAACCGGCACCGTAACGTGTTGCTCCTTGCCGCGTGTGTCGGTAAAGCGGAGATCGACGAAATTCACCTTGTCATCGGTGATCCGTTTCATAACTGACGAAATCATGTCTGTCCCTTGAATGTGTAAAAGACTCCCCTACTACGAGAGGGTCACCGCGAGGTGTTCGTCGACGGGGTGGTTGCCTGCTTGCCCTGCTTCACAAAACAGTCGACCCCACGAACTATTCCACGTCCGAAGACATAGATCGAGCGTTGATGAATTGTCTGCACACTCATACCTGTCGCCGGAGGTGATCAACGGTTGCGTACAACATTGCTACTGGAATAAGCAGCGTGAATAACTGTTTTTTGAAGTGCGTAATCTTGAGCGAATTCCAGGAATCCAATGCGTCGAGCGGGATAGAACCGGCGCGCAAACGCGCGATGAAGTCGCATAGATTCCTCTCTCTTGACACTATTTCGGTGAGGAATGAATGAGCATCGGGAATAAAACCGTTATCGTCACGGGCGTATCAAACGGTATCGGCCTCGCAGTTGCAGATGCCTATCTCAGGCGCGGCTATAACGTCGTAGGCATTGCATACACGCCCGAGCGCTCGCGCGTGGCAGCGAGGCTAGGCAATCCAGATCGCGTTTCCTTTATGGCAGGTGACATCGCTAAACCCGCGATCGCCAGGGCATTGATCGACGGGGCGATCGAGCGCTTCGGCAAGGTCGATATTCTGATCAACAACGCCAGTGTCTTCGTCACCAAACGGTTGATGGACTATACGGCCGAAGACATCGAAAACATGGTCGATACGAGTCTGCGGGGATTCATCTTCCCTTCTCAGCAGGCTGCGAAGCATATGGCTGCGAACAGGCAAGGCCATATCATCAGTATTACCGCAAACGTCAGCATGCGACCGGAAGTCAACATGCCGGCTTTCATTCCGTCGCTAATATCGGGCGGGATTCACCATGCCACACGCTCACTCGCCGCCGAGCTCGGCACGCACAACGTGAAGGTCAACGCTGTGGCACCCGCCATCGCCATCATCGATACCACTCAGAAAATCGTCCGTGCGGTGCTGCACCTCACCGACTCCGATGTTACGACAGGCGCCGTCATCCCGGCAGACGAGGTTCTTGCTGTCGTTACGCATCAATCGAATCCAAATTGAGGATTTCTAAATGGCTACTTCAACGCTCACGCGCATCCGCTTCGCGTGAGCGAGGCGGTTGTGTTCGGTTGGTCACTTGGCGGTCGTATCGGTATCGATATGCTCACCCGCTTTCCCGGCATGCGCGGACTGATGATCACCGGGACGCACCCCGTCGGCGTGAAGAACATGGCGCAATGCTTCAGGCGTTCATCGCACTTCAGGCCGCGGGGCCGCAAGATCTTTCCGAGGCCGACGTTCATGGTTTTGTCGAAGCAGTCTTCGGCGCGGCGGCGGATCCCGTTCTGCGTGATTCTGTGGCGCGCGCGGACGGCCGTTTCCGCAGGCGCCGCTTCGAGGCGGCACGCACCGGAGAGGCCGGAGACCAGGGCCTGGCCATAAAGAGATCCACGGTTCCTCTCGCAGTCGTGAATGGTGCAGAAGATCGAATGATCAATCTCGCCTATGTCGACTCCGTCGCCTATGGAAATTTGTGGGAGGGACGTTGTCATCGCATGGCGGCCCTTGGACACGCGCCGTTCCAGGAAGCGCCGGACGATTTCGATCGCATTCTCGAACGCTTCCTGCACGATGTTGAAAGCGGACGGGCAGCGAGTCGCATAGTGTGAAAATATCTCCGAGCACCCTGGTTTGCCTTCGATATCCAGTGTTATTTCACGCTCCGTATTCAATAACTCTCGCCACAGAAGCGCGGGGTTCGCCAATGGCGCGCCACCGGAATAAGTCTGCATATCCGGCTGTTATTCAAGATGTGGCCTCTTCCGGATGTGTTGGCAATACAAAAGGACGTATCACCGGCCGTCGTGAAAGAAGCTGCGCTACCCCCTCGTTTGACCACGCATTTTTCAAAGGATGAAAATTGAAAGCAGATCCTCGAGTAGCTAATTGGGAACACCATGTTCAAAGTGAGATGGTGGCGCACGATCTAGATTCCGCAATGTCCGTCATGACGGACACACCTTACGTCAATCATGTTCCGACATTGACGGGTGGTGACGGTTCCGCGGAACTGCGCCGATTCTACAAGTATCACTTCCTCAATGTGAATCCTGCCGATATGGAGATTATCCCCGTCAGCCGGACGATCGGCGAAGACCAGATCGTTGACGAGATGGTGATCACCTTCACACATTCGTCCGAGATGGACTACTTTCTGCCCGGCATTCCTCCAACTGGAAAACGCATCGAGGTCGCTGCTGTGATCATCGCGCGCTTCGAAGAGGGACGTCTCGCCAGGGAACATATCTATTGGGATCAGGCCTCGGTGCTGGTTCAGGTTGGCCTGCTTGATCGCGCCGGCTTGCCAGTAGCGGGTGTTGAGGTTGCGCGAAAAGTCCTCAATCCTGCTTTGCCTGCCAATACGCTCATGCCAGAGTGGAAGACGAGCGAAGGCAAGCCGCTTTAAGCAAAGAGGCCGCGGCCACGCGAAATACTCTGTCGGGAAGTCTCGGTACATTCATCGCCAGAGAATATTTCCGGGGCCGCGATTTTACCGGCCACTCATGAAGCCCTCACCAATTGTCTGCCGTGCGCGCGCCAGCCGGCTCATCACGGTTCCAATCGGCACGTTGAGAATCTCGGCCGTTTCTGCGTAACTCATTCCCTCAAGCGCAATCAGCAGCATCACTGCGCGTTGCGCCTCCGGCAGTCGCATCACCGCCCCAATAATCTGTCTGCTCATTAGCACCTCCTCCGGTGTCCTTATCGATCGGTCAGGAACGTTCTGGATACGGCTTTCATCCCATTCGGCGCTGGATCGGTTGCGTACATTGCGGGCCTGCAGTTCGTTGATCCAGGTTGTGTGCACGATCGAAAACATCCAGCTCAGCGGCGCAGTTTCCGGTTGAAGTTGATCCACGCGCTCCAACGCCCGGACACACGCGCGTTGAACCAGATCCTCAGCGTCATGCCTGTCGCGAGTGAGGCGCAGCGCAAATGCCCAGAGACGCGGGAGCATCGCAGGGAGCATATTAGGTAAATCTGTACTGCTCATTTGATGCAACTCCACACGTCTGCAGGGCACGTTGGCCACGTTGGACACTTTGCCCCGGCGCGCCACAACGCCATTATTTCGATGTGACGCTCACGGCAGAGCGAGTGACGAAATGAGGGGGACTTGTTGTGCATGTGTCTTTCCGTGTTCGCGGTGTTCCCATCGCGGTTGAGGAATCCATAAAGGTTCCGAATCGGCGAACAGTCGTCACTTGCCCGGAAGACAATGGAGACGACATTCGCCGGCTATGCGGTGATAGCGGCGCATAGCCACGAAATGGTTCAGGATTTGAGGGATCGTCTCCAAATGGATTTTCGTGCGTGCAGACGGAGACCTGCTCATCAAGCACCCATAGCGTCATCAGGGGAGCGAAACGCCGATAATCATTTCGGCATACGATCAATCGACTATCGAAAAGAATATTCTCATAGTCTTGTTGTCGTTCGAATTGAAATTTGTGCAATAACTGATTGAACGCGATTCCGTCCAGTTGGTTGGACCGACCCTAATTGATCTCGCCAACGAATCTGATGTGATCATGCTCGTAACGACAATTGTCCGGCGTCGGTATCGATCTGGACGCGAACCGGGAAGACCCGGAGAGCATGCGTCGTGCTGCCCATCTGGTGCTCGGCTCGCTGCGCTTTCGAGCGCGCGAAATAATGGCGGATGGCTTTACAGCACTCGACGCGGAGTCGGCCGCCCTCCGATTGACAGCATCACTTGAAGTTTGAACAGTGAACGCCTATGCGTTCGGCCCATCGACGATCGACGCACAAGTGACGCTAACTTTTGATGTGTTCTGCCACATCAAGAATTTGTGCTCTTAGCCACTTAAGTGCGGGATCGTGTTCGTTCCGGCTATGCCAAACGGCCACTACGGAGGCGCTACGGGTGGGATAAGGCGTTTGAAACGCACGAAACTCCCCCAGTTTCTCGAATTCACTCGCAAGGGGGGACGGCACCAGCGCGAGCATTTCGCTATTGCGCAGCAATGCAGGAATGGCAAGCGAATGCGCGACGCAAACTCGCAACCTCGGCGAACGCGCTCCCCCGGCACATGCCTGCTCCAACGCCTGACGGTCAAACATTTCAGATTGCCGCGCGAGACCCCGCTCAACGATGAACCCGTCCACGGCGCCCTCTTCGGATCCACCGAGGGACGTCACGACCAGTGGAAACGTTAGAAGATCCTCCTCCGTCACTGCGCGGTTACCGCCTATCGGGTGACTTCTATGAACAAGTATCGATTCTGTTTGTTTCCATATCGGCATCGACTGGAATCGCGGGGGAACGTCCGCAAAGGTCCCGATCGCAATATCGATTCGACCGATATCGATCTGACCCGCCAGATCAAGCCGCGTGGAAGGTCGCACCACCAGATTGACGAGTGGACTTTCGACGAACAGTTTCAGGCTCAGCTGGCTTAGCAGAACCATTGTGATGTAGTCATTCGCTGCCAGAACGAATTCGCGGGTGGCCAGATGCGCTACGAAGGGCTCGTCGCCCAACGCGCCCTGAATCTGGAGTAGCGCGTGGCGAATGCCCGCCGCCATTGCCACGGACCGTGCCGTAGGTTCCATTCCCTTCGCTGTCCGGATGAAGAGATCGTCCTCCAGTACGTCTCGTAATCTTCCAAGCGCGTGACTGATCGCTGAGTGACTAAGGTTCAGCCGCTTCCCAGCACGAATTAGATTGCGATCTTCAAATACCGCATCGAATACCCGCAATAGGTTGAGGTCGATTCGCGCGAGGTTCATTCTGCTGACCTTACTTCAGTTGCAGGAGACTCATTCTACGCTTGCGTCTTTTTCGCTTCCACTTATGGTCCTCTCGAGTGAAAGTCTGGCCGCACGTATCCATCATCATCAGTTGATCGACGTGTCGATTATGTGCCCCGTACATTGCATGATTCGTAGATGCATGCGAGGCAGGCTTCGACGGCGTCGAACTTCATGCTCCAAATTCGTAGCTGTTCGACCAGTTCTTACGCGTCTGGCACACCGGCCCCTCAAGCGCTTGCCGCCTGATCATGCCGTTCCGCCTACATTTACCAGACTTAACGATTGCTCGTCGGCCTCGAGCCGACGTGAACGCCGCTGTGGCTTCGTGGATCGATTCGCTTTTGGCCGATCGCCATTGGTCTGCGCCTGGGGCATTCCGCTTCGCCGTGATCCCCGTTATCGGGACGAGCGCCATCGCGACACGATAGTGAGCAAGATCGGTTTACCGTGACCCGGGCACCCGCTGCCCCGGCAGGAAGCCGCCATCGAAGCCAGAAAGCGCAGGAAAGCTGGTCGATTTGCTGGGCGCGGCGAGGCCGCCGGCATTGCTCTGCGTGGTTCGCAGGCCCGGGGCCAGAAACAGGAACTTCCACCCGTCGTAGGTCTCCGCGCCCTCGAAATCCTCGTATTGCCGCGGAAATCCGGCGCGCTTGATCGTGGCCTCGTCTGAGCGGCTGAAGAGCCCGTAGAAGCGATCGCCCTGCAGCATGGGCACCCAGTCGTTCTTGCCCGTGACCGGATCCGGATAGGCGAAACGCAGATGATGCAAAGGCTTGGGAAACCGTCTGTCGTCGAGCAGTTCGTCGACCGATGCGGGATAAGCCCGGCCGACGCGGTAGTACCGCAGGATCGCGAGCCGATACTGGTTGCCGGCGAACAGCAGTTGCTTCTCCTGCTCGCGGCGGCGTTGCAGCGACCAGACGTCGAGCGCCCCCGCCAAGGCAATCGACATCAGCATCAGCGCAATCAGGAGCGCCAGCAGCACGAGCCCGCCCTCACGCGCGGCCCGCGGCCGCGAGCGTCGCCTCGCCCGCGCTTTCGCGCGCGCGGCAACACGTGACGTGCCGGCCGCACGGCTCATTTGGCGCTCCCCTCTGCGCGCGGTGGCGCGCCCTGAGGAGCACTCGCCGGCGCCACGTCATAGACGCCCGGCTTGTTTTCGTCCGGCGAAGCGATCACCGCCCATTTGTCGTCGCCATTGACCGGATCGACAGGGACGGCGCGCAAGTAATGCTTCGCCACCAGTTCGTCGAGTGTCTCGGGATACTGGCCGTTGTCTCCGTAGTACTGATCGATCGCATTGCGCATCACGGCGACATTCTGCTGCCTGACCTGCTCCTTGCCGCGTTCGATGCTGTGCATGTAGCGCGGCACCGCGATCGTCAGAAGCAGGCCGATGATGGCCATCACGACGACGAGTTCGATCAGCGTGAAGCCGCGGGCCTTGTGCGTGCGAGCGGGTTTCATGATGCATCGTCACCATTGTTTGTACGGGACGCCGTTAATGCCGACGCGATCGGATTTCGAAGACACGTCGAACACATCCTTGCCAGCCTGTTCGCTGCTCATGCCCGGGTCGCCGCTCGCGGCCTGATCCGGCGGCTCGCCATACGACCGCACGCTCCACGTGTCCTCGGCGAGCGTGTCCGGGTCGCCGCTAAAGAAGGGGTCGCGCGGCACGCGACGCAGGAACATCAGCAGTCCGCCTTTCGGATCCCGGGCATTCTTCACGCCAGTCACGAGCACGCTCAACGTCGGCGGATAGCCGGATGCTTCGGCATCCTTGTCGATGAGGCCGGTATCGCTCGCCTCCTTATAGGCGTCGAGCGCGGTACGGATCTCGCGCAATGCGTCGCTCAGCTGCAGCTCCTTTTGGCGCTGCACCATCAGTTCCGAAAACGGCATGATGGCGAGCGCGAGAATGCCGACGAGCGCGAGCGTGATCACCATCTCGATCAGCGTAAATCCACGCTGATCGAGCTGGCGTGTGGCGCACAGGCGCATCGTGGTCGTTCCGGTAGCCACGGCTCAGTACCCACCCTCGACCGGGCGAAGCGGGTTATCGCTCGGCATCGTGCCAGGCGGCATCGTCAGCATCGGCGGCGGTGCGGGGGGCGCAGGCGCTGCGGGCGGTGGCGCGGGCGGCGGTGCCGCGGCGGCCGCCGCTTCGCCGCCCGTCTGCTCCGCGGCCGACGGTTCGGCTGGTGCGGGTGCCGCGCCCTGGCCGGACTGCGGCGCGGGAGCCGCTTGCGGCGTGGGCGTTCGCGAGAAGCGTCCGCCGTACGGCTCGGGCGGCGGCGTCGTGCGCGGCGCCGGGGCCATCTGTCCGAACGCGCCGTTCGAAGGCGACGGCAGCGCGGGGTACGCCTCGGCGCCGCCTCGCGACGACGCGCCGCCAACCGTGCCGCCGCCGACCATGCCCGGCATCGGCTTCACCGCAGGCGCCACCGACGTTGCCGCGTTCGCCACAACGGGGTCCAGCCGCAGCTGATCGGCGTGCACGTTGACGTCGGTGCCCGACCACAACTCCTGCGTATCCGCATCGGCGGCAAGCTGCGGCCGGACGATGTGCGGTGTGATTTGCAACACGATCTCCGTCTTGACGTGGTCGCCCTGGTGGTTGGAGAACAGCCTCCCCAGCACCGGCAACTGGCCAAGACCAGGCACCTTGTTGGCGTTCCTGCGGTCCTCGTCCGAGATGAGGCCGCCGAGAATCTGGGTTTCGCCATCACGCAGGCGCAGACTCGTCGAGGCGCTGCGCGTTCCGATCTGATAGGCGAGCGAATTCAGGCCGTTCGAATTGCTGCTCGAAATCGTATTCGTGATGTTGCTGACTTCGAGATTCAGCTGGATGCCGACGTCGCCATCGCGATAGACGCGCGGCTGCACCTCGAGCTTGATGCCGACGTCGAGGTACTGAATCATTTGCGTGTAAGACGGGCCGCTCGTGCTCGGCGTGCTGGAACTCGAAATCACCGGCACCTTATCGCCAATCATGATGCGCGCCTTCTCGTTGTTGCGCGTCCTGATGCGCGGGCTCGCAAGCAGGTTCGCGTCGGTATCGGTGAGCTTGAAGTTCGCCGTGGCCGAGAGGCTGCTGACATTCAGTTCATTGATCGTCAGATGATGCAGCAGGCCCCATGTCGTCGCGGTGCTCGGGGTCGACATCGTGAACGAGTTGGGCCAGTCGATACCCAGATCGGTGAGGCGCTCGTGCGACACTTCCAGCACCTCGACTTCCATCATCACCTCGGGATCCGGCAGATCCTGCGCCGCGATCATCTCCTCGGCCACCTTGATCGTGTCGGGAGTGCCGCGAACCGTCACGGTATTCGCGCGCTCGTCGATCACGACTTCCTTGACCTTCAGAATGCTCTTGAGCAATTGCTGGATCTGCTTGGCGTCGACGTTCGACAACTGGAACGTGCGCACCTTGAGTTCCTGATATTCGAGCTGCTTGGCGGGCGTGGCGGGATAAATGAACAGCGTGTTCGCGTTGAGCTGCTTCTTGTCGAGCTGATTCTGCATCAGGATCATGTCGACCGTGTCCTGCACCGACGCGTTCGTCACGAAGATCGTCGTCTTCAGATCGGCGCGGACGTCGCGGTCGAAGATCACGTTCAACCCGGTGGTGCGCGACAACGCCTCGAACACCATGCGCACGTTCGCGTCGCGAAACTGCAGCGTCACGGGTTTCTGCATGATCGACGAAGCCGCCAGCTTGTCGTCGCGCTCCGCCCGCTGCTGACTGAGTTTGGCGTTGAGTTCCGTCTGCATCTGCTGCGCAAGGGTGTTGGTCGGGTTCTCCACCAGCACGCGGTGCACCCGCTCGGCCGCCTGCGCGTACGCGCCGCGCTTCATCATACGTTCGGCCTCCTGCAGGATGGCCAGGTCCTTGCGGTCCTGATCGATCTGCAAGCCGATCTTGCGGATGCGCTCGTTGGTCGGATCGATGTCGTACGCCTGGAAGAGATTGCGGATCGCTTCGTCAAACTGATAGTTCTTGCGGTACTGATCGGCCTGGTCGAGCAGCGTGTTGACCTGGGCGTTGCGCTGGTTCAGATAGTCGACCTTCGCCTGGGCATCGGTCGGATCGTCGTGAACGTTCGGGACGTGCATGCAGCCGCTAAAGGCGAGCACGGACACGGCGACGGCAAGCGCGCGTCGTCTCGCGGCCTGCATCGCGTCCGGGCACCGAACAGGGAACCGGATGACTGGCGAGAGGCGTGTTGCCGGGCCGCTGTCTCCTTCACGGCCCGCACCCCGTGTGCGTGAGGTTTTCATTTACTTGTCCTCTCGTGGAATGGCGACCACCTGTCTTTCGTGCAGCGGCAAATAGGTCAGCACGACGTCCGACTCCGACACCGACTCGACACGGTACTGGTTGTCGATCACGTCGCCCGGCGACACGATCAGCAACTGGTCTCCGTTGCTGAGAAAGACTTGCGGCTTCGCCGCCTTGGCATCGAGCTGCCCCACGTAGGCGAACGGCACGGGGGGCGCGGTGGGCGGCGGCGGCCGCACCGGCGCGGCCGGCACTTCGACGGGCGGCGGCGGAAGCCACGAGGACGCCGTGAAGGGATCGTGAGCCGATTCGAGGGAAAGCGGCGCGCGCAACGAGACGAGCTTCGCATGGGCCGCCGCCGAGGCCGAGGCCTGCGCCGCAGACGCGGTCGCCGCTCCCGCAGCCTTCGCGGCCGCCTCGGACGCGTGCGTGTGGCGCCTGGTATCCGGCCGCGCGTGCGTATCGGTACGATGCGGGCTGTCGAGCGCGGCGGCCTGCGCCGGCATCTGGCGTGCCGCGACCAGCACGCGATACCCTGCCCCGGCGGCCGCGATTGCGCAAATCACCAGCAGCACACGCATGGGCAGAGCGGGTTTCATGGCTGGGCGCTCCGGTAAATCAGTTCGAAGCGCACCCGCGCATCGAGAATATTGCCGTCCACCGCGGGACGTTCCACGTGGATTTCCCTCAGCGCTGCATTCGGCACGTTGTTGAGCACCAAGGCGAGAAAATGCCGGATCGCGCTGTACTGATCCTTGACGGGCAGCATCACCTGATAGCGCGTGAAGCGCGCGCCCGCATCCGTGCTCACCTGGTACTCGGCAGACCCGAGTGTCAGGTTGCTGCCGCGCGCCTGCTCGAATATGGACGCGATGTCATCCGCACTTTGCGAAAAGTGCGGGAACAGTTCGGGCAAGGCCGCGAGCGCTACTGCGTCGGCCTCCGCATCGTGCTTGCCGACTGCATGGCGCGTCTTTGCCGCCTCGACGACATGGCCCGGGGCCTGCATCTCCTTCGTATCGGCTTCCACGCTGGCAATCTCGGCACACATGAGGGCCGCGGCGCCAATCATCAGGATACCGATTAATCCAGCCAGGCCGAACAGACGCCGCAGCTCGAATCGCAGTGTCAGCAGACGGTCGCGCAACGGATCCGCATTCATGACTTCCTCCAGACGGCGGTGATCTGGAAACGAACCGGCTTGCCCGGCACGTTGTTCTCGACCAGATGGTCGTTGAGTACCGCTTCGCGCAGCAGCACGCTCGTCTGCAGATACTTCAGGTACGCAATCATCGCGTCGGTATTCTTCGCTTCGGCCGTGATGCGAATCTGGCTCTGCGCGGGGTTCTGATCGATGCCGATCAGCGCCACGTCATGATCCGGATAATCTTCCACGATCGAAAAGAGGTCTTGCCACGGTACGGTCAGTTCGCGCAGTATCGACAGGCTCTGCTTTTCCGCCTGCCTGGCAGCCGGCGTGAGCGGCGGCGTGACCGCGTGCCTCTGCGCGAACGTCCGATGGCGCACGGCGTCGAGTTGCGCCTGCACGCGATCGTTCTCGGCATAGGCATGCCAGAGCCGCGCGCCGCATCCGAGCAGCAGCAGAGCGGCGACGCACAGCAGGATCAGGCCGCTCGTCCCGGTGCGTGCGCGCCGCCTGCCGAAGTCGATGTCGAGGACCTGGATCATTGCGCATACTCCATCAGCCGGCGCGCGGGCGAGTTGTCCGTCGCCGGCTGGGCCGGCCGTATCGCGGCCGCAAAACGCGCTTCGAACGGCGCCAAGTCGGTGTCGTGGCCGAACAGATAGATCGTGCAGTCCTCCCGCTTGAGGCCCGCTCGCGTCGCCGAGCGTTCGAACAGCTGCTCGGCCAGTTCGGCAAGCCGCGACGCATTGGCCGCGTCGCCGGGAAACAGGCGCTGCGCATCGTAAGCGGCCCAGCCGCGCCGCTCGATCATCACGGCCTGCATCAACTCCTCGGCGACGAACATCAGCAGTGCGTCGCCGCCCGCTGCAACGTCGATGCAATTGAGCATTTCAGGCAGGCCCAGTTTCAGGCGCGCAATCCGCACCTGTCCGGACGCACCGACTTCATGAATGCCGTCATGAAGCGCGCGGGACATGGCGCTCGCAAACAGCGCACGGCCGCCCTGCTGCACGCAGAAGCGCACCAGCAGCGTTGCGCCGTCGACCCCATAGGTGTCGGTGAAATGGGCCAGCGCGACTTCTTCGAGCTCGCGCGCTCGCAGCGTGCGAAAGTCGCCGCGCAATATCGCGTGGATGCCCCAGAAGTCGTCCAGCACCACGTGTGCGTTGCGCGTCGCCGGCTTCGCCTCGCGGCGCGCCGGTTCATCCGCATCGCCAGCTTCGGTGCCTGGCGTGGTGACGAGCGCTGCGCGCAGCGCGTCGAGCAAACCCGTCTCCGTGCCGTACTGGTCATCGGGAATCGTGAAGCTGGCCGGCTCCGCGGGCGGCAGGTGCTTGCGCGGGCGCCAGAGTCCGGGCGCGCGTACGCCGACGACGATCTCGCGCGTGCCGACTCCGATCGCAACCGGACTATTCGACCATCGTGACACGATTGATCTCCTCGAGAGTCGTTTCGCCACGCTTCACCAGATCGATCGCGGCGACGCGCAGTGTCTGCATGCCGTAGCGCATCGCCGCAGCCTTGATGTGACCGAGCGGCGCGCGCTCCGACAGCAGTTGCCGCAGCTCGTCGTTCATGCGCAGCGCCTCGGCGATCGCACGCCGTCCGCGATAGCCGCTGCCACGGCAGGCGCCACAGCCCGCGCCGCGGCGAAAGAGGTAGCCGCCCGCCGCGTCCGGGTCGATGCCCGAGCGGATGAGCGTTTCCGTGTCCACCCTGTCTTCGGTCACGCAGTCCGGGCAGCATTGCCGCAACAGGCGCTGCGCCACCACGCCATTGAGTGCGGAGACGAAGCTGTACGGGTCGACCTCCATGTTGGTGAAACGGCCGATCACGTCGAACACGTTGTTCGCGTGCACGGTCGTGAACACCTGGTGCCCGGTCAATGCGGCCTGCACGGCGATCTGCGCCGTTTCCGGATCGCGGATTTCCCCGACCATGATCTTGTCCGGATCGTGCCGCAGAATCGAGCGCAGCCCGCGGGCGAACGTGAGCCCTTTCGCCTCGTTGACCGGGATCTGCAGGATTTCGCCCAGCTGGTATTCGACCGGATCCTCGATCGTCACGATCTTCTCGAGGCCGTTGTTGATTTCCGTGAGGATCGCGTAGAGCGTCGTCGTCTTGCCGCTACCGGTCGGACCCGTGACGAGCAGCATGCCGTACGGCATCGACGCGAGCTTGCGCATGAAACGCGTATCGGCCTCCTGAAAACCGAGCGCCTCGAGCGTCAGGCCGCCCGCCGACTGCGAAAGCTGATAGCGGTCGAGAATCCGCAGCACCGCGTCCTCGCCGAACTGGTTCGGCATGATCGACACGCGGAAGTCGATCTCACGCCCCGCGTACTGCGCCTTGAAACGGCCGTCCTGCGGCACGCGCCGCTCGGCGATGTCGAGCTCGGAGATCACCTTCACGCGCGAGAGCACCTGGTCGGCGACGTCGCGGCCCTCGGCACGGCCGACCACGGCGAGCACGCCGTCCACGCGGCACTTGATCATCAGCCCGTTCGCGCGGCATTCGAGGTGAATGTCGCTCGCCATCATCTTGAGCGCGTCGTAGATCGTCGAGTTGAGCAGTCTGACCACGGGACTGTCGTCGCTGCTGATGCCCTGCAGCGTCAACGCCAGCGAGGCCGGATCGACCGTGTTCTGGACCGGGTCGTCGAACGCGAGCGAGTCCATCGCGCGCACGTCCTTCTCGCGCACGGTCAGATACGCGTTGATGTCTCCCGCGCTCGCGAGCGCCCAGCTATACGGCACGCCCGGCTGCGCGCGCATCCGGTGCTCGACCCAGCCGCGCGTGCGCGCATCGAGCGGATCGGCGATCGCGAACAGCCGCGCGTGACTGGCATCGGGATCGTGGAAGCAGACGCACAGGCGAGTCGCCGCTTCGACGAACGAAATCACTTCGAAGTCCGGTTCGAGCCGATTCAGCTCGCGCATGGCGATCGACTTCATGCGGAACAGCGCGGCCAGTTGCACGCGCAGTTCTTCCGCGCTGAGCGAGGTTTGCGCCATCAACTCCTCGAGCGCGCGAATGCCGGAACCATGCCGCTCGCCGAGCGCTCTCAGTGCGTCGCGCAGATCGGCGCGCGCTTCGGCTTGCGAGCCATCCGGCTGGTCGGTAAGGGTATCCACGCGCCTTCCCCAATTCGGTCTACTGAATGCTCGAGGCAATTTCGAAAATCGGCATGTACATCAGCACCACGATCCCGCCTATCACCACGCCGATGAAGATCATCATGGCGGGCTCGATCAAGCGCGAAATCAGATCGATCGTGCGCGACACCTGCGCCTCCTGGAACGCCGCGATGCGGTCGAGCACGGGGCCGAGACCACCCGTCTTCTCCGCGACCGTCAACAGGCGGTACGCGATCGCGTTGGCGAGCCCCGCCTCCTGAAACGCGTCCGAAATTTTCGCGCCGTTGCGCACCTGATGCAGTGCGCCCGCGAGCGCCGTCTGGTCCGCTCGTCCGACCAGGCCCTGCGCGAGGTCGAAGGCCTTCACGGCGGGAATGCCGCCGTCGACGAGCATGGCCGTCGTGCGATAGAACTGCGACTGGCGAAACACGCGGAAGTGTTGTCCGATACCGGGCAGCGCCAGCATGCGGTCGGCGATCCAGTTGCGCACGAACGGGCGGCGCAAAGCGAAGCCCGTCGCCACGGCCAGCACCGCGACGCTCGCGGACAGTCCGGACCCGTGCGCGTGCACCAACCCGCCCCAGGCCATCAGCATGCGCGACAGCAAGGGCAGCTCGCGCCCGCTGTGTTCGAGCAGGCTCGCGAAGCGCGGCACCACGAAACCGAGCAGGAACAGGACGACCGCCGCGCCGACGAACAGCAGGACCGTCGGATAGATCGCCGCGGACACCACGCGTGCACGCAGCTCGTGGAGCGTCGCGCTGTTGCGCGAGTAGCGTGTGAGGCTGTCGGCGAGACCGCCGGTCTGCTCGCTCGCCTTCACGCACGCCACCAGCACCAGCGGGAAGATATGGCTTGCGTGCTCGAGCGCCGCGGACAGCGAGTGTCCCTCTTCGAGCTGGCGCAGGAGGTCGCGATACACTTGCGCCGACGCCTCGCGGCGCTCGTTGCCGCCAAGCGTGCGCAACGCGTCGACGACACCCACGCCCGCATCGAGCAGCGCGGCGAGCTCGCGCGCGAAGAGTTCGACGTTGAACCGGCCGCCGGGAAGCCCCAGCCGGTTCGCACGTTGCCGCCGCCGGCCGCCCTCGGCGCGCACCGAGACGACGCGCAGACCGCGGGAACGCGCGAGTGCCGTGGCCGCCGCGGGCGTTTCGCTGTCGAGGCGAAGCGTCTGGACCGAGCCATTCGTATCGAAGACACGCAGCACGTACTTCACGTCGACTCTCCTGACAGACAACTCACCCGCGCCGCGCGCCCCTACCACGACGAGATCGTGACGTTCTCGCCCGTGCCGTCACCGCGTCCGTTCTTGCCGAGCGAATACAGGTCGTAATCGCCGTGGTCGCCCGGCGAACGATACTGATACGCGCGATCCCACGGGTCCACGGGCACCGCCTTCTGCAGATACGGCCCGCTCCAGCGCGTGGCATTCTGCGGCTTCTCCACGAGCGCCTCCAGGCCTTCTTCGGTCGTCGGATAGGCGCCGACGTCGAGCCGGTATTGATCGAGCGCCTGGCCGAGCGACACGATCTGCGCACGCGCGATCTTGACGTTCGACTTGCCGACCTGTTCGAAATATCGGGGCGCGACGAGACCGGCCAGCAAGCCGATGATGACCATCACGACGAGCAGTTCGAGCAGCGTGAAGCCGCGGCGCGCATACGTGCGTGCCGGTGCCGCAAAACCGGCGCAACGCCGTGGCGCCTCTGACTCGGGCATCCGCACACCGCGTTGGATAGAGGTCGATTCGCTATGCACGGCTCCCCCCTGTATCGACTCACCGCTTCAGCGCCGCTGAAGCCGTTGGATGCATTCTTGTTCAGGTCGATACGGGCAAGAAGTAGGGAGTGCCGTCCAAAGACATGGGTAAAGACCCTCCAGTTGCACGCTCCCGTCTGGAGGGATTTCACACATGCTCGTCGTCGGGCAACGACAGCACGCCCATGTCGATCGCAATGCGCACGAGACCATTCAGGTTCCGGATGCCGAGCTTGCGCATCAGGTTCGCGCGATGCTTTTCGATGGTCTTGGGGCTGAGACTCAGGCACTCGCCGACCTGACGGTTGGTGTGCCCTTCGACCACGAGCCGCAACACCGTGCGTTCGCGGCCCGTCAACGCGTTCCAGAGCTGCGCCTTGTGGGCGAAGTCCTCCTGCGATCCGTGCGCCCCTCCGCTGATCCGGTTGGCGCCGGCCGCGGGCTTGCCCTGCATCACGAAGCGCATTTCCCGCACCAGTTGATCGAACGACGCGTCCTTGACCACGTAGCCGTCGGCGCCCGCGGCGAACGCCTCCCGCACATGGTCTTCGCTCCAGTGCACGGTAAGGACGATGATCCGGACGCGCTGAAACTCGCGCTTGATCGCGGTGATCGCTTCGAAGCCGCTGCCGCCGGGCATCGTCAGATCCATCAGGATCAGGTCGGGCAGCGTCTCTCTCGCGAGGCGATGGGCCTCGAGCCCGCCGCTCGCCTCGCCGACGATGCAGTAGTCGTCCAGTTCGGAAACCATGCGGCAAAGGCCGCTGCGCAATAAATGCTGGTCCTCGGCAATCAGCACACGATGTCTTTTTTCCAATTTCGTCGCTCCTTGCGGGACGCTGCAGGCCTAGTTGGAAGCGACGACATCGTGATAGGCGGCGAGCAGCTCCGACGGCGTGGCGAAGCCGTCGATGCGCAGCCAGGACTTGCCCGGCGCGGCGCGCAGGAAGGCAACCGGCGTGTGATTCATCTTGTCGCCCCGATAGACGTTGAACGCGCGCTGCGCCGCAATGCTCGCCTCGACCGTGCCGGTATAGTGCTGCCACTCGGGGCCGGCTTCGAACCTGGCCGCGTAGGCCTTCAGACGCGCAGGCGTGTCCTCTTCCGGATCGATCGAGATCGAGACGATATGGACCTTGTCGCGGTCTTTGCCCAGATCGTTCTGAAATTGCTCGAGCGTCTGGCTGGTCATCGGGCAGATCGTCGTGCAGGTGGTATAGATGAACGTGACGATCACCGGACGGCCATCGTTCAACTCGTCGACGAGCGAAACGGTCTTGCCGTCGTCGCGCACGAGGTCGACCGAAGGCAGCGTGTATTGCTCGGTCGTGCGCGTCGTCATGCCAGCCATCATGTGATGATGCATGTGAGGATCGGCAGCGGCGTCATCGGCCGGCGCACTCCATGCCGCGGTTGCCGCGAGTGCCATGCCCGCCAGCACCCCGAGCCTTAATTTTGCAGTCCTGTTCATACCGGTCTCCAGAAATGAGGAGAAAGGTCGCTTCTCGCGATGCGCAGGTCGCGGCGCTTTCACTCCCTTGCGAGCCCAGTGTCATGAATTTGCCAACGAGCGTCATGGGTGGAGGGGCCCCAAACGACGGTAGGGTATGCCCGCTTGATGGAAAACCCGCACCGTGCAATGGGGGTGTCCCCACACTACGAGCCCACACATTCCCCGTTGCGGCTTGCATCGCTCACGGCCTAAAATCCCGGTATTCTTACGATCGGATTATGTCGACGCATCGGGGAGCTCCAATGGATGCGATTCAGCCAGGGGGACCGCAGGTAAGATTGCTCGATCTGATCGACGCAATGCGCAAGCTTCGTAGTGCGGCCTGCGCCGGCCAAGCCGACGCCGGCGTCGTCACCGACGCGCGTGGCGCGGCGCTCGCGATTCTCATGCCCGATGGGACCTTCGTCTCGGCCAACCGCAGCGCGGCCGCACTGCTCGGCTATTCGAGCGCCGAACTCATCGGCAAGGGCCTCGTCGACCTTGCGCCCGACGACGCTCATGCCGCGCTGGCAGACGAATTGTCCGCCAGCGCAGTTCGCGAGTTTCATTCCTTCAGCGCCGTGCTCACCGGCCGGACCGGTCACCCGACGCGGCTTGCACTGCATCAGCAATGGGTGCCCACGAAAGCGATGGATTCGGGCGTCTTGCTGACGCTTTTCGAAGAACCGCTGATCATCGAACCCGGGGCTGCCGACCCCGCCGAGCGGCTCGCCGCGAGCGAGCGGTTATGCCAGACGTATCTGATGATAGGTCAGCAGAAAGAACGCCAGCGTCTCGCTTCGGAGTTGCACGACGGCCTCGGCCAGGCGCTCACCCTCGTCAAGCTGATGACCGAGGACGCGCTGATGCGCATCCGTCGCGGGCAGGTCGACGATGCGGTGCAGCTGCTGGATTCAACCGTATTCAGGATCCGCGAAACGATCGGCGACGTGCGGCAGATATGCGGCGAACTGAGGCCGCTCATGCTCGACAAACTGGGGCTGCCCGCGGCATTGGGTTCGCTGTGCCGGCGCATCGAACGCGGCACGGAGGCGATGTCGGTCGTGTTCGACTGCGATGTCGCCGACAAGGACGTGCCCGAGCATCTGAAAGCAGACATGTTCAGAGTCGCTCAGGAGGCGCTGAACAACGCCGTCAAGCATGCCGAGGCAACCGAGATCTCCCTCAGCCTGCGCGGCGATGCGGCCCGCCTCGTGCTGACGATTCGGGACAACGGCATTGGCTACGAGAACCATCCGTTCGCCACGGACGAAGCGTATACAACAGGATTGGGACTCGTCGGCATGCAGCACCGCGTAGAAACGCACGGCGGCGCGTTTTCGATCGAGTCGTCCGCGGCGACCGGGACGCTCGTCTGCGCGACCTGGACGCGCTAGCGCCGGCCTCGCCGCACTCAGGTTCCCGTCTCGCCCAGCCGGTATTCGGGCTCTTCGCCGCCTGGCCCCGAGCCCGGCGCCGGATCGGTGCGTTCCGGCAAATGCTCGTCGCTCACGTCCGGCTCGGCGCATTTGGCGGCGAGCGAGGTCAGCAAGCCCATGCTCATCGCTACGAGCACCAGTTCGGTCAGGTTGGCAATATGGAGCTTGTGCATCATGCTCGCGCGATACTTCTCGATCGTCTTCGGACTCAGGTTCAGATATTGTCCGACCTGCCGATTGGTGCGCCCTTCCGCGATCAGCTTCAACACGCTGCGCTCGCGCGCCGTCAGCACGTCCCAGGCATGCTTCGGTGCGGGCGCTTCGCGGCCGCTGACGAACGAGTCGACCATATACCCGTAGACGTCCGCACTCAGATGCTTCTTGCCCTGCATGACCGAGTGCATCGCGACCAGCAGCTCTTCGAACGAGACGTCCTTCAGCACGTAGCCGTCGACGCCGGCACGCAGCGCTTCCCGCACGTACTCCTCGCTCTGATGCACCGTGAGCGCGATGATCCGGATGCCCGGCGAGCGCCGTTTGATTGTCGCGCTGGCGTCGATGCCGTTCATCCCCCGCATCGACAGATCCATCAGGATCAGATGAGGGGCGAGCGTCATCGCCTGCTGGCAGGCTTCCTTGCCGTCGCGCGCTTCGCCGACGACGTCGTAGTCGGCTTGCGCACACAGCATCGAACGTAGACCATTTCGCAGCAGATCGTGATCCTCTGCGATTACAACGCGACATTTGGTATTCACGTCTTGTCTCCCGGTGCCAGCGCCCTCGGCCGTCATAACCGTATTAACGATTTGACGAAATTCTTTCCTTCCACACAGCTTTCACTCTTTACATTCGAATTCCTAACTGTTAGCTTTATGTTATTTTCGGGTTACTGTGTGCGCGCTTGCCCTCCGCAAGGTTCACGCCACTTCGCGCAGAGCGAGCAACGGCGCGCATCTCCACTTTTCGAGGCATTTCGGCAGTGCATCGAGCGCCGAAAAATGTTTCAAATTCGAACTCTTTTGGAATCTCCAGAAGATTAGCCATTGCAAGGGATAGCGGGAAATCCGTTTGCTTTTATCATTGGGTGAAAACTAATCGATATTTTTTGCATCCAGTGAGAAGAATTCAGGCACTGCGCATGACGGACGGGTGGCCGTCGTTGATTACCGTCTATTACCATTTGTTTCTAATGTTAAGTTTTTGCAATGGGCTTTTTGGCCGCTCTCTCGCGTCACAAAGTGTAGGGAGGTGCCCCATTGCCGGGCCGTTTTTTCTTCCACCACAATTCAGGTGCAGGAGAAAAAAGCGATGCATTGCCACCCGTCACCCAGCTTCGGAAACGCGCTCATTGCCGCATTCGCGATGCTTGGTGCGGTGTTGCCGGGAACGGCATGCGCACAGATTTTCGGCACGGTCGACAGCAACGGCGCCATCGTTCTGACGAACGTGCGCGGCAAGCCAGGACTGAAGGTGATCGTCGCGGGCGAACCGCCAGGCGAACCAGGCGCGAGGCGCCGGTCGCGCAAGTCACCGGGCGGCGCCGACTCCCCGTTGTACGCGGACGTGATCGATGAAGCGAGCCGCTCCTTTCGCGTTCAACCCGAACTGCTTCGCGCGGTGATCGACATCGAGTCGGGATACAACCCGAAGGCGGTTTCGGACAAGGGCGCGCTGGGACTGATGCAGTTGATGCCGGAAACCGCTGCGCGATTCTCGCAGGGCGACATGTTCAATCCACGAGACAACGTGCTGGCCGGCGCCCGCTATCTGCGCTTCCTTCTCGATCTGTTCAAGGACGATGTAGAACTCACGCTGGCCGCCTACAACGCCGGTGAGAATGCGGTGATTCGCGCCGGCTATCGCGTGCCGTCGCTGCCGGAAACACGTCTGTACGTGCCGCGCGTGCTGGCGCGCTACAAGCAGCTTCTCGCGGCCAGCTGATCGCCGGCTTGCGCGCCACCAGACTGCCTGCATAGCGAACCGGCCGACTGGGGACCAGTTCAGTCGGCCGGACGCCCTCTGCGACGTAGAACGCGAACACTTGCAGGGGTGCTGCGTCCTACGCTCTCCCTCCGTTGTCTACCGCGTGCGGGCACACGTCACCGAAACAAGGCAATGGTCTTGTCCGATCCCTCGCCGTGCGCCTGTGCATGGTGAAGCTCGATCATGTCCTCGATCTCTTCCACGCGCTCCTTCGGGACGTCGATCATCATCAAAAGCTCGCCGCGGAGGATCGCTTCTTCGAAGCGCTTCAAGCGCGTATTGCACATCTCGACGCCGACCATCGCCGCTACCCCGGCGCCGAATCCTGCGCCTGAAAGTGCGAGGATCGCCACCGTGCCGCCGGCGATCCGCACGCCTTCGGGCGGACAGACAAGCGCAATCAGCGCCACCAGCAGCCCGGTCGCACAGCCCACTGCCGCGCCTCGCGCCAGCGAAGCAAGCAGATCGCTGCGTTGCGCGAGCGACGCCTGCGGCAAGCCGTCGAGCGACACATTCTCGTTGGCGATGACATGCATATGCCGCCACTCGACCTGATGCAACAGCAGTTCGCTGGCGACCGCTCGCGCGCGCTGTGCGTTGGGCAGCAAAAAATAGACGCGTCGCATTTGAGCTATTCCCGCTTTCCGTCGAAAGTGTGCAGATGCACGACACGCTCCCGCAATACGCCATCGATCTCACGGCACGATCCAGTCCCCGTCGGCGACGAGCTTGATGTGGTCCGGCCCGGCAAAGCGGACGATATAGCCGCCCTTGGATGCGAACGTCTGCCCCGGCGCCAGCGTCAGGCGCGGATAGTAGCCCGTCAGGATGCGGCGTTCGAGCATGTCCTGAATCCGCTCCACCAGATAGTCCCTCACGAACGCATCGACCATATGGCTCAGGGTCTCGGCGAGCAGACCGCAGGCAAGGTAGGTGTCCGCCTGCACCTGGGGCGCCACCATCGGTATCTGTCTGATCGAGAACCAGCCGAACGCGTAGTCGACGCGCACGCGCCGCCCTTCCGGCAAATCGAACGGGTATGCAAGGCGCGTGACGCCACGCCAGCTCGCCGGCAGGGGGGTGCTATCCAGCCCGCCCATGAGACCCGACATGAACACCGTATGCGTCGCTGGAGGGATTCGCGCGAGCGCCGCAATATCGGGCGGACGCAGCCACAGCACGAGCACGTCCGAGCGCGGTATGCCACGCAGCGCACCGGCAACGGCCTCGCCGGGGACGAGCACGTGGTTCGAGACCGCGATGCCGTGAGCCGCCAGCGCCGTGGCGAGCGACTGGGCGCCGCGTTCGCCGTTGTCTCCCGTGCGATAGACCTGCCAGACGTGCGTCGACGCTTTCGCCTCTTTCGTTCCCAGCGCCGGCGGCGCGCCGGCTTCATCGACGATGCGCGCCGCGATCAGCTCCGACTCGAGCAGCACGCCCTTCGAGAAGTACACGGAATAGAAGTCGCGATCGTTTTCGACCGGCACTTCCACGTTGGGAAAGAGGCACGGCACGGCCTCCTCTTCGCAGAAGTCGTGAATCGGCGCCCAGTTCTTGCCACCGAGACCCGACAACACGGCGAACACGGGCTGCCGGGCCAGAAACTGCGTGAGTTGCCCGCGCCACGTGTCCGGCGGACCTTTGAGCTCCCACACGTGCAGTTCCCAGCGCCGATTCACCATGAACATCATCTTGCGCGACGAACGCAACGGCGGCACCGCGCCGAGCGGAAAGATGTTCTTGTCGGCGAAGTAATGCGTGAGGACATCGAGCATGCCCGCGCGTTTCACCGGGTCCGCATCGGGGGTGACGATCGTCGCGAAGTGCAGCACGGTATCGGTGACGCCCGTCGGCCTGCGCCGATCGAGCTGTTTCAGATAGCCGATCAGCGCCTGCATGTCGGCGTCGTTCAGCGCGTACTGCGGCATCAGGCTGCTGAGCGGCTTGCCTTCGGAGTCGATGCCTTCGCGTATGGCGCGCGCGACCGTCGCCTCCGTGTACGGTTCACGTTCGGCGCGCATTCCGGGTACGTACGGCAAGTCGCCGTCTTCCGGGTTTTGTGCGCGCGGCTCGACGAGGTAGCGCCAGCTGATCGGCGGGATGCTGCTGTTGCCTTCCCTCGAACCCAGGCCACTGCGGCGATGACAGTTCATACAGGCTGCGGCTGCGCCTTGCAGGCGCACGCCCCCGTCGTGCATCGCCTCGAGCGCCGCGCCCGAACCCAGTACGCCCTGCTGATAGATGGCCTGCCCGGCACTTGCCGTCGCGACCGGCTCGGCGGCAGGCGCGCAACGCGCCTCGCGCACAGGCATGATCAGCGCGGCGAGCATCGCGCATGGAGCCAGCCATCGCGCCGCCCGCGACGGAGCCCGTGTGCGGCCTCCCGGCCCGCTTGCCGCGCGCTTCATGATCAGGGCGACGGATGTCCCGCGCCAGGCAGTGCCGGCGAGGCATCGACGTCGATCGAAACCGATTTGCGGTGCATCTGCGGCGGCGCGGGCCTCGTGAAGATGCCGTCGTCCAGCACCGGATTGAGCGACACCTTGTCGATCGTCAGCTTGTCCTTTTTGTCGGACGCCGCCGCGCCGCTCTCGATCTCGAGCGGTATCTGCAGACCCTCGACGCTCCTGAAGTCGCTGTAATTCACCTCCACGACGACCGTCTGGCCACGCGGCGTGCGCACCTGGTGGTCGACCTGCACGTCGAGAAACGTTTGAGCGTCGATCCATACATGGCGGATCACACCGGATGGCAGCTTCGCGGCAAGACGATACGCATCGCGCCCGCCCACCTGATCCCTGCCCTCGAGCGTGACGGTGACGCCCTTCGCTGCATGGTCGATCAGGAGCCCGTCGATCACCTGCTCGTCGCGCGCGGAGCTCGCCTCGTCCATCGAGTACGGCCGCGGCGTCGCGCTGCCCATGCCGTTCGGGCCCAGTTTCCAGCCTTGCTTGCCGTCGAATACGCGCACGGACTTCTGGTTGAACACGGTGACCTCGAAACGTGTCTTGTTGGGGCGCTTCATGGCGAGGACGAACGGCAGATCCGGCGCAGGCGCATTGGCGCTATCCACGTGACCGGACCAGATCATGGTCTGGACTTTGCGCCACGCGTCGAGGCCGCCTCTCGCCTCGACGTTCTTCTCGACGATCTCATCGGCGCCCAGTTCGTGCGCGGGGATCTGCTCGCCCGCGAACACGACCGCCGCCACGCTGCCGGCGAGTATCCATACCACGACTGGTTTCATGGCCGTCAACCTCATGGGGCACCCGGCGGCTAGTGGCTTGCGCTCTGGCGCGGGCCCGGGTGCGCGCCAGAATTGGCACTTACGCCTGGCTTCGCATTCACCGCCGGACGCGGGCTCGGGCCCGGGCTGGCGCTGACGACGGGCGCCGGATGCGTCACTTTCGCCACCGTGACCTGAGGCTTGGCAAACGCGGTGTCGTCCACCTGCGGATTCAGCGCGACCTTATCGATGATCAGCTTGTGCGTGCCTCTTGCGCCGACGACCACCGTCTCGAGCGTATGCGGCATGACGAGGCCGCCCTCCTTGCGGTAGTCGCGATAGAAGATGGCGACGTTGTGCATCTTGCCGTCGAGCTTGCGCGCATCGCCGTCGACCTTCAGTTCGAGAAAGCTGGCCGCATCGATCCATACGCGGCGCGATGTGCCGTCTTTCAGCGAAAGCTTGAGCACATACGCGCGGTGGCCCTCGACCATTTCCATGCCGAGCACTTCGATGCGCGTGCCTTTCGCCGCATAGTCCATGAGCGGACCGTCCAGTTCGGCCCACGATGCGGCCGCCTTGGCCTCCGCGGGCGTGTAGGGCTCCACTTCGTTGCGGCCGAGGAACGGCCTGACCTTCCAGCCCTGCGCGCCGTCATAGACCTGGAATGCCGTCTGGTCGTTGAAGCGGACCTCGATGCGGCTCTTGCGCGGGCGCTTGAGCGTCATCGTGAAAGGCAGCTTCGTATTCTTCGTGCCGCCCGCCTCGAGCTGCCCCGACATCGTCATCGCGTTGACGGCGTGCCACGCCTGCAGGCCGCCGCGCGCCGCGACGTTGCGCTCGACGATCTGCGCGGCGCTCATGTGCGCCGCGCCCGCGGTCTGTGCGCTCGCCGCAGAAGACCCCGCGAGCGCCATGGGAGCGCTCGCCACGAGCGTCACCACCGACGCGGTCCGGATCGCCAGCGAAAGAAAGCGGTTCATGAGTCATCTCCTCTTCATCTGCGCAGAAAAGCGCGTGCGCCATCATTCGACTATCAGCCCGTCGATGTGGAACGACCCCACGAATACGTCGACGCGCTCCCCGGCCTTGATCAGACCGCCTTTATTCGAGAACACCATCCAGTACTCCTGACCGGTTTCCAGCGGACCGCTCTGGCGCAGCGCGCCGACCTTGTCCATTACCGGGATTTCGAGCAACGCATGGCTCGTGCGCCCGAACATCACGGCCGTCGCGGTCTTTTCGCCGAGCGGCCGCGCGGCCACCGGGTCCGTCACGCGATAGCTGAAGCGGATCAGGTTGCCCGACGCCGTGCGGCGCACGCTCAGGTGATCGATGCCCTGCATCATTTCGTAGTAGCCCTTCGCGCGCTGCGGCAGGCTCGCCGGCGAGTACGGCGACTGCTTCGCCGCCGCGCTCGCACCGGCCTCGCCCACCGCCGGCTGAAGCGAGGCGGCGGCGAGGCAGATACTGCCGGCCAGCAGCACGGCCCGCGGCGACCGGTCGCGACGCTGGCTCATGGCAACGCTCCCAGTGTCTTCAGACCCGCCGGCGTCGTGACTGCGGGCGGCGTACCCACCGGCAGCACAGGCTGGCCCTGATTGCCCTGGTTGCCCTGTGCGCCCGCGGTGCCGGGCAGCCCTCCGGCGTTCGCGGCGTTCGGCAAGATCCCCTGCAGCAATCCGAGCAGCGTCGACGGATCGTTGACCCCGAGTGCGAGCGGGTACGGCTGCCCTGCGAACACGCCGGCTCTCACGAACTCGACTGCGCCGATGTCGTAGCCACCCAGCTGCGGCCGCGGCGTGCCGAAGATGTCGCGATTCGGCGCACCCGCTCCCGTGGCATGGTTGACCGCAGGCGAGGTCCCCGGGATCGTGTAGTTGCCGAGCAGCGTGTTGAGTTGCGTGCCCGTGCTCGCCTCGTTGAACAGCGACAGCGGACCGTACGACATGTTGATCCAGTTGTTGCCCTCGTCCGGCGTCGCCGACGGCAGCAGGCTGAACAACGGATTCGGCAGCACCGTGTCCGCGATGCCCGGCGGCACCGTGATGCCGATGCCACCCGCCTCCGGCGGCACGCGCGCACCGTTGCAGTACTGATGCACGACACCCGGATTCGAGCCGCTGTTGTTCGCGTTCGGATAGTCGCCGGCGTCGGTCAGGATCGAGTACCGCGGGTTCATCGTCAGACCGGACCCATGGTTGGCGGCGCCGGTGTCGCCGAACGCGCCGATGTCCCAGTAGACCGCCTTCGGATCGCAATAGCCCGTGGCGTGCCCGGCCTGATTCAGCGACGGATTCAGCGTGACCACGTTCTGCAGCCCGGCGATGCCCGGATCCAGTCCTCCCACTGTGATGTAGAACGTGCGGTTCTGCCAGAACAGGTCATTCGTGATTACCGGGTTCGAGAACGTCGTGCAGTGCGGGCTGCCCGCCGGGCACGTCACGTTCGGGCTCGTGAATGCCGCCACCAGGTTCTGCGTGTGGCGCGCGGTCTCGAGCCCGGCCGGCTCGTACTGCGACGTCGTGGTCGGCTGGCACGTCGTTTCCGAACCCGAGGTCGTGCAGTTCGGCGGCCCGACATTGGCCTGGGTCGCGGCGGCTGTGTTGAACAGCACGCCGGCCGTCGCCGTCGTGTCGTTGGAGATGACCGTGTTGTTGATGAAGCTCACGGCCACCGCGTCCTGCAGCGACACGCCGCCGCCGGCCCAGCCCGCCACGTTGTTCGCGATGATGTTGTTCGTCACCTTCACGCGATACCACCGGGAGCTGTCGTTTGGACTCCTTTGCACGTCGGTGCCGTTGACGTTCTGCAGGCGCAGGCCGCCGCCCTTGCCGCTTTCCGCCGTGTTGCCGACAATCATGTTGCCGTCGATCGTGATGCCTGGGCCCGCGCCGTCCGAAAGCTGCGGCGCACAGTCGACGTCGGTGGCCGCGTTCTCGCAGAAGGTGCCGTCAGGCGGCACGCCCTGAACGATCAGCCCGCCGCCGTACGTCGGCAGCGTCGGGTTGTTGCTCTGATTGAACAGGATCCAGTTGTGCGACAGGTCGCCGTTGTAGCTGAAGCCGAAGTGCGCGACACCGCCGCCGTCGCCGCTGCTGATATTGCCGCATACCCAGTTGTAGTTGAACTTGTAGTAGTCGGCGCCCGAACAGAACGTCACCCCTCCGGCCGAAGACGGCGTGGTCGAATTGATTTCGTCGCCATACGAAGCGTTCGACGTGACCTGGTTGTTGTGCACGTTCACGTGGACGTTGTACTGGAACGCCAGCTGGGTCACGTTATCCGCCGCGATGTTGCCGTCGGGTACTTCGACCTGGCCGACGATGATGCCGCCGGTGAGCGTTCCCGCATTGGAGAAGACGCGGTTGTTCGACACCTCCGTGTAGTGGTTCCAGCCATGCAGGTAGATACCGCCGCCGCCTTGCGAGCTGTTCGTGAACGACATGCCGTCGATGCGCGACGGGTTGCACAGGAAGTTGCTCGGATAGGCAGTGCAGTCCGCAGCGCTGTTGGTGAGCGGCGTGCAGATGCCGTTCGCCACACAGTTCTGGTCCTGGGTCAGCACACCGCCCACCAGCACGTCCTTCACGCCCTTGCCGAGCACGGTGATCGCTGCGCCTTCGTACGCGCCCATCAGCGTCGGCTCGATCAGCGTCTCCGCCAGGTTGCCGTTGAGGTTGAAATCCCAGCCGGAAGTCGGCTCGAACGGGATCCCGTCGATCTTGCGCTGCATCGAGGCGAGGCAACTGTACGCACCGGTCGAGTCGTACGGATTGCTTGCGGAGATCAGCCCGCCGTTCAGCGCATCGCCGAACAGGCACCCTACCTGCCTGCGCCACGGGTCGAGCTTGCCCGACGGATGCGGGTTCGCGTCCACGGTCACCGACGTTGCACCCACGCCCTGCAGCCGCACCGGCTTCCACATGAGCAGCATCTCCTTGTAGGTGCCCGGACCGACGACGATCATGTCGCCCGGAGCGGCATGGTCGATCGCGGTCTGGATCGCATTGCCCGCCGTGTTCTCGCCACCCACGAAGGTGGGCGCCTTGCCGCCGACCGTGACGGTGACCGCGTCGATCGAGCGCTTGCCGCTGGCCGCGGTGACGACGAGCTGGCCGCACTGGGTCGGCGTCGCCACCCCGCGCTGCTGGATCGTGCAGGCCGCATCGGCACCGAGCAGAGGCGGCACGACCACCGTGATCTTCGCGTCGCTCCACGCTGTCACCAGCGCCGGGATGCCCGCGATCGTCACGACGCCCCGTTGCTGGCCAAAACCGTAGTTGCGCGTGATGAACTTCTGGTTGAACGGCGCGCCGGTGGCACTCGGACCCGTGTAGGCGTGGTTCGGCACCTGCTGCGTGCCGACCGACGTGATCGTCAGCGTCTTCAGCGGTGAGCTGACCCACGGGCCCGCGCCGCCGTTGCTGCCCGCGGACGTATTGCCCGCAATCGCGTCGCCGGTCACCGAGGCAATGCCCGGCGTGCCGTCCGGATAGGCACAGTCGACCTGGTTATAGCCGTCCGCGAAGGCCGAGACGGGCACGACCGGCGTGTCCATGTACTGCGTCTGTCCCGGCATGAACGGAATCTCGTAGCAGAACTGGCTGTATGCCGGGTTGTAGAGCGGGTCCTTGATGGTCTGGCCCGAGTGCGCCGGGTCGGCCATATACGGGTCGTTCATGCAGGCGACCATCATCGTCGGCGCGTAGCCCGTCGGGTTCGGCGGGTTGACCTGCCAGGTCGAGTAGGTCAATCCGTTGAAGATGCCCCACTGGTCCGAATAGGTGCGCGAGATTTCGTTGCCCGCGAAGTCCTTGAACGATACCGGCACGTTCGGTACTGCGAACTTTTCGCCGAACTGCGGCGAGTACGGGTCGAACTCCGACGAGAAGTCGTCCAGCATGAAGCCGGTATAGTGCGCGGCAACGTGCGTCGAGCTGAAGATCCAGAACTTCGCCAGCACCGCGCTCTGGTCGGTGAGTTCCACCTCCTTGCGATCGCACAGGTTCCTCGAAGCCCCCGCGAACGGCGAGACTTCCTGCGAGCCCGGGAACAGGCTGATGTAGTCCGGCACGATCCGCAGCTCGCCGACGCACGGCCAGAAGCGTTCGATGGACCCGGTGTCGCCTTCGGCGTGCGGGGTCGAGCCGAGATTCGTGGTCGGATTCTGCGCGTTGTTCTGGTTGTAGGTGGAGTTCATCGCGGCCTGATCGGGCAGGATGAAGATGTCGCCGATGCCGCCGAACTGCTGCGTTACCGGTGCGATGTAGTTATCGCCGATCAGGATGTTCTTGTCCTCCTCCTTCACCAGTTCGTAGCCCGGCGGCACGATGATCTCGACCACATACTTGCCGGGCGGCAGCATCTGCGTGCCGTCACTGGTGGGATTCGCCTGGCAGATCGTGCAGTTGGTGCCGGTCGGCAGGCCGCTTTGCGGATTGCGGGTCGTGACGCTCGGGAACTGGTACATGCCGTCGTACGGCGCCGGCTGCACCTGGTTGAACACGTGCATGCCGTCATAGCACTTGAACTGCGAGTTGTTGGGCAGCGCACGCTGCTGCGGGTCGAGCCACATTTTCGTGTTCTGCAGCGTGAAGAAGTACGGATCGCTGGTGCTCTGGCCCGGACAGTTCATGTTCGGCACGCCGTCCGTCCGGAAGCCCTGGGCCCAGTCGTCCCAGCTCGCGGTCTTCGTCGTGTCGACGAGCTTCAGGCTCGTGGAGCCGTCCGCCGCGACGCCTTCCTGGTACAGGTTCACTGTGACGTTCGGCACGTCGGGCGTCCACTTCGTGTGAACCAGCAAGGCGGGGTCGTCGAACGGGCGTGTCGAGGCGTAGACGACTTCGCCGTGGATGCCGCCATTCTCGTTCGCCGCGTACTGGGTCTTGCCGAACTCGATGAACGAGCTCTGGCCCGAGAAGCCCTGCCAGCCCATCGTGGTGACCCACGGCGGATCGACCCGGCCGGTCGAAGGATTCGAGCCCGAGCGGTCGTTGCAGTCCGCGTCGTTGCAGTACACCGCGCCCGGCACCCGCAGGTTCGTCGGCAGATGGACCGATTCCTGCGTGTTCGCGTAGTTCGCGGCAATGGTCGACTTGCCTCCGCCCGGCGTGCCGTCGGGCGGACCGCCCGCGTCATAGACGACGTGCACGCCCGTCTGCTTGAAGCGGGTCAGGTCGGTATCGACGACGTACCAGTTGAACAGCGGGAACTCTTCGTTGAACGACGCATAGCCGTTCATGTCCGTGTTGTTGAAGTCCGAATAGCTGCCGTCGCGGAAACGGATGTTGGTCGGCAGCAGCGCGAGCCCTGGCTTGCTCGGGTCGCCCACGCCGTTGCCGTTCGTGTCGAGGAACGTTCGCGTATAGAGATTCGTCTGCCATTGAAGGACCGCGATGTCGCCGGCGTCCGTCACCGCGCCGCCGCCGAGCGTCACGGCCGATGCGAGCCCGTCGACGATCTGGTCGTTCCACTGGTCGAACACGGTGATTCGAGTGATGCCCGCAGGCAGGCCCGTGAAGCTGAACGTGCCGTCCGCGTTGCACTTGGTGAACGCGTAGTCTTCGCCATCCGGATCGCCCACGCTCACATAGCATTGCGTGAAGCTCAACGGCTTGCGCGACTGGCTGCCGTACAGGTGCTCGTCAGGCGGACGGCTGTAGTGCAGGTTCGTCACCCGCCCCTTGAGTCCGTTGTTGCAGGTCGAGGTGGCGCACAGCAAAGGCAGCCGCGCGTTGACGATCTTCGGGTTCGCGAAGCCGATCGAGACGTGGAAGCCCGCCGGTCCGAACTCCTGGAAGTAAGCCGGGCCGCCGATCTTGATGAACGAGTCGTGGGCCTTCTGTCCGTCCAGCGTGTTCGTCTGCAGCCACTCTTCGCCGCGCGCGATCCGGTCGGCCGCCGGCGTCGCGACAATGCCGTAGCGGCCCGGCATCAGGTTGGCGACGATCGCCTGACCGACGAGCGGCGACAGCGTCTTGCCGTCCGACTCGTATTTCGGGCAGGTCGGGACCATGCCGACCAGGCCGTCGGGGTTCGTCGAAATCGGGCACGCATTGAGTTGGGTGACCGGGTCGATCGTGCCCGCCAGCGAATTGGACAGCGGCATGTTGAACATGTCGTAAGTCATCTGTCCGGTCGGGCTGCCGCTGCCGCCGGCGTCGTCCCACAGCTTGATCTCGAAGCCGCCGAGTCCCGGCTCGCGGGCCGAGCCGAAGGTGTCGGTGCCGCCGCTCACGTCCACTTCGCCGTTCAGCGGTGCGTCATCCTCGAACACGAACACGGAAACCTTCGCTGTCGGGAACGGCGATTCCTCGAGCAGCACGTTGACCGAAGTCTGCCCTGCCGCGATCGGCGCGCCGCCCATGCCGTTGCCGCACTTGCCCGTGCCGGGCGCGAAGTTCGCGACGCTCGGACAGTCTTTGGAAATATCGAACTGCCGCTGCGCGCCCGAGGGGTTGGCCGGATCGACCGGCTGCGGAGCGCCGCCGCCGTTCGTGAACGAGTTGTAGGCGTTGCCCGGCAGGATCGAAATGTAATAGTGCTTCTTCGGATCGAGCGCGACCTGTGACGGATCCACCGGTACCTGCTGCGCCGCCGTGGTCCGGCACACGCCGTTGCCGATGTCGCACACCGCCGGCTTGTGGGTCTGGCTGACCGGATCGTAGACCGTCTGCCCCGCTTCGCACGCGGCGACGCCGACACAGCCCGCCGCCACCACCGGCATGTAGCTCGTATGGAAGTTCGCACCGAGACTCGGCACCGGCAGCGGCGGACACGTCGCCGGCCGCGTGGGCGAGTTCACCTGGCACGCCGGATCGATCTGGAACGTGCGGTCTTCCTCGATGATCCAGCGGTAGTCGCTGATCTTCACCGGCGTCTTGCCCGGCTGCGTGCTGGGCGCGTCCAGCACGTTGACGACGAGTCCGCTGCCGCCCTTGAACGTCACCGTCACGGTCGCCGTGTTGCTCGCCGTATTCTGCGCGTTCACCGCCTGATACTGGAACGTCACGCTGGCGGATGCCGCGCTGCCCGTTGGCGCCGTCGCCGGGCTCGCCGAGAACGAGCCGTCCGGATTCAGCGTGACCGAGCCGCCCGAAGGGGTGCCGACCAGCGTCGCGGTGAGCTGCAGGCCATTCGGATCGCTGGCGTAAGTGAGCACACCGGGCTCGGAGATCTGCAGCCGCGAGGCGATGTTGCTCGTATAGGCGGCGTTGCCGGCCGTGGGCGGTCCGGACTGACACCCGTTGCCCGTCGTGCACGCGGTGAGCGTCACCGTCGCCGAGGCGTTCGGATTGCCGTTCGCCTGGTACACGAAGCTGTCGGCCGTCGTCCCTTGACTCGGCGTGTAGACGAACGTGCCGTCCGGGTTCAGCGTGAGCGAGCCGCCAGTCGGTGGCGTCTTCACCTGCACGCCATAGACGTTGGCGTCCTTCGCCGCCACGCCTCGCGCCGGGTCGGACACGGTCAGCGTCTTGCCGGGGACGAAGAAATAGGTGGAACCGGTGACCGAAGCGTTCGCCACCGCGGCAGCGGACGCCGCGGTGGAGTTGTTCACGCTGATGTAACCCTGCATGCCGCCGTCACGCGCGTTGTTCGTCGACAGGCTCAGTTCGCGATCGAACACCGGCAGCGCGGAAGCGGCTGCCGCTGGCATGTTGACCAGCGCGTCGTAGGTCTTGCCGGCCGCCATGAACACTTCCGACTGAATCCGCGGATTGCCGGGCAGCACGTTGCCGTCCTCGGCGATCAACGCGAAGCCGGAGACCGGCGTGGCGCCCGTTTGCGCGCCGACCACGGCCGGCACGTGCATGCGCAGTCCCGCGTTGACGAAGCGAAGCATCACCGGCCCGGTGGTCGCGGCGCTCGTCGCGGCGAAGGTCGAAGCGCCCGGATTGGTGCGGTCGAACGAGACGCCGTTGATCAGGTAGTAGCGCGGATCGTAGTTCACCGTGGGCGGATAGCAGGTGCCGAACGCAGTCGACTTCGAATCGCCGCAGCCGCCCGGCTGCCCGGACCAGGACAGGGTTTCGCTGAAGCCCGGCGTCGCGACCGCGGCGGCGACCGCGGTGTTCTGCACCGGATCGATTTCGCTGAGCACGAGCGGCACGTCGGTGTCGTAGCTGATGCCCGGATACGCCTGCGCGGGCGTCGTGCCGTTGGCCGCCGTTCTCACCACCAGCACGCCATACAGCCCCATCGCCCCCTGGATCGACGGGTGCGTGCCCGACTCGATCAGGTAGGTGCCCGGGTTCAGGTTGCTCCACGTGAGCGCGGTGGTGCTGCCGTGCGCCACTTCGGTCGCGAACGACTGCACGCGGGCCGTTTGCGTCGGCGGCGTGAAGGTCGCGCCGCCGGGCGCGGCGGCAGCGGTCGGCCATGTGGTCGCGGTCTGGGTGGGGTGCGTCGGGCTCGGCATGCTCGTCGCCGACGTGCCCAGACCGCCGCCCAGTTGCCCGACGATCACGAGCGAGGTCGGCACGGCGCCGGGCAGGCTGTTGGCGAGATTAATCGTGAGCGGACCTGGCGGCACCGTGATGACGACGGGCGACCAGTTCGCCCCTGCCCCGGGGTTCGCCGCCGTACACGTGGCCGGCGCACCGGCCGCTGTGCAGCTGTAACCCCACATCGGCACCGCCTGCCCGTCGGACATCACGGCCGTGGTGGCCTTCGCAGTCAGCGTGACGGATGCCTGGGCGAATGCCATCCCGCTCGCGCTCAGCAATACGGAAGCGGCAATCGACGCCTTAAGCATCCCTAACAGATTTGCCTTGAGTGTGGTGGATCTCATCGCCGTTCTCCCCGCCTCTAGTTCGATTCGTCGATCAGGAACGCTTGCGGATCAACGAGCATCATCATCATCATTCCGCCAGGGAAGATGTTGTTCGTGGTGATCTCACGCTCATTGTGCGAGTGCCACATGAATGCAAAGCCAGCTTCCGTTTGCGGTGGATTCACCACGGTGCCGCTTGGCGGCGTCGTACCCGTGGGTGAAGTCGCGCGCATGGTCGCATCGGGGCCGAGATAGGGGCTGCCGCCGTACCAGAAGCCGTTGGTCAGCACGTGCGAGTCGGGCAACGTCACCGGGCCGCCGCTCCCCACCTTGCCGAACGGATGGGTTTCGAGCGCCTTGTTGTGATCCGCGCACCACTCGTAATAGTTCGGCGCCGTCGGATCCTGCGTGTAGTAGCCGTTTGCATCCGGGATGCAGACGCTGCCGTCGCCGGGGTAGTGCCCATAGACGTCCCAGTTCAGCCCCTTGCCCGTCCAGTAGAAGATCCCGTCCATCGCAAGGCCCGGCGTCGTCGTGGTCGTGAACAGCAGCGGGCCGGCGACCTTGGTCGCGTCCGTTTTGGCGAGCAGCATGTTGCCGTCGCGCGCGAGCACGCGCACGTGATTGCCGTGCTCGTGGAATGGATGCTGCCAGCGGCCCGTGCCGATGATCCGCAGCAGCACCAGCTCGCCGGGGTGCATGTGCGGATTGCCGTTGTATGGCTGATTCGGATATTGCGCCGCGTAGTTCGGGTCCATGTCGTCCGGCATCGAGCGTCCGTTCACCATGTAGTACGCCGGGTGATAAGGCTCCGTTTCGACGGTCATGCAGCCGGTTGGACTCGTGCAGGCGTTGCTGGCCTGCTGCTCCGCCTGTGCGTGAATGCGCGGATCCATTTCGGAGAACTGAAACAGATACTCGCGGTCGTAGCACGCCGCGCTGTGATTGTAGGCCGCCGCGGCATTGCGGAAGTCGGGCTGGCCGTCCAGCAGCTTGCGCGTGCCCTGGATCGGGTTGCAGCCGGTCGGCACGGCGAGCGTGCCGGGCGACGACGTGGGCAGCACGATGACCGCGCCATACAGGCCCATTTCGATCTGCAGATCGCCCTGCGTGCCGCTGTAGTAAGCGTGCGTGCCCGGTGTGGCGGCGATGAAGCTGTAGGTGACCGTGACGGTGTGGGACGCCTCACGCGTGAGCAGGCCCTGCACGCCCGTCGGCGTGCCGGAGCAGAGCCGCGTCGTCGGGTCGATCGTCCCCATGCAGACGTCGAACCCGGGAAAGAGGATCGACGTGTTGCCCGCCGCCGCCGGCAGATTGTTGGTGAGCGTCACCGTGACGATGTCGCCCTGGTTGACGATCAGCGTCGGGCCGGGAATCTGCATGCTCGGGCAGTTCGCACCGGCAATGTTGGGCGGCGAGAATCCGGCCGGCGCGGAGTTGCAGCCGTAGCCCCACGAATAGACGCTGTTGCCGTCCGGCTGGGTGATGCGGCTCGCCTCGGCGCGCAGGTCGAAATGCGTTCCCGTGATGCCAGGCGCGGCCGCATGCACCTGCATGCAGAAGAGCGCCGCGAGCGCCGCCACGCCGAACCGTGCAAGCCGTCCGAGGCGCGCGAGGGTCGCGATCCCGATGCGGTAAGTGATGTGTCCCACGGCTCTTCTCCTAAGTGCAGGACTTCCTGGCCGGGTCCATGGCAGGCCAGCCATGAACCGTCTTTATCGCGTGCATGATGCGTCTCATAGCGTGCAGACCTTCGTCTTCGGATCCACCGACCTGCAGATGTGCACCTCGGTCATCAGGCCTCCGAAGTTTTCCTGGTCGTTCGCCAGATGATCCAGATTCGGCGTGTACAGGTAGAAGACCTGCCCGGACTGATACTTCGTCGTGTCGCTGGCGTCGAGGATCAGGTCGAGCGACTCCCCGCCGCCGAGCGTGATCGAGTTCGTGTAGTAGGTCATGTCGTTGCCGGCCATGTCGCGCAGCAGCCGCGCATTGACCGCGACCACGTGCATCGGAATGCCGAGCGAGGCGAGCGTCTGATATTCGGTGACGTCGAGATCGGAGATGCGCAGCAGCACCTTGCCGCCGACGGGGATATTGATCAGCGACGGCAGCGGTTGCGAGAAGCGCGGCACGCCGTCCGACGCCGGCGTCGAAAGCGGATTCGGATTGACGGTGTCCGGATAGCTGCGGCCATTCAGCATGAAAAACTTGTCTTTCATGTCGGTGAAGGGCTCCGGATTGAACGTCATGCCGACGAAGTGGAAGTTCGGATCGAAGCCGTGGATCTGCACCGGGTACTCGACGTCGTAGGCGGTCGAGCCGTCGCCGTCGTTGTACGCGTAGAGCGTGGGCGTCCCGCTCAGGTTGTTCACGTGCAGCACGCCGTTTTGCGGTGGCAGCGGCGTCGTGCACAGAATGTCGGTGCCGCACCGCGTGCGCAGATCCTGCTGCTGCAGCACCAGCGACTGGTAGAGCGACTGGCCTGCGGGTACGCGGTTCTGACGCGGACGCACGAAGATCTGGCCGACCATGCCCATCTGCAGGTGCTCCGGCGGCGTGATGTGGCAGTGCCAGAAGTAGGTGCCCGCATCCGGCGCGAGGTAGTAGTACGTGAAGCTCGCGCCGATGTTGATCGCGACCGACGCGTCCGGCACGCCGTCATAGAATGACGAGGCATTCGGATAGCCGTGGAAGTGCACCGTGTGCTTCTCGAACAGGTCAGGGCGCATGATCATGCCGACGTTCGTGAGCGTGAGGAAGAACTCGTCGTCCTCGTCGATCGCCATCATCGGCGCGGGCTCGTTGCCGTTCATCACGCCGATGTCCATGATCGGCCGCGGGTCGACATGGCCCGTGAGCTGGCCGGGCGGCGTGGATTCCGGATCGGGCGTGAGACCGACCGCGCCGTTATAGGTCGGGTCGGTTCTCGGATCGCCGACGGTGTTGAACACCGAGGCGAACTGCGTGCCGGGCAGGCCCGCCTTGATGTCGGCGAGACCGGACAGCGGCCCGAACGCGAACAGATAGGTCTGCACACCATTGGCCATCGTCGCGTAACCGTCGCCACCCGAGATCTGCTGGCACTTGATGGCGCCGTTGACGACACCCGTCGATGCCGAGGTCTGGCCCGTGAAGGACGGTCCCGTGTACGGCGGTTCGCCGGCGCCCGCCGCCAGCGCCGTCGGATGGGAGGGCGTGGTCGGCGGGCATTGAACCATGAACGACTGGGAAAATGAGGGGATCGCAAACATCATGCACAGCAGGGCTGCCACGCTATTGCGACACATGCGGATGCTGAACATATGACCTCCGTCCTTGGGGTCAAGCAGCGCGTCAGGCGCTGAACGTCACGCTCAACTGCAGTTGCGGGCTGATGCGATCGTCACACTGACCCGTATGTGGATTCTGGATATGGGCAGCGGAGCCTGCGATGGGTCACCTCCCTACACTTGCAGTAGGGCAAACCCATCGCGTTGCGCGGTCGCGTTGCTGACGGGCGATGGAGTGTGTCCTGGCCCACACAAGCGACCCGTCATGCCGAGATTCCGGCATGGAAGCGGACCGCTCGCGCAGCGCCATTGCTTTCATTAGCATTTCAGATCGACGTGGTTCTTCGAATCCATCTGAGGATTGAAAGGTCGTTCTTATGTGCCCTGTGGCATATAGCGGCGAACTTTCCGATGGGTACAATCCCCCCTATTCACGTCACGCGAAAATGCGAATACCGCGGACGCTTCTCGATCACGCGGTCAGACGGACGGCACTCACCTCCTGGTCTCATGCCGGCGAGGGACTTGGCGGACTTAGCGGCGGGAGTGGGACATGGATTTTCTGGAAAAGAGAGCGGTGGTGAATCTCGTCGAACGCACAGATCACGCTCTTGAAGTCGTCGAACTGGAAAGCGCGAAGCGGACCTACTACCCCACCATGTCGATGTGGTTGAAGCTGGAACAGCTTCAGGTGGCGCAGCAGCTCGTCGAGCCGCTGGATCAGGACCGGCAGCCGGTTCTGTCCACATCGCTCCACGGCGTGGCGCATCTCGACGGCCAGGAGCTTGCGATCATTGGCCTTCCCCAGCTGGCGACGCGCATGCTTCAGGTGAGCTTCGAAGCCCGCGACGTCAGCACGGCCGACCGGCTTGGCCTGCGCGCGCTGGAAGACGAACTGGGCAACTCGATGTCCGATGTGGCGCTCGGCACCGCCCGGCTAGGCTTCAATCCCGCCGACGACGAGGCCGGAGAGCCCGATCAATGGTGGCTCGCGTGCCACATTCCCCCCGCCTGCCTGCAGGTGCTCGCGAAGGCGATCTCGGACGGCCAGCTTGGCGCGGTAGAGCTGGGTCTGGCAATGCGGCACCTCTATACGTCCGAAGATCCCGCGGCCGAGCCGGCACGCCAGCCCCGGCTCTTTCTCCGTCCCAATGAAAGCGACGACACGATCGAATGGCCGAACATAGCGACTGGCTATGTCACCCACCTGCGGATCGACTTTGCAACGGCGTCATTGCGTGGCTCGGCGGCGAGCAGCGACCCGGAGGGAGCGGCGAAGGTCGTCGCGGAAGCCGTGAGCTCGCTGGGACCGACGCTCCTCAACCTCAGACTGACGGTAAGGTGGATCGGCATCCTCATTGCGGTGCTGCTCTTCCTTGAAGTGCTCGAGCGGCTGCAGATCTGACCCGGCGCCTGCCTCGGGCGCGCAAACGCAAAGCTGGACGCATTTCGGGCGCAAAGGCGCGGCTCGAACGCGCCGCCCCGCCTTAGCCTTTCCCCACGGGAAAGCACGCTTCACCCTTCCTCAATTTTCGCGCTCGCGAAAATCTCCCACACTTGCCATCACGCCGGTTCCGTACCGTTCGTACGGAGTTGCGCCCGACCGCGGCTCGTGACGCGGCATCGACAATACTGGAGACAGCATGAACAGCCATCCCCTCGACCTGGGCGGCAGCGCGCCGGGCGAAGCGCCACGCCGCCCGCTCACCGCGGAAGCCCCGTTGCCAAGCCCTCAGGGCGTCACGCTCAGCAGCTTCATGGACGACATGCCCGTGGGCGCGCTGCACCGCTTCGTGGTGTGGGTGATCGGCATCGGCCTCTTCTTCGACATGTACGAGATCTTTCTCGTCAGCTCGATCGGCTCCGCGCTGCAGAACGAATACGGGCTCGATGCGCACAGCCTCGCGTTCAAGCTCTTGCTGGCCTCGGCCTTCGTCGGCATGTTTTTCGGCTCGCTATTCCTCGGCAGTCTCGCCGACCGCATCGGCCGGCGGCGCGCCTTCCTGTTCACGCTCGTGTGGTACAGCGCGTTCTCGCTGCTCGCCGCATTTTCCGTGAACGCCACCATGCTCGTGGTGTGCCGCTTTCTGACCGGCGTGGGCGTCGGTGCGATCTATCCCGTGGCCGATAGTTTCCTTTCGGAGATCCTGCCGAAGGAGAAACGCGGCCGGATGGCCGCGTGGGCCTATACCACCTCGTACGTCGCGGTGCCGCTGGTCGGCTTCCTCGCGGTTTGGCTCAATCCGATCCATCCTGCCGGCATTGCGGGATGGCGCATCATTCTCGCCATCGGCAGCCTCGGCGCCCTGTTCGTGCTGGCCGTGCAGCATCGCCTGCCGGAAAGCCCGCGCTGGCTGCTGGCGCAAGGCCGCACCGACGAAGCCTATGCCACCCTGGGCCGCTTCGCGCAAAGCGCCGGCGCGCCGATGCCGAAACGCTTTGCCGAGCCGCATACGCGCCAGCATCCGCTGCGCCTCTCGGAGCGCATTGCCGTGCTGCGGCGCGCACCCTACGACAAGCGCTATGTCATGCTCGTCGTGTTTCACCTGTTCCAGGCCTTCGGCTACTACGGCTTCGGCACGCTCGCGGGCGTCGTCGTGAAGAGCCGCGGCATCGACGTGACGGGCAGCACGCTGTTCGTCGCCCTCTCGTTCCTCGGCTACCCGATCGGCTCGCTGCTTTCCGTGCCGCTGCTCAACTGGATCGAGCGCCGCACGCTCGTGATCGCCTCGCTGATCTCCATCGGCATTTTTGGTCTTGGCTTCGCGTACTCGGGACAGGCCGCGCTGATCGTTTGCTTCGGCGTGCTGACGACCTGTGCGTCGAATGTGTTCAGCAACGCTTACCACGTGTACCAGGCCGAAATTTTCCCCGCCAGCGTGCGCTCGACGGCGATCGGCAGCACCTATTCGCTCTCGCGCATCATGAGCAGCGCCCTGCCCTTCATCCTGTTGCCGGTGCTCACGCAGCACGGCCCGATCGCGATGTTCGGCGTGATCTCCGCCGCGCTGGCCATCGTCGCCGTGACCCTGCGTGCGCTCGGGCCCCTCACCACGCGGCGCAGCCAGGACGAGATCAATCCGGTCTGACCGCCCGATCCCTCGAGCGTCCCAGCATCATCGGGGCGGCTGCCGCGTCTTGCGGGGCCGCCCCGCTTTTCATTGCTCCGCGCGCGCCGACATGTAGTCGAACAGGCTCACGATGTCCGAGCTCGGCGCGCTATCCGCCTTCATGCCGATCCAGAGCGTGCGCGTCGCCCACGTGTCCGCCAGCTTGACCTTGACGACGCCGGCCTTGCCGCGCTCGTCGCTCACCGCGTCGCGCGGCAGCACGCCGATACCCAGTCCCGCTTCGATCATGCGGAACACGCCGTCGAAGTTCGAGGCCTGGATACGCAGCTTCAGCGATCGCTCGATGGCAAATGCCGCGTCCGTCATGCGCGCGAGCAGCGAGCTGCCATCGCTCAGGCCCACGTAGTCCTCATCGAGCGTATCGGCGAAGCGGATCACCTCGAGTTGCGCAAAGTGATGACTGCGCGGCACGAGCAGCACGAGTTCGTCGCGGCGATAGAGCCGCCGCTCGATGCCGGGCGCGGGCACGTTGTCGGCGAACACGCCGAGGTCGGCCTTGCCTGCGCCAAGCGCCTCGACGATTTCGTGGCTCAGCCGCTCTTCGAGACTGACCTTGATGCCCGGATGCTCGTTCAGGAAAGAGGCGAGATCGACGGGCAGAAACTGCACGATTGCCGATGTATTCGCCCACATGCGCACGTGCCCGCGCACGCCGGCGGCGTAATCGCTCATTTCGGTGGCCATGCGATTGACCTGATCGACCACGCGCGTGGCGTGCTCCAGCAGCGCATGCCCCGCGGGCGTGAGATCCACGCCGCGCGCGCGGCGGAGGAACAAGGCGCAGTCGGTCACGCTTTCGAGTTCGGCAATGCGCTTGCTGACCGCCGAAAGCGTGAGCTGCCCGTGCTCGGCGGCCTTGGTGAGGCTGCCATGTTCCGCGACGAGCAGAAAGACCCGCAGCGACTGCAGATCGAAGTGAAGTGGATTGACCATGATGAATGGGGCAAAGCCGGCGCGAGAGACGATTGTCCTGCATCGCGGGCCTGGGAGGAAGTGCAGATCGGAGAATGGAGAGGCGGACGTGCTGCGATGCACGCCCGCGTGCCGGCCGCGCGGGCCGGCGTGCTCGCCGCGAAACCGGCGCCCCCCGGCTCAACGGCGAAAACTGGCGAGAGGGATCAACCGGCCTGGATCAGCTCGGAAATTTCGATGAGATTCAGATCCGGGTCGCGCACATAGACGGAACGGATCTTCTGCGTCGCGCCGGTGCGCTCGACCGGACCTTCGACGATCGGCCAGTGCTTCTGCGCGAGATGCGCGATCACCGCATCGAGCGGGACCGCGGCGATGAAGCACAGATCGAGCGCACCCGGCACCGGCACATGCGCCTTGGGCTCGAATTCCGCGCCACGCACATGCAGATTGATCTTCTGGTTGCCGAAGCGAAACGCGAGCCGCCCCGCGCCGAAGGTCTCCAGTTGCATCTGCAACACTTCCGTATAAAAGTGCTTCGTGGCCTCGGGGTCCACGCAGGTCAGCACCAGATGGTCGAGGTGGTCGATCAATGCCATGCTTCACTCCTTGTCATGCGAGCGCCCGTTGTACGGGCATACCTTGCGCCTGTTCCGGCACCGGATGCAGGTCGAGACGGCGGCCGGCCTTGAGAATCTGGCTGGGCACGTCGTGGCCGATCATGCCGGGCAACAGCGCGGCGGCATCGAGCACGGCGGCGAGATTGACACCGGTGTCGTAGCCGTCGAGTTCGAGCATGTGCACGAGTTCTTCCGTGCACACGTTGCCGCTCGCGCCCGGCGCGTACGGACAGCCGCCGAGACCGCCGAGCGAGGCGTCGAAGCGCACGATGCCCGCATCGAGCGCCGCAAGCGTGTTGGCGAGCGCCATGCCGCGCGTATTGTGGAAGTGCAGCGTCAGTTCGAGCGCGCCGAACGCCTGCGCGGCGCTCTCGCACAACGCGCGCACCTGCGCGGGATGCGCCATGCCGGTAGTATCGCAAAGTGTGACGCCCTGCACGCCCAGTTCGGCGAACCGCTGCATCCAGCCGAGCACGTCCTCCACGGGCACGTCGCCTTCCATCGGGCAGCCCATTGCTGTGGAGAGCGAAACATTGATCGCCACGCCCGTGCCGCGCACCGCGTCGATCACGTCGCGCAACTGTGCGAACGACTGCTCGCGCGTCATGCGCAGGTTGGTGCGATTGTGGGTCTCGCTCACCGACATCACGAGGTTTACTTCGTTGACGTTGCACGACAGCGCGCGTTCGGCGCCGCGCACGTTCGGCACGAGCACCGTATAGACGACGCCCGGCACGCGCTTGATGCCGTGCATCACCGCCTCGGCGTCGCGCAGCGCGGGAATCGCTTTGGGCGAAGTGAACGAGGTCACTTCGATCTTCGCGTAGCCGCAGGCGCTCAGGCGGTCGATCAGCGCGATCTTGTCGTCGGTGTCGATGAAGGCGGCTTCGTTCTGGAAGCCGTCGCGCGTCGCGACTTCGTTCAGATACAGCACCTTGCCCTTGAAGTTGTCCTTATTTCCAGTCGTCATCTTGCCGTTCTCCGTTCAGATCACGCCGCGCGCGCGCCATGCTTCGCGCGTTGCGGCGTCCACGCCTATCGATTCCAGCACCGTGTCGGTATGCTCGCCGAGCGTCGGCGCGCTGCGCTCGATCGTGCCGGGCGTGCCGCACAGTTTGGGCACCACGCCCGGCACCTGCACCGCCGTGCCGTCGGGCAAGGTGTCGTCCACGATCATCCCGCGGGCGTGGTAATGCGGATCGGCCGCGATGTCCGCGACGTCGTAGATGCGCCCCGCCGGAATGCGCGCTTCGTTGAGCGCCGCGAGCACCTGGTCGAGCGTGTGTCGCGCGGTCCATTCGCCGATCGCAGCGTCGATGCGCTCGACCTGCGCGACGCGTCCGTCGTTCTGCGCGAGCGCCGGATCGCTGCCCAGGTCCGCGCGGCCGATCAGCTCCATCAGGCGGCGATAGATGCTGTCGCCGTTGCCTGCGATCAGCGCGTACTTGCCGTCGCTGCAGCGGTAGGCGTTGCTTGGTGCGATGCCGGGCAGGCTGCTGCCCGCCGGCTGGCGCACGGCGCCGAACACCGAATACTCGGGCAACAGGCTTTCCATCATGTTGAAGACCGACTCGTAGAGCGCGACGTCCACGACCTGGCCCCGTCCGCCCTGCTGCTCGCGGTGCCGCAGCGCCAGCAGGATGCCGATCACGCCATGCAGCGCGGAGAGTGAATCGCCGATCGAGATGCCCACGCGCACCGGCGTGCGCTCGGGCTCCCCGCTCAGGTGGCGCAGGCCGCCCATCGCTTCGGCGACCACGCCGAAACCAGGCCGGTCGCGATACGGGCCGGTCTGCCCGTAGCCCGAGACGCGCAGCATGATGAGCCCGGGATTGATCGCGCTGAGTTCGTCCCAGCCGAGGCCCCAGCCTTCGAGCGTGCCAGGGCGGAAATTTTCGATCAGCACGTCGGTTTCCGACACGAGACGGCGAATCACGTCCTGCCCTTCGGGCGTGCGCAGATCGAGCGTGATGGAGTCCTTGTTGCGCGACTGGGCGGCCCACCAGACCGACGTGCCGTCGTGCAGCAGGCGCCACTTGCGCAACGGATCGCCCACGCCGGGCGGCTCCACCTTGATGACGCTCGCGCCGAATTCGGCGAGCATGCGCCCAGCAAACGGACCCGCGATGAGCTGTCCGAGCTCCAGAACGCGGATTCCTTCGAGTGGTCGTGGCATGGCTGTGTCTCCTGTCGACCAGAGTTGGGGCAAAGCTGTCGATCAGAGTTGGCGCTTTAGCGCTTACTCTGATCCCATGCAAAGCTCCTGACTCTGATCCCATGAAAGGGGTTATTTCGGACTGTCTGCGACTGACTATGGGAGACATGATGAACCGGACCGCACCCTTTGATAATCGATGCTTGCTCAATCTGGCTTGAGCAAATGGAAAGGCTGCGCGAGCCCCTATGGCGCCGCGTCGCTGCGAATTTCCTCACCGGAAACCCAGTTGGCGGATCGAGCAAGCCAGCCCGGCGCCCAGTGCGCGACAATGGACGTACTGCCCCTCTTTCGTTCAGGCCAGACATCATGCACGTCGTTTTTCTCGATCGCGCGACGCTCGCGCCCCAGACGCGGCTTCGTCCGCTGCCGTTCGACCACACCCTGGAAACCTTCGAGCGCACCGCGCCCGAAGAGGTCGCCACGCGCATTCGCAACGCCGACATCGTCATCACGAACAAGGCGCGCATTGGCGCCGAAGCGCTGGCTGGCGCGCCCCGCCTGCGCATGGTCGCCGTCGCCGCCACGGGCACGGACAACGTGGATCTGCACGCCTGCGCGGCGCGCGGCATCGTCGTGAGCAACGTGCGCGACTACGCCGGCAACAGCGTGCCGGAACATACGTTCGCGTTGATATTCGCGCTGCGCCGCAGCCTGGCTGCCTATCGCGACGCCGTGCGCGCGGGCCGCTGGCTCGAATCGGGACAGTTCTGCTTCTTTGATTTTCCGATCCGCAATCTCGCGGGTTCGACGCTCGGCGTCATCGGGGACGGCGCACTGGGACAAGCCGTTGCGCAAATGGGACGCGCGCTGGGCCTGCGCGTGCTGTTCGCCGCGCGCAAAACGCGCAACGACGCGCAAGCGGGCTACGTGCCGCTCGAAGCGCTGCTAGAAGAAAGCGACATCATCACGCTGCATTGTCCGCTCACCGCGGAAACGCGGGATCTGATCGACGCCACGGCATTCGCGCGCATGAAGCGGCGGCCCTTGCTGATCAATACGGCGCGTGGGGGACTCGTGAACGAAGCGGCGTTGGTGGACGCCCTGCAAAGCGGCGCGATTTCAGGCGCGGGTTTCGATGTCGTGACGCAGGAACCGTTGCCTGCCGATCATCCGTTTCAGGCCGTCGTCTCGCATCCGGCGTTCATCCTCACACCCCACGTTGCGTGGGCGAGCGATGAAGCCATGCAGGCACTTGCGGATCAACTCGTCGAAAACATTGCGGCGTTTTGCGAAGGCAAGCCGCGCAATCTGGTTAGTGCGCGTTGAGCGCGAGGCGCGGCAACCGCAGCGGGGTTGCCCGCGCCTGAAACATCAGGCCATTTCCGGCTGCTTGGCGTGCCACCATTCGTCGACGGCCTGCTTCGCCGTTTGTTCGACGACGCTGAGCGCCATCAGCACATCGATCTTCAGCTTGGGAATGGCAAGCTCCACGGAAGGCAGCCTGGCCGTTTCCACTTGTGCGTCGACACCTTCCATAACCGCGCGGCACAGCCATTGCGTGTCCGTCGCGTCTGCTTTCGCATCGACAGTGACTCGAAAGCCACGATATTCGACTGCCATATACTCTCCCGAAACCTGACAAAACGTAATGCTCGCCCCGCCGGACGGCGGTGAGGGGGCGACTATATCACCACTTTCGTGACGCTTCAGCGAGGTCCACACGAAGTCGCGAAGAAGTCGCGCAAAAACACCGCGCCCGCATTCACGCCCTGTTTTAAGGAGCGATTCTGCGGGCGCAAGAACAATCGGGTCAGTTCGGACTTCCGACTTTCAGCTCGCGAGCGTGGTGCGCATCGAAGCCTTCCGCATCGTCCGCCAGCCGACGATCGCGAGCGAAACGCCCGAGATCACGGCGGCAAGCGAGACGTAATACGCGGGCGCGAGCGTATCGCCCGTTACGTGAATCAGCACTTCGGCAATCGTCGGTGCGAAGCCGCCGAAGAGCGTCACACCAAGGCTATACGCGATGGAAAGCCCCGCCGAGCGCACGCGCACGGGAAAGATCTCCGACATCAGCGCTGGCATCGGGCCCGAATAGGCGGCCTTGAAGATGCCCGCCGCGCCCTGGAGCACGAGCAGCCAGCCGAGCGTAGGGTGCCGCTGCAGCAGCGCGAACATGGGATACGTGAGCGCCGCGAGCAGGATCGACGTGGTCAGCATGATGCGAATGCGGCCGATGCGGTCCGAGAGCGCGCCCATCACCGGCGAAAGCGCGAACTGCAGGCCGCCGTTGAGCACGACCACGCCGAACGAGGTCGCCGCCGCCATGTGGAGCTGCTTCACCGCGTACATCGGCATGTAGAGCTGGAGGATGTACACGCCGACGGTGGACTGCGCAACGATGCCCACCGCGAGCACCAGGTTCACCCATTGGCGCCCGAGCCCCGGCTCATTCGTTGCGCGCGCATCCGCTTCGCTGCGCGCTTGCTGGTTCGCGACGAATTCGGGCGTCTCGTCCAGATGCGAGCGGATGTACCAGCCCACGGGCCCGAGCACGAGCCCGAAGAAGAACGGCACGCGCCAGCCCCACGCCTGCAGCTGCTCGGGCGGCAGCCACCATGCGAGCACGCCGCCGAACGACGCCGCGAGAATCGCGGCCGCGCCCTGGCTCGCGAACTGCCAGCTCGCGTAGTAGCCGCGCTTCGCGGGGCTGTGCTCGACCATGAACGCCGTCGCGCTGCCGAACTCGCCGCCCACCGCGAAGCCCTGCACGAGGCGCGCAAACAGGATCAGGAGCGGCGCGGCGATGCCGATCGACGCATACGGCGGCATGACCGCCATGGCGAGCGTGCCCGCCATCATGAGCGCAATGGCGAGCGTGAGCGCGGCCTTGCGCCCCTTGCGGTCGCCGTAGACGCCCAGCACGATTGCGCCGAGCGGACGCATGAGAAAAGAGATGCCGAAGGTGCCGACCGCCAGCAGCGTGGAAAGCCATTCGTCGTGCACGGGAAAGAACTGCTTCGCGATGATCGGCGCGAAGTAGCCGTAGACGAGAAAGTCGAACCACTCCAGCGCATTGCCGATCGACGAGGAGAACACGATACGGCGCACCATGCCGCGGCTCAGTGGCGTGCCCGTTACCGATGAACCGGTCTCCATGTCAGTCTCCTCCGTTTTTATTTGGTCTACTCATTGTTCGTCGTGAACCGCGAGCGGGGGTTTTCCCGCTCGCGTCCAATACTGCTTGCCGGCTTGCCGCCTAGAAGCCCGCGGCGAGCCCGTCGCGGCGCGTATCGCTCGCGGCCACGTAGCCGCGCTCGGGATCGTTGCGATCGAGCTTCCAGATGAACTGGCCCGAGCCGAAGTCCATGTACGGATCGTCGATGCCCTTGATCTCGTGGCCGAGCCCCTGCAGCGCGCGCGCCGTTTGCGGATTGAAGGTCGATTCGATGTCGAGCGTGAAGTCGCGGTTGACCTTCCAGCGCGGTGCATCGCACGCGGCCTGTGGCTGCTGGCCGTAGTCGAGCATGCGCACGACCGACTGCAGATGCCCTTGCGGCTGCATGTCGCCGCCCATCACGCCAAAGCTCATCACCGCTTCCTGGCGGCCGTCCACCTGTTGCGTGAGGAACGCCGGAATGATGGTGTGGAATGGGCGCTTGCCGCCTGCCACGACGTTGGGCGACGCCGGGTCCATCGAAAAGCCGCAGCCGCGGTTCTGCAGCGCGATACCCGTGCCCGGCACGACTACGCCCGAACCGAAGCCCATGTAGTTCGACTGGATGAAGCTCACCATCATGCCGCGCTCGTCCACGGCGGAGAGATAGATCGTGCCGCCCGAGCGCGGCATGCCGAAATCGAAGTGCGTGGCGCGCTTCGGGTCGATCAGCTTCGCGCGCTCTTTCAGGTAGGCGTCGTCGAGCATCTGCTCGGGCGTGACTTCCATCGAACGCGGATCGGCAACGTAGCGATAGACGTCGGCGAACGCGAGCTTCATGGCCTCGATCTGCAGATGCTGCGATTCGAGGCTGTCGAGCGCGAGCGAGCCCATGTCGAACTGTTCGAGAATGCCGAGCGCGATCAGCGCGGCGATGCCCTGCCCGTTCGGCGGAATCTCGTGCACCGTGTAGCCGCGATAGTTCTTGCCGATCGGCTCGACCCATTCCGGGCGATAGTTGCGCAAGTCGTCCAGCGTGAGCGCCGCGCCGCCTTCGCGCGCAAACGCGGCGATGCGCCCGGCGAGTTCGCCTTCGTAGTAATCGCGCGGACCGCGTTCCGCCAGGCGCCGCAGCGTGGCGGCATGGCCGGGGAAGCACACGCGCTCGCTCACTTCGGGCGCGCGGCCGCGCGGCATGAAGGTGTCGGCAAAGCCCGGCTGATTGTGTAATTCGGGAATCGCGGCCTGCCACTTGCGCGTGACGATGGTCGCCACCGCATGGCCGCGCTCCGCGATCTCGATGGCCGGCTCCATCAGGTCCGCGAACGGCAGCTTGCCGAACTTCGCATGCAGCGCTTCCCAGCCCGCGATCACGCCGGGCACGGTCACCGTGTCCCAGCCGCGTTTGGGCTGCTTCGCGAGACCGTTTTCCTCGCCGTATTTGCGGCGGAAATAATCGACGCTCCACGCGGCCGGCGCATTGCCCGACGCGTTCAGGCCGTGCAGCTTCGCGCCGTCCCACACGAGAGCGAAGCAGTCGCTGCCAAGGCCGTTCGACACCGGCTCGACCACGGTGATGGCGGCGGCGGCGGCGATGGCGGCGTCGACGGCATTCCCGCCTTTCCAGAGCATGCGCAGCCCGGCCTGCGCGGCAAGCGGATGCGATGTCGAAACGATATTGCGGGCGAACACCGGCAGGCGCGGCGTCGGATAGGGGTTTTGCCAGTTGAAGCGCGTCATGGAAGTCCGGATTCCGGTAATGAACGAAAGCAGCAGCACGCGCACGGCCGCACTCAGTTGCGGCGCGCACGGCTCATGTCGATCTATCGATTATCTTGAAGGATCAGTCAAAAAAATATTAATATTTTATTCTCGACACTTAAGTTTTATTTACATGCTAACTCTACGCATGCTGCGCACCTTGCAGGCCGTCGCGCGCAGCGGGTCGTTCGCCACGGCGGCGGAAAAAACGGCGCTCACCCAGGCGGCCGTGAGCCTGCAGATGCGCGGGCTCGAAGAAGCGCTCGGGCGGCAGATCTTCGACCGCCGCGCGCGCCAGGTCGCGCTCACGCGCGAAGGCCGCGAGATCTGCGCGAAGGTCGAGCACATTCTTGCGCTGATCGACGAGCTGCCCGCCAGCGCGGGCGACACGATGCGCGGCTCGATCATCATCGGCGCGGTGGTGTCGGTGATCGGCGCGCTTTCGCTGGCCGTCGCGCATCTGAAAACGGGCCATCCGGAACTCGAAGTACGCCTCACCTCGGCGCGCTCGAACGAACTGGCGCGCATGGTGGAAGACGGCGATGTGGACCTCGCCGTCGTGGTTGGCAGTGCAGACGGTTCGCTTCACGAGTCGCTCGCGTGGTCGCCGCTCTACGAAGAGCCGCTCATGCTCGTGACGAGCCGCGCGACGCCCGGCGACGACGCGCGCCGCATCCTGCGCGAGCGGGGCTTTCTGCGCTTCGACCGGCGCGTGCCGACGGGCGTCGTGATCGACCACGCGTTGCGCGAGCTAGGCATCGAACCGCTCGAATATCTGGAGCTGAACTCGATCGAAACGATCGTCTCGCTGGTGCGCAACGATGTGGGCGTGAGCGTGTTGCCCGTTCTGCAAGGCGGCAAATGGCAGAGCGATCCGCATCTGCGGCTCGTGCCGCTCCCCGGGCGGTCATTCATCCGCACGGTGGGGATGATTCACCGGAAAGCGCACAAGCAGACGCTGCTCACACAAACGATTGCAGACATGCTGCGTCGGTGACAGAACGCGCAACTGCGACCATCTGTCATGCAAATTCCTCAATAGCCTATGAATAGGCGCATCGCGGCCGCACGGCCATGTCGCTAGAGCCGCTCCCGGGTTGACCTGCCTCAACTCGAAAGTAAAATGAAAGCTCAGAAAACAAGAGCAGACGAGGCCACCCGCCTCTGATCGCTCGACAGGCCCCGCTCCCGCTCTTACCCGAGCCCGAGAATTAATTAGCAACCCAAAGTTATTTGCCGGAGAGAAACTCATGAAAGTCAGAACTCGCACCGTTGCCGTCGTCGCCATCGTGGCCAGCGCCCTGTTTGCGGGCCAGGTGTTTGCACAGACCCCCGCACCGGCAAGCCAGCAAGGCCAGCCCGCCACCACGGCGACGCATAACGACCCGATCGTTCAGAAGCGCATGGAAGTTCGCGAGGCCAACCGGCAACAGCGCGCCCGCACAGCGGAGGCGCGCCAGACCTTCAACCAGGAAGCGCGTGACGCCAGGGCCGAGCGCAACCAGTCGGCGCAAGACTCCCGCGCCCGCGCGCAAGCCGCGCTCGACGCGCACTAAGCTCACGCCACCCACGCGTTCGCTCCTGGGCCCGGGGCGCTGGGCTTGTACGCCTGGCGTGGTGCCCGCCACGCCAATCGCGTAAGCTGACGTCGTTGCACGCTCACTCGCGAAGCCCCGCGCTTCGCGCCTCGAAGCGGGATCGACACGGAAAAGCGAACGCTCCATGCAAAGATCGCTCATCGCGCTGGCTGCAGACGGGTTGCAAAAACTGTGCGCCAAGGCGTTGCCGCTATGCGCAATCGCGCTCGCCACAGGTCTTGCCGCGTGTCAGCAGTTACCCCCGCTCGGCGAGCGCACGCAAACCACGGCACTCACGTCAGCCGAAGCGCGATCGACTCAACTCGGCAAAGCCGTAGCGGCCGAACTCGCCACCCATCCCGACTTCACCGGCATCGACCCGCTCGCGAATCCGCTCGACGCCTTCGCCTCGCGCGTGGCGCTCGTGCGCAACGCCCAGCGTACGCTGGACGTCCAGTACTACATCTGGCGCAACGATCTCACCGGTACGCTGTTGCTCGAAGAACTGCGCGAGGCTGCCGACCGCGGCGTGCGCGTGCGCCTGCTGCTCGACGACAACGGCATTCCGTCCTCGCTCGACCCCACGCTCGCGGCGCTCAACGGGCATCCCAACATCGAGGTTCGGCTCTTCAATCCGTTCGTCACGCGCCAACCCAAGGCCATCGGCTTTCTCACCGACTTCTCGCGGCTGAACCGGCGCATGCACAACAAGTCGCTCACGGCTGACGGCGTGGCGACCATTCTTGGCGGCCGCAATATCGGCGACGAATATTTCGGCGCAACCGACGGCGTCGTGTTCGCCGACCTCGACGTGCTCGCGATCGGCCCCGCCGCCACCGATGTCGCAAACGACTTCGACCGCTACTGGGCCAGCGCGTCGTCATTCCCCGCGTCGCAAATCCTGCCGTACACGGCGCCCGACGCACTCGCCACGCTCGATCGCGCGGCGCTTGCCGCGCGCACCGACCCGTCCGCGGCGGAATACATCGAAGCGCTGCGCAAGACCACCGACGTGCGCCGCCTGCTGGACGGCACGCTGCCGCTCGAATGGGCGAAGACGCAACTGGTCAGCGACGACCCGGCGAAAGCGCTGGGCACGGCGCCCAAGGAGTCGCTCATCCTCAGTCAGCTCCACGAGATCGTCGGCGATCCGCACCGCGAACTCGATCTGGTCTCGCCATACTTCGTGCCGGGCGAGGTGGGCACGCAATACTTCACCCAACTCGCCGCCAAAGGCGTGACCGTGCGCGTGCTGACGAACTCGCTCGAAGCCACCGATGTGTCCGCCGTCCATTCCGGCTACGCGCGGCGCCGCGTGGCGCTGCTCAAAGGCGGCGTGGAGCTGTTCGAGCTGCGGCGCGCGGCGGGCGCGAGCAAGGGCTCGGACAAAGCCGCGGGCAAAGGCGCAGGCAGTGGACCGTTTGGCAGCACGGGCTCGAGCCTGCACGCCAAGACCTTCGCCGTGGATGCGGAGCGCGTCTTCGTCGGCTCGGTGAATTTCGACCCGCGCTCGGCCAACCTCAACACCGAACTCGGGCTCGTGATCGACAGCCCCGTGCTCGCCACCCAGATCGAAAAAGCGTTCTGGACGCGCGTGCCGCAGCTCGCCTGGCAGGCGCACCTCGACGAGAACGGCAAGCTCTACTGGACGCGCCTTTCCGACGACACGGTCATCCGCTACGACACCGAGCCCAACACCACATGGAACCAGCGCCTGAGTGTCTGGTTCTTCTCCATCCTGCCTATCGAGTGGCTTTTGTAAGCCACGCATCGACAGGGTTATCCCCAATTTCTCCGAAGTTGTCTATACAACATCATGCGGACATTCCCATCGTCCGCGGCTCGCGGGCGCCCCGTATTTCCCCCCAATGTTCGGAGCCGTCAGTGGCCATGCCTGAATCCGTCGCCAACCTCGAAACCGATGGCCGCAAGATCCTGGAAACGCGCTCGATCGATTACATCCCCGAGTCGGAGCGCCACGGCAGCCTGTTCAGCCAGTTCACGCTCTGGCTTTCCGCGAATCTGCAGGTCACCGCGATCATTACCGGCGCGCTGGCCGTCGTGCTTGGCGGCGACGTCTTCTGGTCGCTCGTCGCGCTGTTGACGGGGCAACTCATAGGCGGCACGGTCATGGCGCTGCACGGCGCGCAAGGCCCGCAGCTCGGCCTGCCCCAGATGATCTCCAGCCGCGTGCAATTCGGCGTCTACGGCGCGGCCATTCCGATCGTGCTCGTCTGCATCATGTACGTCGGCTTTTCCGCGAGCGGCACGGTGCTCGCCGGCCAGGCCACGGCGCAGCTGCTCGACGTTTCCGATACGACGGGCATCTGCCTTTTCGCCGTGCTGATCGTCGTGCTGACGCTGCTCGGCTATCGCTCGATTCACTTCGTCGGGCGCATTGCCAGCGTGATCGGCGTGCTCGCGTTCGTGTTCATGTTCGCGCAGCTGTTTGCGCACCACGATATCGGCGCGCTGCTGGCCAATCGCCATTTTTCGATCGCGAGCTTCCTGCTTTCCATGTCGCTTTCGGCTTCGTGGCAGATCGCATTCGGCCCCTACGTCGCCGATTATTCGCGCTATCTGCCGCACTCGACTTCGCCCGTGCGCACGTTCCTCGCCGTCGGCCTCGGCTCGGTGATCGGCGCGCAGGCGGCGATGGTGTTCGGCGTGTTTGCGGCCGCGCTCGCGGGCCATGCGTTCGCGCACCATGAGGTGGCGTATATCGTGAGCCTTGGCGCGAGCGGCGCGGTCGCCGCGATGCTCTACTTCAGCATCGCCTTCGGCAAGCTCACCGTCACCACGCTCAACGCCTACGGCAGCTTCATGTCGATGGCGACGATCGTGAGCGCGTTTCGCGCGAAGCGCGCGATCTCCACGCGCCACCGTTTCGTCTACATCATCGGCATGGTGAGCGTCTCGACGCTCGTCGCGCTCGCGGGCCGCCACTCGTTTCTCAAGGAATTCACGGCGTTCATCCTGTTTCTGCTCGCGTTCTTCACGCCGTGGAGCGCGATCAACCTGGTGGACTTCTACTGCTTCACGCGCTCGCGCTACGACGTGCCGGCGCTCTCGAACCCCGATGGCCGCTACGGCCGCTGGAACGCCAAGGCGATCGGCATCTACGTGCTCGGCGTGCTGGTGCAGATGCCGTTCATCTCGACGAGCTTCTATACCGGCCCCTTCGTCGATGCACTCGGCGGCACGGACATCTCGTGGATTCTCGGCCTGATCGTGCCTGGCGTGCTCTACTACGCCGCCATGCGCCTCACGCCGCCGGTCATTCCGGAACGTCTGATCCTGCCGGTCGAGCAGGATTGACCCGTGCGGCGCAGCGCGCCGCCGAAGCCCGGCTTACGAACCGAGTTGGACGTATCTGCTCGCCTCGGCGAGGAGCCATGCCTCGAATCCCTGCAGTTGAGGCGAATGCTGCTTTTGCTCGGGATAAACCAGGTAGTATCCCTTGTCGCTGGTTAGCGAAAGCTTGCAAGGCAGGAGCAATTCGCCAATGGCTAGCTCGTGCGAAACAAAGAAGCGCGGCACGAGCGCGATTCCCAGCCCTGCGCGCGCCGCTTCCACCAGCATCGAAAACAGTTCGTAACGCTGGCCTTGCATGCAATCGGCGTCGTGAATGCCGGCCTGTGCGAACCAATGCCGCCACGCGTCCGGCCGCGCCGACTGATGCAGCAGCGTGAACTCCGACACTTCACGGGGTTCCAGCGACACCCTTCCCTTTAGCAGCTGCGGACTGCATACAGGCGTCATCTCCTCCCCGAAGAGGTACCTGGCAATCGAGCCAGGCCAGACAGGGTCGCCAAAGTGAATGGCCGCGTCGAACAGGGTATCGGTGAAGAGGAACGGCTCTGCCCGGGTCGCCAGATTCACCGTCACGTGCTTGTGCTCTGCATAGAAGAGCGGGAGACGCGGAATCAGCCAGCGCGTGGCGAATGTCGGAATCACTGCGAGTTCAAGGATGCCGCCGGCCTCACGGTGCGCCATGGCGGCCAGCGTGTCGCGCTCCATCCTTGCAAGGTTGTCACGCACCTGCCGGGCGTAGATTTCGCCAATCTCGGTCAGGCTCAGCCGTTTCTTGACGCGATTGAAAAGCGGCACGCCCAAATACTCCTCGAGCGCCGCCACCTGCCGCCCCACTGCGCTTTGGGTCAGCGCCAATTCGTCTGCACTACGGGTAAAACTCAGGTGCCTCGCCGCCGCCTCGAATGCGATCAACGCTTCCATACCCGGAATCTTTCTTCTCACGTTCCTTCCTCAAACGCACAACGTTGCGAGTTTATATCGTTTGCATGGCGCGAACCACGTAGCAACAATGTCTCCATGTGCTCCCCTGGTCATCGCCGCTACCTGTGGATTCCCGCAGGATCGCCGCGTTGACCCGGAAGTGAAATCGCTCCCGCGTATAGCGGACGCATTACGACCGCGCGGATCAGCAGATTCCGGCATTCCTCGAATGTCAGTCATTCAGTATTCCATATCAATACATCCTACCACTGAAGGAACGATCCATGGCCTCCGATTCTCTTCCTGCAAAGTTCAAACCTTATACCCGGCAGACGATCAGCCAGGCTCCGCAATGGCAGACGCTTCCTGAAGCGCTCCGGGAAGCTGTGCAGGTGGTCTCCCGTGTCATGCCGTTTCGCACGAATCAGTACGTCATGGATGAATTGATCGACTGGACCAATGTTCCGGACGATCCCATCTATCGGCTCACGTTTCCCCATGAGGACATGCTTTCGCCTTCCGACTATGCAAACTTGAGAGACCTGGTATTGGTCAAGAAGGACGAGGCAGCTATCGAAGAATCGGTGCGCCAGATCCGCCTGTCCATGAACCCGCATCCAGCCGGCCAGTTGACGCATAACGTCCCTTTCATGGACGGGCAGCCGGTGCGTGGACTGCAGCACAAGTACAAGGAGACGGTGCTCTTCTTCCCGAGCGCAGGCCAGACATGTCATGCATACTGCACCTTCTGTTTCCGCTGGCCGCAATTTGTCGGCATGGACGATCTCAAGTTCGACGCCAGGGAGTCGAACGAACTCGTCGCCTATCTCAAGCTGCATCCCGAGGTCACCGATGTTCTGATCACCGGCGGCGACCCGCTCATCATGAACACGCGTTCGCTCGCAGGCTATATCGAGCCGCTGCTTGTGCCGGAGCTTTCGCATATCCAGAACATTCGCATCGGCACCAAATCTGTCGCCTACTGGCCTCAGCGATTCGTGACCGACAAGGACTCCGACGATCTGTTGCGCCTGTTCGAAAAGGTCGTTGCGTCGGGCAAGAATCTCGCGATCATGGGCCACTACAATCATCCGGCCGAGTTGCGGACTCCCATTGCGCAGCGCGCGGTCAAACGGATCGTTTCGTCGGGCGCCACGCTGCGCATGCAGGCGCCGCTCATCCGTCACATCAACGAAGATCCCAAAGGCTGGGCTGAGTTGTGGACGACAGGCGTTCGTCTGGGCGCTATCCCCTACTACATGTTTGTCGAGCGGGATACCGGACCCAGCCACTATTTCCAGTTGCCACTGGCCCGAGCCTACGAAGTCTTCCAGGCCGCATATCAGTCGGTATCGGGTCTGGCGCGCACGGTTCGCGGCCCCTCGATGAGCGCCTTCCCCGGCAAGGTCGTCGTAGACGGAATTGTCACGATCGGTGGCGAAAAGGTGTTTGCCCTGCAGTTCCTGCAGGCACGCAATCCTGACTGGGTGCGTCGTCCCTTCTACGCCCGCTTCGATCCCACGGCAACCTGGCTTGACGATCTCGTACCCGCTTTCGGCGCAACGAAGTTCTTCTTCGAAAACGACCACGACGCGCCGCGCAAGACACTGCAACTGGTCGCGCGGCATTCCGGACGCTATATCCCGGGATCTTCAGACGAGAGCCAGCGCGCCGTCGCGGCCGAAGCATGAATGTCTTTCACATACGTTTCCAGGAGATCCCATGGCCTACGTGGTAACGGAAGCCTGCATCCGATGCAGATACACCGATTGCGTCGAAGTATGCCCGACCGATTGCTTCCGCGAGGGTCCGAACTTTCTCGTGATCGACCCTGACGAGTGCATTGATTGTGGCGTTTGCGCGCCGGAGTGCCCGATTGATGCCATCGTATCGGCCGACGAGATCGACGAGAGCCAGCGTCAGTTTGTCGACCTCAATATCGCATTGGCCAAGCAGTGGCCTGCGATCACCGCCAGGCAACCCGCGCTGCCGGATGCGGAGGACTGGAGGGATGTTCACCCCAAGTTGCAGCATCTCGCGAGGGAACGCGTCATGAGTTAGCGGGGCTGAAGATGGCGACCGATTCCTGCACGGTCGCCACCTCTTCCGTTCGATGGTCAGGAGCCTATGACCGCAGTTCCCGTTAGCAGTACGCCGGCTCTCACCTCCCTTGCGAAAACCACTTGCCATATATTCGCTCGCAGGTTCCATCCTCGTACATGGCGAGTAGCGTCTCGTTGATCGTCTTGCGCGTCATATACGATCGCATCCACAGTGCCTTGAGTGATCATACGAAAACCATCTGCCGCGTTGTTCACATCCACGTATGGCAGGCCACGTTCGGTAAGGTAATCGGCCGCGACCGTTCCAGGCACCGTAGCGATCTTCTTGCCGCAAATCCAGACGTCAAACCCGGAAATCCGCGGCCATGTCCTCGTCGCTTCGCGCTTCGAGTCTTCCAGACCGGCATGCACCCATAAACGCCTTGTAGTCGGCTTCGTTTTGCGCGGCACAGGCCATTGCGTATTCGGTCAGCGCTTCGGCCATACGGTCGCCACTTCCAAGATATGCGGCGATCTCAACTGCCTTTCCGCTCGCCTTCGCGTGAGCACGCGCGAGCGCCCAACCGCAAATGCGCGCATAGCCTTGCATGACGGTCGTACTCATACGCTCCACTTCCGCCGATACCTTCATGTCGCGCAGTTGCCGGAAATAAAAGGTCCTGCCCGCGGGTCCCGAGGTCCAGCCGAGGAACGAATCGCTCGCCGCCTGCAGCAGGCGCTGCCCGACAACCACACGCTGCCCCTGGTGATCGAGACCCTTCGCCTCGAAATATCGGGCGATCACCGAAGGCCGCGCCTCCTTGACCTGCAGGAACAGCGGTGTGCCGTGGCTGTCGACGAACAACATCACCAGGCAAAAGGTGCCGACACTTCCCACGCCCACGACCTTGAACGCGATATCGTGAAGTTCGTACTGGTCGATCAGCAGGCGGCGATCGGCTGGAAGCGTGTCGAGGTATGCATCGAAAGCCTCGGCAAGTTTGCCTTGCCAGGCCTCGGTGTCGGTCCAGTTGCTTTCCTTGCCAAGCAGTGAATTGGGCCCGGTGGGATGAAACAGTGCGGGCGGCGCGTCCTGAATCGTCCACTTTCCGTTGACCTGTGTCGCCATTTTGGCCAGCACACTTTCGTGTGTTCGTGTCGCCGCCTTTTTTGATGTTTTGGCGAGGAGACTGCGACCCTCTTCGGTTTTTGCCATCGCCATCATCCGTTCGAAGCTGATGATCTCGTGCCACAGATCCAGGGAGCTGTATTCCGAGTATTCGCGCATGCGCTCGGTGTACTCGTGCACAGCGCTCCAGACGAGCTCGCCGATCGGGCCTCGCCCCAATCCCATGTGCTCGCCGGCAACCGCAAAGCTCCCCACGAGCCGCTTCAGGTCCCATTCCCATGGCCCCGGCGCGACTTCGTCGAAGTCGTTCAGGTCGAACACGAGTTGCCGCTCTGGCGTCGCGAAGCCCCCGAAGTTCATGAGGTGTGCGTCGCCGCAAATGGGAAAGGCAATACCCGAATTGACCGTGCTGGCAAGGTCGTGGGCCTGAATGATTGCGGTGCCACGAAAGAACGTGAATGGCGAGAGTGACATCCGGCCATAGCGCAACGGTACGAGCGCTTCGACCCGGCCCAAGCTACTGGCCTCGAGAAGCTCGATTGGATCGCGTTTCGTATTGCCGATCTCCGCGTGCTGGGACCGCTTTGCGCGTTCGCGCGCCTGGCGACCCATCGCCTGTCTTTCCGCAAGAATTTGCGTGGTCGCCATTTGCACACCTCGTTCGGGTTAAGTCGCCGAAACACACGAATCGCACCAGACGCGATGGCGTCGTGCGTATGCCCAATTCCAGATGCCAGTCTGACAATGCGATCCAGTCTAGCATCGAGTCGTTCGTTGTACTTTCATATTTGACGCAAAGGCGCGCTATCGAAACCGGAGCGGACGCGGCCCGGAATTGCCTTGTGGAAGTGCGCATCGGAAATGCACACACCCGAATAAAGGGAGCGCTATTTCTGGTAGCTTGCGCAGTGGTTGTGTGAGCATTCAGGACGTATGCAATCTTCCATCTGAACGCGAAATACTCAAGAGGACGATATGGCCGATCAGGACGACGTAAACACAGCGCGAAGGATGCTGACCGTACTCGGCGGCGCGTTACCGCTTGCCTGTGCAACGTTGGCGGCAGCGCTCCATGATCACCGGACGAATCAGTCCGGACATCTCGGCAAGCCCTACAGGTCGCGGCGCGGGTTCTATCTGCAAGCCGGGACCCCGAGATCAAAACGTTTTGCTCTCTACTGCGACCGATACGGAGCGGGACGTCATCGGCCCGTTCTTTGAGTGGCGGCGAAATGGGGTACCTGCCCGCAACAACTGGAATCGCTCGACCAACAACGCGCAGACCGGCCTTGACGCCTTCGACCTCGTTGTACATCCGCGCCTACTGGGGAAAACAGCCGATTCTCGACGCATCGTGGAAACCACCCCAGATCCGCAAGCACGCCTGACGTCGGCATGCAATAACTTGCTGGCCACACATGCCGTTCAACCCGCGCGGGGTTGAACGGCAGGAAAGAATCAACTCTCTCAAAAGGATTCGAGATGACGCAACTCGTACACCATCCCGCGTACCTCTTCATCCTGTTGATCGTGCTACTGTCCGCGGCGGCCGCACTCGGGGCAATTGGTCTGCTACGCCTGATCCCGCTTTCGGAGGACGCGCGCGACAACTACACTGTTGTTCAGGGAGCCACGCTTACGCTGCTTGCACTCCTGATTGGGTTCACGCTCTCGATGGCTGTGAGCCGCTACGACCAGCGCAAGAATTACGAGGAAGAAGAAGCGAACGCTATAGGGACCCAGTACCTGCGGGTGGAACTACTCGGCGAACCACGAGCCGCGAAAGTCAAGGCGCTGCTCCACGACTATGTGCAACTGCGCATTGATTACTACAAGACGCGCGACGCACGCGAACTGGAAATCATCAACGGGAAGACCGCTGAACTTCAGGGCCAGTTATGGGCGAGCGTGCGGGAGGCCGCTATCGCGCAACCCACTCCGATTGCGGCGCTCGTCGTAGCCGGAATGAACGACGTCATCAATACCCAGGGCTATACGCAAGCGGCATGGCTGAATCGCATTCCGGTTTCCGCATGGGCGCTGATGATCGCCATAGCGTTCTTCAGCAACCTGATGCAGGGGTATGGCGTGCGCGGCGCGACCGGGCGGCGCGTATTGTTGTTCGTACTGCCCATCACGGTATCGCTGTCGCTTTCACTCATCGCCGACATTGATAGCCCTCGCGGCGGGCTCATCCGCGTGGTTCCGCAGAATCTCATCAGCTTGCAGCAGTCACTCCCGACGAACTGACTTCAACGTCGAGGCACGCCATTCCACGACACCCACCTACCGCGCCGGGTATAAACCAAGACGTCCGCTAGCTAGTCCAGACGAGACGTTCGTCGCGACCGCGCTCCTCCGACCGTTATGGGTCCATCTTCGGTCGCGCGTAAGACCAGGATTTGCGACGCCCAAACGCCAGAACCCCGGCGCTCTTTCGGAGACACCGGGGTTCTGGACGTTACAGCATAAGGAGCCTGACGATTACCTACTTTCACACGGGCAATCCGCACTATCATCGGCGTGGAGCTGTTTCACGGTCCTGTTCGGGATGGGAAGGGGTGGGACCAGCTCGCTATGGTCATCAGGCATGACGGGTTGCTGCGTCGCGGTTTTGCTCGCGCCACAGCCAATCGGGAAGAAGCGTAAAGAGGTGTTGCTGAATTGGGGTTGTGTTGTTTCCGGCACAACACGCGATCTCTCAACCTGTGCGTCCTGCCCATCCGCGCGGGAGGGAGGCACACCTGTTATAGGATCAAGCCTTACGGGCAATTAGTATCAGTTAGCTTAACGCATTACTGCGCTTCCACACCTGACCTATCAACGTCCTGGTCTCGAACGACCCTTCAAGGGGATCTAGTCCCCGGGGAAGTCTCATCTTGAGGCGAGTTTCCCGCTTAGATGCTTTCAGCGGTTATCTCTTCCGAACATAGCTACCCGGCGATGCGACTGGCGTCACAACCGGTACACCAGAGGTTCGTCCACTCCGGTCCTCTCGTACTAGGAGCAGGCCCCCTCAAACTTCCAGCGCCCACGGCAGATAGGGACCAAACTGTCTCACGACGTTTTAAACCCAGCTCACGTACCTCTTTAAATGGCGAACAGCCATACCCTTGGGACCGGCTACAGCCCCAGGATGAGATGAGCCGACATCGAGGTGCCAAACACCGCCGTCGATATGAACTCTTGGGCGGTATCAGCCTGTTATCCCCAGAGTACCTTTTATCCGTTGAGCGATGGCCCTTCCATACAGAACCACCGGATCACTATGACCTGCTTTCGCACCTGTTCGACTTGTGGGTCTCACAGTCAAGCACGCTTATGCCATTGCACTATCAGCACGATTTCCGACCGTACCTAGCGTACCTTCGTACTCCTCCGTTACCCTTTGGGAGGAGACCGCCCCAGTCAAACTGCCTACCATGCACTGTCCCCGATCCGGATCACGGACCAAGGTTAGAACCTCAAACAGATCAGGGTGGTATTTCAAGGACGGCTCCA
>NZ_JBFRCB010000018.1:0-75245 GCF_040965375.1 Paraburkholderia sp. EG286A
AGCCCGACGCACAGGCTCACCATCCTGACGCAGACATCGCCGGTCGATCGCGACCGTCGCGATGCAGCTACGCTCGCCCGCTGGTTGCGAACGATTCTACATTCGGTGTGGAGAATTCATCGCTTACCCTTTGTCCGTAACGGCTCGACGGCCATCGACTCGTCGCTGACAACAGTCAGGCGTGAGGACGGAAGCCGCTGGCCAAAAAGCATCACGCAACGGCCTGAATCATCCCTGCGGGAGCCGTATGCGATGGCATGCGCGCCTGGGCACTGGTTGTATGCTGCCTGGGACCACTTCCGCGTCGAATCGTAGACGGCCGGCAGGCTGTCTATCAGGTCCGCCCTTGTCAGGTCCAGGGCAGGAAGGTGCGGCGTGTGAAAGCTGACGCACTGAATTGGATCCGGAATGGTCAGCCTTGCGAGCCGGAAGTGCGTCAGCCGGTCGAGGTCGAAGACGCCCGGCGGACTCAGCGGCACGTCATGGAACAGCGACTCCATGACGACGCAGGCGAATGAACTCGCAGCATAGTACGTGTGGACCGGCGATCCATCCGGACAGGAAATCGGCGCAAAGCGGGTATTGCCCCAGCCCTGCGCAAAGGTCGTCGCGGTCGTTGCATGCGGGTGCGTGCAGTACGCGTGATACCAGACCGGCACGTCTTCCCACGTGACGGACACGACGGTGAAGGCTTCCGCGCCGCCAGGCATGTGCGGACCAGCCATCAGGCGATGTACCCGTGACTGGTGTGGCGCGCCGCTGCGTCGACCACCGCATCGTGCCGGTCAAGGGCATCCCGCGGGGATGCAGGTTCGCCCTCATGGCCGCCAGTGCCAGCGATCCATCCGTTCGGGAAATGAAACCACGCCGCGATCTTCCAGCTGTCTGCGACCGGACCCAGCGCCTCGAGGATGTCCTTGATAACGGGCAGCGGCTGGAACATCGCATCGAACTGGTAGCCCGCATAGTATTCCTTGCCGTTGAATGCCACGCTGAAGATCCGGCCCCGGCGCTTCCAGTCGCTCGCAGGCTGAGCCTTGTTGGTGGGCGGCGTCGCCTGGAGCCTGTTGATTTCCTCCGCCGTCAGCCAGTCGCCTCGCGCAAAAACCTCGCGCATGGTCTTCTGGCGCCGGATACGCTCCTCGATCAACGCGGGCGTCGGCGCAGCCAGGCCAGTGATCGCACGCGCAAGGTCATCCGCGCGCAGGAAAACCTGTGTCTCCCACTGGGGCGTGGCCAGAAGAACGGTCAGCAACTCCTGCATGCCTTTTTTTAGGGTAGAGGCGACGGCCGGATCGGTTCCCCGCGGGAGCGGCAAATTCAACACGACATCCGTGTTTGCTTCACCATGAACCTGGATCATGACTCCCTCCGACAGTTTGCGAATCTGCCAACATTATAGATGATGTCGGCAAAATCGCAATTTATGGAGGTGGCGAGCCGCCGAGCAATGGGGAGGATTCTTCAGGGAGATATGTGGCCCCATTATCCATCGCCTGATACGGTCCCGTCGCATCGAGGCGCAGGCGAGCACCACAGGCTGCAGGGACGTCCCCGCCCTGCTCGAGGCCCGCGCGTTCCCCAAGGCCCCCTGCGATGGAGCTCTCCGCTCGAAGCACCAGGACGGGGCAAGCCGGCTTCCACGCTGAGTTTGACATCCCCCGGCCTGTACAGATTGCGCCGGCGCACGGGGGCTGTCCGACTCTTCACCGCGCCTGCGACCACCTCGCCGCCATGTTCATCGGCGCGCGAGTCGCTACCGGCTAATAGGTGTCACAATGGCGGCAGGGTCTCCGGGCTTCCGCCCGCGTCAATATGAACTCACAGCTGTCAGCGTGCGGTGACCAGCTCCCGGCAATCTGATGGCATAGTCTCCCCCGCGATCGCAGGAAGAACCGATACAGGGGTCCCCGTGCTTTTCGTGCCGTTTACCGGGTTAGCGGGCTCTAGGCCTGACAAGGCTTTCCGGTCCGCCCTACGTTAATTTTCAAATAAATCAGGTGGTTGCTGTCTGGTCCTTCTGTATTGCGTGAAGACCTGGCCGGAGGGGCTTATCCAGCCTGCCGTGCTCTCGATCGGATCAGCCGGGGCTGCATGGCGGCGATAAGGAATATTTTTCTTCATAGCTATATATTCCCGGAGGCGCAGAACCTGCCCATCGAGTTCTTCCGTGACTTCCCGTCGTTCCTCAACTTCGCGTTCGATTCACGCAACCTGCTCACAGTATGGCTGGCCGCGCATCCGTGCCTGGCCACCACGCTCGAGCGCGCGCCGTATGCCGCCCTGTACGGTCGTATCCAGGCGCGTGTGCAACTCAAGCCCGTGATCGAGCGCGAGCGCTTCGCGCAACTGATTGCGCACGCCCTGAAGAGCGCCGGCTGCACGCATACGCTGCTGGCCGACTCCGGGCTCGAACTGTTGCGGCAGGCCTCACGCGGTTTGCCGCGACAGGCCGGGCGCATCCTGCGCACCGCCATGCAACTGGCCGTGCCCCGCGGCCTGAACCATCTGCCCGACGAACTGCTGCAACAGGCTATCGAGGAGTTCCGGTGAGCAGGCGCCGCAAACACCCGAAGGCGTCTCGCACGGCGCCGAAGGTCATGTCCCGACCGCCTGCACTACCCGAACTGACGGATGAAGCCGCCGCGCAGATCAGCGACTGCTGGGCGACTGGCTCCTGTGGTTCAGCGCGGCATACGGCGAACAGATCCGTCGCAACGAACCGTGGACGGCACCGCCACGCGAACCACCTCCCTCTCATCGCATCGACGATCCCTTCTGACGACACAGCAGCCCCGAGCTTAACAGCCGGGGCTGCGTTCGTTGTGCCGTGCGTCAAACGCGCGATGCCACGCACGTATCGTCTTCTTGCATCTCGCGTTCAATTAGCAAGGACTTCTACTCGACTGGCCCGTGTGGCGCGACAATCTGGATGAGAGACGGGGCTCTCATCTTGTTTGACGCGCGGCAGGCCCGCGACAATCAGCGTCGTCTCGCCTCGAATATCTCGCGATACCGAACCCCGAATACCGCGAGACGTAACAACCAGCGAACCGCGCAGCTGATGACGATGGCAGGGAAGCGGTGACCGTGATAAAGCGACTTTCTTTTCTTCATCGCTTCATTCTACCCCCGCTACTGCGTCAACCTGACAGAGCCCTTCACCGGGCTCACCCTGGATCCGTCCAATTCCTGAGAAAATGTACGTCCTGTGCCCTCTTGCGTCGTGAATACCTCAACGTGACAACGCCCTATTTCGCGATCAGCTGGCGCAAGTAGGATCACGCAGTCTTTGAGATTGATCAACCGGCAACAAGTTTGAAGCGTGTCTATCTTGTGCCGTGCCTATCGAGTCGGGCAAAATGATCTTGCCTGTTCTGGCTCCGGATGGATGTGATCTTTCTTTGAATGTCGACTATTGCAATTCACTCAATCATCTGAAAATCGGGGTGACAGGATTTTATCTCTCCAGAGGCCGTAATTGATTCAAAAGCTACCGATCAACGATCAAGGAACCCATCATGCAGACTCGTAAAATGAAGGTGCCCCGGGAACCGTGGAGGCTGGTTGGTTTAAGCTAATAGCGTACGCCGGACTCAGCTCTCGCGCGCCTGTTGAGCACTATCTGGCGGCTCGCAAGGCTGCCGGACAATCGGCGCGCGGTAGGCTCGGGAACATCCGGCGAGATCTCATGCTGTTTGCCAACAGCCGTCACAGGCCGGATCTCGCCGCGGTGTTTCAGCACACGCCAGAAGAGCGGCAAGCACGCGCCAGCGCCGTCGAACGAGCAATCAAGCTGTTGCCCGCGCTGCCGGTGCCGCAACCCCAGATCAGCGACGCCGTTGACGCAAGGAGGACGAGATGGATTATGCATCGATGCTCCAACCCCACAATGCCGAGGCCGCAGGCACGTGGGGAAGTGCAGGGCGGCAATATGAACGAGTTAGTCAATCAATCTCCGATGCGATTGAGCATTGCGTTATTCGCGTCGCTCCGCAGCCCGGCGAGCGCGTTCTGGACGTGGCCACGGGTACAGGGTGGGCCGCACGGCGCATCGCTGCCCGTGGCGCAAGCGGTATAGGAATTGACTTGGCAGCAAATCTCATCGAGACCGCCAAAGCGTATGCGGCTGATGCGCAATTATCCTTCGAGTTCCAAGTGGGCGATGCGGAGGCGCTGCAATTCGAGGATCAAAGCTTCGACGCCGTCATTTCGACATTCGGCGTTATGTTTGCCAGCGATCCGGACGCAGCGGCCTCGGAGTTGGCGCGGGTCTGCAAACCGGGGGGCAGGCTGGGAATTGCATCCTGGCCTTCCGACGGTACGGTCGCTGGGTTGTTCAAAATCATGCAGCCATATGTGACGCGACCTCCCGTGCCACTACCAACGTCGCCATTTGCCTGGGGGAACACAGATTACGTTAAGAAGCTGCTTGGAGCGGCCTTCGACTTGCGCTTTGAGAGCGGCACTACCGTCTTGCGCGAACTGAACGGGTCTACCGTGTGGGAGTTGTCCGTGGAGAGCTACGGCCCCACTAAAACCTTGGCCGCGAGCTTGGATCCGGACAGCCGTGAGCGCCTAAGGCAGGATTTCATAACATATCACGAAGGGTTTCAGTCCGAGTTGGGGATTGCGATGCCGCGGGAGTACCTCGTGGCTATCGGCATCCGAAAGTAGCCTTTGCGTATTGGCAGACACACACTGAACCGCGCCGGGTTTTCCGGAGGCGCCACTTCTTGAGAAAATGGAGCTATGGAAAATACCAAGAAGAAGGCCCCACGGTACTCGCCGGAAGTTCGTGAGCGGGCTGTGCGAATGGTGCTGGAACATCAAGGCGACCGTGACTCGCAATGGAAGGTAATCGGGTTGTGTCGCGTTAAGGACGATGGCGTCGCCTCGACTGCAGCCGAACAATACTTCCGGGTAGATGGATGTCGCTCATGGGCCTTCGCTACGGTGGAGCCGGCCGACGGCAGCCGGATGCGGGTGACTGTGCGCCGTGAAAGCGGCGAATCGAATTCCTGCCGCAGGCAGGAGGAGAAGAGTTGCTTCTGGGTCGTCAATCTTACCGGATGGTGAAAACCTTAAGGGATATGAGCATGGTTGAAAAGCATGAGATGGGCGAACGTACCAGACCCGTCGTTATGCAAGACCCGCGCAATATGGTTAAAGCTGGATTGCCTGAACCCCAGACCCCAGTGATGGAACCGCACATCCTCCGCCACGGTACGTTTGGGCGGTGCCAACGGGCTAGGACAGTACGAGTTACGCCGTCTGAACTCTTCTCCCGTTGGACGACGATCACAAGAGAGCGCGGTAACGGAAAGAGTCCACTGGTAGCCATGTTTGGCGGTATATCATTGCCATGGCGAAAAGACGCAGTACTCGACGACCGCCCAAAGAAAGTCTTCAACGGGCTACGTAGTGAAATTGTGTCACGCCTGCTCGCACAGGAATGTGAGGTCTGCGGGACTACGGATGGGCCGTTTCAAGTTCATCATATCCGCAGATTGAGCGACCTTGACCAAACCGGACGGAAGGCCAGACCTATATGGATCAAGCGTATGGAAGCGCATGCAGTCAAAAGCGTCAAACGTCGTGTTCGTCTATGAAGCCGCCCCTGCGGCTATGGCCTTCATCGCCAGTTGACGGCGAAGGGTTACCCCTGCATGGTCTGCGCGCCGTCACTGATTCCCCGCAAGCCCGGCGAGCGGGTCAAGACCGACCGCCGCGATTCTGCGAAACTGGTACGAGCGCTTCGCGCCGGAGATCTGTCTCCCGTGCACGTGCCCACTGTCGAGGACGATGCGTTTCGTGATCTGGTCCGCACCTGGGGCGCCGCCAAACAGGATCTGAAACAGGCCAGGCAACGTCTCAAAGCCTTCCTGCTCGCCCATGACGTGCGCTATCCGGCCGCGCCAACTGGGGGCCAGCACACCGGCGCTGGATCAGCGGCTACTCGTTCGATTCGCACTGGCAGCAGCTTGCGTTCGAGGAGTATCGCAGGACCATCGAAGACCGTCTGGCGCAGTGCGAACGACTCGAGACGGCTTTGCGCGAGATGGCACCACAATGGCGATTCTATCCAGTGGTTAAAACGCTTCAGTCGCTACGCGGCATTCAGTTCACGAGCGCCATCGGCTTGCTTGCCGAGCTCGGTGATCTGTCACGCTTCGATCACCCGCGGCAGTTGACTGCCTGGCTTGGTCTCACGCCATCCGAACATTCCTCGGGCCAGGGGCGCAGGCTGGGTGGCATCACAAAGGCCGGCAACGGCCATGCGCGTCACCTGATGGTTGAAGCGGCCTGGTCGTACCGTCACCCCGCCAAGGTCAGCCGCGCCATTCAGCAACGCCATGACGGACTGCCCAAGGCTATCATCAATCGCGCGTGGGATGCACAGCTGCGACTGTGCAAGCGGTATCGCAGGCTGGTCGCCCGTGGCAAGCATCCCAACGTCGCCGTGATCGCAATCGCACGGGAACTGGCCGCATTCGTGTGGGATATCGCGCGAATGACCTCAAATCCGATTGAGCAGCAAACACACTCGCATTGATCACGGCACCATTGCAAATTCAACGGAGGAGGAACAGTCTGCTGAGGACGGCGCAGCACGGTCCGTGAACAATCTGCGAAGATACTACGAGACGGCCTTCAGGCCAGACTCTCGGCCATAGAGCGCGGCAGGTTCACAAGACGGAACCCTGTAATGTGGTAACCAACCCACGGATATCAGCCGGATCCACCGTCGACGTTACAGGCTGCGCCGCCCTCAGCAGATTCACCGAAAAGCGATCGGCGCTCAGAAAAAAACCTTGGGGGACTTGACCGCGAAAGTCATATCAGTATCTAGACCGGTTATAAAAACTGCGATGGTCGGTATGAGGATTCGACTATGCAACAGCGTTCAATGTTCATCGGTTCGCCTCGTCCGCTTGCGCACAATTAGCAGATCCTTTGTTTTACGGAATGTCAAAAAATGGAGGAATGGCTGGATTATTCCGTAGGATAGTTGCTAGAGTTTCGCAACGAAAATGGTGACGTAAAATACTCGTATTTGCCCGTCAAAATGCCCTGTGTGAATTGGAGTCCGTGTCTCCCAAAAATCCAGTCTTCAACCACATAGTTGCCCGTCAGCTCTGTAGGAGAGGTCATGTTCCACCCTGGCATTTCAATCCGATTGACGTGTCTCGGACGAACACCCATCGACTTGACTGAGGTAGCGTTGGCTCCAATGGGTATACGTTCGAACAAGAATAAAGGAAGGCTGTCGCTGTTCGAAAGATCGACCTTCGTCAAACTGAACCGCTCGACCGAATTTGCTTTTCTCGAGAGAAACTTCTCAACGGCATGCACATGCGTCGGAATACCCGGATGTGAATCCCACTTCGCGTAGAAATCGGAACGAAGAATCTGCCAGTCCGCATATTGCGAGTCGAGATCGCCTCGGTCAAACGAATTAGCATGTCGGCACTCGTGCGGAACTGGGTAGCGAGGAATTCCAATAATCGATGTGAAGTTGTGAAATCCACCCGGATTTGTCCGTTGCCTCATCTTCCGAAGCAAGGGAATCCACACTGCTTTTTTTACAAAATGCAACGATGAGTGCGCCAAGGCTAAATCATAATTTTCATTCGGAACGAAATCCTCAATCCGACCCTCAATCACATCGATGTTCAACGAATATCGGTCAGCAATCGAATGAAGTTTCTTTACGGCGCTCGAGGAAAGTTCCAAGGCGGTCACCTTGTGTCCCCTGAGGGCGAGAAAGAGCGCATTTCTCCCTTCACCACAGCCGATGTCTATAACAGACGACTTTCGTGGTAGAAATTGTTCAATTTCAAATACCTCAACGCTCGGTCCGCCCATCGTCCACACTTTCGCATCCGAATATCCTTTCTCCCAAAACCGCTCACTGTTGCTCATCGTGGAACATACCTTTCTTCCAAGGTTTTCACACGGTTCGAGAAAAGGTGGTGCGCGACCAAATTACTGTATTTGTAACCCTTCGTGGTCAATCGAATCTTGTCATTGGACGGTGGCTCGATGCAACCCTCAGCCTCGAGTGCGTCAATCACGTCCGAAAAATCAGAATACAGATTCCGGCCGAACCGTGATGAATAGAATGTACCAGAAAGTTGGTTCAATGTAAGACTGAGAATGAAATATCTCAGGCGCTCTTCGCGAGCATCAAGAACAATTCCGTACCTCACCATGCTATGTTCGGTGATTTCGAAGTTCAAATAGTCTTCAATGGCCTTTCCGACCTCCTCGAGGTTGACCGCGTAGTCGAAACTGTAGTGGTATTTTCCGTTGTAGCTTCTTGCGCCTGCTCCAATTCCGATCATCGGAACGCCGAGAAAGTCGGAAGTCTCTTGGGCGTACGCGCTGGTATTCTCAGGCAGACGGGTGAACCTAGTGAAGGACTCTTGTCGGTATCCATTCATTCGCATGAACTCGACATTTCTATCGTAAATCGCATACTTGTTTCGGTCGTTGATGTACCGCTCTGGATGCAATCGCTGCTGCTTATGAATCGCAGTGAGAGGTCGGCTAACTGCAGGATACAGTGAGATAGTCAATGGACCTGATGAAACGATGTGGCGGAGCGAATTTTCCCAGCTTTCGTAGGTCTGGCCTGAAAGGCCGTAGATCAGATCCAGATTGAAATTTTCGAAACGCTTTCGAATATTCTCTATCGCAGAGATTGTTGTCGAAACCGGGTATGGGCGACCGCTAGCCTTCAGCTCAGCGGAATCCATAGTTTGGATACCCATACTGATCCGGTTCACGCCTTGGCTTTTCAAGGAATCGAGAAGTTCCTCGGACATCGAGTCGGGAGAACCTTCGACACATAGCTCAGCGAAGGACGCAATATTTGGGAATCCATGCTGAACCGATGAGAAAATCTGTCCGAATTGTTTTTCGTTTAAAATAGTTGGGGTTCCGCCACCAAAATACACAGATACCACTGCCTTACTTCCGCAGTACTTCGCATAAAATTTGATCTGATCACATAACTTATCGACATAACTTTGTATTATGCCGCCTGTATGATTAGTCGTTAGAAATAACGTACAATAAGTACACCTATACTTGCAAAATGGTATGTGGATATATATTGAAACTGGCCCGCGATCACCTGTGCACCATACTTTCGCAATGTCGATATTATGTAGATATTTATACGATCTTTTCGAAGGATAACTATATACGTACGACTCAAAGTGACTTTTACTTATGGAATGTCGAATTGAATCCGCAATTTGTTGCATGCTTCCTCCAGTCACGTCTGCATTTTTCAGGGATGGATGTGACGCGAAAGTTGAAGTTACCAAGCTTTCCGAAATACGTGTCACATAGCGGCATATTGGCACTCGGACTGGCGAAAGAAGGATTTCACCAGTTCTGGCAGTTTCTGGATGCGACGCAACGCGCCAAGCGCTAGTCATTCCATCTTGTTCTTGCGCCAGTCATTTCGAGACGCTGCGCTTTACATGCGCCCAGACCTGCTCATCGCGATTCAGATGTGGCGAATACGGCGGAAGCTAGAAAAGCTTGAGCCGCCTATTCTGGGTCGTTACGAAATCCTGAGCCAACCTTGCCCTGTGCACCGGATGGCCGTCGAGCACCAGAAACACGGGTTTGTCCGCGCCGATGATCTGGCTGCCAAGAAACTCCCGAAACACTGCCGCAGTGACTGCGCCATCGTGCACCATGAATCGGAACTCGCCTTGCGGACTGACCGCCGGAATCATGTTCAACGAAAACCAACTGCCCGTGGTTTCCACCACCGGCGTTTGGCCCTGTGGCACCCATGTCGTGCCAGTATGGTAATCGGAGCGAAGACTCGACTCGTCGGAAAAATAGATCGTCGCTCCAGCCGATCAAGCGGCCTGGATGGCGGAGTAAGTCTCGAACTCCCATTGGCGAACGAGCGCGGCGCCTTTGCTGCCACGCCTGGTACAACAGCTTCTGTGCCGTGAAGCCCAGCAACTTCATGATGCGGCTCACGCCGGAGACCGACAGCTTCTTGCCAAACTTGCGTTCGATGAGCACTGCAATCAGTGGGAGCGTCCACAGCCCAAGCTCGAACTTGTATTGCAGTGGCGTATTGTCCCGCACGGCTTTGGCCAACCAACGCATTTCCTCGGGACTGACTTTGGGCGGCCGACCCGGAATCGCCTTTGCCAGCAAGGCGTTCTTCCAACGTTGACGAAATCGGACAGCCAGCGATAGACGCTGCATTCGTTCACCCCATAGGCCGCCGCAGCAACGCTTGCCACATCTTGCCCTTCGCGTATGGCCTTCACGGCCTGCTGACGCATCGCCTGCAACGTTGGGCGGCCGAAAACTCGATCACGCGACGTGCGTTTGCATTTCATCCTCGTGTTTTCTCATCATGGTGACAATACTTTTGGAAAACTTAGTACGTGACTAAAACGATTTTTATGGCAAGAGAGTGTCCTTGCCCGGCGGGGCAGGTATACCTATTAGGGGCTGGCCAAGATCCGCTCGAATTGCTAACATGAGCCCAGCGGTTATGGAAGCGTCGTCCACTTATTCGATGCGCAGCCTCAAACCGCTGAAAAATGCGTTGAAGTCGCGTTGGAATTGCTCATCAATTTAAAAAATTGCGGCAGGAGCCGCGTAAGCGGCCTGCTAGGAACAGACTGGAGGCTGCCCTTCCACGTGGCAGCACCAACCGTGCCACCCATTTGGCTCACATACAGGCTCAGCAGCCGAGATTGGCTGAGCCAAAACCATCATGATGACGGTTAAGCCCAGGAGCATTGATTTCGTAACTTTACGCATAACGCTACTCCGATAAGATCAATCTATGAATCTACGTCGGATATTATGCGAAATCCATGCCAACACGCCAACGCCAATAGAGACCAGAAAACGGCCATTAAAGACATCCACCGATAGTACTAACAGACAAACCAGATAATTCTGCCAATTTTTGTCGCTCCCGCAACAAATTGCTTCATCCCTGCTTGGACGGTGTTAGGTACCGGGATTAGCGTGCAGCAACAAGGCGTTCGTCGCTCCGTCATCGCGTTATGGCTCGGGCATGAATCTGTGGAAAGCGCGGAGATCTATGTCGAAGCGGCTCTTGCAATCCCCGTCCCCCTTGGTCGTGTTCGAGACATACGACGGTTCTATATCAAACAAAATGTGCAAAAAGCTCTGATGTGGGAGACACGACTCCCGCGGCCCATCATCACCATATCAATTTGCTGTTCGTCGATCACTTGCTGCATTGAACTCTGGTGCAAATTTCAATAGCGAGCGAGAAGCAGCGTGTTCGTGCCCTCCTCTTGAGCGGAAAGAACTGCCTTCAAAATAGCGGGTGTATTGGTATCTTTGAGGTGTAGGTTCGCGAGATCGAGTTGCGCTTTGCGAATGCGATGCGTCAACTCCATGCCCGAGATCGTGACGGTCACGTTTCTAAAACATTTGAAGCCGCTGCTGAAGGCGCCGAGCCGGCTGGTTGCGGGCATCATCAAAAAAACGGCGGCCCGCAAAGGCATCCTGCCGGGCATCTTGACGGCGCTGCACACGTTCGGGCGCAACCTGCAATGAAACGTGCATGTCCATCTGAGCGTGACCTGCGGGGGCTTAACGCCCGACGGCGAGCAGTGGAAGTCGATATATTTCGTGAAGGCACAGGTCATGCCGATGTGGCGCCACGCAATCGTCGATCTATTGCGGCAGTCGTACGACTGCGCTGATTCTGCCGCAGGAGCTGAAAACGCAGTACCCGACAAAAGTGGCGTGGAGGCCGCTGGCTGGATGGTCACTACGGCAAGCCATGGATCGTCCATTTTGCGCCACCGTCGGACAGCCATATCCGCAACGTGAACTACCTTGGCCGGTATATCAAACGCCCGCCGTCGTCGCAGTCGAGGCTGAAGCATTACGACGTCAAGACGGTGGCGTTCGACTATCTGGACCATCGGGACGGACGGCATCGGGTCGCACAGTTCGAGACGGAAACGTTCATCGACCGGTTCGTGCAGCACATCCCGGAGAAGCACTTCTGGCTGATCAACTTCTACGGATTCGTGGCGAATCGTGTGCGGGGTCAATGGCTGTGCCCAAGGTCTACGCGTTGCTGGACCAGGACGTGGAGCCGATGAAGACGAACCGCTACCGCAATCTGCAGAGCCGTGCATTCGGCGCGGATCCGTTGAACTGCCTGCTGTGCGGGATCCCGTTGCGCTACATCGGCATCACCCGGGGCAAGTCGCTGGCGCAGTTGCGCCCGCATCCACGAGGCGCTGGCGCGCGCAAAAATTGTTGCCTGACCGCTCAGCGGGCGCAGTCCGTCCTGAGGCCGGGGAAATGGCATGTTTGAGCGAAAGCGTGTCCTGTTCGTGATAATCGTTACGCATTGACGGCGCCGTCCACTTCGTCATCAGCACGACCGGCTGCACATGCTGCGACGGTCCGCCCTGCTCCGGCACTTCCAAATTCCTATGCGTCAAGGTTGCTTCGTGCGGCCTTAATGTATTGTGTTTGCTCCATCAGCTGACGTTCAGACCGGATGCTGTACAGCACCTGCAGCAGCATCGCCCGCCTGCAGGGCGGCCAATCAGAAAGCGATGAGCGGATTTTGGGGGCTTTTGGCAAATTCTCGCCAAGCTGGAGCTCGCAGCCCGTAAAGTTTCCGAGTCGTCAAAGAAGGCCACGGCAACGTCAGACAGTTTCGACGAGCCCGATATCTGGAGATGAGCCCGTATCCGTCATTTAGTTGACGGGCGACGCAGGATTGCGAGTCCTTGAAGGGTGGCGCAAGCGGCTCCCGTTCGGGCAAGATTTAACGGCCCGAGCACTAACCGCGCCAGCAGTCCACGTGCAGCGAGTCGCTGGAAAGATGGCATCACTGGCACGCCGCTCCTCCTGCCTCTGTTCCTTTAGGACTACAGTGACTCAAACGGGCAGGAGCAGCTTCAAGCTCGCAACCATCAGCACAATGCCCAGCAGAAAATGGATCTGGCGAGGTGATAGCCAACGGCTGCCCAGATGTGCCCCAAACCAGCCTCCCACGATCACCACCAACGCCAACCGACCGATCCCATTGGGAAGGTGATCTGCGGCGTTCCAGGTACCTGCCAGCGCCGCTATGGAATTGCAGAGGATGAACAGCGCGGAAACGGATGCTGCGGTGCGCGTGGAGCACCACCGACAAAGCAACAGAAGTGGTGTCATCAGAACGCCGCCGCCCACCCCGGTCAGCCCCGAGGCAAACCCGATAACCGCTCCGCACACCAGCGCGATCGGCCTGGGAGGTGGTCGCACAGCGTGATCATTTGATGGCTTTCGCGTCAGCGATAACGTTCCGGCAATTAACAACAGGATGCCAAGCAGATACTCAAACCGTGTTTTCTGGAGCGTTATATAGCCGCCCAATAGCGCCATGGGAATGGCCGGAAGTGCAAACGGCCAGAACAGCTGCCAGTTAAAATGCCTGTCGCGAATGAAGCGCCAGTTCGCGACCAGGGAAACGAGGATATTCAGGACGAGCGCGGTGGGCTTGATGATGTCTGGCTCGTAGCCCAACAATGCCATTATGGCAATGTATCCAGAAGCCCCAGCCTGACCTGCGCTCGCGTAAAGCAGCGCAACGGCCAGAAACGCGCCGTAGGTCAGCAGTGTTTGTGTACCGATCATCGCGCATATCAACCAGAAGCCTGAAGTGACAGTATCGCATCCGAAGCTGGCTGAATACTTGCGTTAACTCAGGTAGCCTGCGAACAGGACTGAATCCGCTGTCGAGCATGGATCGGCTATCGTTGATCACCCATCAACAGCATTGCCGGCGGCTTGCAGGCCAGGCATTTTGTGTCGCATCTTCGCGAGCACGATTTGATTTCCGTCGCGCACAACCAGCCCTTCCCTCTCCAGGTTCGCCAGAGGGCGATACAGGGTTGCATGCGCGATCCCGAGCGTGGCCACCCATTGCATGAGTGTGCCAGGCGGCTTGAACCGACCCTCGTCGTTGCGCTCGAGGCGCAGGCAATGCAGGACGCGGTCGCGAGGCGAACGTAGCATCAGACACTCATCGCGGGCGCGGCTGCGCATGAGTTGCCGCGACGGTTGACCTGTTCCACTGTTGAGGTGCTCATCGGATGATGATGCTTCATGCCGGGATCGTGCCCTTGCATCGTGACGATGATCGGACAACTGGGCATCGAACCATTCATGCAGAGACGAGATGAGGCTCGTCCGCAAGTCACGATAGTGGATCTTCAGTTCGCCTGGACGCACTCGCACTAAACTGACACACGGTTGGCTCCTTTTCACGCCGAAGATCCTGGAATCAGGTGTCGCTATGCAAGCGCGCTCGTCCGATGCAGCATCCGTCCGCTTCCCCAGTGATGCGAGGCTCGCTGCTGTGCTCAGCTGGTACGCAGGCATCGGCGCGCGGGAAGCTGTGTCCCGCTATCTCGCTCCTGAACACGTCACGGACACCTCCGCACGCAACATGCTTCGACGCATCCGCCGACGTCTGAGCGCGCACGCACTGGAGCGCAATCGCCCGACCTTGCCGCAGTCTTTCTCGACGGGACGACGCGAGGCGATCGCTCATCCGTCATGCGAGCCATTGAAACACTGCGACGGTCCCCGCTTCCGCGGCCAGCGCTGGCTGACCCCGTGAGCAACTGGCTCACGCCGCGCAGCGTCTCGCCGCTCGAAGCGCACAGATTGTGCCCCCTTGCGGACCTGATCGTGCAAGCCCGGCAACGTCGCCGATGGTGGGAACCAGTCTAGGGACTTGGTGCGGCCGGAACGCGCCGCATCGAGGCGTTCCTCACCGCGCACTCTGAGCTGGTTGAGCGCGCCGACGCCCGGGCCCCGCCACGGCCGACGCCGCTGGAACCATGGGAAACGCTGCGCGTTCCTGAGCGGGTGAACGGCACCCATGGACAGTTCCGGGCACCCCAGGCGACCTGTTTGCTGAAAGCAACCGACGACTACGAGGCAGCGCGGTCATGGCTCGCGCTGCACGAGACTTCAGGGGCTCATCGTGCTTACCTCAAGGAGGCCGAGCGACTGATGCTCTGGGCAATCGTCGAACGAGGTTGCGCACTATCGTCTCTGACGAAAGACGACGCCATCGCGTACCGCAGTTTCCTGCGCCGACCGACACCGGCCACGCGCTAGTCCGTTGAACCGGATGAATTGCACCGGATTCGCCGCGATGGATCGGAGTACTTCCATTTCAATGGGAGCGCTTGCTTGTTGTATTGACGGATGTACCGCATGAGCTTTTTGTCGAGATCCCTGGTGCTGGTGAATACGCCACGCGCAATGACGTCGCGCTGGATGCGGGCAAACCAGTTCTCGACCTGATTCAGCCATGACGAATACGTGGGTGTGTAATGTATCGAGACTTTCGGATGGTCAGCCAGAAATGTTTGAACGGCGTCGGTTTTGTGGCTGCTCACGTTGTCACAGATCACGTGGATCTCCTTTCCGCGCGACTGGGCCGATACCACCTCGGTGAGGAACGCGACAAACTGGGCGCTGGTATGGCGTGGCGCGGTTTTGCCCAGCACTTCGCCAGTTGCGACATTCAATGCGGCGAACAGGCTCAGGGTTCCATTGCGTTTGTATTCGAAGCCATGACTCTCAGCGCGCCCGGGCGAGAGCGGCAACATCCGGTCCTTGCGATCGAGCGCCTGGATGGCCGTCTTCTCGTCCACGCAGAACACCACCGCGTGCAACGGCGGATTGAGGTACAGCCCGATCACATCGGCGGCCTTGGTCTCAAAGTCAGGATCGTTCGACACCATGTGCGTATCCAGACGATGTGGCCAGAATGTCCTCTGGCATTCGGGCCATGCGGGTCAGATTGCTCGCAACCATCGTCAGCTTGAAGTGCTGGTCGACGCGCCGAATGCCACGATAGACCGTCTGCCGGATCCGACCGACTGTTTTACCCCAGCCGAAATGCTCCTCGATTCGCTTGCGGATGATCTGGCTGATCCGGTAGCCCGCGTGCCGTCGATTGCGCTGCCGCCCCAACGTTCATCGTTGCGCGCAACATGCGGTGTCACCTTGCGAGCGCGGCAATCATTCACGAAGTCGCGGGTGTCATACGCCTTGTCGGCGCCAACTGTCTTTGCGTGAGCACTTGGCACGCAATCGAGCAACTGCAACGCACTGGCCCGCTCGGCAGAAACCATCTGCGTGACTGACCACGGCGCCGACCACCAGCCCCGAGCGATTCTCCATCAGGATGTGCCCGTGGTAGCACAGGATCGCCGGGCTCTTGTCGTGCTCGTCAAAATCCCGAGCGTAACAGACCAGCGCATCCAAATTGCACCACTACCGAATACACAACGACCTCGTCCCCACCCCGCTGCCTTCGGTATGTCAACCCGCAGCACCGGTAGTCTTCGCCGCATGACGGCCGCGCTCGCGAGACGAATTGTTCAGGGCGCATGGTGAGAAGCCCACTTTTGCACGTCTAGTCAAGTACACTGCCGGCCGCAGAATCACGCCATTCTCCGTCGCGATCTCTTACAAGGGCTCTGGTGCAAATAGACGGTCCCTCAGCCCATGTCAATTGTCACGTATTGACCGAATGCTTACAAACGAAACGACGACTGTCGCACGTCGGCGGTCCGCACAACAACCTACGTCGGATACCAATCCGCCTGACAGCGTCGCACGTTGCCTGATGGCTCCTTGAGCCTTGAGCCGACTAATCTAAGTCGGCACGATCTGTGCTCTGGAAATATGAAGCGATCTCGCGATCACGCCGTATGACGTCTCGGGCGTCACACAGTAAAGACTAAGTTGCACCGATACGCTTCCCAAAAAATTCAAAAAAAAAGCAAATGCACATATCAAAGATACAGCTGACTTTTTCTGCTCTCTCCTGCCAAAACGGTTGTTCCTGGAAAAGCGCGAACCTGACCATCAATACCCTTCGATCCTGTACAGGGAGTGTCTACACAAATGACCATTTCAATCTACGACCCCACGCTGCGCGACGGGAATCACGCCGTCTCCCACTCATTGTCCCTTGAGGAAATTTCCAGATACTGCCGAGCAGTTGACGGCTGCGGTATCGACGTTATTGAGGTCGGTCATGGTAATGGTCTAGGCGCGTCTTCCCTTCAGCTTGGTATCGCGCGACACCGGGATACCGAAATGCTTGAAACCGCTCGAGCAAACCTGACACGTTCGAAACTCGGAATTCATATGATTCCCGGATTTTCCCGGTTAAGCGACATCGATACGGCACTGCGCATCGGGGTTGAAGTGCTCCGTATCGCAGCGCATTGCACCGAAGCCAGCCTGACTGAAAGCTATATCGAACATGCAAGAGCGAGGAACGCATTTGTGCAGGGCGTCCTGATGATGACTCACATGGCAAGCGCTGAGAGGTTGCTCATCGAAGCCTCGAAGCTGCAGGCCTATGGCGCAAATGCCATCGTCCTGATGGATTCAGCAGGCAATTACGATCCAGACAGCACCCACGAGAAATTGAGCCTGCTGGTCAAAGAGATTAGCATTCCCGTAGGTTTTCACGCTCACAACAATCTCGGCCTGGCCATTGCCAATTCCCTGGCCGCCGCCAAAGCTGGCGCTACCGTCATCGACGGATGTATGCGTGGCTTCGGTGCCGGCGCCGGCAATACCCAGCTGGAGGTGCTGTGCGCAGTACTGGAGCGCTACAGGTTCGAAACCGGCGTTAACGTTTTTGAGTTGTGCCGCGCGGTCGAAAGCCTCTCGGACATCGCACCGGTGAAGACGCCAACAATAGTAAAAACGTCGAATCTGATCAGCGGTCTTTACGGTGTCTGTGGTGGATTCGAAAAACACGTCACACGCGCTGCATCCGAATTCCGCGTCGAACCACGAAAGATCTATGAAGAACTCGCGCGTTGCAACGCAGTGGCGGGCCAGGAGGATCTGATTATTTCGGTCGCCAGTCGCCTGTCTCAATCCGACGCCACCGTTTGACCCTGGAGATCAAAGATGGGACTGAAAACCGCCATTATCGGCAGCGGCAATATCGGCTGCGACATACTCTGCAAGGTTCTCGCAGAACCAGGCCTCGATTGTGCAATATTCGCCGGACGCTCAAAGGAGTCGTCCGGTCTGACGTTCGCACGCGAGCGCGGCGTTGAAACGACGCCCCGCGGCATCGACGGGCTCATGGAGTGCATCGATCAGTTTGATCTCGTTTTTGATGCCACTTCAGCATCGGCGCACGAAGGACACGCCCCCTGCCTGATCGAAGCAGGGAAGGCGATCATCAACCTCACCCCGACGCCTATGGGTGAGCTGTGTGTTCCGTCGCTCAATGGCATGGAGCTGGTCGACGCAAGCAATATCAACATGATTACCTGCGGTGGTCAGGCATCAATCCCGATCGCAGCGGCTATTGCTCGTGCCAACCCGGATGTCCGCTACATCGAGGTCGTATCTTCGATCAGTGCTGAGAGTGCGGGTCCTGCAACGCGTCGCAATCTGAGCAACTATATCACGACGACCGAGAATGCGTTAAAGCAATTCACCCAGTGCGAGGACGTCAAGGCAATCCTGAACATCAACCCTGCCAAGCCGAACGTCTACATGCAGACTGCGGTATCGGCACTGATTGACGAAGTCGATCTTGCGGCAACACAACGCGAAGTCGACCTTGCCGTCAGACAGGTGCAGTCTGCCGTGCCGGGTTATGAGGTGGTCGTCGGTCTTCACTACAGCGGCAACCGTCTGTTCACGATGGTTCGCGTCGAAGGCGCAGGTCACTATCTCGATCCAAGTGCAGGCAATCTCGACATTATTACGGCCAGCGCGACGTATATGGCGGCGCTCAGGGCGCGCAGTTGCGTGGCCGAACTTGTGGCCTGAAACAGCGAGAAGACATATCCATGCCTACGCTTGCCCCTGACCTCGAATTTGCCCGGTTCTGCCCTATCCTCGGCGTAGCTCAAAACGTCAGAAAAGTTCAGGGCCCTGTCATTGATCTCGGTGTCGGACTCCCCGGATTTCTTCCCGCGCCCCATATCGTGCAAGCCGCAGTTACTGCCGCTTGCGAAGATAACGGTGCTTACGGGTCCAGCCGAGGAGATGAGGCACTTCTGACCGCCTATCTGGGTTACCTGCGCCGATCAGGAATCAGCTGCTATTCGGCGAACAATCTGGTTGCAGGTCTCGGTGCGAAGCACCTGCTCTTCAGCGCCCTGAGGGCAATCATCCGCCCGGGCGACAAGGTCGTTGTGCCAACACCTTGCTGGCCAACGTATTTCGACATCGCGGCCCTTGTCGGTGCCGATGTCACCCGGATACCTTGCTGCGCCGCAACGGGTTACAAGATGTCGCCCGAGGCTCTTGAAGGCGCACTCACCGACGAGGTCCGTGCCGTCATCCTGAATTCACCGGGCAACCCGACTGGCGCAGTCTATACCACCGAAGAACTCACATCGCTGGCGCAAGTCATGCGCAAACGGGATATCTGGATCATCTCAGACGATGTCTATCAGCGCTTCGTCTTCGAGATGGACCGTTGTCCCGACCTTTTTTCTGTCGCTCCAGATCTGGCGGAGCGTATCATCAAGGTTGACAGCGCATCGAAGCTCTATGGAATGCCGGGATGGCGGGTTGGCATGATGGCAGCCAACGAAAGGATTGCTGCTGCGGTCACCACGCTCAACTCCAATTCCATTTCAAACCTGCCGTCCGTTACAGCAGCGGCCGCGGCCGCAGCATTCAGCGGCGATCAGTCTTTTTCCTTCGCTGTGAGGGATCGACTGTTCACGCGCAGGCAGCTATTACTTGCGCACCTTGAAGCCGCCCCTCATATCAGCTACAGCGTACCGTCCGGCGCCTTCTACCTGTTTCTGGATATCAGCCAAACCATAGGCAAGCGCAGTCAAGGGAAATTAATCACCGACGACGAAGTGTTCTGCTCCGTCTTGCTGGAGAGCCACGGTGTCGCTCTCATTCCCGGCAGTTTTTTCGGGGCACCCGGACATGTGCGTCTGACCTATTCTGGCGACACAGGGCAGGTTCAGTCCGGTGCATTGCGCTTACGTGAATTTCTGTCGTCCATCTCATGACTGACGTCGTCGTGGAGCGAGGCAATTCGCACATACCGGTAGGGAGCACACCGTATTTTCAGACTGAGTGTGGCTAACACAACCTGGACATGAGGCCATGAAGGCCATATCCTGGCAGCATGTCCAGACGCAAAATCAGTAACGAGTTATGGGCGGCATTGGAGCCACTGATTCCAGTGTTCGCACCATCGCCCAAAGGCGGCCGACGCCGAACGGTAGATGACCGAGCAGCCTTGAATGGCATCCTGTACGTCCTGCAGACTGGCATTCCGGGGAATACCTGCCGAAGGAACTGGGTTTCGGTAGCGGCATGACGTACTGGCCACGACTACGAGACTGGCAGGCCGCAGGTGTTTGGGAGCAATTGCATCTGGCGATGCTTCGCCGGTTGCGTGAGCACGACCAGATTGATTGGGATCGGGCGAGTCTTGATGCCGCCAGTGTTGCCAGCCCCCGGGGGGCCAGGAAACCGACCCCAACCCGACAGACCGGGGCAAGCTCGGCTCGAAACGGCACATCGTCGTAGATGCGCGGCATTCCGCTGGCCATCACAGTCACGGGCGCCAACCGGGGTTCTGGTGCAAATAGGTAAGCGGGTCGAGAAAATCTATATAGGTAGGAAAGCTTACCGATCAAACAGGTCCGCATTCCATACGGCTGGCGCAGCGGCCTCCTTGAGGCCGAGCTTCGCGAGATCGAGCTGCTCCTTGCGAATGCGATGCGTCAACTCGATTCCTGAAATCGTGGTCGCGGCGCTCCCGAATCGCTTGAACCCAAGGATCACGTTCGTTCTGGACTTGATGTGGCGATGGTCTTGCTCGATCACGTTGTTCAGATATTTTGAGGACCGGACCTTCGTGTCTTCAGGCAGCAGACCACCGGTCTTCATTTCGCGCACCACGCGGTGCGAGGCAGCATAGCCGTCGAGCGTGATGGTCTCCGGCGGCTGGCGCCGATCTGCGTTGTTTCTACCGATTCATGTCCCAGCCACAACGCGATGTCTGATTGCCTTCCTGAAAAAGGCTTTTACCGTCTTCACGTCGCGCTTGGCACTGAGCATGAAGTCCACCGTCTGGCCCACCCGATCCACCGCCCGATAAAGAATAGACCCCTTGCCGCACAGCTTGAGATAAGTCTCGTCAAGACGCCAGGACTGGCCGATGGGCCTGCCAAAACGATTCCACCGTTTGACGAACTCCGGTGCAACGCGCCGCACCCAGCGCAGGATCGTCGTGCGGGCCAGCGACAGACCGCGTTCCGCCATCATTTGGCCAGATCCTAGCTTGTAGCGCAGGTACCAGCAACCCCAGCCCATCAAGGTCAAGGGCGGCCAGTGGAAATGTTTGCACTGTCCCGCATGAAAATAACTGCTGCGCCACAGTTCGCGCGGACTGAACTTCATATCAATTATCTTGATGTTAATTGTCTTGTTTCTCCCCTGTCCTCGCGGCAAACTTCTACCTCGCGCTTGCGGCGCGCGGTAGCCAAGCGGACTCTTCTCAAGGATGGTTGGACAGCTTCTTAGCCGTGCATCACGACGCGCTTCCTATAATTCCTTCGGAAACGGATATGGCAGAACTCGAAAAAATTACCGACGACAACCTTGGTACTGTGCAGATTTGGGGGTTCCATGGGAAATGTAGCGTAAGGGACGTCGCAGTGGCTCTTGAGAAGATCGCTGCAGGGCTAGAGGGCGACGGCCATACGATTCATGTGATGTCGGGCACCCACGGCTATTGCGTGGGACAAGTCGGTGCTGTCGCGACACGCGAGCAAAGGTTTGTGGAAGAAGATCGGGCTCTCGCCCACCCCGTGACGGCAGACAACAAGGCCATTGTTGTGGCAGTCCACGACTTCAATACGAACAAGCTGCCGGCTCCCGACTATGTGTCCGCTGCAATGGCTAAGCTCAACAGGGAGATCCGCACGATCGTGGCAGAGACGCCCGGGACTCCTACCTTTCTGCTCGCCTATTGCTGCAGTGCAGGCACGTAGTGGCGGTGATGAGTTCCCCGGGGGGCTTCTTCGAGTTTCCCCGGGGCATGCAACCAATCCACTGCCCGCTCAGCCCGAGCAAGAACGAATGAGCCGTCCCGTTGAGGTCAAATACATTCAAGGCTCCGGTTCAAATAGCGCGCCGAATCGGTTAAGGTGTCGGGCTGAGCGAATTGAGAGCTGGTGATGTGCACGCTGAAGAGCTTGGACGAACTGTTTGCACGCCGTCACTTCGACCGCGATGTGATCAGTTGCTGGTACCTGCGCTACAAGCTTAGTTTGCGCGATCTGGCCGAATGATGGCGGAACGGGGTCTGTCGCTGGGCCCGCACGACGATCCTGCGCTGGGTGCGGTGCGTTGCACCGGAGTTCGTCAAACGGTGGAATCGTTTTGGCAGGCCCATCGGCCAGTCCTGGCGTCTTGACGAGACGTATCTCAAGCTGTGCGGCAAGGGGGTCTATCTTTATCGGGCGGTGGATCGGGTGGGCCAGACGGTGGACTTCATGCTCAGTGCCCAGCGCGACGTGAAGGCGGTAAAAGCCTTTTTCAGGAAGGCAATCAGACATCAGGGCCAGCCACCGAAGACCATTACGGTGCAGTGCGCGAGATGAAGGCCGATGGCTTGCTGTCTGAGGACACGAAGGTCCGATCGTCGAAATATCTCAATAATTTGATTGAGCAGAACCACTGCAACGGCAAGTCCCGGATCGGCTTCAAGCGTTTCAGGAACGCAACGATCACTCTCTCTGGTATTGAGCTGGGACATCATATATGCCACCGCGCCCGTAGTCTGGGAGGCCATCGTGTCTGCTTGATGAGGTATCTTCTATAAAAGAAAAATCTCGTGCAGACCGCCTATTTTCACCAGAGCAGTCAAAGTAGTTCGATGCTTGTCGCAAGCTTGCCCTTAGGACCATCTTTTACGTCGAATCTCACTCGCACGTTCTCCCGCAAGGTCTTGAAGCCCTCCACACGGATTTCAGAGAAGTGCGCAAACACGTCAGTGCTTCCATCATCTGGTGTGATAAACCCAAAGCCCTTTGACTCGTTAAACCACTTTACTGTACCTGTTGCCATCTTTCTTCCCCGATCCCATTGTCCGGAAATACGTATCTTCGTTGGAAGATTAACAGTGCAGGACGATTTGTGAATTGATCATTATCAAAACTCCCCATGCTAATGCATCGACGGTGTACTGCCAGCGGTTGATGAGGCTCTCAGTTTATTGAATTGGGACGGTAGAATGAGGTAATGAAGAAGACAAAATCGCTTTATCATGGTCATCACTTTCCTGCTATCGTCATCAGCTGCGCGGCGTCGAGGAGTTGCTGCTCGATCATCGTGTTGTGGTCACGTACGAGACGATCCGCTGCTGGTGCGAGAAGCTTTTGGCACTCGATTCGCCCAGCGCGCCAAAGCGGCGCGGCCCAAGCCGGGCAGCACATCGCATCTGGACGAGATGTTCGTGATGCTGCGCGGCGAGCGGTATCTGTTGTCGCGAGCGGTCGACGAGCATGGCGCTGAACTCGACGTGCTGGCGCAAAAGCGGCGCGATAAGGCCGCAGCAAAGCGTTGCTTCCGGAAGGTGCTGCGTTCAAACCCGGTAAGGATACTATGCGTTCTTCGATAAAGGTAATCCACGCCCGCTAACTTGACAGTACCGTCGCACGCTCTATTGCACAGGAAGAGAGCCATTGTCCGAGCAAGATGCGCAACGTGGTAAGGGAATCAGGAGCGTGGCGTTGAACGCGCTGGACTGCCAATACCTGGTTATCTGAAAAGGATGTCTCCTTTAATGGGGTTGGCAAACTCCATCGCTTAACTTGACAAAGCCTGACAAGGCTTTCCAGACGTGGAAGCCGACTGCACCGAATGCGGCCGGCTCGAACTGATCGCATCAACTAGCACGGAGGACAGAATTAGGTGAAAGGCGATACGTACAAGCACCTCATCGCCGAGCTGCAAAAGTTGAACCGGCGCATCGAGAGTGCGAGGCAGGACGAACGGCAGAACGTTTTGCGGGAGATTCGTGAGAAGATGACCGAGTGGGATATTACTTCGAACGAGCTCCGGCGATATCGACGTGGCACGTACCACGTGAAGCCGGTTGTCGCGAAGTACCGAGACCCGGCCACTGGTCTTGAGTGGAGCGGCCGGGGCCGTGAACCGGCCTGGATCTCTGGCAAGGATCGCAGTCTGTTCCTCATCGAGAACAACTATGCACCAGCCGGCACGCTGCGGGCCGTTCGCGCTGGTTAGCTCTCTCTAAGGCTGCGCTACGCATCGAGCCTCGTTCCGAGTCTTTGGCCAGGTGCGGCCGAGCGGCCGCACGTAGGCGCTCGCCGCGCGGGGTTCATCTCGGTTTCGGTTTGTGCCTGTGGCCGTTTCCCCTGATTTGCCGTCCTGTCATGCGACGATAGCTAACTACGACCATCAAGGGCTGCGCCGGGCTCTATCAGATTAGTGAAATGGTGGCGATAGAGTGACGTAATGAAGAAGACAAAACCGCTTTATCATGGTCATCGCTTCCCTGCCATCGTAGTCAACTGCGCGGTTCGCTGGTATTTCCGGTTCAGCCTGAGCCTGCGCGACGTCGAGGCGTTGCTGCTCGAACGTGGTGTCGTGGTCACGTACTGGACGATCTGCTGCTAGTCCATTGAACCGGATGAATTGCACCGGATTCGCCGCGATGGATCGGAGTACTTCCATTTCAATGGAAGTGCCTGTTTGTTGTATTGACGGATGTAACGCATGAGCTTTTTGTCGAGATCTTTGGTGCTGGTGAATACGCCACGCGCAATGACGTCGCGCTGGATCCGGGCAAACCAGTTCTCGACCTGATTCAGCCATGACGAATACGTGGGGGTGTAATGTATCGAGACCTTCGGATGGTCAGCCAGAAATGTTTGAACGGCGTCGGTTTTGTGGCTGCTCACGTTGTCGCAAATTACATGAATCTCTTTTCCGCGCGGCTGTGCCGACATCACCTCGGTAAGGAACGCAACAAACTGGGCGCTGGTATGGCGTGGCGCGGTTTTGCCCAGCACTTCACCGGTGGCGACATTCAATGCGGCGAACAGGCTCAGCGTGCCGTTACGTTTGTATTCGAAGCCATGGCTCTCGGCGCGCCCGGGCGAGAGCGGCAACATCCGGTCCTTGCGATCCAGCGCCTGGATGGCTGTCTTCTCGTCCACGCAGAACACCACCGCATGCAACGGCGGATTGAGGTACAGCCCGATCACATCGGCGGCCTTCGCCTCAAAGTGGGGATCGTTGGACACCATGTGGGTATCGAGACGATGTGGCCGAATATCTCGAAGCGATGCTTGCGATGAGGTAGCAAGCCCTTCAGAAGGCATCTCCGCCACGCTGCAAACTAGGACGCTACTGGCCGACCGGCGAGCTCCTGAGCTTCCTGAATAGTCTGTAGCGTCACGAAACTATGTCGGGTGTCGGGACGAGTACGTCCGCTTTGCGAACTGCAAACTGCAATCTTCGAACGGTCGCTGATCGCCCAATCATGTCACCCCACGTAATCAGGAAGGGAAGAGAGTGCCTCATGTACTAAACCGCTGACGTAGACCGCAATAACTCTGACACCGTTGCGTCATAAAAAGTGTCATCCATTGAAAGGCGTGGATCAAGAGATAAATACTCCTCTCTCAGGTTTTGCTACCCTGCTTAGCTGAAACAGTTTCAGCCCCCCCACGACGTCGACGCGCATGAGCATGCATCCGGTTTTTCGGTCGCTTGGTTGCAGAACTAGTCTCCACCACTCATCCATCGGGATCAAGGCGAAGGCCGGTGTTCTGGCGTTCGCCCGTGGCTCATGAAGGGCTCCCAGAAAACCATCGGTACCAGACCGGTGTCCACGGGAGTATTCACCAATGATCGGCTTGCTGCGTTAGCAGTGCCAGGCTCATTTCGGTTCATGGTCTGGGCATCCCAACGGTCGCTGATCGCGGACGGCGGGAGCGCGCGGCCCAATCGCATGAAAGTTACGCGATCGCAAAGGTCGGTTGCCTCAGTCACCAACATAAGCACCCGTGCCACTGACCTCTCAATCGCCGCCAGAGGCGGGACGGAGCCCCTTACCGCGCGAGCGGTTTAGTCCATTCGGCCGTAGCGGACATTGCGGGCCACTCGGTTGTACGTCAGCAATGTGGCCAATTGCTGACAGTTGCCGCTGAGCACCCCGACGTCAGCTTCCTGCATCAGCGAACTCACACTTCCGAGCCGTTGCAGTCGCTCGAACCGCCGCGACAACTGCGGCAGGTAACGTGCCCCTATGTGATTCGTCAAGCATTAGGGGCGGATTTCGGTTGATAGAAGGTGGCATCACGCAGCATGGCGAACAGCACGTCGCAGCGACGTCTGGCGAGAGCAATGAGCGCCTGATTGTGGCGCTTGCCCTGCTGGACCTTGCGAGCGTAATAGTCCTTGGAGACCGGGTCCCGTAAGGCGGCAAAGGCAGAGAGGAAGAGCGCTCTCTTGAGCACCTTGTTGCCTCGTCTGGACGGGTGTTCGCCACGGAGGAACCAGAGCGTCGTGTCACCGGCGCAAGGCCGGCGTAGGCGGCAAGATGCGCGGCTGAGGCGAAGGCTTTGTGAGCGACTTCGGTGAGGAGTCTGGCGGCGGTCCTGACGCCGACTCCCGGCATACTGGTCAGGACCGGCCAAAGAGGGTGTGCATGCACCAAGCATTCCATTTCGCTGGCAACTTCGTCGCGTTGCTTACGCAAGGCGGCGAGCTGCTGGGCCAAACGTGGCATGACGATGGTCGCGGCCTGCGTGCCGGGCACGACCACAGCTTCGCCTGAACGATTTCGGCCGCGAGGCTTTTGCCCATGCGGGGTGCGAGTTTGGTGAGGCGGTTAGCAAGAGTCTTCTCGCTGGCGGCCGCAAGTTCGGCGGGCGACGGATATCGCTCGAGCAGGTCAAGCACGGCCGGATGGTCGAGGCGCGGTCCCAGAACCCGCTCCAGAGCGGGATGAATCTGGGTGAGCAGGCCGCGAATACGGTTGCTGGTCTGCGTGATTTGCGCGGCGAGATCGTCATCGAAGCCGCACAGCATGGTGAGTTCAGCGAGTTGCTCATCAGCCAATCGAAGCGAGCGCAGTGTATGCGGCATCGAGCGGGCGGCTTCTGCAATGATGGCGGCATCGCGGGCGTCGGTCTTGGCTTCACCGGCATGCAGATCGGCGATGCGGCGCATGGCCAGACCCGGCAGATAGGCGACCAGGACACCTTCATCACGGCCAGCGCGCTGACGGTGGCGGGCTGATCGACGACGAACAGAAGTTGGCCGTGCGCCTTGAGTTCGGAGATGAGCGCGCGCAGTTTGGCCTCATCGTTGGGCAGCGCTTTGTTGTACAGGCGCTTTCCATTCCGATCGAGAGCGACGGCATGATGGTGGCCTTTGCTGCGCAGCTGATGACGATGACAGGGAAGCGGTGACCGTGATAAAGCGACTTTCTTTTCTTCATCGCTTCATTCTACCCCCGCTCCTGCGTCAACCTGACAGAGCCCATCGTAGACATCGCCTTCGCGATCGCTCACGCCGATGACTTGCGTATGCGGACAGTGTATCTTGAGTATGCCCAGCTGCTCGATACCTTCGAGCCATTTCGCGCTCTCTTTCTCTTGTACGCTTCGTTGTCCGCGCAGATGTTTCTTACCCAACTCCTCCGGCCTACGTATCCACGTCTTCAGGCCGATCACGCCGAGTGGCAGTCCCTCAGGCGTGAGCGCAAGCAGCCTGTATAACCACGAACGTGTGGATCGGAGCCATATCCCAGACCTTCGGTTGCCCGCAAATGAGACAAATTGAACTCAGTGGTGTCCTGAACCGCAAGTACGATCGGCACCTGCTGCATGCGACAAAGCGTTTGGCCGATGTGCGCGCTCAGCACGCCATCAACATCCACCTGTGGGTTATCGAAAAACCGATAAGCCGCCTTCAGTTCAGAAGCATTGAACGATTGCGGAAAAGAGCAATGCGGACTCGTCGAAAGCCTACGCGGCAGCATCACGAGCCGTCTGGTCAGGCGAGCGTCGCCAAGTTCGGCAGCACCAAACTCTTCACTTGCCCAGTCATCGAGATCAGGGGTGTGCGACAACGCCCGGCATCACGGATCATGAACGGCTCCAAAGTTAACATCCGCTGTCTTCGTTTACAGACCATCCCATCGCAGAATTACGAACAATTTGCGGGTAATTCCGAGGGAAAACCCGGGGCAGTTCAACTGCTTCGACAACGCACCGATTGAGTCGTTCTGGGGTACATTCAAAAGTGAGCTGGTCTATCATCGACGCTTCGCCACACGCGAAGAGGCACGGCGAGCCATCACCGAATACATTGAGATCCTCTTTAACAGGCAACGCAGGCAGGATCGACTTGGCTACCTGTCACCTGTGCCATTCACGCAGCGATACCATCTGAATCAGGTCGCTGGTCAACCCGTTGGCGTCCACGCGTTCCGATCGACTACCTCACTTGTCAGATTTTCGACAATGTCGGGAAGAAGCCAAGGTATTGCCAAGTGATCGCGTTGTCCTGCATGACTTTTTTGGTTTGGCACGACACTTGCGGCATCTCGATCACGCTAGCCTCCACGAGGAAAATTCATGGTTCGACTCACCAATCCCCCGCGCAACCTCGCCTACGGCCACGCTTGTCGGTTGCCGCAGAGGTGATGCGCGCTATCTGGCACAGAGCCAACGGCATATCTTCCGCCCGCTGACGTGGATCGCCACCAATTGACCAGAGTCTGCGCGCCGGGCCGCTGCAAAGGGCGCAAATATCGCATGCGTAGGACCGGCGCCGTTCGGAAGTTTACTGACGCATACGTACCGAGGACGGGCACAACACGGGCGCAGACGGCCAATCATCATTTTTCGGGTCGCTTGTTTCGCATGATTGTGATCCACCAATCTGCAAACCATGCATATTCGGTCGCGGCACCTGCTTTCGAGAGCGATGGCTTAAAAACTTCAAATACTCGTACGACCTCAATGCAATTCCCTTCCACCAAACCACAACCTTAGACGCCGCAGTAGAGAGTGAATTGTGCGTAGTAGGAACAGCAGCTCTTGTGAGACAGACTCTGCTCGATCAGTTGGAAGAGGCGGGGCCAACTATCTTCTTTGCCAGCTCGCGTTTGGGAATCTGCATGCCTCATTTTGCACGGCTATGACCATTGAATCCGAATTGATGAGCCGAATTGCATGAATACGATTGTCCCGAAGTCCGCTTTTGCGGCCCCATGCGTAACGCCCGCCCGATCCGCACTGTCTTCCGATTCGCCATGACAACGCAAACCATCCGCTTCTATCACCAAGGGGCCGTCCGCGAGGTCGCGGGCGTTCCGGCGACGCGCACCGTGCTGACGCACCTGCGCGAGGACTTACACTGCACCGGCACCAAGGAGGGCTGCGCGGAAGGCGGTTGCGGCGCGTGCACGGTCGTGATCGGTGAACTCGACGCGCGTGGCGAACTCACGCTGAAGGCGGTCAACGCCTGCATCCAGTTCCTGCCCACGCTCGACGGCCGCGCCCTCTTCACAGTCGAAGACCTGCGCGCCGCGACCGGCGCGCTGCATCCGGTGCAGCAGGCGCTGGTCGATTGTCACGGTTCACAATGCGGCTTCTGCACGCCCGGCTTTGTGATGTCGATGTGGGCGCTGTACGAGAACCAGCCCGCCAGTGCCGGCCTGCCGACCCGCGACGAAATCGACGCCTCGTTATCCGGCAATCTGTGCCGCTGCACAGGCTACCGGCCGATCATCGATGCTGCACAGAGGATGTTCGACTATGTGCAGCATCCGCGCGTCGCGCTCGATCGCGATGCGATCGCGGCCACGCTGCGCACACTGCAACGCAAGGACACGTTCGAATACAGCGCGCCCGACACCCGCGGCCCCACATTCGGCTCGCCGACCTTCCACGCCCCGCGCACGCTCGAGGCGTTCGCGACGCTGCGCATGCAGCATCCGGACGCGCGCATCATCGCGGGCAGCACCGACGTCGGCTTATGGGTCACCAAGCAGTTGCGCGATCTCGGCGACCTGCTGTACATCGGCAACGTCGCCGAGTTGAAAGCGATCGCGCGCGACGCGCATACGCTGACCATCGGCGCGGCGGTCACGCTCGAAGACGCGTACGCGGCGCTCACCGCCGACTACCCTGAGCTCGCCGAACTTTGGACGCGCTTCGCATCGCTGCCGATCCGCAATGCGGGCACGCTCGGGGGCAACGTCGCGAACGGCTCGCCGATCGGCGATTCGATGCCGGCACTGCTCGCGCTGGGCGCCGACGTCGAGCTGCGCCGCGATCGCAGGACCCGCACGCTGCCGCTCGACGCGTTCTACCTCGGCTATCAGAAGACCGCGCTCGCGCCCGGCGAATTCGTCAGCGCGCTGCGCGTGCCGCGCCCGGGCGGCGCGCTACGGTTTCGCACCTACAAGGTCGCGAAACGTTACGACCAGGACATCTCGGCGGTGTGCGCGGCGTTCGCGCTGCACGTCGCGGAAGACGGCACGATCCGCACGGCGCGCGTCGCGTTCGGCGGCATGGCGGCGACACCGAAGCGCGCCACCCACACTGAAGCCTTGCTCAACGGCGCCGCGTGGAACGACGAGACCGTCCGTCTCGCGATGGACGCGCTCGCCGCCGATTACCAGCCGCTCACCGACATGCGCGCGTCGCGTGCGTATCGGCTGAAGGTCGCGCGCAATCTGCTGTGGCGCTTCCGTCTCGAAACGCGCGCCGACGCGCCGCTCGCGTCTCTGCGACGTCAACACAATCGCGTTCGCGGCGAACGCAGCCGCGAAACAGTCGCCGTGATGAACCGGACGGATGCCTTTGTCGAACGCGCGGCCGAGCGTGCCGATCAACGCCATGCGACGCCTAACGATGGCGAGAGCGGCGCGTCAATCGGTGTGCCGTTGCCACACGAATCCGCCGCGCTGCACGTAAGCGGCGAAGCGACCTACACCGACGACATCGCCGAGCTGCACGGCACGCTGCACGCGGCCCTTGGCCTGTCGCGCCATGCGCATGCGCGCATCGTGAAGTTAGACCTCGACGCGGTCCGAAACGCGCCCGGCGTCATAGCGGTGCTGTGCGCCGACGATATCCCCGGCGAAAACAATAGCGGCCAATTAGTGCACGACGACCCGATCCTCGCTGACGGCGAAGTGCTGTACCTGGGTCAGCCGGTCTTCGCGGTGATTGCAGAGAGCCACGAACTTGCCCGCCGCGCCGCCACGCTGGCGAAAAGCGACGACGTGATCCAATATGAGCCGCTCGACGCGATCCTCACCGCAGCCGATGCTAAAGCCGCGAATCAGTTCGTGCAGCCGCCGCTGCATCTGCGGCGTGGTGACCCCAACGCGAAGATCGCCGCCGCACCGCATCGGCTCGCCGGTAGGTTCGAGGTCGGCGGCCAGGAGCATTTCTATCTCGAAGGCCAGATCGCCTATGCGGTGCCGCAGGAGATGGACGGCATGCTTGTCTACAGCTCGACGCAGCATCCGAGCGAAAACCAGCAGGTCGTCGCGGATATGCTCGGCTGGCCCGCACATAACGTCGTGTGCGAATGCCGGCGCATGGGCGGCGGCTTCGGCGGCAAGGAATCGCAGTCGGCGCTGTTCGCGTGCGTGGCTGCGCTTGCGGCGCAACGCCTGCATCGGCCGGTCAAGCTGCGCGCCGATCGCGACGACGACTTTCTGATCACCGGCAAGCGCCACGACGCCGTGTACGAATACGAAGCGGGCTTCGACGATCGGGGCCGACTGCTCGGCGTGCGCGTCGAAATCGCATTGCGCGCCGGCTATTCCACCGATCTGTCCGGCGCGGTCGCAACGCGCGCGGTGTGGCACTTCGACAACGCGTACTACCTGTCCGACGTCGATATCGTCGCGCTGTGCTGCAAAACCAATACGCAGTCGAACACCGCGTTTCGGGGCTTCGGCGTACCGCAGGCCGCGCTCATGATGGAGGTGTTGCTCGACGGCATCGCGCGCGAGTTGCGGCTCGATCCGCTCGACGTGCGGCTCGCGAATTACTACGGCATAGGCGAACGCGATACGACGCCGTACGGACAGCGCGTCGAAGATAACATCCTCGCGCCACTGACCGACGCGCTGCTCGATTCGAGCGACTACCGCGCGCGTCGCGCGGCGGTCGCCGAATTCAACGCAAAGAGTCCCGTGCTCAAACGCGGCCTCGCGTTTTCGCCGGTCAAGTTCGGCATCTCGTTCAACGTGGCGTTCCTGAATCAAGCCGGCGCGCTCGTGCACGTATACAAAGACGGTTCCGTGCTCGTCAATCATGGCGGCATCGAGATGGGCCAAGGGCTCAACACGAAAGTCGCGCAGGTGGTCGCGAATCAGTTCGGCTTGCCGTTATCGCGCATACGGGTGACCGCAACCGATACCTCAAAAATCGCCAACACCTCCGCTACCTCGGCCTCGACAGGCAGCGACCTGAACGGCATGGCCGCCGAAGCCGCCGCGCAGACGATCCGCGCGCGCCTGGCTGAACTCGCGGCGCGTCAGCTCGGCGGCGACGCCAACGACGTGCAGTTCGCGCGCGGCAGCGTCTCGGTGAACGGCAACGCGCTGACGTTCGAACAGCTGATCAACGCCGCGTATCTGGCGCGCGTGCAATTGTGGTCGGACGGCTTCTACGCGACGCCGAAAGTGCATTGTGATGCGGAGACGCTGACCGGTCGTCCGTTATATTACTTCGCGTATGGCGGGGCGGTGTCGGAGGTGGTCGTCGATACGCTGACCGGCGAGTCGAGGCTCGTACGCGCGGACGTGCTGCACGACGCGGGCCGATCGATCAATCCGGCGATCGATCTCGGCCAGATCGAAGGCGGCTTCATTCAGGGCATGGGCTGGCTCACCACCGAGGAACTCTGGTGGAACCGCGACGGCCGCCTGATGACGCACGCGCCGTCGACATACAAGATTCCCGCGCTCAGCGACACGCCCGCTGCGTTCCACGTGCGGCTCTACGACAACAGCAACGCGGAGCCGACCGTGTTCCGCTCGAAGGCTGTAGGCGAGCCGCCGTTCCTGCTGTCGCTCTCGGTGTTTCTCGCGATTCGCGACGCGATCGCGGCCGCGGTGCCGGGCTCGCAACATGCTCCGTCATTGCGTGCGCCGGCGACGCCCGAGGCGATACTCGACGCGCTGGACGCATTGAGCGCTTCGAATGCGTAGCACGACGCGGAGAGATCGGCGCTGTCACGTGCGGCCTACAAGCATAATTCCTGCAGCAGTGCCGCCAAGTGGGCTTGACTGCGGTGGACTATCCGTTCAATACGGCACGCCAGGCGATTCGCTCCCTCTCAGCGTGCGTGAAGGCGGAGCTGGCTACGCAGCTTCGGTACTGCTGCACGCGCGGCTGGCGCCTCGCACCTCAAAGGCTTGCCTCGCCCCGAGGATCAGGCAGGCGCGCCACCGGCAAGCCGCCCCTATCAGGTCGTCGAACTCGATGGTCACAAGCTCGACATCCGGCTCAAGGTAGTCGTGTCCGATCCGCTGGGCTTGAAGCACGAGTTCGAAATCGAGCGGGTCTGGCTGCTTGTCATCATCGACGTCTGCACGCGCGCCGTGCTCGGCTACCACCTTGTGCTCGCTCGTGAGTACAGCCGCTACGACGTCATCGAGAGCATCGAGAAGGCGCTTGAACCGGATCTGTCGCAATAAGGCGGTCTGCTATGCTGACGGGCCTTAATGCGTGACTTGATCGATGACCGAGAAGCTGAGTCCGGCCGTGGCAAAAGTACTCAAACGGTTGCATTACCCGCTAGACGTAATGTTGCTGTGCGTTCGATGGTACGTGGCCTATGCGCTGAGCCTGCGTCATCTCGAACGGATGATGGCCGAGCGCGGGGTTGCGGTCGATCATTCGACGGTTCATCGTTGGGCACTCAAACTGTTGCCGGTCCTGGAGAAGGCGTTTCGACAGTGCAAACGGACAGTGGGCAGGAGCTGGAGGATGGACGAGACCTACATTCGAATCAGGGGTGAGTGGCGCTATCTCTACCGGGCTGTCGACAAGCGTAGAACGCAATAATTCTGACACCGTCGCGCCATTAAAAGTGTCATCCATTGAAAGGCGTGGATCAAGAGATAAATACTCTTCTCTCAGGCTTTACCCTGCTTAGCTGAAACAGTCTCAGCCCCTACCACGTCGACGCGCATGAGCATGCGTCCGGTTTTTCGTTCGCTTGGGTTGCAGAACTGGTCTGCACCAGTCATCCATCGGCATCAAGGCAAAGGCCGGTGTTCTGGTATTCGCCCGTGGCTCATGAAGAGCCCCAGAAAACCATCGGTACCAGACCGGTGTCCACGGGAGTATTCACCAATGATCGGCTTGCTGCGTTAGCAGTGCCAGGCTCATATCGGCTCATGGTCTGGGCATCCCAGCGGTCGCTGATTGGGGGCGGCGGGAGCGCGTGGCCCAATCACTAGACTGGGTTCACGCCAACACTTTTACCGGGCTCACGGCCCCGCCGGATCTAACCAAAGTATTTGGTCACCTCGAATGGTTTGCCATCTCGCAACATGTAGAACGCGGCACGGGCGAGCTTGTGCGCGAGAGCCTTCATAGCGACCACGGGCATGCGCCGGGCTTTCTTGCGCTCATAAAAGCGTCTCGCCTGCGGACAGCTGCGCATGGCAACAGCGGCAGCTTCAATGAAGGCCCAGGAGAGGTACTTGTTGCCGTTTTTGGCATTGCCTTCGCCTTTCTTCCTGCCGTTCGAGACGCGCCTGCTTTCTACGCACCGACAGTACGAGCTGAACTGGCCGACAGTGCGAAAGCGGGTTATGGTGCCGGTCTCCAGCATGATCGTGGTCGCGAGTGTGACTCCGATACCAGGCGCAGTTTTGAGGATCGCGAACTCGGGACGCAGTTTTACTTCGCGATGAAGTTTCGACTCGATTACCCTGATCTGTGCTTGCAGAGTGTGCACGACAGCGAGGTTTGCCGCCAGGGCAGTCTCGATATGGGGCGGCAAACCTAGTGAAGTTACGGCCGCGCTATCGAGATGGCGGACCTGCTCTGCGTTGAGGCGCAGATTCAGCTGCCGGGCCAGGATGTTCTCGATACTGAGGGTGTTCAGCGTGCTCTGCTGTACGAGTTGCATGCGCTTGCGAGCGAGATCACGCAGGCCTCGCTCCTCCGGCGGATAGGTGTAGCCTTCTGGCAGCAGCCCAAGGCGGAAGATATGGGCGAGAAACACAGCATCTCGTTCATCGCCTGCGTACTTCAGGCCCTCGTACTGCTTGATGGCGGCGGTATTTGCCAAATGGACGACAAAGCCCGCGGCCATCAAGCCATCGACAAGCCAGTACCAGTTAAACGTTCTATAGAAACATTTCTATAGAACCTATTATGGACGCCCCGGGATTATGCATGCTTTGCCGTTGAGTGGAGCGGAGCGCACGGCGTGGGTTCCGATATAAATCGAATTATGGACCGTGCCGCGCGCGTATTTGAGTTCTTGAGCAATGCAGGGTTCAGTTAGCGAATCGTTCTTGGCCGTGCATAATCACAAGCCCTCGAGAAACTGCAGTACGCGGTCAGTGGGCCTGTATCGGTGTTGCCTGCTGTGAGGTAATTGAAGCGTACTGAGGGCTCTTTCCTTCATTGCCAGGTCCGCCTCGATGTACATGTGCGTGGTCGCTGGGTTCTCGTGACCGAGCCACAGCGCAATGACCGTAAGGTCAACGCCAGCCTGAAGCAGGTGCATGGCAGTCGCGTGCCGAACCAGGTGCGGTGAGATGCGTCGGCCCTTGAGTCCCACGCAATGAGTTGCCGCAGCCTCGTAGGCGAGGTTAAGACGATCCGGTTATTCCGGTTCGCGTCATCGGTCCGCCTGAGCGATTTGGAAAGAGCCACTGTCCGGGTGAAGCGTCAATCTGCCGAAGCCAGAGCCGGATCTGGTTTGCGGTGCTGCGCCAGAGCGGGACCGCACGTTCTTTGCGGCCCTTGCCGTGAAGACGTACAGAAGGGCTTCGATCCAGCTCGACGTCGGCGACGCGTATGCCGATGAGTTCGGATACCCGAGCGCCGGTGTTATAGAGGGTCGCCAACATCACGCGATCGCGCTGGCCGCACCATGTGTTGGGGTTAGGTGCATCGAGCAAGGCGCATATTTCTTCTCGGGAGAGGAAGCGGACCAGCGGGCGCTCATAACGTTTCATCGGGATCGCGAGCACCTGCTGAATTGTGCCCAGCGACTCTGGTACTCGGGACGCAGCATAGCGCAGAAACGAGCGAATGGCGGCAAGCCGAAGGTTGCGACTACGGATGCTATTGTGGCGGGCCGCTTCGAGGTGGTCGAGGAACTGAAGAACCAGGGGTGCATCGATGTCGCTGAGTTCCAGGCGTTCAGGTCTCCGATGCAATCGCTGTTCTGTAAATTGGAGCAGCAGCCTCATGGTGTCTCGGTAAGCCGCTACCGTTCGCGGGCTCGCATTACGCTGTTGTATCAGGCGCTCCATAAAGAACTGCTGCAGCAATTGCGGAAACGTCGGTGATGGGTTCGGGTCAAGCATGATTGCCTCCTTGAGCGAAGTGCTCGAAGCGATCGCCTGCGATGGTCATCAGCTCAGGTATTGCCGTTACATACCAGAACGTGTCGGTGACCTGGGTATGTCCGACGTAGGTGGAGAGCACCAGCATCGCATTACCGACATCGATCCCCTCCTGATACCAGCCGATAAGACGTCGGCAGATAAAGCTGTGCCTCAAGTCGTGGATGCGCGGGTGCGGGTGACCTCCCCGGGCTTGCCATCCGAGCTGGACTCGAAGACGGGCGAAGGCATATGCGATCTGCCGATAGTTCACTGGCCTTCCGCAGTCGGACACGAAGAACGCTTCGGTCGTCGACGCGGGCAGCCTTTTATCCCGAATACAGGCATAGGCGCGGAGGGCTTCGGTGGTGGTCGGATGTAGAGGAACCTGGCGGGCTTTACGAAACTTGCTCTGACGAATCGTGAGGAGGCTGCGTTCGAGGTTGACGTCCTCGCGCCGAAGTGCCAACGCCTCCGAGATGCGCAAACCCGTGGCCGCGAGCAGACCGAAGACGGTTTCACAGGTAACTGGACGCAGGCCACCCGTGGGCGGAAGTTGTCGAGCAGTATCCAATAACGTCTCGATTTCCTCTTCCGAATAAATATGCGGTGTCAACCGTCGGTATCCTGGTCCACAGAGTCCGGAAGATGCAATTTCGGTGGCGGGATCGAACTGCAGGCGGTACTTGGCAAATGGGCTCAAGATCTTCAACCGACCTGCCCTGGTGGCGGCTGTGGAGCGGCTGGACGAACAGGCCCAACGCAAAGCCAGTTCCACCGTGATCGGACCGCTGTGGCCAATTTGATCAGCGAAGCGTGCAAAGCACATCAGACGCTGTTCCTCACTTTGAAGAGCAAAGCCAAGTCGCCGCCGGCGTTCAAGATAGCACTCGACCAGAGACACCATCGTTGGGGCGGCCTTCATGTTCGTCTCCCAGGCCAGGGCAATGCAACGGCGTTGAGCCGGGGCAGATCGACTTTGAGATAGATCGTCGTCGTGTTGACGCTGCGGTGGCGCAGTAGATCGGCGATGTCCTTGAGACTCGCCCCTTCCCTGAGTAACCTCGAAGCGACAGAATGGCGGAGCACGTGGGTTCCAGTCCACCGCTCAGCCTGGCCGCACCGGGCGTAGGCGCAGCGTACGGCGTTGCGCACGAGGCTCGGCCCTACCGGTTCATCGCGCGGAGCGCGGTGGCGTACAAACAGTGCGCGGCTAGCCGTGCTGGGGCGCCCGAAGCGGAGGTAGTCGGAGATCGCTCGCCCCGTCTCCACAGGCAACGGCAGAAGAGTTGTGCGCTTTGTTTTCGCTTTCGCAATCCGGAGCGTGCCTTCTCCCCAGTCCAGGTCATCGAGCTGGATAGACGCTACTTCGCTTGCTCGCAGACCCAGGTCCACGAGACAGCGGACGATCGCGTAATCGCGCCGGCCGGTCGGACGCGTACGATCGAACGATTTCACCAACGCCGCAAGTTCTGAATCGGTAAGAGAATCCGGCAACGCCGCGAGGCGCCAGTAAGCAACTCTGGGGACTGCAGAAATAAGGGGTTCGGTAGGATCTCCCTGTATTCGACGGAAACGCAAATAACTTCGCAAACAGTCGCCAATGATTCCCGCAGTCCGGGGTTGACAGCCTTCGGCGCGATCAGTCACGAATCGGTAGATGTCATCGGGCTTAATGCGTTCAAGCGCACGGCTCCCACCCAAACCGGGCAAGGAGGAATTCACGCACGTAGCGCAGACGGTAAAGGCGCGTTGCCGATGCCAGACCCTGAACATCCTTGAGATACGCGTCAAAGTGCTGAAGCTCATCGTGTACGAACCTGGAAGCCGGCACTGACCTCGGCGGAATGATGCCCTCCGCACGCAACATGCGAAGCAGATTACGGAGCGCGCGGCGAAGGTTAGCGAAGGTGCGTGGACTTGGCTTGCAGCAGTGGCAGACCGGAAGGTGCACCGTAAGAAAGCGATGTAGTGCCGCCTCATCGATGTGATCAAGCGGGATGCGCTGCGAAGTCAGCCACCGCCCGAAGTGCGACGCGCATTGCAGGTAGTTCCCTACAGTAATGCCCGCATATCCGCGTCGGACCAGGTAGTCCTCGAAAGCCCCAACGACGGGTTCGAGTGCGCCGTACCGTGCACGTTTGCACGCGACGACTTCAGACACGACTTTCCTGATCATGATCGCTCTCCTGAGTAACGGCGGTGAAGCCGTCTGAGAAGAGCAGTATCTGTTATGGAAAGTCAATCGATGGTGAGGCGCTACCAGGCATCCTGAGGAATTAGGCGTCGCACCTCGGAATGCCCGCCAAACCGTGCATAATCCCGGGCCGTCCATAATACGTGGATTCCACCACGCCTCCTTGCAGGTCCTCGTGGAATGGCGCGAGAACCGCGATGATTGATGACAGGTCATTGGCCAGTCGCTTGCAATAGAGCACCCGGTCCTGATCGTCGATCACGGCGACCACCGCGTTATTCGAGTGCAGATCAATGCCGCTATACTTCATTTCAGCCTCCTGAACGGGTCGGTTGAGCTTGGCATCTCAACTGTAGACCCTGGCCGCCCCTTCTTTGGGCGGCCAGGAGGCCTTTCAATGATTATCACCGCGCGGTACCGGAACCGAACCGCCGTTGTCCGCCAGGAAGCGCCGTTCAGTATCGCCTGGAAATTGTTATTCAAACGCCGGCTTCACTTGAATACCGGCCTCTGGGATGGCGAAGTGCCACCGGCAGCTACGGGTTCGCGTCGATCACCAAACTTCAGCGGTTGCACCCGACGCGGCGAAAAATCGTCGTGAGGTTGACCGTCACCCGTGAGACGACTATCGGGTCGTCCACTCAACCTCGCGCCAACCCGGGCAAACTCAGTTGGCAGCGCATTTTCGCCACTGCATCGGCGACATCTCGTATCTTCCCTTGAACGCCCGGCTAAATGCTGCCTCCGACTTGTAGCCCACGCGATTCGCGACATCGGATATCGGTGCGCGGCTATACCGCAACAATTCCGCGGCCCGGTCCAGGCGCCACGTCGTCAGGTAGCTCAGCGGCGCTTGTCCTACCACCCGTTGCAACCGGTCCGCGAAAGCCGACCGGGACAGATTCGACAACGCTGCGAGGTCGCTGACGGTCCATGCGCGGCTGGGGTCCGCGTGAATGGCAGACATCGCGGGATTGATGCGGGCATCGATCGCGCCGGAGAGCCAACCCAGACCGACTCCGCCGTCCGTCGCCCAGGTGCGCAACAACTGAACAAAGATGACGTCGGGAAGTCGCGCGATCATCGCGGCGGCGCCCGCGCGCGGATTCAACGCCTCGTCGAGAATGAAATGGCAGCTCAGGTCCAGCCATTCGAAAGGCCGTTCCCGCAGCCCCTTGAGGATCAGGATCGGCGGCAGCATGGACAGCAAGCGTTGCGACAACACGCCGTCGAAACCGAAGTCCCCACACAGCCAGGTCGTGTCTCCCGTTCCGAGCGTCAGGCGCTCCCGGTCGTAGTGCTGCCGCGCAAGGTCAGCGAGAAGCTTGGCCGGGCGCCCCGGGCGGTCAGCGATGACGTGCCCATGGCCATGCATCAACATGATCAGGTCACCCTGGGAGGCCGTATATCGCTCCTTGTTCCCCTCTACTTCTATCGAGACGTTCCCGCTTCTGACAATGCGCAGGCGGCATTTGCCTGAGGGAAACCGCATGCCGAAAGGCGCCGACGCCGCGCAGGTGAAGACCGTATTGCCGCGCACGCGAATCAACTCCAGCACGTCCGAAAAAGCATCGCGCTGGAAGGCAAAGGGGTCTGCCCGAACATCCGAATCTATCGGCGTTTCAGCAAATAAATCCGGCCTTTGTGCCATGTCACGTCCTCGTTGGATCATTATCATGGACGCATCATTTACGCGGAATGGTTCGGATGTCAAAGATTATTTTTCGACCGCATTGTGGCGTCGGAATTTATACGAAGGGAATTTCATGTTCGATTTCAATCAAGGTAAGACCCGGATGCAGATGTCGAAGCTCCTTTGCTGCTCGATGATGCTTGCCGGCCTGATCACGGCTGGTCCGGCCTCCGCGCAGTCCGCTGGTTCGGGGGGCGTGCCCGATGTGCCGCCGACCAGCGCAGCGTCGCCTGATCCCGGCGCGCAGCCTGTTTCTCATCCGAAGACGGTCGTGTTCATTCACGGCATGTTCATGACGCCCAGGGCCTGGGACAAGTGGCAGGCGTATTTCCAGCAGCAGGGCTACACCACGATAGCGCCGGCATGGCCGCTGCACGTTGGTCCGATCAGGCAGCAATGGACGCCGGAAGCCCAAGCCGAACTGGGCAAACTGACGTTGGATCAGGTCATCGAGAGCTACAGGGAAGTGCTGCGCCAGTTGCCGGAGAAGCCCATCGTGATCGGCCACTCCATGGGCGGCCTGGTGGCTCAGAAGCTGTTGTCGGAAGGGTTGGCGGCGAAGGCCGTGGCGATCGATTCGGCGCCGCCGTCGGGGCTGATCGTATTCAGGGGGTCCTTCATCAAGAGCAACTGGGCGGTGATCAACCCCCTCGCGGACATCAACCAACCGGTGGCGCCATCGTTCGGCGACTTCCAGTATGCCTTTTCCAATTGCTTGCCGCAGGACGAGGCGCAGGCGCTATACCAGGAGCATGTGGTACCCGAGTCACGTCGGGTGGGACGCGGAACCAGCTCGGAAGTCGCGAAGATCGATTTCAGCAAGCCGCACGGACCACTGCTGATCATTGCCGGCGAGGACGATCACATCATCCCGGCCGCGCTGAATCTCAAGAACTTCAAGAAATACAGCGACCCCTCCTCGGTGACGGACTCCCATCAGTTCCCGGGCCAATGCCATGGGCTGACCGTGGACAAGAATTGGCAGGATGTGGCCGGTTACGTCAAGGATTGGCTTGGCGCCCATTGAGTCGGGATGACGTCGCGCGCGGCGTAGTGCTGGCCGCCGTCCAGCAACGATTCGCACCACGCCAGCGCAGCCTGTTGAATGGCTCTTTGGCCTTCCCCGTTCTCCCGGATACCTCCCCTGAGCCGACGTATTCCGGAGAGCGCGGAGGATGCCACCAGACCGTGCGTCGACGATCGTAGTTGCCCTGGATTTGCCATGCTAACCGAGCGGCAAGTGACCGTTGCACCCCAAAAGCAGCCCCTACGGTACCAGGGATCGACTGGCTGCAACGGGTCGTCGGATAGGGGTAGGAAACGGCGATCGCCGTCCCCTCCCTCCGAACCCGGTGTGCAGTTTTCCCGCGACGGGCTCTCCAGTCAGTTGTTTCCACATCGGGATTGGCGCGCCAATCGAAGGGCCTCGGACATCGTGAACAGCCCAAGATCAGCGAAGAAGGCATTTGGCCATCGAGTGTGATCGCGAAGGCATCGACCCTGACCCGGACGGTGAAGCTGGGATGCCCAGCTCGCGCTCGCCACCATCCGGTTTCGGAATCGTCACCCGTCGCACCGGCATCGGCCGGTACGCCCCCCCCCAGCAGTTGCTCCCGTATTGCCGGCCAGGCTGTCACCAGGTGTCGCGCAGTCTGGTCAATGTCCAGCCCGTCGACACCCGGCGCACCCTTGTTGGTCCGCACCCGTCTAAGCGCCTGCCGCAGGTTCTCTCTCGTCAGCGCTGCTTCCAGCAGCGCCGATCCTGTGTCTCTCGTCTCATGCCGCGAGCCACAGGCTTCGTCGCTCCCGGCTTCACGCGCAGCTTCACCGCGCGCTGCCACCGCTCGCGCGGGCATCTGACGCATTGCCTGTTGCGTCGGCATGTCGTTAAACACTCCTTCCCGTTCGGTCCTTCGCCACCAGCTTCAGCCTCACCGGCCTGTCCTGTGACTACTATGACCTCTGCTGAGACCTCGCTCCGGTTCGACACCGTCGCCCTTTCAGGCAAGAGGCGAGGCGTCCCCAGGTAAGAACGCACTCCTTCATCGCACAACCGCCGCATCTACGCCGCTTCGCCTTGATCACGAGAGCTTTGCGGTTTCATGCCCGCTCGCCCTGCTCGGCAGCGCCTTCTATGCAGTTCTTGTTCATCGGCTCGCGATTTACGCTCCACGCTTCCTCCCCACACTCGGTCGCCCTCATGCAGTTGCGCTTCACTTCATTCGCCGTGGTCAGCTTATGGTGGGACTTGCACCCGCAGGAGTGCGCCCATGCTGGGCGCACACGAAAAACGACCCGGCCGCGCATGCGACCGGGTCGTCAAGTCCCGCCCCTCGCGTTACTCCGTTCGGCACCTTAAGAGACCATTTCAAAAAGACCCCAAGGGGGCTGTTAACCTTTTCGGCAAGCTGTTAACCTTGGTCGTCTGAACAACTGGAACCAAGGGGATGGGCGCACCGATCATTGATGACGAACTGTGGGCATTGATCGAACCTTTGCTACCGCCGCCGAAGCCGCGTCGCAAGAACCCCGGGGCGGCTTCCGATTTCAGACCGGGCTGCGCTGAACGGCATCCTGTTCGTATTCAAGACCGGAATACGCTGGTGCGACCTTTCAACCAAGCTGGGATTCGGATCGGGGCCGACCTGCTGGAGGCGTTTGCGCGACTGGCAAAAGGCCGGCGTGTGGAGCGCGTTGCACGAGTTGCTGCTCGCCAAGTTACGCGAGGCCGGCGAACTCGATTTCTCACGGGCAGCGGTCGATTCATCCTCGGTGCGAGCCGTTGGGGCGGGCGAAAAACTGGCCCGAACCCCACCGATCGCTCGCGACCAGGTTCGAAGCATCACATCCTCGTCGACGCCAACGGCGTGCCCATCAGTGCAATCCTGACTGGCGCGAATCGTAACGACGTTACCCAGTTGCTGCCGCTCATTGACGCGATCCCGCCCATTCGCGGCGTACGCGGCCGACCGCTTCGCAAGCCCAAGGTCATCTACGCAGATCGCGGCTACGACTCCGAGCCGCATCGTGAGCGGCTTCGTGCGCGCGGTATCGAACCGGTGATCGCCAGGCGCCGTACGGAACACGGTAGCGGACTCGGCAAATTCCGCTGGGTGGTCGAGCGGACTCACGCATGGCTGCACAATATTCGTCGTCTTCGCATTCGCTTTGAGCGTCGAGCCGACATTCACGAGGCATTCCTTAAACTTGGTTGCTCGCTCGTCTGCTGGAACATCTTCAGACGTGCCGAGCAGTCTTTTGGAAACGGTCTCTAAAAAAGACCTTAACTGAACGGCATTACCCTTAATGCCGCGGCTTTCCGACATGGCATCAACGTTTAGTGCAAAGTGAGCCACATCACCCCCGAGCCGTGCGCGGGGCTTCTGCGAGGAGAATCAGCGAAGCATTATTCAGTCCCAGCTCAAACTCAAGAGCCGCAAGGAACCGGCTTTGCGCATGATGCTATCCGACGGCTAATGGGTCTACAGGCGGAGCCTTTTCCTCAAGCGTGTCGTCTGCGCGCGGGCCGGCAGGCTCGCGAGTGAGGCAACGGCAAATACGGACAGGATTGCCACTGCGTCCGCAGCGAGACCCAGCGACACGTCATGCTGGCCGCCGGTTGTCCTGGCCAACACGGCATCGGCGCTCAGCGAAACTACGGTGCCGGCGACGAAGCACGGCAGGCTCCTGCGGCCGATCGCTCCGACCCACGGTGCCCTGTCAGCAGCGTGTCGTATCCAGCCACGGCGGACGAGATCGGCGACCAGCCACGCCAGCGCGATGAAATTCACCGCGCGCGGCCATTCGAGGTCCCGCTTCATGATGCCCGGCGTTGAGGGCTCGATCCTGAGCTTGTAATAGGCACCAGAGGCGATGATCGCGATCGCTGCAAGCCACGCGATCCAGCCGAAGCGCGCGGAATTGATGTGTTGATAAACGGGCTGACAGCGCGCGAGTGCGCCGAGCACAAATACCAGTTGCCAGGCGAACGGGTTGAAATCCCATCGGTTGTTCGGTGCGGCGGGAAGATACCAATATAAAGTTCCCGCGACCACCCAGAGCCCAAACGATAGCGCTACAAGTAGCCACGGGCGCTCGCGCGCGAGCGGTACCATCACCGGTGCTGCCAGCGCGAAGAGTACGTACATCGGCAGCACCGACGCAAGATATGGTTGACGGCGTAACAGCACGATATCGCACAGCACCGTTGCCGGCGACGCAATCAATTGCTGCAGATCGCGTGCCGTTTGCGGCGTTTCGATGTGGAACGCGCGCAAGACAGCGCTCGCCAGCAGCAGTAAGCCAGCCGTGAAAAGAAATGCCCGATAGATCACCCACGCTCGTTTGACAAACCACCTACGCGCGGCCGCTTTGTCACGGTACGCTGCCAGAGCCGTCCACGCGGTCGCTGTCGAGTAGCCCGCGAGAAACACAAACACTTCAGCAGCGTCGCAAAGTGCATACGTGTGCAACGTAATGTGCGACACGACGCTGCCGCTGACGTGATCGACGACAATGATCAGCAATGCGAGACCGCGGAGAAAATCGAGTTCTGGAAGCCGGGAGGTCGATGAATGCATGGAGTATGGATGGTGCGAGGGTGGAGCACTCACGGGCTGAGCGCTCGGGTGCAAACAGAAAGCATGGAGGAAATTTCATTACAGAATGGATTCGCCATCATGAAGAGAGAACGAGCTGCCACACTGCTGCCGACGTAGTGTCTTGGAGGCTGAATTTTGCCCCCTAATATGCCCAATATCATTGGGCTTTGCGAACCGCATCAGCTGGCATCTGGCCGGCCGGCGCAGGGCTTCGCTCTTGCTAGCCGCGCAAATATTTCTTCGACCACGTAGACATGAAGTCTTCTATGCGCGTAATATTGCGGGTTGTGTTATTGCAACATGCAGCGAACGGGAAGGTGTTTCGGTCCACAAACGAAGTTTGACTCCATGTATTCGATCTCACCCACTAGCTCAGCGCGTTGCAATCTCGGAATCAGCTCATCGAACAGAATCCGCATCTCCATGTGCGCGAGATGTTGACCAAGGCATACGTGGCCGCCGACACCGAAGGCGATATGTGGGTTGGGTCTGCGATCAATATTGAATGTGAATGGCGAAGGGAAGACTTCTTCGTCGCGATTAGCCGAGCCATAGCACAACATCAGCCAATCTCCCTTGCGAATTTTTCGACCTCGGATATTAGTGTCGGCAGTCGCTGTACGCATGAAATGATGAACCGGCGATGCGAATCTAAGGCATTCATCGATAAACTGTGGAATGAGCGATCGATTTGCCTGAAGCTGTGGTAGCAACTCCTTAAAGCGGCACAATGCCCACATTGCGACCGACGTGGACGACGACACTGTATGATGTCCTGCGGCAGCGATAATTACGTAATAGCCGAGGCGGGTTACGTCATCGATAGGCTGCCCATTGATGACCGCGTTGGCTAGCAAAGTCGCGACATCATTGCGCGGGTCCTTCCGGCGCGCTTCGTTTAAGCTTTCGAAGTACTCCCTGAAGTCGTCAACTACAGACAGGAGCGCCTTGCCCGTCGCGCTGCTCGCGTCGCCTTGGCGCAACGTGTCGCGTGTGTATTCGGCGTCCTCACTCCCGAACATCTCGTAAGTTAGTGCATGTATGCGAGGAAAATCCTCCTGAGGGACGCCGAGAATATCCATGATTACGTGCAGTGGGTACTGCGACGCGAATGTGCCTGAAAAATCGATCACCTTTCCGTTGTGTTGCTGCAGCTTCTCGACCATCGTACGGGCTAGCGAGCTAATACGGTCTTCAAGCTTGAGAATACTGTTCGGCATGAACCAGGATTGAGTCAGCGCGCGTAAACTTTTGTGTTCTTCGCCGTCGATGTGCACGAGCGATCGAACAATGTTCGGCGAACCGGTCGCGGACATAATATGCTCGATCGATGCTTTAGGGCGACACACGACAGAATAATCTCCATTGTGGAATAGAGAATTATTCCGTGAGATCATAGAGACGTCGGCGTGTTTTGTAATCACCCAAAACGGGTCATGCCCGTCAGCCGTCGCTCTCCCGACGGGGTTGTTTGCGCGTGCCCAACTATAAATTTCGTGGAGGCCATCGATGTCCGTGTGGGACTTCGGATCGACGATGCGGTTCGCTATTTCCCTTGGTAGGTAATATTTTTGCATTCTGTTGAAGTCCAGGTGAGGTTCGTGTTAGTGGACGCGCGGCACGAACAAGCGTCTACGCGCGCGATGATCCAGTCTGCTAACGTAGAGAGCTCCTTTCAGTTGATGCTTGCCGATCGATTTAACTCTATCGCAGGCGTGTGCTCCCTGTGGGTGGTGATTGGTGTGGTGGCTGTCCATTTGCGTCTGGCGTATCTAATTATAATATTATGATTTCTCATGTCATCCTTAATTCAGATCAACATTGTCCGTTGATATCGACGATATTACGGATACGCGGCACAACGTATGAAAATTAATGCGCGAGTTGTAGTCTCCTGTCGAAGTAAAGATAATTAACTGGTGTGATGGTTTTCGCCAGCTTAACCAATAAGACGCAACGCCGCTCAGGATGTCAGGAACTTCAGAAAATTTAGTCACGGATCGAAAGTGGGGGCGCGACTCGCCAACGCTGGCAGCGTCAGTCGGGTCATTTGCGAGGATCGATCGGTGCTGTGAGTCGTTGCATTGCAGCATGTTTAGCTCTATTCAGAACTTTTGACGGATCGCGGCGCGAGCAAGGATCTGGCGATTGCTGGATGAGTCACCCACATTCGCGACGCTTGCAATAGCGGGGACCCCACGAGACGATGTTCCAGATGCTTGTTGCCAACCGATTTCGAAATAGACGTCGGTTCGCTTGGATAAAAAGTAGTCTGTTGAAATCGCTACTTGGTTGAAGTGCTGGTTTCCGAGTATATGTCCCGAAACGTCTTGAATGCCATTCGATTGCAAGTAGTCGTATGATGCTGCGACTGTCCACGCTTGGCTGAAACGATACATTATTCCGACATCGTAGTTGTTGAATATGACTGTTCCGTCCAGATGAGACAGGGCGAGATTCGCGTATTGAACATTAGAGAACGATGCTGCCACGATGACTGGGCCGATTGTGTAGTTGGATGCTACGACTACAGACTGGTACGCTTGGGCGGAGCCATATCCACTGTTGATAGCACCTTGAAGAGGAGAGATCCCATTCAAATAGGCAGTAAAAAATCCTGTGCTTGGCGCTGCAGTGGGGTTCTTAAAGTACTCGAATGCTGCCCCCAGTTTCAATGGCCCGTTCACGTAACCTGCACCTACCGAATAACCACTGGTAGATGTGAAGTTACCGGGAATACCACCAAAGCTGTACTCAATTCCGAAGCTCGCGCCGTAGATGTCGGGGCTCATGTATCGGACAGAATTATTCGGTCGAACCGTGTTGGACGCATTGTCCAGATCCCCTGGGTGTCCCGCCGGCGCGCCTCCGACCAGCGCTTCGGCAGTCAGCGGCTCGGGAAAGTAGAAGATCATGTCGTATTGACGTCCAAATGTCAGGCCGCCCCAATTGTCGCTTTTGATACCGATGAAGGCTTGACGACCAAATAGCAGGCCGCCCTGACCAGCCTTACCTTGATTTAGGTTTGCGCCTGACTCAAGGGTGAACGTTGCATGTAAACCGCCACTGAGAACCTCGCTTCCGGTCATGCCCCATCGACTTCCCATGAGGCCGCTAAGCGAGTCAAGCGAAATTCTCTTGCTATCAGCAACGTTGCTTTGGTACATGATGCCTTCGTCGAGAACACCGTAGAGATTCACAGTACTTTGTGCTTGAGCCAAGGATGACGCACCAAATAAAGCCAGAAATATCGACCTTTCCCAACCACGCATAGTTAGGTTTCTAGGGGGCGTGTGAGTGAGAAGCTCTATTTCGCTCGACGACATCTGTCTGCACTGCGCTGCGACGTGCTGCCACGATTGCGCCGAAGTTCGTGTGCTCCAAAATAGAGCGCTACAGCGGAAGAAAGCCACTGTATCGTTGATATGTGCAGTTGCCTCGTTGCATTTTTTGGAGATCATATCTGTGCGATTTAGCCTTTACTGTATGGCGTCCAAGATGTCAAACGGGTTGAGCGCGAGATCGCTTCACATTTCCAGAGCACAGATCGTGCCGACTCAGATTCGTCGGCGAAAAGGAGCCACCAGGCGCAGTGCGACGTCTTCAGGTGGATTGATATCCGATGAAGATTGTCGTGCGGACCGCCGATGTGCGACAGTCGTCATTTCGTTTGTGAGCATTTGGTCAATACGCGACAATTGACATGGGCTGAAGAGCCGTCTATTTGAACAAGAGCCCTCGTAAGAGATCGTGAAGCCGGTAGCGTCCTTGACTAGACGTGTAAAACGGGAGGCTTGTCACGAGTCGCGCTGAACAATTCGTCTCACGAGGGCGGCCGTCATGCCGCGAAGACCACCGGTGCTAAGGGTTGACATACCCCCGGAAGGCAGGGTGTGGGGACGAGGCCGTTGGAATTCCCACGATCTCAGGGCATCGCTCAGACGGTGGTCCAGCGATATCTGTATCGCTTGTGGTTTTACGACGATTCATGCGGCTATCGTCCTGGGCGGCCCGCGCATCAGGCGCCCGACGTGGGCCTGCAGCGCGGCCGGGGCTACGCTTGGGCGCTGGGCCTCGACATCAAGAAGTTCTTCGGTAGTATCGAACTGGGAAATCATAATGCGACAACGAGGCTGAGCAAGGCGAGGCCGGCAACCATCGCAACTGGACCAGGCGCTAGACGGTCAACATGGCAAATGGCGACCTGAATCTGAACATTCTGCGCGATCAGCGGGCGACGTTCGAGCTGCAATTGGTGGCAGTATCAGCGCGGGCGGCCCGGCGTCGACGATTACGTCATCAGCATGTACGCGCGCGGCATGAGCGTGCGCGAGGTTCTGGGCCACTTGCTGGAGTTGTACGAGTTCGAAGTTGTCGCCCGACTTGATTTCGGCCGTCACCGACGAAACGGTGACCTTGATCGCACTTTGATTTCGATTTGGCCATCCAGCATTGGAACGCGCTCTTCCATTCGAGTGAGCCCGAACGGCCTTTTTTCCAGGCGGTGTTATGCACTTTAATGCCCTTTTACCAAGTGCCGCAAAGTGGACGAGCATAAGCGAGGAGAACACGGCGAAGTGGAAGCCAGCCAAGGTTTCGGGCAATCGCTCGCTGTACCTGGCCAGCCGACGCAAGCGGTCGAGCCAGCCAAAGCTGCGTTCGACCACCCGGCGTCGGCCAACGCCACCTTGCCAGGTTGGCCCGTGGCCTGCTGAATCTGACAGGCGAGTTTCCCGACCTGCGCGCGTGTATATATTCGGATATATCGCTTCGATGGATTGCTGCTTACCCATCGATCCCGACTTTGAGACGAAGGCTGCCGATGTGATCGGGCTGTACTTAATCCGCTGTTGCATGCGGTGGTGTTCTGCGTGGACGAGAAGACGGCCATCCAGGCGCTGGATCGCAAGAACCGGATGTTGCCACTCTCGCCCGGGCGCGCCGAGAGCCATGGCTTTGAATAGAAGTGCAACGGCACCCTGAGCCTGTTCGCCGCAGTGAATGTAGCCACCGGTGAGGTGCTGGGTAAAACTGCGCCACGCGATACCGGCACCCAGTTTGTTGCATTCCTCACCGCGGTGGTATCGGTCCAGCCGCGCGGAAAAAAGATTCACGTGATCTGCGACAACGTGAGCAGCCACAAAACCGACGCCGTTCAAACATTTCTGGCTGACCATCCGAAAGTCTCGATACATTGCGCGTGGCGTATTCACCGGCACAAAGGATCTCGATAAAAAGCTCATGCGTTATATACGCCAGTACAACAAGAAGGCGCTCCCGTTGAAATGGAAGTACTCCGATCCATCGCGGCGAATCCGGTGCAATTCATCTGGTTCAATGGACTAGTTGCGCAACAACGCGACGAAATCGCCGCCTATGTTGAGCGGTTGGGTGTTACCACTTCTTTTTGCAACCCTGACCAAAGTTCCGGGAATCGGGGGCAGAACCGCCGCCAGACCCCCACCGAGGTCTTGCACTAACATGAGGTTAGGTAGGTCACGTAGCGACTTACGCTGGCGTCGCATCAGTTACCCGGCGTTCACGCTCATTTATCCGTGGCGAGCACCCGTCCAAGCGCTGCAACAAGGTGCTCGGCGCATTGCTTCTATCGGCCGCCGTGGTGTTTAGACACCTATCTCACGGCCTCTCCGCACGCAAAGTCCAGCACGGCAACGACAGAACCAAGCGCTCATCGCACTGGCGCGGCAACGCTACGACGTTCGGTTCGCCAAACTACGGGACCCTTTACGACCCCGAGTCAGCCCCTAACGCTTGAAGAACTGCATAGGCACCGACATGACAACAAAGCCATCGACCTACTAGCGACGCATCTTGTCGAGATCGAACAGATTCAGGGTTGACCCGCCCTGTCTTGGGCCTACCGGCTTCTGCGGCACCACCGGGTCGTCGTCGTCCTTCATCAAGTTGTTGACCTGCCGATACGCGGCCTGCACACCTTGAATATAGTCGTAGCGGTTTGACGTAATAGCCTGCGCCTTGTCCCGGTCGTCGATGATGACCGGACGCAGGAATATCATCAGATTCGTCTTCCCTCGGCGCTTCTGCTCCGAACGGAACAGCTGGCCGATCAACGGCACGTCGCCGAGCAGCGGCACCTTGCTGTTGCCGTTCGCGTACCTGTCTTGCATCAGGCCGCCGAGCACGATGATCTCGCCATCGTCGGCCAGCACAGTCGACTGCACCGAGCGCTTGATGATCGACACGCCGCCCTGATTGTCCGCCGAGGCCGAATCGACGGACGAGGCTTCGGAATAGATTTGCAGCTTTATGATGCCACCGTCGGTGATCTGCGGCTTCACGTACAACACAATACCGACATCCTGCCGATCGAAGGTGTTGAATGCGGTAACGGACGTCGCGGCATTCGCGGTCGGCGTGGCGTATGAACCCGTCACGAGAGGCACGTTCGAGCCAACGACGATCTTCGCCTCTTCGTTATTGAGTGCGATGAGGTTAGGTGTCGATAGGACGTTGGCATCGCTCGACTCCGACAGCGCCTGCAACAGGCCACCAAGACCGAACACGTCGCCGAAGCGGTGCAACAAGCCGACGTTTAGGCCGTTGTTCAGCAGGTTCGTGCCCTCCTTCGCGAGCGCTGCGGCCGGGTCGTCCGCGATGATGGCTCCCTGCGCGGTCAGGTTCACGATGCCCTGGCTTCCATTAGAATTGAAGTTGGAACTTCCGTAGAGACCGTTGTTTCGACCATTCGACAGCAGCGCACCCTGCCACTGGATGCCGAGATTCGCGTTTGTCGTCGCCGACAGTTCGACGATTAGCGCCTCGATATATATCTGCGCGCGGCGGACGTCAAGCTGATCGATCACGCTGCGCAGATTGCCGTAGACGGCGTCCGACGCGGTAGTGATCAACGAATTGGTCTCCGGATCGGCCTGAATCATCCAGCCGGGCTGATTCTCTTCAATGTCACCGCCTTCCTTTTCGCCAAGAAACGCCGCGTTGTTGCCTTGACTGTCGTTGTTGCCGCCGCCTGCAAGCCGATTGCTTCCCATCGACGAGAATGACGAACCGCCCTGAGAGCCGCCTGGCAGTGGCGGCAAGGCCGGTGTGCCCGTCGACGAGTCCATGTTTCCTTGGTTGAACGAGTTCGCGGCATTACCGCCCCTTCTGGACATCGAATCATGGCCGCCCTTGCCGAGCATGCCGCGCATGCCGCGCAGCGTCTTCGCAAGACGCACGGCATCCGCGCCCCGCAGCTGCACAACGTGGATGTTACCGGGACGCCCAGTTGCCGCATCGAGATGCTTCGCCAGAAACTTTGCCGCCGCGAGGCGCGCTGCGTTCGACGCACGCAGCAATAGCGCATTCGTGCGCGGATCAGCCTGCACCAAGACCTTCAGCGTCGCATCCGCATTTCCGATCGCCCCAGGGTCAAGCATCTTGGTCATCTGGGTCGCAACGTCGATCGAATTCGCGCTCTTCAGTTGTACTACCTGTACCTGCTGGCCGGCCGCAGAATCGACGCCCTCGATGATCTGCGCGATGCGGCGGACATTATCTGCATAGTCGGTGACGACGATCGTATTATTTGATGGATAAGCCGCAACCATATTACTCGGCGAAATGAGCGGACGCAGCACCGGCAGCAGGTTGTTCGCCGATTCGTTCCTAAGGCGGAAGATCTGAGTGACGACCTGATCGCCGTGTGCCGAAGGCGCATTTCCGATGTACGTCGGCACACCCTCCGCTTTCGCATCCGCTTCGGGCACGACCTTCAGCACACCGTGATCCTGCACCAGCGAGAAACCCTGCATTCGCAGCGCAGACTGCAGAGTTTTCAATGCTTTGTCCTCCGAAACAGGGCGCTCAGAGACGAGATTTTGCCGCCCTTCGACGCGCGGGTCCACAATGATCGTCTTCCCTGTCGCCGCGCCGATTGCCTTGGCGACCTGATCAATGCCGGCATCGACGAAATTGAGCGTCACATCTGCCCGAGCGGTATGGGCAGCAATCAATCCAGTCAGCAGCAACGCAGTTGCGCGGCGGGATCATGGCCGCCACATTACGGCGTGGCGACGATGTGCGGAGTCAAGAGGCCTTGGCAGACCATGGAACAGCGCGGCCATCGGCTCCATCATCACGGTGAGGCTGCTGAGCTGCTGAGCCGATTCCGATCACCACCAGTTCGGTGAACTGCGTCGTCACATATGCTGACCGTCGCTACGCAGACCACCCTGACGGGGACTGCTATTGCGAGACCGCCCTGGCACGCTCAGAACCGCTTCGAAGCAGACAGGGCCATCCTTGACAAGGCGCTACCGACAAGAAAGGTGGTAATCCAGCGCGGCCGTCGCATCCGTTCTCCTGCTCGCGAACATAAACGCATCCGAGGCGGCTGAGCACGCTCGTAACGGGCCGCGACAACTCGGCGCAACGCTGGAGTCAACAAATCGACGCTTCGATCAAGTGCAAACCCAGTGGCACCGCAATCAGCGTGGACGGCGTTCGACTCCGCACTCGCACCTAGCCCCGTAGCAACAACGCACGAATCGTAACAGCGCAAGTTCGTTTCGTATAAGCCGCTATTTCTTTTGGATGCATCAAGCTGATTTATGAGTCGCGGTTCCGCCGAAAGCGACCTCACGTTGGCAAGCGCGGCTGAGTTAAACGGGGGTTATGCTCTTTCGAGCAGACCTGATACCCTGGCGGGATGAAAAAAGCAGCCACTACTCAACCGATGTATCGGATGAAGAGTGATACTTCGCCGCTCCGTAGCTAGACTTCGGACAAGGTCGGTAAGTGGAACGGTCGGAGCCTGAGCTGGTCATAGGGACCACCAAGAGGAACCCAAAGATGGCAAAAAGAAGCCGCCGGTCGCATAGCCCGGCATTCAAGGCAAAGGTAGCGCTGGCAGCCCTGATGGGCGACAAGACGCCGGCAGAGCTGGCGCAGCAGTACGACGTTCATCCGAACCAGATTACGGACTGGAAGAAGCAGCTGCAGGAGCGCGTGTCGGAAGTGTTCGAGACGGGCAAGTCGACGACGGGTGAGCCACAAGTGGACGTCAAGGTGCTCCACACCACGCGAAGATCGGCCAGTTGACGCAGGAGAACGATTTTTTAAGCGGAGCGCTCAGCAAGGCGGGGCTGAGCGGAAAGCGATGATCGACCGTGCACACGCACTGCCGATTGCGCAACAGGCGCGACTTGCGGGGATCGCCAGATCAAGCGTCTACTACCAGCCTCAACCGGTCAGCAAGACGGAACTGAAACTAATGCGCCGCATCGACGAGCTGCATCTTGAGTTCCCGTTCGCGGGAGCGCGCATGCTGGCGCGTCTGCTACGGCGTGAAGGCATCAAGGTGGGACGCCGGCACGTCGGCACGCTGATGAAACGCATGGGCGCGAAGCGCTGTACTGCAGGCCGAACACGAGCCGCGACAAGCAGCACAAGATCTGGCCGTATCTGCTGCGAGGAATGACGATCAACCGTGCCAATCAGGTGTGGGCGCTCGACACCAGCTACATCCCGATGGCGCGGGGCTTCATGTATCTGACTGCTCTGGTGGACTGGGCCAGCCGAAAGGTATTGGCACATCGTGTGGCGATCAGGCTGGAAGCGATCCATGCGGTCGAGGCGCTTGAAGAGGCATTCGCGAAATACGGCCAGCCTGAAATCGTCAACACCGACCAGGGCAGCCAGTTCACCGCGACCGCTTCTACAGACGCGGTTCTGGATCGCGGCATCAAACTGTCCATGGACGGCAAGGGAGCCTGGCGAGACAACGTGTTCGTCGAACCTGGCGAAGCGTCAAGTATGAGCAGGTGTACCTGAAGGCATACGAGTCGGTCAGCCACGCCCGGCGCTCTATCGGCGATTACATCAATCTGTACAACCAGAGACGACCTCATTCGAGTCTGGAAGACCGCACGCCGGATGAGGCATACTTCGCGACGCTGCCTGCGATTAAATCGGCAGCATGAACGCCCCGGTGGTTCCACTTAACAATCTTGGGACCCTGTCCGAACAAGCGAAGCCACCTCTGTGCATCAAGGGAGGAGTTGCATCGTGACGACTCATACAAGTACCAATATGATTCGCCCACCGACATCAATTGTTAGGCCGAACCGGCAGGGATTCAAGCAGGCTATCAAGTGAGATATGCCGCTTTCCGTCTGCTTCCTGAAGAACCTTGAACACCTTTTGCTCAGCGGGCGTGGAGATGACAAAGTCGTTGTACGCAATCAGCAGAAGATTTCGATATGCTGTGTAATCAGGCCGAACCAGCGTTCAACCTGATTCAACCAGCTTGAGTAGGTCGGCGTGAAGTGCATGTGGTAGCGCGTATGCCTGGCCAGCCATGCCCCGACCTTCGGATGCTTGTGTGTTGCATAGTTGTCGACGATCAGATGCACATCGAGATCGGCAGGCACTGCCTGGTCCACATGCCTGAGAAACGCCAGGAATTCCTGATGTCGGTGGCGCGACTTACATTGCGCAATGACTTCACCCGTTGCCGTATTGAGCGCGGCGAACAAAGTAGCCCTTTATCGACGCGGACTCATCGCACCGCCACCGCAAGATGCACCGAACTTCGTTGCGCACATCCAATAATCAGAACCAGCCGAGCGCAAATAATGCCACGCGGTAAGCGAGACTACTGAGAAGTAGACCATCAAATTAATTTATGTCTGTGCTTATATTGATCGGCGTAGGTCTGTTTTCTGCATTTTATCAATGAAGCACAGTCGGTATAAGAGATGCGCGCAAATCTATGCGCCTACGGAGCCAACGCATGGTTTCGTTCAAACAAGGGACGGGGTAGCCTAACGTATTTGACGACACAATTGCGACACGATGACTCATCTAGAATAGCCAATAGACTAAATTCTGTTATGTAAACCTTAATGACTGGAATGAAATGCATCGCAATTTTCATCAAGCTCAACACCAGTTGTCGGCGCAAAACACTGCATGTGATCGCCATCATGGAAGAATCTTCTGCCGGGACGATGGCAAATGGCAGTCGGCACGGCGTTAGCGCCGACCAAGTTTTAGCTGGCAAGGAACCTCGCGAAGACACCTGGCCGCTAGCACAAGCTGCTGAGCCAGTCCTGCCGGCATTGGTGTTCTCGGCCGCCATCACGACCTCTCCAGTTGTAACACGCCGTTAGCAAGGGGACGCTGGAGAAGAAACTCCTAGCGTGGGTGATCGGAGAGGACGTTCGAAATACTTGTTCCGACGCTCACGCATACTGCCACGGAACGACCCCGTTCGACCGACTGGCTGAATGGCCAGCGCGTCGCCGTGGTAGATGATGCCAGGGGATATCAAGACCACTCCATCGGATCAGGGCAAGGTGCGGAGAACGTTTCCTGCGCAGTGGCCCGGTCTCCAGCTCCAGAGAGGTCACTGGCCGAATTTCGCTATTTAGGAGCACCCCTCCTAGGGTATCCCGGCGGCGGCCGAGTGCACTGGGTGGGTTGATTGACTGAAGGCCGCGAAGGCCGCGCCACGTATTGGCGTCGTCCGGGTTCATTTTGGAATGACCCATTTTTTTGATAGAAGGCTATTCCGCAAGCATTGATCGAAGCCAACGAACTGATTGGAGTCTCGACTCGTGAATCTTCCAAAACGCATGCTCGTCGCCAATGTCGCGTGGGCCCAGGAAATCGGACGGCGCGAACCAAACTTGTTTCGCGCGCTAGCCATTGGGCAGAAACCGCAAGTGCTCTGGATTGGCTGCTCAGATAGCCGCGTGCCCGTCGAAACCATCACCCACTGCGCGCCGGGGGATCTATTCGTTCATCGCAACATCGCTAACCTTTTTCATCTTGATGACGACAACACCATGAGTGTGCTCGAATATGCGGTGTGTGAGCTGCGGGTCGCGCACATCATTGTCTGTGGGCATTACGGATGTGGGGGCGTGCGCGCCTCGCTACTTCCGCCAGCCGATGCCTTGCCGCACTTCAACCGCCACATCAGGCCGCTTTGCGCACTCGCACACACGCATCACGCGGCGCTCGCTCGCCTGCCATCGGAAGAGGCACGCATCAACCGGCTCGTCGAACTTAATGTACTCGAACAGGTACGCCTGCTGCGCGAGCATCCGCTCGTGCGTGGGCGTGCACCCTCTCCCCTTGTGCACGGCTGGATCTTTTCACTGAACGACGGCCAGATGCGCGAACTCGTGTCGGGCTACGGGCCTGAAACAAGGAAGGCAATCGCCCCCTTCTGACCCGCTCCAGATCGCTCCGCTTACCTCGTTCACCGGAACATGGCAGTCGCACAAGTTTCGCCGTCGCGGTATTCACCCTTTACTATTTTTCGTGTCCGTCATGACTTCGAAAGCTTTCCCGTCTGCGCTTCTACGTGACCTCGCTGCCGGCGCTGTAGTCTTTCTCGTCGCGCTGCCGTTGTGTCTCGGCATTGCAAAAGCCTCCGGCGCAGAGCCGCTATCCGGGCTGGTGTCTGGCATCGTTGGTGGCATCGTCGTCGCCTTGCTCAGCGGATCGTCCCTCAGTGTGAGCGGCCCCGCCGCGGGCCTCGTCGTGATCGTCGTCGACGGCATCGCGCGTCTCGGTAGTTTCTCTGCATTCCTTATTGCATTGCTGCTCTCGGGCGCCATCCAGTTCGGCTTCGGCACGCTTCGAGCCGGGCAGCTCGCCTCGTATGTGCCCACACCCGTCATCAAGGGAATGCTCGCCGCAATCGGCCTGCTGCTGATCATCAAGCAGGTTCCACTCGCAGTCGGTCTGACGTCGGGCGGCAACACCGAATCGTTGGCAGGCGCGCTTGCATCCATCTCGCCCATAATCTGTACTGTAGCCGCCATCTCGCTGGCCATCCTTGCGGCCTGGGACACGCATACGTTGCGACGCTTCGCCCTCGTGCGGTTCGTGCCCGCGCCGCTTGTCGTCGTAGTTGCGGGCGTAAGCGCGACGCTGGTTTGCGGCGCGTTAGGCGCCACGCTCGCGTTGCCACCTGAGCACCGCGTAGCGTTGCCGGCCATCAAATCGTTGGCGGCGCTCCGCGACGCCTTGCATTTCGCTGAGTTCGGGTTGAGCTTCGCGCGCCTTGTGGATCCAGAAATCTGGATCGTCGCCCTGACGCTTGCCGTTGTCGCCAGCCTAGAAACGCTCCTGAGCCTCGAAGCCGTCGAGCAGATCGACCCGCAGCGTCGCGCCGCACCACCGAATCGCGAACTCAAAGCGCAAGGCGTCGGCAATATGGTGGCAGGCGCAATCGGGGGATTGCCCATCACATCCGTCATCGTCCGCAGTTCTGCCAACGTCCACGCCGGCGCGCGAAGCAGGCTCTCCGCAATCGTGCACGGCGTGCTGCTCCTCGTCAGCGTGTTCGCGCTCACGGATGCGATCAACCTGATTCCGCTCGCGAGTCTCGCCGCCATTCTCATTCATACCGGCATCAAGCTCGCCAGACCGTCGCTGTTCATTATGTTCGCGAAACAGGGAGCGGCAGCGTTCACGCCATTTATTGTAACGATTGCCGGGGTGCTCGCCACCGATCTGCTCACCGGAATTGTGCTCGGCGTGCTGTGCAGCGCCGCGCTCGCGTTGTGCGCGAATCTGCATCGGCCTATTGCCCTCGCGCGACACAACGACCATTTCCTGCTCTCGTTTCGCAAGGATGTGTCGTTTCTCGGCAAGGTGGCGCTCAAGGAGATGCTTGCGCATATCCCGGATCGGGCGACTCTCATCGTCGACACAACCCGCGCCGATTTCATCGACCACGACGTGCGCGAACTGCTAGACCGTTTCATTGACGAGGCGCCGCTGCGGTCGATCGCGGTGGAGGTTCGACATGCCGCAACGGTGCTGCCTCCTGCAACGCGCTCAGGCGTTTGACCGCATGCCAACAATGATGTTGGGATCCGTGCTCGGGTTGAGCTCGTGTTTGCCGTTGTCAAGCGCCTGTGGGGCTTCACGAAGGTGCGTTGTCGCGGTCTGGCGAAGAACGCCAATCGCGCCTTCGTCGCGCTGGCATTGACCAACGTCTATCTCTCGCGCAGACGATTGATGGCAAAGGTACGCCTATAGGTTCTGGTGCAAATAGGCAAGCGAGTTGAGAAAGTGCATATAGGTAGGAAAGCTTATCGATCAAACAGGACCGCATTCCATACGGCGGGCGCAGCGGCTTCCTTGAAGCCGAGCTTCGCGAGATCAAACTGCCCCGTGCGAATGCGATGCGTCAACCCGATTCCTGAAATCGTGGTCACGGCGCTCCCGAATCGCTTGAACCCAGGCATCACGTTCGTTCTGGACTTGATGTGGCGATGGTCTTGCTCGATCACGTTGTTCAGATATTTTGAGGACCGGACCTTCGTGTCTTCAGGCACCGAGAGCATGTCGGGCGCCGGCGGCAAGCCGTCTGCCTGCGCGGTCATGGTCTGGATGTGCTTGAGAAAGCTCGCCACCTCGCGCGGGCCCGGGCGTTTCGGCTCGCGCTTGAGCTCGTCCCACGGCGTGCGGCCCGTCCGCGCTTTGAAAAGGTCGTCGAGCCGCGTTCGCAGCGGCTCGTCCAGCGATTCGGTGAACGCCTGGTAGATCGCCTCATTGAGTTGGCTGCGGGCGTGGCTGGCGGTGCGCGAGAGCGTCGCCAGCGGCGGCAGTTCGTAGCTGTGCCGCACGAGCTCCTCGAGCAGGACGTTGATGATGTCGGGTAGCTCGGCCTTGGTGCGCGCGGCGCCGGCGGCCAGGGTCGCGAGCCACTCGTGGGTCGAAGCGTCCAGGGGACGAATGCGGGCGTACTCGCGCAGGATCTTCTGGTGCCGCGACTTGCTGCCGGAGCGGTCGTAGCGCGCGAGCGTCGTGCGCGGCACTGGACGGGCGCCGAGCGCAGCGCAGACGTGATCGATGATCGCCGGCGGCACATCCGACACGGGCGGCATATACCCGAGGCGCTGCAACAGCTTCAGCTGCGCGAGGATCAGTACGCGGGCCGGCGCCTGCCGAAACTGGCCACCCACGAAGCGGATCTCGGCCCGCTGGGCGTGTAGACCTTGCGCAGCTCGTCGTCATCTACCTCGGCTGGCAGCACCGGGTACGCAGTCTCATGCACAGTGCTCATGCGGGCAGCCTGAGGCGGGGATCCGAAACGCGAATCCTACGACAAATTCAGCGCAGACAGTGCCGTCAGCTCAGACCTAGGTGGATTGGCGAGAGCGCTTTGCGGTGCGTGGCGGCAGTGGCGCGGTCCGCGTCGCGACCTGCCCTTGCAGGAGGCCAACCTGCTGGACGAGCGCGTCGCGCTCACGGCGCAGTTCACGCACTTCCTCCATCACGCTTGCGAGTTGCTTCTCGTGCCGCTCGGCCTAGCGTCGCTGCTCAGCGGCGTCGGCCGCCTGACGCTGGACGTCGCCCACAAGCTGCTCGTTGCGCTGCTGGGTCTTGGCGAGCGAGGCTTCCGCGCGGCGCTGCGCATCGCGCGCTTCCTCGGTCTGCATCATGACGCGTTTTTGCACGCCCTCGGCCAATTTCAGCCCTTCAGGAGTGGTCAGCCGACGTCCGTTGATAGTCAGCAATCAGCCGTTAAAAGGCGCCTCTGCCAATTGCAAACCGGGAAGGTATTGCGGTGGCGCGCTGCACGGTCTCCGGGCTGATGAAGTTGCAGGTTTGCGCCGCCTGTGCGCGGCAGGCGGCGTCGCGCGACGATCCCCGATCCGGCGCGCCGTGCCCGCTGGACCGGTTCAATCGGCAGTCTGATCGGACCGCCGGATCGCTGCGGACAAGCTCTTCCACATTCGTCATTGAGTTCTACGTGCCATGAATTTCGCGCTTCGATACGCGCGTCTGGCAGGCCCACATGCAGGTCTTTGGCGTGCCGAAGGTGGGCAACAAATGATGTGTAGCAACATCGGGCGCGCGGACCGGGCTGACGGAACGACGCGAGCGGTCGGCACATTGGAGAAATCCCAAGACTCCGTTTTTTGATGGCTTGACATCAGTTGTCGCAATGACTACATTAGGAATCAGTAATGTAACGGTTGCGACATAAATGCACAATCAGACGGCAGCAGCGGCGTTTCCCGATGCGATTCGGCTCCGTTTCGACTCGCTGACACGCGCGCAGCAGGCTTTGGCGAGTTATATCGTCGATCACGTCGAGCAGGCGGCGTTTATGACTGCGCGGCAGCTCGGCGATGCGGTCGGACAGAGCGACGCGGCAGTCGTCCGGTTTGCACGGGCAATTGGCTATCCGGGATTTCCGCAAATGCGCAGCGCGCTGCGCGAAGGCCTGCTTGAGCGAGTCGGTGCAGGCGGGATGCGAGCCGCCGCCGATCGGCCGGCTGCTGGCGAAGAGCTAAAAAACGAGGTGTTTTCGTCCGATGCCGCCTTGCTCGATGCGACCGCACGGTTGAATCCGGTACCGCTCGGCGAGCGCGTCGCCGACCGACTGATCGCCGCACGACGCATCTGGGTGACCGCGCACGGCACCACGTATCCACTTGCGCTGCTACTGTCGATGCAACTGAACCAGATCCTGGGCACCTGCGAAACACTGACCGTTGGCCACGGCGACATCGCAGACCGCATTCGTCAGGTGGGCGAACAGGACGTGGTGATCGGCATCGGCTATGCGCGCTATCTGCCGTACACGATCGAGCTGATGAAGATCGCGCGTCAGTACGGCGCGTATATTGTCGCGATCACCGACAAACCGTCGTCGCCTCTCGCACAGATCGCTGCCGAGAGCTTTCTGGTTGGACGCGAGGGAACGCTGTTCAGCTGGTGGTCGCAGGCTGGAACGTTGGGCCTTGTCAATTGGCTCGTCGCGCTGACGGCGACCCGCAACGGCGAGAATGCCACCGCGATGCTTCAACGCTCAGACGACGCATGGCGGCTGCTGTCACATTGGAACGCTGGCGGCAGCAACGGCGACGCTCCGTCGCTCGCTGATCAGCTGAACGGCCGCCTCAATTTCGGCCGCTCGCAGGGCGAAGCTGCTGCTTCACAAGCAGAAAACCTTGCATCACCCACATCGGGAAACAAGCAAGCCTCAAGACGGCGCAAAGCGCGCTAATCAACCCGGAGCAGACATGACCTTCAGCACCAGCCGCCGCCGTTTTCTAGTCAACACTGCCGGCATCGCCGCCGTCGGAGCGTTGCCGCTTGTCGCGCCCTCCATGGCGCATGCGTCCGACGCGGGCAAGGTCGTCGTGCGCGGCTTGGGAGGCGCCTACCAGGACGTGATGGCGGCGGCGGTGCACAAGCCGTTCACGGCCGCGACCGGCATCGAGGTGGTAGTGCAGCCGGCCACCGCCGCACAAATTCGTGCGATGGTGCAGGCTGGCCGCGTATCGATCGACGTGTGCGATCTGGTCGACATCGCGCAGGTCGCGCTGGATAAGATCGGCGCCCTTGCCCCGATTGAGTACACGAAGATGAGGTACACGCACGCAGATGACATTCAGCCTGTCATCCGCAAGCAGAACTACGTGGGCAGCCTGTTCTTCTCGACGGTGATGGTCTACAACACCGAGGTTTACAGGAACGGTGCGCATCCGAAATCGTGGGCCGAATTCTGGGACGCCAAGAAATTTCCCGGCTCGCGCACCCTGGCTGATCAGCAATCGGGTTCGGCGGAACTCGAATTCGCGCTGCTCGCCGACGGCGTGCCGATGGACAAGCTCTATCCGCTCGACGTGCCGCGCGCGCTGAAGGTGCTGTCGCGCATCAAGCCGCAGATCGCGACGTGGTGGACCACGGGCGCCTCGTCCGCGCAACTGATGGAGCGCAAGGACGCCGTGCTGGGGGGCTTATGGAACGGCCGGGCACAGGATCTGATCGACAAGGGCGCGCCGCTCGCCATCGAATGGAACCAGGCGAAGCGTCAGACCCAGGCACTGTCGATCATCAAGAACGCGCCGAACGCCGCGAACGCGCAGAAGTTCGTCGACTTCGCGTTGCAGCCTTCGGTGCAAGCGGAGATCGCCCGTCACCTCGCGTACGGCCCGACCAACCAGAAAGCGCTCGCGCTGCTCAAACCGGAAGAACTGACGCGCTTGCCGAGTTCGAAGGAGCATTTCGTCGAGTCGTTCCAGCAGGATCCGCAGTGGTGGTCGGACAACCTCGCATCGGTGGGTCAACAATGGCAATCGTGGGTTTTGCAAGGATGAGCACGAGCGGAAAACCGACAGGCGGCGCAAGTCTCGAACTGCGCGGCATCACCAAGACGTATGGCCACGCCGCAGCTGTGCGCAACCTGGACCTGAAGATCGAGGCGGGCGAATTCGTTACGCTGCTCGGCGCGAGCGGCTCGGGGAAGACCACCTCGCTGATGATGCTGGCGGGTTTCGTCGAACCAACGTCCGGCCAGGTACTGATTGGTGGCGATACCGTGACAGCGCTGGCGCCCGCTCAGCGTAATCTCGGCGTCGTGTTCCAGAACTATGCGCTATTTCCGCATCTGACGGTGGCGCAGAATCTTGCCTTTCCGCTGCAGATGCGGCGTGTCGGCAAGCAGCAGATTGCCGCGAAGGTGACGCAGCTGCTCGACACCGTGCAACTCGCCGACAAGGGGCAGCGCTATCCGCGCGAGCTGTCGGGCGGCCAGCAGCAGCGCGTCGCGCTGGCGCGCGCGTTGATCTTCGACCCACGCGCGTTGCTGCTCGACGAGCCGCTCGGCGCGCTCGACAAGAATCTGCGCGAGCACATGCAGCATGAGATTAAAGCCTTACATACGTCGCTTGGTACGACGATGGTGCTGGTCACGCACGACCAGGAAGAGGCGCTGACGCTGTCGGACCGGATCGCCGTGATGCACGACGGCGCGATCGCGCAAATCGGCTCGCCAGCGGATCTTTACGAGCGGCCGATGACGCGCTGGGTCGCCGAATTCGTGGGGCAGTCGAACCTCCTTGACGGCGTGATCGAGTCAATCGATGCAGGCCGCGCGACGCTGCGTCTGCCAAACGGCACCGCGCTTGGTGGTGCGTGTGCGCCGTCACTGGGGTATTCGTACCTTTCGTGCAATTTCTGGCGCTTGCGTCCTCTGACGCCCCACACGACGGGGCTTTACTGGCAAGTCAGCGAGGCAGGACAAGAAGGAATTCAAGGCGCTGATTTATAACGATTTTTTCCGCAGGACCGCCAGAAATTGCACGAAAGGCACGAATACCCCTACTACTGGGAGGACGATCCAGCATGGCAGGGCTGGCGCAAGCTCGTCGAGCACGCACTCACAGCATGGGACTGGGCGGAGAGCTTCGCCGCGCTGAACCTCGTCGCGCGCCCGGCGGTGGAAGAAACAGTCTTGCGAAGCCTCGGAGTGGCTGCGCGGCACAACGGCGATACGCTGCTCGGCCTCATCACCGATGCGCAGTTGATCGATGCACAGCGCCATCGGCGATGGGCCGCCGAACTCGTTCGCATGGCGCTTGAGGAGCAAAACAACCGCGCGGTGCTGACGGCTTGGGTGAGCAAGTGGGAATCGCTCGCCGACAAAGCTATCGCGGCGTGGTGCGTTGCGCTCCCCGACTCACCGGACGCCAGTGCGCACGCGAAAGCGGCCACGCGCGAGTTCAGGGGCTCCGTCGGTATATGAGTGTCGGCACGAGCCGGCCCATGCATGCCCGCACGATGTCCTCGAAACGTTCGGCCATTTCGTCGATTTCACACGCCGACGAGATGAAAGGCGGCGCGAACAGCACATGGTTGCCCTCCACGCCGTCAGCGGTACCCGAGCCCGGATAGATCAACAGGCCGTGCTGGAGCGCTTCCCGCTTGAGCCGCGCAGCGAACGTCGCGCCGCCAGTATACGGTGCCTTTGAATCGCGGTCCTCGACGAACTCCACGCCGACAAACAGCCCCCGGCCCCGCACGTCCCCGACGATTTCGACATTTGCGAATCGCTCCTTCAGCCGTGCGCGCAACTGATGCCCGCGCACGACGACTGCGTCGAGCAGATGATCGTCTTCTATTGTGCGCTGCACTTCGAGCGCGACGGCGCACGCGAACGGGTGATTTACGTGCGTTTGCCCATTGCCGAGCACGCCCGTGCCCTGTGCCATCGCATCGTGCACGGCGGCCGACATCAGTACCGCGGCGATCGGCTGATAGCCGGCCGCGAGACCCTTGCCAATTGCCACGAGATCAGGAACGACGCCATCCTCGAGATAGGCGTACACTAAACCGGTCCGCCCCATGCCGGCCATCACCTCGTCGAGCAGCAGAAGCACGTCATGACGTTCGCAGACTTCACGGATCTTCTTCAGGTAGCCCGGCACAGGAGGCACCGCGCCGTTGGTTGACCCGACTACCGTCTCGGCGACGAACGCCGCGACGTTCTCCGCGCCAAGCGTGCGAATCTTGTCGTCGAGCTCCTGTGCGAGGCGGCCCGCGTACTGCTCATCACTCTCACCCGCGCGCCGGTGCCGGTAGGCATAGCACGGCGACACAAACTCGGCGCGCGGCAGCAGCGGCTCGAACACCGAGCGGCGCTGTGGATTGCCGGAGATCGCGAGCGTCCCCAACGTGCTGCCATGATAGCCTTGTCGGCGCGCGATGAAGATCGATTTCGACGGCTTGCCGCGCTCGCACTGATACTGATAGGCGATCTTCATCGCGAGTTCCATCACCTCTGAGCCACCTGACAGGAACTGCGCCTTCGCGAGCCCATTCGACGCCGCGACCAGCCGCTCGGCCAACTCCTCCGCCGCGGGCGTAGTGAAGCTGCCCGCATGCGTCCACGCAATCTTGCGCGCCTCGCGCTCCATCGCCGCGACGATGCGCGGATGCGCATGGCCGAGGCTCGAGACGGCAACGCCTCCGCACGTATCCAGATAGCGCCTGCCCGAAGCGTCCTCGATCCAGACACCCGAGCCCCTCACTGCGACGATCGGGGATGAGTTCAGATTTTTGTATACGAGCGCCGACATGGCATTTTTTCCCAGTTTTCATTGGATGGGTCAAGACGGTAGCAGCGATCCCATGATGTGGGCGCGCGATGAAAGCTCGGGCTGAAACGCGAAGAATTGCCGATCCGACGCAACCAGCCTACAGGTACGAGCACCAGCATGTGCAGCGAATAGAACAGCACTCTGAGCAGCATCGCCTTCTCCTTTCGAGTTTCGACACTGGCTCAGTCGAGCGGAATCTCGACGCGCCAGTCGGTCGCTTCCTGAAACGCTGGCTGCTCGGTTCGCACGAGTACATGCGAACCGAGCACGAGCACGTCCATCTCCGTGCGCATGAAGCACGCGTATGCTTCTTCTGGCTTGCAGACTATCGGCTCGCCGCGTACGTTGAACGACGTGTTAACGAGCACCGAGCAGCCCGTTCTGCGCTTGAATGCGAGCAACAGCTTCGTGAACGGGGCGTTGTTTTGCGTGCTCACGGTCTGGATGCGCGCGGACAGATCGACGTGCGTGATCGCGGGCAATGTCGACCGCACGTCGTTGATGCTGCCGAGGCCGCGGCGATAATCGCCGGGGCCGCGTGTGACATCGGTCTTGATCGCATCGGCGATCTGAGACACGATCAGCATATAGGGGCTCTCTTCGCGCGAGTCGAAGTAGCGTGTCACATCCTCGAGAAGTACGGCGGGCGCGAAGGGCCGGAACGACTCGCGGTATTTGATCTTAAGGTTCATTTTGCGTTGCATTTCGGGATCGCGCGGATCGCCGAGGATCGAACGCGCACCAAGTGCCCGCGGACCGAATTCCATTCGACCCTGAAACCAGCCAACCACGGTCCCGTTGGCGATATGCGTCGCCACCTCGTCATAGAGGGCATCGCCCTCAAACGACTTGTAGCAGTACCGGTTTGCGTCCAGGAACGCAGCGATCTCATCATCGCTGAAGCTTGGTCCAAGCAGCGCGCCGCGCATCGCGTCTGAACCGCTCGCGGCGAGATGCGGGCGACCGTCGAGTCCGACCGCGAGGTCCATCGCAGCGCCCAGCGCGCAGCCCGCGTCGCCGGCTGCTGGCTGGACCCAGATCGAATCGAATTCGCCGGAACGGCTCAACACACCATTTACGACGCAGTTGAGCGCGACACCGCCCGCGAGGCACAGATTCCGCTCGCCGGTCTGCTCGACGGCAGATCTGGCGAGACCGAGCACGAGCTCCTCGGTCACCTTTTGTACCGACGCGGCCAGATCACATTCGCGCTGCGAGATCGGACTTTCCGGCTTGCGGGATGGGCCGCCGAAAAGCCGCTCGAATCGCTCGCCGATCATCCGGTCGCCCTTCAGGTACTCGAAATAACGCATATTTAGCGTAAACGAGCCGTCCGGCCGGATGTGAATCAGCTCGTCGCGAATCTTCTGGGCGTAGACCGGCTTGCCGTACGGCGCGAGCCCCATCAGCTTGTACTCACCCGAATCGACCTTGAACCCGCAGTAATACGTGAATGCCGAATAGAATAATCCGACGGAGTGCGGATACGAGATTGAGTTGCAGAGCTCAAGCGACGTGCCCGACCCGCGCCACACGGTCGTCGAATGCCATTCGCCGATTCCGTCGATACAGAGCACGGCGCTCCGCTCATACGGCGAGGGAAAGAACGCCGCCGCCGCGTGCGAACGATGGTGCCGACAAGCGACGACCTTCGGCGCGCAACCGCAGCCGAGCTGGGCGATTTCCTTGTCGACGTGTTCGAGCACGCGGCGCTTCCAGCGCAACCATTCCGGCATGGTGCGTGAAAACGCGGCTGCGCCGCCGATGCCGGCGCTCGCAAACGACGACATGACGCGTGAGAATTTTTCCTTCGGGTCTTCGTAGTAGACGATCGCGGCGAGATCGTCTAGCTGGATGCCCGCTTCGCCAAGGCAATAGCGAATGCCGTTCGCCGGAAATCCGCTATCGTGGCGAATCCTTGTGAAACGTTCTTCCTGCACCGCCGCGATAGGTACGCCATCACTGATTAGAGCGGCCGCGCTGTCGTGATAAAACGCCGAGATGCCCAGAATATGGTTGGCCATGCGAGAAGGACCGTCCGTAGATCGATTTCAAAAAACGAGGGGTGCGCGTCAGTACGACGGCCTTGTGAGCTGCGCTCGCGGTGTCTCGGCGCGCCCGTCAGCAGGCTGCTGCGACAGATGTGCGAACGCGTCGCTTCGCCCTTTCTTGACGAGTCCGGCGAGAGCCGGTACAAGCGACGCAACAAGCACCACGCTCATCGCAATGTTGAATGCGCGCAAGGCATGCGGTTTCGTCAAGAAGCGACGTAGGAACGTCCCGAAGAGCACCCATACCATCGAGCACGGCGAGCCGAATGCAAAAAACAGTAGCGCGATCGCGAGTACGTCCAACCTGTACGAGTCCGATGTCGACGCATAAGTGAGCACCGCGCCGACCGCCATTACCCACGCTTTTGGATTGATCCACTGGAACAATGCTGCCGACAGAAAGCCTAGAGGCGATGCCGCCTTCGCATCGAAGTTCACCGTCGGCGACGTCGCAATCCGGTATGCGAGGTACAGCATGTAGACGGCGCCGGCGAACTGCAATACGTCGTGCAACGCCGGGAAGCGGCGGAAGACGGCCCCCGCCCCGAGCCCGACCGCAGTCAGCATAAGCGGAAAGCCGACATTGATCCCCGCGACGTGGCGCATTGTGCGCGCCGCGCCGAAGTTGACACCGGATGACATCAGCATCACATTGTTTGGCCCCGGCGTCACACAGGTCGAAATTACGAATAGGATGATCGACAGATAGTCCATTGCCGCTCCTCGTGGGCGCTCAGCGATAGTCTTCGAGTTGGCCGCGGCGGCGGACGTCGACCGACACGCAATGGAACCCACCGCTCAAGCTGCGCGCATGCCGCATTGGCAGCGGCGCAACGTCGATGCGGTGCTTTTCCAACGCACGGATCAGCTCGATCTGCCGGTCATTGACCACGGCAAGCGACGGGTTGACCATGATGAAGTTCATTCCCTGCCAGATCGATGCGCGTGGATACGACCAGCAGTAGCCGGTATCAACCATCCCCGGGCACCAGACTACTTCCCAGTTGCGGAAAATCGCTGGCACCTGCGCGCGCGAAATCCGCTCGGGACTTAGGACAACGAGTCCCGGGCGCACGAGCGTAATCGTAGTGTCGATATGCGTGCCGTCGTAGACTCCCTCGATCGGATGCACGCGATAACCCTCCCCGAGCGTACGTTGCAGCCATTCGTACCCGAGCCGGTTGCCGCTGCGCGAGACAAGGTAGAGAATGTCGCGCCCCATCCGGATCACGTTTGCCGCATCGAAGATCGGTTCGTCATTGGCAAGGATCTCGCCGTCGGTGGGCTTGACGCGATACGCGCTGTCGGGCAAGCGAGGCTTAGGCGCCGAGATCCATTTGGCGCCGCTGGCGAAGTAGTCGAGCAGGTGCGAGTGATAGGCATGCGATTCGAAGTAGCGACTTCGCAGCGTCATCGGCGCTTCGATGATCAGGTCGCCTATAGGTAGCAGCACATCGCGCGGGCAATAGTTGTATTCGCCGTCAGTCTGCCAGCCCGGTGCGCCGAACGCCGCCGTATGATCGACCGGCTCGGGACGCCTGACCGTCACGCCTTGGCTGCGCAGGAACAGCGCGAACCTGTCGAGGTCTTCGTTCGCCTCGGCGATCACATGCGCCGGATACGGTCCGGACGGAATCTGGTCAGCGCGCTCATGATGGTCGGCGTAATCGAGTGCGAAGAGTCCCGGATCGGCGCGCGGCACTTGCGCGCCGTCCGCGATCCCGACAATCATCTCTTCGAGCGGATCCCATTCGTTATGTACGTTGACGAGCGACATCGTTTCTCCATGCTTGGTTGAATTGAAATCGAAATCCCGTGCGGCGCTCAGGCGGACGCCGCGACCGGAGTGTGCTGATTGAGCAAGAGTGGCGCGCTGTCGGCTTCGGTCGCGATACGCATCCAAGGCCGCAGCCCCAACGCGCCGAGCAGCCGTTCGCCGCGGCTCGGCAACGGCGCAAGCGATTCGTAGCCGACGCGGATCCTTTCCCAGCTCGCACGCGCCGCGCCCGTCTCAATCGAAGCGGCCTGTCGCATGTACACGTCGATGGCGTCGACAGCCCACGCCGAATGACCAGCCGACACGTTGTCGATCGAGTTGTGAATGTCGACGAAGTCAGTGCTGAAGCCGTAGTGTCGGAGAAAGCGCCGTGCGGAGCGATAGCTGCCGCCGACGCCGGAAAGTTCCATCGCGAGGTTCATTCCGAGGATTTCCGGCATAAATCTGCGCGGCAGCTTGCCGAGACAGAGCCAGTAAACTGGCAACCGGAACGACTCGTCCCGCAAGCGAGGATCGTATGCGAACGCACGCGTGCCCGTCGGCGGTAGCTCAATACCCATTTCGCGCAGGCCGTCGCGGAAGATCCTCGGATGGTTCAGTTGATAGCAGCCGTTGCCGAGTTCGTCCCAGTACGTTTGAAACAACGCGAAGCCGACCTGCGACGCGGCGAGGCGCCAGTCGCTGAAGCCCTGTAGCCACGAGCCGTCGATCAGCGTAAGTGGCGCAAGCTGCAATGTGGAGTCGACCACCGCTTCGCGCGACGGCATGTCCTCAGGGTCGCTCCGCACGAACTCGAGTCCTTGCAGGTCGTGCTGATCGAGCAGCCATTCGCGCAGCGCGCCGACGCGCCAAGCGCGCGGCAAGCCGCGTTGCGAACGATTCAGGGAGCGCCTCGCGCGGGCGATCCAGCGGTTGGCATAGTCGATCGCAAGCCGCTGCATGCGAGGCGCCATCGCGCGGCCCTGCAGTGCGAAGTAGAGGTCGCGCAAATTCGAGGGCGCGAGGCTGCGCGCGATGTCGTCGACGCAGGGAGCGATAGCCGGGGTACAGGGGCCGGCGCCTGCGAGGGCCGGCTGTGCGTCGCGCACGGCTTCAGGCGACCCAAGCCGCGACTCGGGCAAACAGTTGATCCAGCGCCTGATGATCGCGAGGTCGTCGTCGCTGAACACACGAAACATTCGGCCGCTCGGACCAATCAGTGTTGTGACGAGAAGGCTGCGGTCGGCAAACCCTGGCACGACAAGTCGGCTTCTCGCGAGCGCATCAACGAGCGGTAGCGGATTATGCATCGCTTCCTCGAACCACTCGGCCAAGGCGCGGCCCTCGAGCCGGTACTCGTGATGATAGACGGCGCCTTCGCGCGCCCTCGCCCGCATTAGCTGGGCCATCGCCGCGCGCGGCGACACTGCACGTCCCGCGGCCTCGATCACGACGTCGTCCCACTCGCGCAGTGCAACGCCCGCCCATGCGATCGCGCGCTCAATGCGCTGGCGCCACTTCTCGCTTCGCGCGACGAACCGTTCGACGACCCATTGCGAGATCGGCTGCGCCGCTGTCTCGTCCGTGAGACCGACGAACGTGCGCAGATCTAGCCCATGTGAATCGAATAGGACCCCCGGCGCATCGCGCAGCGCAGTCCAGCAAGGGGCCAGCCCCATCGCGCGAAATGCGAGATCGATGCCGGCGAGCTCTGGCCCGAACGCGTCGCTTCGACGGCTCATCGCAAGCAGGAGAGCTGGCAATCGAAACGCCTCGTCGCGAATCGCCGGCAGTGTCGACAACTCGAAGGGCTCAAGCGCGAAGCGCGAGTGGCCGGCTTGCCGCAGCAACGCCTTAAAGTGGTCGTAGCGCGACGCCTCCGGTAGGCCGACACCGACGTCGCCTGCAAAGAGCGCCATCATGCGTAGATGCACTTCGTCCTCAAACACGCCGGGCGCGCTCATTCCCTGGAGCCAGCAGCCGAGCGACGAGGCGAGCGGCGCCGACTGAACGAGCAGCGTGCCGACGAACACTCCGATACCGGCCGTGCGCCGAGCCTCGTCGTAAATCCGCAGATAGTCGGCGTGCCGCGTAGTGCTCCATGCGCCGATATTCCCGGCGAGAGAACGCCAATCCGCCCCGCTCGGCGCATCGGACAATCCGTCAAACTTCGTTAGCGCAACGATGCCGTCGCTATCCAGAAACGACTCTGGATCCATCGCCTGTCGATAAATCTCTCGCCACATATTTGTCCCTTGAGGGTGTAACGATCCGGACGGCAACCCGAGAGCCGCCTTTCTTTCCGCGGGGACCGCTCAAGCGGTTAAAACATCGGATAGATCGACGAATCGGCCTTCTTCTTTTTCTTGTAGAACCAATGAGCCAACAAACGTTTGATGAGACGCATGACTCCTCCTTTCAAATGGCATCAAGAATGAGCTTCGAAACGAACTCATGCCCCCGATCCGTAAAGTGGATACGATCGACAAAGAGCCATTGATCGGGCTGAAGCGTTTCCGAAATGATTGGCGTGATGTTGACGAATTTTACGTCGAGCTTTTTCGCACCTTCTTCGAGCTTCGCCGCGTAGGCGGCGCAGACATCGCGATGCAGGATATCGCCGTAGGCGTCGCTAAAGCGGCCAACACGATCAAGCTCCGCGAAGAGAGCCTCCTCCTGTGGGCAACCCTTCGCACGCACCCAGCCCGCCAGCGGCTGAAGGATGAAGGTGAGCTTCGCGCCGAGATCTGCCGCGATCGCGCGCCACACGTCGAGGTGGCGCAGCGTCAGGTCCGCCGCGAAATCGATCTGGTCGACCATCGGAGGCGGCGGCTCGGCATCGCGGGCGCGGTCGAAGAGCGGCCACCCCTTGCGCTTGCCAGCCACAGGCTCGGAACTGAACGCGTCGAAGAACTGACCGCAGTTGAAAAACGCTCCGTGCTCGAGACGGTTGCGGGCGGGCTGCCGTGCGAGCCCGAGGTTATTGAACCCAGAGAACAGCACGATCTCCTCGATTTTCGGCAACAAGTGCCGATAGAGCGTGAGAAGGATCACCTCCTGCGCTGAGTTGAAGCTGCGCCCGCCAAAGTTGAGCCACGGCGCGGCGCGCTGATCGTTCTCAGAGAGCCGCGACGACAACGTCCAACGATCGGCGCTCGCGCCGATGCCGAACACCGTCGAGCTGCCGGCAAGCAAGCGGGCCGAGTGCATGCCCGCGTGATCGGAAACCGAAGAGCGGATGCCGCCGCGATCGGAGTAACGAAATCCGCTACAGTCCGTATTGACCACTGAGGAACGGTAATTGACCGGATGGAAGTACATCATGTACGGCAACCACCGCACCTCGCCTGCGTCGGTGAATTTCCTCTCGTAGCCCGCCATTTGCGGCGTCAGTTCCAATCTTGCACTCATTAACGCTCCCTCAGGTTATACACAGGCAGGCGATCAATGGACTATCAATAAAATTGCAACCCGCACAAAAAACTCTTTATGGATAACGTAATACATCGATATTAAATACTACGGATTCTGAATGGCGCAAATGTCACTCGCGGCACCAGCGTGCACTACCCCTCAGCATAGCGGCCAACAGCCCGCCGCAAAACACTCTCTTTTTTCTGCTCATAGATAATTCTTACCGCAAAAAGGTTACTAGGCCTCCACCTTCACTGGCTCCAATACTGCCTGCGTTTTCCGCAAATCACTGGTACGGGCAACACTGACTGAGTCCGAATGATGCCATGCGGGCGGGTGGAACGACCAGAATAACGACATCAAATGTATTGATGTTAATGGCCCGCTAGGTTGATGGAGAGCGCGGTAGAATATTCGCAATGAAAAAGACAGTATTGCTTCTTCAAGGTGATTGGTTGCCTGCCATCTTCATCAACTGATCGATTCGCTGGTCCGACGAAAAAATGCGATAAATAATAACTATGTCTAGTCTAGACATCATGTATGGACCTGCCGCACCTCAAGGTACGCGGATTAAGCTTGAGGTCGGTTACTCCGCGGCTCAGAGCCGCATTGAGGGGGCAGGTCATGAACAAGTTTAGCAAGTACGTGGGCCTGGATGTACATCAGGAAACGATCGCCGTGGCGGTCGCCGACACGGCCGGCGAGCTGCGGTATACGGGCGAGGTCGTGAACACGCCCGAGGCCATCGCGAAACTGGTAACACAGATCAAACGCGGCACGGGAAGGTTGTCGTTCTGCTACGAAGCCGGCCCCTGCGGCCACACAATTTGCCGACAGCTGCTTCAGCTCAAGCAGGACTGTCAGGTCGTGGCGCCGTCGCTGATTCCGAAGAAGCCGGGCGAACGTGTGAAGACCGACCGGCGCGATGCCCTAAGCCTGGCGCGCCTGCACCGAGCCGGCGAGTTGAGCCCCGTGTGGATTCCGGACGAGGCACAGGAGGCGCTGCGCGATCTGACCCGTGCGCGGGAGGACATGAAGCATCTGCAACGCCAGGCCAAGCAACGGCTGCTGTCGTTTCTGTCGCGCCATGGCCATCGCTACGCGGGCCGCTCGAGGTGGACGCAAGCGCACTGGCGCTGGCTGGAGGGCATCAAGTTCGCCCGGCCGGAGCAACAGATTGTGCTGCAGGAATATATCGACACGGTGCAGGCCTGTGGCAGCCGTGTGGCCAGTCTCGAGCGCGAAGTCGAGACAGCCGCGCACGCCAGCCCGGTTTGGCCAGTGATCGAGGCGTTGATGGCGCTGCGCGGCATCTGTTTGCTTGCGGCTGTGACGGTGGTCGCGGAACTCGGCGATCTCGCACGCTTCGCTGGCGCGCCCGAACTGATGGCCTATCTGGGTCTGGTGCCAAGCGAACACTCCAGCGGCAAGCGCGAACGCCGTGGCGCCATCACCAAGACGGGCAACAGCCATGTGCGACGCGTGCTGGTTGAAGCAGCGTGGACCTACCGTCATCCCGCACGAAAGACCGCAATCCTGCAGCGGCGCGCAGAGCGTACACCGCCGGAGGTCCAGGAGATCGCATGGTCGGCGCAAAAGCGGCTGTGTCAGCGCTTTCGAAACCTGATGGCACGCGGCAAGCTCAAGAACCAGGTCTGTACCGCCATTGCGCGCGAACTCGTAGGCTTTATCTGGGCTATCGGGCAACACGTCGCCCCCCTCAGTTGGGCTTAGCCAGCATGAGAGGTTAGTTGGGCACGCAACAGGATGTTTGGGCCAGGACCAGGCAATGGTGGGAGAACCCTCGTGGCAACACTAGTCCAGTGAACCAATGAAATTGCACTGATCTAATAGTGCATGGGCAAAATGAATCTGAGTGAAACCGAGCGCGAAGACCTGATGTCGATGCAGCGCAGCCGCACAATGGCCGTTGGCGAGGTGAGGC
>NZ_JBFRCB010000019.1:0-66640 GCF_040965375.1 Paraburkholderia sp. EG286A
AATCACCCGCAGACCCAGTCGCCACAAGGCTTTCGCCCGGGCTTCCCGTCTCCCCGCGCCTTCATCGAAAGCGCGAAAGACCGGAATTCTAGTCACGCAGATGACATCTTGCAAGCGGTTTTTTGACTCGCGTGAAAATCGGAAAAACGCGTGAGCGCAATCGCCTCAAACGTGGCGTTGCATGACGCGTTCGACGAGCTGTAGATAGTGGTCGAGATCCGGCGTCGGTTTGCCCGCCACCTTCGCGAGATCGTCCCAGCGGCGCAGGCGCACCGCGTCTTCGGCGTGGGGGCGCGCAGCGAAATCGCGCGCTTCATCTTCATTGAAGATGCCACCCTGCAATTCGAGGCTGCGCACCGAGTCTGCGGAGAGGCAGCCGAAATACGCTTCATCGACGGCGCAGAGGTAGCGCTTCGCATCCACATGCAGGCGGATCGGTTCCAGCACGCTATCGGGCAACACGGGCCGCAGGAACGGCAGCGCATAGTACTGGTGCAGATCGTCGATGCCGCGTTCGGTCGGCGTTTCGCCCTGACGATTGAGCAGGTGACCCAGATCGTGCAGGAACGCCGCGGCGGTCAGCTCTTCGGTCGCGCCATCTTCTTCTGCCAGTGCGCCGCTTTGCAGCGCGTGTTCGAGTTGCGTGACCGGTTCGCCGCTATAAGCCAACGCGCCATACGTCTCGAACAGCCCACGAATATCCGCGAGGCTCAGTGCCATCTTCTTCAACTCCTCTATGACGTGAATTCGGCGACGGCCCACACCTGAGCGCCGCCCATCGTTCCTTCCGCTCTCAGTCGCCGCAGGACTCGCGCATGCGCCTGGCCGATTCGTCCGCGTCGCGCGATGCGAGCGCGCTCAACAGCGCCCGATGCCCTGCATACGATGCATCCATTGCGCTGTGCGTCGGAGCTGCACGCTGCGAAGAGAGCCGCAATTCGCTCACGGTCCCCTCATAGGTCTCGCGCAGCCTGACGTTGCCCGCCGCTGCGAAGAGCGACGCGCGAAACGCGTCGCGCGCTTGCAGAAAAGCCTCGCCCTTCTCGGCGACCACCGCGTCGCGCATCGCGTTGAGGTGCTCGCGCAACTCCGCGACCTGCGCCGCGTCGATGCGCGGCGCCAGCATCCGGCACGCCGCTTCGCGCAACGCCGCACACACTACGCCCAGTTCCTGGGCCTCAGCCGCGCCGACACTGCGCACGAACACACCGCGATGTTTCTCGTTGCGCACGAGGCCTGCCTGCTCCAGCGCGCGAAACGCTTCGCGTACCGGTCCGCGTGAAACGGCGAGGCGTGCTGCCCAGTCGGCTTCGTTGAGTTTGTCGCCGGGTGCGAGCACGCCCGCCGCGATGCGTCGCTCGATCTCGTCGCGCACCAAGGCAGTCAGCGAATGCTGGCGCACCATGGCAAGCGGCGTCGTGTCGGACAACGACTCAGGATCGCCCGCGTTGCCGCTACTCGCACGCTCATCGCTCATCGGATCTTGCACGTCCTGCCTTGGCCGTCTGTTGCGCGCCTGCGGCGCATCGAACCGCATGGCATCCATCCGCTCAGTCCGCCCGCCGGCGCGGCACACGCGCCGCGATCAGCAGCAGCGCCCCCAGCGAGACGAGCAACAGGACCAGCGAGAGCGCCGAAGCCGGCAGGTAGTAACCGCGCTCGACTGCGCCCACCACGACGATCGGCACCGTTGCAAAGCCCGGCGGATACACCGTGAGCGTCGCGCCCAGTTCGCCGAGCGACAGCGCGAAACCCAGCGCGAGACTCGCGCGGATGGCCGGCACGAGCTGCGGCAGCACCACGCGGCGCAGCACCATCGAAGGCGGCGCACCGAGACTCGCGGCCGCTTCGCGCAGCACGGTCAGCTCGGGACGCAGCGCAGCCGAAGCGCATCGATAGCAAAACGGCAGTACCAGAGCGAGCTGCACGAACACGACGATCGCAGCAGAACTCGACAGATCCACAGGCGCCTTGTGATAGGCGATCAACACCGCGAGGCCGAGCACCACGCTCGGCACGCCGTTGGGCACCATCGCGAGTGTGTCGACGACTGCGCCCAGGCCGCGCCGGTCGCGCCCTTCGAGCGCGAGTGCGAGCCACAGACCCAGCGCGGTGCCGAGCACCGCCACGCCGAAGCCGACTTCGAGACTCGTTGCGAGCGCATCGAAGTCAGTGGAGCCGAGGCGCTCGAACCAGCGCGTGCTGAAACCGTCGGGCAAGATCGTGCCCGACCAGTGCGACGCAACGCTCGACAGCGCGACGACGATCACCGGCAACACGAAGAGCCAGAAACACAGCAGCGCCGCGAAGCCAAGCAGGGTCGCGCTGGCAATGCGCGAGAAGAGGCTGCGCTCGACAGGCCGCGCGCGGAGATGCTTGGGCGGCAGCGCGATACGGTCGGAACCGGCGACGGGATTAGTTGACATTGCGCGCGCCTCCATGACTGCGGCGATTCACGCGCCGATACAGCGCATACAGGGAAAGCGACATCGCGAGCATGACCACGGCGCCTGCGGCGGCCGTCGGCAGATCGAGGTCGACCGTGGCCGAACTGTAGATCGCCACCGGCAGCGTGATGAGGTGCGCGCTGCCGAGCACGAGCAGAATGCCGAACTCGTTGAACGTCAGCAGAAAGCACAGGATCGTGCCCGCCGCGATACCCGGCCACGCGAGCGGCAGGATCACGCGCAGGGCGACCATGCGGCTGTTCGCACCGAGACTGCGTGCGGCTTCGATCAGGCGCATGTCGAGCAGCGCGAACGCGGCGAGCGTCGGGCGCACGACGAACGGCGCGTAGAACACCACTTCCGCGAGCACCACGCCGCCGATGCCGAACAGGAAGTCGAGCGGCGGCGCCTGCAAATGAAAGAGCCGTTGCAGCCCGATGCTCACGGAGCCCTGCGAGCCGTACAGAAAGATCAGCGTGAACGCGACGAGGAACGACGGGAACGCCACGAACAGTTCCAGAAAACGCGTGACGAGCTGCGCGCCCGGAAACGGTTTGAAGAACAGCAGCGCGGCGAGCGCGACGCCGAGCACGGAAGCCAGACCCGCGCTCAGGAACAGGATCCACAGCGTCGTGGCGATCACGCCGCGCGAATCGGGATTGCCGAAGAAGGTCTCGTACGCGTGGAAACTCAAGCCATGCGCGCCCGACAGGCTCAGCAGCACGAGCCGCACGAGCGGATAGACCACGAGCGGCCCGAGCACGAACACGAGCAGAAACGCGATATGCCATTGCGCGCGCCGTTCGCGGCGGCGCACGGCGGCCGCGTGCGCGTCGGCGCCGGGCAGCGCCACGGCGGAATCAGGGGTTGATAAGGACGACATCGTCAGCCTCGTAACGCAGGGACACACGCATGCCTTTCGCCGGCGTCATGCCGTGGCCGCGCTGCATGGTGACGAGCACCGGTTCGTTCGGCATCGCGTCGAGCAGCACCGGCACCGACAGCACCGAGCCATACCACTCGACCGATTCGATCGTGCCGTGCAGCGAGCCTTCGCCGAGCGGCACGATGCGCAGGCTTTCGGGGCGCAGGCACGCGAGCTTGTCGCGCACGTCGTGGCGCGCGTCGCCCACCGGGAACGCGACGTTCGGCGGCAGCAGGTTCGCCGCGCCGAGGTAACGCGCCACGTAGGCGTCGTTGGGCGCGTCGTAGAGTTCCTGCGGCGTGCCGAGCTGCGCGATGTGGCCATCGCGCATCAGCAGCGTGCGGTCGGAGAGCACGAGCGCGTCGTCCTGATCGTGCGTCACGCAGACGATCGTCAGGTCGGGCAAGCGCTCGTGCAGCGCCTTCAATTCGGAGCGCACCGAAGCGCGCAGATTGGCGTCGAGTGCCGAGAGCGGCTCGTCGAGCAGGAGCACGTCCGGCTCGATCACGAGCGCGCGCGCGAGCGCCACGCGCTGCTGCATGCCACCCGAGAGCTGCGCGGGCATGATGTGTCCCGCGTCGCCGAGCTGCACGAGCTTGAGCGCGTCGGCCACGCGCCGCGCGATGTCGCGCGACGGCACGCGGCGCGCCTTCAGCCCGAACGCGACGTTCTCGAACACCGAGAGATGCGGAAAGAGCGCATAGCTCTGGAACAGCAAACCCAGGTTGCGCTGATGCGGCGGCACATGGGTCAGATCGTGGCCCGCCACGGTGAGCGTGCCCGCGAGTCCATCGGCTTCGATGAAGCCGGCGATGAAACGCAGCAAGGTCGTCTTGCCGCAGCCGCTGCGGCCCAGCACAGTCAACAGTTCGCCGCGTCGGATCGTGAGCGACAGATCGTCGAGGACAGTACGCGCGCCGAAGCGCACGCTCAGGTGGTCGATCTGCACGCCCGCAACGCCGGAGGCGTCCGTGGCGTCAGTCAGTCCGGACACATCCGGCAGCGCGCGGGCCATGCCGGCCGGCGCGAGGCTTGCGGTATTCACCGGGTTCATCTCCTATCGACCAGAGTGGGCGCTTTAGCTGTCGACCAGAGTTGGCGCTTTAGCGCTTACTCTGGTCCCATGCAAAGCACCTTACTCTGGTCCTATGCAAAGCTGTCGATGGGACCTGGCGCTGAAGCACCAGATCCCATCCCATACATAATTACGAATTGCTGCTGCTTACTTCGGCTTCACGACTTCGAGCTGCTTGCCCGACGAGCCGATCACTTCGTTCTTCCAGCGCGTCGTCCAGTCGGCCTTCTTCGCCATCACCTGGTTCCAGTCCACCGGAATCAGCTTCACGCCCTGGATGGCCTGCTTGACGGCTTCGCCGTTCTTGCCCGTGAGCGCCACGTCCGTGCGGCCCGGAATACCGAAGATGTCCGGCACCTTCGACTGCACTTCCGTCGACATCAGGTAGTCGATCAGCTTCTTGCCTTCAGCCTGGTTCGGGCCGCTCTTGATCAGGCCGATTGCGTACGGCAGCTGGAACGTCGTGGGATGACCGCCGGCGTCGGCCGCGAGGAAGATCGGCTTGAGCGAGAGGCCGCCGTTGGCTGCGTCGTCGAGATCCATCTGCAGGTCGCCGTTGGCCACCGCGATTTCGTTGCGCGAGAGCAGCACGTCGAGGTAGCCCGTGCCCTTGGTGTGGAACTTCGCGCTCTGCTCGAGCTTCTTGAGGTAGTCGAACGCCTTGTCTTCGCCCATCAGCGAGGTCGTGAGGATGATCACGGCCATGCCGTCGCCAGCCGTGGCCGGGTTGGAGTACGCGACCTTGCCCGAGTAGTCCGGGTGCAGCAGGTCAGCAAACGTCTTCGGCTCGTTCTTCACGACATCGGGGTTGATCGCGAACGAGAAGTAGTTGTTCACGAACGTCGCCCACGAACCGTCGGTCGCCTTCGCGATGGCCGGCACGTTCTTGTAGTTCACGCTCTGGTACGGCTGGAGCAGGCCGCTTTGCTGCGCCTGCTGGATGAACGGCGGCAGCGTGACGATCACGTCGGCCTTCGGCGAGTCCTTCTCGACGTTCGCGCGGTTCACCACTTCGCCGCTGCCCGCCGTCACGATGTTGACCTTGACGCCTTCCTTCTTCTCGAAGGCCGGCAGCACGTCCTTGTAGAGATTTTCGAGGCCGTCGGCCGTGTACAGCACGACGGCGTCGGCGGCGTGCGCGCTCGCTGCTGCGCCCAGCAGCGCCGCGGCGGCCGCGATCGGCAGCAGCTTGCGTGCAAAACCCGCGCGATGGGAATTCGTGTGGTTCATGTCACTCTCCGAAGGCAAAACCAGGTGCTCGGGATACCCGATGCGTTTGTGATTGAATGGATCGAACTGAGCTGAACAATCCGAACTTCGGCGGACTGCGCCGCCTGTCATTGCCCGCCTCGCGGTGGTCTCGCACGCGGATTGCAGATTGTCTACAATCCGCCACTTTCCACCTGAACCGGCCGGCCCGGCGAAGCCGCGGAATTGCCGCTCGCCTCGCTGACCGGCCCATCTGGACGGGCCCCGCAAGAATCACAGGTTTTGATGACACGCGCATGACGATTGTGGCGTTTGTCAAAAAATTCCACAATTCGCCAATATTCGACAAGCCACATATGCGTGCTGATTCCGCCGGCAAGGTGTTGACGGCAGCCATGCAGACGTGTAGACGGGCAAGCGCAGCGCGTGCCACGCCGCAGGCAGACTCAGGCGATGACGAGTTCGGGCCCGCGCGCCGTAATCGCGCGCGCGATGCTTTTTTCGGGCGCAAGCTCGGTGATGACGTAGCGCGCCTGCTCGAAGCCGTTGATGCGCACGGGCGTGACGCGCCCGAACTTCGAATGGTCGGCGACGACGATCGCGCAGGCCGTGGCCGCGAGCATGCGGCTGCGCACCTCGGCGACCATGCGCGAGTAGTCGGTGAGCCAGCCGTCGGTGGTGATGCCGCCCGCGCCGACGAACGCGAAATCGGCATGGTACTGGGCGAGTTGCTGCACGGTGTCGAGGCCGAAGGTCGCTTCCTCGTGGTCGGACAGCTCGCCGCCCAGCAGCGTGACGCGGTTTTCGTTGCGGCGGCCGAGCAACAGCGCGATGCGCCAGTCGTTGGTATAGACCGTGAGCCGATGGCGGTCCGTGAGCGCGCGCGCGAGCGCATGCGTGGTGCTGCCCGAATCGATGATGACCGAGGCGCCGTCGGGCACGAACTCCGCCGCGCGTTCGCCGATCGCCCGCTTGGCGCTCGCGTTGGCGGCTTCGCGCACGTCGAGATCGGGCTCGCGACGGTCGCTCGAGAGCGCGCCGCCGTGGGTCGTGACGAGCAGCCCGCGCTCCGCGAGCGTATTGAGGTCGCGCCGGATCGTCTCGCGCGAGACGCGCAGTTCGCGCACGAGATCCGCCACGGAAAGCGCGCCCGTCCGGTTCACTTGCGAGAGGATGTATTGGTGACGTTGTTCTGCGAGCATCTCGATGGGTGCGGGTCGTGCGTGAAAAAAACGCGGGTAATGAAGTGAATCCGACGTGAATCCGGAAAAGCCGCCGTATTGTAGTACGCATGCGCAGAACGAGCCTGCCCTGCCATCGCGTGCGCATCCCTGCTAATCTCGTGGAGACCGCGCGCTCACGCGACGCTCGCTTCGCCGAACATTGGAATTCATGCGTTCACGACTTCGTCAATTGCGCCTGCTGTTTTGTGCACTGCGTTATGGCTTCAGGCTGATCTGGCTCGCCGCGCCCGAGCATCACAAGCTGCACTGGTTCCTCACGCTCGCCTCGAATCTGCACGGCGACCCTCGGCTCGCCTCGCGCCTGCACGGTTCGCTGCCGCGTCTCGCACCGCTCGCCGCGGCCTTCGCGCAAACGCTCGCTACACGCCCCGAACTCGCGGGCGCGACCTTGCACGACGCGATCGACGCCATCGAGCATTTCGAAGATCCCCTCGCGGGCGAGGCGCTCGACACCACGCTGCGGGCCGCGCTCGGCAAGCCGCCCGAAACGGTGTTCACGTGGATCGACCCCAAGCCGGCCCATAACGGCTGGTGCGAGCAGACGCACATCGCGCGGCTCGCGCTGCCGGTGAACGGCCACCAGACGATCACGCTGCGCGTGCTGCGCGCCAAACAGGTTCAGGAAGTCGACGACGACGCCGCGCTCCTGTGCGCCGTGGCCCGCTGGATAGAGCGCTTTTCGCGCGCCGCTCGCAAGCTGCAGTTGCACGCGCTCGCGCAGGCGCTGCGCGACGATCTGAACCGCCGCTTCGACCTGCGCGCCCAGTCCGCGAACCTGAGCCAGAGCGGCCATCAGCTCGGCGATGACCCGCGCATCGTCGTGCCCGACGTGATCTGGGACCTCTGCACCCCTCAGACGATCGCGGTGCAGCACATCGACACCGTGCGCGCGACCGATATCGCCGGGCTTGCCGAGCACCATATCAACGTCACGCAGGTGGCGGCCCATCTGATCGAGGTGGTCACGCGCCAGGCGTTCGAGCACGGGTTCTTCCATGCGGCCCTCGACGCCAGCCGGGTCGCGGTGAGCGTCGAGCCCGAGACGCGCGGCCGCCTCGTGCTCGCGGGCGCGGCGCTGATGACGAGCCTTTCTTCGCCTGAACGCGAATTCTTCGTGCACGGCGCGACCGCGTTGTTCGAACAGGACTACGGCCGGCTCGCCACGCTCCACCACGTGGCGGGTCATGTGCCCACGCATGCACGCACCGAGCAGATCGAGGCCGAGTTGCGCACGCGCAGCGAAGCGCATTTCGCGAGCGACACCGACGAGCGCAGCGCGGGGGCGCTATTCCATCATCTGCTGCACTCGGTCCAGCCGTTCGGGGGCGAAGTCTCGCCGCGCCTCGTGGCGGCGCAGCGCGCGTTCGGCCAGGCCGAGCAGCTGGCCCGCACGATTCATCCGGGCGTCGACGCATGGGGCATCGCCCGGCACACGCTCGCCGACATCGCGCGGCAGGATCTCGGCCACCACGGCTGGATCCGGCGGCTCTCGCAAGAGTTGCCTCATCTCGCGCAAATCGCCCCGCGCGTGCCGCAGATGGTGTTCCGCTTCCTCGAGCATCACGCGAAGGGCGGACACGGTCCCGCCGCGGGACAGGCCGCGCAGCAGGCCGCCTTGCTCGATGCCTGGCGCCGCGAGCATCGGCGCACGCGCGCGCTGCTGCTCGCCTGTGCGGTCTGTGGCGGCTTGATCGGCGTGACGGCGGTGTTGTTTGGAAGCTAGCGGACGCTAGCGTTTCCGGTCTGGCGATGCTTGCATTGGCTGGTGCGGCACGGATTGGGCGGTTAGTTGCGTTCTACTCAGCGCAGCGGCGCACGTCAGGGCCAGTGCAGTCCTGAACAAGACCGCCACCTGCACGTCGCGCGATACTCCGAGCCTTTCGTGTTTCTCCGCGCGCAGCGTCAGCGCGCGCCCACTTCGACACCGATGCTCGCCACCTTCGCCCCCACCCTTTTCGTCGTCCTGTGGTCGACGGGCTTCGTCGTTGCGCGCGCCATTGCGCCCTACGCCGATCCCAACCTGTTCCTGCTTGCGCGCTTCGCAGGCACGGCGGCGCTGTTCACGATCGTCGCGCTGGTGATGCGCGCACCCTGGCCGCGCGGACGTGAAATCGGCAAGCACCTCTTCGCCGGCGCGCTCCTGCAGGGCGTCTATCTGGGCGCGGGCTACTGGGCGGTCGCGCAAGGCTTGAGCGCGGGCGTGATGGCGCTCCTCGGCGCGCTCCAGCCGCTCCTGACGGCTGCCGTCGCGGCGCGCATGTTCGGCGAGCGCCTGCCGCCGCGACGCTGGTCGGGCATGTCGCTCGGCCTTGCCGGCGTCGTGCTCGTGCTGAGCCCGAAGTTGTACGCCGCCATGCACGCCGCCGGCGGCGCGATCGCCGACGCCGCTGCCGCTGCCGCTGCCACGCCCACGCCCACGCACGCTCACGCGAGCCCGCTGCTCGTGGTGGTGGTCGCAGTGGTGTCGGTCGGATCGATCACGGCGGGGACGCTCTACCAGAAGACTTCGCTCGCGCAAGCCGACATTCGCAGCGCGAGCGCCGTGCAAAACCTGGGCGCGGCCATCGTCGCCGCCGTACTCGCGCTCGTGCTCGGCGAGACGCGCTGGATCGCCACGCCGACCCTGTGGTTCTCGCTGGCGTGGGGCATCGCGATGCTCTCGGGCGTGGGCGTGACGCTGCTCGTCTGGATGGTGCGCCACGGCGACGCCGCCCGCGCCACGGCGCTGCTCTTTCTCGCGCCGCCGCTCGCGGCGCTCGAAAGCTGGCTGCTGTTCGGCGAAACGCTCACGCCCGTGCAGATGGCGGGCTTCGGCGTCGCGCTCGCGGGCGTGCTGCTCGCGCGGCGGGCGTAGCGCCAGCGCATCCGCTGGCGCGCCCTCGCCGGTTTGCGCGCTCAGTCCGCGGTGTCGGCGCCGGCCGGCACCTTGGCGCGCGCCTTGCCGCCGGGTGCGGGCGACCACGCCGGGCGCGTCTTGCGCTCCGAATCGACCACCACGACGAAACGGCCCGCCCACGGCGTGATCTCGCGGTCCGAGTGGAGCACCCAGAGCGATTTGCCCGCATCGACCAGCGCCTGGTATTCGGCGTCGATGATGCCGTAGTGGTCGATGAACGCGTTGAGCGTCGCCGGAATCCGCACGCAGCCCTTCGAGTGGCGGATGCCGAGCAGCGGCTCGAGGCGGTCGGGGTCGGTGGCGTGCATCTGGAAGCGCATCTGCGAATAGCCGCCCTTGCCCCAGCCGCGTTCGCCGTCAACCCAGCCGAAGTCGTAGATGCGCATGTCGCGCCGGCCATAGCCGCGGATGTTGTTCTGGTTCATGGTGCCTTCCGCGCGGAAGTCCATGTTCAGCGGCGTGTGCTCGAACACGCCGAGCGGCGTGAGGAAGTGATCGAACTCGCCTGGGCGCCCCGTCGCGACCGGCGACGCGCCGATCATGAGCCATGGCTCGTCGGGCATCGCGCGGAAGTAGATGAAGAGCGCCTGCACGTTCGCGCTGCGATCGACGAGGATGACGAACTCGCCCGCCAGCGCGCCGAGGTTCTTCTCATCGAGCGCAGCCTGCAGGCGCTGGCCGTAGGCGCGCTGCTCGGCCAGCGGCACATGCAGGCGCCGGTTGACGTCGCGCGCGAAGCGCTTGCGCATTTCGAGCGCGCCGCGGGTTTCTTCGGCGGCCTCCTCCGGCGTGAGCATCCGGTGAATCGGCAGCACGAGCGCGGGAGGCGCGGAGGCGGCTTCCGCGGCCGAGGCCGCGGAAGCCGGCTGAGCCGACGAAGCGGCAGACGCACTCGAAGCGCCGGAAGCCGCTGAAGCCGGTGCGGGCACGGAAGCAGCGGATGCCACTGAAGCCGCCGGGGCCGCCGAGGCCGCTTTGGCAACCGGCCGGGCGGCCGAGGCGCCCGCAGCAGCCGATGCAGCGGATGCGCCCGGAGCGGCCGGCTTCGACGCCGCCTGCGCCGGCGCGCTGCGCACGGCACCCGAGGCAACGTGCGCGCCGGAAGCCGTCACGGCGTCGGAAGCGTAAGCGACGCTAGCCGCCCACGAAGCGCAAAACCAGCTGCAGAGTGCGATCGCTATTGCGCGGCGCGCCGGCGCGCCCGGCCACCGCGTTCTATGATGGGGAAGTTTCGGGGCGTCGCCCCGGACGCCACCGCGTACGCGAGCGCCCATGCGCCGCGAAAAATTGTCATTCATCGTGAGTCCGGCCGATTGTGCGTCTTGTCTGAAGTCGGATACGTCGGGCGCCGTGCCGTGCGGCGTCGCTGACAGCGCCACGACCACCCGACATTAGACCAGACAACGCAGACTGCGCGCATATGTCGCGTGCGCAGCCAATTTGAGGAACCGCCCATGCCCACCCGATCGGACGCCAACCCCGAAACCGACCGCCTCGCCCGCCAGCACCGCATCATCGCGGAACTGAACGTCGCCGGGCACTTCGACGCACACGCCGAAATCGAGCGGCGCGTGCGCTTTCTCGGGCAGCGCCTCCAGGCGAGCGGGCTGCCTACGCTCGTGCTGGGCATCAGCGGCGGCATCGACTCCGCGACGGCAGGACGCCTCGCGCAACTGAGCGTGGAAAGCCTGCGCGCGCAGGGCCAGACGGCCGCACGTTTCATCGCGATGCGTCTGCCTTACGGCAGCCAGCGCGACGAAGCGGACGCCGCCGCCGCGCTCGCCTTCATCGCCGCGGACGAAATCCTGACCGTCGACATGCGCCCCGCCGCCGACGCGATGCTCGCCTCGCTCACGGCGAGCGGTCTCGCCTTCGCCGACGAGAGCGTGCAGGACAAGGTTCACGGCAACATCAAGGCGCGCGAGCGGATGATCGCGCAGTACGCGGTGGCCGGCGCGCGAGCGGGACTGGTGATCGGCACGGATCACGCGGCGGAATCGCTAATGGGCTTTTTCACGAAGTTCGGCGACGGCGGCGCGGACGCGCTGCCGCTCGCGGGCCTGAACAAGCGGCGCGTGCGCGCGCTTGCGCGGGCGCTGGGCGCTCCGGCCACGCTGGTGGAGAAGACGCCCACTGCGGATCTGGAAACGTTGCGCCCGCTGCACCCTGACGAGGACGCCTACGGGATCGGCTATGACGAGATCGACGACTTTCTGGAAGGCAAACCGGTGAGCGAACGCGCCTACGAGACGATCTTTCGCTTTTACGAGTCGACGCGCCACAAGCGGGCGCTGCCCTATACCCCGTACGACACCGCCGACGACGGCCGCTGAAGCGCGGCGCGAACGGCTCAGCCGCGTTGCGGCGGCTCTTCGTCTTCGAACGGAGGCGCGCTCACCCTCAGCGCAACGCCTGCGAGGCGACGGGATTGAAGTTCGCGCGCCACGGCGTCGGCCACATAGGGCACTTCGGAATCGAGTTCGAGGTCCGCGTGCGCGTTGGGCGTGCCCGCGTCATAAACGGTAATGCCCTTGGCGTACTTGCCGAGTTCGCGCTCGAAAAAACTGCGCACATCCTGCTCGCTGCAGGTTTCGGGAACATTCCAGACAGTCAGGTGCATGACGGCCTACCTCGCGGGATATTCGGACCCGGCGTGCTGCGTTTAGCGGAACCGGCGGGGTTGCGCCGCGCGTACGCGCACGGGCTGAAGGCTCGCACGAGCGCGAGCACGGGTCCACGCCACCTGGCCGAGCACGGCAGCGACGCCAAGCAATAAAAGGCTGGACGTAAGCATTGTTGTGACTCCCTGTTGTTGATGAATGTCAGCATAGTCGCATTTGCTGAGCAGTGCGCTGCGGCATATTGTCTGGCGGCAGATGGCTAACCGATGGCCGCCCGACTGCCCGCTGCGCATATGTGATCCGGTCCGCAATCAGCGTGCCCGAGGCAGCAAAGGTGCGCGCGAAACGGCGCGTCAGGTCCCGTCGTCGCGGCTTGCCGAGGTCGTCTCGTCGGCCGACCCGCCGCAGTCCATGCGGGTGAGGCGATCGTACTGGTGCACCCAGTTGCCGCTGATCGCAGCCTGCGCCTGGGCCAGCGTCATGCGCCCTGCGCACACGCAGCGCTTCAGGCGCACCGTGAGCAGCGACTTGCGGCGCTCGCCGGCGTGGCCGCCCCATGGGATGAGGTCGAAGTTGGCCCTGGCGTCCGGCGACCCGCCGAGGACGATCGGCACGTGCCGGTCGAGCGCATAGCCCACGCCGTCGTCGGCGTCGATGCCGCGCGCCGCGAGCATGCGGTCCTTCAGCGCCATGGTCTCGTCGAACGGCGGCGCCACGGTATCGGCGTAGCCCGGACGACAGATCGTGTCCGTCACCGACTCCTGCGTGACGCGTGTATCGAGAAGCCGTGGATCTTGCGCGTATGCGGCCTGCGCCGCGCTGCCTGCAGCGAGCGCCAGCAGAGAAACGCGCACCACTCGCGCGCGCCACCGCGGCGCGCCAGTGCGACAAACAATGCCTTCTGCCATGCGGCGCGCGATGCGGCGTATTGCTGCCTTTTCTGCGTTCATGGTTGAGCGCATCGTGCAGCACGATGCGGAATGGATGGTTGGTGCCGGGCTATTAAACCACAATCAAATATTGTCAGGGCAATTGCGCACATCGGGCTGCAGGCATGCAGTCGCGCTTATCGCGCGCCGCGCGGCACTCGCTCGCCGCGAGCGCTCGCAACCTCAAGGTTTCACAGGGAATTTTTGCTCTGTAATCCCAGGTAATTGATGCGCCCGGCGAGAGGCCTGATCGTCGCGCTCATGCTGGCCATTTGGCCGATGGCAGCGCGCGACGCGATAGCGCATAATGGGCCGCCCGGTCAGCTCCAAAGCGGAGTGCATCGCGCGCATTCGAAGAAACGAGGAAACCCCATGTCCATTTCCATGTATCAAACATCGGTGCCCGTGCTCGTGCGCGGCCTCACCAATCTGCAAAACATCATCGGCAAGGCGCAGGCGCATGCGGCGGAAAAGCAGATCGACCCCTCCGTGCTGACGGGCGCGCGGCTCTTCCCCGACATGCTGCCGCTCATGCGTCAGATCCATATCGCCACCGACACCGCAAAGGGCTGCGCGGCGCGCCTCGCGGGTGTGGAAGCCCCGAAATTCGACGACGTCGAAGTCACCTTCGACGAATTGCACGCCCGTATCCAGAAGACCATCGACTATCTGAACGGGTTCAAGCCGGAGCAGATCGACGGCACGGAAGCGCGCAGCATTACGCTCAAGATGCGCAGCGGCCCGATCGAGTTCACGGGCCAGAGCTATCTGCTGGGCTTCGTGCTGCCCAACTTTTTCTTCCATGTCACCACGGCCTACGACATCCTGCGTCACAACGGCGTGGAGCTGGGCAAGCTCGACTACCTTGGCGGGCGCTAACGCGAGCCGCTAAACGCGAGCAATAAAAAAGCGTGCGGCGCCTTGCGCGCCGCACGCCTTCTCGCAACCGTCAACCTCGGCGACGACGTCAGTCGAGCGAAAGCCGCAGCGCGAAGCCGATCAGCGCGGACGAAAACGCCCACTTCTGGACCGTCTGCGCGAGCGGATTGCCGCGCAGCCACACGGCGATGCGCGCCGCGCCCAGCACGTAGATCACGTCGAAGAGCGCGCATACGGCAACCAGCAGCACGCCCAGCACGGATACCTGCAGCCAGACCGAGCCCGCCTCGGGCCGGATGAACTGCGGCAGCAGCACCGAGCAGAACAGCAGCGCCTTCGGGTTCAGCAGGTTCGTGAGCAGGCCCTTGGCGAAATCGGCGCGGCGCGGCCGCGCTACGGTCACGCCCTCCTGCTCGGGCATCGCGAACGCCGGCGCACGGAAGATCTGCACAGCAATCCACGTGAGATACGCCGCCCCCACGTAGCGCACGACTTCATACAGCCACGGCGCGTTGCGCAGCAAGGCCGCGAGACCGCAGGCCGACAGCGTCACGTGGGTCGCGCGCGCGAGTCCCAGGCCGCAGGCCGCCGCGAAGCCGCTGCGCGTGCCGCGGCTCATGCTGGTCTGCATCACGAGCGCCATGTCGGCGCCGGGCAGCGCGCAGACGATAATCAGGGCGACAATGAACATCAACAGCAGGTGGGCGGAAATCATGTTGGCCTCGCGTGAAAGAGGCTCTATCTTGCCGCTACATGCAGAGCGATTTCTGGCGATTTTCATACCACTTTAGCCGATGATTGGCGGAATGCGCTAATATTTCCGAATTCTCACCAAAACTCCCCTAACCGCGATGAGCGACCTCGACAAACTCGACCGTGCGATCCTCGGCGCGCTGCAAACCGACGGGCGCATGCCGAACGCACGGCTCGCCGAAACGGTGGGCCTGAGCGAAACGCCGTGCGCGCGGCGCCTCAAGCGCCTCGAGCAGGACGGCTATATCGAGCGTTACCGGGCCGTGCTCTCGCGCCGCGCGCTCGGCTATGGCGTGGTGGGATTCGTCTCGGTGCGCTTCGCCGTGCACGACCGCGCGCTCGCCGACCGCTTCGAGCGCGAGGTGCTGGCGATCGAGCGCATTCTGTCGTGCCACAACGTAGCCGGCACGGCGGACTATATTTTGCAGGTGGTGGCCCGCGATCTCGACGACTATGGCACCTTCATGCGCGACCAGCTGCGCAGCTTGCCCGGTGTCACCTCGGTCGAATCGGCGCTGTCGCTGCGCGAAGTGAAGGCCGAGGGCGGACTGCCCCTGCCCTGAACACACCCAACCCTATTCACGTAACAACGGAGCTTTCGATGACCCCAGAACAGGCACGAGCCGAAGAAGCCGCCGCCATGGAGCGCGTCCTGACCGCGACCCAACGCGTCAAGTCGGCGTTCACCTCGCTGCAGTCGCAGTTTCCGCCGGAAGGCGATGGCAAGCCGTCGCAGTTCGCGCTGCAGACCTTCGACATGGCGCTCCAGGAACTGGAAGACGCCCAGGCCGCCTTCGACGAGATGCTCAACGATCTCTTCGACGGCGAACGCTGAACCTGCCCGCGTTTGCTGCGCGCCCCGCAAGAGCAGAGCGGCGTGCAGCACGCGACCGGCTTCGCCAATGATTCGGATTCCAGATCAACATCGACACGGCATGACCGATGACATGAACGCTCCCGTCACCGTGCTCGGCGTGGGCATCGTCGTACGCAACGGCGATGCGTGGCTGTTCGGCCTGCGCAAAAGCACATGGGGACACGATACGTGGGCGTTCCCCGGCGGCAAGGTCGACCCCGGTGAGGATCCGCTCGCCGCGGCCGCGCGCGAGCTGCGCGAGGAAACCGGCCTGGAAATGCTCGAGGCGCGAGCCGCCGGCTGGGCCAGCGGCTGGCTCGAAGCCGGCCGCGTGCGTCATGTGACGCTGTTCGTCGAGGCCGCCGCGCCGGGCACGCCCGTCGTCGCGGAGCCCGACAAGTGCGCGCGGTGGGCGTGGTTCACACGGGATGCCTTGCCCGCCGATCTGTTCGAGCCCACGCGCCTCTACTTCGAGACCCGCTAGCGCGTCGCGGCTGCGGCGCGCTCCCGTGCGAACGCTGCGATCCGCTCGCAGGCCTCGACGAGCCTCGCTTCGTCCACGACGAAACCCAGCCGCACATAGCCGTTTGCGGTCTCGCCGAACGCGCTCGCGTCGAGCACGGAAACCTTCTGCGCCTCGAACAGCTGCCAGGTGAACGCCTGCGTGTCGAGGCCCGTGCCGCGGATGTCGATCATCATGAACATGCCCGCTTCCGGCAACAGGCACTTGAGCCCCGGCACGCCCGCCAGCCGCTCGTAGACGATGTCGCGCCGGCGGCGATAGATCTCGCGCATTTCAGCGACGATCTGCGCGCGGTTGTCGAGCGCCGTGATCGCCGCCTCCTGGATGAATCCGGGCAACCCATAGAGCATGCAGAGCGCGAGCCGCGCCAGATGCGCGATCATCGTTTCCGGCGCGATCACCCAGCCCAGGCGCCAGCCCGGCATGGCATGCGACTTCGAGAGGCTGCCGAGCGTGACCGTGCGCTCCGCCATGCCGTCGAGCGCGGCGATGCTCACGTGCTCGCGCTCGAACGTGAGGTCGGCATAGACCTCGTCGGAGAGTACCCACAGGTCGTGCCGCTTCGCCAGCCGCGCGACGCGTTCGAGGTGCGCGCGCGGCATCACCGCGCCGGTGGGGTTGCACGGCGTCGCGAAGAAGATCGCGCGCGTGCGCGGCGTGACGGCGGCATCGAGCGCGTCGCAGTCGAGATGAAAGCCGTTCCCGGGATCGACGGGCACCGGCACGAGCGTCGCGCCCGACGCGCGGATCGCGGCCTCGTACGTCAGGTACATCGGCTCGGGCACGAGCACTTCGTCGCCGGCCTCAAGCAAACAGAGCGACGATGCGAACAAGCCGTTCTGCGCGCCCGCGCAGAGAATCACGTTCTGCGCGCCGACCGCGCGCCCGCTTTGCTGCGCATGCTCGCGTGCAATCGCCTCGCGCAGCGGCTCGCGGCCCATGATGGCCGAGTAGTGCGTATCGCCTTCGCGCAGCGCGGCCACGGCGCGCTCGACGATGGGCGCAGGCGTGCCGAAGTCGGGGTCGCCCACGCTCAGCACGATCACGTCCTCGCCACGCGCCGCGGCCTGCACTGCTGCGTGATGGATCTCCCACGCCGTCGTGCGACGGCCCTGCAACCGCTCGACCAGATTCGAATACTTCATCTTTCGCGACTCTCCCGAACATACGGCACGCTGCGCGCCGTGGCGTTCAAACCGTTCCCGTTGATGCGTGTGTGCAACGATACCAAGGAACGCTGCCGCTGAGAAATGTCGATGCGCGCCAGCGCGTATCCAACGTGGTGTTAGTATTTCCAGCCTGTTGGATGATCTTTTGCCGGCAAACCCGGCGCGCAGCTCCATGTCCTCACCCTACGAAGTCCCGGCGCTACGGCGCATACACGACATTCTCGACGTGCTCGCGCACGCTCAAGGCCCGATGCGCGCGGCGGCAATCGCACAGGCCACCGGCCTCTCGCGCAGCACGCTCTATCTGATGCTCGACTCGCTCGAACGCCGGCGCTGGATCGAAAAGCGCGCCGACGGCTATATCGTCGGCCTCACGTTGTTCGAGCTAGGCAGCGCCTACGTGCGGCACGATCGGCTCCAGGAAGTGTTCCGCCAGGAGGCGACCGTATTCGTCGCGACGCATAACGAAGTGGTTCAGCTCGCGGTGCTGGACGGCGCAGAGGTCGTGTATCTCGCGCGCGAGGACCCCGCGCGGCCCGTGCGTCTCGTCTCCGATCTCGGCTCGCGGCTGCCCGCGCATTGCAGCGCGCTAGGCAAGGCGCTGCTCGCCAGCCTTACCGACGATGAGGTCAACGCCATCCTGCCGCGCCAGCTTCCCGCTGTGACGGCCAACACCATCACGCGCAAGCAGGACCTCATAGCGGCGCTCGCCGCGATACGCCGCTCCGGCCTCGCGCACGAGCGGGAAGAAGTGACGGCGGGTATCGCGTGCTTCGCGGCGTTCGTCGGCGTGACGGCGCTTGGCAAGCGTGTGGCGGTCAGCGCGAGCCTGCCGCTGGAGCGGCTGGACGCACGCCGCGAGAAGCGGCTCGCCATCGCGGTGGTCGAGATGGCGCAGCGTATCGCCAAGGGGCTTTGACGACGCGAGCGCTTGAGCACGCTCGTGTCGCGTGCTCAAGCGCTCTCGCGCGGCATGACGGTGTACTGAATGCGTGTCTTCACGGGATGCGACGCGCTCGCGCCGTCCGCTGCCGCGAGGGCGGCGACGATCGCCTCGCCGGTGCGCTGGCCAATGCCGTAGGCATCGACCGAGATCGTGGTGATCGCCGGATGGCAGCACGCCGCGATCTCGAAGTTGCCGAAGCCGGCAACCGCCATATCGCGGGGCACGCTGAGGCCGCGCCGCTGACACTCCATGATCGCGCCGAACGCCGACATGTCGCTCACGCACATCACGGCCTGCGTGTCGGGCCAGCGTTCGAGCAGCTCGGCCATGGCGGGCGCGCCGTGGCTCATCGTGACCGGCGAGTCGCCGAGCTGCACGACGCGGTGCCTTTCGAGCCCGAGCGCCTTCATCTCCATCTGAAAGCCCTTGAGGCGGTCGAGGCCGCGCCGGTCCAGGTCGCCCGCGCCGCCAAGAAAGCCGATGCGGCGATAACCTTTGTCCGAGAGATAGCGCACCATCTCGCGCGCGGCGCTCACGTTGGAAAAGCCCACGGCCATGTCGATCGGCTCCGTCGGCAGGTCCCACATCTCGACGACCGGTACGCCCGAGCGCTGCAGCAGCGTGCGCGTGGCGTCCGTATGCTGCGCGCCCGTGAGCGCGATGCAGCGCGGCTGGTGGCGCAGCATCTGGCGCACGAGACGCTCCTCGCGATCGAGGAAGTAGTCGGTGTCGCCGATCAGCAGTTCGAGCCCTTGCGGTTCGAGCACGGCGGTGAGGCCGCTCACGGTGTCCGAGAAGTTGGAGCTGGAAAGCGACGGCACGAGCACGGCGACGAACGACGAGCGCCCCGAGGAAAGCGCGCCGGCCGCCGCGTCGGCCACGTAGCCCAGTTCGTCGATGGCGCGCTGCACGCGCTCGCGGGTCGCCTCCGACGCGCTGCGCCCCGCCATCACGCGGGACACCGTCATCTTCGAAACGCCCGCGAGACGGGCGACATCGGACATGCGGGGCGGCGTGGCTTTCGGAGCGCTGGTTTTTGACATCGCGGCTGGGCGGCAAAATAAAAAGAACGCATATCATAACGGCTGCGCCCTTCTTTTCCTCGTTTCGCGCGGTTGCATGTCATCGCCGTCGTAGGCGTTCATTTAATTCGCCATCCTTATCTTCGTGCGAAATCGCTGCGCAAGCGAGCGCCGTTCGATTCGGGAATCCAGGAATTCGGTCACAATCGATGACCGGCGCCAGAGGATGCGCACGCCCGCGCAGACGCCCCGCCGCCCGCCCACGAGCCAGGAGGAAACTTGCCATGCCAGGACCCGCCCGTACGATTGCCGAGAAACGCGCCGAGTTTCGCGCGCTGCACGCCGCCGGTTGCTTCGTGCTGCCGAACCCGTGGGACGTGGGCAGCGCGCGCTATCTCCAGAGCCTCGGCTTCAAGGCGCTCGCGACCACCAGTTCGGGGTTCGCCTGGTCGCGCGGCCACGCCGACAACAGCCTGCCGCGCGACGCGATCCTCGCGCACCTGCGCGAGATCGTCGCGGCCACCGACCTGCCCGTGAACGCCGACTTCGAAAGCGGCTTCGGCGCCGACCCCGCAGGCGTCGAAGCAAGCGTGGGCCTCGCCGTCGAGACCGGCGTCGCCGGGCTTTCCGTGGAAGACTCGACCGGCGACGACGCCGCGCCGCTGCTGCCGATCGAGGTCGCCGTCGAACGCATGCGCGCGGCGCGGCGCGCCATCGATGCGCGCGGCGGCGACACCGTGCTAGTTGGCCGCGCGGAGAATTTCGTCGCGGGCGTGCCCAACCTCGACGACGCCATCGCGCGCTTACAGGCGTACGCGCAGGCGGGCGCGGATTGCCTCTATGCGCCCGGCATCCAGACACGCGAGCAGATCGTGGCCGTCGTCACCGCTGTCGCGCCGAAGCCCGTGAACGTGCTGATCGGCGCGAAGTCGGCCTTCACGCTCGACGATCTCGCCGCGCTCGGCGTGCGCCGCGTGAGCGTGGGCGGCGCGCTCGCCCGCACCGCGTGGGGCGCTTTCATGCACGCGGCGCAACGGCTCAATGAAGGGCGTTTCGACGGTTTCGAAGGAGCGGCCCCCGGCGCGACGCTCAATGGCGTCTTCCGTAGCGAGAGCTAATCACGCTACTTGCGTGACGCGTGAGGCTTGCGCGCCGAACGACGAACGCGCGGGGACGCCGGCGCCCGCGCGCCGGTGACGCTGCCGCCTTCGCCAAAGCACGCCAGCGCCCACGCCACGAACGCGCGCTGCTTGGGGGCCTGCGCTCGGCGATCGGCGTAAAGCAGATGCATGGGCCGTACCGGCGCGGCATACGCCTCGAGCAGCGGCACGAGCCGCCCCGCCGCCACCGACGGCGCGAGGTTCGGTTCGCCCGCCAGCACGATTCCCACTCCCGCCTCCGCCGCCGCGATCAGCGCGCGGGTGTCGTTGCTGCGCAGCTGGCCGCGCGGCTCGACTTCGATCTGCGTGTCGCCGTCCTTGAAGATCCACGTCTGGGGCGCCGGAAAGCTGTCGAACGCGTAATCGAGGCACACGTGCTGCGCGAGTTCGCGCGGGTGCGCCGGCGTTCCGTGTGCGGCGAGATAGGCCGGCGCGGCGCACGGCACGAGCCGATAGGGCGCGAGCGGCCGCGCGACCAGTTGCGAGTCGGGCAGCGCGCCGATGCGAAACGCGACATCGAAACCGTCCTGCAAGAGGTCGAACTGCCGGTCGCTCAGCACGAGATCGACCTTCACGTCGGGGCAATCCGCGAGAAACGCCTTGATTTCATGTGCGAGCCGGAATGCGCCGAACGAGACGGGCGCCGTCACGCGCAGCGTGCCTTGCGGGTGGGCGGTCTGCGCGAGTGCGACGGCCTCGGCGGCGGCCGCCTCTTCGAGCACGCGGCGGCAGGCTTCGAAGTAAGCGCGGCCGGCCTCCGTAAGCGCGTGCTTGCGCGTCGAGCGCTGCAGCAGGCGCACGCCTAGCGTCTTTTCCAGCGCGTCGACATGCTTGCCCGCCATCTGCGGCGTCATCGCGAGCATGCGTGCCGCCGCCGTGAACGAACCGGATTCGGCGGTCTTCACGAACACGGTCATGCTGGTCAATTTGTCCACGATTGGAAATCCACCGTTTCGAGTCTTTCACCTGGATGGCGGATTATCGCATGGGAGTTTCGGCGCTACGCTGGAGTCTCCATTGCAAACCACGGGGCTTCCCATGAACGAACATCGATTGGCTGTCGGCATTCTCGGCGCGGGCGAGATCGGCTCGACACTGGGCAAACTGCTCGCGCAGGCGGGGCATGAAGTGATGCTCTCGTCGCGCGATCCGAAGGCGCGCGCGGCAGAGGCGGCGGCGCTGGGCTGCAGGATCGGCTCGCTGGAGCAAGCCGCGGCGTTCGGAGAGATCGTGATCGCGGCACTGCCGCTGGCCGCGCTCGGCGAGATACCGGTCCAAACGCTCGCCGGCAAAGTCGTCATCGACACCATGAATTACTATCCGGCGCGCGACGGCGCCATTGCGGCGTTCGACGAACACCGCGAGGCGACGAGCGAGCGCGTTGCGCGGCAACTGGATGGCGCACGGGTGGTCAAGGCCTTCAGCGCGATTCTTGCGTACGACCTGCCGCGCGAAGAGCGTCCGGCTGTCGAAGGCGGACGGCGCGCGCTACCCGTCGCGGCAGACGATGAAGCGGCGAAGGCTGTCGTGGCCGCGCTGCACGCACAGCTCGATTTCGACGTGCTCGACGCGGGTTCGCTTGCCGATAGCTGGCGCTTTGAGCGCGCGAAACCGGCCTATTGCATTCCGCTGAACCACACCCAGCTGCGCGCCGCACTCGCCGCGGCCGAACGCGACAAGGAGCTGCCACACGGCTCATGGCGCCGCAAAGCGCGGCAGGATTGAGGTTCACCGATACCGGGGAAATCGACTGGCATACCGAATCAAACGGCACGAAGCCGTCGCGACCTCGGCATTCGGATGAGGTCTAACTCAAGCAGGGAGGAAGTTACGCGCGGGCCAGAACGGCCCGGCGAGCGCCGCCGGATGCGGCGGCGCGAAATGACAAGGCGCAGCGGCGCGCTGCCGTTGCGCCCGGCAAACCGTGCTTAGTCGTAGTGACGGTGCTTGTGGTGCTTGCCGTGATAGCCGCGCGAATAGTCGTCGGCATACGAGTTCGAACGCGAGACATTGCCGCCGAGCGCCGAGCCTGCGCCGCCGCCCACGGCCGCGCCGATCAGGCCGCCCGTACGGCCGCCCATGGCGTTGCCCGCCGCCGTGCCAGCGCCGCCGCCGAGCGCGCCGCCGATGATGGCGCCCGTGCGCTCGCGACGGTTCGAGGTGACCGCGCCACCTGCGCCGCCGCCCACCGCGCCGCCGATCACCGCGCCGGTGCTGCCGCCCACGGCGCCGCCCAAAGCCGCGCCGGCGACGCCGCCGAGCGCGCCACCCAGTGCGTTGTTCATATCGCCGGCGAGCGCCGGCAGCGAGGCCGCAGCAGTCAGCGCGGCAACGGCAACCATCTGGATGATTTTCTTCGACATAGTTGTTCTCTTACGTTTTTGAGACGGAACCGAGTATAGCGGCCAACGTGAAAGGGCTTTGTAACGCCACAGGCCAAGCCCCGTAAGAGGTGTAACAAAATGGTCTGCCTCGGGGTCGCGCCCCGAAAACGCGTCGTGATGCCCCTCAATCCAGCCTGAACACCTTGACCGCGCTGGCGAGCAGCTCCGTCTGGCGATGCTGCTGCCTGACCTGTTCGACCGTGTCGGCGACATGCGCTGCGTTCTCGCGTATCGCCGCATCGATGCCGGCGATGTTCTCGCCCATCTGGTCGATGCCTGCGCGCTGCGCGCCGGTGGCCGTCGCCATTTCGTGAACGATGGCCGACAGGCGCGTGACGCTTTCGAGCACCTCGCCCACCGTGTTGCCCGCGCTTTCGACGAGACCATTGCCCGTGCGGGCGCGCTCGACCGACTCGCCGATCAGCGCCCGGATCTCCTTCGCCGCCGAGGCGCTGCGCTGGGCCAGCGTGCGGACCTCCTCCGCCACCACCCCGAAGCCGCGCCCCTGATCGCCCGCGCGCGCGGCCTCGACCGAAGCGTTGAGCGCGAGAATGTTGGTCTGGAACGCGATGCCGTCGATCACGCCGATGATGTCGGTGATGCGTTCGCACGAGCGATAAATGTCGCCCATCGTCTCGATCACTGCCTTGATCGCCCCGCGCCCCTGGGTCGCGACCTCGCTCGCGGATCCCGCCAGCGCGCTGGCCGCCATTGCGTGATCCACGCTCTCGTGCACGCTTTGCTTGAGCTGCTCCATCGCCGCGACCATGCTTTCAAGCGAACGGCGCTGCTGCCCGGTCCGCTCCGAAAGGACAGCGTTACGCGCGCTGGTTCCCGCTACGGACTCCGAAACTTCACTCACGCTGTCGCGCACCTGCAGCAGCGTCTTGCGCACGGCCGCAAGCGTGGCGTGGAAGGCGCCGGCCACGTCGCTCGCGGGCCGGCTCGCCTGCTCGCTCAGCGTGATGTAGCCCGAAGCCTGGCCGATCCCCTCCGACATGGCCGCGAGTTCGCCCGCGATGTTCGCGTCGCGTTCCTGGCGCGCCGAAATCGCCGCAATGAACAAGGTTTGCAGCCAGAGAAACGCCCAGTGCTGGGCCACGACATCGAAGCCCGTTTGCGAAAAGACCCTGACCGGCCAGCCCCACGCCTGAAAATAGTTGAATGCGAGTTGCTGGACGGAGATGAAGCCGGTAGCAAGCAGCACGACCTGCACGTCGCGATAGGCGAGCAGCAGCGAGAGCAGGATGAACACGACGAAGTGAAACTCGTCCTGCCCGCCTCCCACGTCGATCAAGAGGGCCGCGCCGCCCATGAAGGTGAGCGCGGAACCCATCCTGGTGATCTTGTGCCCCGGCAGGGCAAGTGCGAGCAGGGTGGACACGAGCGCCAGCGGCAATCCGACGACGAGCACGGGCATGAGCGCGTCGAAATGCCAACCGATCCCCAAGGCGCCCGCCAGAAGAATCCAGTTGACCAGCGCGCAAGCCCTGTCGGCTCGTTTGCGCGCGTTCATGAGCGGGCTTTCAACGGCCGCTCCCCGGCGAGCGGCATTGGCTTGGGGGCACGCCTCGCCAAACGGGGCTTCTGCGAAATTGCTGGACATGGAATTCCCGACTCCTGATTGACAATGCAACTTATCGCCATAGTGAAATGGACAGGTCGAATCACATTCCGCATTTATCGGCAGATCAACCGGCAGCTAGATAAGGGAAATCCATTGAAGAATTATTGTTGACTTATCATCCAATGTCATTTTGGTGCCAGCCGTTGTAACGGGACCTAACAAAACTGCATTGGCCGCGGATGTTCCGCGGAGCCGTTTTTATGGCAGGCTTGGCTTATTCGACCGCGAAAAGGCCTTTACCATGTCCCGAAGCCCGCACTCCGTTTCTGCGTTGTCGTTCGCACGTCCCACCTACGGCTTGACGCTACGCGTGCTGCATTGGCTGACCGCGCTATGCATGTTCGTGGTGATCCCGGTGGCGTGGTACATGACGACGATGGACCGTCATGACCCGTCGCACGGCAGTTGGGTGAATTTTCACAAATCGATTGGCCTGACCGTCCTGTTGCTCACGCTGATCCGCGTGGTGACACGGCTTGCGGGCAATGCGCCGCCGCTGCCGCAACGCATTCCGGCGTTCGAGCAGAAGCTCGCGCATATCGGTCATGGCTTGCTGTATCTGATTCTCTTCGCCATGCCGATCAGTGGATATATCAACTCGTATGGCGGCGGCCATCCGGTGAACTGGTTCTGGCTATATCAGGTGCCCGCCGTCGTGCCGGTCGACAAGGCGCTCGGCCATCTCGGCTCGAAAATCCACTATTGGCTGGCGTACCTGACGTACGCACTGATCGCCGGGCACGTGCTTGCGGTGATTTACCATCAACTGGTGCAGCGCGTGGACATCCTGGGACGCATGACGGGGCGCGCGGGCAAACGCTGACACGCCGTCACATCACAACGCACGTTCGATCGCGGCGATCAGCGCCCCCAGCACCCCCTCGATGGGGCGCGAAAGCCGCCGGTCTCGCATCGTCATCACACACAGGTTGCGCTGGTTGAGCGTCGGTTCGTCGAAGCGTTTCGCCACCAGCGAAAGATCGTCCGCGAGGCCCGAAAGCGAGAGCCGGCTGCCAAGCGTGATCGCGCCCGCCAGCGCAGCGAACGCGTGCAGCGCGCTTGAATTGTTGCTCGTGAGAATGGGCTCGAGCTTGATGCCGTGCCGCGCGCAGCATTCGTCGAATAGCTGGCGCGCCGTGTTGCCGCGTTCGAGCAGCGCGACGGGAAAGTCGCGCAGGTCCGCGAGCGTGAGCGAGTCGCGCTGCGCCAGCGGATGCCCCGGATCGAGCAGCGCGCAGACCGGCGCCTGTGCGCTGTACTGCACGTAGACCTTCGCGGGGTCTCCGCTCGAAAACGCCAGCCCCAGGTCCGCCTCGCCCGTGGCCACCCACTGCTCGACCTGCGAAGGCGTACCCGAGCGCAGATTGAAATGCACGTGCGGCGCGACGGCGTGATGCTGCGCGAGCACGTGGGGCAGAAACGAGCGCGTAAAGCCCTCCGTGCAGCCGATGCGGACGATGCCGTGCCCGAGCGCCTTGGCCGTGGCGATCTCGGCGAGCACCGCGTCGCCCTCCAGCAGCGCGCGCCGCGCGTGCTCGGCCAGCCGCTCGCCCGATTCGGTCAGCACCATCCCCCGCGGCATGCGCTCGAAGAGCGCCGTCCCCACGTCCTCCTCCAGCTTGCTGATCTGACGGCTGATCGCCGAAACGGCGACGTGCAGGTTCTCGGAGGCTGCGGCCAGCGACCCCGTGCGCGCGACCTCGACGAAGTAGCGCAAGGCGATTCCATGAAGCATCGGTTTTTCCGTCCAGTGGGCACCTGGTGCGTTGCCATTTCGGCAATGCTATCCGCAAATTTTGAAATTGTTGCGAATTTTTGACGTTCCTAGACTGCTTTCATTCCCCGCACCCAGGCATGAGAGGAGCCCTTTTGAACGAGACCCGACAAACCGCCATCGACCGCGCCGTGCGCGTCTATGATTCCGGCGCTTTCTTCGCCGACCTCCAGCGCCGCGTGGGTTTTCGCACCGAGAGCCAGAATCCCGAGCAGGCCCGCGCGCTCGTCGCCTATCTCGCCGACGAGGTCATGCCCTCCCTCACGCCGCTCGGCTTCACGTGCCGCGTGATCGAGAATCCCGCTGGCGCACGCGCGCCGTTTCTGATCGCCGAGCGCATCGAAGACCCCGCGCTTCCGGGTGTGCTGACCTACGGCCACGGCGACGTCGTGCGCGGCTACGACGACCAGTGGCGTGAGGGTCTCGCGCCCTGGACCGTCACCGTCGAAGGCGACCGCTGGTATGGCCGCGGCACCGCCGACAACAAGGGCCAGCACTCCGTGAACTTCGCCGCGCTCGCCGCGGTGCTGGACGCGCGCGGCGGCAAGCTCGGCTACAACGTGAAGCTGATCTTCGAAACCGGTGAGGAAATCGGCTCGCCGGGCCTCGACGCTGTTTGCGCCGCCCATCGCGACGCGCTCGCGGCGGACGTGTTCATCGCCTCCGATGGCCCGCGCGTGCTGGCCGAACGCCCCACGCTGTTCCTCGGCTCGCGCGGCGGGGTGACGTTCGAATTGCTCGTCGATCTGCGCCGTGGCGCGCATCACTCGGGCAACTGGGGCGGCGCGCTGCGCAATCCGGCCATCGTGCTGTCGCACGCGATCGCGAGCCTCGTCGACCGGCGCGGCGCCATTGCCGTGGACGGGCTGCGTCCGCCGCCCGTGCCCGCGAGCGTGCGCGAAGCGCTTGCCGACATCGTGCTCGGCGGCGACGAAGACGCCCCCGCGATCGATCCCGAGTGGGGCGAGCCAGGCCTTACGCCCACCGAGCGCGTGATCGCCTGGAACACGCTCGAAGTGCTCGCGTTCAAGACCGGCAACCCCGATGCGCCCGTCAACGCGATCCCGCCCACGGCCAAGGCCACCTGCCAGCTGCGCTTCGTGGTGGGCACCGACGCCGCGCGTGTAGGCGAGCATCTCGAAGCGCACTTCGCGCGGCTTGGCTTTGACGACGTGCAGGTACGTGTCATGCAGACGTCCGCCGCGACGCGGCTCGACCCCGACGACGCCTGGGTGCATTGGGCGCTCGATTCGCTGCGCGCATCGACTGGCAAGAAGCCGGCGCTGTTGCCGAACCTCGGCGGCACGGTGCCGAACGACGTATTCGCATACACGCTCGGCCTGCCGACGCTCTGGGTCCCGCACTCGTATCCGGCCTGCGCGCAGCACGCGCCGAACGAACACCTGCTCGGCTCCGTCGCGCGCGAGGCGCTCGCCGTGATGGCCGGACTCTGGTGGGACCTCGGCGACGACGCCGCGCGTCTCGCCGCAAGCCGCGCATCGGCGCAAGCGCAAGCACGCGCGACGCAACCCACCGACGCCCTCGCCTGACGACCCAGATAAAGGTGCCTGCCGCCATGTCCGCCAAACAACCCGTGAGCCTTGTGAGGCTCGTCATCGCCACCTCCGCCGGCAACGCGCTCGAATGGTTCGACATCGCCATTTACGGGTTCTTCGCGGTGTACATCGGCAAGCACTTCTTTCCGGCGGTCAACGAGACCGTTTCGATGCTGCTCACGTTCGGCACCTTCGGCGCGTCGTATCTCGTGCGGCCGCTCGGCGGCGCGGTGCTCGGCGCCTATGCCGACCGCAGCGGACGCAAGGCCGCGCTGATGCTCTCGGTCAGCCTCATGATGGTCGGCACGGCGATCATCGCGCTGATTCCCGACTACGCGTCGATAGGACTCGCCGCGCCGCTCGCGGTGTTCGCCGCGCGGCTCATCCAGGGCTTTTCGGCGGGCGGCGAGTTCGGTGCGTCCACGGCCATGCTGATCGAGCATGCGCCGCACCGGCGCGGTTTTCTCGCGAGCTGGCAGTTCGCCACGCAAGGCCTCGCCACGCTGCTCGCGGCCTCGTTCGGCTATGGTCTCGCCCGCCTCATGGCGCCCGCCGACCTCGCGGCCTGGGGCTGGCGTCTGCCGTTTTTCTTCGGATTGCTGATTGGTCCGGTGGGCCTCTATCTGCGCCGCTTCATTGAAGACGCCGAGGACTTCAAGCGCGCCGCGCGCACCGAAACGCCCGTGCGCGAAGTACTGGGCCAGCAAAAGCGGCTCGTGCTCACGGCGATCGGCCTGCTGACCGTGTCGACGGCGGTCAACTATCTGCTGCAGTACATTCCCACGTTCGCGATCCGCCAGCTGCATCTGCCGGCGGCTACCGGCTTCGCGGCGACGATGGCGGGCGGCGTGATTCTCACCGTCGTCACGCCGTTCGCGGGGCATCTGTCCGACCGCATCGGGCGGCGCACGCAGATGACCTGTGTGGCGCTGCTCTTTCTCGCGAGCGCCTACCCCGGCTTCGCCTGGGCAACCAGCCATGAGAGTGCGGTGCCGCTCTTCGTACTGATCGCGTGGCTCGCGCTCCTCAAGTCGATCTATTTCGGCGCCCTGCCCGCGCTCATGGCCGAGATCTTTCCGGCCGCGACGCGCGCCACCGGCATGTCGATCGGCTACAACATCGGCGTGACCGTATTCGGCGGCTTCACCCCGGCCATCGTCACGTGGATGCTGAGCGCCAGCGGCGACAAGAGCGCGCCGAGCTACTGGCTGATCGCGACCGCCATGATCAGTTTGTCCGCGCTGGCGTATGTGAGCCGCGTACGAGTTGCGGCCACGGTTGCGCAGCGGGCGACGGCGTAGATCGAGCGAGCGGGTGCGCCGCCAACGCCGCAGCGCACCCCCACGATGCACCGGGCTCTGGCCCGCGAATTAACCGGCTCCCAAGCATTGCTTCCCGGTGTTTTGCATAGCGCGAGACCACGCAAAAGCGGGGAGGGAACGCACGATGTACCGACAACCCTATTGAAATCAGTGTCATCGCCCATATCGTAGAATCACGATATATGATTCGGACAGTTACGATGCAGCCGCGATGAAGCATTCCCCTACCACTCCAGCTCTAGACGTCGACGCGATCTGCAAGGCGCTCTCCAATCCGGTGCGCCGCGAGATTCTTGCGTGCCTGCGCGAGCCGCAGGTGCATTTCGGCGACCAGGAGCTGCCGCTCGAAAACGGCGTTTGCGCGGGCAAGATCGACGCGCATTGCGAGCTTTCGCAATCCACGGTGTCCGCGCATCTGGCCGTGTTGCAGAAGGCCGGGCTCGTCACGTCCAAACGCGTGGGGCAGTGGGTGTTCTTCAAGCGCAACGAACCGGTCATCGAGGCGTTTATCGCCCATATGAACGCGCAGTTGTGATTCTTCAGCGACGAAACATCTGCTGAATACGCATCGTCCGTTTCGATTCCCGTATCGCTTTTCAGCCCGCGGGCCGCGCCCGCAGACAAGGTGACCCTACACATGGCAACGCTTTTCGACCCCATCCAGATCGGCGACCTCACGCTGCCGAACCGCATCATCATGGCCCCGCTCACGCGTCAACGCGCAGGTGAAGTGCGCGTGCCCAACGAACTCATGGCGAAGTACTACGCCGAGCGCGCCACGGCCGGCCTCATCATCAGCGAGGCGACCTCGGTGACGCCGCAAGGCGTCGGCTATGCCGAAACGCCGGGCATCTGGTCGCAGGAACAAGTGGCAGGCTGGAAGATCGTGACCGATGCGGTGCATGCCGCGGGCGGCCGCATCTTCCTGCAGCTGTGGCACGTCGGCCGTGTGTCCGACCCTGTGTTCCTGAACGGCGACCTGCCGGTGGCGCCCAGCGCCATCGCGCCGCAAGGCAACGTGAGCCTCGTGCGCCCGCAGCGCGGCTTCGTCACGCCGCGCGCGCTCGAAACCGAAGAGATCGCCGGCGTGATCGCCGCGTTCCGCCAGGGCGCGGTCAACGCGAAGGCGGCCGGGTTCGACGGCGTGGAAATTCACGGCGCGAACGGCTATCTGCTCGACCAGTTCCTGCAGGACAGCACCAACCAGCGCACGGACGCCTATGGCGGCTCGATCGAAAATCGGGCGCGCCTGCTGCTCGAAATCACCGACGCGTGTATCGATGTGTGGGGCGCGGATCGCGTGGGCGTGCATATCGCGCCGCGCGGCGACGCTCATACGATGGGCGATTCGAATCCGGCGGCGACGTTCGGTTACGTGGCGCGCGAGCTCGGCAAGCGCAAGATCGCGTTCCTGTTCGCGCGCGAATCGCTTGGCGACAACCGTCTCGGGCCGCAGCTGAAGGCCGAATTCGGCGGTCCGTTCATCGCGAACGAAAAGTTCTCGCTGGAATCGGCGCAGGCCGTGCTCGCGGCAGGCGAAGCCGACGCGGTCGCGTGGGGTCAGCTCTTCATCGCGAACCCCGACCTGCCGCGCCGTTTCGAACTGAACGCGCCGCTCAACGCGCCGAATCCGTCGACGTATTACGCGCGCGGCGAAACGGGCTACACGGACTACCCGTCGCTCGAAACGGCGGCGTAAAGCTGACATAAGCAGAACGCGTGCGGCCCATGGCCGCATGCCATCAGGCGGCCACGGCGCAGACATTCTGTCTCGCCGTGGCCGTTTTGCGCTGGAAGCCCTGAAAATACAGCGCTTGCGCGAGCAGGCGCCAAAGCTCAGACAGATCACGCTTGCGACCCGCTTGCGGCGTTTTTTGCCCGATAGGTGGATTCAATTGGTATCCCGCGCCCGGATGTCCTTGAATGGAAAACCCCCGCCAACCCCTCCTCGCTGACCGGAGCCAAGTCATGCCGAAGACCGCCGATGCTTCCGAGATCGTCCATACCATCGCCGAAGAAACCAACACGCCGGAGGAAACGGTCGCGCGCATCTACGCCGACACGCTCAATGAATATCGAGCGCAAGCGCGCATCCAGGACTATCTGCCGCTTTTCGCCGCCCGCAAGACGCGTGCGACGCTGCGGCAAAATGGCACGAAGCCGCACTAATCGCCGTCTGTCAGCTTGTCTTTGCGCCGGCCATACGCAGGCCGGCCGCTCCACCCCGCCGCATTTTCCTGCATGGTGCAAGCCCGCATAGGGCTCGCGCCGCTCCATCCATTGGCCGCGCCGGTCACACCCGGGCTGCCATCGCCCCAGCCCCTCTCTTAAGGTTGGTTTAATTCTTTGCTGCAACCATAGGCTCAACCCCTGTTGAGCCGCCGGAACATCGGCGGCGTTTTTTTGCGCGGCAAGCGTAGGAGGAGCGAGGTCATGGTTGAAGACGATGTACTAGTGCACCTGCAGTCCCTGCTGCGCGACGGCGCCGCCTCGACGGTCGCGTCGTGCCGGGTCTCCACGCCGCTCCAGCATCCGTGGGGCCGCGCTTACCGGCTCGTCGAATGGACGACGCCGCTCGACGACAGCGCCCGCCGCCAGGTCGTGCCCGCCGAAAGCACGGCGCTCGATATCGCCCGCCTCGTTGCGCAGCACGTGCCCGGCCGCCGCATTCTGCTGAACGGCGAACCCGCCGCAGTCGAACGCCCTCGCTCGCGCCGCCGCCGCGCGTCCAGCGCCGCGAACGCACGCGCGGCGCGCTAGACGCGCCGCTTCCGGGCGGCGCACACGCGGCGGCACAAGCCGCACTTTGTACTTCCACCGCCGGCATCTCATCCCGCCACGCGCGCTTCCCGCACTGGCAGCGTCAAATCACGAGGCGCGCCAGCGAAGCCTCCAGTTCACCGCTCACACGCGTCATCGGCGCGCGCAGTTCATTGCGGATCCGCCCGCACGCAGCCAGCCCCGCCTTCACCGGTCCCGGATTCGGCTCCGCGAACGCGGCGCGCACGAGCGGCACCAGCGTGTGCCAGATCGCGCGCGCATCGGCGAGACGCCCTTCCTGCAACGCACGCGCCATCCCCACGAAGCGCTCCGGCCGCCAATGCGCCGACGCCGCAATCGCCCCGCTCGCACCCGCGCACATCGCGCCGAACATGTCGATGTCCTCGCCGCAAAGCACCTGCAAACGGCCGTCGAGAATCAGCGCGAGCGTCTTGTCGAGCGAGCCGCCGCAGTCCTTCACCGCGACGATGCGCTCGTGCGCGGCGAGTTCGAGCAGGCTCGGCAACTCGATGTGCACGCCCGTGCGCGCGGGGATGTCGTAGACGATCAGCGGCTTGCGGCTCGCATCGGCGAGCGCGGTGAAGTGGCCGATCACACCCGCCTGCGATGGGCGGATGTAGTAAGGCGCAGCCGCCAGCACGCCCGCGACGGGCCGCTCGTTGAGCGCCGCGATCCGCTCGCAGACGGCCGCCGTGTGATTGCCGCTCACGCCCGCCACGACCGGCAGGCCGGCCGCCGACGCGAGCACGGTGACGAGCACGTCGTCCGCTTCCGCGTCGCTCAGCGCGGCGGGCTCGCCGGTCGTGCCGAGCGCGACGAAGCCGGCCACGCCGGCCTCGACGTAGTGGCGCACGAGCGCGTCGAGCGCAGCATGATCGACTGCACCGGCGTTGAACGGCGTGATGAGCGGAATCCAGATACCCGAAAACTCTGACATGACTTTCCCTTGAACTCGACCGTATGGAAGGTCCGTTCAGCGGTGCGCAGGAGGGAAGCAAGCCGGGAGTGAGGCGGAAGGCGGGGCGCCTTCGGCTGGCTGTTCCGTCGCACATCTGACGGAACAGCAGACTCCGGTCAGATGAGCGGCTGTTTTTTGGCTTTGGCTTTCACCCACACCGATGCGGCCTGCGCGAGCGACGACACCGCGCGCGTGGCGGCGGTGAAATTCGGCAGATCGTGGCGGAGCGGGTGACGTAGCATGTCGCGCAGTGTAACCGGGATCGCGCGGTTGCGGGCAGGCGCCAGCAGGCGGCGTGCTGCGCGAGGGTACGCGCTCACTCGTGCCCGCAGGGTCTCTCGAGCGCTCCTCCGACAAAAGAACTTGACTTCTCGCGCCACCGAACTAATATACGCACCGCGTACATTAACCAGAAATCACGGGTGCCAGCATGAGCGTTCCGCAACAAGCCTTCCTCCGTGACGCCATGCGGCGTCTGAACATGACCCGCGACGCATTTGCGAGCCGCATCGGCGTGTCGCGTCGTGCGCTTGACACGTGGCTGCTGCCCGAGGAGTCGCAGGAATCGCGCGCCATGCCGGAGATCGTCGAGCGCTTCGTTTCGGAAATCGTCGGCAACGGCGAGCCGCGCGAAGACTATACGCAAAGCGTAGACTCGGCGCGTTCGCTCGCGAGCCAGATGCAGTTCGAGGGCAAGCCGCAACTGCTTTCCGTGGACCAGTTCTCGCGCGACTCCGTCGAGGCCCTGTTCCGCGTGGCCGACATCATGCAGCCCATCGCGCGCCGCCGGAAAATCTCGCGCGTGCTCGAAGGCGCGGTGCTCGGCAACCTGTTCTTCGAGGCCAGCACGCGTACGCGTGTGAGCTTCGGCGCCGCGTTCTGCCGTCTGGGCGGTTCGGTGTGCGACACGACCGGCTTCACGTTCTCCTCGATGGCCAAGGGCGAATCGATCTACGACACGAGCCGCGTGATGGCCGGTTACGTGGACGCGATGGTGATTCGACATCCTGATCAAGGCTCGGTGGCCGAATTCGCGCGCGCCGTGAACATCCCCGTGATCAATGGCGGCGACGGTCCCGGCGAGCACCCGAGCCAGGCGCTGCTCGACCTCTACACGATCCAGCGCGAGTTCTCGCGTCTGGGCAAGATCGTCGACGGCGCGCACATCGCGCTCGTGGGCGACCTCAAGTACGGCCGCACGGTGCACTCGCTCGTGAAGCTGCTCGCGCTCTATCGCGGCATCAAGTTCACGCTCATTTCGCCGCCGCAGCTCGAAATGCCGGCATACATCGTCGACAAGATCTCGACCAACGGCCATGTGGTCGAGCAAACGCACGACCTGCGCGCGGGTCTGCGCGGCGCGGACGTGGTGTACGCCACGCGCATCCAGAAGGAGCGCTTCGCCGACGAGTCGTTCGAAGGCTACACGCCCGAATTCCAGATCAACCAGGCAACGATGGACGAGTGCTGCAGCGCCGAAACGCTCGTGATGCACCCGCTGCCGCGCGATAGCCGCCCGGGCGCCAACGATCTCTCGACCGATCTGAACCACGATCCGCGCCTCGCGATCTTCCGCCAGACCGACAACGGCATTCCGGTGCGCATGGCGATTTTCGCGGTGCTGCTGGGCGTGGAAAATCTCGTGCAGCACTCGATGCGCGACGCCGTGTGGCGTCCGCCCGCGTACCTCGGCCCGGACGACGCCGTGTTCCACGGCATCGACTGAGCCTCGTTGCACTCGCAACGTCATCGGCCCGCAAGCGTTGAGTCGCGCTTGCGGGCCGATTTGTTGATGGCGTGCTCACTCGCCTTGCGACGTGCAAACCGTCACACAGGTCAGCCCTTGCGCTTTTTCCGCCGCGTCGATCGCGCTCTCCAGTGCATCGAACGCGTGGCGCTGCACGTCGATCGCATCGAGCGGCAATTGCCCGGACTGCACGAGCGCGATCAGCGCACGGTAGTCCGCACCGCTGTACATGAAGTGGCCCATCAGCTCCCAGTTGTTGATGAGCACTTCCCCATACTTGATCGGCAAGTCCACCTCCATGCTGCCCATCAGCACCATGCGGCCGTTGCGGCGCAGGCTGCGCAGCGCGGCGAGCGTGGCGCCCGGGTCGGTGGCGTGGCCCACCATGTCGAAGGCGAGATCGGCGCCGCCGTTCGCAGCGGCGCGGATGATCTCCACGTCGCGCGCCATTTCGCCGCTGAGAGCGACGGTGACCACGCGCCCGCCGCCGAGCTTCGCGAGCGGCGCCAGTGCCGCGGCGCGCCGACCGAGCGCCACCACACGGCCCGCGCCGAGCGCGAGCGCATCGAGCACGGCCGCCGAGCCGAACGCGCCGGCCGCGCCGTTCACCACCACGGTTTCGCCTGCCGCGAGCCGGCCGCGGCGCAAGCCGCCGAACGGCACCACGAGCTTGCCGAGCGCCGCGAGCTGCGCCGAGGGCACGTGATCGAGTCCGTCGAGCGGGAACACCGTCGAGGCTGGAAACTCGACCGCCTCGCGCAGCGTGCCGTGCGGAAAATCGCCGAGCATGGGCGCGCTGTCGGGGCTGATCGCCGTGAGCCCGAGCAGCGCCTGGGCGGGCTCGCGCAGCGCCTCGTCGGCGATCCAGTAGGGGCTCAGCGCCACGCGTTGGCCGACGCGATAGCCGTACACGCCTGCGCCGACCGCGAGCACCCGGCCGATGCCGTTGGTGCCCGGCGAAAACGGCCCCTGCGGGTAGCCGTAGGGCAGCTTGCCCTGCACGTACTGGCGCGTATAGCCCAGGAGCGGCACGGCCTCCACGCCCACCAGCAGCGCGCCGCGGCGCGGTTCGGGTTGCGGCACGTCGCGCAGCGCGAGCGGCTGGCCGGGTTGATCGAGCATCCAGGCTTTCATGGCTTCTCCTAGTGGAAAGGGTGTGGATCTGACGGATTGAACTCTAGGCGAGCGAGACGTATTCTTGAAATCAATTGCCGACATTGCACCTATCATCGTGATTGATCTCTCTGGCATCGACCTGAACCTGCTCGTGTCGCTCGACGCCCTGCTCGCCGAGTCGAACGTGACGCGGGCCGCCGCGCGCCTGAATCTCACGCAGCCGGCCGTGTCGGCGCAACTCGCGCGGCTGCGCCAGCTCTTCGACGACCCGCTGCTCATCCCCGCCGCCAATGGCCGCGGCATGACGCCCACGGCGCGCGCGCTCGAGCTGATGGCGCCGCTGCATGCGGCGCTCAAGACGCTCGAAACGGTGGTGCGCCGCGAGCCGGCATTCGATCCGCTCACGGGTAAGCGGCGCTTCGTGGTCGCCGCGAGCGACCAGTGCGTGGCCGTGCTCGGCCTGCCGCTGATGATCGCGTGGCCGCGTCTGGCGGGGCCCGGGCTGCAACTGGCGTTCATCGCGATCGAATCCGGTTCGCTCGCGGAGCGCTTCGAGCGCGGCGAAATCGATTTGCTGCTCGGCTCCGCGCAGCAGGTGCCGCCAACGCTCAAGGCCAGAAAGCTCTACGACGAACGCTTCGTCGTGGCGCAGCGCAAAGGGCATCCGCGCGGGGCGGCCCCGTTCGATCTGGACAGCTATTGCGCGCTCGAGCACGTGCTCGTTTCGACCAGCGGCGCGAGCTTCTTCGGCTTCATGGACGAACATCTCGAAGCGCTCGGCCGCCGCCGCCGCGTGGCGCACTCGGTGCAGCACTTCACGCTCGTGCCCGAGGTGCTCACGCGCACGGACTACGTGGCGACGCTGCCCTACCGGCTCGTCGCACGCTACCAGGACCGCGTGGACCTGTTCGAGCTGCCGTTCGGGGCACGCGGCTTTTCGATGCATGCGGCATGGCATCCGCGCAATCACGCCGATCCGGCGCTCGTGTGGCTGCGCGAGGCCGTGGCTGCGCTGGGCACCGGTGGCATGGTTAGCGATCCTCTCGATTGACTCGCGCGCAATTCGTCAGTCGATTAATAAGGCGGATGTCTGCATGCGTACCGCCTATACTGCATGAGACGTCAAAAAGGCGGCCACGCCGCAACACGAAAGCACGTTCCCGCGCCGTTGTCCCGTCGTCGTTTCCTGCGTTCCCGCTACGTTGCGAAGCCATGCTGACCACAGAAGAAATCCGCGCGATTCCGCTTTTCTCCACGCTCCCCGAAGCCGAACTCGAACGTCTCGCCCACACCTCCGCCGACCTGCACCTGAGTCCCGGTGAGTACGCCGTGCACGAAGGCGGCGAGCGCGCGCTCTATGCCGTGCTGTCCGGCAAGATGGAGGTCGTCAAGCTGTTCGACGGCATCGAGCGCACGCTGGGATGGCGCTTGCCCGGCACGATCTTCGGCGAGGTGCCGCTCGCGCTCAGTTCGCCCTTTCCCGGTGCGTATCGCGCAGCCCTTCCCTCGCGCGTCATGCGCGTGGACGCGCAGCACTACTACGCGCTCGCTGCCGCTTCCCCGGACGTCGCCACGCGCATGGGCGCGCTCGCCCGCGAACGCATAGGCGGCTTGCAGGGCCTTTCTGCCGAGCCGCCGAAAACACGCGTCACGCTCGTTGGCGCGCGCTGGGACCCGGCTTGCGCGAACCTGCGCCAGTTCCTCGCGCGCAACCAGATCAGCTGCGAGTGGTTGACGCCCGACGCGCCCGAACTCAAGACACGCTGGAACGGCCCCTGCCCCGAAGAACAGCACTGCCCCACCTTGCGCCTCGCCGATGGCACCCTGCTGAGCCGCCCGGCGACGCGCGATCTGGCGGAGCGCCTGGGGCTGCAAACCCAGCCGCGTCTCGCGGAATACGACACGCTGATCATCGGCGGCGGCCCGGCGGGTCTTGCTGCGGCGGTCTATGGCGCGTCGGAAGGACTCCGTACCATCGTGGTCGAGCGTGAAGCACCGGGTGGCCAGGCCGGCACCTCTTCGCGCATCGAAAATTATCTGGGCTTTCCTGGCGGCATATCCGGCGACGAACTGGCGAGCCGCGCGCTGCAGCAGGCAAGGCGCCTCGGCGCCGAGATCCTCGTCACGCGCGCGGTTGCACGCGTCGATACCGCCGCGCGCGAAGTCCACCTCGACGGCGGCGACGTGGTGCGCGCGCACACGCTCATTCTCGCGACGGGCGTCACCTGGCGGCGGCTGGCGATCGAAGGCTTCGACCGCTTCATCGGCAAAGGCATCTATTACGGTGCGGCGCGCAGCGAAGCGAGCGGCACGCACGGGCTCGACGTGTATCTGATCGGCGGCGGCAATTCTTCGGGACAGGCCGCGCTGTACTTCGCCAATCATGCGCGCGCCGTGACGCTCATCGTGCGCGGCGAGTCGCTCGAGAACAAGATGTCGCGCTATCTCGTCGAGCAGTTGGTGGGAAAGGAGAACGTCCGCGTCGAACTGAACTCGGAAGTCGTCGGCGTGTATGGAGAGACGCACCTCGACGCCATCGACGTGCTCAATACGGCCAGCGCAAGCGTGAGCCGGCGCGAATGCGGCGGCTTGTTCGTGTTCATCGGCGCGGACGCGGAGACCGGCTGGCTCCCGCCGGAGATCGCCTGCGACAAGCGCGGCTACGTGCTGACCGGCGACGATGCCGTGAAAGCCGGGCGCTGGTCGCACCGGCGCGATCCCTACCTGCTCGAATCGAGCGTACCCGGCATCTTTGCCTGCGGCGATGTGCGGCTGAGCCCGGTCAAGCGTGTCGCCTCGGCCGTCGGCGAAGGCAGCATGGCGATCGCCTTCGTGCATCGTTACCTTCAGGAAGACCGCTCATAGCGTACGCGTTGCGCGGAACGACTCGTCGCACAACCATCTTTCAATACGCTTTTCCCTCGCGCTGCATTGCGTTTCTGTCCACGGCGTCAGCTTCGCGCCGGACTCGCGTCAGCCATGCGACAGCGTTGCGCCATCAAGCAATATGCAGCGAAAAATTCACATGTAAGCGCTTTACTTTCGTGTTCGAGAAGTGCAATTTGCAGTTCTGCGATGCCCGGCCGAGCAACCGCGGCACCGGAATTGCTTCACGAAAGAGGCGCGCCGCTGCGCGACGAAGCCCTGCGCAACCCCGCGCGGCCAGCGCCTGAAGTCCCGGATTACGTTCCGTCTTCATCCTGGAGTCCGCAGATCGCCATGTCCAACGAACGTCCCCTCGATGCGCCGTGCGATTGCGACGACGCCTCCCAAGCTTCCCCCTCCCGCGCGCCCGCCGACGTCACCCGCCGCCGCTTCCTGCAATCGGCGGCCGCCGCTGCCGCGTTGGGCGCGACGCCTCATCTGCATGCACAGAATGCGCCGGCCGCCACCGCCCCCACCGAAGCGCCGCCGCCCGCGCCCGCGCAACCGGTCAGGCTCGACATCAACGGCCGCGCATACGCGCTGCATATCGAACCGCGCGTCACGCTGCTCGATGCGCTGCGCGACTATGCGGGCCTCACGGGCACGAAGAAGGGCTGCGATCGCGGCCAGTGCGGCGCCTGCACGGTGCTCGTCGAGGGACGGCGCATCAACAGTTGCCTCACGCTCGCGGTGATGCACGAAGGCCAGCGCATCACCACGGTCGAAGGGCTCGCGGGCGTGGCCACGTTGAGTCCCGTACAGCGTGCCTTTATCGAGCACGACGCCTTCCAGTGCGGCTTCTGCACACCGGGCCAGTTGTGTTCGGCCACGGCATGCCTGAACGAATTCGCGGCAGGCGCAGCGAGCGCCGTCACGCCCGACGTGCGCACACGCCCCGCGCAACTGAGCGATGCCGAAATCCGCGAACGCATGAGCGGCAACATCTGCCGCTGCGGCGCCTATGTCAACATCGTGGCCGCCGTGCGCGACGCGCACACGGCCGGCGCCTGAGCACGGAGGCACACAAATGGATGCCATCTCGTACCAGCGCGCCGCCGACGTGAACGGCGCGATTGCCGCGGCGCAGCGTCCCGGTGCCGTGTTCATCGGCGGCGGCACGAATCTGCTCGATCTCATGAAGGGCGGCGTCGCGCATCCGGTCACGCTCATCGACATCACGCGCATCGAAGCGCTCGATCAGGTTCAAACGCTGCCCAACGGCGGCCTGCGCATCGGCGCGCTCGTGCGCAACAGCGACGCGGCCAATCACACGCTCGTGCGCACGCGCTACCCGCTGCTCTCGCAGGCGCTGCTCGCCGGCGCCTCGCCGCAACTGCGCAACATGGCCACCGTGGGCGGCAATCTCATGCAACGCACGCGCTGTCCGTACTTCTACGACACCGCGTTCACCCAATGCAACAAGCGCGCGCCCGGCAGCGGCTGTGCGGCGATCGGCGGATTCAACCGCATGCATGCGATCCTCGGCGCGAGCGCGCAATGCGTGGCCGTCAATCCGTCCGATATGAGCGTTGCGCTCGCGGCGCTCGACGCCACCGTGCAGGTGAGCGGACCGGGCGGCGCACGCACCATCCCGTTCGCTTCATTTCATCGCCTGCCCGGCGACCGGCCCGATCTCGACACGACGCTTCAGTCAGGTGAACTGATTACCTCGGTCGACCTGCCGCCACCGTTGTTCAGTGAGCACGCGCACTACCTCAAGATCCGCGACCGCGCGAGCTATGCCTTCGCGCTCGTCTCGGTCGCGAGCGCGCTGCAACTCGACGGCCACCGCATCCGCACGGCGCGCATCGCGCTGGGCGGCGTCGCGCATCGGCCCTGGCGCGCGAGCGTGGCGGAGCAGCATCTCGCGGGAAAGACGCTCAACGCGTCGACGCTGCGCGAGGCCGCCGCGGCGGAACTCGCGCAGGCAAAGCCGCTGAGCGGCAATGCCTTCAAGCTCGGACTCGCGCAACGGGCGATCGTCCGCTCGACGATGCTCGCCGCCGCCGGCACGCAAGGCAACAACACCGGAGATTTCGCATGAGCACGCTGACCGGACAACCGATGGACCGCATCGACGGCATGCTCAAGGTCACGGGCGGCGCTCTCTACGCAAGCGATTTCCCCGAAACGCGGCTCGCGCATGCCGTGCTCGTCACCAGCACGATTGCGAGCGGCACGATCACGTCGATCGACACGAGCCGCGCGCAGTCCATGCCCGGCGTGCTGCTCGTCATGACGTACCAGACTGCGATGCGCCTGCCCAACGGCGGGCGCTCGCCGCTCAAGCCACCGGCGGGACGGCACCTCACGCTGCTGCAGGACAACGTCGTGCGCTACAGCAACGAGCCGGTTGCGGTCGTGGTGGCCGACACGTTCGAACACGCCACGGACGCCGCGAGTCACATCAACATCGTCTACGCGCCGACGCAGGCCACGCTCGACTTCAACCGCGCGAAAGGCGACGCGCACGCGCCGCCAAGCATGATGGGCCGCCCGGTCGAATCGACGCGCGGCAACGTCGAAGCCGGGTTGCACGAAGGCGCGGTGCGCTTCGAGGCCGTCTACACCACGCCCACGCAGTTCCACAACCCGATGGAGCCGCATGCGACTATGGCGCACTGGGACGGGCCGGACCTCACGCTCTACGACGCCACCCAAGGCGTGAGCGGCGCGCGCAACGCGGTGGCGGCCGTGTTCGGCATCGCGCCGGACAACGTGCGTGTGATCTCGCCGTTCCTCGGCGGCGGCTTCGGCTGCAAGGGGTCGTCGTGGTCGCACGTGAGCCTGTGCGCGATGGCCGCGAAGCAGACGGGCCGCCCCGTGCGGCTCGCGCTCGCGCGGCCGCAAATGTTCGGGCCGGTCGGCTCGCGCCCGCACACGGAGCAGCATCTCTCGCTCGCCGCGCGCGCGGACGGCACGCTCACGGGCCTGCGCCACGACACGTTGGCCCACACGTCCACGTTCGAAGACTGGCTCGAGATGTGCGGCCTCGTCACGCGCATGATGTACGCGGTCCCCAATTGCAGCACGAGCCATCGTGTCGTACCCCTGAATGTCGGCACACCGACCTTCATGCGCGCGCCCGGCGAAACCACGGGCTCGTTCGCGCTCGAATCGGCCATGGACGAACTGGCGTGGCAACTGAAAATGGACCCGGTTGCGCTACGCCTGAAGAACTACGCGGAAAGCGAGCCGCAGGACGGCAAGCCGTGGTCGTCGAAAGCGCTGCGCCAGTGTTACGAGGCGGGCGCGCAACGCTTCAACTGGTCGCGGCGCATCGCCACGCCGCGCGCCATGCGCAACGGCAACACGCTCATCGGCCTCGGCATGGCGAGCGCGACCTACCCCGCGAACCGCAGCGAAGCCGGCGCCGTGGCGCGCATCCTGCCCGACGGCAACGCGATGGTCGCGTCGGGCACCCAGGACATCGGCACCGGCACCTACACGGTGATGACCCAGGTGGCCGCCGACGCGCTCGGCTTCCCGCCCAACCGCATCCACTTTGCGCTGGGCGATTCGACCTTGCCGGTCGCACCGGTTTCGGGCGGCTCGCAGTCGGCGGCGAGTGTCTCGCCCGCCGTGCAGGCCGCGTGCGCAGCCGTGCGCGACAAGCTCGTCGCGCTCGCGCGCGCCGACCGCGGCTCGCCTGTCTACGGACTCGCCGCGGACGACGTGACCGTGCAGGACGGCTGGGTCGTGAGCCGCAGCGACAGTTCGCGACGCGATCCCGCCGCGGCCGTCATTGCCCGCGCGGGCGGCCAGCCGCTCGAGGCGCAGGTCGCGACGAAGCCAGGCGCGGAGAAGCAGCAGTATGCGTTTCACTCATTTGGCGCCGTGTTCGCCGAAGTGCACGTCGATGCCGATACCGGCACGACACGCGTGGCGCACATCGTCGGCGCGTACGACGTGGGACGCGTGCTCAACGAAAAGACCGCGCGCAGCCAGTTGATGGGCGGCATGGTATGGGGCGTGGGCACGGCCCTGCACGAAGAGGGCCTCTTCGACACGCGCATGGGCCGCATTGCGAACAGCAATCTCGCGGAATACCACGTGCCCGTGAATGCGGACATCGGCGAGCTGGATGTGCTGTTCGTCGGCGAACCCGATCTGCGCTTCAACCCGCTCGGCGTGCGCGGCATCGGCGAGATCGGTATTACCGGCGTGCCGGCGGCCATTGCGAATGCCGTGTATCACGCCACGGGCGTGCGCGTGCGCGATTTGCCGATCACGCTCGACAAGGTTGTTCCGCAGATGAATTCGCTCGTGTGACCGAGGGCCTGCCATGCAGGCTCTGCACCGGCACAGTGCATGAGAGCGGTCGCCAAATGCAAGACGAAGCAAGGCACATGCCGCGCGCGGGGCTTGCCTCACGCGCGCTTGCGCCGCACAATCACTGCTCCCCCTCTTCGCGGGCGTACCACACCCATGGCCTATGCTTCGTTCGCCACCGGCGTGTTGCTCGCCGCCGGCACCGGTTCGCGCTTCGATCCCAACGGACTGCGCAACAAGCTCCTCGCTCCCCTCCCTGAAGGCACGTGCGTCGCGCGCGAATCCGCGCAACGGCTGCTGCGCGTCGTACCCAAAGTCATCGCCGTTGTACGTCCCGGGGCGGAAACACTCGCGCATGTGCTCAACGACGCCGGCTGCGACGTGGTGTTCGCCCCCGACGCCGCGCGCGGCATGGGCGCGAGCCTCGCTGCCGGCGTGGAAACCGATCATGAAGCGGAAAGCTGGATCGTCGCGCTGGCCGACATGCCCTGCATCGCCGTCGAATCGATCGAAGCCGTGGCGCGCACACTGGATGGCGGCGCATCGCTCGTCGCGCCGTTTTATCGCGGGCAGCGCGGACATCCGGTGGGCTTCGGCTACGCGCATCGCGCAGCGCTCGTCGCGCTCGACGGCGACGCGGGCGCCCGCGCCCTGCTGAGCACCCACCCGCTTACACGTGTCGAAGTCGACGACCCCGGCATTCTGCGCGACGTCGACACGCCGGCCGACCTCAACGGGCTCTGATTCGCGCGCACGCGCGACTCGCCCGCGGCGATTGTTCAATTGCGAGTGCCAGGCATGCAATCGATCGCCTACGCTATAGGGTGACGCGCACCACACGTCCGCACGCTTTAGCGCAAGAGGACCTCGCGATGATCTGCTCGCACACGAATCCGCTTCCCGATCCACTCGCCGATCCGACCCGGGACCCCGAACGCGACCCGCTCACCCCACCGGCACCGGGCCATCACAAGGACGAACCGCAGCAGCCCGAGGGGCCGCCGGACAAGGACCCAGTGTGATCGCACGCCCGGTCGCCACGGCCGGGCATCGCGTCTCATGGCCGTAGCGGCGCTCGCGACGACGTCTCGCATGCGCCGCGTCCCCTTCTGCGCGCTCCGCGCTACTTCCGCCCCCAAATCCTCGCCTTTCGCAAGGCTTGCGCCTTCGACGGTCGATCCGTAGAATGCAAACGATTCCTATTTGCAGTATTTTTCAAGATTGCCGTGAGCCCAATCGTGATCGCGTTCGCCCCCGCGCGCCGGCCGGCGAGCCGAGGTTTTGCATGAGACCGCTGCTGGTCCGCCTGCACCGCTGGTTCGGTCTTGGCACCGCAGCCTTCCTGTTCCTCGCCGGACTCACCGGCGCGGTGATCGCGTGGGACCACGAACTCGACGCGCTGCTCAACCCGTCGTTCTTCCGTAGCGCAACGCCGGGCACGCCGCTGCCCGCGCTCGAACTCGCGAAGCGTCTCGAGGCCGCAGAACCGCACGCGGTCGTGACCTTCATGCCGCTTTCCGTCGAGCCCGGCCATACCTGGATCGCGCAGGTGGCGCCGCGCCTGAACCCCGCGAGCCAGGCGCCTTATGCGCTCGACTTCAACCAGGTCGCGCTCGACCCCGTCACGGGCGAGGAGCAAGGCCGCCGCATGTGGGGCAAGGCTTCGCTTGCGCGCCAGAACCTGATCCCCTTCCTCTATCAGCTCCACTACACGCTGTTCATGCCGACGAAGATGGGCATCGACTTCGGCGTCTGGACGATGGGCGTGGTCGGGATGGTATGGCTGCTCGACGGCTTCATCGCGATCGTGCTCGCCTTCCCTAACCTGAAAAGCTGGCGCAAGTCGCTCGCCTTTCGCGTGAAGCGCGGCGGTTATGCGCTCACGTTCGACCTGCACCGCTCGGGCGGCGTGTGGCTCTGGGGACTCCTGATCGTGGTGGCCGTCACGTCGATTTCGATGAACCTCGGCACGCAGGTCGTGCGCCCCGTGGTGTCGGTGTTCTCGACGCTCGCGCCGGACCCGTTCCGCATCGTCGCGCCGGGCCCTGCGCTCACGCCCGCCGAGGCAACGGCCGCGCGCGAACGCATCGTGGCCGAAGCCGCCGGGATGGGCCGCCGCGAAGGCATTGCGGCGCCGCCGGGCGGACTCTTCGGGCTGCCCACCTCCGGCGTGTATGGCGTGGGCTACTTCGAGGCGGGCAACGATCACGGCGACGCGGGCCTCGGCAATGCCTGGCTCATCATGAACGCGCGCACGGGCCAGGTGCTCGGCAGACAGATTCCGGGCCGCGGCAGCGCAGGCGACATCTTCTTGCAGGCGCAATTCCCGTTGCATTCGGGTCGCATCGCCGGGCTGCCGGGACGCATCGCCATCAGCTTTACCGGCGTTGTCGTCGCGATGCTCAGCGTGACCGGCGTGCTCATCTGGCTCAAGAAAGCCCGTGCGCGGCGCAAGCCCGCGAAGCAGGCGAAGGCGGCCAGCACGATCGGCACGCGCGAGCGCGCCGCGAACTGACCGCCTGGGCCAGTCGATCAGAACTTGTGGCGGATGCCCGTCACCGCGAGGAACTGATTACTGTTGCTCGATGCGCCCGACGTCCCTTCGATCTGCGCCACGGCATTCGTCGCGCGCTGATAGATGAGGTCGAGATAGACGTCGGTGCGCTTCGAGAGGAAGTACTGCAGCGCGCTGGTCGTTTGCCAGTAATGCCAGCTATCCTTCTGGCCGTTCGCATTCACGCCCGTCCAGGTCTCGCCGATGGCGGCATGAATGGACGGCGTGATCGCATAGCGCAGGCTGACTTCCGCGTTCTGATAGTGCTGGTACTGGCTTTGCGGCGTCAGCTCGAACGCGACGTTCGTGTACATCGCGCCCACGCCGAGATTGCCGAACGTGTACACACCACCCGCGCCCCAGATGCGCTGCTGCGTAATGCCCTTCAGGAACGTGAAGTAGTTGTCCGAAGGAATCGCGCCGGTCGTGTCCGTGGCCGGATGATCGAGCTGCACATACGCTGCGCCGAACTGCAGCGGCCCGCCCGCATAGCTCGCGCCCACGCTCCATGAACGGTTCGTCCCGAAGTTGCCTGCGTTGTTGCTGAAGCCGTACATCGAGTTGATCGTCAGGCCGTGGAATTTGGGCGTGACGTACTTGACGGAGTTGTCGGTGCGGAACGTGTTGTTCAGGTCGTCGGTGTCGAATGGGTGCGTACCGTACTGCGACGTCTCCACGGCCATTTGCAGCGGTTCGAGCGAGTCCTGCGCCGCGTTGTACTGGCGGCCGAACGTGAGCGAGCCCCAGCGGTCGCTTGCGAGCCCCACCCACGCCTGGCGGCCGAAGATGCGGCCGTTCGCGCTTGCGGTGCCGGTCTGCAGGTTGAAGCCGTTCTCGAGGCGGAAGATCGCGCGATTGCCGCCGCCCAGATCCTCGCTGCCGAGCAGGCCCCAGCGCGAGCCCTGCTCGCTGCCGGCCGTCGCCTGGAAGTTCGACTTGCCGCCCTGGTTGCTCGTGTAGGTGAAGCCGCCGTCGGCGATGCCGTACAGCGTGACGCTCGACTGCGCGTTGGCGTGCGAGGCCGCGAGACCGAGACCGCCGATGACGAGTGCGAGGGTGCGCCGTGATGCTTGAACCATGCGTTTTTCTCCTTCTGGCATTCGATGTGCCGTGTATTGGTGTTGATCTCCAGATGCGCGCCGGGAGGTGCGATCTATCTTTTGCAATCCTGATGAAATGGCATCGCTGCGCGGCGCGGAGCAACGGCTACCCGGTTGCGCTCCCCGTTGGCGATGGCTTGCCTCATCACCCGCTTGTTTTATTGTTTAAAACAGCGTATTATTTATTATTCGGGTCGGCTTTCCGTCCCGTCAAGAAGCTGTCAAAAACCCGCGACACGAAGTGGGGCGTCGCGGCGTCCGCCAAAATCGCTGTAATCCTTTACAGCCGGTTCAATTCGCTATTTTTACCGAGCCATTCCAGGGGAAACCCCAATCGGCCCAATTTTTACCGCGCGCTACGCTATCTCTTGAAATTAAAACGCTGTTTTATTCATTAAAACATGCGGCAAGTAACTGACTAGCGATGACGAACACCAGCCCACTTTCCTCCCACGCAGACGAACACGCGCCCTGCTTCACCGTTGCGGCACAGGCCGAGCCGCTGCCGATCGTGTTCGACTCCCCGCATAGCGGCATCACGCTGCCCGACGACTTCGGCACCGTCGTGCCGCGCGAGGCGATCCTCAGCTCGTGGGACGCGTTCGTCGACGAACTGTGGGCCGGCATTCCGGCGCGCGGCGGCGTGCTGATCGGTGCTCGCTTTCCGCGCGCCTATATCGACCCGAACCGCGCCATGACCGACATCGACGCCGAACTGCTCGCCGAACCCTGGCCCGAGCGGCTCGCGCCCGAGCCGTACACGCGGCGCGGCATGGGCCTGATTCGCCGCTACGCGCTGCCCGGCATGGCGCTCTACGATCGCAAGCTTTCTGTCGATGAAGTCCGGCACCGCATCGACGCGTATTACCGCCCCTACCGCGCCGCGCTCGCGCAGGCGGCCGAGGCGGCCTACGCACAGCACGGCGCGCTTTGGCATGTGGACTGTCACTCCATGAAATCGCGCGGCAACGAAATGAACGTCGACTCGGGCGAGGCGCGCCCCGATTTCGTCATCAGCGACCGGCGCGGCACGACGTCGGATCCGGCCTTCACGCAATGGGTCGCCGACCACTTTGCGGCCGCCGGCTATCGCGTGCAGATCAACGAGCCGTACCAGGGCGGCGACCTGCTGCGCGCCGTGAGCGATCCGGCGCGCAACCGCCACAGCATTCAGATCGAACTGAACCGCGCGCTCTACATGGATGAGGCCGCGTTTTCGAAGCATGCGGGATTCGACACGCTCAAGCGCGACCTCGACGCCTTCGCCGACGCCCTCGCCGACTGGGTGCGCGCGCGACTCAACGCAAAGTGAGCTTAGCCATGACCTATATCGTCGATGCCGTCGACAACGCGCTCAAACTGCTCAGCTATGTGGCCGAGCATCCGGGCCTTGGCGTAACGGAGCTTTCCACGCAGCTGGGCATCAACAAATCGCGCACCTATCGCATGCTCTGCACGCTGGAGCTGCACCGCTACGTCGTGCAGGACGCACAAACCTCCACCTACGCGCTCGGTCCGCAAGCCTTCGTGTTGGGCGTGGCGGCCACGCAGCAGAACACGCTCGTACGCTCGGCCTCGCGCCATATGCTCGCGCTCAACCAGGCGATCAACGAGACGATCGTGCTGCGCGTGCGCGAGGGCCTCGAGACGGTTTGCGTCGCGCGCTGCGAGACCACGCACCAGGTGCGCGCCGTGGGCGCGGTGGGCAACCGCCGGTCGATCAATCACGGCGCTTCGGGCAAGGTGCTGCTCGCGTTCGCACCCGGTGCCGTACGCACCGACTATCTCGCGCGCATGAAGAAGCTGCCCGAGGCGCCCGACCTGATCGCGCTCGTCGAGGAACTCGATGCGATCGCGCGCAAGGGCTACGCCGTGAGTCTCGGCGAAGTGACGGCCGGCGCGGTGGCGATCTCCGCGCCGGTGCGCGATATGTCGGGCGCGACGGTGGCCGCCGTCGCCATTTCGGGGCCGGAAATGCGCATCGGCCGCGCCGAGATTCCCGACTATCTCGAACGCCTGCAGGCCTGCGCCGATGCGATCTCCGCCGAACTCGGCTATACGGGTGCACGCGCCGCGGCGCTTTCCGCCTGAGCACGCATGGAGGATTCCTGATCATGATCGTTGCTCCGCCCTCCTCCCCGCGTGAAGACACGCCGCCCGCAGAAGGCGCAAAACAGGAAACCCGGCCACACGGCAAGATGCTGCACCCTGTCGTCATGATGCTCTGGGTGCTCGCCGCCGCATTGGCGATGACCTGGTTCGTCGACGCAGGCCGCTTCGAGCGCCACGACAAACTCGTGATTCCGGGCACCTACCACGTGGTGCCGAAAAGCGGCGATCTCGCCACGCTCGTCGCCCCGGCAGTGACGAAGAGCACGCCGGACCATGCTGCGCCCGCGAGCCTCGTCTCGGTGTTCGTCGCCATCCCGAACGGGCTCATCAAGAACGCGCCGCTCATCGTCATGGTGATGTTCGTCGGCGGCATGTTCGGCGTCATGAAACGCACAGGCGTGGTGGACGCCGGCATCGACCGCCTGCTCCAGCTCACCGCCGGTAACGTCTACGTGCTCGCGCCGCTGCTCATGATCCTGATCGGGCTTGGCAGCACGATGCTCGGATTTATTTCGGAGTACCTGGTCATCATTCCGATGGTGATGCTGCTCGCGAAACGGCTCGGGCTCTCGAACCTGTCCGCGGTGGCGCTCGTCGCGATTGCCGCGAAGATTGGCTATATCGCGTCGGTCACGAATCCGCTTTCGCTCGCGGTGGCACAGCCCATCGTCGGCGTGCCGCTCTTCAGCGGGCTGGCGCTGCGGCTTGGCGTGTTCGTGGTGTTTCTGACGATCGGCGTCGCGTATCTGTTGCTCTATGTGCGTCGCAGCGGCTATCGGCGCGAGGCCGCCGTCGAGGCGCTCCACGCGCCCACGCCACTCTCGCGCCGCCACAAGGCGACGCTCGTCATCCTCGCCTTTGCGGCCGCCGCACTCGTGTTCGGCACACGCGAACTGAAGTGGGGGAACGTCGAGCTTGCCGCGTTCTACGTGGCGATCAGCATCGTGACCGCGCTCGTGGGGCGGCTCGATTCGCGCAGCGCGTCCGAGGCCTTCGTCGACGGCATGAAGGGCATGGTGCTCGCGGGTCTCCTGATCGGGCTTGCGGCATCCGTCGAGTTGATCCTCCAGAACAGTTTCGTGCTCGACACGCTGATCGACTACTTCACGCGCCTCGCGCACGGCCGCTCGAGCGTGTGGGTCGCCAACGGACTCATGGCCGTGCAGATGCTGCTCGACGTGTTCATTCCTTCGGTGTCGGGCAAGGCCGCCGTGAGCATGCCGATCATCGGGCCTATCGCACAGCTTTCCGGCGTGAGCGGCCAGACCTCGGTGCTCGCATTCGTGCTGGGCGGCGGCCTCACGAACATGGTCACGCCCACCTCCGGCATGCTGCTCGCGTATCTCGCCACGGCGCGTGTGGGCTTTGGCGAGTGGATACGCTTCATCCTGCCGCTCTTTCTCGTACTGCTCGTGCTGTCTTCGGCGACCCTCGCGTTTGCGGTGCTCACGGGATATTGAAGCGCAGCCGCAAAAGCAAACGGGCGGCCGAGGCCGCCCGTTAGTCGTTTGCGAATTACGCCCTTAACGCGTCACTTCATCGAACGCCGCCAGCAAGCGCTCGACATCGGCGGCGTGAATGTCGCCCATCGTCGAAATGCGGAACAGTTCCGCCGACAAGCCGCCCTGCCCCGCATAGATCACGAAGCCGCGCGCCTTGAGCGCGTCATGTAGCGCGGGATAATCGACGCCCGCGGGCAAGCGGAACGCGCGCAGCACCACTGACGATTCGTCCTTCGGCAGCACGCTTTCCATGCCGCGCGCGGCGAGCCCTGCGCGCACCTGCCCGGAAAGCGCCGCATAGCGCGCGTGACGCGCCTGCCAGCCGCCTTCGTCGGCGAGTTCACGCAGCGCCTCGACGAGTGCGTAATACGCGTGCACGGAAGGCGTGAACGGCGTATTGCGCTGATCCTGCAGCGTGGCAAGACGCTTGAGGTCGAGATAGTAAGTGCGGCTATGCGCTTGCGCGAGCGCGGCGCGGCGCACCACCACGAATGCCGCGCCGGGCACGCCGTGCAGGCACTTGTTCGCCGTCGCCGCCACCGCCGCGATGCTCGCGTCGCCGAAATCGATCGCTTCGGAACCGAAGCTGCTCACCCCGTCCACGAGCATCTGCACGCCGCGCGCGCGGCACGCTTCGCCGAGCGCGCGCAGATCGTTCAGGCGGCCCGTGGTCGTTTCATGATGAATGATCGCGACGTGCGTGACCGCCTTGTCGGCGTCGAGCGCAGCCGTGATGCGCGTGAGGTCCGGCGCCTGCATCCAGTCGTGCTTCACGACCTCATGCGCGATGCCGTACTGCTTCGCGATCGCGGTGATGCGCTCGCCATACACGCCGTTCTCGACGATCAGCAACTTGCCGTTCGCGGGCACGAGCGTCGAGATCATGCTTTCGACCGCAGCCGTGCCGGAGCCCGTCATGAGCACGGCCTGCCATTGCGCGGGGTCGAGATCGTAGACGCCCACGAGACGCGTGCGCGCCTCTTCCTGTACGTCGAAGAACTCGCTTTCGCGATGGCACAGGTCTTCCTGGAGGAGGCTCTGGCGCACGCGTTCGGTGAGCGTGACCGGGCCGGGATTGAGCAGCAGCATCGGTAGTTCCTTATTTGGCGGACGTGTCGGCAGCGGCGCCGATGTGGCGCATGAGGCGCGTCTTGACATCGGGCGGCGTAATCGTGGGGCGCGGCAGGCCGTCGGGGGTGCCGCGGCGAATCGTCAGGCGTACGAAGCGCGTGCCTGCGACACCCGAGGCGCCCTTCGCGCGTTCGCGCGCGGCGGCGAGCACGCTGTCGAGCACGGCGAGATCGTCGCCTTCCGCGGCGTCGGCGTAACCGCACGCGGCGGCCACGTTGGCGAACGACACCTGCCCCGACACGGTCGCCTGGCCACCCGTCGAATCGTGTGCGCCGTTGTCGAGCAGCACGTGCATGAGGTTCGCGGGGCCGTAGGCGCCGAGCGTGGCAAACACGCCCATGCGCATGAGCGCCGCGCCGTCGCCGTCGAGCGCGACCACGTTCAGGTCGGGCCGCGCGAGCGCGAGGCCGAGCGCGAACGGCGTGACGCAGCCCATCGAACCCACCATGTAGAGCTGGTTCGAGCGGTCGTCGAGCGCGTAGAGTTCGCGGCCGCAGAAACCCGTCGACGCGACGACCACCGTCGACTCGGCGGGCGTCGCGGCGATCACGCGCTCGAGCGCCTGCTGGCGCGTGGGCAGCTGCTCAGGCGACCGTCCGGTCCACTTGGCCTGCGCGACCGGAAGTGCATGCTTTGCCGGCATCGCGCCGCCGCCCTCGAGTTCGTACGGCGCGACGCTGCCCTTCTGCATGACGAGCGCGTACGGGCGGCCCGTTTCGTCCATGTGCCTGATGGCGCGATCGAGCGCCGCCGCGATCTGGTCGGCTTCCGTGGGGAACGTCTCCCACGGAATCTCCATCGTTTCCAGCATCTGCGGCGTGACCGGGCCCATCAGTGCGTGCTGCGGCTCGTCGGGCACGCCCGGCTGGCCGCGCCACGTCACGATCAGCAGTTGCGGCAGGCGGAACGTCCACGTCAGCGACGTGAGCGGGCTCACGGCGTTGCCGAGGCCCGAGTTCTGCATCATCGTGATGCCGCGCTTGCCCGCGAGCGCCACGCCCGCGATGACCGCGACCGCGTCGCCTTCGTTGGCCGCGCTCACGTAGTGCAGCGAGTCGTCCTGCAGCACGTAGTTGATGAACGGCGTGAGGTACGAGCACGGCACGCCGGCGTACCACTCGAAGCCGCGCGAGCGCGCCGCTTCGACGAACTGTGCGGCTTCGATCATGCCTGGCCCTCCGCGCCCAGCGGCGTTTGTGCGTGGGCAAAGTCTCCCGCGCGGCGGAAGTCTTCGAGGTCGTTCACGCCGCGCCAGTGGCCGTGCACGTATTGCACTTCGATTTTCTCGCCGTCTGCGATCAGCGCATTGAGCAGAGCCGGCATGTCGAGCGTGTCGAAGTCGGCGCGCGTCTGCAGTTGCGCGAGCTTCTTCGCAAGCTTCGCGCGGCCCGCGCCTCGCACGTTCACGAGGCCGATCCAGCGGCCGTGCGGGGCCGTGCCGTTCGCGGCCGGGTCGCTCGCCACACGCTCGAGCAACACCTTGCTGCCGAACAGATCGCGCTCGTCGGCGGCCGAGCACCATGCGAAGTCGCGCGTGCTGCTGTTCTCCGGCTCGGGCGACGAATCCACCACCACGCTGAAGTCCGCTTCGCTTTCCACGAGATCGCGCAGGATGTAGCTGCGGAACACCAGGTCGCCGTACGAGATCACCGTGTCGTTGTCGAGCGCGCCGACCGCGCACGCGAGCGAAGCGAGTTCGTTCGTCTGCGCGAAACGCTCGTTGCGCACGAGCTTGATGCCCGCCGTGTCGATGGCTTCGGCCTTGTAGCCGCCCACCACGGTGATGTCGTTGACCGACTGCTTCTTGAACGCATCGACGAGCCAGCGCAGGAGCGGCTTGCCCGCCACCGGCAGCATGACCTTGGGCTTGTCTTCCGTGTAGGCGTCGAGGCCCGAGCCGCGGCTCGCGGCCAGCACGATCGCCGCGCCTGCGCCGCGCGACGTGGCGGAAAGATAGCGGTCTTCGGCTTCCGAGTATTCGTCGGCGTCCTGCAAACGGAAAATTTCGTTAACCGTAGCAATACGGTCTTCGACGTCGACGAGCGTTTGCGTTTCGTAAATCGTCCTGGTGACGGCCTGCATGGCCGAAACGGCCGCGCGGATCTGGTGGTTCGCCCAGATCACCGTGCTGATGCCCGCCTTGCGGAACACCTCGGTCGGCGTGCTGTAGTACTTGGTCGGCACGATCACGAGCGGGCCGCGGCCCGCCCACTCGCGCGCGAACGTGAGGATCTCGTCAGCTTTCGAAAGCTTGCTGTGGATGAGGATCGCGTCCGCGCCGGCCTGGCGATACGCCTCGGCGCGCTTGAGCGCTTCGTCCATGCCCCAGCCCGCGATCAGCGCCTCGACGCGCGCGACGATCGAGAAGTGCTCGTCGGTCTGCGAGTCCTTGCCGGCCTTGATCTTGCCGCAGAACTCGTCGATGTCGGCAAGCGGTTGCGCTTCGCCGCCGATGAAACTGTTGGTCTTCGGGAACACCTTGTCTTCGATGCACACGCCCGCAATGCCGCGCTGCTCCAGCTTGCGCACGAGACGGCGCACGTTGTTGAAGTTGCCGTAGCCGGTGTCGCCGTCGAGCAGGATGGGCAGGTCGCTCGCGTCGGCCATGAACTCGAGGTTGTCGACCACCTGGGTCCAGCTCGCCTCGTTGTTGTCGCGCACGCCGAACTGCGCGGAGATCGAGAGGCCCGAGCCCCAGATCGCCTTGAAGCCCGCCTCGCGCGCAATGCGTGCGGAAAGGCCGTTGTGCGCTTCCATCAGGAATTCGAGTTCGTTGCTGGTCAGCATCTGGCGCAGCCGCGCGCTGCGCGATGTGGCAAGAGCGGCGGGGACCAGGGCGGGTTCGCGTGCGTTCATTCTTGTTGCTCCAGTGGACGTCATTCGGGCGGCAGCGGGGGCTGCGCCGTGTGCGTCGCATCGTTGGGAAAGGTCCTTCATCCCGGCGTCATCGCAGGCCTCGAAGTCGGGCCGGCCGGGGGCAAAGTCGCGACTATATCGGAAATGATTCCTATCCGCAGTCGATCCCTGCAAAGAGTGGCAAATCATGGAGTTACTGTGAAATTTGTGGCTTTTGCCGGCGCGTTCGCGGGCGTTTCAGCAGCGCGTCATATGCGCCAGATCAAGGATTTTGTTTTGTATGAAGAAAAAGCTGCCTAAGCAGGGTTCGCCCTGGGTCTCGCGCGCGTTTGCGTGGGCCGTAAACACAGTCTGGCGGCAACGCATCGCCAGTCGCACCGCTCCAGCCCTGTGAAATACCCGACCGACCATGCAGAACATGACCCTCAACAAAAAGCTCCGCTCGATGATCGCGATCCTCTGGATCGGCCTGCTGTTGATCGTCGCCTTTGGCGCCTGGCAAAGCCGCGAAGCGATGATCCGCGAGCGGCGCGCGCAGCTCACGACGCTCGTCGACGAAGCGACGAGCATCGCCAACTACTACTACGGCCTCTCGCAACGCAACGTCATGCCCGAAGCCGACGCCCAGAAGCAGGCGCTCACCGTGATCGGCTCGATCCGCTACAGCACCGACGGCTATCTGAGCATCAACAACTCGCAGTCGGTCATGCTGATGCACCCGATCAAGCCCGAGCTCGACGGCAAGAACCTCAGCGACTTCACCGACCCCGCGGGCACCCACGTGTTCACCGGGCTCGTGAACGCCGCGAGCGGCCCGAACGGCGGCTTCCTCGACTACCTCTGGGCCAAGCCCGGCCACAGCGAACCCGTTCCCAAGCTGAGCTTCGGCCGCCGCTTCGTGCCGTGGGACTGGGTGATCGTGACGGGCATGTACATGGACGACGTGCGCGCCGAGTTCTACGACAGCCTGCTGCGCTGGCTCGGCGTGACCTTCCTGCTGGGCGGCGCCGCCACGGCCGTGATGGTGCTCGTGGTGCGCAGCGTGCGCAGCAGCATCGGCGGCGAACTGGAAGGCGCGGTGGACGCGGCCAATCGCATCGCCCAGGGCGACCTCACGTTGCGCCTGCAGGTGCAGGGCACGAACGAGACCAGCCTGATGCGCGCGCTCGCCACGATGCAGACAGCGCTCGTGCAGACCGTCTCGCGCGTGCGCAGCGGCGCGGAAAACATCAACGTGGGCGCCAACGAGATTGCGGCGGGCAACACGGACCTCTCGCAACGCACCGAGGAACAGGCGGCGGCGCTCGTGCAGACCGCGTCGAGCATGGATCAGATGACGGCGAACGTGCGCCAGAACGCCGATAGCGCCCAGCATGCGGCGTCGCTCGCGAGCCAGGCCGCCGACGTCGCGACGCGCGGCAGCGCCGTAGTCGACGACGTGGTGCGCACCATGGGCGACATCACGACGAGCTCGCAGCAGATCGGCGACATCATCGGCGTGATCGACGGCATTGCGTTCCAGACCAACATCCTCGCCCTGAACGCCGCCGTCGAAGCGGCGCGTGCGGGCGAACAGGGCCGCGGCTTCGCGGTGGTGGCCGCCGAAGTGCGCAGCCTCGCGCAGCGCTCCGCCACCGCCGCCAAGGAGATCAAGGCGCTGATCGAAAAGTCGACCGGCACCGTGACCGAAGGCCAGCATCTCGTGACCAACGCGGGCTCGACGATGACCGAGATCGTGCAGTCGGTGCGACGCGTGCACGAGATCCTCGAAGAGATCAGCAACGCGTCGCGCGAGCAGAGCGCCGGCATCGAGCAGGTCAACCGCGCCGTGGGCGAGATGGATCAGGTGACGCAGCAGAACGCGGCGCTCGTGGAACAGGCCGCCGCCGCCGCCCATTCGCTCAAGGATCAGGTGAGCGGGCTGCGCGAGTCGATCGCGAGCTTCCGCTTGCCCGCGCACGCGTAACGCTGTCGCCATACCGGCTCACCGCCGGTCTGCATGTCTCCCCGCCGGGCCGCATTCGCGGCCCGGTTCGCTTTGCGCCTCTCCCCGCTCCCCCTGCACGGCTCGCGCCGCCTGACGGCGTGCACCGCGCGCCCTATTGCCTCGCGGCCGTGAGCACCCAACATTTCAATTCAATTACATCCTGTTTACAATGCAACTCTGCCCCGCCATCCCGCCTTGCCGATGATCCGTTCCAGGAAACCGCCGCGCGACCCGCACGCAGCCGCGACCCGCCACCCGATGCTTGCGCCGCGCCTGCCCGCGTGGCGCTCGAAATTCATCGTGTTCATCACCTTCGCGGCCTTTGCGGCGCTGGCCGGGCGCGCGTTCTGGATTCAGGTCGCCAATCACGGCTTTTACGTGAAGCAGGGCCAAAAACGCTACCAGCGCACCTTGGAGCTCGACGCCATGCGCGGGCGCATCGTCGACCGCAACGGCGCGCTGCTGGCCGTGAGTCTCGCGACCTTCGAGGTCTGGGTGAATCCGCGGCTCCTCGACGCCGCCGCGCACACACCGCTCGCGCGCCTGCTCGACATGCCGCTCGCGGAACTGGAGCGGCGCGTTGCCGGCGACCGCTCCTTCGTGCTGCTCAAGCGCCAGGTCGATGCCGAAACCGCCGCGCACATCGACGAGATGGGCGCGGGCGGCATCACCCTGATCGCCGACTCGAAGCGCTATTACCCCGAAGGCGAATCGGCTGCGCACGTGGTGGGCTTCACCGACGTCGAAGACGCCGGCCAGGAAGGCGTGGAGCTTGCCGCGAACGCGCGCCTGCGCGGCACGCCGGGCCAGCGCGAGGTGATCCGCGACCGGCTCGGGCGCGTCGTTTCGGAGCCGAGCGAGCGCGTGCAGCCGCGCAACGGCGACACCGTCCAGCTCACCATCGACCGCCGCGTGCAGCAGCTCGCGTACACGCAGCTCAAGGCCGCCGTGGCGAAGAATCATGCGGAAGCGGGCAGCGTCGTCGTGCTCGACGCCCAGAACGGCGAAATCCTCGCGCTCGCTAACTGGCCGTCGTTCGACCCGAACGACCGCGCGCGGCTCACGGGCAAGCAGTTGCGCAACCGCGCCGTGGTCGACACGTTCGAGCCCGGCTCGACCATCAAGCCCGTGGTCGTTTCGCTGGCGATGGACCTGCACAAGGTCAACGCGAACACCCTCATCGACACCGCGCCGGGCACGTACCGCATCGGCCCCGCGACGATTCACGACACCTCGAATCACGGCCGCATGACCGTGGCGGAGGCGATCCAGAAGTCGAGCAACATCGCGCTCGCCAAGCTCGCGCTGAACCTGCCCGCGCAAACGATCTGGGACAAGTATCAGGAGTACGGGCTCGGGCAGCGGCCCGGCGTCACGTTCCCGGGCGCGGCGCCTGGCCGCGTGCGGCCGTGGGCGCGCTGGCGCCCCATCGAGCAGGCGACGATGGCCTATGGCTACGGCCTGTCCACTTCGCTTTTGCAGATGGCGCAGATCTACACGGCCTACGCCGGCGACGGCACGCTGCATCCGGCCGCCCTGCTGCGTGAAGCGCCGGGCGGCGCAGGCGGTGCCTCCGCGTCGGCGGCGCGCGCGGTCACGACGCCGGCCACGGCCGCCGCCATGCGCAAGATGCTGGAAATGGCGACGAGCGACGGCGGCACGGGGCGCGCCGCCAATGTGGAAGGCTATCGGGTGGGCGGCAAGACCGGCACCGCGCGCAAGCAGATCGGCGCGGGCTACGCGAAGAACCGCTATCGGGCGCTGTTCGTCGGCATGGCGCCGATGAGCGCGCCGCGCGTGATCGTCGCGGTCATGATCGACGATCCGGCGGGCAAGGCGTTCTATGGCGGCACGGTCGCGGGGCCGGTGTTCTCGGGTGTGACGGCCGGCACGCTGCAGTTGCTCGGCGTGCCGCCCGACGTCGCGGCCGGGCCCGAGAGCGCCAAGGGTGCCAGCGGCACCCGGCCCGGCTCAGGGCGCGGTTAGCGCCGCAATCAGTGGTGGCGATACGCGGGCGGCGGCTCGCCGCCCGAGACAGCGGGCGCGCCCGCTTCTGCATTGGGCGCGGGCGGTGCGCCGTAACCCGATTGCGCGACCTGCTCCTGCGCCAGACGCGCTTCGCTGGCGCGCTTTTCGGCAAGCCGGCGCATGGCGCCCTGCACACCTTCCGGATACGTGGCGTCGTTCGCCGAAGCCGGGTTGTAGCCCACCGACTCCAGATCGACCAATTCCTGCAGCACCTGGGCCCGCGTCACCGGGCCGTTGTGCGTGCCGGCGGATTGGGCAAACGAGACCGCCGGGACGATCGCCATCATCGACACCAGCGCCGCGCGCAGCATTGCGTTTTTCACCATGCTCTCCGTATGAATTCGATGAGCCAAGTCTACGCAGCGCGGCCATGCCTAAAAACCGGCTCGCGGGGGAGAGAGTCTTCCATTCCTCGCAAGATTGATAAGGAGTTCTGCGGTCCTCAGATCTGGTCGCGGCCAAATGCACGCAGCCCGTCGAGATCGAGCACGTCCACGCGGTTGTACGAGAGCGCGACGAGCCCCTGGCGCTCGAGCGTCTGCAGGGCCTGGTTGATCCGCTGGCGCGACGCGCCCGCCAGCATACCGATCTCCTCCTGCGAGATGTCGAGCGCCCGCCCCGTCTCGGGGTAGAGATCGGGATTGAACATCTGCGCGAGCGACTGCGCGACGCGTGCATCGACGTCGAGCAAGCGGCTGTTCTGGATCAACGCGATGAACTCGCCCATGCGGTTGTTGAGCTGATGGATCACGAAGCGGTTGAACGGCAGGCTGCAGTCCATGAGCCGGTGGAACGTCTCGGTGGCGACGGCCATGACGAGCGACGGCTGCAGCGCGATCACGTCGTACTTGCGCGGCTCGCGCTTGATCACGCTCCCCTCGCCGAACCAGCCGCCGTGCGGCACGCCCGAAAACGTGCAGCCGCGCCCCGACGCATTGAAGATCGCCAGCTTCACGAGGCCGGAACTCACGCCGAGCCACCAGTCGGAGGGCGCTTCGCGCGCGGCGACGATCGCGCCCGCGGCATAGCCCTGCGCATGTGACGACGCGAGCACCCACTCGCGATGCTCAGTCGCGAGCGCGCGGAACCACGCGCAGCGCTCGAACAGCGCGGCCAGGCGCCCTGAGTTGGCGGCGTCGATGCGCTCGCCTTCGCGCCATGAATCGCGGGCGGGCGGTGTCCCGTCCGGGGGCATAATGGATTGCGACATCGCGCTTTCCTGGGTTAGGTCAATCTTTGGGTCGATCTTGTCGGGCGGACCGTGCGTCGCGGCCCGCTCTGTCGCGCCGGCGACAGACTGGCATGCGCGGCCCTGCTACGGTAGCGCGAATCATATCGACAAACCAATAACCGTTCGGAGACACCGCCATGTTGCACCCCTACGAAGAAGGGCTCGCGCAACGCGAGGCCAATTATGTGCCGCTCACGCCGGTCGATTTCATCGCCCGCGCCGCCGAAGTCTATGGCGACCGCCTGGCCGTGGTCCATGGCGAGGTCCGCCGCAACTGGCGCGAAACCTATGCGCGCACGCGGCGGCTCGCGAGCGCGCTCGCGCAGGCGGGCATCGGCCGCGGCGACACGGTGGCGGTGCTGCTGCCCAACATCCCCGCGATGGTCGAGGCGCACTTCGGCGTACCCATGCTCGGCGCGGTGCTCAACACGCTCAACACGCGACTCGATGTCGCAACCATGCTGTTCATGCTGCGCCATGGCGAAGCGAAGGCATTGATCGTCGATACCGAATTCGCGGCGCTCGCGCAGCGCGCGGCGCTCGAATTCCCCAACCTCAGGATCATCAGCGTGGCCGACATCGCGGCCGCCGACCCCGAGTACTTCCCGCGCACAACCGACTACGAGGCGTTCCTCGAACAAGGCGATCCCGAGTTCGCCTGGGAGCCGCCGCGCGACGAATGGGACGCCATTGCACTGAACTACACCTCGGGCACGACGGGCGACCCCAAAGGCGTGGTCTATCACCATCGCGGCGCGTACCTCAACGCAGTGAGCAACATCCTCGAATGGGACATGCCCAAGCACGCCGTGTACCTCTGGACGCTGCCGCTCTTTCACTGCAACGGCTGGTGCTTCGCGTGGACCGTCGCCGCGCGCGCGGGCGTGAACGTGTGCCTGCGCAAGTTCGACGCGAAGCTCGTGTTCGATCTCATTCGCAGCGAGCGCGTCACGCACTATTGCGGCGCGCCCATCGTGCAGGGCGCGCTCGCCGACGCCCCCGCGGAGTATCGCGAAGGCATCGCTCACACGGTGTGCACGATGGTGGCAGGCGCCCCGCCCGCGCCGGCCGTGATCGCGAAGATGAAGGCGATCGGCATCGAACTCACGCATGTCTATGGTCTGACCGAGGTGTACGGCCCCGCTGCCGTATGCGCGGTGCAGGCGCGCTGGCAGACGCTGCCCGACGAGGAACAGGCGCGCCTCGCCGCGCGCCAGGGCGTGCGCTATCACCTGCAAAGCGGCGTGAGCGTGCGCAACGCGCAGACGATGGAACCCGTGCCCGCCGACGGCGAAACGCTCGGCGAGATCATGTTCCGCGGCAACATCTGCATGAAGGGCTATTTGAAGAACGAGCGCGCGACCGAAGAGGCGTTCCGCGGCGGCTGGTTCCACACGGGCGACCTCGGTGTGATGACGCCCGACGGCTACGTGCGCATTACCGACCGCAGCAAGGACATCATCATCTCGGGCGGCGAGAACATTTCGAGCATCGAGGTGGAAGACACGCTGTATCGCCATCCGGCCGTCGCGCTCGCCGCCGTCGTGGCGATGCCCGACCCGAAGTGGGGCGAAGTGCCTTGCGCTTTCGTCGAACTGCGGCCCGGCGCGAGCGCCACGGCCGAGGAAATCATCGCGCACTGCCGGCTCTTTCTCGCGCACTTCAAGGTGCCGCGCGCCGTGCGCTTCGGCGAACTGCCGCGCACGGCCACGGGCAAGATCCAGAAATATGAGTTGCGCGCGCAACTAGGTTCGCAAAGCGCGATCGATGTGGCTGGCGCACCGCCCGCGCCGAAAACACCCCGGTAAGAACGACAGTGGGACCTGCTGGCCGGTACACGTGACACATTCGGGCGGCCCACGCCGCCCGAATGTAACGTCAGTTGACAACCCGACCCCCTACGACTCGTTCCCGATTGTCAGGTGTGGCGCTTAATCCTTTTTGCATCAAGGGCCGAGTGTTAGATCGGCCTTTCTCGCATGAAGAATCGTATGAAACGAAAGCTTACAAGTGGTCACGTTTTCCTCCGCTTCGGGCCGATAAGCTTTGAACCGTGGTCGCAACACAAAGGCATCTCGATGCCGCGTGACTGACGACGCAACCAACGAGGAGGTAACTCATGAACACGAAGAGCTGGAAGACCCCCGCCCGCGCCATCGCCGCAGCACTGATCGCCGGCGGCGCCTTGATGGGCGCCTCGAGCGCCTTCGCTCAATCCGCACCGTATGGGCTGCGTGCCGAATCGGCGCCCCAATACGGTCAACCGCACATGATGCCGGTGGACGCGCACGTCTCGATCGGCTGGCACGAAAACCGCTACTACGACGGCCACCGCTATTGGGAGCACGACGAGTGGATGCACCATCACCCGCACGATCCGGGTCCCCCGCACTACCGCGACGACGACCATCGTCCGCCGCCCCCGCCGCGTTACTGATCCGCGTGACGCGCGCGTGATCCAGGGGCCGCCTTCTCTGGAGGCCCCTGAAGCGGCACACCGAGGCCGGTCTTCCCCCTGGGGAGACCGGCCTCGGCGCATTTCGGCGCCTTACTTCGCCATGCGCGGGCGAGTGCATGGATATCGTTCGATATGCGAATCAATTCGACCGCAATGCCCGCCACACGGCGGATCCGGCCTAGTGCGCCGCTCGCCGGGCGCGGCCGGAAAGGCCGACGTCAGTAATTGCAGGTAATGTGGAAGTGTTGCCGGCCGCACGGCCGGCGGGTAACGTTGATGGGCGTTTCGTTCCCCGGAGCGCACGGTGTATTCTCATTGCCCGGCCAGCGATGGCCGGGATTTTTTTTGCGCACGGATGAGAACACTAGCGCCCTTCGGGTGCCATGCGCACCAGGTTTTTTTTCCGATTGCGGCCGCAATTTTGCGGACGTAAGGTGGGATTGCCTCTTGAGAACAGGCGAGCCTTGTGACCCCCGGTCGTGACACCGTCCGACCGGGGATTTTTTTGGCTTCCGAGCTTTGGAGAATCGCGTCTGCCGGAACGGTACAGCGGCGCCGCGAGAGAAAGAACTATGACGGATCACCGAATGAGGAGTTCGGCTTCGCTCCAGCCAGAGCTAGATCCGTCATGCCGTGCATTATCCGGGCGGAAGGCCGGGGCGTCACTAGCGTCTCGCGCAAAGAACCATTACATAAACTGGCAAGATTTGGGGACGGACGTGGAAAGCCGGCCTGTGCGCATCGGTTAACATGGGGGTTTCGTCTGCAGTGCCCGTCCGCTTGTGCCAACTTTCACCCTCGCCCATCCCGTCAGCGCGGAACTCGAGATCCGCAAGAGCCGCTTCATCGCGCACGCCCTTCCCGTTGCCGACCGCGAAGCGGCCATGGCTGAAATCCGCCGTCTGCGCGACGAACATCCCACCGCCACGCACGTTTGCTGGGCGCTGCTCGCGGGCGGCCAGTCCGGCATGTCCGACGACGGCGAACCCTCCGGCACCGCCGGGCGCCCGATCCTCGAAGTGCTGCGCCATCACGACCTGGAAGGCGTGCTTGCCGCCGTGGTGCGCTACTACGGCGGCGTGAAACTCGGCGCGGGCGGCCTCGTGCGCGCCTATACCGACGCCATTGCCAGCGCCCTGCAGGGAGCCGAGCGCGTCGAGCGCATCGCGCAGGCGCGCCTCACCGTCGAACTCGGCTACCCCGACGAAACCCGCGTGCGCCACTGGATCGACCAGCAGCAGTTCACGCTCGTGGAGAGCCAGTACGCCATGACGGTCCGCCTCACGATCCAGTTGCCCGCTACCGCCGTGGACGCCGCGCGCCACACGCTGACCGATCTCACGCAAGGCCGTTCGGGCTTCCCCGAGCACGTTTGAAGCGGGCGGCTGGTTGCCGCCGCAGTACCGATCGCGTACTTTTCAAATTCTTTTCATTCCTTTCATCAAGTTTCATGAACGCTTGCCGTAATGAAAGCATGGCCGCGCATTCGCGCGCTCCGTCGACTCGACGCACCAGAACGAACGGACTTCTTTCATGGCAAGCACGATCACGAACACCACGACCGCCAGCGCGAACAGCGCGCTGAGCGACGCCGCCCAGTCGATCATCAGCGGCGCGACCAACTCCACGCTCGACGTCAACCAGCTCGTCAAGGCGCTCGTCAACGCAAAGATCGCGGGGCCGAGCGCCATCCTCAGCGCGAAGCAGACCGCCAGCAACACGACGCTCTCGGCGCTCGGCACGCTGAAGTCGGCGCTCGCTGCGCTCCAGACGGCACTCGAGCCGTTCAAGGATGGCGCCGCGCTGCAACGCTTCACCGTCACGACGAGCGAGAAGGACAAGGGCTTGAGCGCGGTGGCCGGCAAGAACGCGGTGGCGAGCAGCTTCACGGTCGAAGTCGATCGCCTCGCGACAGCGCATAAGCTCGCCTCGGACAGCTTCGACACGGGCGAGACGCTCGGGGAAGGCAGCCTCGACATCTCGATGGGCGGCAAGTCCATGCATCTGACGATCGCTGCGGGCAGCAACAAGCTCACCGACGTCGTCGCGGCGATCAACCGGGCGAAGGACAACCCAGGCGTCACGGCGTCGATCGTCAACGGCGCCGACGGCCAGCACCTCGTGCTGACCGCGAACAAGACCGGCGCGGCCAACGCGATCGACGTGCAGGCGGGCGCGGGCGTCGACACGCGCCTCGCTTCCTCGCAGATGCGCGAAGTCGAGGCAGCCAGTGACGCCGAGCTTCGCATCGACGGCACGCGCGTCACGAGCGCGAGCAACACGCTCGAGGGCGTGGTGAGCGACATCACGATCAAGCTCGCAAACGCCTCGGTGGGCACGAAGCAAACGCTCACCATCGCCCCCGACACCGAAGCGACGGGCACCTCCATCCGCGACTTCGTGAAGGCGTACAACAGCTACGTGGATGCCCTGAACGGCCTGACCTCCTATACGGCCGCAACCGGTTCGACGAGCGCACAAGCGGGCGCGCTGCTCGGCGACTCGATCGCGCGCACACTCGCGGCGAGTCTGCCGGCGCTCGTTTCGGCGGGCGTGAAGGGCAGCGACGGCGTGACCCATGCACTGGGCGAGATCGGCATCAAGCTCGACAAGAGCGGCAAGCTCGAGATCGACGACGAGACGTTCAAGAAGGCGCTGCAACCGGGCAACAGTGCGATTGCGGCGCTGTTCGGCAGCGGCGGCATGACCACGAAGCTCAACAGCGCCATTACGCCCTACGTGCAGTCGAGCGGCATCATCGAGCGGCGCAGCACGGCCATCAACAAGGAACTCGACGACATCAAAAAGCAGTCGTCGATGCTCGATGTGCGCGCAACCCAGCTCACTGCGCAATTCAACCGCCAGTTCACCGCGCTCAATAACCTCATGTCGATCATGAACAACAACCAGCAATATCTGACACAGCTCTTTGGCGGCGCAAACAGCGCGGGCGCCCTCGCGACGAATCACAAATAAAGGCGTGAATGCGCGGTGATCGACGCTAGCAAACGTCGACGGCAGACGAAAAAAAAGGCCGCCGAGTGAATCGGCGGCCAACAGGGGACGTGAAGAACAACCGCGAATCGAACTATCGAATCGACCCGACCGCTCCATCATGGCGAGCCAAAATTAAGACAAACTTAAACGCGCGCAAAAAACGCTCGGGAATTCCGGCGCACCAGGGCGCAGGCAATTGAAAGAACGCGTAATAATGGGCTGGCTATACTTGATCTGGTCCGGGCCGCGCATTCATTCGCGCCCGCATGACCGTCTTCTACCCAACCCGGAAGAGCCGCCATGTTTGATCGACTGCATCGGTTTATGGAAGGCGCAGGTCCCGAGCGGCGCCATCGCGTCTGGAGCAAGGTGCGCATTTTCGTGGCCGCAATGGGCACGCTCGGCTCTGCCGCCGGCATCGCCATCGCAGTGGTCGGCCTCATCAACTTCGACCACCAGAAGGTAATTGCCGGCGTGGCCGTCATCATCGTCTGCACGGCAATCTACGTGTCGATCCTCGTACGCGACCGCAATCGCGCCGACTAGCCACGCCGCCCAGGCGTTACTGCTTCACTGCAGGTTCTGGCCGTCGCGCGTGACATGCACGGCCGTCGCGCCCACGTAGTCGGCGCGAATGCTGTCGCCCACCTTGATCGATTCGAGCGGTACGTCCGGCGGCGCCACCACCACGACCGTGCGGTTCGGTCCGCGCAACGCGACCTTGCGGCTCTTGCGGTCGATCTTCTCCACCGTCGCGATCACCTGCACGCTGCGCGCCGTTGCCGTCATGCCGCCGGAAGCGGGCGTGGTAGCGACTGTATCGACGCGCGAGCGGATACCCCGCGTGGCCACCTTTTCGGCGCGCAGCAGCAACGCCTCCTTGTAGAGGATGTTCACATGATCGCCGGGCTTGAGCTTGCTCACGTCGCCGACCGCGGGATCGACCGCGACCGTCACCAGGTTGCGTCGGGCGCCGCGCAGCGTGACCGAATTGGTGGCCGCGTCGATGCTCACGACCGTCGCCGTGGTCTGCACCTCGCCGATCTGCAGCGTCGCGTTGGGCGCACTTTCAGGCGCGGCATCGGACGCCGTCTGCGCAAACAGCGGCACCTGCGGCGACACGCCGAGGGCAAGCACGAGTATGGCGCCGAGCAGCGGCGCGGAAGAACGGTAGCGTGTGGACATGAAGCCTCCTTGTGTGGATCGTGAATGGCAAGAGAGCGGCATGGCGCCGCCCGCACGCATCAAGCGCTGGTCATGCAGGCTTCTTCGGCCGCACAGCGCAGGTAATGGGCATAGACACGCTCGCGTTCCTCGTTGGCGAGCTGGCGCTTTTCGGCAAGCCGCAGCATGCGATGCCGGTCCGCGCCGAGCGTTTCGTAGTAGCGCTCGGTATGCAAGCGCTTGAAGCGTGTATAGAAGTCCGGGCCGGGCAGGCCCGAATCGGTCGAGAGCAGCGAGGCATAGTCGGCCTCGCGTGGCTCGCACAACGCGGCCGCGGCCGCCTCGAGCTTTTCGTAACGCACCCGCAACGGCACGTCGCCCGCGAACAGGGCATGAAACGCGCC
>NZ_JBFRCB010000020.1:0-46393 GCF_040965375.1 Paraburkholderia sp. EG286A
GGATCTCGACAAAAAGCTCATGCGGTACATACGTCAATACAATAAGCAGGCACTCCCATTGAAATGGAAGTACTCCGATCCATCGCGGAGAATCCGGTGCAATTCATCTGGTTCAACGGACTAGGAGACGCGAGAAATGACAGCTAGCATTCAACGATTTGATTTTCCCGCCCCACATCATAATTGAGCGGATGGCCAAGTGCGGAATAACCGACGGTCGCTTGTTGAAGGCGTCCTGTATGGTCCAGCAAAGTGGTGTACTCGGGGCGGTAATGGCCGAAGTCCCGGTGCTGCACCGATAACGCCGACGATCAGCGGCTGATAGCAAATTCGCTGGCACGCGCGACGGTCTTCGCAACGTTGTCCCCGACAGGCGATCGGGTGAAACAGGGGCATACGCAAATTACCGATATGATGCACGAACTTGAACATGGCAACGTACGTGGAACGTCGCGAGGGCAGTAAGGCGCAGGCGCGAAACTTGACGTGGGCACCTGAGTTTCTGAGACCTTCTTCCAAATTCTGCGGCCGCAGTCTAGTTCTCTGCACGGGTAAACGATCACGTATCGCTGATTGCGCATCGACAGAGCCTCGATTTTGCTGAAACCTTCAGAAGGCTGAGGGCTTTTGATGGTGCAAAACGGTCCTCTTCGAGGCGCCATTGCGCGCGGTCGTACGCTAAAATCTTCCGTGAGGAAGAGACTGCGTCACGTCGGGAACAGATATCTGACAACCTGTTGTCTAGTTTCTTCAATCTCTATTACGTCTGTAATCAGGCCATTAGCCTTCAACAGATTGGGATTCTGGATCTCGTCCGATAGCTTCCGCATCGTGTCTCTAGTAGCGCCGTCAGCGCCAGATATCACTTTGCTCATTGTCTCTGGACTAAAAACGCCGATGTGTGCCTGCGGATACGCCAGCACGGCTATTGGATCGAATCCGGGACCGCTCATCGCATACACACCGCCGGTGTAGGCTTTTCGGACGACGAGCAGTAGCTTAGGCACGTGGCATCTGACATGTGCTCTGAACAACTCCGCCGCTGCCAAAAATATGCCGCTATTTTCAGCTTCCCTGCCTATCATGAACCCGGGAATGTCGGCAAGGAAGATGATTGGCATGCTGGTTTTTGCAGCAATGTTTATCATTTTTGCCATCTTGGCCGCGGATTTTCGGTGGATGGCGCCGCTACTGAATCGCGGGTTGTTTGCCACGATCGCCGCGAAATGTCCCTTGACGCGCGCATAGCCTGTCAATGCTTCTTGTGCGTATTCGGCGTTTGTCTCAGTGAAGCTGCCTTTGTCGACAAAAGAGAGCAGCAAATGATGCATGTCGTAGGGTGTGCGGTGATCGGGTGGAATCAGATTTTCAAAATCGACTGCATCGGGTTCCTGATATTCGAGCATGGCCGGCGCCTTGTCTTTGACGAGGCAGCGCAGAAAATCTCTTACGCATTCGAATAGACGGCGTTCATCTTCGAACGCGAGATGAACTGACCCTGAGCCCCTGCAGTGAACGTCTGTTCCGCCAAGCGAATACAGATCCGACTGCTCAGCCAGCATCGCCTTCACCATATCCGGACGGCCCATACATAGGGCCCCTTTGCTAGTCATCAACACCAGATCGGCGAGCATGATCGGAAGAGCCAATGGGCCTGACGTCGGTCCAAGTATTGCTGAGATCAGCAGATTGGTCTCTGCTAACTCTGCGAGCGACGCGCTGACCCTGCCCATACCTATTGGAGACAAAAGCAATCTCGACATATCCGATGAAATTACCTTCGTTGTATCGAAACTGCCCACCTCTCCCGGATGATCCTGTATGTAGATCAACGGAGCCCGCTGGTCCCGGGCCTGAGTCACTGTGCTTATGATTTGCTCGGCGGTGCGCCATTGTCCGGTTGCCTTGAACATACAGTCTTGACCACGATTCATGACCAGAAACGACTTGACCGAATTGATCAGTCCCTCGCCGCAGAGGAAGTGGGATTCCGCTTTTGGATCATGGTCCACAAAGCTACCCGCGTCAAAAAGCATGCTTATTCTTTGCAACGAAATCTGCATGAAGTGTTTACCTCGGAGCGGTGTGTGATCGTTTGGAAGTCCAGCGCCAGCGCGGCGGAAAGTCGCGTACGCTACGAAGCAAGAATCTCTTCCGCAGCGGCTGCCATCAGGAGGAGCCGGCGGTCTTGGCCGCGTGCGGCATCAAGGCTCAATCCCACGGGTAATGCATCGTTCGGCGCTACAGGCAAGGTAATGGAGGGCATTGCGACATTGCTGGCGAGGTCGGTGTTCCGAATCACGTCGGCGAACAGTCCTGGACGCTCCGCATCGCTAACGTGAGGAATGGTGAGCGGGACAGTGGGATAAGCGAGAAAATCGATCCCTCGAGCGTTGAGCAGCGCATTCATTTGCAGCCGCAAGGCGCTAACGTTCTGCACTGCGGCGGAATAGTCTTTTGCGGAGATCAGATTTCCGTCAAGTTGTTGATGAATGATGCTCCTTACGCGCTTGTCATGGATGTTCTCGAACACAGCATTAACCCTGCTTCCCCATCCAAGCGAGAGCAGTGCGCGTGGAAAGTCCGTAAAAAATTCGTAAACCGGAATGGTAAAAGTGCCGAACTTACTTAATTCGGAAACAACTGCGTCATCGAGGTCGACGCACTGAAATCCTGCGCGAGTGAGACGCCTGATCGCCCGCCAGCAGTGATCCAGAACGTCATCATCCACGTCGTTCCACATGGAGTTTGGAAGACCGATTCGGCAGCGAGTATCTGTTTGTTTTGACGGGATTTGTCTATCGGAACTCAGCAAGTCATACAGAAACAAAGCGTCTTTCGCTGTCCGCGTCAGGAGGCCCGGTGAGTCCTTCGTGCGTGAAACCGGAATGATTCCGGTTGAAGACCACCGGCCACTTGTTGGTCTGAAACCCGCTATGCCGCAAAAGGCCGCGGGTATCCTCACCGAGCCACCAGTGTCGGTTCCGATCGCCATCGGGACAATACCGGCTGCCACAGCTGCGGCGCAGCCACCGCTGCTTCCGCCGGACAAATGGCCCGGAGCCACCGGATTACCCACGGTTCCCCAATGAGGATTGACGGACGTGATTCCAAAGCTCAGTTCATGCATGTTGTTCTTGCCGGCGACGACGGCGCCGAGAGATTTGAGTTTTCTGACCAAAAGTGCGTCGCGAGTGGCTATACAATCTTCCATGCCCGGTGTCCCGGCGGTTACAGGGAGTCCCTTGACGCAGATATTGTCTTTTGTAGAAAAAGGAATGCCGTAGAGTGGCGCACCTCTCAGAGTGTCATTCGCTCTCGCAAAGTGCGCCTCCGGGCTGCGAGCACGTATGAAACAGTTTAGATGCGTCTGGCGAGCGTCAGCGTTCAGTGCGTGGTCCCGGATTTCTTCCGCTATAACTGCTCCCGACCTTACGAGGTCGCAAAGCGATTCAAGAGTGTTTTGAAAATACATAAATTTTTGCAGGTGGGAGGTCTGAGCGCGCGATTTTAGTAGCAGTAGGCACTGCGTATTTCGTCAAGAGGGTTGCCAGGTAAAAGATCTCCGCCGACGCTACGTATAACGGCGCATGCGCTGTTGATCGCTGTCTGCACGGCTCCCTCAATCCACCCACCGGTGAAAGAACAGCCGCATCCTGCCAGGTAGAGCCCTGTATCGCTTGCTGGATCGTTTGCCGTCTGGAATTGAAAAAACAGACGCTGCGAATAGACATCCTCACCTGGGTAGTTGAGCTTGAAGGCGCCGCACGAATGAGGATCGGTTAGCCAGTCATGGTGGAGGACGCAGTGTTCATAGTCCTCATCTGCAGGGATTAGGTGACGCGCAAGTTCTGGATGGAAGGTAGACAGGTCGTCGACTAAGCACTCGCACCGCTCTCTTTTGTCTGAAACACTCAACAACTTATGAGCGTCGTCCTCCCAAGTATAGCTGAGCAAAACCACACCCCGGCCATCTGGGTTGTGAGGTTCGTAGTCAAGGCAGTATACGCCTCGTGCGAAGCTGTCAGACTGGATGGTGACGGGAAGTTTCTTGTTTATCCAGAACTTGTCTCGGGTGAGCATGAAGAGCTTTGACGATCCGGTCAGATGGGTTTCTCTGACCGCTCTTGATACGTCGCGGCTGAGAAAGGTTTCGTCATCTGTCAAGCCATGAACCATCTGCATCGCCCTGTTGTTGCTGGTGACGATCAACCGGTCAAACGTCGCAATTTCTTCTTCGTCGGTCATGAGCTTGATCTCTGCACCTTCCTTGTAGATGCGACCGACGCCGCTAAAGCGAACCCGTTCGGCGACCGTGCTTCCACAAATATTCTCGCCTGCAATGCGTTCAGACAACGTTGAAATTCCACACGAGACGAGGCGTTGATCGTCCATGTAACCGTTAATGACGAGACGCAGAATCTCGGTGAATCCGGCCTGAAAGACAGGAAGAAAACCACCCGAGCCAATCCCAAGAGATCCAAACAATTCGAAGTCGTATGGTCTTTCCCACGCAGTACCTCCAGGTGGGCAAGGACCCGTGAAAATGGTGATCATGGCGGCATAGAACGAACTGTCGCGAAATAAATCCAGCCATCTTTGCCACGCGGCGCGTGCCTCTCTAAAACGCTGTGCTTTCAACATCGCCGTAATTTCGGCCGGCGCGACGAGAGATATGCCGTTGATCACGCATCCATCCCGCAGAAGGGCTCTCCAGCCTTCGTGTACACGCCTGAATAGAGGCGGCGGCGGATCTCCGGCCGGCCAAATATGGCGAACGCCCCGATAATGCAGCTCCGTATTAACGACTCCAGGGTCGGGGAACGATGCTGTGGTGGGAATATCGTACCGGTCAAGGTAATGAAAAAGACCGGTCGAACTTGGAGGAAACCGCATTGCGCCCATTTCGGCGATGAGATGTGGGTGCTCCGAGTCAAACGCCTGTGACCACAACCTGCCGCCAATCCGATCGCGAGCTTCAAACACAGTGACGTCGCCTATACCTGCTCGCATTAGTTCGCTAGCAGCAAGAAGGCCGCTGATGCCTGCCCCCACGATAGCAACGCGTGGACTTTCGATATTCGAGGAAAGCGTCCCGATTGCCCCTGCAGATGCGCCCCGCTCCAAAAACGGAGCATAGTCATACAGCAAATCGACGGTCGGCGATAGGCCTTTAGAAGGCAAAACGCAGTTTTTCATGGATTCTCTCCTGTAATGGCAATGCATCGAGGCGAAAGTCGATGATGGCGGGGAAGTGACGCACGAATCTCGATAGAACAGGTCGAGATCCATATATCGATGCTGATAACGTTTTGCTACATCAGTAGAAAAATGACGCACTGGGATATCTATGCAATCGACGATAGCAATCCGCCGTGGCGAAATCAAACAAGTAAAATTGATGTCTATAGCAATCTGACGCGTGCTATGGATCGTTGTGTCGATAGTGTGAAAATGGAGATGCTATACCTGAGATCCGACAATGTGCTCTGGGTCAACCTTAGGCGCGCTGACAACGATGGACTTTGCATCGGGTCAGAAACCTCGTCGCGCTCGTGCGTTTGCGTCGGGTCACGACCCCAGCACCTTGATCCATGTGCCATTGCAAGCGTGTGACGCTTCATTGTTCTCTTGTCCATCTCATTGCCTGTGAGCTCAATAGCGCTCGACGAGCACGACCGGTGGGCCTTCCAGCGTTGGCTTCCGTAACCGCAGAAGGGTGGGTTAGGCGTGCTCGACGAAATCCAAAGCCAAGCAGCGCATCGCTTGTCCTCACGCGGCAATCATGCTGACGCACGGGTGCCGGGGAGTGCGTATTTTGAATAGACGAAGACATCGCTACTGCACAGATGGACAACCAGGTCATGACTGGTCTTTTGGCGTCCCTTGATGATTTGCACCCAGCAACATATACATTGCCGGTACGACGAACAGTGTGAACGCAGTGCCGATCGATAGTCCGGTGAAGATCACTAGGCCCATTGCGTTGCGGCCTGCTGCGCCCGCGCCCGAGGCGACGACTAAGGGCAGTACGCCGAGCACCATGGCGACCGTCGTCATGAGGATCGGGCGTAAGCGTGCACCTGCCGCTTCCTCCAAGGCTTCTCGCTTGCCGCGGCCCACGCGCTGAAGCTGGTTTGCGAACTGCACGACAAGAATCGCATGTTTGCTGACGAGCCCCATGAGCGTGACAAGTCCAACCTGCGTATAGATGTTGAGCGTCGAAAAGCCGGCATTGATGAAGACGAGAGCACCGAAGAGCGCCATCGGGACGGACACCAAAATGACCAGGGCATCGCGGAAGCTTTCGAATTGCGCTGAAAGCGCAAGGAACACGATAATCGTCGCGAACATGAGCGTGACCAGGAAGTTACCGGACTCTTGCATGAACTGGCGCGATAGCCCTGCGTAGTCGGTGTTGTAACCTGCCGGAGCTGCGTCGGTCGTGGACTTACGAAGGAAGTCGAGAACTTCGCCCTGGGAGACGCTAGGTGAGATCACAGCGGAGATCGTTGCCGCATTGAGTTGCTGGAACCGATTGATCGATTCGGGGACGACCGCTTGCTTCAGGTGCGCAACCGTCGACGCCGGAATCATGCTGCCGTCCGGCGTCCGCAAGTAATAGTCGAGTACCTGTGACGGATTCAGTCGATCTATTTGCTGGACTTGCGGAATCACCTTGTATGAGCGGCCAGCGATCGAGAAGTAGTTTGCGTAGTTACCGCCGAGTGCAGCGCCTAGCGCCTGTCCTACATCGCTTTGCGTGAGGCCGAGTGACGCGATCTTGTCGCGGTCAACTATGACGACCGTTTCTGGCTTGTCGATCCTTAGATCGCTATCGACAAAGAGAAACATGCCACTTGCACGCGCTTTCTGGAGTACGTCTTTCGCCACCTCGTCGAGATTCTCGAAGGGCTCTGTCGTGCTGATCACGAATTGCACGGGGAAACCCTGTGCGCCCGGCAAAGGCGGGAACTGGAACGCGGCGACACGAGCACCAGCAATGCCATTCCACCTCTGCTGGAGCTCCTGTTGTAGATCGGTTGCGCCTCTTTTCCGCTTGTCCCAAGTCTTGAAGAGCACGCCGCCGAAGCCCTGATTCAACGTTGGCAGGCCAGTTAGCTGAAACATCTGGGCATACTCGGGCAAGCGCTTCGACATTTCTAATATCTGATCGGCGTATGTCTGCATTTGCTGGACTGTGGCATTCGGCGGGCCCTGGATCAGCGATAGGACGATGCCTTGGTCCTCCTGCGGCGCAAGCTCTGCCTGAGATGTTGAAAAGAGATACACGGTTCCGCAAAGCAGCATAACTCCCATGACGACGAACACGGAAGATGTGTCGAGGGCCGCGTGCAAGAGCCGCGCATAGCCGGTATGCACACGATCCAGCTGTCGATTGACGAAAACGGCGAAACGCCCGGACTCGTGCACGTTCTGGAAAATGCGCGAGCACATCATCGGCGACAGGGTTAGCGCAATCACGCCTGACACCGCGACGGCGCTCGCAAGGGTGAACGCAAATTCAGTGAAAAGGGTGCCTGTCAGGCCGCCCTGAAAGCCGATAGGCAGATATGCGGCGATCAGCACGGCGGTCATGGCCAGAATCGGGCCGCCAAGCTCGCGCGCGGCGGTTAGCGCGGCTTCCATGGGAGACTTGCCTTCATTCATGTGGCGGTCGACGTTCTCGACGACGATGATCGCATCGTCGACCACCAGCCCAATCGCGAGCACCATCGCGAGTAACGTCAACAGATTGATCGAGTAACCGAGCAACTGCATCATGAAGAACGTACCAATCAGCGAAAGCGGCATCGCGATCACGGGTACGATGACGGCGCGCAAGCGACCGAAGAAGAGGAAGATAACGGCCGTGACAATCAGCAACGCCTCGACGAGCGTCTTCACTACTTCATCAATCGCGCTGTTGATGAAGTCTGTCGCGTCGTAGACGATGTCACCAGCCATCCCCGTCGGGAACTGCTTCTGCAGATCGGGAAACACGGCTTTAACGCGTCTGGCCACATCGAGCACGTTTGCGTCAGGCGCTACCTTAATTCCGATAAACACAGAACGCTTGCCGCCAAATGCCACGCTGGAATCGTAATTGTCCGCGCCTAGCACGACATTGGCAACGTCCTCGAGACGCACTATCACTCCGTTCTTTTGTTTGACAGCCAGTTTCTGAAAGTCCTCCACCGAATGGACGTCGGTACGCGCGTTTAGACTGACGCTGGTCATCTGACCTTTTGTTGTGCCGAGTGTCGCGAGGTAGTTATTGTTGCCGAGTGCTGTGTAGACATCGGAAGCAGTGACATTATGTGCTGCGAGCTTGGTTGAATCGAGCCATGCGCGCAATGCGAACTGGCGACCGCCCAGTACTTCCGCGGTCTGCACGCCCTGAATGGAGTCGAGCTTCGGCTTCACGACGCGCAGCAGATAGTCGGTGACACTGTTGGGCGGCAGCACGTCGCTGTAGAAGCCCATATACATCGCGTCAGTGGTCTGACCCACCTGCATCGTCAGCACCGGCTGCTGGGCCTCGCGCGGCAACTGGTTACGCACTGACGCTATCTGTGTATTGATCTCGGTGAGTGCGCGGTTCGGATCATAATTCATGCGTAGTGTCGCGTTGATCGTCGACACGCCCGTGCTGCTTTTCGACGACATGTAGTCAATGCCCTGCACCTGGGCGATGGCGGCTTCCAGCGGCTGCGTGATAAACCCAGCCATTGTGTCGGCGCTCGCACCGTAATAGGAAGTGGTAAGCGTGACTACGCCCGTCTGGGTCTGAGGATATTCACTGACCTTCAGCGTGGAGAGCGAACGCAAGCCCAGTACGAGGATCAGCACGCTCAGTACTGACGCGAGGACCGGTCGGTTGAGAAAAATGTCGGTGAATTTCATCGGGAGGCCTTTCACTGCTCCTGAGGCGTCGGAGCAGGATTGTCCGCAGGCAGCACACGATTATTGATGATGAGCGGTGTGCCGTTCTGTAGCTTGAGCTGACCGCTCGTGACGACCTGCGCGCCTTCGTCGAGACCCCTCAGGATCGCCACCTGATCGCCGCGCGTGGGTCCCGGCGTCACGAATACCTGTTGCGCCACCGGCATCGTTTTACCGTGCGCGTTTTTGTGCTCGCTCGGTCTAATGACGAATACCGTTGCACCGTACGCATTGTGCGCGATCGCGGTTTGAGGCAAGGTCAGATAGCGCTGCTCGCTACTCACATCGATCTTCACGTTCGCGTACATGCCGGGCAACAGCTTGCGCTCGTGGTTGTCCAGCACCGCTTCGATCTGAACGTTGCGGGTCGCGTTGTCCACGCGCGGATTTATCGCGCGGACTTGGCCACTGAAGCTAAGGTTCGCAAATGTGCTTGTATTTACGGCGACGTGCTGTCCGGCCTCGAGTTGTCCCAGTTGCTCCTGGGGTAGGTGAAAGTCGACGTAAATGGGATCGACGACTTGCAGGGTAACAATTGCGTCCCCCGGGTTGATGTACTGGCCGGGATTAACGGTGGTGATCCCCACGCGTCCTGCGAAAGGTGCGCGAATGGTTTTCTTGGCGACGAGGGCAGCTTGCTGTTCGACTTGCGCCCGTTTGCTCTTCAGTTCGGCTGTGTCGGCATCCAACTGGGCTTTTGAGATGGCCTGAATGTCATACTGTGCCTTGTCGCGCGTGTAAACCGTTTGCGAAAGGTCCGCGGCAGCTTGTAGCGATGCGAGCTGTGCGCGATCAGAGTCGTCGTTGAGGCGCAGGAGAACCTGTCCGGCTTTCACCTCCTCACCGGAACTGAATTTGAGCTCGCGCACGAGGCCTGAGACTTCTGTCGTCACGTCGACGCCGTGCACCGCGCGCAGGCTGCCCGTGGCGGAAAGCTGTGGCTGCCAAGTCTGATAGCTGACCACAGCTGACGTGACCGTGGCGGCGGCCATGCCATCGCGCATCATGAACTTTTTAATCATATGCGCTTTGTAAAGATTGAAGCCGATGAGCGTGCCGAGCAGACTGCCCACGCAGATCAGCATGATGGTCATCCGTTTTCCTGTTGGTCTTTTCATCGTCATCGTAGTGTCCTTGCACGGCAAACTCACGACGCACAAGCGTCTTTGGCGCGTTACCCGTGAAACGTATGCGGCGCGTAGCAATCGTCATGAGCAATCACTGGGAGCGGGGGCCGGCGTTGGCATGCCCCTTCTCGTCATACGCCGTGTCATTCCACCAACCGCCACCCAGTGCCTGGAATAAAGCAGCTGTATCTGCATAGCGAGCTGCTTGCGCCTGCGCGAGATTCACGACGGCCTGCTGATATTGGCGCTGTGCGTCGAGCAGCGACAGATAGCTGACTCCGCCGACTCGAAACTGTCCGCGCGCCACATCCAGTGAACTGCTAGCCGAGCGCCAGGCGTCGGTTTGGGCGGCAAGAGCAGCCGCGTCGTGATCGAGTGCGCGCAACGTGTCCGCCACATCTTCGAACGCGAGCAGCACGACTTCCCGATATCGCGCGTTGGCCTCGTCAAAGGCGGCTTGCGCCGCCCTTTTTTTTGCGGTCAACTGCCCACCATGGAATATTGGTTGGGTGAGTCCCGCGCCGATGTTCCAGATCATGTCGGCATACTTCAGCATGCCAGCGGGCGTTAAAGACTGCGGGCCGTAATTCGCGGAGAGCATAAGTTGTGGATAGAGGTTTGCCGTGGCGACACCGACCTCGGCGCTCGCCTGGTGCAGCACGGCATCAGCGGCCAAAATATCCGGCCGCTGCCTGACCAGCGAGGAAGGCAGACTGACCGGCAAGGTTTGCGGTAGCGTGAACATCGACATCGTGAATTCGGACACACCTGTCTCGCTCGGTAATCTGCCCGAAAGCACGGCAAGCTGGTGCCGAGTCCGATCGAGCGACTGCCGCAGCAGCGGTAGCGTCGCCCGTGTTTGCGCGACTAACGTCTCTTCCGAGAGCACGGCAATCCGGTCCACGCCGCCGAACTCGAATTGCTTGCGCAAAACGCCAAGCTGCGTCTCCTCGTCGGCTACGATGTTCTCGGTCGCGCTGATCTGCTCACGCAGCGACGCTTCCTTGACGGCAGTCGTGACGATGTTTGCCGACAGTGCTAGGTAGGCGCCTTGCAGCTGAAAGCGCTCAAAATCGACCTGCGCGCCCAGCGATTCGAGCTCGCGCCGAACTCCACCAAACAGATCCAGATCATATGAAACACTTACTGATGTGTTGTATAGAGTCAGTATTTTGTTGACGTTGGGCTGCCCCAACGTCGCGCCGTTCAGCTTCTCACGTATCGCGTTGAGCTTGATATCGACAGAGGGGTAGAGTGCGCTGCCTGCTTGTGCGCTCAGATTCTCGGCGGCCTGGCGTAGCGCGGCACTGGCTGCTGCGATCGTTGGGCTATTTTTAAGTGCTTCGCTTATCAGCGTGTTGAGCGGCTCGCAGCGATAAAGCGTCCACCACTGAGCGGGCAGGTCGCCGCCGGCCGCAAACCGCTGCTCGAGACCCGCTTCGCCCTGCGACGAAGCCGTGCGATCAGGTAGAGGCGTTGCTGTGTAATGCTGAATCGCGGGTGGCGCTGGCGTGTGGTATTCTGGGCCGACCGTGCAGTCGGCCAGCGAGCCGAGCAGTGGAAACACTGCAGCGACTACTGCGGCACGCGTGACAACCCGGCCTGTTGTGCAGTGAAAAGCCACCGCGCACGATTGCGGATGCAAACGTGCACGACCGGAGCTGCAATGGACCTCGTCATTCATCTATCTATCTATCTACCTGGCTTGCGAGCGATGAGTGTTCTCAATTGTCGGATGCAGAACTCCCCCAGTTTCAACGGTGTTGCCGCGAAGCGTGTATGCAATCACGAATGATGGCAACGGTCAGAACTGTGGAGCCAATTCAGGACCATATCGGCACCTTCGTCGATGGACTTGCAACATGTGTCAATGAAGACGTCCGGATCCGTCGGCTCCTCATACGGGGAGTCGATGCCGGTGAAGCGCTGGATTGCGCCGCGCCTTGCCAGCCGATACAACCCTTTAGGGTCACGGGCCTCCGCCGCGGCTAAACTCGCGTGGACATGGATTTCGGCGAAATTACGGCGGCCCGCCGTAGAGCGGGCGAGTTCCCTATCGCGGCGGAACGGCGAGATGAGGCACACCAAAACAACGATGCCGGCGTCGGCCATTAATTTTGCGACCTCCGCGACGCGCCGTACGTTCTCGTGACGGTCTGCATCGGTAAAGCCAAGGTCTTTGCATAGACCGAGCCTGACGGAGTCGCCGTCAAGAATGTAGGTGAGTCGGCCAGCTGTATGGAGACGCGCCTCCACGGTGTCAGCGATAGCCGACTTTCCCGCAGCTGATAGGCCGGTAAACCAGAGAATGGCCGGCGTTTGCCGAAGCAAGCGTGCTCTTGCTTCCGGGGGAACCCGGAAGCCGTGCGCATACAACTCTAAAGTGGAAGGCTCATTCGCCATACTTGCCTACTTAGATCGGTCCGGTCGGGGTATGAGCTAGCGCTCACTTGTTGCGGCATTACGGTGCAGCTCAAATTCATGCGAGCCCAAACGATACCGGCTCATCGACTGACGCCGAAATCTCGTTTCGGCATGTCTTGGTAAATAGAAGACCATTGCACCAAACGTGTTCGACACGTCCCCATTCACACGCCGACGCAACATCGGGAAAAAAGCCTCGTCCCAGGTGGTTGGCGCTGGTGTTGCACAGCAAGGGAAGGCCTGTGAGCTTCTCGTATTCGATTAGCAGTTGCGCAACAGGGTGTTCGGATGACCTTGCAATGGTCTGCAATCGCGCAGAACCGTCGAGATGCACGACGGCAGGTATCCTGTCCCGCCATTCGTCGCGTGTTTGATGATCGAACAGCATGTAGGGGTCTGGAGTGCCGGGGAGAAATACAGCAGGCGCCCGGTCTTCAAGACATATGGGTGCCACAGGACGGAAATATTCCCGATGCTTGACATCGTTGAGAAGAGCCTTCATGCTCGGCGAAGTCGCAGCGGCGAGAATACTTCTCGCCCCAAGTGCTCGTGGGCCCAGCTCGGCGCGTCCGGCAAGAAAAACGACGGGTCTATTTTTGGCGAGAATATGTGCAAGTTCAGCTAGGGAACAAGGCGACGCAGACCAGCCGGGCACTCGGGTGCCCGTTTTCATTGCGGGGCCGCTATATACCGACCACTCTAACGGCATGAAGCCCTCGTTCGCGGCTATTGCGCAGCATGCGGTGCCGATCGCCGAACCGCTGTCGTTCGGAAAGGGCGGAATCCAGGTAGCGTCGAACAAGCCACTTGCGCGTAATGCACTGTTCCATTTGATATTGAGTCCACATCCGCCGGATATGCATAGGTTGCGCGGCCCAGGAATACAATGGCGCCGCAGAGCCTTTTCCATTTCGCGGACGAGTAGGCGCTCGAGGAAAGTATGGAAAGAGGCGAGTACGTCTTCGGCAGGTTTAGCCTGCAGCTCCGGCGCGCATGCGTGGAAGAAATCGCGTATCGCTGCGAGCGATGTACTCGGAAGATGGAGATTCTGGCGATAGTTTCGCGCAAGTTCTGTGTCGCCTGCAAAGCGTTCCAGGTAAAGATGGTGAAATATATCAACGATTTCTTCGTCGACTGACCCAAGGGCGATGTATGCCATTAGCTTTCCGGCCACTCCCAGGTCCCACTCCGCACCCGCCCCCTTTGCATACGGCCCGAAATGATGTCCGGCCGCCGCATACATTTGACCGATGATGGGGAATAACTGGCCAATGAGCCGCACGTCGTCGCGTCCTACATGGTACAACCGTGGCACCATGCCGCCATCCCACACTAGGCATAACGCAGGTTGCCCAAGTTGTGCGAACGGACTCGTGCAATATGCGGCGGCGACATGGCCGGACACGTGAGGGTAGCTCCTGTACCGATATGACTTGCCACCGATCAGCAGCCCAGTGCCGTCGACCGAAGCCAGAAGTTCGCCGTTTTCTCTTTCCGTATAGAGGGCACCCTCGAGGACGATTGGGCTGGGGCCGCTCAGCATCTGAAACTGCGACGTCACTTCGCCGTCCCAGCCGTCGATCACAAATTCGTCGATGTCGTCAGTCCGTAGACCGTGCTCGGCTAGTGCGGTTTCAATTGCATCGAGGTTCCGTATATCGTGATATCTCGGATTGTTGTCCCGCTTCTCCTGTTCGATGCAAAAAAGGAGCTTTCCATCTTCGACAACGGCGATTGCTCCGTCGTGTGTCAGCTTGAGGCCACAGATGCGCATGGTATTTTTCACCCTAGCAAGGGAAATCTGATTGATGGGAAAAATGCACCGCGTTCTGGAAGCATGCGAGCAGGCAATCCTCATTGGACGACTGGCCGACGCACTCGACTCGCTCAATCTCGGTGAACCGTTCGCTTAGCATCTTCAGCACCGTTTCAGCACCAGCAATATGTCCCCAGCGTTGACAATTGGCGTCACGTGCTGAACCGAATATCAACTGGCCGTCAGGCGCGAGTACGCATGCCAGTTTGTGGATAGCATCCCGCACTTCAGCGATGTCGGCGAGATAGTAGAAAACCTCCGCGACTACGATCAGTTCGAACCGCTCTGCGCAGGAAAAGTGCTGGACGTCTGCAACGATCCAGTTCACGTTTGGCGGGTAATTTAGCCGCTTGCGTGTCCTCGCAAGCGCTTGCGGCATCACATCCATCACGGTGAGCCGCTCACAGTAAGGTGCCAATTTTTCTGTGAATGCGCCCCCCGCACATCCGACCTCGAGAGCATGGGCAACGGGGCCTTTAGAGAGCGCTAACCGAAGCATGTGCATATGACGCTCACGCTCGAACGGATTACTGTCCAGTCGCCACGGATCGTCCGCGTCCAACTCCCTACGCAATAAGTCAAAATGCGTTACGTTTTTCAATTTAGTTTACCTGAGCGTGTGCGTTCAAATCTCGTTGCAGGACAGATCGAGCCGCTGACCGCATGTCCGGTTCAGATGCAGGCGAGTCACAGCTCAGGGCCATTGCGTTCGATTTCAGTCCCGTGCGGCCACTCACTCATCGCCCTATCAATCGGCAAAATCACCGCCAGTACTTCTTCAACACGTGTTGCCGGCAAATCGAGGTGAACGTTGGGAAGCGTTGAGCGGACGCGAACCCCCGAGATGACTGTTCCCATTCCATGTCGACATAACCTGGTGAAGTGGGTCTTCAAAGCATGGCGGACGGTGCCGAATGCGAATGGCACACGAAGCTCGTGCAATACAGGGTACATCGCACGAATAGATTGGCTGATTCCGAGCCCCTCTAGGTCTGGCCGCACTCCATACAGACCCAGTTCCGCCACTAGCACGTCGGTTGCGCCAATCTTGATGAAGCGGCGTAACGAACCCATGTGCGCCGCCACACCTTGCGAATCGTAGGCAATGGCGCGGAGTTCGGGCCTCGCCCCGGCCCAACTTCGACCGCCGTCGAACGGCTTTGCGTTGAACGGTCCGGTTGGACCATAAGTTGTCCGGAAAAACTGGGCCAATTCGAGATGATCGGAAAGCTGGAGCTCATTCTCCCAGCACAGTTTCCACTGCACCTTTGAGGACATGGAAAGTTACCTTGTTCAGTTGCGATTACGCGCAACCCGTGGCGTGCGATTGCCCAGAAGGCGGAAGCATCGCATTCGGCGCCAGTAGGAAACGCAAAGATCGTAAAATGAATCTTTAGATAGAAGAATGGTTTGAAGGATCGATTTGGTGCTACTTCTAGGGAAATGAACGTGGGCGAACATGAACCATGCGATCACGAGAAAGTCCATCTCTTGCTGTTGCTGTTTCAAAAAAATCTCTCATACTGCCCGCCACTGAAGTGACTTTTCAACTCGTCGAAGTTGAGTACGGTTTGCTCCAGAGGCCGTACTTCCTGCCGTTGAAGAGTCGTCCCGTGGGAGCAAGGATGAAAGGAAGTTCCAAGGAACGTCTGCACCGCCTCCATGCATGCGGCGGGGTCATTGAGGAGGTTTTCATAGCCCATTGTAAGCAGATTCTCTGGCGCGAAAGAGTCGACGACTTGACGATGAAAATCGTCTGCGGCTTTGAAGTAGGCTTCGCATAGTTCAATAGTCAATGCGACCTGAGGAGGCGGAGCTGACCAATTATCCGAACCGTACTTCAGCCATTCACCACTTTCTCTCGCTTGCACCAGGGATCGCAGCGATTCCAGCGTATTCCTGCGGACTAAAAAAATCGCCTTCAGGCATGGCCACCGTGCTAATTCCTCAAAGAATCCGGGGCGTTCCATAAATTGCGGCTCATTGATCTTGCAACCGATATGCGTAGCGTACGCCTTGCCATTTTGGACCGGATAGCGAAGATAAGCGAGTTCGAGAAGTTCCCGATTGCTGCACTTGAGCCGGTTGGTGTCAGGCCAATTGGCGTCGTGGATGTTGAGTAACTCGCCATTGCTCAAGACGTTCGGATGAGCATTCAGCAGCTCTTCCAGATAGTGAGTGCCGCTTCTGGGCATCCCGAGAATCACGAATGGCTGCGTTTTCGGCATGAAGTGGGTCATGGCGTGCATTTCAGTAGGTTGAAAGCGGTGGTTTGGAGGTAGCCCCAGTCCGGCGCTTATCACAAGGCTGCTGCTGAGTCGCAACACCGTCAGCGTCAAGACATCAGGCGGCGGCGGACCAGTGTCGCAGACAAGAAGAATGGAAGTATTGTGTAGACACAAAGCACGCCCAGATGCAGCCCCATGCCGCCGACCGGACGTGCAAGCATCGCCGGACGGATCAATTCAACGGAGTGGGAAAGCGGCAGGAACTGTGCAAGGTATTGAAGCGCCCCGGGCAGTTGGTGCACAGGGAAGACGACACCACTCAGGAACAACATGGGCGTAAGCACAAGCGTCTGGTAGAAAACGAAATAGTCATAACTCGGCGCGATCGCGACGAGTACCATTGCCACGCTCGCGAAAGCGAGGCCAGTTAGAAGAACGACAGGCATAACAAATACGATGCTCGAAAACGCCGCGTAACCGAGCATCGCCGCAACCACCATAACGGCGGAGCCTGCGAGAAGGGCTTTTGTAGCGGCCCATGCCAATTCGCCAATAATGACATCGCCAATGGTCAGTTGGGTGCAGAGCACGGCTTCCCACATGCGCTGAACTTGCATGCGAGCGAAGGCAGCGTAAATCGTTTCAAAAGTCGCTGAGGTCATGGCGCTTGTCGCAACCATTCCAGCCGCCAGGAACGCAATGTAAGGAGCGCCGTCGATGTGGCCTATCATTATTCCGACACCGAAGCCGAGACCGAAAAGGTACATCATCGGGTCCGCAAGGTTGCCGAGAACGGAGATCAGTGCCGCTTTTCTCCACGCTAGATAATTGCGCCGCCATACTGTGCGCCAATTCCAGGCGTTGCCGGGTAGGGCAATCATAAACACTTCGCGCATTATTCAATCCTTCATTTCTCGCCCGGTCAGCCGAAGAAAAACGTCTTCCAGGTTCGCGGGACGTTGCACAATACGCAGACCTGTACGCTCGCTCAGTCGCGTGCATACCTGTTGTGGATCGGCCGTGTAGCAGAACAGTGCATCACCGCTTACCTCTGTACGCTGTGCAAACGACATCAGCAGCGCTTTGAGTTCATGAGGGTTGCCGCCGTATATCTCGAGAACGTGACTTCCAATCTGCTCCTGGATTAACGCATCAGGTGCACCCTCCGCAATGCTGCGTCCTCTGTCGATTACACATAGTCGATCGCACAATCGCTCTGCCTCTTCCATGAAATGAGTAGTGAGAAGAATCGTTTTGCCGCGTGCGAGTAAGCAGCGCAAACGATCCCAGATGAGGTGGCGCGCATGCGGATCTAGCCCTGTCGCCGGTTCGTCCATGACAATAAGTTGCGGATCGTTGATAAGCGCGCGTGCAATGGTTAGACGGCGCTTCATTCCGCCCGACAACTCGGTGACGCGTGCGTGAGCCCTGTCCTCGAGATGTGCGAACTGCAGCAAGGACGGGACCACCGCCTCGATTTCGCCTGTGCTCATCCCAAAGTAGCGCCCGAAGAGCTGCAGGTTCTCGCTCACACTAAAACCTGGCTCCAAGTTGTCGAATTGCGGAACGACGCCAATGCGCCTGCGCGCTAGGCGTGCCCGCGCTGGCACCGGTTCCCCGAGGACGGTAATCACGCCTGCGTCAGGCAGCGCCATACCTAGCACCATTCGAGTGGTAGTGCTTTTGCCTGCACCATTAGGCCCGAGCAGACCGAAGCACTCGCCGGGCCCTACACGGAAGGACAATCCGTCAACGGCAAGCTTACCGCCGTAGGATTTCTTTACACTCGAGAACGTGATCGTCGCATTAGACATGGAGCCAGAAATGTATACAGACCACTGTTTAAGGAAGATTCCCTGGTGAGCGCGCGAGGCTACGCATTACTCACTCTTGGGAGCACGGTGCTCGCCGCCGTCTTCGACGGCAGAACTGCGAGAAAGCCAGTCACTGTTGTCCAGGGTACATAGAGCGTATGCTTTTAGCGGAAGCAGGAGCAATAGGTTTATAAGTGTGTGCACTGAAAATCCAAGAAATCGAAGCTCGCGAGCGCGAATGGCAGCAACGGAGCAGCGGACCCCAGTCATTGAAGCAATGACGAAGCATGCCTGCCAAGGAGCCGTGGCTGTGAGCAATATCTGCAAAAAGCCGGAGATCATTGAAATGGCGAGCAGCAGAGAGCCAATATTTTGCGCGATCACGTCAAGAGTTAGGTAGCGGTCAAGACGAGGCAAAAGGCGGAGGGAGAGCAGCGTGTCGCGATAGGTGCTTCGCGCCCAGCGCAATTGCTGGCGCAGGTACGGCCGCAGCTTGTCTGGAACGACGGTCGCGGCGACTGCATCTCGAACGTACTCCGTTCGATAGCCCGCCGCGAGCATGAGAATTGTCAGATGGCGGTCTTCGCCAAAATCGCTGCGCTTGCCCCGGAACATTTGCGTTTCGTACTGGTCCAGAAGCAGAAGAAGCGCTGTGCGCCGATATATCGCACACGGTCCGCAGCAGCACATCACAGCGCCAAATCGCGCTTGAGCCGCGCGCTCCTCGTTGCACGCAAGCCAGTATTCCATATCGATCAGGCGGGTCAGCCACGTGTCGCTGCGATTACTGGCTATCAATTGCCCCATGGCTGCACCGACCGATGGGTCACTCATTGTCAGCACGAGTTTGTTTACTGCATCCGGAGCCAGAGTGGTGTCCGAGTCTACGTTAAGTATGAGTTCCGAGGTCGAAGAACGTATTGCGGCGATTTGCGCTTTACGCTTTCCCGCATTCTTTGGAAGAAGCAGGAAGTTGAATCGCGGATCATGTTCGTGCTCCCGATACACCACCTTCAACGCATCGCGGTTGGCGGATCCATCATCGACCACGTGGACCCTGATGCCGCCCGCGTAGTCCTGGGCGCCAATCGAGTCGAGACACGCCCGCAGCGTTTCTGGGTTTTCGTTAAAGCACGGGACGATGACGTCGATGTCCGGCAAATACTCGGTCTTGGATACGTTGACGTATGCAGGTCGGCCGCTAGTCGGTAGAGTATGAAGTACCTGCGCGCTTTTATAGATGGCCGAAAGTGACGCATATAGTAGGACAGATGTAGTGTTGATTGCGGCAGAAATGTTCATCAGGTCAGTGTGCTAGGAGACGTTGGGATTCTCAGTACAGGCCTGCCGTGAGCGATGGCGCGGGAGTCAGGCGTGGAAATATCATCTAAGGTTCACGCTCGATTCGAGGGGCAATTATTCTCGTGCCTGTAGGTTTGGCGTTTCTTCATAGGGCAGGAAAGACACGGTTTTGCGTACGAGAAAAATGTCCAGTAACGCACCTCATGGTACCGATGTCGTCCAGGAGGCTTCCATCGGCGTCGACTGAAAATCAGATCATCCAATGCCTGCATCCGGGGTCAGTATTTCCTTAGTGCTAGCCGTAGGTCAGCGCGCACACCTGGGTCTATTGCTGAAACGTTTCTAATGGAGTATATCGTCCACCTGTCGAGCAGCTCTGGGCCAGAGATACTCATTAAGCGAGATTTTCGGTTGAACTTACGGAAGCGAACTGATGACGAAGCCCCTTTCCTTCAATCGTGGAATCAGGCGTGATAGTGCAATGACAGTCTGCTCACGCGAAGCATCGCGATCATGCAAGTCGCACTCTTCCGGAGGAGACCCGTCGTGCAGCAGTACGATCGAGCCGGGCAGCACCGACGTCAGTACGGAATCGACAATCGCGTCTGCACCCGGACGGGACCAATCTCGTGGATCTACGGACCAGTGGAGGGACGTTAGTCCCGCTTTCATGGATTCGGCTATAACTTCGTTCGTCCATTTTCCATACGGCGCACGCATATATCGCACCGTTGCCGCTGGGCAAGCACGCTGGATAAGCGAGTTCGCTTCCGCTATCTCGTGCCTTATCTGATCCGGCTCACATTTCGACAAGTCCCGATGGGAGAGACTGTGATTCGCGACATGGTGGCCTTCCGAAACCATGCGCCGGATCAGTTCCGGATACTCAGCCGCGTAGGTGCCGAGTACACAGAAGGTTGCCGGTACCTGTTGCCGCGCCAGCAGATCTAGTACTTTTGGTGTCCATATCGGGTGTGGTCCGTCGTCAAAGGTAAGGTAAACCTTACGACGCTCTCCGTTACGTTCACGCATGTTTAGCACTTCAGAAATAAATTGCGGCATTTCACAATCGCTGAGTCTTCTCATGGTCTTTCACTCATCTTTGGATGAGTCACCGTTTACCCGGGAACCAGCCCAAGTCGCAACCGCGAAATGCCACGTTGCGGATCAATATCTGGGACTTGATGTTGAGTGTCGTTCAGTAGAACGACGGGAATACTCATATTAGTGACTTGCATATCAAGCCGGATTGCCGTAACTTTGCGGGACCTCAATAAATTTGTACAATCGATTGTTTCGATATGTATCATCCACAAAGCGGATAATTAAAGATGCGCTTCAAAGGCCTCGATCTGAATCTTCTCGTCGCGTTGGACGCATTGATGGCGAAGCGTAACGTCACGCTTGCGGCACGCGACATCAATTTGAGCCAACCTGCCATGAGTGCAGCGGTGTCGCGGTTACGAGACTATTTTCGCGACGACCTCTTTGTGATGAGAGGCCGAGAATTTGTGCCCACATCACGGGCGATAGAGCTTGCCGGACCGGTGCGGGAGGCTCTATCGCATATCCAGCTTTCCATCATCTCGCGCGACGTCTTCCAGCCGGCAAAGTCGGATCGCCGGTTCAGGGTCTGCCTCTCTGATTTCATGACTCTCGTCTACTTCCAGAAGGTCATTAAACGCGTTGCGCGCGAGGCTCCCGCAGTAAGTTTCGAATTGATTTTCCCAGACGACGAGCCTGGAGATCTACTGCGGCGTGGCGACGCCGATTTTTTGATTCTGCCCGATCTATTGCTGCCGGATATTAACCCGAAAGCGCCACTCTTCGACGAGAAGCTCGTGTGTGTCGGCTGTCCTGCAAACAAGCAGTTGTCGGAGCAGATTTCGCTCGACCGGTATATGTCAATGGGACACGTTACAGTGAGGTTCGGGCGGGCACGCAGGCCTTCAATCGAAGAGTTTTTCCTGCTGGACCTCGGTCTCAGAAGGCGTGAAGAGATCGTCGTCCCGACATTTCACCTTGTTCCGGCGGTGCTATCAGGTACGCGTCGCATTGCGACGATCCCTTTGAGGCTGGCCAGGCATCTCGGGGAGGCCTCTGCTCTGCGGATCGCCGAAGTACCGCTTCCGCTATCCACTTTCACTGAGGCTGTTCAATGGCCTGCGCTGCATAGTGGTGATCCGGCAAGTATCTGGATGCGCGAGCTATTGTTGGAGGAGGCGCAAAGTCTTGCATAGCGTGACGCGTCATGTGTACGGCTATTCGGTGAGCGCCACGTTCTCCGCCAGCGTGTAGCGGAAATCGCGCAGCGTTGCACGAATTGCCTTGTCGATTTCTTCCTCCGATGCGCCGCGATAGCGGAAGCGTGCGAGGATGTTGCCAGTGCGGCTGGAACCGTTGAATAAGTGACGTCTCGCTGGGAAGACAGCTTCGTAAAGCCCCGGGATAGCGTTCGGCAATTGTGCGCCGACGAATACTTTGCCGACTGGCTCTGGCAGCATCAGGAATCCCCCGCGTGTGGACGAGGTTGACGCGATTAACGCCGCCTGCGCCCGTGCGGCGAACCGCGCCTCGTCACCTGATTGGTGGGTGACCCAGAGGTCAAAGAGGTCGACGCCGTACAATTCGTGGAAAAGAAAGGGAATTTCCCCACTGCCGACACGGGCACCGACTTCCAGAAAATAGAATCCGTCGCAAGCTCCGATTATCTCGAGATGAAACGGCCCATTACTCAGGGCGAGCGCTCGCAGGCATGCGGCCGCGAATTCAAGAGCCGCATCATTCAGCGGTCCCGGGTCGAGCATCACCGAGCCCAGGGGTTTTCCTTGTGCAAACTGAAGACGGGTGTTGATGTAGCGGGACACGCGCGCGATTACCCATGTGCCGTCGCGCACGAAACCGTCAACGTGATAGACGGGCCCTTCGACGTACTCCTCGCACTCGTACTCAACCAGCGGTAGTGTCGGCCACAACATATCCAACCGGGCACGGGTGTCTATGCGCCGTACGTCTAGGCTTGCTGCGGCGGTACGTGGCTTTACAATGATCGGAAAGCGCATCACAGGGGGCGAATTTACTTTTGCAAAGGCCACATCTTCCAACGCTGCAACGCGCGGCACACGCAGGCCCGCGGCAGCAACGGTATGCTTCATAGCGCCATTGTCGCGAAAGCGCACGACGGTATCGGGAAGATCGCCAGGAATATTGAACGAATTGCGCAGTCGCGCGGCCTTCAGAAGGTCGAATTCGGACAATGCGATCAGCCTGTCGATGCCGCCGAGCGCCGCGTGACAGGAGTTCATGGCCTTATGCAACGCATCTTCATCAAGGATGTCGGATAGCTCTTCAACGTGCGCGGTTTGAGAAGCGTCGAGCGCAGCGGCGCCGTTCGGCGTGCAGATGTAAGCGACCTTATTCGCAGCATGATCGATGTAGCGATGGTAGGCTGCGAAGCCGTCGGACCAACGGTTAAGCACGACTATGCGGCTACGAGGGGCGGGGTAGTTGGTTGTCATGGAGTGCAAACCGTTCAAATACGGTTACAGGCGCGACGGGATCCGGGTGTTCTCAGCGCTTCGGCAAGGCGCGAATCGCGGGTCGGGCGAACAGGCGCGATGCACAACACATGGCGACACGGTCGCTCGTCGCCGCTCGTTGTGGCACTGTGCGGCCGATATGAGAATGGACCTCCACTTCCTGGAAACCTGGTCTGGCGCGAACGCGTTCGACGGCGGCGGTGTCGCACTACCGGTGCGAAGGACCGTACGCCGCTGACACACACGGCAGCTTTTGCATCGGCATCGTGGGCTGGCTCAGGATCGCCGAGGTGGCTACGTATCGTTATTTCTGGCAGAGAGATTGACCTGCTGAGTTCGATCAGCCGGCAGGTGCGATCACCTCCGAGGCAGGCCGCGATCTTGATCAGCACCGGACCGTCGCGTGTTATGCGCACTTTGGCGTGGAAAACAGCGAGGGTCAGTCCAATCTGCACCGCTGCGTGCTCGACGTAAGTGACGAGCGCGGCTCTTTGGTCCGGGGTCAAAGAGGCTTCGGCAAATTGGCCCATTTTCGCGAGATGCTGCTCTGCGCTCAAGAGATTTTCGGTTACGGCGACGACGCGGGGTCCGTGCTTGCTGCTGACGTAGCCTTCGATGCAGCACTCTGGGCCCTCCGGATACTGTTCAAGGAGCAACACGTTGCCGGTCTTGTGGCCGACATCGACAACGCCGTGATGCATGGCGCACTCGACCGCAAGTTGCAACTGGGAAAGAGAGTTGACGTACGTCCCATGCATGCCTCCTCGGACAGGCTTGCGGGCAGCTAAAAAACCTACACGTAAAGCGGCTGTCATGGCGTCGCGACGATGTACAACGAGGGCGAACAAAGGAACCGCCAGTCCGGCGGCGGCGAGATGCATGGGGCTGCGGTATTTGTCGTGCGTGGGTGCTGCCGCTTCCGGCTGCAAATGTGGAAGACCGAGGAGCGCCGCTGACTCAGCTGCTACGCCGGTTGCGTATTCGCAACCGGGTACACCGGGTACGATCGCATCGACGCCGATGGCGCTTGCAGCGGCCGCCACGGCGTTCGGCGAGTCAGTATCTACCACGGCGTACGGCACCGAAGCGGCGAGCAGTTCGCGTGACAGGGGGGGCTCATCGCGGTTGGCTGAATACGCGTGGGTGGCCATGCCAAGCCGTACAGCTGAGGCGACAAGTGCGGTCCCGGACGAGCGCGGCTCAATAACGATGATGGCGGTCATTTGAGTGCCGCCTGTTCAGTGCCCGTTTCCGGCCGGGGTAGGGTCGCCACACGCAACTCTTCGAAATACTCGTGAATCATTCCGACAAAGTTGTTCAAATAGATTTCTGCTTTCCCCGTTCCGCCCCAGCCGCTGATCGCGAGCCTCAGAGCGATCCATGTGGAATCTTCGAGACTCCGCGATTCGGCGTACTCAATGTGGCTGAGCGTACCTTTTACTTGATCGTGTCCGAATGCGCGCGCGGCTGAGTGCGCGATGACCTTGTTATAGCGGCCCGAATACCATCCCTGAAACCAGTTCCAGAGCATCGTAGGGAGCGGGCCATCGCGGACGATGCTTAGGTAGAGATATCCGATTAGCTTGTCTGTGCTATTGAATGGTCTAATGCTTTCCACGCTTGCTGCGGTAAGCCCGAACCTCTCGATGTCATGCAGAAGATGGCATTCTTGCCCATATTCTTGCGCGAGGTGCTGCGCGAGCATCTGCGCGAGCGAGTTATCCTGGCCGCTGATTTTGTAAAGCGCGAATGCGCCTACCTCGTTGTTGAGACGCATGCGTAACACGGTTTCGATGAGATGGCGGCGATAGTACTCACTATCGATCCAGTCGCCTCGGTGGAACGCAGCGGTTTCCGGCGAAATCGCGAGTATCTGGTCCATGGCGTGCTGGGCAAGCTCCTCGAAGCGAACCCGATCGTTGGGTGTATTCATGTGATCTCCAGATAAGATGAGAAGGAGCGAACGCGGCGCGCTGGGTTGCGGGTCGGCGGCGAATGAACCGGAGACACGATCCGCTCGTCTTTCGAGGCGATGATGGCTCGCTCGGATTGCGAAAGTCTCTACGATTGACCTCGAAACTGCGCACCGGTCGGCGTGCGACGAAACGGCGTTGAAGGGGCCCACCGCTCTCGAGTGGCCCGAAACCGGGTCGCCCGAGAGCGCAGAGCAGTCCGCTTTGAAAAACGCCATCGCATCTAAATGATTTCTGTCAACCGACAACTGACCCCTTCGCTTCCTTAAACACAGCGAATGCTTTTGGCAACCCCCTATCTAGGCTTCATTCTCATTCGTTTTTGGCGCGCCCATGCTGTCTACGTGGGCGACGGAAGGATATTAACCGCAGCTGTATGCGTGGTATAAGCTGATAATCTTTATGTTTGAATGAGGGAAATTGATGATCCGCGATCTCGACAGCACGCTACTGCGTACGTTCGTGACGGTAGTGGAAGCCGGCAGTGTGAGCAATGCTGCCATGGAGCTCCATCGTACACAGGCTGCCGTCAGCATGGCGCTTCGGCGGCTCGAAGACGAAGTCGGGCAGCGCCTCCTTGAACGCTCACCGCGCGGCGTGAAGCCGACCTCTGCGGGGAACGTTCTGTTGCCGTATGCACACAAGTTGCTCGAAGTCGGCCTTGCGGCCCGTTCCGCCCTTAATTCGGGTGAAGTTGCGGGTACCGTGAAGATCGGAATTCCCGAGCACATCGCCATGAGTCACCTCCGCCATGCACTGCGGCAATTTTCGACATTGTTTCCTGATGTTGCCCTGGAGATCGTCGTTGATGCGAGTCCGGCCTTATCGCAGCGGCTCATGAGCAATACACTCGATTTCGCGATTGGTGATCCCGCGCTGATCCCCGCGGAACCTCTCGTCACCTGGCAACATCCCCTTCACTGGGCGGCCGCGCGCACACGCAATGCTGATCTCGGAGACGGTCCGCTGCCGATTGTTGCATTCGGCGGTGCATGCCGATGGCAGGAGAGTTATTTTGCCACGTTGCTTGAAGCAGGTATCGCTTGGCGCGTGGCCTGCAAAAGCACGAGCCTCTCGGCGGTTCAGTCAGCCGTTGAGGCTGGGCTCGGCGTTGCGCTACTTCTGGATTGGCAGGTGCGCCGCGATACGATGCGTGCGATCGATGCCCGCGCAGTAGGGTTGCCGCTGCCGCCGGTGGCGGAATTCGGTCTCTTTAGTCCTGGGCGCTTAGAGGACCGCTCGGCTGCCGCCAACGCACTTCAGCGTTTTCTCTTCCGTTCGCTGCAACTGAGTACTCTCGGAGACGGTGCACAAGACGGAGAGTCAGCAGGCTTGCCGCTACGTGCTTCAAACTGATGGGCATCTGAGGCAAAACGCGTCGAAAGGCCGAAACTCGGCGCGCCAAATAGAGGTGCAGGCGATAAAACGTCCTGTCACTTGAATCGAGCACTAACGCTACGTGGCGCGTATTCTCTAATTCACGCGCAGCCATGCTACTTCCTCACAAATCAAGTTCGGCTCGTACATTTTTAAACATAGACTGCCGTGCGGACCAAAATTTGTCGCAAAACCTACGTCTTTCTTCGATAGTATCCAATCTGCGTACAAAGATACCTCGTGTCTTTTGTCGCATCTCCGACACCACGACTGCGATTGTGTCGTCTTTGTCTGTTTTGTCGGCTTTCGTGCCCGTTTCGGCAGGAATTCACCGTGGCTTGCGCAAATGTAGCGCGGCAATTCATTGTGTTGGGACTCGGGTCCCGCGGCGCTGACGTGCAATTTCCGGAGTTCAGATCTATGTCGCATTTCGATGTCAATGAGAGTCATCTCAACTTTGATGTGGTCTACGAAGTAGTGAAGACGTTGACCTCGTCCCGAGATACCGAAAGGACGTTGGAGAGATCTCTGCGTTACCTGTCGCATGCGTGTGGATGGCGCTCTGCGTTTATTGCGGTTGCTGAACCAGACGGCCATTTGGGGGGCGTGTGTGGCACGGGGTTGTCAGCGGACTGGCGCGAACGTCTGCGTTTCCTGCCCCATGACGGGGTATTGGGGCGAATACACACGAACGATTCGGCGGTGGTGGTGGCGAAATTGCGTGACGAACCGCTCTTCGTGGACAGCATCGAAATGTTCGACGAATTGGAAGGTGAGCATGTGGCACTGCTCGGGGCGCAGATCCCGTATGAAGGGCGGCCACTCGGCGTACTGGTCGCGTTTTGTGAGAATACTGACGGACAGCGCGCCTTCGCTAGCGACCTCCAACTCATGAAGGTCGTCGCGGCGCCGATGGGCCAGGCACTTCTGCTCGATCGTGCGTCGGGCCAGATGCGCCAAACCGCGCGACAGGAGATGAGACGAGAGGTCAACGCAGACCGGAATTTGTATCATATCGACAATGTGCTCGGAGAATCTGCATCCATGCAGCGCGTCTTTTCGCAAGTTCATCAAGTAGCACCTACGCGGACGACGGTGCTTTTGCGCGGCGAGAGCGGAACTGGGAAGGAGTTGATCGCGCGCGCGATTTACCGGTTATCCCCCCGCAAGGACCAGCCGTTCATCTCACTGAACTGTGCGGCGCTAACAGAGACACTGCTAGAAAGCGAATTGTTCGGTCATGAGAAGGGAGCGTTTACCGGTGCGCAATTCCAGCGCAAAGGGCGATTCGAACTGGCGCACGGCGGGACACTTTTCCTCGACGAGATCGGCGACATCTCGCCGTCGTTCCAAGCCAAATTGTTGCGGGTTTTGCAGGAACGCGAGTTCGAGCGGGTGGGTGGCACCACCCCGGTAAAAGTAGACGTTCGGCTGATCGTTGCCACGAACCGCAACCTCGAACAAATGGTGAAGGCGGGGGAATTTCGTGCGGATCTCTACTACCGCGTCAACGTCGTGAGTATCCTTTTGCCGCCTTTGCGTGAACGCCGTGAGGACATTCCGGCAATGGCGCAGTACTTTCTAGATCGATTTAACCGCGACAATCGTCGGTCTCTGCATTTCAATGAGCAAGCGTTTCGGGTTCTGTCCAGCTGCTACTGGCCTGGCAATGTGCGCGAACTGGAAAATTGCGTTGAGCGTACCGCGACAATGGCGGATCACGACACAATAGATTGTTTTTCCTTTCTGTGTGGGAGAGGCCGGTGCCTTACAAAGGAATTGCATTACATCGAACGAGAAGACGCTGTGCGTCCTGCCCGAACGTTGGACGCTCCAAACAGTGAAGTGCCGAATGCCCTGGCGAACGTAAGTGCCGGTGATTGGAATGGGGGTAGCTTCGCGACGCCAAGCGGTAGCGACAGACCGGGGGGCGAGCGGGAGCAGCTTGTGTGGGCAATGGAGCGCTGTGGATGGGTACAAGCGAAGGCCGCACGACTCCTGCATATCACGCCGAGGCAGATCGGCTACGCACTGCGTAAATATGGGATCAAGCTGCGCCGCTTCTGACGGCCGAGACGGTTGCGCGCGTGCATTTGGAGAAACTGGGCGAGAAGGCTACCGGCAGGCTCTTGCCTGTCGCATCACTGTAGTGATTGGTTCAACTTCTTCAACACAGGTAGCAAGGACGACAAATCCGGCTTCGGCATAGCGCCGCTATGACCGCTGACACGGGCCTGCGATGGTGGCACGCAATTTGCCTGTAGTCGTGGACTTCTATTGTCGGGACTCCACGATGTGGCTAAAGACGAGGGCTGTCGAGATCTTCAACGAACCGGGTTGCGCAAAAAACCTCGCGAAGAACGAAAAGGAGCGAAAGCAAGGCTGTTCGAAGCAGGTTTCGCCGGGGGCGGCTGCTGGCGGATGCGCATTCGACGGCGCGCGGATCGCATTGCAGCCCGTGGTCGACGTTGCACACCTGGTGCACGGGCCTATTGCATGTGAGGGCAACTCTTGGGACAACCGCCATTCGGCTTCGTCTGGGCCGACTCTCTACCGCACTGCGTTCACTACCGATATCAATGAACTCGATGTAATTTACGGCAGCGAGAGGCGGCTTTTCGCGAGTCTGCGCGAAATTCTGGAAAAGTATGATCCCCCCGCCGTCTTCGTCTATCAGACGTGCGTGACTGCATTGATCGGCGACGACATAGATGCCGTATGCAAGCACGCGTCGGAAAAGTTCGGTAAGCCCATCATACCGGTGAATGCGCCCGGCTTCGCAGGATCTAAAAACTTCGGCAACAAGCTCGCGGGGGAGGCGATTCTCGATCACGTGATCGGTACGCGCGAGCCGGCGTACAAGACACCATTCGATATCAATCTTATCGGTGAATATAACCTCTCGGGCGAGTTGTGGCAGATAAGGCCGTTGTTCGAGGCGCTCGGCATCCGGATCCTGTCCTGCATCTCGGGAGACGGCCGCTATAGCGAGATCGCGAGCGCACACTGCGCGAAGGTCAACATGGTGGTGTGCTCCAGGTCCATGCTCAACGTCGCGACAAAAATGGAGAAGCGCTACGGTATTCCATACATCGAGGGTTCATTCTATGGAATTGGCGACATGAGCGACGCGTTGCGCCGGGTTGCGAGACTACTGGTGGAGCAGGGTGCACCCGAGGATCTTATCGTGCGCACCGAGCACCTTGTCACCGCAGAAGAGGCGCGCGTATGGGAGCGTGTTGCTCCGTACAGGCAGCGGCTCGACGGTAAACGTGTGCTGCTAATCACGGGCGGCGTGAAGTCGTGGTCAGTGGTCGCGGCGTTGCAAGAGGCAGGGCTCAAGATCGTCGGCACTAGTGTGAAGAAGAGCACGGAGGCGGACAAGGAAAGAATCCAGGACATCATGGGCGATGACACGCGCATGGTCGACAATTTGACGGCACGCGAGATGTACAACATGCTCCGGGATGCGAAGGCCGACATCATGCTGTCCGGCGGGCGCTCGCAGTTTGTCGCGCTGAAAGCGCGCATGCCGTGGCTCGATGTGAATCAGGAACGACACCACCCATACGCTGGGTACGAGGGCATTGTCAAATTGATGCAGGAGATCGACCGTGCGATCCATAACCCGGTCTGGCAGCAGGTGCGTATTCCTGCACCGTGGGACGAGGGAGCAGAGCATCGCGAGGGGATTCTTAGTTTTTCCGGGCACATCAATTCGATTCCGAAGGGCGCAGACGATGAGGATTACGATTTGAACTTACGCGCTTCGGTATCGAGTTGAGTTTCACAGAGGGGCACATATTATGGCGATAGTAGTCGAGTCAGAAAAGGCCTGTACCGTTAATCCGCTAAAAATGAGTCAACCGCTCGGCGCGACCTACGCAGCCATGGGACTTGACGCATGCATGCCGGTGATGCACGGCTCGCAGGGCTGTACATCGTTCGCGCTCGTGCTACTGGTGCGCCATTTCAAAGAAGCCATACCGCTGCAAACAACGGCGATGAGCGAGGTCACCACAATTCTCGGCGGATACGAGAACGTAGAGACCGCACTACTGAACATTCACAAGCGCGCGTCGCCTAAGATCGTTGTGCTCTGCACGACGGGCCTGACTGAAACGAACGGTGAAGATATGGAGGGGCATCTCGCGATGGTGCGAAGACGCAAGCGCGAACTCGACGATACTGAACTTGTCGTCGTTTCGACACCGGACTATGTGGGCGCCTTTGAGGACGGCTACAGGCACGCTGTGACCGCGATCGTCGAGACGCTGGTGAAGCCGTTGCCGACGGTACGTCAGCAGATCAATCTGGTGCCGGGCAGTCATCTATCGCCCGGCGACATCGACGAGCTTCGCGAGATTATTTGCGCATTCGGGCTGGAGCCGATTGTACTTCCAGATGTTTCTGGGTCCCTCGACGGCCACCTTGATTCAGTGTGGCGTGGCACGACGCTGGGCGGAACGACGGTTGATCAGATCCGTGCCGCGGGGGCGTCCTCATTCACAATTGGCGTGGGTGAGCAAACGCGCGACGCCGCCAAGGCAGTCGAAGCAATTGCCGGCGTGCCGTTCGAAATCATCGAGCGCCTAACGGGGTTGGAGCCGAACGACCGGTTCTTGCATCTCCTTGCACAACTTTCGGGGCGTGCAGTCCCGGCCCGGTATCGCCGGCAGCGCAGCCAACTACTGGATGCGATGCTCGACAGCCATTTTTATACCGGTGGTCTCAAGGTGGCGATCGGTGCGGAGCCGGACCTACTGCTTTCGATCGGTTCGCTGCTCCGTGAAATGGGCGCGGAACTATCTGTTTGCATTAGTACCACTGCTTCGGCATCACATGCGCTGTTGCCGGCAAATGAGGTCATATTGGGGGACTTGGAGGACATGGAACGAGGCGCGAGTAATTGCGACCTGCTGATCACGCATTCGCACGGCAGGCAGATGGCCGGTCGCCTCGGAAAGCCGCTCATGCGCGCGGGCTTTCCGGTATTTGACCGCGTCGGCAACGCCCATCGTTGCCAGATAGGCTATCGCGGCACAATGAATCTTGTCTTCGAGATTGCCAATCTCATGGTCGAGAGGATCTCGCAACCTCATCCCGGCGACTGGAAACTGCCGCAATCATCGGTCGGTCCTGATGTTTCGGTCTAGGATTAGATTTAGGAGAAGGGTGTTACATGCCGTAAATTGAACTTGATGAGGAGAGCAGCGCATGAAGATCGCATTTGCGACACAGGACAAAGTGCACGTCGACGCTCATTTTGGCTGGGCGAAAAGCATTGCGGTCTACGACGTGACTACGGAAGGGTTTACACTTTTACAGATTTTTGATTTCGGAGACAAGCTGGTGCAAGACGCCGATGATGAGAAACTTGCGCCGAGGCTCGAAGTGATCCGCGACTGCGTAATCTTGTATGTCGCGGCCATAGGCGGTACCGCGGCTGCGCGCGTGGTAGCGCTTAAGGTCCATCCAGTGAAAGTGGCGCAGCCTACGCCGATCCAGGAGATTTTAATCAAGCTGAGCGAGGTTCTGAAAGGAACGCCGCCTCCATGGTTGCGCAAGAAGCTAACTAGGGAACGTGGCCGATCGTACGATTTTGCAGGGGACGATGAGGCGCCCCTTAGTTGAAACCGATCTCGGTATATGGCGGATCTTGTTGCCAGTGACGCCTGTAGCGCGTCGTACGATAAGGAGGGCATCATGAATAACGATTCACAGGAGCTTAAGACGCGCCTGAAAAAACTCAACGCGTTGGCCACGCAGGCCAAGATGGATCTACATGATCTGTCGGAAGATCTGCCAACGAGTTGGGAGCAGATAATGACAGTCGCGCAACGCTGTCACGACGCGCATGCCGCGCTGATGCAGGCACGTCGGGCGGCGGTCCCGGCTTCCGATTGAACTTCCGGACCTCGAAATGAGCCATCTTTTTAGTGTGGTACTCCCGAGCGGAGAGGTCTGGATACCGCACTTTGTAGATTTACTCGATGAAGAAAAATGCATTGGATGCGGACGATGCTTCCGGGTGTGTTCGCGCGGCGTACTTCAACTGTTAGGCGTCGACGGAGAGGGCGATCATGTTCCGTTGGATGAAGACGAGGACGAGCATGAAAAGAAGGTCATGACGATTGCGCATCGGGGTCTCTGCGTTGGCTGCACGGCATGTGCGAAGATATGCCCGAAAGCGTGCTACACACATGCTGCGGCTCAAGTATGAGCAGAGAGGAGCCCTATGGATTACTACGCGGCGCTGATGCGCCATGCAATAAACCCGGAAGACTTGACGGTGCTTGCGGTCGCCGGTGTGCTCGCCGCGGCGGTTCACGAAGGCGGTACGGGAAGATTGCCTATCCCCGGACTGAACGCCGAAGAAACACACTGGCTGCTTGCTCGCTGGTTCCCCCAAGCCGAGAGTTCACTGGGCCTTTACTTTGGCGCGCCAGCCGCGGAGTCACAACGCGGGCCGCGTTATGACGATATCGATCTTGTAATGTTGTTAAAGGCACACGCCAATCCGGGGGTGGGCACAACGACAGAGATCCATTGCATCTCGCACGCGCTGGCCTGCGCCTGCGCAGGAAACAGACATTTATGGCAGGAATTACGCTTTCCTTCGCGCGGAGAATTATCGGCGCTGCTGGCGTACTGGTTCCCGACGCTTGCTAAAAAGAACGTTCACGGCATGAAATGGAAGAAATTTCTCTACAAGGAACTTTGCGAGAGCGAGGCGTTGAACGTCTGCCGGACATCAAGCTGCGGGGAGTGTGCGGAATATTCCAGTTGCTTTGGTCCGGAATGAATGTACGGATCAGTGGCGACTCGGATTAACTTAGATATATTTGATGCCTTCCTCTGTCGGTTGCAGGAAGGATCGCGCGATGTATGTGATTGTGGTGGGCAATATCGGCAAGTGATTTTAATCGACATTGGTTTGTAATATTAACGTTAGCCGAACGGGGAAACAGTTATGAAGAAGTTAGAGATGGTGCTCTGTGGTGCGCTGAGGGCCGCTGCGCTGGTAGGGGCGCTGGCTGCTGCTGCCTCGGAAAAGGCATGTACGTGGCAGGACTCGAAGAACACTTTAGAGAGTTCTTTAGAGAGTTTGTCCCTCTATTGGTGGCCCGGCAGGGGCCAGGAGGTCACGTAGCCGAGGGGATCGACTGATTATTGAGCATTTACGAATGCTGGCGGAAAACCAGCGCGATGACAAAAAAATTGCTTACGCACTCGTCAGCGGTTAAAGGAAGAAGTAGGTATTGGCTGGGGGGCGATGCGAAGGCGAGCTTGCGATACAGACCCAGCAGTTCGATGTTCACCGGATCCAGATAGGCAGGAACGTGCGGCGATCGTATCGAGATTGAGCACAGGTAGCTGGCTCGTGCGCTGCGCCTCACTGGGCCTGGCGACACCACGGCCGTCGTGATTCAGGCGGCGGCCACGGCATCCCGGGGCTGGGGACAAGCTTTGCTCTCGCGCAGGTGCCCAGCGGTGCAACGTCGCCCCGTGGCGCTCCCGAAAACGCTTGCGCGGGATAGCCGCTGTGGAGCGCCGATGGCAGGCATTCTGCGTTCCAAAACGTGACCGCGAATTCGGTCGATCTGCGTGTTGCCGCACGGGATGATGTTACGCCCGGGTGATTGTTACGGTTGAATGGTCTTGCGGTGCCGAGTGTCCTGGTCACCAGATTCCGCTCGATTCGTTTGCCACGCCTTGACACGGCGCCGCAGGGTGTGCGCAACTGGGCGTTGGATTACATGGTGGGAGCCATGGCGATGATACACTCATGCAGCTCCTTTGCCGTGGTGCCGGGCTCGATTTCGAGCCATTGCTGTATCTTCGACTAGGGCGTGTTCACACTATCTAAGGCCGTCGACAATAAGTGCGAAGTTGATGAAGGCGACGAACATGACGTCCAATTTGTCGAATCGGGAGAAGATCCGGCGAAAGCCTTTGAGGCGCCGGAACAGCCGCTCGACCTCGTTGCGGCGCTTGTACATTTCGCGATCGTATTCCCACGGCTCAAGGCGGTTGCTTTTTGGCGGAACAATCGGGATGAAGCCGAGATCGAGTGCCAGTTGCCTGGTTTCGTCGCCTTCGTACGCTTTGTCCATCAACAGGTGCAGCGGCCGATTGGCCGGCCCGAGCCTCCTGAGCAATTCGCGTCCCTGCGGCGCGTCACCCGCTTGGCCGGCAGAAAGCGCGAACGTTATGGCTGTTCGAGCATCCGCGGCAACCATATGAATCTTGGTCGTCCATCCGCCTCGGGACTTTCCGATTGCCTGAGGTCCGTTTTTTTAACGCACCGGTGCCGTCAGGATGAACCTTTATCATCGTGCTATCCAGCGAGACAGCCTCGATCCTGATGCGAACGAGCTGTGCACGCTGCAATTCCGTGAACACGCGATCCAGCACGCCACTTCTGGACCAGCGGTTCATCCGCGTGTAGATCGTATGCCATCGACCGAAACGCTTCGGCAGTCCGCGCCATTTGCAGCCGTGCTCGGCGACATAAAGAATCGCATTGAGCACTTGCAGGTTCGTCAGGCTGACGTTGCCGCGTTGTCGCGGCAGACAATGCTCGATCCGTTGATATTGCGCTTCGGTGATTTCCATCACCAAAGTATACGATCAAACTAAGTTAGTGTGAACACGCCCTAGGTATGCTCGAGCGAATCATCGCGAGTGAACCAGTCATGCGGAACATGCGCTTCTCGGCGATGCGTCGGGCAGACCTCGGCTCTCCTAATCTCCGTCGGTACTTGACCGGAAGCGCTACATTCGGCGACGTGCTGTTGCGCCTCGCGCATTCGACGTTCGTTGCCTCAGGTATCGCCCCCGGAGACAGAATGGTTGTCGCAATCGACGCCGCGTAGCGGAAATGGCAACGCAGGGATGACGCACTTAATGTTCTCCAGGATGAATGACCCGCTGCGAAGCGGCATAGCCAGACACTCAGTCCAGTCAGTTGCGATATCCGTCATTGAACTAACCCGCTGACGGAGGAGGAGGTGGTTGGCCAGCGACATCGGCTCCGGGATCATCCGCGGGACGCATCCGTTCGAGTGCGACGATGGCAGTGCAGTTTGCTGCCGTGACCACTCAGAGCGGAGTCCACCATGACACCCCTACGCCAACGCATGATCGATGATATGCGCGTGCGCAACCTCGCAGCCAATACCCAGCGCCTTTACGTGTCCTACGTCAGTGCGTTCGCCCGTCATTTCGCCGGGGCTATTTCGCCACTGCTCAGTAACGTCTACCTCACTGAGGTGGACCGGATGCTGGAGCGGGCGAAAGAAGCCACGCGCAACGGGAAGTATACCTACGTCGAGTATGCCCGCTTCGCTGATGATCTCTTCGTGCTGATCGATGCACACCCGCGCCATGACTCGCTGCTGGGGGCGGTAAGCAGGCGACTACGGGAGGAGTTTGCCAGGCTACAGGTCGAGGTGAACGAGGAGAAGAGCCGCACCGTGGATCTGAGATGCAAGGAGAGCTTCGGCTTTCTGGGGTTTGGCTTCCGTCAACTCCGCAGTTTCAGGACACGGGCGTGTTGGCTGTATGAGGAACTGGGGCTGTTCAATGGCTACCGGGGTCCGCCGTACCGTCGCACCGAAAGCGCGCCCGGCATGATAGGTCCCATAAACCTTGACGTGAAGCAGACAGGAGAGCGTAGTGCGGGAAAACCGCAAGCTACGTTCGACGTGGCGGGAGCTGGAAACGTGACTATGGCAGCCGGACTGAGGTCAACCGCGAAAGCGGTGGAGAGATCACCGGAGCCTACCGTGCGCGCGCCAGTTCTCGACCCTACCTGCGAGAGACTCGGGGTGCAACTCCCCGGGTCTACTCACCCCTCGAAGTGATCGGCAATCCGAGGCACGAAGAGCACGACCACTTCCTTGAGTGGTGCGGCGGCGGCATTCCAGCCCGCCGCCTTCGATCTCGTGCTCGCGAATCAGCAGCTCTCGGAAGTCAAGTTCTGATCGTCAAGACGGCCTCGGATTGACGCTTACGGGCGAGGCCATCAATCTGTTTGTTGCTCATGAGAGTTGCTCTTGGAAACGATAGGGCAACTCCCTCGCGGGGCGTCGCCCCATGAGGGAAAAATGCGCGGATCAGGCCGCGAGAAAAAAGTGCGATCGGTGCGGCGACAACGGTGAGCGCGGCGACGATGCTCAGACCGCAGCGGACCTAGAGGCAACGATCGAGCCGCGACGAGTGCGACTGTCGATAAGGCCTCGGCGCGCGACTTCCCGAAACGCGCGGTTGATGGTGTTCAGGTGAAAGCCCAGATCGTCAGCAATGCTCCGCTGCGTAGGCAGCGCGTCACCCGGCCGGAACAAGCCGGACCGGATGGCGTGCTCAATCTGGTCTGCGACGGCGAGGTAGATCTTTCCCTGAATCCGCGCAAAGTCCGGTCGCCATTTCAGTTGATCGCGCCCATGGGCCGCTGGCGGCGTGGCCGCGCCGGGGTAAGAGTTGCTTGGCGAAAACATGGCGGCGCGCATCCTACACTGAACGCAGGCGAATCTGCTTCGCGCACTCGTGGCCGTGAGGCACCGCTGCAATGAACGCAACAAAGTTTGCGCGCGCCGGCGGAAGCTCAAGCACGCGCTGGGACGCGATAGCGTCCGCCAGGCTAAGAGCGACGATGAAGGCGCCATTGCCGGTGGCGGCGAGCGCAGCCCGCGATTCGTCGCTCGCGAGAACGAGCGAAATGAAGGGCGCAGCACGCGTTACCTGCCCGGCAGCGACGATACAGGTGATCGCAACGTCGGCCTGCCTACCCATGTGGTGGTCCGACAAGGCGACGGCGTCAACCACTTCGGCATCGATGAGGCAGCGCACGATGTCTTCAGAGAATTGGTTACAGGAGTAAGTCACAACTGATTGCGGGGTTTTCGAAGGGGATTGGGTGGTTGTGTGGGCAACGCGCGGATGATGCATGAAGTGCCCAGCATCGCAAGCGGAATTTTCGGCGGTTCCCGCTTAGCATGCATTGTTTTCCGTTTTCCGAGGCGGCCCTCCAGAGCAAAGCTACTCCCACTACCCACACGCAGAATGCTGACGACACAGGCCGGCGTCATGAACGCCGACCCGCTCGCCTTCATCCGCCAGTGGATCGCGACCGGGCATCTCACTCGTCGTCGGTCGGCGCCAGTTCCCAACCGGCGTATTCACCGTTGCGCGATAGCGGATTGTCCTCGCCGACATCGGTGGGTAGGTCGGCCGGGGCGAGGCTGTAGCTGTAAAGCTCGTACAGCACCTGTTGCATTGGCGTGTAGTAGACGATGGAGCGGCCGACAGGCTCGCCGGAGGAGATGATCCCGATAAGTTGCCGTTCGTACGTGACGACCGGTCCGCCGGAGTCGCCGTTTGCAATGCTCTCGAGCTCGGACGAGTGCGCGGCATTGATGTGCTCATAAGTCGGTTTATAAACTCCCGCCTCGACAGACATGCCTTGCCACACGCAGCGGACGCCGGTGCGCCAACCGCTTGTGCAGAACTGTTCATACGGCGCGTCCGACCACCCGGTAACAGCAAGGCGCGCTTCCTGCCCGGCGAGCGACATGAAGACCTGGTTGTTCGCAAGGGGCGTATAAGTCTGGATCGGACTGCAGAAGGCTGCGCTGTGGTGAGAGGAGGCGCATTGCAAGGACATCGGATTCGGCTTGGGCGATACCCGCACAAGCTCGATGTCAGAGGTAGCCGACTGCCACACGACGGTGCCGATGGCAATGGTACCCACCTGGACGGTCGTGTACATCGGCGCGCAGTGCTTGGCAAGCACGAGCCATCGTGTGGCACGTTGGTAAGGCGTCAGTCTGTGGAGGATGCTCTTGGGTACCAACACCGCCCCTACGGTGCATGATCGATTGGGGAGGCTGACCTTCGAGCCAGAGATGACCGGCAGGACGGCGCGGTCGGGATTGCGAGGCTGCACGACGCCCGGGGTTTGCGCCGTGGCGACCGAGGTTGCGAGGGTGGTGGCGATGGCCATAGCGTGGGATGCCACGCGCTTTTGCAGTGGTAGGATTTTCATCAGGGATCGAGTCTTCTCAGGGATGTCGGAATGGGGGAAAGTGGTCGTTCGCGAGGCCCATTCGCGAATTGCATACAACTGATTGCGGGTTTTCGAAGATGATTGAGTGGTTGTGTGAGCAACGAGCGGATGATGCATAGATGTGGCGCCGCTTGTTCGGACAGGGTGACGAGATTTTTAAGTGGAATGGCCGGGCGTTCATGCTGCCGATTTGATCGCAGGGCATGGGGATGATGCGAGGTGCGCGGGCTTGCTCGTTGCTCATTTCGACGACTTCCGTGCGGCTAAAGGGGTGCGTGCCTGCCGCTCGCGGTCCTTGTGCGGGATCTCGTTCTCCATGGTCAACTCGCCAACGCGGCGCATGGCCTCATTGAGCCGGGCTTCGAGAGGATCGCTGTGCCGCTCCTTCAAGCCCGCGTCCATCCCCGCCAAAGCCATCTCACGCCACGATTGACGCCACGCGATCGGCACGCCGACTTCACGGGAAACGACGTCGACAGGCTCGCCGCGCAGCAGGCGGAGTACCACGCTGCGCTTTCTCCCGGTAGACAAGCGCTTGACTTCATCGGCGGCGCGACCGGCTGTGTGGGCACCTTCTTCAGCATAAAAAGCTCTTTTTCTAGACAGCTGCTTTACAGCAAATCTGTGTCCAGAAAAATCCGGGCCGAGGCACGAAGTATCTGAATAACATCGTCGAGCAGGACCACCGCGCGATCAAGCGCCGGACTCGCTCGATGCTCCGGTTCAAGAAATTTCGTTGCGCCCGCATTCTCCCGGGTGGCATCGAAGTCATGCACAGGCATTCTAACCGGTGACCTGCCCTTGAATTTTCAGACCAGTTGAAACTTGAGTGAATGGCCTCCAACGGAGAAAAGAAAGTCATGAAGAAGAGCCGGTTTACCGAAGAACAGAAGGTCACTACCCTGCGCGAGGCGGACAAGGCGCCGGTCGCGGAGGTGGCGAAGAAGCACGGGGTCACCGAGCAAACCATTTACAACTGGCGACAACATTTCGGCGGGCTGGAGGCTGCCGACGTGAAGCGGCTCAAGCAACTCGAGCAAGAGAATGCGCGGCTGAAGAAGATGCTATCTCGAGGTGGACGTGATGAAAGAGATCAACGCAAAAAAGCGGTGAGCGCGCCCGCTCGACGCAAGCAGGTCACCTACGCGAAAGCACGAGGCCTGTCCGAACGGCGTGCACGGTCTCCCGATCGGCGCTACATTACGAATCGACATTGGCCGTGCGGGACGCACCGGTGCCGCGCAAGCGCCCCCGTCGACGCGTGTCGGTCCATCGCCCTCGGCCGGCGGTACGACGCATCTGGGCGCACGACTTCGTATTTGACGCGTGCGCCAACGGCCAGCAGTTGAAGTGTCTGACGGTGATCGATGAGTACATGCGTGAATGCCTGGCAATCGACGTGGCGGGATCGATTCGCTCCGAGCGCGACATCGAAGTCCTGCTCCAACTGGTCAGCCTTCATGATGCGCCTCGTTACTTGCGTTCGGAGAACGGCCCAGAATTCGTATCGCGGGCCATCCTAAAGTGGGCTGCACAGAACGGCATGGACACGGCGCTTAGCGATCCCGGAAAGCCTTGGCAGAACGGCGCGGACAAAAGCTTCCAACGGCAAGTTCCGAGATGAATGCTTGAGCCTTGAATGGTTTCGAACGCGCACGGAAGCGAAGGTTGTGATCGAGCAGTGGCGGCGTCACCACAATGCCATCCGACCGCATTCGAGTCTGGCCCACCTGACGCCGGACGGGTTCAAGCAGCGGTATTATTCAACTGAAGCAACCGAGGGGCCGCTCTCCAAGATTGACCCGAAGAAATCAGGCAGGTCACGGGCCCCGTTGATAACAGTTGACATCTCCGCTATCGTAACCTCGCCGATATGACGGGAAAGATAGTAGAAAAATGCTCCATCAAACAATTCTTCGACCTCTCTGAAATTGATTCTAGGATTCTCATCAACAAACGTCCGCGCTTGTTCATGGGCGCAATCGAGAAGGTTTTTGATTTGCACTTTATCTATAATTCCGAATAGTTAACAAAAAAGTCGTGAATAAACAGTCCATCACCGCGAAAAGCCGACACAACTCTGCGCGCCCTCAATGGGCCTTGGCGTCGAACTGGACGTTTCGGGATGGCAATCCGCTCCGAGAGAAACGCTGACCAAAGCGGTTCGCCGTTAGTTTCGCGTATACGCTCGCGATTTTTATACTGGCAAGCACGACCGACTTCCTGCTTCTTTCACGTACAGACGGACTGTTCCCGCGACATAGCCACAGCCGGTTAAGCGCGATCACCAGATCTTTCAGCGCGCCCTCAGACAGCCTTGATCTTACCGCGCTTAGAGACTCCCCACCACCGACAATAAGCGGTCATTTTGCGAGATTGACTAAACAACCTCCAGAAGAATGGCATCAAATATGTTGAAAACGACATAAATCCTCGTTTGGGCGGTGCTGCCGGCTTTTCAAAGCTCTTTCCAGGCTATCGCGAGAGCAGCCCGCCAGTAACGTCAGCGCTCGACCGAGGTTCGGACTCAGTTGGCTTGCCGTGACGTGAGCAGTCAATTTGTTCTCCGTTCTCGTATGCCCATCGGTCCAGGGCCTTCGGGATGAATTCGGCCCCTTGTCTGCCTTCATAAATCGCGTTAGTGGTCGATCTGATGTGATGCTCTCCAGCGCGGAAACCACGTCTTCCCCTCTGAGTGACGCCCCGACATCGATGACCAGACACTCGCGCGTGTAGTCGCCAACGATCGTAAGCGTGCGCAAAGGCCGCCCGAGGCTCTGTTCTTGACCGACCAGCTGCGCAGCTATGCGGCGGCGAAGGCTGTTTGCGCTGGGCAAACTCTGGATGGCGCGCAAGGCTTTAAGCAAAGCGTGAAACGACCGGCGTATCAGGCCCTGAGTCTCGGCGAACGAAGGTCATCATGCTTCACATAATCCGGACGACCAACCTGCTAGGTTGTGTTCGCATTCTCACCTGCGGTCCAAAGCTTTGAGGCGCAGCCTTATCGCGCCAGCGGCCTCAATCTGGTCACGGCCGCGATCGTGCTGTGGAACACGATTACGCGCAAGAGAAAGACAATGGACATCAGTCGGAGCCTTGAAAATACTGGGATCTGCAGTCAGCAGGATGTCCATTTGGTTGGTCGAAAAAGTGGACAGTACGACCGTCGGAATGTCCGTCTTTCGCGGCAGGTTTCGCATGGTTGGAAACCCGAGAAAGTCGGGCTTCCAACCACGCTGGCGCGTGCAACCCATCGCGCGTCAAGCTCCTATGAGCATCCGGGCTGCGCCTGCCCTTGACCCGTTCAGCGGTGTCGCAGAACCACAACCGGGTTTGATACGTCACTATGCCGGGTGACCCGTAGCGGGAACCTTCGCGAGCACCGGGTCAACGCATGCAAAGCAGCCCAGGCACCCGTTTCGAGCGGGGGCGCCCGCCCGATCTAGCGCGAGTGCAAGGGCAGGATGCTACCGCCACGCAGCGCGGTCAGTTCCTTGCGCAGGCTGAACACGTGCCGCAGCAGTGCGAGTTCACGAGCCAGCGACTCGTCGAGCTGTGTCTGCAGATCCTTCACGTCACCCTTCGCGCGGTTCAAACGTTCGACAAGTTCGAGCTGCGGGCGCTCAGCTACAGCGTTGGCCGCGTCGATCGCTTCGATCAGTTCGGTGAACTGTGGGCGCGACTTCTTGATGCTGCCCTTCTTGCGGCCCGCCTCGATCGCCACGGTGTCGTTGTTGATGCGCGCACCCTTGCGTTTCTTCAGTCGCTCTAGCGCGGCGTAGTAGTCGGTCATGGCGTTGCTCATGCTGCCTCCGGTTTGATCATTTTCTTCTGCGCGTCAAGCAGTCGTTGCAGCGTTTGGGCCTCGATACGGTATTCGACACTCGCCTCATCGACCGCGCGCAACCTCGCGACCGTAACCTGCTGCGCCTTGATCACGCGCTGAAGCTTCGACGGCACGACCACGAGGTTACGGCAGTTCGATTCAAGGCAATCCAGACGCATCCAGTCGAGCGGCATCGACTTGCACGGCTCGACGCTGACGCAGCCGCCCAGCACCGTCTCGCGATACGCCAGTTCGCCCTTCCCGAACATCCTCACCGTATGCTCGCGCGAATAAACCGACACGGGCGAAGCCTGCACGGCACGGCTCTGCACCCAACCTGCGTGCCCGCCGAACAGCCTCTCGTCAGAGAACAGCACCTGCTCGGCGTACGCAAGGTACTCGGACAGGCCCTGCGTCTCGGCCCATTCTTTCGCGAAGTGGGTCCTGTCGGTGTCGATGAAGCCCTTCGCGAACGCCGAACCGCGCGCGTAATACATCGACATTTCTTGAGTGATGTGCTGCAGTTGACGCTTGAGCGTCGGCAGCGTCACGAGGCCGCTGCGGTGTGCGTATAACGCGAGCGTCCTCCGAAGCTGGTGCCGGGTGAACGGCCACTGCTGCCCGACCGCGTACTTCGGCTCGTCTTCCCACGCGCGGTGCAAGTCGACACGCTTCAATTCAGCGATGTCCTCGACCGTGATCGTTGGGAAGACGCGCTTAATAAAGGCTTCGATAGCGTTACGTACGGTACTCGCCACCCGGCCTGCCACATACCCCTCACTACGCAGACCCATACGACAGAACAACAAGTGCGAACCGTCCGTTGATTCGGCGTAGCCTTGCGCGCTGTGCGCACGGTGCGCCTGGCCCGACAACCGTTGCGCGAGCCTGATGGCGCGGCCAGCGAGCGGACTGGTCACCCAGCAAGCGCGCGTGGGACGACCGCCCGACAACTTGGTCGTGATGCCCTCGATGGTGTAATGGGTCACGCCATCCAGAGGGGTTTCGCGCAGGCAGTCGTACGGCAGGCTCTCCGCTTCCATCGCACGCATGCCGGTGAATGACAGGATGACAAGCTGGCATAGCGCCCTGATCGATGCCACAAGCGACGACACGACGTAAGGGGATTCATTGCGTCCGAAGTGTGCAGCAGCTCTTGCCAGTTCCGCAGGGGTGGCCGGACTCTCACCGCCATAGACTCGTGCGAGGTAGTCCGACAGGATGCCAGCGACGCCCTCAGCGACGCCGAGGTCATGCTCACAGGTCGACAGGAAGTGCTGGTAGATCCGCGTCGGGATAACAGGATATTGTGAGCTTCCAGCACGTTGCGCAAAGCGCTCGAGCAGAGGCTTGTGCAGTTGGGCCAGCGGTACGCGCAACCCTGTGGTCCCGACGCCCAGACGGTGAAGCTTTACCAGAATCGAATGAAGGATCTGGGCCTTTCTCTCCCTCCCAGAATGCGCCGCATAGTCCAGAACAACGGCGACGCTAGACAGGCCCTCGTAGAGCGTAAGCTGACGGGCAGCGGCAAAGAACGTGAATCCCTTCAGGCAGGCTGCCCCAGCTATTAGCGTACTGGACGACGGTACCGTGTCGGTCGCTTCGTGCATCAGAAAGTACATCGCCTGCTTCCACTGTCGCGTAGTTGCTTCTGACAGGGCGCAACTTGCGCCCTCAGGCAGATGGCCCCTGAAGTAGATATAGGTGCGCTGCCCAATCGTATACGCACGGATGTCCCAGGCGTCGTCACCAAACAGCGAAGCAGCGTTTCCGGCTTTGTCGTGGGTGACCACCATATCGTCCTCGATCCGGTACCAGTCGCGGCGCCCAGCGAGCGGTGCGATCAACGAGTTCTTCATGCCACTCCCAGTTCGTAAAGCTAGTCGAGTCGGGCCGACCAGAAAGCGTCCAGATTCCCCTCAATATCAACGTCGTGCTCGATCTGATCGACCAGCGCGGCATCGCGCCTGCGCAGTTCATCGTTTTAGCGTCACGCGGTAGAGAAAACGCAGTGCGCCGATCGTTGCGCAGAGACTGGCGGGGGCCAGCTTGCGCTCTTCGCGGAGGTAGACGAGCCAGGCCCGGATCTCCTCGGGACCCAGCAGTTCGGGCGAACGGCGAAAGTGGCGGGCGAAACTGGATACCTGAATCAGATAGGACTTCTGGGTATTCTCCGCAAGGTTGCGGATCTGCATGTCATGTAGTATGCGTTGGCGCAGTGGCGTCATGGCGAGCCTCCTGGAAGCAGTGGGTGGAATGCCCAACCGGGCGTTCACATACTGCTCCTAGCGATACCGCCCACCACCTTGCCGGGGTTCCGCGCCAGACAACCCTCTTCATGAAACGTCAGCCACGGACCTGTGCCAACCTCCCACTACCGCGTCAGCGGTTTAGTACAGCCGCAATAATGCATAGCGGCAAATTACGCGGAGTTTGCATTCTTCAGAGCGCCACGAGCATTGGTGCGACTCGCCATGCGGAGCGCCGCGTATCGGGACAAACTACGCATAAAAAAGCGTGCTTTCCTGATCGGGTAGTAATCCGTTTCAGGAGAGTATCATGATCGCCCTGGTTCCACTACGACCGCAACCACAGGCATGGTTGTGGCACAGCGTCCTTGCTGACTTCGCAGAGGACTACTGCAAATACCTCGTTGATACCGGCTACGCAGTCAGTACCGTCAATCACTATGTCAGGTGCGTCGCGCACTTCGCGCATTGGCTCAATGTGCATCGGATAGCCGCAGCCCGGATTGACGATCGACTTGTCTGCACGTTCGTTAACGACCATCTGCCGCGATGCTCGTGCCCCGATCCCATTCCGAGAAGTCGGGCAGATGTCAGTGCAGCACTTCGACATCTTCTGGATGTGCTCAACGCGAGCACCGTTCCTCGGTTTTTATGGTCAGAGCCAGGCACTGTACGGCATGAGGTGTGCCGCTTCACCGAATACCTGGAGGAAGTCTGTGGTCTTGCTGAGTGCACGCGATATCAGCGCGGTCGCATCATTCGCAATTTCCTGGGCCACTACTTTTGGTCGCAAGGACATTGAGCTGGCGCGGATATCGAATCGGGATATTCTCAGGTTCGTGACGCGATACCCTGATGGGTGCGGGGCGGGAACAGCTCATGTGGCTGGCGTAAACCTCGGTGAGCACGCGGGCGAGATTCGGATAGAGGGACGGTCGGCGATGGCGCAGCCAGATTGCGACGCTGAAACCGATAAGCGCCGTCGCCAACATCCCGCCGGGGATGATTTGGTTTGCAATGGAGACACCTCCTGTCAAAAGTGCCATGTTGGCGACGACTAGGTACAGAACCGCCATCAAGGCCAAAAAGCTCAATATTGGCGCGATCGCACGTTGCCAGCGGTTGGTACGTCGTGGGTTCGACGACAAGAATCCGACTACTGCAAAGCAAGTGAGACACTGGACCGCAATGATGCCGATAGCCGAGGGCGCCGCGGTCAACGGAACAACGACATTCACTGCATTGAGTTGGAAGTATCCACAGACAAGCAACGTCGCTCCGCCATAAACTGTTTGCACGATGCTCGCTCGATGGGGCGTCTGCTGCGTCGGATGGATCGTCGCCAGAGAGCGCGGAAGGATATCCTCCCGGTCCATGGAAAACAAGTAGCGTGCGATTGCGTTGTGAAAGCTGATTAGCACTGCAAAAAGGATGGTGAGCAGGAGCACACTCATCATGGCAGTGGACCATTTTCCAACTACTTTCGCGCTCATGGCGAACTAGTCCGTTGAACCAGATGAATTGCACCGGATTCGCCGCGATGGATCGGAGTACTTCCATTTCAATGGGAGTGCTTGCTTATTGTATTGACGTATGTACCGCATGAGCTTTTTGTCGAGATCCCTGGTGCTGGTGAATACGCCACGCGCAATGACGTCGCGCTGGATGCGGGCAAACCAGTTCTCGACCTGATTCAGCCATG
>NZ_JBFRCB010000021.1:0-22770 GCF_040965375.1 Paraburkholderia sp. EG286A
CGACCGCAATCCCGCGCTCGGCCATCATCTGTTCGAGATGACGCAGGCTCAGCGCATAGGCCACGTACCACCGAACCCACAGCAACATCACGTCCAGCGGGTAATGCAAGCGTTTGAGTACTTTTCCTACACCCGGACCCAGCTTCTCGGTCATCGATCACGTCACGCATTAAGGCCCGTCAGCATAGCAGAACGACTTATTGCGACAGTTCCATCCGCGAGCCTATCTCGAATACGTCTTGACTCATATCGCCGATCACGAAATCAATCGCATCGAAGAGCTACTGCCCTGGAACGTGGCCCCCAGGCTGCGCGGCAAGGCCGGCCCTCCTGCCTCCATGCCCTGATTGCGGGTAGGCACAGACAGAACCATGCTCGCCGAGCATGCCTCACTTACGCGCACAACGTCGAGAGCGGCCCACGCGAGCCGCTTACCTCGATAAGGGACTTGAGAGCGAACAAGCAGCCGCACAAATACCGACACCATCCGACACGTACCTGAACGGCGGTCGCTTCGGTCGTGATCTCCAGTCCATCCTTCGGCGCTGAGAGAGAAGTGGTGGCGGGACGAAGGGCTATCTGCGCCGCCTGCTTCGCGGCGGCGCAGATGCCACGCTCTGTGTCCATTCGAAGTCGACCTTGCATGCGAGCCGATCAAACGGTGCTTGCAGGACACCATAAACCGTAACGCTAGGATCGCTCGTGACCATTTTGTACAGCCGGCGTAAAGTGGGATACCCGTTCGGTATTCCAAATATTTCTTCGACCGTGCCTGCTGCTGGAGCGGCGTCTATGACTAGGTGCGTTTTGACTACGTGGATTCCGTGCTTTTCCAATACGTCCACAACAAAGTGACCAGCGAACTCCTCGACTATCTGGTCACCCATATCAGTCGAAATGTATGTGGTGTCGTACACTAAGGGCGCGTCGTCTGAGCAGATCGTCTTCCGAACGCACAACATCGCGTGATCTGGGGGCGCAACGTAAGCCATTGTTGGGTCTAGTATCTTTTCTCGTGTTACCGACATGGGGCGAATGGTCGCCTCATTGAGAAAGGGCTGCTTAACATCGAGTTGTCGCAGCGATCTGAGCTGCCGCTTGACGTACGTACCTTTTCCAGGTATCGAGACGATGGCGCCTGCAGCCTGTAGGTCGCGCAACGCACGTTTGACGGTGATCGTGCTAACGGCAAACTCCTCGCTCAGCATCGCGGTCGAAGGGATCGGCGATTCCGGCGCGTATGTGCCCGCCGCAATTCGGCTGCGAATCTCCTCACGGACCGTTTCATGAAGAGAGAGCGAGGACTGCAGTTGGGATTTGTTCACTATATCTCCACTAGTCCGTTGAACCAGATGAATTGCACCGGATTCGCCGCGATGGATCGGAGTACTTCCATTTCAATGGGAGTGCTTGCTTATTGTATTGAAGTATGTACCGCATGAGCTTTTTGTCGAGATCCCTGGTGCTGGTGAATACGCCACGCGCAATGACGTCGCGCTGGATGCGGGCAAACCAGTTCTCGACCTGATTCAGCCATGACGAATGCGTGGGCGTGTAATGTATCGAGACCTTCGGATGGTCGGCCAGAAATATTTGAACAGCGTCGGTTTTATGGCTGCTCACGTTGTCACATATCACGTGAATCTCCTTTCCGCGTGGCTGCGCCGATACTACCTCGGTGAGGAACGCAACAAACTGGGCGCTGGTATGGCGCGGCGCGGTTTTGCCCAGCACTTCGCCGGTGGCGACATTCAATGCCGCGAACAGGCTCAGGGTGCCGTTGCGTTTGTATTCAAAGCCATGACTCTCGGCACGCCCGGGCGAGAGCGGCAACATCCGGTCCTTGCGATCCAGCGCCTGGATGGCTGTCTTCTCGTCCACGCAGAACACCGCCGCATGCAACGGCGGATTAAGGTACAGCCCGATCACATCGGCGGCCTTGGTCTCAAAGTCAGGATCGTTGGACACCATGTGCGTATCGAGACGATGTGGCCGAATGTCGTGCTTGCGCCAGATACGTTGCACGGTCATGAAGGCCATGCCCAGCTGTGCCGCCAGTTTGCGGCTGCTCCAGTGCGTCGAGCCGTCGGCCGGCTTGCGTCGCAGCGTGTAGTCGAGCACTCTCGCTTCAAGGCCCGCGAGGTCAGGTCGCGGCGCACGGCCTGGATGTCTGCCGTACAGGCCAGCAAGGCGTTCACTGGCGAAACGCGATTGCCACGTTGTGATGAAACGCGAATCGCATCGCAATTCGGCCATGATCGCCGCACGCGAGGCTCCTTCGTCGAGCAGCAGGATCAACCGCGCACGCCTCACCTCGCCAACGGCCATTGTGCGGCTGCGCTGCATCGACATCAGTTCTTCGCGCTCGGTTTCACTCAGATTCATTTTGCCCATGCACTATTAGATCAGTGCAATTTCATTGGTTCACTGGACTAGGACACTGAGCATCGGGCGTCAAAAGTCGCCTTTTTGGGTATCCCTAGGGTCTGTTTACATTCGATGAAATGTGTTTACATCTTGTCTTTTGCGCGAGCAGGCCAAGATGATTCGAACGTTGTTGAGCGATGAAGTATGGGCACGAATCGAATCCGTCTTGCCGGGCAAGGAGGGCGATCCAGGGCGAACGGCGACCGACAATCGCTGGTTTGTCGAAGCTGTCCTCTGGATCGGCCGGACCGGCTGCCCGTGGCGTGATTTGCCGAAGGCGCTCGGACGATGGCACACGGTCTACATGCGTTTCTCCAGGTGGCGTCGCAAGGGTGTGTGGGAACGCGTTATCCACGCCGCCGTGGCCGACGAAACCGAGATCAAGCATGTGTTGATCGATTCGACCATCGTGCGCGCACCAGCATTCGTCCGGAGCTCGAAAAAAAACGGACCGCAAGCGCTCGGACGCTCGCGAGGTGGACTGACCACCAAGTTGCACTTGGCCGTCGATGATGCCGGACGTCCCCTGCGGTTGATTGCCACCGAGGGACAAGTTTCCGATATTACGTGCGCGAATGAACTGGTTGAGCATTTGCGCGCCGGCGCGATCATCGCTGACAAGGGCTACGACTCGAACGCCTTCGTAGAGAGTATTCGCACCACGCGTGCGAAGGCCGTAATCCCGCCGCGTTCGAACCGAAAGATCAGGCGTCGCTATAGCCGCGTGCTGTATCGGACCCGGAACATCGTCGAACGCTTTTTCAGTCGTATCAAACATTTTCGTCGTGTCGCCACTCGATATGACAAGCTCGCAGGGAACTACTCGCCTTCGCTTCGCTTGCCTGTGCCTTTGGACCGCTCGTGAGAATGTGAACACAACCTAGTATTCCGTCCCAGAAATAACTTTGCATAGCCGAGCCACCTTCTGGAGGATTGAATCGGCGGTCGCGGTCCATACGAACGGCCGGCCGTGTTGGTTGTAGTGCTCGATATAGCGCTCGATGCCGGCAATGAGTTGGCGCGCGTTCCTGAACGACCCTCGACGGATCGCCTGTTGCGTAATCAGGCCAAACCAGCGTTCAACCTGATTCAGCCAGCTTGAGTAGGTCGGAGTGAAGTGCATGTGGTAGCGCATATGCTTGGCCAGCCACGCCCTGACCTTCGGATGCTTGTGTGTCGCGTAGTTGTCGACGATCAGATGTACATCGAGATCGGCAGGCACCGCCTGGTCCACAAGTTTGAGAAACGCCAGGAATTCCTGATGTCTGTGGCGCGGCTTACATTGCGCAATAACTTCACCCGTTGCCGTATTGAGCGCGGCGAACAGAGTGGTAGTGCCGTGCCGGACGTAATCATGCGTCACTCCCTCGAGATAGCCCAACCCCATCGGCAACATCGGCTGCGTACGTTCCAGCGCCTGGCACTGGCTCTTCTCGTCGACGCACAGCACCAGGGCATTGGTCGGCGGGCTCAGGTACAGCCCGACGATATTGCGCACCTTCTCCACGAAGTAGGGATCATTAGACAGCTTGAAGCTTTTTGACCGATGAGGCTGTACGCCGAACAACGACAGATATCGGGCCACCGAACTCTTCGAGATCCCTGTCTGCGCAGCAGCGGAGCGCACGCTCCAGTGCGTTGCCCCGTCCGGCTTCTCATGCAGTATCCTCGCAAGCAATTCCGCTACTGCTTCATCATCATGCGTGCGAGGCCGGCCTGGACGGGCTTCATCATGCAGACCGGCAAGTCCATGGGCAACAAAGCGCTTCTTCCAGTGCGTAATCGCGGGTGGTGTTACTTCGCACTGCGTCGCAATTTCCTGACTCGTATGACCGTCAGCGGCCATCAAGACAATCTTTGCCCGGCGCACGAGAGAGTGAGGCAGCGAACGCGAGCGGCTCATTGACAGCAATTGTTCTCGCTCCAGTTCCGACACGACAACCTCGATTCCTTTGCGTCCCATGATCGCCTCCAACTCATCGTGATTCGATCATAGACCAATCTGAATTTACGTAAAGTTATTTCTGGGACGGAATACTAGGGAAGGTCTGCACAACACGCTTTCAGAGCGCTGATCTTTTTTCGCGTTGAGCGTATCAGCCGTAAGCGCCTGCTGGCAGGTTGGTCGTCCGGCCTTTGAAGCATGATGATCTTCGTTTTCCGAGACTCACCGCCTGACCCGAGAGTTTCACACTTTGGTTAGAGCCCTGCGTGACATCCAGAGGTTGCCCAGCGCAAACAGTGTCGTGATCTGCGCGGTGTTCTTCACCAATCCCCGGTACCGCGTCTTCGTATAACCAAACTGCTGCTTGAGCACGCGAAACGGATGTTCAACCTTGGCGCGCACGCCAGCCTTCAGACGCTCAATCTGGTTGTATATCGCGTCCAGACGATTGTTCAGGTCCAGTTGTCGACGCTTACCTGGTCGCATCGCGACATGCCAGCGTACCGGGTTTGCCTGACAGCGCTTCTCAATACCCTGATATCCGGCGTCAGCGTACACATCCTAACCACCGCGAGCATCTGCGCGGTCAGACCGTGCGTTTCGAGAAGGTGACCGAACCGCAGAATCGTGCTCTCGTCCGGCAAACGCGTCATACCTTCGCCCAGCTCCGCAAACTCACGATACAGCGGCACGTCATAAAGCGCCTCTTCCATCGCTGGGTCTGACAGACCAAACCACTGCTGCATGAAGTGGATCTGCAGCATCGTCGCAACCGGAAACGGCGGCCTTCCAGTCTTACCCTTCGGATAGTGCGGTTCGATCAACGCAATCAACCTCAACCATGGCACCACGCGCCTCATCTCATCGAGAAATTCCCGCTTGCACGTGCGTTTCGTCGAAAGATCCAGACCAAGACCGAGCTGTGTCATCGACGAACTCCTTGAACTTGTCTATCTTCCAGGATAGGCGAACCAGTCTTCAATGCCAGGACTTTTGCAGACCTTCCCTAGTATACATGCTGCCCATCGTAGGTGCCGGGTCACGTTGGCGAAGGCATTGGGCGGATTAAAGTCCTTCACTTACATCTACGACTACGGCGACAACTGGGAGCATTGGATCAAGGTCGAGAAAGCACTCGTACGAGATCCCGACATGCGTCGGCCGCTTTGCCTGGACGGGCAAAATGTCTGTCCGCCGGAAGACGTTGGAGGAGTGCCGGAATATGCCGACTTCCTCGAAGCGATCGGCGATCAGGCGCGCGACGAACAGGATCACTTCCCTGAGTGGTGTGGCAGTAGCTTCGGCGCCGCCGCCTTCGAATCTCGTTCTTGCGAATCAATGGCTCTCAGAGACCAGGTTCTGAAAGTCAAGAGGGCCTCGGTCTGCTTGCAATTACGCAGATCTTTGCCGCGAAACCTGGTAGGCAGTATGACTTCCTGGGAGGCAGAGGCTGGCCCGCCGCAGCGGAATCAAACGCGGGTTAGCATCGCTGCCAGAGCCGCAAGATGCGGACATGCCGCACCCGGCGATTTCCGATAAGGCCGGCATGGAAGACGATAGCACGCTTTACGTACGTAGGTCTCGATGGACTCGATCAAGGCGGCCTACGCCATCGGAGCGAGCGAGGTTGAATTGCTCGGCAAGATCGGCGCTACGCAGGCTGACGTGGACCGCTTGTGCAAGCGACTGCAATCTAAAGGGCGATGCGTCAACGTCGTCTACGAGGCCGGCCCCTGCGGATATGGGCTGTACCGGCAGCTTGTAAAGAAAGGTTTCGAATGCATGGTGCGCGCGCCGTCGCTGATTCCCAGGAAGCCGGGTGAGCGTATCAAGACTGACCGGCGTGATGCCGTTAAGCTCGTTCGATCATTGCGTGCTGGTGACCTGTCGGCAGTGTACGTGCCCGGCGTCGAGGATGAAGCATTCAGGGATCTGGCGCGCGCATGGGTGATTGCCAAGGACGATTTGAAGCGCGCGCGGCAACGGGTGAAGGCCTTTCTACTTTCCCACGGCGTGCGCTATATCGGCTGTGCAAACTGGGGGCCAGCGCACCGGCGCTGGCTGAGCGCATATAGCTTCGCAAGTGCGTGGCAGCAGTTCGCATTCGAAGAACAGCGTCGCGCGATCGAGGACCGGCTCGCACAATGTGACCGGCTCGAGTCCGCGTTGCGTGAGGCGGTCGTCAACTGGCGCTTCTATCCGGTCGTCCTGGGCCTGCAGGCAATGCGCGGCATACAGTTCACAACCGCAGTGGGCATGCTCGCCGAGCTGGGTGACCTCTCGCGCTTCGCGCACCCCACACCAGTTGATGGCATGGCTGGGAGTGACGCCGTCCGAGCACTCATCGGGCAACAAGCGCCGTCAGGGCAGCATCACTAAATGCGGCAATAGCTATGCGAGAAAACTGCTGGTCGAAGCCGCATGGAGCTACCGGCACCACGCACGCGTGAGCCCCGAGATCCAGTGTCGTTGCCCAAGCCAATTGTAGATCGTGCCTGGGACGCGCAGGTACGCCTTTGCCGACGCTATCGCAAACTCGTTGCGCGCCGCAAGCAGAAAAATATCGCGGTAGTTGCAGTGGCCCGCGAACTCAACGGGTTCATATGGGACATCTGCCGGCTGTCGTTGTCGCTCGCCATACCTCGCGAGACACAGATGACATGACGTGGAGCAATACTGTATGCCTGCATCCAACGTAACCAGACCCGGAGGAGTTTCCTGAAGGCGACGTAGCCCGGCACACGAGTAACCCGCGACCAGGTTAGGCAACGGATCTTATCCGACTTGCGGCGGTAGGTAGCGGAAGGCTCATTGGCCGGACACCTTTAATGCGGCAGCTCCGCGGATATCAGCTTGATCCGCCGTCGAGATTTACTGCTACGTCGCCCTCAGGAAATTCAGACATCGGAAACACAAAACCGATCCAATCCAATTGACGCCGGAAGTCATATCAACCGGGAATACGTGATGTTTCACGCGTAAGCGAGATGGCCGGCAAGCGACGGGCGGATGATCGGTCATGGATGGATCTTGAAGTTCAGGGAAGCGAATTCCGGGACACACGGTTGCGCCGTGGCTTCGCAACACCGCTGGGAAAGCTGTGGGATGGCATGGTGTTGATGTCCACGCAGAATTCACCCACTGGAGAGGCGGACAAAATCTTGGACTACTTTGGAGGTAGTCCATGTATTCATACGAAGACCGGGTTCGGGCGGTCGAGCTGTACCTGAAACTCGGGAAGCGCATCAAGGCGACAATCTGCCAGTTGGGTTCCCTTGGCTATCTCAGCCCCATCGAGTACCGTGAAAGCCTCGGATTAACAACGTAAATCAGTCCGAGAAAATAGATCCGCATCCCCATGACAGTGCATTAGACATTCACCTGCGACCTATATTCAGGTGGTTGACTGTGACAGTGGAGTCGATCTCAGTTGACGGATAGTCGATATACCTAGTATCTTTGTCTGCGGCGTGCGCATAGCTGATCCACGGTTCGCTTTTGTCGGCTTATGCTTGTCAATCTCTACGTCGCTTGGCGCGCGACGTAGAGCGATGCAACTCTAGGGCCTCGGATAACGCACCATCTGCCCATCAAAAGCGTGGCTCGAATGTCCTTGCTTGTGGCCCCTTCAACAGTGAGGCGGTAATGAAAGCAGTTGTCTTGCTCCTGGTGTCGATGATCTCGGCATGTTGCTATGCAAATGATATTTCAACCATTCGATTCGGCGTGGATCCAACATATCCGCCGTTCGAGTCCAAGGACAGAAGCGGAACGCTGGTCGGGTTCGAGATTGACCTGGGAAACGAAATTTGCGCCCGCCTGCATGCGAAGTGCGTCTGGATTGAAAATGACTTTGACGGAATGATCCCTGGCCTAAAAGCGCGAAAATTCGATGCAATCATGTCGGGAATGACCATAACTGACCAACGCGCAGAACAGATTTCGTTCAGCGATAAGCTTTGGAATTCGTCACTTCGCCTTCTGGCAAAAAAAGGCTCCACCGTATTGCCAACGCCCGAAGCTCTGCGCGGAAAGTCGGTTGGTGTCCAGCAAGGTACGATTGCGGAAACTTATGCGAAGAGGCATTGGGCGCCGGAGGGCGCGACAGTGGTGCCGTATCAAAACCAGAACCTGGTGTACGAGGACTTGGCGGTGGGGCGCCTTGATGCTGTGCTGATTGGCGACATCCAAGCGCAACTCGGCTTCCTGGGAACGCCTCGTGGTGTCAGCCATGGATTTGTCGGCGACAAAATTGTCGACCCGTTCAGCTTGAAGGGGAACGCGATCGGTTTTCGCAAAGAAGACGGTCATCTCAAACAGAGGGTTAACCAGGCAATCTCAGACCTGAGAAGGGACGGAACGTATGAGCGAATTGAGAAGAAATACTTCGCCTTCGATGTTTATGGAGATTGATGCCGTCGGCGGCGATCGTGGACCTGCGACCGGTGTCATCTTCTGTTCGAAAGGGAGTCGAATCGCCGCACTCAGTGTGCATGAGCGGCATGGTGTCCTGCCAAGGGACGAGACCAGCTGTACCAGAACCGCCCGACGGGGCAATCCGCAAGACCTTGCAGATCGGCCCGACCCCGAAGGTGTCGCGATGCTGATCGATGAAGGCCGCTGCTCGCGCACCAGACGCACTGCGCGCTCTAGGACTTCTGGCAAAAACTTGCTTACCTTCTTTTTCATGGCTCCATTCTCTCAAGAGTTGGAGCCTCCACAAAATCCGGGGCGGTTCGCCGTGGTCCCCGTCTCGCAGTCACGCCACTATTTGGAGCTGGGGACCGTGTCCGGGCATCCCTACCGCCGCTCCATACAGAGCATTGTTGCTTCAGGCGCAGACGGGCCCGAAGGCGGCATTGCATGACCACCTAGCTTCGATATGGCACGGCCTGATGAAGTAACCCGAAGGTATGCGCACAACAGCCGTTTCCAGAGTCTATTTCGCATTCGAGGATATCCTGCATTCCATGCGGACCGCAATAGCTGACGCCAGTCCCGCGAAAGTTCGATTTTCGATACAGCTGCCTAGCTTTTACATTGCGCGTGTTAACTGCGAGCATGAGACGCTTGACGCTTGATCGATTCGCTGCAATCCATTTCTTGGCCAGAAGAAGTGCCGCCTCGCCATATCCATTACCTTGATACGATCGACCTATGCGAAGGCTATGTAAAGTGATAGCGTCTGGCGGCGCCCATTCTGGAAGTGCGGCTTTTTCCCGGAGGACAAAAAAGCCAACGATTTCGTCTCGGCTTACTATCGAAAAGGGGTGTTCCTGATCGGGATATGAGCTATTACGGAGTTCAGAAAATACTACGTACAATGGATCCACAAACTGCGCCTGCTCCAGCTCCAAATCCAAGTGCGTCACATAAGCATTATCACAAGGAGACAGGGCCATCAGCGCTGGGTTAAAATCTTCTTTCGAAAATTCCTCCGGCTCAGTTCGTTCTTCGGGACGAGATGCGGTTGAATGTAGCGTCATGGATCGCCGCGGAGACTCGAGCAAATTTGCAGATAAAGGATCGACGAGGCTAGAAAGGACCTCTTCAAGCGTCCGCCTCCCCCATGCATAGCACGACCAGCCCTTCATGTTCTCAGTAGGCACATATACGGTCGATGGCTCTTGACGCGCTGTATCAGGCCACCCAGGTAGCGACGACAACCAACCGTCGTCGTAGACTGTTTCGAGATAGCGGTGACCTTCGTCGGGAAAGATAGCGACAACCTTCTTGCCAGGGTGTTTACTTGACCACCAGTCTGCCACTCTATAAGCCGCACCACTAGTCGGCCCCATAAATAGCCCTTGATCCCGATGCAGTCGGTGAGTCGCGTCACACACTTCAACACACGTCAGCCAATGAATTTCGTCAAATTGACTATGGTCGAGATTTGAAGGGACTATTTCTCCGCCTAGATTACTCAGGCCTATCAATTCCCCCCCCGGTCTGCCAAACAGCACCGAATTGGGGGCATCAACACCGATCGCATGGAGTTCCGGTAGTGTTGCTCTGAGAGTTCGTGTCGTCCCGCACATGGACCCTCCCGACGCAACTGACCCCACCAAGCCGTCAATTTTCCCTACCCTTTCAATGAGCAATTTGGCGAATTTTCCGTAAGCGAGTGGATTGTCCTTGTTGGAATACTGCGATGGCCAAAAGCTGCCAGGTATCTCTTTCAGATATTTGGCCAGCCGGTTTAACCGCGCCTGCTGAAGTCCGCCATTGCGCGCGGGCTTGTCGACAATATCTAGGTGTACGCCGAGTTCGACGAAGCGCTTACGAAGATGTCGATCCAGCGCCCAATCGCTCACTAATACAAGTTTGTAGCCGTACTGCACAGCAAGCATGGCTAACGCGAGACCAAAAGTGCCTGAAGAGGACTCACAGATGGTGCCTCCCGGCCGAAGCAAGCCCTCCTCAACGGCTCGCTCGAGCATAAACCGCGCTGGGAGCAATTTCATGAGAGAAAAGCTCGCCCCATAGAGGTCGTCACTCAACTTAACGATCCGGGGATTTTCGAAGTCCTCAAGCTTGTGCATCAGGTTGCAGTCAAACATCTTTCACTCTCCGGCTGCCATTCAGTGGGTGATTACCGGGTGCTCAAAACCCAAGCTCCGTGAATCACGAATTGCTAGCTCCATATTCTTTCCCAACCACGTTCGAACGTTAATTGAACAACAGTTCCAGCGTGGGCGGCGCGTCTCGGACCACTCCATTGGAGCGGCCCTACGTATCTGAGGACACGAGGACTCTCTTAAAATAAGGGATAGTCTTGTGCCTATCAGTAAGCCTAGTCATTACGTGGAACCCATCGAAATTCTGACCGAGCCGGAGCGCCGTCGTCGGCGCACCCCGCAGGAAAAAATCGCCATCGTGCAGGAAACACTGGAGCCGGGAGCGTCCGTGTCGGGCGTGGCACGCCGACACGGCGTCAACGCCAACCAGGTTCGGCTGGCGCAAGCAATACCAGGAAGGCAGTCTGGCGGCGGTGAAGGCGGGTGAATCTGTTGTGCCCGCATCTGAGCTGGCCGCCGCCATCAAGGAAATCAAGGAACTGCAACGACTACTCGGGAAAAAGACGATGGAAGTCGAAATCTTGAAAGAAGCCGTGGAATGGGGGCGCTCAAAAAACCTGATTGCGCGCTCGCCCTTGCTGCCGGGGGACGACCATTGAAAACGGTCTGCGAAGTTCTCGGCGTGGCGCGCTCTGGTGTAGCAGCGAAACAGGCTCGCTCGCCCGATTGGCAAGATGGTTGTAGCGCCAAATCGACTGACGACACGGAATTGGTCGAGGAAATCCAGGCCCACGTAGCGCACCTCCCAACTTACGGCTACCGACGCATCTGGGCACTGCTGCGCCGTAGTCGAGAACAGGCCAGCGCGCCGTGCATCAATCACAAGCGCGTCTATAGGGTGATGTATGAGCACCAGTTGCTGCTGCGTCGTCCCGGCGTGCGGCGAGACAGTCGGCGGCACGACGGTCGCGTTGCCGTTGACCGTAGCAACACCCGCTAGTGCTCCGATGGCTTTGAGTTCCGGTGCGACGATGGCACGCCGCTGAGCGTTACGCTCGCGCTGGACTGCCGCGACCGGGAAGCGATTAGCTGGGCGGCGGCGACCGGCGGCCATAGCGGTGATGTGGTGCGCGACGTGTTGTTGGCCGCCGTCGAACAGCGCTTCGGCAGCACGCAGGCTACGCAGCCCATCGAATGGCTCTCGGACAACGGCTCGGCCTACATCGACCACCGCACACGCAGCTTCGCTCGTGAACTGGGACTTGAGCCGCTGACCACACCAGTCCGTTCGCCGCAGAGTAATGGCATGGCCGAATCGTTCGTGAAGACGATGAAACATAATTACGTCGCCTATATGGACAAGCCCGATGCACCAACGGCGCTCTCGCGTCTGGCTATCGCGTTTAAACACTACAATGAGCGCCACCCGCATAAAGCCCTGAAATACCGCTCGCCGCGCGAGTTCAGGCGCGCTGCGGTGCCTTCAACCTAACGGTGTCCGCGTGTCCTGAGTTACAGTGGCAACTCCATCCATATCGAACGCCAATCGTTCAGACGTAGATCAGGCTGGCTTCAGAAGCAACTTCTGTTTGATGTGAGCACTCACGGTAGCATCCCGATCAAGCCGTGGGGCGTTTTACCACCGCAGAACACGATGCCCCTCTTGAGAAAATCGCAGACGACTGCATAGCATTGACCGAACGGCTTGATCGTGGACTGAAGCTGCAGTCGGTTTTTCTCTCCTGGCGGGAACAGAAACGCTTCGCGATCTTTCAGGTAAATTTGGAATCTCGTCACCGGGACCCTGCCGTAGCATGCCGGTCGATAACGGTAGTCCGACTTCCGTCAGGCGATCGGCTCCGCTGTGATCTTGCGGACTTGCGACTCGTCGACTTGCACCATAATTTCCGGGGGGTGTTCGATCTGATCCATGGTTAGCCCTCGGGTCATACCCAACAATGAAGAGTTCATGTCTGGAGGCATTCGGCGCGGCGAGCGCACTCTTTTAGCTTGTTGACGTGTCAACCTTTTCCGTAAAAATCAATTTCTGTGATTGAGACATTGTCGCTCCAGTGAAATAGGACGTGAAACGAAGTTTTGAATTTGAAACACACAAGCGCGAATAGTTTTTACGGCGACAGCCTTCGATGCAAGACGCTCTCGAGCAGCTTCTGTGCCATGTGCGAGAAAGCCTTTGAAACCGTAATTGAGCCGCCCTTCGAGGTTCGTGATGTCGTCTTGTCGACAAAACGCTCGCAGTTTGTCACATATACTTCTTAGCGAAGTAACCGCGGCCGCGGCGGGCGGGTTCTGTCGCGGTAAGAATGAGAGGTTAGTAATGTCCCAATACGATACGGACTAGTTATCCAGCCAGTGAATAGAATTGCTGTGCGGGATTCTGATCGACACCACCATCGTCCATCTGCCCCTTGACGATCATGTGCATAACTTCGATGCCGCCCAACAGGATGCGGGCACAACGAAATTTCTTGAATCCAAGCATGGATCGGGTCCGGCGCTTGATCGCCCGATGATCCTGTTCGATGATGTTATTCAGGTACTTTTTCTGGCGGACCTTGATCGGCACATCCCGCGGGGCGTTGATCGCTTGCAAGGCAGCCAGATTCGATCCGCTCTTGTCGATCGTCACGGTCTCGGGTTCGCCATTCTGGTCGATTGCTTTTTCGAAATAGGCACCGGGCTGCAGCCTTGTCCCGTCGGGCTCGCAGCAGAAAATCAACTGTGTTGCCTGCCTTGTCGACAGCCCGGTAGAGATACCGCCACTCACCCCTGATTCGAATGTAGGTCTCGTCCATCCTCCAGCTCTTGCCGACCGTCCGTTTGCGCCGTCGAAACGCCTTCTCCAGGACCGGCAACAGTTTGAGTGCCCAACGATGAACGGTCGAATGATCGACCGCAATCCCGCGCTCGGCCATCATCTGTTCGAGATGACGCAGGCTCAGCGCATAGGCCACGTACCACCGAACCCACAGCAACATCACGTCCAGCGGGTAATGCAAGCGTTTGAGTACTTTTCCCACACCCGGACCCAGCTTCTCGGTCATCGATCACGTCACGCATTAAGGCCCGTCAGCATAGCAGAACGACTTATTGCGACAGTTCCCTTTCTGCTTTCGAGCGCAGTTTGTCGGGAAACGGCCATTGCCGACATCCGTCGGCGCGATTGGAAGAAATGCGTCACCCCATGCAGTGTTGACCAGGCTCCATTGGCAGAGTCTTACTCGCAGCCAGCGCCGGCAACTTTCGACCCTACGCCCCGTTACTATCTTCCCGCCTCGATAATCGAGGCCTTGGCCAGCCAGGCCCGGCATGATTCTCGCGCCCAGTCGCAGTCATGATCCGGGGGGGTGTCACCGGGTCTGGTGGGTGGCTGGTGATCGCTAATAGGGGCTCGGCCGGGATATTCCAAGGCCGTCCGTAACGTGGATGCCGAGACTTGCCACCGTTGTTGCAGGCCCACTCGTTCAATCTGCACAAACTTCGATGCAAGAATTCCAACAACATGACGCCGTCGATGTCTTCATCGGCGTCGACATCGGTAAAGGCACCTCTCGCCCGCTCCTAACCAGCATGCCGGGAGTCGGCGCCAGGACCGCCCCAGACTCCTCACCGAGGTCGCGCACAAAGCCTTCGCTTCGGCAGGTCACCTGGCGGCCTACGCTGGCCTCGCACCAGTTACCCGGCGCTCGGGCTCATCTATCCGTGGCGAGCATCCGTCCAGGCGCGGCAACAAGGTACTCAAACGCGCCTTGTTCCTCTCCGCCTTCGCGGCTTTACGAGACCCTGTTTCGCGAGCGTATTACGCACGCAAGGTCCAGCAGGGCAAGCGACATAACCAGGCGCTCATCGCACTGGCACGGCGACGCTGCGATGTCCTGTTCGCCATGCTGCGCGTCGGCACCTTTTACGAACCAAAGTCAGCCCCTAACGCTTGACGAATTACATAGGGGCACCCCCCGTGAACCTGCTCTCCGGATTGCCACCGCGCGAACCCGCCTCCATCCATTGATGGTTACCGTCCGAAATGGCAAGGCGCAAGCCATCGTAGTTCAGTGAGTTCCAGGGCGGCTGCGCGGAAGCGCCTTGCTGATCGATGCACATATCGTGGTATTTGGCCCAACTATTGCTTGTGCTCTTCCACCAACAGGAGTGGATTCAAGTGAAGAGTCAGCAGAAAAGCAGACGGCAGAAATTGACCTATCGGCAATTTACCAGCGCGGTCAAATAATCCTTCGCAATGTTGGTTACCTGAACGGGACACCTGATGCGGAATGCAATTGGATTTGTCGGGTTAGGTGATATACGCACGCCGCTGCGCAAAATCGTTATTTCGCCTGTGAATTTGACCGCAAACGGACGCGCGCATCTTGGTCACGCGGGTGGTCCCTTTTTGCGAATGGATATCCTCGCACGCGCCTTGCGACGTAGCGGACATGATGTTTGGTATGGACTCACTACGGACAGCTTCGAAAATCACGTCGTCGCAAAAGCGGTGCAGCTCGGAGAGAATCCGGCAACGATGGCAGCGCGATTTCATGTGCAGATCGGGACCGATTTGAAGGCCCTCGATATTCATCTCGACAGGTTTGATGATCCCGTTCAACGCACCAACATCGATACGTTTCTTGGTGTGCGGGAAGCACTCATGCGCAGACTGGTACAAAGCGGCCAAGTCCAACTGCGCGACGAACGACTGCCCGTTGACGATGCGTTGCCTTCCACTGCACCTATAGAGGACCGGTTTTCCATCGGCGCCTGGTTGGCGGCATGTTGTCCTGCCTGTTTGAAGCCGGCCGGCAGCTTCTTTTGTGAAGCTTGCGGCATGCACTTCGAACCTTGGGATGCGGTAAAGCCCGTTTCACGACGCGGAACAATCACTGAGTGGGTAGAAAGCAAGTCGTACTTCATGAACATGCGGAATCCGAGCCAACTGACCGCGCAATGGGGGAAAATGCACATCGAGGCACCGTTTGCGCGTATCGCGCAACGATACGTCGATCGGCGCGGGGGCACCATGCGATTGACGTTGCCCGGGCTCTATGGAATTCCATGGCAAGCCGACGCTTGCGTAAATCGTCAGATTCTCTTTAGCTATTCGGCAAGCTGCTATACGCACCATCTCTACTGCGGTAAGCGGTATGCACAAGAGCGCGGTGTGGCGAATCCCTTCTCGTATGAGAGTGACACATTCCTGATCGGCTCGACGGGGATCGACAATACAGTTCCGGTGCTCGTCGGGGTAACGGGTTGTGCGCTTGTGCAGCAAAATTTTCGTCCTTTCGACAGGGTGAACTTCAACTACTTCCTCAAGCTGGACGGCAGCAAGTTCTCGACTAGCCGCGGCCACGTAATCTGGGCTGGTGATATCGGGAACATTAGCGGCATCAACACGGATGCGCTGCGCGTGTACCTCTCCGAAATATGTCCCGAGGAAGAGGAAACAGATTTTCGTATTGGCACCATGCTTAGCCGTCACAATCATCTCGTCTCGACGGTCGGGACGCTCGTCGCAAACGCCTGCGCGACGATAGTCGAGCACCCGGCATTTCGCGGCGAACCGGCATTCGATTCGTCGCTGTTCGCGAGGCTAGTCGAGCTCTATGGTGAGCAAAGCGCGGCGCTGTCACCCGACAAGCTGCGGGTTTCGCTGGCGTCAAAGCAGCTTATGGCATGGCTGAATCTCGCCAATGAAGCGCGCACGCCAGCCACGGCATATACGTGGCTCAAAGGCCTCGCCTTCCTAGCTGCCCCGCTGATGCCGCGCACCGCCGACGCCATCTGGGTATGGCTAGGCCACGCCGATACTCCATCGGCATCCGCTTTTACGGAAACCCGGCAGATACCGGATGCAAAGGCGCCCAATCTCCACAAGTCGCGACTGTTGCGTGAGCATGATCTTACCAACTGCCTTCCCGCGAGTATGGCCTCATGAGTGCACCCGCCGAACTGCCTTCCACGCTCAAAGCTACCGCGTTCATACCGTTCCTGCTTGCGAGCGCCGCGCTTGCGGCGGCTTATGGGGCAAGTTTTCTGCTGGCCGACTATCTGCGCGCAAGCGGGCTCGACGTTGCAATGGCGGGCGCCGTCATTTCGACTGGCATCTTCACCGTGATCATCAGTTCGCTGTTCGCCGGCTGGATAGCGCAACGGATCGGACTGATGTCGACGATCGTCGCAGCCGCCGGAGCGATGTCCGCGGCGATGCTCGCATTTGGGCTGACACGCGTCGATTTGAGGATTGCCTTCGCCGGTGGACTGTTGCTGGGTCTAGGTTGGTCGGCGTTCTATATCTTGGCACCGCTCCAAATCATCCACCACTTGAAGCCTTCAGCGCGGATCAAACATTTGACGCTGCTGTCAGGCGCCCAAATGGCAGGACTCGGACTCTCGTCACCGACTGGACATCTCCTCGCGCACCGATTCGGTTCATTTTCTGTGGTTTATATCGGTTTGGCTTGTGTCTGCCTTTCTGCTGCCGTCGCACTCGCGTTAGTCCGGAAGCTTATGCAAGGCACGCCGCACTTATCGATGGCACCGGTTGGCATCACACTTACGCAAGCCGCATCGGTCTTGTGGTCGACCACCCGCCTGCCCATTGCGATGATCGGACTTGCCGCCTGCGCTTTTGCCGGACTCTCGACTTACCAGACGGCTTACGCAGAATCTCGACACCTACCCGCGGATCTTTTCTTCCTGACGTTCACCTTGACGACCGTCGTATGCCGGTTCACGCTTGCGCTAGCAATCAGCAGGCTGCCTGTTCGCAAGCTCGCATTCGCGCTGTTCATCGCCATACTCTCCGCGCTAGCGCTCTTCATTTGCAATAGCGGCAGCTCAATTGTCTATGTAATCAGCACCTGCGTTTTCGCAATAGGCTATGGGCTGACCTATTCGACCTTGAACTGCATGGCGGTCAATCTTGCCGACGACGCGGAATTGTCCGTGCCGGTCACCTCCCAAGTCTTCACGATTGCGTACTTTGCCGGCGTGTTTGGCTTTCCCTACATCGCTGGAATGCTGGTCGCTCATGGCGGGATCGATCTCATGCTGACGGTAACGCTTGCCATTGTCTCCTTAAACGTCTTGTTGCTAGCCTGAACCCAATCGCGAAGCCCGCGGCGCTCGGTGACGGCGCTCTATTGATGTCAGAGCCGGTTTGACTGCTGCTGGCATGAACATTCCAAGGTAAATTTTCGTTGCGAGGTCGCCAATTGAGCAGAGAGCCTGTCGTCGCCGTCGGTGCAGGTCCAGCGAACCTGAGTCTCGCTGCGCTTGCGTATAACCAGCGTGAGCTTGCCGTGACTGTATTTGAGCGAGCACTTGTTCCGGCGTGGCATCCCGGATTGATGGTCGACGGGGCAGTGATGCAGACGAGTTTCCTGAAAGACCTTGTCTCGCTCGTCGACCCAACCAACCCATACTCGTTTCTTGCCTACCTTAAGGACCATCGGCGCCTCTATCGAGCCATCGTGTGCGGGTTGGACCGTATCACCCGGCAGGAGTTTCAGGATTATCTGAAATGGGCTGCCATGCGGTTGCCCAATATCCGCTTCGGCACGGCCATCAATGAAATCGACCTAGATCGCGATTCATTTTGCGTGGGTGCCGAGCAAGAAGCGGTGCGCACGAAGACGGTCGTCATCGGTGTGGGCCGGGAACCGTTCGTGCCTGACTTCGCACGCCTAATTCGCGGAAAGAACATTTTTCATAGCAGCACATTTCTGAGTGAAAAGCGGAATTTCGCAGGTTCAAGCGTCGCGGTGGTGGGCGGCGGCCAAAGCGGCGCCGAAGTCGTCAGTGCGCTACTGCGCGGGCTACATGGAGAACCGGCAACGATTACGTGGGTGTCGCGTCGGCCAAATCTATTTGCCCTCGAAGACAGTCCATTCGTCAATGAATGGTTCTTTCCCCAATACAGCATGTGGTTCCAACGGCGTTCCCGCGAGGCGCGTGAACGATTTCTGACGGTCCAGGAACTGGCGGGCGATGGCGTCACCACCTCGACGCTTCGGGAAATCTATCAGCTCTTGTACGAGCGTGAAGTGGCGCATAAGGCAAGGCCGGGCACCTGCGAGATACGGATCGATTCGTCGGTCGAGGCAATAAGTCTCGACGGGCCTGGTTATCTGTTGACAGTGCGTGACCGCGTGAACGGCGATGTGATGCACGCATATGCGGATGTCGTCATTCTCTGCACAGGGTACAGATCCTCGCTGCCGAGGTTACTCGAGCCTTTACGAAGCCGGCTGTCGTTTGTGCAAACCATACTAGGAGACACGGAGCTTGAGATCCGCGATGATTTTTCCGTGGTCCTGGATGGACCGCCCGACTGTCGACTTTATCTGCAAAACGGCGCGCGTTCGCAGTATGGGGTCGCCGATCCCTACCTCAGTCTGCTTTCATGGCGCAGTGCGCGAATCTTGAACGCCATTCTCCATATCGAGCGCTTCGATTGCGGTGTAATGAGCGGTGCTATCACGTGGTCAGGCGAAACCTTGGGGCGCCGCGGAAGCCATGGCAAGAAATGACGGAGAAAATTTCATGACACGAACGCACGGCTTCACCACGCTAGATCTCGCCGGAATATCTCATGCGTCATTGCCGCCGGAGCTGCAGCGGGCGCCGAACGTCGTCAATGCATTTGCTGATGACCGGTTCAGTGGCAATCCTGCTGGTGTTGTAATCTTGCGTGAATTTCCTCCGTCCGAGCAATTGCAAGCGGCCGCTCACTATGCGAAGCTGCCGACCACTGCCTTTGTGCTGCCATCATCGGACCACGACGAACTCGCGAGCTTCGACATACGATGGTTTACGCCTAGTGCCGAGCTTGAGCTCTGTGGTCACGCGACGCTCGCGGCGGCGCATTGGCTATTTACTCGAGGGGAAGTGCCGGGCCCCGCGCTGACGTTCAGGTCGAGGAGCGGCGCTCTGACTATCACGCGCGCTAGCGAGGCCATCACCATGAGCTTCCCTCGCATTCTCAGCGTCGCTGCTGACAGGGCGACGGCGCGCGCCGTGTCGGACGCGCTGGGTGTGCCGCTGGTCGAATGCCGGCGCGCTTATGATGATCTGATTGCCGTCGTCGCGGATGAGTCTATCGTCACACGCTTTGTGCCTGATATCGCTGCAATTCGCGGCCTTGAATGTCGTGGCGTCGTGCTGACCGCACGTACCGAACCAAACGGTTCGCTCGCTGAATATGACATCGTGTCGCGGTTTTTTGCGCCAGCGATTTCCATCGACGAGGATCAGGTGTGTGTGTCCGCGCATTGCAAGCTTCAGCCGTACTGGTCCGATCGCTTGGGTCGCACGAGTCTGCGTGCGTTGCAAGCCTCAGCTAGCGGTGGCCGGCTAGGGCTGGATGCAAGGGGCGATCGCGTCTTAATCGAAGGTAGCGCGCGCTTTGCAGACATTGACGGTATTCGGCAGGGAACGGTTGCGTGCGGCCCAGTTACCACCTGTGCTATAGGTGTGACCATGTGTGAGTTCGAGGGCTTGGCGAGTGAACAGCCCAAGGCGCCATTCCGGCTTGCGTCATTTCGCGTCGCTCCTGGTTGCGCCACCGTTGCAGAAGCGCATGATGTCCCGGAACTTTGGTATCTCTCCAGGGGGCATGGTCGTGCGGTAGTCGACGGCCGGAGCATTGAGTTGAAGACAGGCGACGCGGTTCAATTCGGCCCTCGAGTTCGCCACCAGTTGCACAACGTTGGAAATGCGGCTATAGAGGCCGTTTCGATTTGGTGGGAGGTGCCCCGATCATGACCATGTGCTTCGATCTTGTCGTTGTCGGCGGAGGCATCTCTGGCCTCTATACCGCGCTGGAAGCGAAACGTCGTGCACCAGGCGCCAGCGTCGCACCCAGTTGCCCACAGTATTGCCGCGCTACGCCGACCGAATGCTTGCCTTTCTTCGGGAAGCCCGTGTCGTCAATAATCCAGTAATAGCCAGCCTCTTCAGCAGCGTGTAGACCTAACGCCGGCATCACCCATTCGCGTACCCGCTGCAGAACCGCACGGTCAGACCAGTCTGCCTTGGCCACAAAATGGTGGAGTGACTGGTGCTTCGCACTCGCGTGAAGTGGGTCAATGTGCGCGGCCATCGGCTCGACGCTCTTGCGCGACAGGGGCAACACCAGACCCGAGCAGTAACCCTTGAGGCCGGCATGACGATCGGCGTGTCCTAAAGCCTGTCCCAGATGATCCAGATACGCGTCAAATTCATCGACATCTTCTCTCATCGCGATCGCCCGAAGTCTGTATTATTCAATACTACCAGGTATCGCTTCGCTGCAAATGAATTTTGTGACACAGTAAGATTAGATCAGTGCAATTTCATTGGTTCACTGGACTAGTATCGTGGCGGATGACTCTTCCTGGCCGCACTGCGTCTCACGACCGGGCACGCCGCTCGACCCCGGCCCACGTCTCATGCAACAGGCATAACCGACCCGTTACGGACCTTCCACCTGCTCCCAAGCGGTCGTTCAACATGCGCAGCCAACCGCGCTGGTAGGATGACGTTCGTGCCCAACACGCCTATCGCAGTTGAGCGCCGCACATCCAAGATCGAACCCGAGAAACCATGAGCCTTCATACATACATCTTGTTCGTCGGAGCTAGTTTCATTTTGTGCCTAGTCCCGGGTCCCGATATGCTGTTTTTGCTTGGGCGAACAATTGCTCAGGGACGTGCGGCAGGGCTATGCGCTGCCTTTGGAATCAATCTCGGCGCTTACGTACACTTGCTCGCCGCGATTACTGGTCTCTCGGCGCTTGTCCTAGCATCAGCGACGGCGTTCACTGCGGTGAAGTGGATAGGCGCGGCATACCTGCTATATCTCGGCCTCGGAGCATTGCGCTCCAAAGGCGGCTTTGCTTTCCCCGCTGGTGACGCGAAGGTGAAGGCCTTGCGGCTCATTTTTTGGCAAGGCTTTCTCAGTGATGTTTTGAACCCGAAAGTCGCGCTGTTTTACGTCGCATTGCTTCCCCAGTTCATCAGCGCGCACGACCCAAGTCCGGTGAAAGATCTCGTCGCGTTAGGCGTGACTGGCAACATGGTTGGAATTGGAACGAGTATCACGTACGTGTTTCTCGCAGCGCGAATGACAGATGCGCTTCGCCGGAACCAGACTATTTCTTCCTGGTTGACCAAAACGATGGGCGCTCTGTTTGTTGGACTAGGCCTGAAGTTGGCGACAGAAAAGGTCTGACGCGGCTTTCTCTAGGGGTGGCGTCAACGATCACCGGTACCCACAGGCCCAGTGCGGCAGAGTAGACGTTCGCGACCAGCGGTCGCGAAGGCGACCTCGCGATCGTCAACGCTTGAGGGTTGATGTCGAACGACCGTTCGTGGCCGTCAAGCGTCTTTGGCTCCAATTGGCGTCAGTCATCTGTCGGCGCCGTCTCCACGGACAGCGGGAAAAAGGTGGACAGCCTGATCGGTACTGCCATCCTGTCTGGCGGGCCACACGTATATGTATCGAAAAAATGCGGCCGATCCCACGGCAGAATTATTTTGCAGTACGAGATATATGCTCCTTCGTGATTACCCTCCACTGGATCGGAGACACTGGCGACGTGGGTCAGCGGCCCGGTTCATCCCCGCTGCGCGCAATCAAGACGTCGCAGCCAGAGGACTTCGGCGGCGACAGCAGTGCGCCATCGGCGCGGCTACCCATCTGCCTGAAGACCGGGTTTGGCGCGGTCGACCTGTGTGGCGGGCGAAATGGCGCAAGACCGTTGATATGACTCCGCTTGTCAATAGGGATCGGTTTTCGGCTTTTTGGGTCTCATGTCATCTGAATTTCCTGAAGGCGACGTAGCAGTAAATCTCGACGGTGGATCATGCTGATATCCGCGGG
>NZ_JBFRCB010000022.1:0-17807 GCF_040965375.1 Paraburkholderia sp. EG286A
TCACACTTTGGTTAGAGCCCTGCGTGACATCCAGAGGTTGCCCAGCGCAAACAGTGTCGTGATCTGCGCGGTGTTCTTCACCAATCCCCGGTACCGCGTCTTCGTATAACCAAACTGCTGCTTGAGCGTAAGCGGCTCGCGGCGGCCGTCGTAGACGGCTGCAGGGATCGGCATCAAAGTGATGTCCATCATTTTCGAAGTGATGGACACCACTTTGTCAGAGCCAACACAGAGGCCCGGCAGCCGTAAAGGTCGCCCGAACCATAATCCCGAATTCCGACGTCGCTTGGCGAAGGCAGCCTGCGAACCAGGGGTGTCAATCGCCCGGTTGGCCCGTGAGAACGGCTTGAACGCGAACCTCGTGTTCGCGTGGCGGCGCCGGTATCTGGCGGAACAGCAAGCCGAGCCGGTGCAACTCGTTCCGGTGGCGATCTTGAACGAGGCGTCATCGGTCGATGAACCTCCGGCGCCGCCAGAGCCAGAGATCGTGCGGCCGGCTGTGCCCGCTGGTTCAATCGAGGTTCGGATCGGCCGGGCAGTGGTTAAGGTCGACGGTATTGTCGACGCTGAGATGCTTCGAACGGTTTTGGAGAGCCTGCGCTCGTGATTTCTCTGCCAACAGGTACGCGTATCTGGCTTGTCGCGGGCATCACGGATATGCGCGATGCGGCTTCCAGGGCTTGGCTGCCAAGGTGCAAACAGCGCTTGAGGAGAACCCGCTGATATGTGACGGGTACCAATATGTGTCAGCAAGTCTCTTAGGCCTCCAACAGATCGCCACACCTTAAGTGTTTTCGAGGTACGGTGTCGTCGTTGCCGCCACATAATATTTGAGCTTTTACTCTCTCCTGACGCCGGGACGTTCCGGCGCATCATGCAAAGGAGAGAACGTCATGCTGGAGCTTTACTTCAAGTATCCAGGCGTCCTGGAACGCCTGCGCAGCGGCGCACTAGGTGGCGAGATGGACCGCATTGCCGCCCGTTTCTCGGAGATCGGCTACGCGCGAGCCTCAGCGCGAGTCTACCTCGACCGCATCGCCCGTTTTGGTCAGTTCGCGAGCAAGGTTGGTCATCGGGATAGTGCGGCGATTGATCAGGACCTTGTCGAGCGCTATCTGCTTGCAATTGAAGCACCGAGCGTCCGTGTCGGAGCCCAAACTGCGATACGCCATGTGCTTCGACTGCTGCAGGATCGACTCCCGGTAGCGCGTGAGCACAGGACCCCGGATCCCGACTGGCAATTGCTAGCCGCCTACGACGAGCACTTGTGCAAGGTTCGCGGGCTGCAGCCCAGAACTCGCCAGGGAAGGATACTGGCCGCGCGCCGCATGCTCGGATGGTACAGGGAGCATGTTCCTGGTCAATCACTGTCCGCAATGACGGGTGAGAATGTGTTGGCCCTCGTCAGTCACCTCCTGTCGCTAAGCATCAACGACTACACGAGATCGGCTACCGTCTCGCATGTTCGCTCCTTCCTCCGGTTCTTGCGTTGGGCAGGCCTCATTGAGGAGGAACTCGCCCGACTCGTGCCGCGGGTGCCATGTTGGCGGATGGCACATTTGCCGCCCCGACTGGCGTGGGAGGAGGTCAGGCGAGTAGTCGATGCAATTGACGTCACGGATCCTTCTGGTGTGCGCGACCGCGCCGTGCTGCTATTGCTCGCGACGACAGGGATACGTAGTCGGGAACTGCGATTACTCGAGCTTCAGGACATTCGATGGCGAGCTGGCGAAGTGGTCGTACGTCGCACCAAGGCGCGGCGGGACCGCGTCGTTCCTCTACTGGAGGAGGTGGGCGACGCGCTTGCGGAGTACGTGCTTCACGCCAGGCCAAAGACCCAGGCTCCACAGGTCTTCCTTTGCCACCGGCCACCCGCGCGTCCTCTCGGCAGCAGCTCCACGTTGGCCGCCCTCGTCCGTCGCCGGCTGGAGCGATGCGACCTGCAATCGCCACGAGCCGGCGCACACCTCCTGCGTCACAGCCTGGCAACCCAGTTGGTCGGACAGAAGCGCCCCATCAAGGAAGTCGCCGACCTGCTGGGCCATCGGAACATCGACACGACGGCAATCTACGTGAAAGTCGCGCTGCCGCAGCTAGCTATCGTTCCACTTCCATATCCAAGGGGTAAGTCATGAACGACTTCCCGCAAATGCTCGCCTCCAAACTGGAGGAGTACATCGAGCTTCGCCGGTCTCTGGGCTACGCCTTCCGCAAGCAAGCAGCAACGTTGCGCATCTTCCTGCGATACGTCGAAGACAGTGGAACTATGGGTCCGTTGACGCAGGAAATGGCGATCGCATTCGCTCTGTCGGTCGACGGGTCTGGCAACTGCCGCGCCCGTCGTTATGCAGTTCTCCGGCGCTTTGCGGAGTACCTCTCCGTATACGACACCCATACAGAGACCCTCGATTCGCATGTATTGCCACGGTCTCGCGCAGTAACACCACCGCGAATCCTCAATGACGTGGAGCTGGCAGCGCTCATGACGGAATCTCGGCATGTTTCTCCACACAGCGAGCAGCGAGGGCAAACCCTGGAGACGTTGGTAGGTCTGTTGGCCAGTACCGGCCTGCGCTCTGGCGAAGCGCTGCGCCTCGATCGAGCTGACGTGGATCTGGTCGAAGGCGTTCTCCAGGTGCGCAGAACCAAGTTCCGGAAGGACCGCCTTGTTCCGGTCTTCGTAAAGACCGTTGGCACCCACACGTCGTCGTCCATTGCCAGGCCGATGAACCAGCGAAACAAGAGGTTGTATTGCACCTGCTCCATCAGTTGGCGCTCCGAGCGGATGCTGTAGAGCACCTGGATCAGCATGGCTCGCAGCAATTTCTCCGGCGCGATGCTCGGCCGTCCGCCTTTTATGTCCGCCTCGTACATCTGGGCGAACAGTCGATCCATCTTCGCCAGCGCTTCGTTCGCCATCACGCGGATCGAACGCAACGGATGCGACTTCGGGACGAAGTCATCCAGCTTGCGCATGGAAAACAAACTCTCGGTAAACGTGTCAGCGCCGCGCATGATCTCCGAGGGCAAGTGGTTGTCCATCTATCAACGCTTCACGAACTCTGCGCGATGACGTCTTTCAGCGGTACTTCAGCAACCTGTTAATGCGTGACGTGATCGATGACCGAGAAGCTGGGTCCGGGTGTGGGAAAAGTACTCAAACGCTTGCATTACCCGCTGGACGTGATGTTGCTGTGGGTTCGGTGGTACGTGGCCTATGCGCTGAGCCTGCGTCATCTCGAACAGATGATGGCCGAGCGCGGGATTGCGGTCGATCATTCGACCGTTCATCGTTGGGCACTCAAACTGTTGCCGGTCCTGGAGAAGGCGTTTCGACGGCGCAAACGGACGGTCGGCAAGAGCTGGAGGATGGACGAGACCTACATTCGAATCAGGGGTGAGTGGCGGTATCTCTACCGGGCTGTCGACAAGGCAGGCAACACAGTTGATTTTCTGCTGCGAGCCCGACGGGACAAGGCTGCAGCCCGGTGCCTATTTCGAAAAAGCAACCGACCAGAATGGCGAACCCGAGACCGTGACGATCGACAAGAGCGGATCGAATCTGGCTGCCTTGCAAGCGATCAACGCCCCGCGGGATGTGCCGATCAAGGTCCGCCAGAAAAAGTACCTGAATAACATCATCGAACAGGATCATCGGGCGATCAAGCGCCGGACCCGATCCATGCTTGGATTCAAGAAATTTCGTTGTGCCCGCATCCTGTTGGGCGGCATCGAAGTTATGCACATGATCGTCAAGGGGCAGATGGACGATGGTGGTGTCGATCAGAATCCCGCACAGCAATTCTATTCACTGGCTGGATAACTAGGGAAGGTCTTATGTGGACGCCTCCCGGATTGCAAACAGTGTTGCGATTTTTGGCTTTCAGGTAAAGGCAGCACGCTTATGTCCGGCCCGTTTTCGCAGGTCGGTATGCGCCTGCAGGCCCTAATGGAATTAGCTGGCGAGGTCCTCATCTGCAAATCGAACACAATGGTTCATCTTCCCTATCGGGTTTTCCTCGCCCCGGTCCAACCTGTTAGCCATCATGCAGCACTTGCTTGCGCTCCTTGAGGAAGGTTTCAGGAAGCCGTCATAACGTGAAGTCTACGCAGCAGCGGGCGGTGAAGCCTGATAGCCCTGCGCTCGGGCAAGTACCGCCCAGATGGTTCGTGCCAGTTTGTTGGCGACAGCAGCAACGGCGACATTAAACGGTCTGCGCCTGAGCAGGCCGTCGATCCACGCCGATCGTGTGCCCTGGATGATGACCGAGCGGGCGCCGTGCATTAGCAGTGTGCGCAAATAGGTGTCGCCGCGTTTGCTCAGGCCCATCTGTCGTACCCGTCCACCCGTTCCCGTCTGCCTCGGCACCAGACCCAGCCAGGCGGCAAACTCACGGCCGGATTTGAACGTTCGCGCATCGCCGATAGATGCAACCGTCGCGGTGGCAGTGAGAAGGCCAACGCCAGGGATGTCGGCGACCTTCTGGCAGTCCCCGTTGTTACGAAAGGCGGTAGCGAGCCGCCGCTCAAGCACGGTGATTTCCTTGTCGGTGGCCTGAACGCGATTCCATTGCTCACGCAGGCTGTCGATCAGGATCCCTGGCAGACGTTCAGCGACCCCTGCAAGCGTGGCAGGGAATGCTTTGGCGAAGGCCCGATAACTCTCGGGCAGTGTTTCGCCGAACTCGTATAACAGGCCGCGCAACGCGTTGGTTTGCATGATGCGGAACTTCATGAGCTGGGCACGCATCCGATGTATCGCCAGGATGGCTTGCTGATCTTCACTCTTGATAGCAACAAAGCGCGCATCCGGCTGCTGCGCCGCTGTGCAGATGGCTCGGGCATCGGCCGCGTCGGTCTTGTTACGCAACACAAACGGCCGCACTGACCGCGCGGAGATGAGCCTCGCATCATGACCGAGCTGCTGCAACCGTCTCGCCCAGTCGTGTGCGCTGCCACAGGCTTCCATCACAACAACCGAAGGTGCGCGCCTGGCGAAGAACTCGAGAACCTGTGCACGCTTTAGCTTGAGTCTTTCGATCTGGCCGCTCTGCGGGTCGAGTGCATGAAGCTGGAATACCCGCTTGGCAATGTCCATTCCGATGAGGGTGGGTTTCATTTCCGGTTCTCCTTGACGCGCGGTTGACGAGCACCCTTACTTTGGCATACGCAGACCGACGCGTGCCAAGTCTCCCGCGCCCGGTCCGTCACTTCCACGACGGCCCGTTTCCGGGGGGAGGCGTCCATACCATCTGCAAAAGTCCTGGCATTGAAGACTGGTTCGCCTATCCTGGAAGATAGACACGTTCAAGGAGTTCGTCGATGACACAACTCGGTCTTGGTCTGGATCTTTCGACGAAACGCACGCGCAAGAGGGAATTTCTCGATGAGATGAGGCGCGTGGTGCCATGGTCGAGGTTGATTGCGTTGATCGAACCGCACTATCCGAAGGGTAAGACCGGAAGGCCGCCGTTTCCGGTTGCGACGATGCTGCAGATCCACTTCATGCAGCAGTGGTTTGGTCTGTCAGACCCGGCGATGGAAGAGGCGCTTTATGACGTGCCGCTGTATCGTGAGTTTGCGGGGCTGGGCGAAGGTATGACGCGTTTGCCGGACGAGAGCACGATTCTGCGGTTCCGTCACCTTCTCGAAACGCACGGTCTGGCCGCGCAGATGCTCGCGGTGGTTAATGAGTAATGAGATCCTGAGTGAAAAAGGCTTGATGTTGAAGGCAGGGTCAGCGGTCGATGCAACCTTGATTAGCGCACCCACTTCGACGAAGAACGGCTCTGGCAAACGAGACGCGGAGATGCACCAGACGAAGAAGGGAAATCAATGGTATTTCGGGATGAAAGCGCACGTGCGACCTGAAAGTCGCTTGAATTTCTGTCTAACTCAACGAGATGAGCGCTGTGATTAAACCGGTTGTTCCATCAACCGTTCCCTACCCAGACATGCGGAGCTGGTAACAGCTCGGTGTGAAGCTCTGGGGACAATGTAACCGCCGATTGATTTCGGTACGCCGACCCGTGAGGGAAGGCGGAATCTGCCAGCACAAGGGTGGTGAGGGGCTAGGGACGAGCGGTCACGACCAACATATGTGAACCTCTGTTAAACGTCGTCATCATTGTACAAGCCAAATGTGCTGACAGGCTTGAGCCAAAATGGCGCGCGGCAAGGCATGGCCTTTGTGTGTTGGGCCATCGCAACAACATGCCGCCGGCGGATAGGAGGGGTCCGCCCCGCTCTGAAATTCATGCGGAACAGGGTAAGCCCGTAGTGCTGCCGGCAACGGCAGGCGGACCGCGAGGGACGCTGTTAGCGCTGCGGGTAGAGGATTGCGGAAAAAGCGAACGCCTGGCTGTAATGGCCGGGATACGGGCTGAAACATCGCCCGACGCGAAAGCGGGCTGACTTCCGCGTGGTCATTCATGGCGAGAGAACTTGATTAATCGTTATACGAGGGAAGGCAGATGACGGCAACTGGGGGCACTGCGCAAGCAGAGGCAATCGGGGCTGGTGCACTCTCGCGCCCCACCGAGATGTGGCTTCTGGCTGATTGGCCTCGCATCAAGGATGAGGTGAAACGACTCCAGGTGCGTATCGCCAAGGCAACCAAGGAAGGCAGATGGGGCAAGGTAAAGGCCCTGCAGCGTCTGCTGACCCGCTCGCACAGCGGCAAGATGCTAGCCGTGAAGCGAGTGACTGAGAATCGCGGCAAGAGAACGCCAGGTGTCGATGGCAAGCTCTGGTTGACCCCGGCGGCCAGATGGAAAGGGATGGAAGCAATGCAACACCACGGTTATCGTGCGTTGCCGCTTCGACGCGTCTACATCCCCAAGAGCAATGGCAAGAAGCGTCCGCTCGGAATTCCCCGCATGCTGTGCAGAGCAATGCAGGCACTATGGAAGCTCGCGTTGGAGCCCATCGCGGAGACCCTGGCGGATCCAAACTCGTACGGGTTCCGGCCCGGACGTTCGACTGCCGATGCTATCGAATGCTGCTTTACCACTCTAGCCAAGCGCAAGTCGCCGGAGTGGGTTCTGGAGGGAGACATTCGTGGCTGTTTCGATAATTTTAGCCACGACTGGATTCTTCAACACATTCCGATGGATAAGGAAGTCCTGCGACGATGGCTGAAGGCCGGATTTATCGACGAAGGAACCCTGTTCGCGACTGAGGCTGGGTCACCGCAAGGGGGCATCATCTCGCCTGTCATCGCGAATATGACGCTGGACGGACTGGAAGCGGTAGTAGATGCAAGCGTGGGACCGACGGAACGCGCACGCCGAAAGTTCAAGATCAACGTCAACCGGTATGCGGACGACTTCGTTGTGACCGGAGTGTCGAAGGAAATTCTGGAACAGAACGTACTCCCTGCAGTCAAGCAATTCCTGGCTGTTCGGGGTCTGGAACTCTCGGAAGAGAAAACCAGAGTCACCCATATTGCCGATGGGTTCGATTTCCTTGGGCAGAATGTCCGCAAGTACGCGGGCAAGCTGCTCATCAAACCGGCCAACAAAAGTGTGAAGGCACTTCTGGAGAAGGTGAGGGAAATCGTGAGGCAGCACCGGAGCGCCACACAGCGGAATCTGATCGTACAGCTCAACCCAGTGATTCGCGGCTGGGCCATGTATCACCGTCATGTGGTCTCAAAAGCTCATTTTACGTCGATAGATGCTCACATCTGGCGCCTCTTGTGGAAATGGGCGATGCGTCGGCACCCCACGAAAGGCGCGGGCTGGGTGAAACACAAATACTTCCACGTAGAGGGGAACCGTACCTGGGCGTTTACTGCCCGGTCCGAAGCCCACGGGGTAACCCGGCTGTTCCGGGCTGCGGCGGTTCCGATTGTTCGTCACGTGAAGGTACGTGGCCAGGCCAATCCGTTTGACCCTGCGTGGTCGTCCTACTTTGCCCGTCGCCGCGCCGCGACTGACGATTGATTGCCCGGTACCAACACTGGTGCTGGTGAATGGCTTGAGCCGGATGCGGGGCGACTTGCACGTCCGGTTCTTAGGGGAGCGCGTGCTGGCAACAGCACGCGCTTACCCGACATCGGAGTGGACGCAGAGTCGGGTCTGGTCCACACCGTCATTGGTACGGCGGCCAACGTCCACGACATCAATGCGGCCGAAGCGCTGTTGCACGGCCAGGAAAAGGATGTGTACGCTGACGCCGGATATCAGGGTATTGAGAAGCGCCGTCAGGCGAACCCGGTACGCTGGCATGTCGCGATGCGACCAGGCAAGCGTCGACAACTGGACCTGAACAATCGTCTGGACGCGATATACAACCAGATTGAGCGTCTGAAGGCTGGCGTGCGCGCCAAGGTTGAACATCCGTTTCGCGTGCTCAAGCAGCAGTTTGGTTATACGAAGACGCGGTACCGGGGATTGGTGAAGAACACCGCGCAGATCACGACACTGTTTGCGCTGGGCAACCTCTGGATGTCACGCAGGGCTCTAACCAAAGTGTGAAACTCTCGGGTCAGGCGGTGAGTCTCGGAAAACGAAGATCATCATGCTTCAAAGGCCGGACGACCAACCTGCCAGCAGGCGCTTACGGCTGATACGCTCAACGCGAAAAAAGATCAGCGCTCTGAAAGCGTGTTGTGCAGACCTTCCCTAGTCCGTATCGTATTGGGACATTACTAACCTCTCATTCTTACCGCGACAGAACCCTTGAGCGACGACCGATCAAACTCGCTTGTCAAAACGGTAGTTTTTTACCGATCAGGGAACCTACCGATATGTCGCGAACTGGACAACCTTCGCCGCAGATGTGGGCTTTGTCGGACCCACAACAAATGGCTGTTTAGCCGGAGGCCCACCGTGTACTATTCAAGCATTGTTATACAAGCGGAAAGCTTTTTGGGCCCTTATCTGTAATTGGCGCGATTGTTGCTCTTCTGTGCTGGCAGGCCGTGTCGGATCTGCATGTCGAAGGTTCATTCTTATTTTTAGTCGGGGTCTCTTCGTGACCTGCCGTTCGGATTGCAATTTTGTTAACAAGGATAGACGATCTCTGGTGTCGGCAGAGAAAACAGCACAATTCGTACAAGGACGATCTGTCGCTCAAAAAAGCAGTCGGCTGCCAGAAACCGATCGCCATCACAAAGCGATCTGTTCTTCTTAATCTGGCCATCTTGACGATGGTGGCGCGCTGGGGGAAACGACGAAGAACAGCGCCTTCCATATGCGGTCATCGTACAGGGTTGACAGCGGAGATTTCAAGTGTCTGAGCATGGATCATCTTTCGCAAACTTGAAGGGCGATCTTTCCTTCTTCTTTTCAATCTGGGTTGGGCAACTGCTCGTAGTTGCCTACTCTGTCTCCGACGCTCTTATCGTCGGCAACAGAAAGCCAGATCTACTCAGCGGCTTGGCATTGGGAAACGCGATTTACGGTCCGCTTATTGTTACCATGACCGCGTTTTTTTCTGCGATCACCATCAAAGCCACGAGGGCCATAGCGGAGGAGTCCATTGGAACACTAAAGAACATCGCTTACTATGGTTTTACGTCGGGATTTTTTGTTGCTGCATTCCTCTTTCTTGTTCTGAAGTATTTTTCGACAATCCATCATTGGTCAAATCAACCGTCTTATTCAGTAGTCGCAGCCCGAGATTATCTTGACGCTCTCACGTTCAGTGCATTGCCGGCCACTCTCTTTCGCTTGATCGCCTGCATCGCGAACTCGGTTCGAGCCACAATATATATTTCCCTACTGCAGGCTATCGGCTTGATAGCAAAAGTTACTCTGTCTCTGGCGCTGGTCGACGGTCCACACTTCCACCTTGGCCTAATTGGTTGTGGACTATCGACCACCATCGCCTTCTATATTATGTGCATATCCGCTACACTACTATTCTTCTTCGATAGACGGTTTACCATGTTCCGATTTAATTTTATTTTATCTCGGGAACCAACTGAGTTGGTGTCTCTCTTGAAGACTGGTGTGCCCATTGCATTTTCGGCGCTTTCCGAAGTTGCAGCGTTCGGATACATGGCCATATTGATAAGTAAGTTCGGCGCCAACCAACTAAATGCGCATCAAATCGTCTATAATTTATATAATGTCGGATACACGTTGATCTTTTCCATGGCAATTTTAATTTCCGTTAAAATAAGCTACGCGTTCGGGCTTGATGGATCAAGTGGGGCGGACCGCAAAGCAAGAACGGCGATTTTCATCGCGATGGTAGTCGGCCTTTCACTTGCCGTTTTATATATGCTTCTTGGCTCCGCGGCCTTCCGACTTCACACGGCAGATGAGAAAATTTTGGCGGCCTCAAATAAAGTTCTTATCTACCTTTCATTAGTGATTTTCGTCGACTGCGTTCAAACCGGTGCCGCGGCGGCTTTGCGTGCGCTTGGTATTAATGTGTTTCCTGCGCTTATGCAGATAATTAGCCTCTGGATAGGTGTTGCGATTTTGGGAGATGCGTTCGCGACGCATCGGCTTCGGCTCGGTGGAGTGGACCTAGTCTCAGGAACTGGGGTCTGGTGTGGCGTCTTTCTCGGTCTGCTACCGAGCGCACTAATAATGTCACTCGTTGCGGTAGGTGGCGGAAAGGCACTTCTAAGGCATCTTCAACGAATCAGTGAGCGGTGTACCAAATAATGCGCAGTGCGTTAAACGGGTACGAAGACGAAAGTACACTTGAGGTCACCAAAGTAATTGTTTTACCCTGCGAATTATAGGAGAGAGAAAACTGCGCAGCCGGTTGTATGTCGCGGTTCGTTCCTAGACGAATCCTTGTCGCGTGCGACGCAAGCAAAGCGTTGCCTGCTGGTGTTCGTCGTCCTTGCCTGGCAAGAAACGCATGCTGGGCCGGGTCACCGCCTCACAGATGGGCAGCATCCGCTGCGTCGTTCTTGCCGCGTTTGCCAGACATCCGATACGGCGCGACCAACTTTGGTGCCATCAACTTCACCGTATAGCCATGCGGGAATACACGTGCCCAATGATGCGCGCCCGAGCAGGCCTCAATGCCGATCTCAGACAAGGCAGCAACTGCGCGATCACCACTATCAGTTGGTCACGCATTACGCGAGATTTGCTTAACATCGCCTTGCCGGCCTCATCCACCTCCATGGATGGCAAAGACGTTTTTCGTGTTTCCGACGGTAACGGGAGAGGCATGGACTTCCTTTTTCCGCAGCCTCGGGACGGGGAAGTCCACAACCGAACGCTGGAGAGGACGACCCTTATACTTACTGAGGTTGCGGATCACGTGAGGCTTCTTTTGCCGACGACGCAGATGACAGCGAACGCCGTCGATCATCTCCGCCTTGCTGGCGCTTCGATTCTTGCCGAGCGCATTGGTCTTCACGTCCTGATTGAGCAGCTCGTCCGGATTGAGCTCAGGGTAATATCCCGGCAGTTGAATCAGACGCAGACGTTGACCATGAACGGCGACGAATCGCCTGACTGCCTTAGACCGATGCACGGGATGGCCGTCAACTATCAGATCTTGTGCGCGGCCTGTTTGAGCATGCGCTTGCGCTTCAGAGATTCGATGAGCGTGACGTTCCTGAACTTGCCCTCGAAGACCATGAAGTTCAATGCTCCTCGGTTGGTGATAGCCGAGATCATATTGCAGCCGAAGCTTTGTCCCGTCGCGCGCACAACTGGCGTTTGCCCCTTGAGTGCGAAGCTCGTGCCGCCGATGTGATCACTACGCAACCCCATTTCGTCACCCCAGTAGATCGTCGCCTTCTTCTGCTTCGCCTCTTTCGCGATCTGCGGATAGTCTTCGTTCAGCCAGCGCGCGATGCTCGCACCGTTTCTCTCATAGGCTCGCCGTACCGGCTTATAGGCACTCATGCCCCACGCCTTCAGGTATCGACCGACCGTCCACGCAGACACCTTGATGCCATACTCCCGCTCGATGAGCTGCGCCACCGATTCGCGAGTTCGCAGGTAGAACGGCAACGCCAGCTGATCCGGCATCCGTTCGAGGATCAGCTTGCGGATTCTCACGGCCTGCCGATGATCCAGCCGGCCACTTCCCGGCCAACGCCCACGCTTGCCTGGCCTGAGCGATCTCAAGCCGCCTTCTCGCGAGCGCTTCATCCAGTTGCCTATCGCTCGCAGGCTCACCCCGAATGTGTGAGCCGCCGCAGTTTGCGTCATTTCACCAACCACCGCTTGCACCACCATTTTTCTCAGGTGCGCCTGCGTGGCTCCGTCGACGTTTCGAGCATCAGTTTTCGTCTTCACACCCGTTTTACGCACTATTGGTGCACCGGTCAGTAAGTCAACAATTGAAGCCCTGCGGGCCGTCTGCAGGATCTTGCGGGACTTGATTGAGCGATTGAGCAGCAAACTCGGATGGATGGACAGTGCAGACCAGCGGGCATGTTGTTGTCTGCTACGTACGAAGCCGGCCCCCGATGCATTCTGGATCATCGTGCACTGCGGGCCCGCGGGATTGAGTGTCATGTCATCGATCCCGCGAGCATCCCTGTCGAACGCCACTGGCGACGCGCTAAGGCAGATCTGCTCGATGGGATTGGTCTGACCAACGGTGTGCAAGGCTGGACGCTCGCGCCGCCCTTCATGCAACGTAACCCTTCCATCTGGCTGCCGCAAGCTAAGTTGGGCAGTAACACGCGTTGCACTTGCTAACGCTTGTTCGCGATGGCTACGAACTCCTCGCGATGAAGAGAAGTGGTGATCATAAGGCTCACGCAACGCTTGCCTTCGCAGAGAGGTCCATTCGAAGATCCAGCCACCTAGCCGCACGCCCCGTCGGTTTGTGGGGGGCGACAATTATGTTGGCCGGTCGTTGACGTTTGTTTTGGCCGGTGGTGAGGAGTCGGAGGCGGCGTAGCCGCCGGAGACGACGAACCACCGGCGGCGCCGCGTCGGCGGGGCAATAGGATGGCTGATCGATTCTTAAAGAAGAAGCGGTCAGCACATGTCTGGAACCCGCATCACCGACCAACAGGTTCGCCTCTACATGAACAAGCGCAAACACCATCCGCAGGAACTCGCGGCCGCGAAGGCAGGAATAAGCGTACGCAGCGCACGCCGCATCGAGCGTGACGCGACGTTGCCGTCCCAGAAGCCGCGGCGCTCCTGGCGCACCCGTCCCGATCCGTTTGCCGATGTCTGGGACAGCGAGGTCGTGCCGTTGCTGCGCAATGCCCCTCATCTGATGGGCATCACGATCCTGCGCAAGCTGCAGGATGATCACCCGGGTCGCTATCCCGACAGCATGCGTCGCACGCTGGAACGACGCATTTCTCAATGGCGGGCGCTCGAAGGTCCCAGCCAGGAGATCTTCTTCCCCCAGGAGCATCAGCCCGGCGTGCGCGGGCTGTCCGACTTCACCGATATGAGCAAGCTGTGCGTGACGATCGGCGGCGCACCGTTCGAGCACCGGCTGTATCACTTCGTACTGGCATTCTCGCGCTGGGAGTACGCCTGCGTGGTCGAGGGCGGCGAGAGCTTCGAAGCCCTCGCCAACGGCTTGCAGAATGCTCTGTGGCAGGCGGGAGGTTGCCCGCGCGAGCATCGCACCGACAGTCTCTCTGCCGCCTTCAAGAACCTGAGTGAGAAGGAGGACTTCACGACCCGTTACAAGGCGCTGCTCGATCACTACGAGATGCAGGGCACGCGCAACAATCGCGGCCTGGGTCACGAGAACGGAAGCGTCGAATCCTCGCACCGGTATCTCAAGGACGCAGTCGATCAAGCCCTGATGCTGCGTGGCCATCGCGACTTCGTTGACCGTGCCGCCTACGACGAATTCATCCGCGAACAGGTGATGCGCCGAAACCGGCGCTGCGCCGCCGCGTTCCGTATCGAGCGCCAGCAGCTTCAGGATCTGCCGGAGTACCGTACCACTGACTTCGCCGAGGAGGAGGCTCCTTGACCCGCTGCAGCACGTTCACGGTGCGGGGCATCCTCTACAGTGCGCCGTCGCGCCTGATTGGTCACCGGCTGAAGGTGCGCGTCTACGGCGACCGGCTCGACTGTTACCTGTCCGGCGTACTGGTGCACAGCACCGCTCGGGGCTCACGTGCGCACGACAACCGCCACGCGCTTGATTACCGCCACTTCATTGACTCCCTGAAGCGCAAACCCCAGGCATTCAAGGGGCTCGCGTTTCGTGACGCCCTGTTCCCGCGCGAGGCGTACCGCAGAACCTGGGAACAACTCGATGCGCGCCTGTCTCAGCGCGACGCATGCAAGACGATGGTCGGCCTGCTAGAGCTTGCAGGCCTGCACGGCGTGGAGGCCGTACTGGCCGCGCAGCTTGATGTGTTGCTGGAAACCGGCGAGCTTCCCGATCTCAAGGCGCTGCGTGAACAGTACGCACCCCGTGAGGCCCAGTGCCCCGATGTCGAAGTTCAGATGCCGCCCGTTGCCGTCTATGACGAACTGCTCGAGAAGGTGGCAGCATGAACGCGCCCGCGCATGATGGTGGCCGCCTGGCCCTGATGCTCAACGATCTGCGTTTGCCAACGATCGGCAGGTTGTGGCCCGAGTTCGCCGAGCGTTCGGACAAGGAAGCCTGGCCGGCCGCACGCCTGCTCGGCGCACTGCTAGAGCACGAGCTGGCCGAACGCGCCAAACGACGCATCGAGCGGCACCGTACCGAGTCGCATCTGGACCCGACCAAGACGCTCGCCACCTTCGACTTCGGCGCCGTGCCGATGGTCTCAAAAGCGCATGTCACGGCGCTGGCCACCGGAGAGTCATGGCTGGAGAAAGGCGCCACGGTTCTCCTGTTCGGCCCGCCTGGGGTTGGAAAAAGCCACCTGGGTTCGGCTATTGGTCATGCATTGATCGACGTCGGCTACCGCGTGCTGTTCACGCGTACCAGCGAGCTCGTCCAGAAGCTGCAGGCCGCGCGCCAGAGCCTGCAGTTGCCTTCCGCACTGGCCAAGCTCGATCGCTTCGATTTGATCATCCTCGACGACCTGTCGTATGCCCGCAAGGACCAGGCCGAAACCAGCGTTCTGTTCGAGCTGATTGCCGAGAGGTATGAGCGAAAAAGTCTTCTGATAACTGCAAACCAACCGTTCTCTGGCTGGAATGACGTGTTCCCCGACCCCGGCATGACGGTCGCCGCCATCGACCGGCTTGTGCATCACTCGACGATCTTCGAACTCAACGTCGAAAGCTACCGCCGCCGCAAGGCCGGCGACAAACAGAATGCACGGCGGCGTCAATTCCACGACGATAACCCTGCAAATCCGTTCAGCGGCCAGTTGCCTGACGACGGCAACGTTGCGCAGTAACGATGAGCGTCAACCTCAATGATCACGCAACGACAACTATGAAGGAGCAACGTCAAATATGACCTGATACCGAACGACAACTACCCCGTTGACCGGCCAAAATAGTTGTCGTTGACCGGCCGTGCTGCTTGACGCTCTCTAGTTTGCCCTTTTGCCCGATAGCCAAACTGATTAAGTATTGTTTCGGACGTTCTTTTCCCGACAACGTCGGACAGACGACAATTCCTATCATGGATATCGTGTCGAAATCTACGGAGTTCCATATGGCACGACACGTGCTTTACTGCAAGAGGACCTGTCCACGACTTAGGAGAAGCCCTTGTCATCCCCAAACCCTATAGCAAGCTACACAGTGGCCAAACTGCCAGTGGATCAACTTCGGCCAAGCGAGAAGATCAATGTGCCACGTGCTTGGACATTGCTCAAATCGATCGCGGAAATTAAGCGCTGGACTACACCAATTTTAGTCGAACACCGCCACTTCATTATTATGGATGGTCACCACCGCCACTTTTGTGCAAAGGAACTAGGCCTCTCGCTTGTACCGTGTATCTTGCTTTCCTACGATGACCCAAACTTGGATGTGACCTACTGGGCCAATCCTGAACCCGTTCCCATTGACGACATTATCGAAGCTGGTCTATCCGGGAAATTGATGAGTTTCAAGACTACCCGACACAAGTTGAAAGTTACGTTGCCGGGTTGTGCATTCGAACTCGATGACCTCAGGTGAGCTGCCGTCGCTAGTCAAGGACACTCTGTCGGCGAGCCAGAAACTTTATTCGGCATTGCATTCGCAACTCGATCCACAGGTAATCGGATATGCGGATTAGCGTGCAAGACCGCATCGGAATCACATTGGGGACCTCTGGAGAATTACAGACATTCCCAATGGCGGAATGGATGTGCCAGATCTGTGGTGTTTGTCACGCTCAGATCACGAGTAAGAAATTCAAACGATCTTTGCTCCTCTTCGGAGGCGAAATGCAATGTTATTCAATTTGTCTAGCATCGTTTCGCATATGAAATTAATTTGTATGACTTTTGTTCTCGGAGTTGTATGCCCATGATCGATTCGGCTATTCCGCGGCGCGCTCAACCTGCGCCACGCCACAAATTGCGCGTCAATTCCCGACGCAGATGTCCTCTGTCATGCATCGTCCGATGGCATAGCTGGCAATCCGACGAGGCGTTTTTGCGCCCGGTCTCGCTGCCTGCATCAAAACCGCTACCTACTACCCGATGTATTGCAACTACAACTCATTCCATCGAATTCTCTTACTCGAAAAAGATCACCACCATCCGTTTGAATCGCACATCTGTTACCCGATGGAGCTCAAACGGGAATGGAATAAGAATAGGAACAGAATAATGATCGTAAATAGCATACTCGATACCATCGGGCAGACACCACTGCTACACATTCCTCTACGTGGAGGTGAAATCAGTCTTTATCTTAAGCTCGAGATGTTCAACCCGTCTGGATCAATGAAAGATCGCATGGCGCTGAGCATGGTCGACAATCGATCAATTACCTCAAGCGAAGATATTGTTGACATCGTCGAATCTTCGTCAGGCAATACCGCCAGTGCGTTGGCCATGATCTCGGCTGTGCGGAGAATCAAGTTCACAGCTCTTATGGACACTCATGCAAGCCTTGAGAAAATCCTTACGGTTCGTGCATTCGGAAGCAACGTCAGGGTCGTTGGCAGCGGCGACGGTGCACTAGCCACTGACATGCGCGATCGGGAAGCGATGCGAATCTCTATCGAAGAAGGGTCCTATTGGACTGAACAGCACAACAACCCTGCAAATCCAGCTGGGTATGTTGGACTGGCAGCTGAATTGCTCGACGACCTCGGCCCGACAATTTCCCATTTTGTGTGCGCTATCGGTACTGGTGGGTCACTATGTGGTTCCGCACGTCAACTGCGAATGCATATTCCTCGACTTCAAGTGATTGGCGTGGAGCCTGTCGGAAGTGTCATCTTTGGTGGGCAGAGCGGGCATTATCGCCAGTCAGGCACTGGCACACCTGAAGGAGCCGATGTAGGCATGGCGATTGACTACGACGTAATAGATGCAGGCCGCAAAGTGAGCGACGAGATGGCCTTCTCGACTTGCCACTATTTGGCTCAGCGGCACGGGTTATTGGTTGGTGGATCGGCGGGGGGGGCGATCTATGAGGCGCTCAATGTGGCTCGGCAAGCGCCGATAGGATCGCGGATCGTCACACTTGCGTGCGACAGTGGTACCAAATATTTGGACACTGTTTTCAACCAAGATTGGCTGTCGGCTCACGAGATCCAAATCTTTGACCTTGAAGAGAATTTCGGCGAACTTCTCGCCAACGTTCCGGTTGCAGCAAACCGCGTAACGAAGACGTAGTCCGTTGAACCAGATGAATTGCGCCGGATTCGCCGCGATGGATCGGAGTACTTCCATTTCAATGGGAGTGCTTGCTTATTGTATTGAAGTATGTACCGCATGAGCTTTTTGTCGAGATCCCTGGTGCTGGTGAATACGCCACGCGCAATGACGTCGCGCT
>NZ_JBFRCB010000023.1:0-15719 GCF_040965375.1 Paraburkholderia sp. EG286A
TCACCTCGCCAACGGCCATTGTGCGGCTGCGCTGCATCGACATCAGGTCTTCGCGCTCGGTTTCACTCAGATTCATTTTGCCCATGCACTATTAGATCAGTGCAATTTCATTGGTTCACTGGACTAGAGATTTCCGGGATCGTTGGTCGCAGCGCTTACGATGGTCTGAGGGCAATGCTGATCAAGTCCACCGTTCATGACTGTCATGCGTTATAGCGTGGACATGCAACGGCGAAAGCGAAAAACGATGAAACAACTGACACTGGCGATGGCTGTCGATCAATGCGCAGGATTCGGGGCGCAGCGCAAGCCTACGCGACGCGAAGCGTTTCTCGACGAGATGAACGCGATCGTGCCGTGGGCGGAGCTGTGCGCAGTGGCGGAGCCGTTTTATCCGAAACGCGGCAATGGTCGCCCGCCGATCGCGCTGGAGCGCATGTTGCGGATTCACTTTGTGCAGTACTGGTTCAATCTTGCCGATCTTGCATGCGAAGAGACGCTGTACGACAGTCTCAGCCTGCGCCGTTTCGTTGGCATTGACCTTGGCAGCGAAACGGTTCCGGACGCCACCACGCTGCTCAAATTCCGGCACCTGCTGGAGGAGCACAAGTGAGCGAACGAATCTTCGCGGAAGTGGGAGTGGGGTTGCAGGCGCGGGGAGCAAAGCTCAAGAGTGGCACGATCGTCGACGCCACGCTGACCGGTGCCCCCTCGTCGACGAAGAACAAGGAGAGGGCGCGCGACCCCGAAATGCATCAGACGACGCAAAGGCCAGCAGTGGTATTTCGGCATGAAGTTGTATATCGGTGTGGACAGTCAGAGCGGGCTGGCGCATAGCGCGGTCGTGACGGCCGCAAACGTGCACGACAAGCATCCGCTGCCACAGTTGCTGCACAGTGAGGAGCAACGCGTCTACGGTGACAGCGCATACGCGAGCCAGAAAGCACTGATTCACAGCAAGGCCCCAAAGGCACGTGACTTCACCAACAAGCGCACGCGCCGCAAGGACATCGTCGACGAAGTGGCGCGGCGCAAGAACCGCAACAAGTCGAAGATCCGCGCCCGGGTCGAGCGCGTGTTCGCGGTCGTGAAGCGGCTGTGGGGCTTCACGAAGGTTCGCTATCGCGGGCTGGCAAAAAACGCCAATCGCGCCTTCGTTGCGCCCGCGCTGGCCAATCTTTGCATGTGGCGAGGTCGCTCGACGGCACAGGTGCGCCCGTAGAGGGCCAAAGACGGGCGAAGAGCCCGTGCAGAGCCCCTCAAGGGGCCCAACATGAGCTGGAATGCCCGCTTTTACGGCTGCGATTCGCGATTTCGAAAGTTTACACATGCCTTGGTCGCAAGCAATCGTGTTTACCGGGCTTGATCAGCGCTGCCCTAGACGCCGCCCCGGCCGACATGGTGCCGACGAAGGCGAGCCGGAGGCCTGAAATAGGCCTCCGGCGCACCAGCGGGGTAGTCAGGCAGTCCCCACGCCAAAGGCCACCGCTCCGGCATCCTCTGCACATGTGGCCGACAACAGCCATGGTTTCTATCCTGTCCACTGCAGGGATACCACCGAGCTATACAATGCGCGAATGGGCCTCGCGAACCACCACTTTCCCCGATCCAGACATCCCTGAGAAGACTCGATCCCTGTGAAAACCCTGCCACTGCAAAAGCGTGCTGGACCAGGATATGGAGCCGGTGACGACGATCCGCCACCGCAATCTGCAGACCCGGGCATTCGGCGTGGATCCGTTGAACTGCGTGCTGCGGGAGCCCGTTGCGCTACATCGGCATCACCCGGGGCAAGTCGGTGGCGCGCGCAAAAATTGTTGCCTGACCGCTCAGCGGGCGCAGTCCGTCCGGAGGCCGGGGAAATGGCATGTTTGTCGGGTTTGGGCATGAAGGCGACGTAGTCGCGCTTCATGGTTTTCACGAAGCTCTCGGCCATACAATTGCTTTGCGGACCCACCGGTGTCGTGAGAGGCGCGAATCCAATACCACTCGCAAACGCACGTTTCGCGGGCAATATATCCTGAGCCGTTATCGCTTGGCCATTCAATCGAAGACGGTACGGCATCGACATTGCCAAACCGATGCTCGACGGCTGCAAGCATCATGTCCCGAACGTTGTTGCGGGTTTAGCCACCGTCGTCGCGACCCAGCTCATTGCCTCCCGGTCGCGGCAATCCAGCGCGAAGGTAGCGCGCAATGGCTCGCAGTTCTCGCACCGGAATTCGAAGCCATTGGAGCACCAGCGTTGATTGCTTCTGGCCACCGCAACCCGTCCGTCATGTCGCCGCGTGACGGAGTGACGACTTCGGTCGGCGTTGCAGCAGCAGGCTGTGAACGCGCATGACACGATAGCTGCGCTTTGCGCTCACCGCCCCAGCCCCACGCACCTCCCGGTTGCTGCGGATAACACCCCAAAGCCACCGATAGCCGTAGCTCGGCAAATCGATAACGGTCTCCCGTATTACCGCTACCAGTTCGGCATCGTCTGTCTGCACGGCGCTGTGCCCGTCTTGCCAGCCGGCAGGGCGTCCGCGCCTGATCGACACGTTCGAGCGCGCCACGCCGAAAACTTCACAGACCTGCTTCACTGGTCGTTCCCCGGCAATGATGGCGAGCGCGCTATCCTTTTTTTCCCGACCGTACTCCACTGCTTCTTTCAGAACTTCAACTTCTACGGTCTTGAGCGCGTCTGCCAGCTCCGAAGCGGGCACGACCTCTTCACCGATGAACACCGCCGACAGGCTGCCGTCCTGATACAGCTTCTTCCAATGGAACAGCTGGTTTGGATTGACGCCATGTTGGCGAGCCACCATCGACACGGTCTTGCTCGGCTCCAGACTCTCCCGAACCATCGCCGCTTTCTCTTCCGCAGCCCCACTGTCGGCGGCGCTCCGGTCCCGTCAACATTTCCACACTTCCTGCTTGCTGTTAGCTCTAAACACAGTGTATGACTACCCGTTATTTAAGGTAGGCCGTCTCCAGCAGTTCAAGGGGTTGTTCCCCGGATTGCAGAGACTTTTACGCGTGAATCGCGGAAACCCTGCATCTGGCGCTCGCGTCGGCGGGTGAGCGGATGACTGTTTTTCAGCGCGGTTGTTCACTTCTGCCGACGTCTTGACGAAACATGCGTTACGCCGGCGAGTTCCGGCACTTCCGCTTTCGCTGTCGACTAGCTTCACACCGAATTCGTAGGGCGTAGGCACCTGCCTTTCGCCAGATATTCAACCTCCGGTGCGTGCAGCGCGTGGAAGCACACGCTCCCACCGCACATCCGCGTTCGCAAGAAAGCTTTGGTCTTGAGCGCTTGCAGAAATATCTCGAGGATATGGAGCTCATATAGGCGTGAGCAGTCGCGGGGCTCGGTGTGGGCCATACTGCTCGTCGTCGGCCATGCGTACCTCGTTACGCGGGGATCGGCAGACCCATGCGCACCCATCGGCAATCCTTCAATCCCACCATAAACCATGACATCAATTTTATTGATTCAAATTTGCTTGCGTCGTGGCAGAAGCTCCGGACACAATCTCGTGAACATCGCGCTTTGAACTTTGAAATAGTCCGCCCACATCAGAAGCGTTCGGCAGGTATCCCGGCTTGTTTGCTCGTGACCGGTTCGATCAACACCATAGTGACGACTCTTATACGGAGACCTATGGTTACCAAGGCTCTGCGATCTACTCCGGCGCCGTGCAGCATTTTGCGGCAAATTCACCTTGAGAAATCATGGCAAAGCTCGTAAGCATTAGCGCAATACCCCGAATGCCGTCCAGACTCCATGCAACGTGACAGGCTTCGCCGCAGCTCTTAAATAGTTCGCGGTCGAGTTAAGCGTTGACGGCAACTGGGAGTCTGGCGGGCGTGCCGCTGCATCCCCATCTTCGTTGGAATTTCAAAACTTCTAATGCAGACAATTCATTTCGGCAATCGCAAATTCCTAAGAGCCTTTGAACTGGCCGCCCTTTCGCTTGGCGTAGCGGTCACGACGATGCCGCTGCCAGCCCGAGCGGCGACCAACTGGGTCTCGACCCGCACGCAAGCGTTCCTCCTGTCGAATGCGTCGGCATCGGCCGGCCCCTATGCGGCGCGCCGCTACTCGCTGAACAGCTTCAGCAATACTGCGCTGACCGATACGAATGTGACGCCGCTCGAATTGAGTCAGCCGCTGCACATCACCGTGGCACTGAAGCACCGCAACGTGGACCAGCTCGACAGGTTTCTTCGCGACCTCAATCAGCCGGGTAGCGTCAGTTACCACAGGTACCTCACACCGGCCGAATTCAGGGCGCGCTTCTCGCCGACCGACGCGCAGGTCGCGGCCGTAGTCGCTCATCTGAAGGCGAACGGCTTCCGCAACGTCTCCGTATCAGAGAACAACATGCTGATCTTCGCCGAAGGCAACGCAAACAACGTGCAAAGCGCCTTCCAGACGAGCATCAAGCGCTTCAACTATAATGGCAAGCCGGTCTACGGGAACGATTTGTCAGCCTTTGTCCCGCCATGGCTCGGCTCGGTCGTTGATTCGGTACTCGGCCTGCAGAATGCGGTCGTGCCGCACATCATGCTCCAACGCTTCGCGCCGGAAGCGGTCATCGAACCGAACTCCATTGAGAAGAGCATGACAGACGCGTCGCAGCTGGTCGGTCACCAGCCAACCGATTTCGCGAAGATCTATGACGCGGACAGCCTGCCCGCTGCGACCAACACGACGGTGGGCATCATCAGCTGGGGCGACATGACTCAGACCATTGCCGACCTCAACACCTTCACGCAGAACGCACACCTGCCGAAGGTCAACACGGCGGTCGTCGCGGATGGATCGGGCGTCCCGGTCCACGACGCCGAACTCGAGTGGGCTCTCGACAGCCAGGTCATCATCGGCACATCCGGCGGCGTCAAGGAGCTGATCTTCTATCCGGCCATGAGCGGTGACGGCAACGACCAAGTCACCGACGCAACGCTGAACGCTGCTTTCAACAAAGCGGTGACCGACAATAAGGCTACCATAATCAATGTGTCGATCGGGCAGGACGAACATGCAACCTACAAGGACGGCGCGCTCGCCGCCGACGACGCGGTGTTCAAGCAGGCAGTCGCACAAGGACAGATCTTCTCAGTCTCTTCAGGCGATGCTGGAGCCTATGTTGAATCGCATTCGAAGCGTGGCGCCCAAGGGTACGTCGGTACGTTCGACGGAAGCTCGGTCACCACGATGATCGATCTGTCCAAATACGGCGTGGAGTATCCCGCTAGCTCGCCGTATGTCGTCGCAGTGGGCGGCACGATGCTCGCCACGACCGGCACCATGACGTGGGGCGGCGAAACCGTATGGAATGGCGGCGTCGACTACGCGGACCGCGACAGTAACGGGGAGCCGGTCGACAACGCGGTGCGCATTTGGGCGACGGGAGGGGGCGTGAGCGTGTACGAAGCCGCGCCCAGCTGGCAGACCGCGGCGCTCGGCAGTTCGGTGACGATGCGTGCCGTGCCCGACGTGGCGTTCGATGCGGCGCGATCGACAGGCGCCTACATCATCGTCAACGGGCAGAAGAGGAACTCGCCAATCGGCGGCACAAGCCTCGCGTCACCAATCTTCGTGGGCGGCTGGGCGCGGCTCGAATCGGCCAAGAACAACAGCCTCAGCCTGCCAACGCCGGCGTTCTATGAGAATCTCCCGGGCAATACGGCGCTGTACCACGACGTGACATCGGGCAACAACGGCTACCATGGCTACGGCTTCACTGCGAAGCCAGGCTGGGACATGGTTACGGGCTTCGGCAGCTTGGACTTCGCGAAGATCAGCGCGGCAATGCCAAGTTGGCGCGCGCAGTAAGGTTGCGTCGCGTTAGCGAGGTCGAGCAGAGTCGAATCCAAATGTATGCCACACATGATGGCAAACACGAAGATACCGCGCACGAGGCAGTCCGCCGGTATTGGCAACGTGATATAGCGGCTGCATTGTGCGTTGGACGTGATGCTGATGTGTGTGGTGCGTGGCGTACCGGCTGAATTTGCGTAACCTGGATGAAATGATGAGTGGGCGGAGTATTCAGGTCGATCATTCAAGCGTGCACCGCTGGGCGATAAAGCTCGTACGGTTGTTGCAAAAAAGAATTTCGCGAATGCAAACGCCACATGGGTGGGAGTTGACGCATGGACGAAACCTATGTGAAGTTCAAGGGAACAATGGAAGTACCTGTTCCGCGCCGTCGGCAAGGTGGCTAAGACGGTCGATTTCCTGTTGCGTGCCCATCGTGACAAGGTCGCCGCTCGACGTTACTTCGAGAAGACGATTGCACGGAACGGTGAGCCCGAAACGGCTGCCGCGGACAGAAGCGGCAGCCGATCTGGCTGAGCCTCCAAGTGCTCAACGCCGGGCGGCCCACACCTATCAACGTCCGACAGAAGAGGTAGCTGAACAAATCAGCGCGCAGGACCATCGCGCCATCAGGCGCATCATCGCACCGATGATGGGATTTGGGGATTCTGGTGCGCGCACATCATCCGCTCCGGTATCCAGATCATGCACATGATCCGAAAAGGGCAAATCAAAGATGGCGATACAGATCGAACAGTTGCCGCGCGGTTCTATTCACTGGCAATGTCAGTAATCCCTATCGTGACGGGCCCGATTCCACTATCGCGGCGCGGCCCCCTTTGCGGTGGCCGTCGTGGCCGGAATTCTCTTCTACGAGGACATGGCCGCAACGGACTTCATTCGGGTCGAAGAACAAGGCGGCATCCAAGTGCCAACGGGTTTGGAATTTGCGCATCAGGTATGTCACGCGCCATGCCACCACGATACCACGGTCGGCGCGCGCTCGCCGCGGCCCATGGCGGCCAATTGCAGGTTTTGACTCTGCAGCCGTCATTGGCAAAGACCAGTTCTACCTGATCCGGGAAAGCCCGTAAGGCGCGATGCGCTGCTTCCCGGGCGTCCTCCCAGCAAAATCATGTAAGGGCAAACTTGGCGTTTCTTCGCTCTCACATTGAAGTTTCAGCAGAATCACAAAAATTTCGGAAAACAATTGGTATGGCTTTATCTCGCGCAGCAACCGCATTGCTGCTGGCTGGATTGATAACCGCGCAGACTGCTCACGCACGGGTGACACTCAACTTCGTGAACGCCGATATCGACCAGGTCGCCAAGGCGATTGGCGCGGCGACGGGCAAGACAATCATTGTCGACCCACGCGTCACAGGTCAGTTAAACCTGGTATCGGAAAACGCAGTGCCTGAGGATCAGGCGCTGAAGACGTTGCAATCGGCGCTGCGTATGCAGGGTTTCGCGCTCGTGCAGGATCATGGTGTGCTGAAAGTGGTGCCCGAGGCCGACGCCAAGCTGCAAGGCGTGCCGACCTACGTCGGCAACGCGCCGACGGCGCGCGGCGACCAGGTCGTCACTCAGGTCTTCACGCTGAGGAACGAATCGGCCAACAACCTGCTGCCGGTACTGCGTCCGCTGATCTCGCCGAATAACACTGTCGCGGCCTACCCCGCCAACAATACGATCGTCGTCACCGACTACGCCGACAACGTGCGGCGCATCGCCCGGATCATCGCGGGCGTCGATAGCGCGGCCGGCCAGGCGGTTGCAGTCGTGCCGCTGAAGAACGCGAACGCGATCGACATCGCGCAGCAGATGAACAAGATGCTCGATCCGGGCTCGATCGGCAGCACGGACGCGAGGCTCAAGGTGTCGATCACGTCGGATCCGCGCACCAACTCGCTGCTGATGCGCGCGTCGAACGCCGCACGCCTCGCGGCGGCCAAGGAACTCGCGAATCAGCTCGACATGCCGACCACGATGCCGGGCAACATCCATGTCGTGCCGCTGCGCAACGCCGACGCGACGAAGCTCGCGCGCACGCTGCGCAGCATGCTCGGCAAGGGCGGCGGCGAGGGCTCGACGGGCGGCGCGAACGAGGCGAACTCGTTCAACCAGAACGCCAGCGGCGGCGGTCCGTCGAACAGCAGCAGTTCGACGGGCACGCCGCCGTTGCCGTCGGGCGGCCTCGGCGGCGGCTCGATGAACTCCCCCATGGGCGGCGGCGCCTCGGGCTCGAACAGTAATAGCGGTGGCTTTCTCGGCAGCGACAAGGAGAAGAGCGAGGACCAGGGCGGCGGCATGATCACGGCCGATCCCGCGACCAACTCGCTGATCATCACCGCGCCCGAAGCGACGTACCGTAACTTGCGCGCGGTGATCGACCAGCTCGATGCGCGTCGCGCGCAGGTGTATATCGAGGCACTGATCGTCGAGCTGAACTCGAACACGAGCGGCAACCTCGGCATTCAGTGGCAGGTCGCGAACGGTAACTTGTTTGCCGGTACTAATCTGGCGACTGGCTCGGGCAACAGCATCGTTAATCTCACGACTGCAGCCGCGGCCGCTGGCACCACCGGCGGTCTGGCCGCGGCGCTCGGCTCGAAAGCCGCGCCGCTCCAGCAGGGCCTGAACGTCGGCTGGATCCACAACATTTTCGGCGTGCAGGGTCTCGGCGCGCTGCTGCAGGCGCTGTCACAGACCGAAGATGCCAACGTGCTATCCACGCCGAACCTGATCACGCTCGACAACGAAGAAGCGAAGATCATCGTCGGTACCAACGTGCCGATCCAGACCGGTTCCTACTCGAACCTGACGAGCGGCACGACGAGCGCGGCGTTCAACACGTTCGACCGCGTCGACATCGGTCTGACGCTGCACGTGAAGCCGCAGATCACCGACGGCGGCATCCTGAAGCTGCAGCTCTACACCGAAGACTCGGTGATCGACAACGACACGAGCAACGCGTCGACGAACCCGGCGAGCCCGGAATTCAAGAGGCGTTCGATCCAGTCGACCGTGCTATGCGATAACGGCGAGATCATCGTTCTCGGCGGCCTGATGCAGGACGACTATCGAGTGACGAACAGCAAGGTGCCGCTGCTCGGCGACATTCCGTGGCTGGGCCAGCTGTTCCGTTCCGAGCAGAAGACCCGCGACAAGACTAACCTGATGGTGTTCCTGCGCCCGGTCATCCTGAGCGACCGCGACACCACGCAGGCCGTCACGGCGAACCGCTATGAATACATCCAGGGTGTGCAGGGCGCGTACCGTTCGGACAACAACATCATGAGGGATCGCGACGATCCGGTTGTGCCGCCGATGCCGCTCGGCCCGAGCCAGGGCGGGGTGCCGGCGCTGAATCTGTTCGACCTGAACCAGATGCGCCGCCAGCAGATGATGCCGCAGCAGGCACCGCAAGAGGTGCCTCAACAGGTACCGCCGCAGGCCGTACCGCAAGCCGGCGCGCCGGCCGTGCCGCAAGCTGGCGCGCAGACCCCGACCCAACCGATGCCGCAAACCTTGCCTCAACCGGTCGTCGTCGAGCCAGCAAGCGGCGCGATGCCGAGCACGGTGTCGCCGGGAGCGCGTCCGTGACGCAGACGCCCGCGCAAACCGCGCCCTCGCAACGTCTGCTGAACGGCGACGCCGCGGCCGGCGAGCGCGCTGCGCCCTCGCCGCTCGCTGCCCGGCTCGTGCCGTACGGCTTTACGCGCAGCGGCCAAATCTTGGTCGCGCATCAGCATGCCGATAGCCTCGAGGTCTGGATCAGCGAGCGCACGAGCGAAGCCGCGCGCAACTTCGGCGCGGTGTCGGTCGTGCGCGTGCCCGTCGACGATCTCGCGCAGGCGATCAACCAGGCCTACGCGCGCCAGGACGGCAGCGCCGCGCAGGTGGTCGGCGAAGTGGAAGGCGAAGTCGATCTGTCGCGGCCGATGCAAGATATCCCCGAGGGCGAGGATCTGCTCGAATCGGAAGACGACGCGCCGATCATCCGCATGATCAATGCGCTGCTCACACAAGCGGCGCGCGAGCAGGCATCGGATATCCACATCGAACCGTTCGAGAATGCGTCCGTGGTGCGTTTTCGCGTCGACGGCACGCTCCGCGACGTGGTGCGGCCGAAAAAAGCGCTGCATGGCGCGCTGATCTCGCGGATCAAGATCATGGCACAGCTCGACATCGCGGAGAAACGTTTGCCGCAGGACGGCCGCATCACGCTGCGCGTCGGCGGTCGTCCGGTCGACGTGCGCGTATCGACGCTGTCGACCGGCCACGGCGAGCGCGCAGTGCTGCGTCTGCTTGAGAAAGACGCGGCGCGGCTCAATCTCGAAGCGCTCGGCATGGCATCCGACACGCTCGGCCAGTTCGACAAGCTGATCGGCAAGCCGCACGGCATCGTGCTCGTGACGGGCCCGACCGGCTCAGGCAAGACGACGCTGCTGTACGCGTCGATGTCGCGACTGGAGGCGGCGACCACCAACATCATGAGGGTGGAAGACCCGATCGAATACGACCTGTCCGGCATCAGCCAGACCCAGGTCAACGAGCGGATTGGCATGAACTTCGCGCGCGCATTGCGCTCGATTCTGCGTCAGGACCCGGACATCATCATGATCGGTGAAATCCGCGATCTCGAAACCGCGCAGATCGCGGTGCAGGCGTCGCTGACGGGTCACCTGGTGCTCGCGACGCTGCACACGAACGACGCGGCATCGGCTCACCCGTCTGACCGACATGGGCGTCGAGCCGTATCTGCTCGCGTCCTCGCTGCTCCGCGTGCTCGCGCAGCGGCTCGTGCGGCGCCTGTGTCCGGTGTGCCGCGAAGAGCGCACCGAAGAGGACGGCAGCAAGCGCTGGCATCCGGTCGGCTGCGACCGTTGTGGCCAGTCGGGTTACGCGGTACGCCGCGGCGTCTACGAACTGCTGCTGATCGACGAATCGATCCGCTCGCTGATCCACCGCAACGCGGCCGATGCCGAAATTCTCGAAGCGGGCCGCGCCCAGTGCATGCGCACGCTGCGCGAGGATTCGGAGCGCTGGCTCGCGTCGGGACCGACGTCGCTCGGAGAAGTGATTCGCGTGACGGGCGGAGCATGAGCGCATGCGGGCACTCCGTGGAGAGTGACATTAGATTTTCCTTTTCTCATGCGCGCCGTGCGGCTTCTGCCTTGCCTGCGGAACGCGGCTCTCACCGGAAAGCGCAGCTAAGGCAGCGCGGCGCCGCTATCATCAGCGCGTTGCTGGTGGTGACGCTGTCGGCAATTCTCGTCTCCAGCATTTTATGGCGCCAGCAGGTGCAGATCCGGCGCATCGAGAATCAGCGGCTGCTGTCGCAGGCGCAATGGGGCGCGCGCGGCGCGCTCGACTGGACCCGGCTGATCCTGCGCTCCGAAGGCGACACGTCGGCGGGTATCACCTATCTGGGTGGCGTTCGGGACGAGCCCATCGCGAAAGCGCGGCTGTCGGATTTTCTCGGCCAGATCGGCGAGGTGCGCGCTGAGCAGGGCGCGGCCACGTACCTGTCGGGCTCGATCGAGGACGCGCAGTCCAGATTCAATCTGCGCAGCCTGGTCGCGAGTCCGGCGCCCGGCGTCATGCAAATCAGCGCCGAGCAGATGGCCGCGTATCAGCGCCTGCTGGTGTCGCTCGGCCTGAGCGGGCAGCTCGCCAAAGTGACCGCGCTGCATGTGCGCGCGGGACTGTCGCAATCGGCGACGCGCTTTCAGACCGGCACGTCGATCAGCAGCTCGCCGCAGGTCGGCGGCGGCGGTATGACGGGTGGCAACTTCACGAACCAGCCCGGCATCGAGGACAGCGACGACAACGTGGCGGTCGCACCGCTGCTAATGACGGGCGTCGATTCGCTGCTCGACATTCCGGGCTACACACCGGAGATCGTCGCAAAGCTGCGGCCGTTCGTCATCGTGCTGCCGACGGTCACCGCGATCAACATGAACACCGCGTCGGCCGAAGTAATCGCGGCGGTGGTGCCGGGCATGACCGTGCCGCAGGCGCAGACACTCGTCGCGCGGCGCCAGACCGTGATTTTCCGCAATGCCGGCGACGTGCAACTCGCGCTGACCGCCGCCGGCGTGCAATCGGCGTCGATCGATCCGAATCAGTTCGACGTCAATTCGAGCTACTTTTTAGTCCACGGCACTGTGCAGCACGAGCGCGCCGAAGTGGATCGCACGACGCTCGTCTATCGCGATCCGCTGACTCACACTACGCGTATCGTGCGGGTACAAGACCAACTATGAATAGCGCAACACACAGAGAGAGTGGCCTTTGAGCACGCTGATCGTCCTATTGCCGCGTAATCCGGCGGTGCTCTCGCAGGAGTGGCAACTGCCCGAGTTGCCGTGGTTCCGTCGCAATAAGGAAGGTGGCCGGCGAGTTCGCCGAAATACAGAGGATTGCTTATGCAGAAAGGGAATAGAATTGCTGGGCGGGAGAGAGTGCCTTACGGCCGTCGCTCATCTGACCTTTGCGAATCATATGCATGGTCTCAATTCCGACCAGAATGATGCATGCGCAACGAAAATTCTTGAAACCCAGCATTGGGGGCGTTCGACGCTTGATGGCCCGGTGATCCTGTTCGACAATGTTGTTCAGTTACTTCCTCTGACGGACCTCGATTGGCGTTTCCCGCTTGGCGTTGATCGCTTGCAAGGCCGCCAGATTCGATCCACTCTTATCGATCGTCACGGTCTCGGGTTCGCCGTTCTGGTCAATTGCCTTTTCGAAATAAGCCCGGGCCGCAGCCTTATCCAGTCGGGATCGCAGCAGAAAATCAATGGTGTTGCCTGCCTTGTCGACGGCCCGGTAAAGAGATACCGCCACTCATCCCTCCACCAATAGACGGACCCGCTCGCACAACTGATTTTGTAATCAATCTTGTGCGACCGCAGCATCGCTTGCAGAGCCCCGCTGGATAAGCTCAGGAGGCCAGATCCTGTTTCAACTAATGAGCAACTGTCTTACCAGTCAAGCCGTGTGGATGGATTCATCCCACGGCTTTCCTGTTTTTGCGATGGCGTTGAGGATCAGCAGCTTTCTCATGCAGGCAACCAGAACAACCTTGTTCGGCTTGCCGGTGGCGACGAGCCGATGATAGAAAGCCCCAATTACCGGGTTGAAGCGTACGGCCGCTAACGTCGCCATATGCAACATGCGCCTGACAGCGGCACGTCCGCCGAAGATCATTCGTTTGCCGCGAAACGCTCCCGAGTCGCGGTTGAAGGGCGCTACCCCGATCAGCGCACTGACCTCCTCACGCCGCGTCAGCTTGCCGAGCTCTGGCACGTCGGCGATCAGCGTGGCGACGATAGCGGGTCCTACTCCGCGAACCCTGGATAGGGAACGGTTGATGGAACAACCGGTCTCATCAACTCATACCTGCTCCTATGAAACAGAAACTCACGCGACTTGCAGGTCGCACAAACATGTTCTTGGCAAGATCGATTCCAATGGTGACAAGGGACATGGACTTCCCCTCCTGCTGGCGTTGATGAAGATTCGACGCTCCATCATGGCACTTTGATGCCGACATTCGCGGCTTCCGCCGCAGCCTCGGGACGGGGAATGTCCGCGCCGACGGTATTTTGAGCCACCGGGCCGATTGAATTTTGAGCCGGGGTGGAGACCGGTCTAAAGCAGGACCGGTTGTGGATAAGTGTATGGGTTTCCGGGGTCGTTGTCCTCCTGCGTATGAGGGCGGGTTGCGCAGGGGAATCTGCGAGGGGCGTAGCTCGTAGCAGATTCCCCTGCGCTGGCGAACGACGTCAGGCTGATTCGGCCGCACTTGCGCCGTCGCCTCTGCGCGCCGCTTCTCGCGAGCGGATGTGTTTCTTTGCACTGGCGCTGCTATGCCGGAAACGGTAGCTTTCGTTGCCGGTCTCCACGATGTGGCAGTGGTGCGTCAGCCGGTCCAGCAATGCCGTAGTCATCTTCGCGTCGCCGAATACACTGGACCATTCAGCGAAGTCCAGATTCGTAACGGCAACGCTCGTGTGCTCGTACAGCCGGCTCAGGAGATGGAACACCAACGCCCCGCCGGCCTGGCTGAAGGGCAGATACCCGAGCTCGTCCAGAATGACCAGGTCGAGACGCAGCAGGCTCGCAGCGATCCGTCCCGCGCGGCCCTGCGCCTTTTCCTGCTCCAGTGCGTTGGCCAGATCCACGGTCGAGTAGAAGCGCACGCGCTTGCCGTGATGAATGATTCCGGACACCCCGATGGCGGTCGCCAGATGAGTCTTGCCCGAGCCCGGCCCGCCGACCAGAACCAGGTTCTGTGCGCCCTCGGTGAACGCCATGCTGGCCAGTTGCATGACGAGCTGGCGATCGACGTCCGCCGAAGTAAAGATGTTCCGTTTTGCGAAGTAAAATTGAACCTTCGCTGAATTCAGTGGAATTTCAGCATCGGATAGGAATTACTATCCTTATAAATCAAATTGTTGCGATACTCGCGAAGTAAAGTTGAGATCTTTCGTGAGTCCAGGTGCGCACTGATTTACGGCCATGTAGCCGAGTCTCTAGCGTCCGGGGGCGCCAAATGCCTGATCGAACTGCCTTGCCCGTTTGACCTCGTCGCCGTGGAGGTAAATCGACGTCGTCGATATTGACGAATGCCTCAAGTTGTCGCGCACCATGATCAGTTCGGCCCCGCGCGCGAGCGCGATTGATGCGTGCGTGTGGCGCATCCAGTGCGGGCTCGCGCGGCGCAGCTTTTCCGCCATCGCAGGCCGCTCATCCTTAATCGCGTCGGCGACCAGCACGAAGAAGCGTCGCAGCACGCGTCCGAGCCGTGTGGCATTGATGCCGGTACCATCCTCCTCTAGGCTGGCGACGAGCACCGTCGCCGGGTCCCATCGGTCCTGGGTGACCGGTAACCCGCGTTGCACCAGGTACTGATCGAGTGCCATCCGTGCCAGCGTCGGGAGCGCAACCTTGCCTGTCTTGCCACCCTTGCCGGTGATGTGTAGCCAGTGATCGCCATGATCATCGGTGAAGACGTTGCCGAGCGTCGCGCCCGTCAGTTCGCTGGCCCGCAGGCCGGTCGCGTAGCCGAAATCCAGCAAGAATCGAAGCCGCCGGGCGGCCGCCTCGCTCCAGCCGTAGGACCATTCGAGGCCATCGGCGATCGTGCGGAGCAGCAGCCACTCGCCTTCAGTAAAGCCGCGGGTGACATCGAGGCCCGCCTTTGCGTTTCCTCGTACCTTGACGCCCGCGAATGGGTTCGCAAGAACGTAGCGCTGCTCGACCAGCCAGCGGAACAGGGCCGCAAGTACGGTGAGTGCGTACGCGGCGGAGCGCGTCGACAGTCGCCCGCTGAACGGTCGCCATTCGACGCTTTGTCGCGACCGCGACGGCCCGACCCAGCGTTCCCTCGGCGTCGGCCGTCGCAGGAACGCCCGGTAGGCGATTGCGTCGTCAGTGGTCAGCGATGACAGCGCGCAGCCCCGTTCGACGATCGCCCACAGGATCAGGCGCTCCGCCTCCTTCCGGTAGGCGCGCTGCGTGGCCACCGATTCGTGCAACGACAGCCACGATTGAGTTGCCTCATAGTCGTTCGACGCCTTGAGCAAACAGACGTGCCGTGGTGCGCGAAACTGTCCGTGCGAGCCGTCGACCTCGTGCGGCAGACGCAGCTGTTCCCACGGCACCACCGGCCCGGAAGGGGCTGCCACAACCAGTGCGCGTGCACGCTCGGTCAGCGCGGGATGGGCCGCAAAGAAAGCTTCGACCTGGCGTGCGCCTGCCGTGCGTAAGCGGTAATTTCGGCTCATCTGGAACCTGCGGGTAACAGGGATCAAGATTGCGTCCGCAACTTACACACTGCGGACGCAGATCATGACTGACCCACAAACTGACTTTGACTTCCTGCCCCTGC
>NZ_JBFRCB010000024.1:0-14190 GCF_040965375.1 Paraburkholderia sp. EG286A
ATCACGTCCAGCGGGTAATGCAAGCGTTTGAGTACTTTTCCCACACCCGGACCCAGCTTCTCGGTCATCGATCACGTCACGCATTAAGGCCCGTCAGCATAGCAGAACGACTTATTGCGACAGTTCCGGATATACACTATCGCGGCTCAATGGCTGGCCCGCACGTTCCCCTGCCGACGCTTCGCCGACCACCTCGCGGTGACCTGCGCACGGCTCGGGGCCGATGTGGTTCGCTACTCCTTCATCGCAGTGGACTTTCACCACCTACTCCTTGCCGGTCCCCCGGCGCACTCAGAACTTGTGCCGTATTGCTGCTCGAACCACGAATTGATTCGAGTTCGAGGAAACGTCTGCCGCCCCCGGAACATAGGCGACGTCAAGCACCGTTTGGGTCTTGTCGCCGCCGACGTGCTGATAGGCGCCCTGCAGATAAAGATCCGTACGCTTCGACAGATTGTAGTCCGCCATCAACCCGATCGTCTGATAGTTGGAATGCAGCTTACCGGTGGTCGCGTTAAAATCGGCACGCGTATAGGTGTACATCGCACCCACGAAGAATGCCGGCGTGAACTGATACTTGCCATTCACTTCGAAGTTCTGGAAGCGCAGCGAGGACACGGTCGATCCGGCGGGCGGGGTGATCGCGCCAACATAGCCGGAGCTGACCGGTTGCGTGACATCGCTGTTCGTGTACGCGAAGCCCAGCGTTGCTGAACCGATCGTATAGTTGATCCCCGCGCCGAAGACGCGCAGGCGTTGCGCCAGGAAGTTTTCGTCGCCGCCGTTGTTAATCGCGCCAGTGGCCGTTGAAGACGGATTGTTGGCCTGCAGGTACGATGCCGCGATCAACAAGGCGCCATTCGTGTACTGCGCCCCCATGCTGTACTGTCGGTTGTTGGCGAAATTTGTGTCGTTGCTGAAGCTATACGTGCCGCCGAACTGGAAGCCGGCGAGCGACGGACTGGTGTACTTTACGGTATTGTTTACGCGAAACGTGTTATCCGTGTTGTCGTTGTCGTACGGGTGGGAAAACATGTAGCCTGCCCAGTTGCCGTTTGCGGTGGTCTGCGCGAGAAAGTCGACCAGCGAGTCATATTGGCGACCCAGTGTGACCTTGCCATATGTGTCACTGGTGACGCCAACGTAGGCCTGTCGCCCGAACATCAAGCCGCCCTGCGCGAGTTTTCCGTTGTTCACATCGAAGCCGCTCTCGAGCTGGAAAACTGCCTTCAGACCGCCTCCGAGATCCTCTGCGCCCTTAAGACCCCATCGGCTGCCTTGAACGTAGCCGCTCTGCAACTCGTAGACCTTGCTGCCGCGCACGTTATTGGTGAAATCAAAGCCTTCGTCGATCACACCGTAGAGCGTCACCGAGCTTTGCGCATAGGCAGACACTCCGAAGCCCGCCAAGAAAGTCGCCAACAGAAATTTCGCTTTCATATCATCGTCTCCAAACATGGTATTTACGACAATTAATTTCGACTACATAGTTATTGACGTGAACAAAATTGGACTCTGTATTTCCTATTTCGGACCGGCGCATTCATTCGTTCGCCAAGTCGCATAGACCTCGCAATACCGCACCGATCCCCATCGGGCGGCAAGCCTCGACTGAAACCGTAGCCGCGCGACGTCGACCTATCCACTCCAGTTTTCCTGCTGTTTTGACCTCGAGTACGTGTCTCCCAATGCGGAGTCTGGTCACGATGTATTGGTGCAGCCGGCAATCACCTACCCTTGACATCGGCCGCAACCTCGCATTACTTGTGCAACAACTGACTCAGGAATTTCTTCGCCCTGATATGCGTCGGATTGCGGAAGAATGCATCCGGCGGCGCGCATTCGATGATTTCCCCGCCGTCCATGAACACGACTCGATCAGCCACTTCGCGAGCGAATCCCATCTCGTGGGTCACGCAGATCATCGTCATGCCGTCACGCGCGAGGCCGGTCATCACATCGAGTACCTCCTTGATCATCTCCGGATCGAGCGCCGACGTCGGCTCGTCAAACAGCAGAATCTGGGGCTTCATGCACAACGCACGCGCAATTGCGACGCGTTGCTGTTGTCCTCCCGACAGCTGCGCGGGATATTTCTTCGCCTGATTCGATATGCGCACGCGTTCGAGATTTTCCATCGCGATCGCTTCGGCTTCGTCCCGCGATGCCCGGCCCGTTCGGATCAAGGCCAGCGTGCAGTTGTCGACCACGGTCAAATGGGGGAACAGGTTGAAGTGCTGGAATACCATTCCGACATCCCGGCGCACGCGCGACAACCCTTTCATCTTCGCGTGCATCTCGATACCGTCCACAACGATCCGGCCCTCCTGGTGCGTCTCGAGTTGATTGATGCAACGGATCAGCGTCGACTTTCCGGACCCTGATGGGCCGCACACGACGATGCGCTCACCGAACGCCACGCTCAAGCTGACGTCGTGCAGCACCTGGAAGGTGCCATACCACTTCGATACACCCTCGATCGATACTGCGATTGATTCGGACGCCCGCGCGTGCGTTACAGCCGGCTCGCTGGATCGCCTCATTTGGAATGCCATGTCTTCCTCCAACTCTTCAAACGTTTTATTCGATTGCTGCTGAATCATCGATTCGGTGTGCCCACCCCAAAGTAGCGCTCCACTCTTCCGACCAACACAACTGCGATCAGCGCCAAGGCCAGAAACAGCACGCCGGCAACGAGCATGGGCTCCGCGTAACGATAGGTTTCTGACGCTACGTCCATCGCGCTGCCGAGCATCTCGGGAACGGCAATTACGGCCAGGTATGGCGTGGACTTCAGAATCGAGATCGCATAAGCCCCCACAGGCGCGGCCACGTTTCGCAGCATCTGCGGCGCGACGACGTAGGAAGTGGTATCCCACCAGTTGAGCCCGAGGCTCTTCGCGCCCTCACTCTGCCCGACTGGAACCGCATCGATGCCGGCCTTGAACACTTCCGACATATATCCGGAATAGTAAAAGCTCAGACCGAATACACCGATGAACAGCGCAGGCAAAACGATTCCATAGGAAGGAAGGACGAAAAACAGAAAATAGATCTGAACGAGCGCCGGCGTCGACCTGATTGCATCGATGATGAACTGAACGATGGGACGCATGACGCGATGAGAACGCCGCAGCATTTCCCACACAAAGCCGAGCGTCAACGCCCCTGCAAAACTGAGGATCGCAACCAGGATAGTGTTTCCGATACCTTCCAGTACCTGCGGCACGATCCGCAACGCAAAATCGAAATCGAAGTTCATGACCGCCCTCGCCGGCTCCCGTGCGACGTCTCCAGATAGCGCCCGAAGATAGTCACCGGATAACAGAGAATCAAATAGGAAAACAAAAGACTCGAGTAGATAAGCAGCGGGTTGTAGCTCAGCTCAGAGATCTGCTTAGCGCGAAACGTCATGTCCGTCAACGTGATGAGGGACACCAGCGCGGTTCCCTTTATCAACTGGATAAGATCGTTGATGAACGTCGGTATCATGGCCCGGATCGCCTGCGGCAACTCAATGAAGCAAAGCACCTGGAAACGGTTCAACCCAAGGGCAAGCCCCGCCTCGCATTGCCCGCGCGGCAGCGACTGCAATGCGGCACGAACCGACTGGCTGCTGTATGCACCCGCGTTCAATCCAAGCACGAGTGCCCCTACCGTTATTCCCGAAAGGTAGACGCCAAAAGCCGGGAGCGTGTAGTAGAACGCGTATAGCAGCACGATAACGGGCGAGCTTCTCCATAGCTCGATGATGAAAGTAATGATCTTGCGCGAAGTGCCGGTCGCGAAATTCTGCGAGATTCCTGCGAACAGCGCGAACGGAACCGCATACAGGAGCCCAAGCGCGGTCACGGCCGCAGTTACGCCGAACCCCTTGTATATTCCGATCATGACGTCAAGAAAACTCATGCGAACGCTCCTCTGATTGACATAGCCTGGTCATCGATAATCCGCACCGCATAACTGTTTTGCAGTTACGTCGGCGGGCACCATCTCGGCTTCACCGAAACCATATTTTTCAAAGACCTTCCTGATCGAGCCATCGGCCTTCATCCTGGCAAGCCCATCGTTGTACAGGCCACGTAATTTCGAATCCTCGGGCCGGAACGCGATCGCCGCGTAATTGGCCACCCGCTGCCCATTCTTCACCAAACCGGTAAATGGCGTTGCGCGTTCGAGCCGGTCGCCGATATTCGGATCCTTGAGCGTGCTGATCACGGTGGCTGCCGATTCGGTATCGGCGTCGATGCGGCCGGCCATCAGCGCGCCGACGGAAGACTCGACATCCTTGAGCAAAAGAATTCGGTCCTTCGGGATTCCGGCGGCCATGGCATGCTCGACCGCCGAGCTTCCGCGGCCACCGCCAAGCCGGATCGCCGGATTCTTCACCACGTCCGCAAAGCTGTGGATGTTGAGGGGATTCCCTTTCTTTACCAGAATGGCATCGCCGATCGCCAGATCAGGATTGCTGAAAATCACTTGCTTGCAGCGCGGCGGTGTAATCGCCAGGCCGGAAGCGACGGCGTCAATACGCCTGGAAAGCAGGCTCGGGATCAGCGCGTCGAAATCCACGACAACGAAGTTGATCTTCTTCACACCCGCCTGCCGGAGAACCGCCCGAATCATGTCGGGACCGACGCCGGCAACACTGCCATCGGCATTTCGATATCCCCACGGTGCCCGATTGTGGATCCCCACCGTGATTTCGCCGCTGCGAATCGACTCATCGCCGCCCGACTGCGCATGTGCAATGGCGGCGCCGGCCACCACGCCTGCCGCGGCAAGAACAAACGCAAGCCATTTGCTCCGCGCCTGCATCCTCATGACTGTCTCCTTTGCTTTTGTTGATGTGTAGAGTATACTTGGCATACCAAGCATGTCAAGAAACGTTCCGCGCTGGCGCGCCCGTACTTTCCCGAGTGGCGAAACGGCCGGACCGATCCGAGACGCTGATAAACAGACCAAGACTGGAGACACCTTTGCCCTTGTACGAGACCGTGCGCGATGAACTCCTAAAGCGAGTCAGGAACGGCGCCTACGCTGTCGATACGCCCATTCCGTCCACCGCCATGCTCAGCGAAGAATTCAAGGTCAGCGTGATCACCGTGAAGCGGGCGTTGCGTGACCTGCAGGCGGCCGGCGTGCTCGTCACGATTCGCGGCAAAGGCGCCTATGTGAAGAAGCAGCAGCGCATCCTGCGTCAGCTTGATATGCGCATGTCATCCCTTCACGGGGCCGACATCAGCTTGATCTCGGTGACGCGCGAAAAGATCGCCGATCGGTCCATGGCCGCGCTCGACGCCCCCAGCCATGCAATGCTCTGCGTCAGGAAAGTCATCTCTTCGGATGGCGCGCCGTTTCTCTATGACGCCAGCTACCTCTCGGCGAACGTCGACGACGAAATCGTCGACGAATTCGGCAGCAGCTTTATCGTCGACACGCTCGAGCGACGCGGCATCCCGCTCCTCAAGACGCGGATCGTCGTTGAAGCCTTCCCCGCTTCCGATCGCGCTACCGAGATATTTGGCGTTCCGAACGGATATCCGATGCTGCGTCGCATATACAAGATGATTACTGCCGACGCGAATTTGACGATCTATGGCGTTGTTCAAGCCCCGTTCGATCGCCTCGCCTGTTCCATCGACATTCCGTCTCACGACATGGAGATCCAGAGATGACCGCAGTTCAACTCAACATTCCCGCCGTCTTCCGTGCGCCAGCTCCCCCGGTACCCCAAAGCGAACTTCGCCAGCGTTTGACCAACATCCGCCAGGAAATGGCAAAAGCTGGAATCGACGTCGTTGTTCTGACGGACAAGAAGAACGTCGATTACTTCACGGACTACCAGGAGCTTTCCTGGGATCACAAGGCGCGGCCGGTCTTTGCCGCCATTTCGTCACAGGATTTCGCGCTGTTCGGCAGCCTCGGCGAAGCCACGACCGTCCAGCTCAGGGAGCGGATTTTCGAGCCGGTCTACTACAGAGGCTTTCTCGACGAAGCGGTGATCGCGGTTTCGGACTGGGTAAGGAACAAGACAACCGGAAGTGCCGCCCATATCGCGCTGGACTACGGTCAGGACATGTTCGGGCGCGGCTCGTTGGGTTTGATCGACGCGCTCAATTCGATCGATGCGAACGGTCGAATCAAGAGCGCGGCGGACCCGATCTGGAAAGTCCGGCTGATCAAATCCAGATTCGAAGCCGATCTCAATCGGACCGCATACGAGATCGTCAACGCCGCATTTGATCATACGATCAAGCAAGCCTATGTCGGCATGACGGAGTACGAACTTTACTACCTGATGCAGGCCCAGATCTATCTGAATGGCGCCGAAAGCGCCGATCCGATCGCGATGCTCTTTTCCAGCGGCGATTTCGCCTATTGCCGCGCGGCTAAGGATCGAAAGCTTGAACTCGGCCACTACGTGTGGACCGATTTTCGCGCGACCTACGGTGGCTACCCGGCCGATCGCAACCGGATTGCCCGTGCCGGCGACCCGAAGGGCTGGGAACTGGAGACGTATACGGCCGTGAGATTGCTGACGCTGGAGGTTGCCAATCATATTCGTCCCGGGTTGACGTGCGCAGACGTGTACCGGCACTTCGACAAATTGTGGCGCGAGGCCGCGCTGGGCTCCGTGTACACCGCAGTCTCGCGCATCGGCCATGGCGGCGGCCTCGACGTGACCGAGCCGCCGTCGCTGTCGGGAACCGACACGACGCTGATCGAGCCCGGCATGATCCTGCACATCGAGCCGAAGCTCGAACGCGACGGCGCCGTGTTTCAGTTCGAGGAAGTGGTCTTCGTCACCGAGTCCGGCATCGAATTTCTGTGCGCGACGTCGCCGGAAACGCTGCCGGTGATTCGATAATTTTTTGACTTTCCACAGGTTTCACATGTCAGGCACTACACGAATCTGGTCGACAATCGACTATGAGATGAACGGCAAGCAAGTCGATTGCTTGCGACTGCCGATTTCCACCGACACGTCCGCGTATGGCTGGATTCCGATTCCGGTCATCTGCGTGAAAAATGGCGACGGCCCAACCGCGGTCCTGCTCGCGGGCACGCACGGCGACGAATACGAAGGCCAGATCGGCCTCACGCGCATCGCGAGGCAACTGGTCCCCGACAATCTGCACGGCCGCATCATCATCCTTCCCTCACTGAACTTTCCCGCGGTCAAGGCAGGACGACGTGTTTCGCCCATCGACGAAGGCAACCTCAATCGCGTATATCCCGGTCGTGCGCACGGTACCGCCACCGAAATGATCGCGCACTACGTCTGCGAGGTTCTCCTGCCGATGGCCGATCTGGTCGTTGATCTCCACTCGGGCGGCCACTCGCTCGACTATATGCCGTGCGCACTCGTCCGGGGCGCAAAGACGGACGCGGAAAACGAGCGCCTGCACGAACTGCTGCGCGTGTTCGGCGTGCCGCTTGCCGAATTTACCGACGGTGCCGGTGGCGGCGGCAATACCACGCTGCCCGCGGCAGCTGCCGAAGTCGGCGTGCCGGTCATCACGGCCGAGCTGGGTGGAGGCACCACGCTTCACGGCCACGGCTGCACGCTGGCCGAGCACGGCACGCTCAGGCTTCTCAAGTATCTCGGAATCCTGTCGTCATGCGACGTGCCCGAACCCGCGCCGGTCACATTGATGAGTTGCGAGAGCACGGACCTGTTCGTGTATGCCGATGACGACGGCCTGTTCGAGCCCATGGCACAGCTCGGCGAGCGAGTCGAGGAAGGCCAGCTCGCCGGACTCCTGCACTCGATCGACCGGCCGCATGACCCGCCCTTCGAAATCCGCTTCCGTCGCGCCGGGCTGATTGTTTGCAAGCGGCATCCGGCATTGGCGAGCCGCGGCGATTGCCTGTTCGGACTTTTGGAAAACGCCGCCGCGTCACACCTCTCGGGAGCCAACTGATGAGCCGACTCAATCCCAACATTTCCGGCATGAAATGCATCCAGTGTGGGTTGGTACACGCGCTGGACGACTATTTCGAAGGTTGTCCGTCATGTCTCAGCGCGGGCACACCGGCGAGCGTCGCACCGCATTACACCGCGTTCCCGGCCGAATTGAATGCTGGAAACATCACGGACTGGATGGCGTATCGCGGTACGACAGGACTGGGAGAGGGCAACACGCCCTTATCGAGCCTGCCCCGGCTCGCGGCCGCGCTGGGCGTCGACGCGCTGTACACGAAGAATGAATTCTGCAACCCTACCGGCTCCCACAAGGACAGGATGGGTGCAATCGTTATGCAGCGCGCGGTCGATATCGGCGCAACGACCGTCGCCGTTGCATCGAGCGGTAACGCCGGGGTTTCGACGGCGGCCTATGCCGCCCGCGCCGGCATCGAATGCGTGGTCGTGACGACGCCGGACATCAGCCCGAACTGGCGCAGAGCAATCGAAATGCACGGCGCGCAAATCATCGCGACCGACGATTCGGACGATCGCTGGGCCCTCATCGCTCAGCGTGCGCGGCAGGGCGAGTGGTATCCGGTGACCAATTCGATCATGCCGCCCGTCAGCAGCAATCCGTTCGGAGTCGACGGTTATCGCGCCATCGCATTCGAGCTCCATCTGCAGTTCGCAACGCATCCGCCCACGGACATCATCGTTCCGACCGCGCGCGGCGATGTGCTGTGGGGTATTGCGAAGGGCTATCAGGACCTGCACGACTCGGGCCTGGTGCGCGCCATTCCCAGGGTTCATGCTGTCGAACCGTTCCCCCGCATCAGGCTCGCTCAACAGGGGCACGGGATGGTCTGCAGCGACTATTCCGGCGATACGGTGATGGAGTCGATTGGCGGCAACACTGTTACCCGGCAGACCTTGCTTGCCCTCGAGTCGACCGGTGGCCTGGGCGTCGCGGTCCGCGACGACGAAATCATCGGCGACCAGCTTGCGCTGGCCCGTGAGGGGCTGTACCTCGAACGCTCTAGCGTTGCCGCGCTCACGGGCTTGCGCCGATTGATCGATCATGGGCAAATCAGACACGACGCTCGCGTCGTCTTGCTGGCCACCTCACATGGCTACAAGGAACCGCCCGAGTTCAGTGATCGGCTGCCCGTTTGCGAGATGTCCGGCAAATCGTGACCTTGTGGGGCGATGAAGAGACCCGCTGAAACGCCCGGAGCATCTTCCGGGCGCTTTCGTTCGAGGAGCAGTTTCTGGCCCCTCCCTACATTTGCATCAACTGGTCGATCACATTTCCGCCAGCGAGTCGAAGCGACCCTACAGCCATCGCTCGCTTTCGCGGATGCTGCTGGTACGCTCAGAGAGTGCGCTCCTCGAGTGCGATAGCTGCGCTGATCGAGTTCGAGAAATCGGTGGCGATGTGCGTTGGACTGGCGGCTATTGCCGACGCAGGATTCGCCGATGACTAGCATGTTCTCGCCGGAGGTCCTGAACTTCGGGACATGCAATTGGAAGCAGCCCTGTGGCAGCTTCGGATCGATGGACCAGCAGATTTCAGTGAGCATGAACCTCGCGCTAAGGATAATCCCTTCTCTCAAAGAGTTAGCACCGGCTGAACCATCGATCAGCCGGTGCTTTCGCCATATCTCGTAGAACTCGAATTGTGGAAGACTCGCTGTAGATCTGCTTTGGAACAACCTTAGCGAGTTGCGTTCCACACGTAAAAGTTTCGTGGTCTAGTTAAGTGATCGTTAGTTCCTTTGTGCCGCGAGAAATTTATGGGGCAATAACCAAACTTGCCATCCAGTCCACCGGCCGCCTTTCCAATACCCCGAACAGCTTCAGGCGTAGGAATCTTGTTGGCGGCGGGGTCTGCGCCCTCTGCGACTCGATTCTGGAACGGCATTTTCCAGAACGACGGATCGCCGACCCAAAATGGCATAGCAGCGCCGCGCGCCGTAACGTCAACCGATGAGTCTGAGGTCGCATCATCGCAATCAAGCTGGATGATGCCCAGGAGTGGTCGCTCTTCGATATCGCACAATTTTTCCGTCGCTGGCTAGCCTTACTTATCATACCTAGTATAACTATATAACTCAAGCACGTCAATGTCCTGTCCGGTCGAAACTGCATCGCCGCGGGGCCCCTGCTATGACGCCCCGTGGGACGGTAGCCTGTGACCGCCAATCGAACCAGTATGCGTTCGTCGGATGCTTGGGATACTAGGCATGCGGACCGCAGGCGAGCTATAGTCCGGTTGATCCGCATCGACATGAGCACGAGAGCCATCTTGATCAAGCCCCAACTACAACCCTCACAGTCGCTGCATGAAACAGTACGCGAAGAGCTCCGACGACGCATTGCAGCCGGCACCTATTCTCCCGACGTCGCGATTCCGTCGACGGCCATGCTCAGCGGAGAATTCGGTGTCAGTTCGATTACGATAAAGCGCGCGCTACGCGACCTACAGGCTGCAGGGACCCTGGTATCGATTCCCGGGAAAGGAACATACGTCAAACAACAAAAGCGGCTGTTGTATCAGCTCGACGCGATGCAGCCGTCGTTTGACGATTCGAGCATACGTTCGGTGTCGGTCACGAGAGAGAAAATATCCGATCCGACCATGAGTACGATCGCCCCGCCCGATCACGTGATGCTCTGTGTCCGAAAAACGATCTGGATGGACGATGCGCCTGTCGTGTATGACACGACCTATCTTTCTCCGGATATCGGCGACGACATCGTGGACGAGTTTGGAGAGCGCTTCGTCGTTGACGCGCTGGCCAGGCACGCAATCGACGTCACCCAGACCCATCTGGTCATCGACGCGGCACCCGCCACTACCGAAGTGGAAGAAATATTCGGCGTTCCCAATGGCTATCCCATGCTGCGGCGGTTATACCGGATGATGACGAGCGAACCCGAAATTATCGTTTATGGCATCCTTCAGGCGCCGTTTGACAGGCTAGCGTGTACCGTGGACTTTCCTTGAAATTCAAGCAATCTCCTCGTCGGCCTAACTCGATCGCATCTGAACTTCGGCGATGAGCGTCCTTTAGCCTTGGCGCGACTCGACACAAGGGCGCGCATCGCCACCAAAAGCAAAGCCTGCGCGGCACGGAATCCCGGCGACGACGCGCGCGGGCGCAGCGCAATAATGGCCCATCGCGCAGCCGCCTGTGCCCATGCGCCGCGACAAGCATACCGCGCCTCCCAAACCATTCGAGCCTTCCGCCTATCGCCCAGCATAGGCATCGATCTTTTCTCCTACGACAAAACGTCCGATCCGGATCAGTAACCGCGCGCAAATCGGTTCCGTATCAGAAGCCATATCTTGGTACATGGTTTCCCCCGTTGACATACCTAATATACCAGCTATGCTTACACACATGATGACGCAGCACACTTTCAACACGGAGGAGCATCGGGATGAGGCTGAATGTGGTTTTGGGTACGCTCGTGGCGGTTGCCGCCCTTCTGGGAGCATCGACAACTCAGGCGCAGGGTGTCCTGAGTAAGGCGAAGGCAACTGGAACGATTAGGGTAGGCATCTTCAATCAGCCTCCGTGGGGCTACGTTGACGCAAACGGAAACGTCAAAGGGCAAACCGTCGATATCCTCAGGGCAGCATTTGCGGGGCTTGGCATTACGAAGATCGATGCAGTCGTCGCGGACTTCGGCGCGTTGATTCCGGGCCTGACATCCAAGCGCTTCGACGTTATTGCCGCCGGTCTATATATCAAGCCGGAGCGCTGCAAGCTCGTTGCTTTCGGGAACCCCGACATCCAGATGAGCGACGCGCTTCTGGTTCCGAAAGGCAATCCGAAAAACCTGCATAGTTATGCCGACATTGCGAAAGACAAATCGGTGATGCTGGCCACGGGCAGAGGCAGTGTCGAATACCAGCACGCCATCGATGCAGGCATCCCGAAAGACCGGGTCAGCGCCTTCACCGACACGGACGCCGAACTTGCCGCGCTGACTAGCCACCGTGCCGACGCCGTCGTGGAGACCGCCGCGACGATCAGCGTATGGGCCAAAGCGTCCGACAAGCTCGAGCGCGCGCTCCCCTTCACACAACCGGTCGGCGCCGACGGGAAAGCGCTCTACGGCTATCCGGCGCTCGCCTTCAGACCGGCCGACGCCGACTTCCGCGACGCGTACAACGCCCAGCTCAAGAAGTTGCGGGAGAGCGGCAAGATGCTCGAAATTCTCAAACAATACGGCTTCTCGGAGGCGGATCTTCCGCCCGAGAACCTGACTTCGACCGATCTCTGCAAGTAAGTAGCCGAAGAAGTACCTGACCGAAACGTCCCCGGGGGCTGCCACGCCCCCCCTTTATCATCCAGGGTAAGCCATGAAACCGGCAGGCCATCACGCCAATCAAAGCGAATCTTCGCCGTGCGTCGAGCACATCCTTTTCCCCAGTCAGCCGAGCCACCACGACGCCGGCGTCCTGGCGCAGTTTCTTTCCGGGTTGACGTACGAGGACATCCCGGCCGACGTCATTCACATGGCCAAGCTGATCACGCTCGACACGATTGGATGCATCGTCGCAGGCGTCGAAACGGAATTGGGCAGGGATATTCTCGCCGCCTACGACCCAGGAAATGCAGGGGGGGGCTGCTGTATACCCGGCACCGCGTTGCAGTTCCCCTCATCACTCGCCGCGAAGATCAACGGATGGCTTTCCGACGTGCTTGATTACGAGGACACTGCAAGTGGCCACCCAAGCGCCACCGTCATTCCCGCCGCACTGGCGGTCGCCGAGCGACTGAATGCGACACCCCGACAACTGCTCACCGGTATCGTGGCCGGATACGAGGCGGGCCTTCGCGTTCACGATGCGACGCGCGCGAGCCCCGAAGCATATCGGCGATTTGCTGTCTATCACGCGTGGCACGGTATGGCCGCCGGCGCTGCGGCCATGGTCGTTTCCGGTGGTACGGAGGCACAGTTCCGCTCAGCGCTGGGCCACGCCGCCGCGAACACCAACATACCGCTTTGGTACGTTCAATATGGCCGGCCGGCGCATGCGTTGAAAGCCAACTATGGCCAGATGGCACTGGGCGGCGTCGATGCCGCGCTTTGCGCGCGTCAAGACATTGTCGGGCCCTTCGCGATGTTGAGCGATGCTGAACGCGGCTTTGCACGCATTATCGGCTCGGACCAATTCGATCCGGCTCAGTTTTCGTCGGCCTTGGGCGAAGAGTGGCGAACCAGAAAGGTCATGCTGAAGAAGTTTCCGAGCTGCGCGTTCCTTCACACGACGATCGATGCGGTGTCCCGGATCACGCAGGCGAACGGGATCGTTCCGGATGAAGTCGAGAAGCTTGAAATTCGGTGCTTCGCGAGAATCGTGGAGTGGTTTTCCGATAAGGCGCCGAAATCCGCACTTGATGCCCAGTTCTCCGTGGAATACGTATCGGCGATGGCACTGCACGCCATCGAGCCTGGGCGCGGGTGGTATGCGCCGGATATCTTCAACGACCCGGCGATCGCTCGATCCATGATGAAGATGGACGTAGGCATCGACCCAACGGCCGAGCAAGCGTTCTGGAGCGAAGACGAACAATGCATGTCGACGGTGACCGCATTGATGAAGAACGGTTCATCGTATACGGCGAGCGTCGGTTGGGCGCCCGGTGAATGGCAGAGACCCCTCAGAGATGCGAACGTTATCGAGAAATTCCTCAATAACGTGAGTGGAACATCGCTGGAAAATCGGGGCTCGCAGATCGTCGAGATAATGATGCATCTCGAGGAATTGCAGACACTGGACGACCTTATCCAGCTGCTGCGCGCGGGTTGATTTCTTGATCTCAGCAAAAAGATCAGCGGCGACCGGGCCCGCTCTGCGCAGGTTACCAGCGACGCCCGGTCGATCGGCAGCGATCGGCAGCGATCGCTATCCATCCCTATGGCGCCGCCGACGATCTCAAGACGGTGGCGGGACGGCTGCGTTCAAAAAAATACCGGTCAGCCCGTTTGCATCGAGGAGGGCCAGTCGAGCCTACGCCCAGCCCCACCACGGTCCCATCCGTTAGGAACTGCGTCGCAAAGGCGTGCCGTTGACGCTGGAAGTAACCGGCCGAGTTTGCAGACCGGCAGACGACCGCTACACGCAGTTCTCCTAGTCCGTTGAACCAGATGAATTGCACCGGATTCGCCGCGATGGATCGGAGTACTTCCATTTCAATGGGAGTGCTTGCTTATTGTATTGAAGTATGTACCGCATGAGCTTTTTGTCGAGATCCCTGGTG
>NZ_JBFRCB010000025.1:0-10750 GCF_040965375.1 Paraburkholderia sp. EG286A
GATCTGCTGGAGTTTCAGCCGCACGGTCGTATCGGCGGTCAGCACGCGCGAGAGGCTGACGCCGTTGAACGCGGCGGCATTTGCCGCCGGAGCGTGACCCGCATTGCCGCTCGCCGCTGGAGGATTCGTGTCGCCCATCAGCGCGAGCAGCGGGCCGAACGAGCGGTCGAGCGGGTTCACGATGGGGGCCTGCGTCTGGTCGCTATCGTTCCCGCCTAGCAGCCCCTGCGCCTTGCGCACCAGCGTGTCAGTGAGCGCCTGCGAAGGACGCCCCGCCTCGCCCTGGTACTGCACCGACTTCATAACCGCGAGCAGCGGTGAGGTCTGCGCATCGGTCAGGCGCGTGAGCTGGTCGATCACGCCGGAGAAGCTGGTCGCCGGGATCCACTGGAAGCTGTTGAGCATCGTCGCCCAGGCTGCCGTGTAGTCCGTGAAATATCGGTCGCACAGGCGCTTTCTCAGCGCGTCGGCGGCCTTCCTTGCTTCGACTGCGTCCTGGGCCGCGTCAACCGCACCCTCGACGGCAGTGGTGCTGATGCGGGCGGGCGGCTGGTCACCGGTCAGCACCCAGTCACCCTCGACGTGCTGCCCGTTCACCGCATCGTCGATGGCTTTCTCGACGACGCCCTCCCACGCTGCGCGCGTATAGATGCCCGGTACCGTCTGGGTGGTCGTGAAAAGGCCGTGCGAATCCGCGCCCGCGAGTAGCGTCGCGAGCGAAATGTCTGCGTACCTGCCGCGCGCCGTGTCGATGACGCGCTGATAGAGCACGTCGTCGCTCGCCGCGAGGCCGATCTGGTTGACGAGCGTCGAGCGCATCTGTGTGACCAGCGGTTGAGACGGATTGATCCGCCAGTCGGGATGCGCCGTCAGATGATCGGACCAGAAGCCCGCGAGTTGCTGCGAGACGTCGAGCCACTCTCCCACGCGCATACCGGGAGGCGCGGGCCAGACGTCGAGCAGTTGTTTCCTGAGAAAGGTTGCGTCGGTGCGCGCCGGGGTAGCGAGCATCAGGTACGCCTTCAGGCGGTTGTAGGCCTGCTGCTGCGCATCGTGACTCTGCTGTTCATCCGCGCGAACCTGCGAGAACCGGGCGAGTTGCCCTTCGAGCGCCCGCGCGACGGGCTGGCGCAGGTTGCGCATAGCCACGGCCTGATAGGGCCGCCAGAGCGCGTCGAGCAGTTCATCGTTGTGCGAGAGACCTGCGCGCAGATACCACGGTGCGCCATGGTCCCGGCGGTATTCGAGCGTCTTGATCTGCCGCTGGAGGGCGAGTTGCGCGCGCATCGCCTGCGGCGAACCTGGCGTGGCCTCCAGGGCAACCGCAGCAGTTGTTTCGGCATCCTTGACAAGCACCTGATTGCCCAGACCCGCAATCACCAGCAGCACGATCCATGCGATCGCCCCGGCCAGCACGCACCACGCGAGCACGTCCAGCCAGTACAGCCCCGCGCGGCGACCACGATACGGGGGTGCGCAGGCCGCAATCTGCTGCCACACAGGCAGCATGGCGCGCGGCTGCTCGCGCATGACCATTTCCACGGGCACCGCCGTCTCAGGCTCGCCGGGCGCGCCGTCCCCTTCGCCCCCGCTCGCAACCGGCACCGGCACGACGGTCGCCCCCGGGAAAACCGGCGCGAACATGACGCCCGCGAGCGGCGCGCGCAGCCAGTTCGACGCGGCGAGCGCGCCCAGGCTCGCAGCGATCCGCGCGGCATGGTCGCCGACATACTTCGAGACTTCCATCAGCCAGGTCGCCTTCTCCTGGGTATAAAGGCGCACGCCCGCGTCTGCCGTCCAGCGCTCGACCTCGTTGAACAGCTCCGGCAGTCTTGCGGCGGATTCCTGCGCCTTCCTGCGCGGCTCGTTGGGCATGAAGGCGCCGACCGCGTCGAAGCTTTCGGACGGCCTACCCTTCGCCTCGACCGGGTGCAGGAACGTGACAGGTGCGGCCCAGCCGAGCGCGGTCGCGATCATCGAGAGCGCGCGTGGCAGGCCCGCATCGGTCTCGTCGGCGCGTGCGACGTGGACCAGACCATCGACCGGGCGACGACTGCGCAATTCGCGGATCTGGCCGAGCCACTTTTCTTTCTCGATACCGTCCGGCGCAGCGTGGACGAGGACGGTTTCGCCGATGTGCATAACGCCTGCCTGCTTGAGCCCGGGCGCGACCTGATCGACCCGCTCGTCGCTGCCGTCGACCATCAGCCAGCGCAGACGGTAGCGCCAGAACCAGCCATGAGCGACACGTAGTTCCTCGGCCATGCGTTGCAGCCGGGCGTCGCGCTTGAGCGGCTTTGCTGCCTTCGTGCGGTCTCCGGTTTCCGAGCGGAACAGTCTGGCGGCCCAGCCATATGCACCCGTCGATACCGCGAACAGATGCGCGATCACGACGAAAACCAGCACGATCGGGATGCCGACCAGTAGCCGCGTGCGAGGTGCGCCATCGGCGATACCAAGACGGTCATTCCCGAACCAGACCAACAGGATTGCGGCAATGGCGAGGACGAGCGCTGCGAGGGGCATGCCCCAGATCGCCGCGCGGCTCAGAGCCGGATTGCTGGCCACGGCTTCGGGCTCCATGTTCTTGAGATTATTTTGGAGAGTCGTCATGTGTGGAGGCGTTGGGTTGTTCTGCTGGTATGACGTGGAGGATGGCTGACTGCAAGCCGTCGACAACCAGTTGCGGGCCGTCTGCAGCGCCAGCCTCGATGGCGGCCGCAATCGCCAGCAGGCCGTTTGCGGTACCCACGTTGCCGACAATACGATCGAGCCGGTACTGTGCGGCGTCCTTCGACGCGGCCTGAAAACCAGCGGCAGCGAGGGCGCGGTCGCTGTGCTCTGCCGGGCGCGTGATCCACGCGCGCGTTACCTTCGCGGCCTTAGCCTTGCCCCAGATAGCGGCATTCGCAAAACCGTACTCGGCCTCACCATCGATTGCCTGGACTGGACGGTGCAGCGCAGCCTTGTGGCAGACTTCCGGCGGGAGCCTGAAGTAACCGGGATCGAGCAGCACGGCGGCACAACCTTCGGCACAGCCTTCGTCGATGGCATCGTCGTACCATGCTGCGGCGACCGCAAGCAGCGGACGTTGATCGTGGGCGTCGAGCCAGCCGTCGGCTACCAGCAGACCATCGGTCGCGGGGACGGCCTGAACATCAAGCGGCGGCAGCGCCGCCAGCCGCAACGCTTCCCGAACCTGCGTCAGGCGCAGGGCCGCAGTCTCCGGCCCCGCCAGCACGCGTACCTGCGGCCAGTACGGTTTTTCGTATCGCGTCAGCGCCTGGATATTGCCGACTAAAGGTTCGAGCGCAACACGGATCATCTGAACAGCGGGAGCGACCTCCAGCAACACGCCGGCGTCGTCGCCCTCGCTTTCCTCTTCTCCCGCCACCGGCAGCCCGGCCAGCAACAGGTCACAGTCCTCGAAACGATTGCACGAGACCTTGCCCGAGCCATGTCGGGCACTCTGCATCTTGAGGAGCGAGCGCTTGCCTGCAAGAGCTTCGGTAAGGGACTTGCCCGTCAGCGGTAGGCAATACCCGGCACCAACTACGTGCAGCGGACGCTGCGCGAACCGGATCCTCTCCTTGAGCCAGCGGTCGCGATGATGGTTGCGCCAGTACGCGCGATACCACAGGACCTCGTAACCTGCCCGGGCGAAACCGAGCAGAACCAGGAACACGCCGTTCGGTGCGCCGACCATCCAGTTCCAGAACCCGAGGCCACTGGCAAGCTCACCCTTCGGCCACGAAAACAGCACGAGCAACGAACCGAACACGTTACACATGAACCACGTCATCGCCCATGGCCAGAAGCGCATCCTGGACGGATATCCGCTGGGGCGTCCGGCGGGAGAGAGATCGACCGGCATTACTCGATGTTGAAATTCATGAGCGACGAGAGCAGACGGCAGCCGCACGCGCAGCGACAATGATGGAAGGCAATCTCCTTGCCGTCGCGATCGGGAAATTTTGCGTAGCCCTCGTCAATGGTGGTTGGCCCATGCTGCTCGCAGATCGCCTCGTCGCCCTTCCGGGCGAGCGGGCGACCCATCACCTCGAACCACGGTGAGCCGCCTGTGACTTCGCCGCCATGTTCGAGTTTGTCGCCTTTACGGATAGGAGATTGCATATGTTTATGAAAACACTTTATGAAATTCACTAGCGCCCGGCACACTTCAGAAAAAATGCATCAGACATTCTTCAAATTGAACGAACTCAAATAGAAGAATTCACCACATTACCAAATGCATTCCGAGCCATTTTTTCCTAACGCCTCCGGATCAAAAATAAACGGAATTTGCTTACGATTCCAGTAATTCTTATAAGTCATGGAATATATATTCGCACCTTGACTCATCATCTCATACTCTCCTGTGACTTTTCCTCCGTAGACTTCGTACCATGTGGTTGTCACCTGATCCGGACGTCCCGGATTAATCCCTTCCGATTCTACATTTTTAGACACCAACGTTATTGCCGATTTCGCGTCACGATATTTCACAAACGCTCCAGACCATTTTTCACTATCATCGTACAAAACGTGAAGGCCGAAATTCCTTGATCCCGCCACGCTGGAATCGAAACAATATACTTCCTCTGAAATTTCACAATGCGCGACCGCTGGCAGCAATACGACTGCGGCAGCACATAGTTGGCTAAAAATTCTTTTCATTATGGAACCTGTCGTTCAATAGATGCATTGATGGTATGAGTCGTTTTATAAAATTTCTTTTTCGGGTGCTGAAAGGGCGGATGGCCTTCCATGACAGGAATGCCCTGCGCATCCAAGACCGGTTCTTTTTGAGAGTTCCTCCGCCATACAAAGGTTATGGCTACCTGCTCGCTCTTAAAAACCTCATCAGTGAGGATATTTCGTAAATAGACGACCGATTGAAGACGAACCTCCAATCCATTAAGGTTTTCAATAGCCACATAGCCGTTAACATCTTTACTAGCCCTGATCACATCGTCCTGCGCAACACCAGCGTCCACGTGCGATAGCATTCCACTTCGCTTCACAACATAAAAGCAAGCACTATCGACACAATTATCAATATTTTTCGCATCACTATTATCTTTAGCAATCAGGACATCCGGGTCCCATCCAAGCGCATGAAATTTCTCGGGCACAACTCCAGAATTAAATTTTCGAAAATTACCATAATCCTTATAGTTTTCGAGGTGCGTTAGCTGAATAAGCCCCCGTCCATAATATGGGTTATAAGATTTACGCTCACCACCAATCTCCTTGACCAAACTCAGTCTGCCAGTCTCAGGAATGACGTGCGACAAAAAATGCAATAGGCGTATCGAATTAATCCCATATTTCCGTGCCCCTACATTGAACGATTTGCTCCACCTCTGCGCGTGCGAAAGCGCGCTATTCCACGCCAGCTTTGATGGTCGAAATTGAGTCAACTCTAACTGCAGCAAGCTACGCGGGAAACACTCTGCCATTTCCTGAGCATTAAGCCACGCGCACTTTCTGAAGTGGCGAATAAACGCAAGCGGATGAAAGAACCAGAGTTGCTGCCCGGCAAGGGCCGTCTTGTCCAGAAACTGGAACTTGCTCAGGAAGTCCGTGAAGTTTTTGTACCCGTCGGGATTGGTATCCTTCTGCTTGCCAAAGAATCCAGCCGGATCGTTCAGGTCCTTGTAGCGTTCCTCGTTGTTGGACGGATCCCATTCGCTGCGCGCCTTGAACACCATCCCCCTGAGCTTCTCGTCCACGCCGTCTGTGTTCTGCACGTAGCTGGCAAGCTGCAGGTTGACCTCATTGTTGTTGTTCGGATCGGCTTCGAGCGGTTGCGCCGACGGCAGCGAATCCTGAATGCCGGTCAACCCGCACAGCGTCGCGTAGTCACATCGTCCGGCGTCGTTGAACGGCGTGTTGTCACTATCGACCTTTCGCCAACCCGTAAAAAACGGGAAATTCGCGTCGGACAGCTTCTTGATGGCGTCCGGCGCGATGTTGGCATAGCCCAGCGTGCCATTCTCGTCGAATGGCACTGCGATCCAGGTTGCACAGGCCGCACCGGTCAGAGTCGGATGGTCCGAGAGAATGCGCCCGAACCGCAGCATCTCATAGCCATCGCTCGGACACACCGGATAGAGGGCCATCGCGCGTTCATACAGACTGTATTCGTAGCGCTTTCGGGCATTGTCATAAGGGTCCGCAATGGGGGCGGGCGTGAGCAAGGTCGCGTTGCCACTGCCACCCCTATCGATCCACGCGCGCGTAAAACGCTGCCCCTTGTTGAACCATGCCTCGACATAGAGCGTATCGCCTGCGCCAAGCGATCCACCCGGCACGCGCGGGAACCAGGTCTCATCCATGCCGGCAGGTTGCGAATAGAACTCCTGCGGGCCGGAAATGACGAAATAGCTGTGCCCCCAATAGTCGCCCGTGGTCGGCTGTGCCGGGTTTTTCACCCCGATCTGTACCTTATCGAACCAGGCCGTGAAATCGGTATCCGCCATGAAGATTTCGAAGTGCAGGTGCGCCACGCCCTGGTGTTGGCCGACGTAGCCGAGTATGTCCTTGCGGTACACCCTCTTCGTGCAGCCCAGCTGGACCGTCCCATCCTTGCCCGCTGCGGTATCGAGCAGCCATTTGGGTAGCGCGTTCGGCGTGCCAGTCTCGGGCGCATCCTTAAGCTGCGGCTGGGGAACAATGTTTTCCTGGCCGGTCATGTCCAGCAGGTGCATGTAGAGCGAGTAGTACGTGATTGAGCGTCCATCGCCCGTGTCGGTCTTGTGCTTGAGCAGGACGAAGCCGGCATTCGAATTCAGCTCAGGTTGCCCGGTCGTCGAATTGGTGGTGCCATCCGAAATGCCGTTCTGGCAGACCCGGTACGCGACGACTTCCGCATCGGCGATCGCGCGCACCGGCTCTGCGCGGCCCGCGCCCTGCGTACCAGGATTCAGATGGATAGCGCAATGAGAACGCCGGTCGAAGGTGACCGGCCAGACCCCGTGATGGCCGATCTCGAACTGATCGATGAGATCCATCATGGAGTCCGGTTTCGAGGCGTCGCTGGCCATCGGGCCCGACGCCGGAAGAAAGGGAGGGCTGATGATCATGGCTTCGGTGGGATGACGAATACGCTTCGGAAATCTTCAGGCTGCTTTTCGGCAGGGACGGTAGTTGGGCCGGCACGTTCTCGGGTCCGACGAACGTGAACGAGGCCGCCTTGATGGTGAACGCGCCAGGACAGTGAAAGGTCATGTTGCCGCCCTCGGTGACGAGTGAGGCGCCGCCGCTGTTGAGCGTGATTTTCGATTTCGCCGAGACTTGGACGTCCTCGCTCTCGCTCGCAATGCGTAGCTGCTTCTGCGCGAACAGGTCCATCCCGTCCGTCAACGCTGCCGCCGCAAACTTCCCCTTTGCAGCGGTCAGGTTGATACCGAGCTTGTGCGCGCATAGCGAAATCAGCTCGCCTGCGGCCATCCGTAGCAGCCTGCGTCGCGCGGTCGGCAAGATCGGCCCCGGCCGGTCACAGTCCTCGAAGCGATTGCACGAGACCTTGCCCGAGCCATGTCGGGCACTCTGCATCTTGAGGAGCGAGCGCTTGCCTGCAAGAGCTTCGGTAAGGGACTTGCCCGTCAGCGGTAGGCAATACCCGGCACCAACTACGTGCAGCGGACGCTGCGCGAACCGGATCCTCTCCTTGAGCCAGCGGTCGCGATGATGGTTGCGCCAGTACGCGCGATACCACAGGACCTCGTAACCTGCCCGGGCGAAACCGAGCAGAACCAGGAACACGCCGTTCGGTGCGCCGACCATCCAGTTCCAGAACCCGAGGCCACTGGCAAGCTCACCCTTCGGCCACGAAAACAGCACGAGCAACGAACCGAACACGTTACACATGAACCACGTCATCGCCCATGGCCAGAAGCGCATCCTGGACGGATATCCGCTGGGGCGTCCGGCGGGAGAGAGATCGACCGGCATTACTCGATGTTGAAATTCATGAGCGACGAGAGCAGACGGCAGCCGCACGCGCAGCGACAATGATGGAAGGCAATCTCCTTGCCGTCGCGATCGGGAAATTTTGCGTAGCCCTCGTCAATGGTGGTTGGCCCATGCTGCTCGCAGATCGCCTCGTCGCCCTTCCGGGCGAGCGGGCGACCCATCACCTCGATCCACGGTGAGCCGCCTGTGACTTCGCCGCCATGTTCGAGTTTGTCGCCTTTACGGATAGGAGATTGCATATACTAGTTAAATAATTGATTTCGACTATTGTTACTGCGCCGGCATAGCAGCGCATTTAAATTGAACACTTCGCAAGAGAGTGGGGAGAAAACCATCCTTCGAGTTTCCTTCGCTCTGAATATCCGCCCCCCCGCCAGACACACCAATCAAAACGTTCTTTCCTGTGACGAAACAAAATCGCGATCCTTGAATCCCATCTTTCGATTCAATATCGACAGCAAACCCATTTGCGCCGGGCACATCGATATTTTCAAAATTCACCACCCCACTCTTCCGAAGCGAACTCCATTTCTTCCCGTCAAAATATGCGGGACACCTCAATGAGTTAGCGCTCATGATATCCTGCATCTCTTGTGAAATATCGGTTTGTGCATTATCGGGAGACCATTTAAAATCTGCGGTGTTTTCGCACATAAAGCCAATCCATGGCACGTGTGCAGTCCCGCGTTTCTCAAACCACCAGTCATACCCAGAATACATTTGCGCCTGCTGAAGGAATGGAAGTTCCCGATCAGGCAGGGGAGCGTCTGCGCGATAAATTATGAGATCTGGATCGTTGTATTTAATATGCTCGCCCTTTTTCAGAGTCATCGAAAACTTGCAGTCACCCATTTTTACTTGCACCGATGTTGGTCCATCTGCCGTGAGTGTGCTTGTGCCCACCCCCAACTTCCTCACGCCCTCATCGGCTAATGCTTCACCAGAAAAGCATGCAACAGCGAGCCAACCAGCCACAAAGATTGTTATGCAATGCTTCACGATTCCTCCACGCGCCCGAAACCAACTGGGAAAATAGATGTACTCCCGTCCGGCTGCGGGAAGCTGGTTACATCGAATAGTATTATTTGTGCGTTAGCGAATGACAAAAACCGAGACTGTATGTCCCACACCGAGTTATAGTTACTACTTGGCATGCCAGTGTTTATTGTGGCTGCGACCTTACCAAACGCCCAGTTTATATAGAAGTATTTTACTCCGTGATCCGTTGAGAGCGGACTGTATTCACTGGATTGATTAGTCCAGTACTCGTCTGCGCAACATGCTGCACCCGACCAAGCCCAATAACAGCCCGCGCTATCCGCTGCTTCAAATGGGTTGGCCATCGCCTCTCTTTTTTCGATAAGGTCGGCCGGAATATGCGTAGATGTATCTCTAAGGTAATGCATCGAATCGTACATCCCCTTATGACCATTGGGCAATGTTCTGCTTTGGTCAGCCATCTGGGTATGCTGCTTCAGGATGTCCTCCACCGTTGCACTTACTACAATCCCTTTGAATTTCCAATATTTAATATAATTTGTGGCGTGTGTGAGCTGAAGCATTCCTCGCCCATCCCATGGAGCGTACCAAAATGGTGATCCCTCATGGTATTTTTGGAACCATTGCGTCTCCTCTGTTGCATTTCCAAAGAAACACGCCATACGCGCGGGCGATTGAATCCCGTATTTGCGGATCGCGTTGTTGAGTTCCAAGCGCCTCTTAATGGCATTCGGATTATCTGCTGCCAACATGGAAGCAGCCCAACTAAGGTGTACCGTTTGCCACTTCCACGGCGTGGCTTTTTGTACAACATTTTTTGGAAGCAGGTGCTGAAGTTCCTGGCGACTTAGCCACCCACACTTTCTGAAGTGGCGGATAAACGCGAGCGGATGAAAGAACCAGAGTTGCTGCCCGGCAAGGGCCGTCTTGTCCAGAAACTGGAACTTGCTCAGGAAGTCCGTGAAGTTTTTGTACCCGTCGGGATTGGTATCCTTCTGCTTGCCAAAGAATCCAGCCGGATCGTTCAGGTCCTTGTAGCGTTCCTCGTTGTTGGACGGATCCCATTCGCTGCGCGCCTTGAACACCATCCCCCTGAGCTTCTCGTCCACGCCGTCTGTGTTCTGCACGTAGCTGGCAAGCTGCAGGTTGACCTCATTGTTGTTGTTCGGATCGGCTTCGAGCGGTTGCGCCGACGGCAGCGAATCCTGAATGCCGGTCAACCCGCACAGCGTCGCGTAGTCACATCGTCCGGCGTCGTTGAACGGCGTGTTGTCACTATCGACCTTTCGCCAACCCGTAAAGAACGGGAAATTCGCGTCGGACAGCTTCTTGATGGCGTCCGGCGCGATGTCGGCATAGCCCAGCGTGCCATTCTCGTCGAATGGCACTGCGATCCAGGTTGCAGGGAGCGCACCCGTCGAGTCCCGCCGCGAAAGAATGCGCCCGAACCGCAGCATCTCATAGCCATCACTCGGACACGCCGCGTAGACGGGGAGGGCCATCGCGCGCTCATATAGAGAGTATTCGTAGCGCCTCGGTTTGTGGTGGCTATCGGTGCCGCCGTCATAGGGGTCCGCGACCGGGTCGGGCGTGAGCAAGGTCACGTTGCCACTGCCACCCCTATCGATCCACGCGCGCGTAAAGCGCTGCCCCTTGTTGAACCATGCCTCGACATAGAGCGTATCGCCTGCGCCAAGCGATCCACCCGGCACGCGCGGGAACCAGGTCTCATCCATGCCGGCAGGTTGCGAATAGAACTCCTGCGGGCCGG
>NZ_JBFRCB010000026.1:0-2830 GCF_040965375.1 Paraburkholderia sp. EG286A
CGTAAGCGGTAATTTCGGCTCATCTGGAACCTGCGGGTAACAGGGATCAAGATTGCGTCCGCAACTTACACACTGCGGACGCAGATCATGACTGACCCACAAACTGACTTTGACTTCCTGCCCCTGCGGGTAATCGGCAAATCGGCCGACGGCAAGAACCGGTACGACCGCGATAGCAAGCGCAAGCTGATCGCGGCGTGCCAGGAGCCCGGCGCCTCAGTGGTCGGGCTTGCGCTCAAGGCCGGCGTAAACGCCAACCAGCTTCGCAAGTGGATCTCCATCGATCGGACAAAGACACGCCGCCGACCTGGACGGCCGCCGGCACCAGCCCGTACGCCGGCATTCGTTCCTGTTCTGGAAGTGGTCGATGCCGGGCCTGGGCACCTGTCAGCCAGGGCATCCCTGTCTGACGCCCAGCCGGCTGCGACGCGGCACGAGCCGATGCGACCCTCGCAACGTGCACCACTGCCTTCGCGCCTGGTGGCGCAGTTGCCCAACGGCGTCAGCCTTGAACTCGAATGTGACCAGCAGGATACGGCACTACTCACGGCGATGATCGATGCGCTGAGGGCGAGGTGATGCTGCGCTTCGATCCCGATCTGAAGGTCTACCTCTGTCGCGAGCCTGTCGACTTCCGTTGCGGCATCAACACGCTCGCGGCCTTGGTCACGGAGTCGATGCAGCTGGACCCGCTCGCCCGCGCCGTGTATGCGTTCCGCAATCGCAAATGCGATCGCGTCAAACTCCTGCTGTATGAGCGCACCGGCTTCTGGCTGCTGCTGCGTCGGCTCGAGGAAGACCGTTTCGTCTGGCCGAAGCGGCCTCAGGAAGTCATCGAGATGACGACGGAGCAGCTCCACTGGCTGCTCGACGGTATCGACATCGACGCCGTTCGTCGCCATCCCGTACGTCGCTACCTGCACGCGAGCTAGTCTGCCCAAAAGACACGTTGCACGTAAACAACGGCGGCGCGCTTTTTACAGTTTGACGTAAACCTGCGGCGCGCCGTGCTCCGCTATCCTGGGGCGCATGAATCCACCCGATCTCAAGCACGTACCCAAGGCCGTCAGGGGCTATATCCGCGATCTCGAAGAGCGCGCGACAAAGGGCATTGCCCAGCGCGACGCCCAGATCGGCGAGCTCAACCAGCGCATCGGGCAACTCGAGGAGCAGATCCGCCTGCTGCAGGCTGAACGCTACGCTCCAAAGAGCGAGAAGAGCAAGGATCGTGTGTTCGACGAGGCCGAACAGATCGCCCGGACCGAACCCTCCGACGAAGACGACGAAAGTGTCCAGCCAGCGCTGCCCGAGACCGGACTGCCCCCGCCCGGTCAGCCTGAACGACGCAAGGCGGGCCGTACGCCACTGCCGGCCTATCTCAAGCGCGAACGTGTTGAATACGATCTGCCGGAGGGCCAGCGAGGTTGCCCATGCTGCGGCAATGCGATGCATCGCATCGGCGAGGACGTCAGCGAACAGCTGCATGTCGAAGTCAAATGGACCGTCCTGCAGAACGCGCGCTCCAAATGGGCCTGCCGGCATTGCGAACGCCATGCCGAACGTACCCCGGTTGTGCTTGCGCCCATGCCGGTCCAGCCGATTCCGGGCAGTCATGCCGACGCGTCGGTGATCGCGACGGTCACGACCGCAAAGTACGCCGACGGCATGCCGCTGTACCGGATGCAGAACGTGCTCGCACGCTGGCAGATTCCCGTGAGTCGCGGCACGCTCGCGAACTGGATCATCCGCCCCAGCGAGCTCTACTACACCCGTCTGTACGATGCACTGCTCAAGACGCTGCTCTCGCAATCCTTGATCCACGGTGACGAAACGACGCTGCAGGTGCTCAAGGAGCCTGGCCGTTCTCCACAGAACAAAAGTTATATGTGGATATATCGCGGTGCTGAGGACTGTGCCGAACCGGTGGTGCTGTTCGACTACCAGGCAGGGCGCGGCCAGGAACATCCAAAGAAGTTTCTGGGCGACTACAGCGGTATGCTGATGACCGACGGCTATAGCGCCTGGCGCACCCTGAAGAAGGCTACGCACTTCGGTTGCCTGGCCCATGCACGCCGGCTATACGTCAAGGCCGACAAGGCGGCTGCGAAAAAAGATGCCACTGGTGCAAAGAAGGCGCCGAACGCCCGTGTAGCGAAGGCGCTCGAGTACTTCCAGGCACTATACCGTGTCGAGGCGCTGGCCAAAGGCGATCTGCCCGCCGGGAAGACACGTGCCGAATTCACATACGAGTTGCGCCAGAAGCACAGTGTGCCGCTGCTCGACGCCTTCAAGGCATGGCTCGACGAACTGGCGCCGAATGTAGCGCCGCAGAGTCTGCTCGGAAAGGCAATCGCGTACACGCGCAACCAGTGGCAGTATCTGAGCCGTTACGTGACTGATGGCCGGGCTCCGGTAGATAATAATGTTTGCGAACGTGACGTCAGGCCGTTTGCCGTGGCAAGGCGAAACTGGTTATTTAGTGATACTACCGATGGCGCGAAGGCGAGTGCCACCGTGTACAGTTTGATGTTGACGTGCAGGGCGTGTGGTGTCGATCCCTATGACTACCTGATGCACATACTCACCGAAATGCCGCAGCGCGCACCGGACGCTGATGTGACTGATTTGCTGCCGTTCCGCTACGCCCAGCAACAGCGGGAAAAGACGCAGGCCCACTGACAAACTGGCTGCGCGTCAGCACGCAGCCCGACGCACAGGCTCACCATCCTGACGCAGACATCGCCGGTCGATCGCGACCGTCGCGATGCAGCTACGCTCGCCCGCTGGTTGCGAACGATTCTACATTCGGTGTGGAGAATTCATCGCTTAC
>NZ_JBFRCB010000027.1:0-2801 GCF_040965375.1 Paraburkholderia sp. EG286A
CTTCACAGCCTCCCACCTATCCTACACAAACCGGTTCAAAGTCCAATGCAAAGCTACAGTAAAGGTTCATGGGGTCTTTCCGTCTAGCCGCGGGGAGATTGCATCATCACAAACACTTCAACTTCGCTGAGTCTCGGGAGGAGACAGTGTGGCCATCGTTACGCCATTCGTGCAGGTCGGAACTTACCCGACAAGGAATTTCGCTACCTTAGGACCGTTATAGTTACGGCCGCCGTTTACCGGGACTTCAATCAAGAGCTTGCACCCCATCATTTAATCTTCCGGCACCGGGCAGGCGTCACACCCTATACGTCCACTTTCGTGTTTGCAGAGTGCTGTGTTTTTATTAAACAGTCGCAGCCACCAGTTTATTGCAACCCCTTCACCCTCTGCGCGCAGGCGCATCAAGCTACCAGGGCGTACCTTATCCCGAAGTTACGGTACCAATTTGCCGAGTTCCTTCTCCCGAGTTCTCTCAAGCGCCTTAGAATACTCATCTCGCCCACCTGTGTCGGTTTGCGGTACGGTCACTGTGAAACTGAAGCTTAGAGGCTTTTCTTGGAACCACTTCCAGTTGCTTCTGCTCCGAAGAGCATGGCCTCGCACCCTTGAATCCCGCGCCCGGATTTGCCAAAGCGCCTTCTCCAATGCAAGGACCGGGACTTCCAACACCCGGACAACCTTCCGCGATCCGTCCCCCCATCGCATTTCACAATGGTGCAGGAATATTGACCTGCTTCCCATCAGCTACGCATTTCTGCCTCGCCTTAGGGGCCGACTCACCCTACGCCGATGAACGTTGCGTAGGAAACCTTGGGCTTACGGCGAGGGGGCCTTTCACCCCCTTTATCGCTACTCATGTCAGCATTCGCACTTCCGATACCTCCAGCACGCTTTTCAACGCACCTTCGCAGGCTTACGGAACGCTCTCCTACCATGCACATAAATGTGCATCCGCAGCTTCGGTATATGGCTTAGCCCCGTTACATCTTCCGCGCAGGACGACTCGATCAGTGAGCTATTACGCTTTCTTTAAAGGGTGGCTGCTTCTAAGCCAACCTCCTGACTGTTTTAGCCTTCCCACTTCGTTTCCCACTTAGCCATATTTGGGGACCTTAGCTGGCGGTCTGGGTTGTTTCCCTCTTGACACCGGACGTTAGCACCCGATGTCTGTCTCCCGTGATTGCACTCTTCGGTATTCGGAGTTTGCTATGGCGACGTAATCCGCAATGGACCCATCAACCATGACAGTGCTCTACCCCCGAAGGTGATACACGAGGCACTACCTAAATAGTTTTCGGAGAGAACCAGCTATTTCCAGGTTTGTTTAGCCTTTCACCCCTATCCACAGCTCATCCCCTAACTTTTCAACGTTAGTGGGTTCGGTCCTCCAGCACGTGTTACCGTGCCTTCAACCTGGCCATGGATAGATCACCTGGTTTCGGGTCTACACCCAGCGACTGGACGCCCTGTTCGGACTCGCTTTCGCTACGCCTGCCCTATTCGGTTAAGCTTGCCACTGAATGTAAGTCGCTGACCCATTATACAAAAGGTACGCCGTCACCCCTTGCGAGGCTCCGACTGTTTGTATGCATGCGGTTTCAGGATCTGTTTCACTCCCCTCCCGGGGTTCTTTTCGCCTTTCCCTCACGGTACTGGTTCACTATCGGTCGATCACGAGTATTTAGCCTTGGAGGATGGTCCCCCCATCTTCAGACAGGATTTCACGTGTCCCGCCCTACTTGTCGTACACCTAGTTCTTCCATTCCGCCTTCGCCTACGGGGCTATCACCCACTATGGCCGCACTTTCCAGAGCGTTTGGCTGACGGTACAGATAAAGAGTACAGGCTGGTCCCATTTCGCTCGCCACTACTTTGGGAATCTCGGTTGATTTCTTTTCCTGCGGCTACTTAGATGTTTCAGTTCGCCGCGTTCGCTTCACTAAGCCTATGTATTCAGCTCAGGATGACCCATTCGGGCCGGGTTTCCCCATTCGGATATCGGTGGATCAAAGCTTGTTTGCCAGCTCCCCACCGCTTTTCGCAGGCTACCGCGTCCTTCATCGCCTGTGATCGCCAAGGCATCCACCACATGCACTTGTTCGCTTGACCCTATAACGGGTGTGTCTCGTTGCATGATTGCTCATGCGAGGCTCACCCGCTACAGGTTGAGTATTCGTGTTGCGCCGTATTTCAAGGCAATCTTTCGATCACTTAAAAATACATTGATACAATCACAACCCTGATTCACCTACTCCACACCCATCTCTAAGTGTGTTTTGGATGAATCTCTTTACTACTTCTTCCTGATTGTTAAAGAACGACAGCCGATATTTTCGCAGTGATGCGTCATACCGCTCTGACTGGCTCAATCGCCAATGCAAAAGGCTCTGCTTCGTGCAGAACGCTGTGCATTGAGGATTGGTGGAGGATGACGGGATCGAACCGACGACCCCCTGCTTGCAAAGCAGGTGCTCTCCCAGCTGAGCTAATCCCCCAGTCACATACATACTCAAGGGGTTTATCAGTCAGCCACCGCGCAGACAAATTGGTGGGTCTGGATGGATTCGAACCATCGACCCCCGCCTTATCAAGACGGTGCTCTAACCGACTGAGCTACAGACCCCTGAGTCTGTCTTTCTTACAGCCGACAAGTGTGAGCGCTTAAACGCGTGTGAGCGATGAGCTCTGGAAAGGAGGTGATCCAGCCGCACCTTCCGATACGGCTACCTTGTTACGACTTCACCCCAGTCATGAATCCTGCCGTGGTGACCGTCCTCCTTGCGGTTAGACTAGCCACT
>NZ_JBFRCB010000028.1:0-1524 GCF_040965375.1 Paraburkholderia sp. EG286A
GCGACTAGACAGTATGACTCCGCGAGGTAGAGGCTGGCCGCCGCGCGGATTCAAACGCGGGTTAGCATGTCTGCCAGAGCCGCACGGTGCGGACAGGGCCACACCCCGGCGATATCCATCACGGAGGCCAGCGTGGAAAACGATAGCACACTGTACGTAGGGCTCGACGTTCACAAGGATTCGATCACGGTTGCCTATGCGCTGGGCTCAGCCGAGGTCGAACTGCTCGGCAAGATCGGTACGGCGAAGACGGATATTGATCGCATGTGCAAGCGCCTCCAGTCAAAGGCCCGGCGCATCCACATCGTCTACGAGGCGGGCCCCTGTGGCTATGGGCTATACCGTCAGCTCCTGCAGAAGGGATTCGAATGCATGGTCTGCGCGCCGTCGCTAATTCCTAAAAAGCCCGGTGAACGCGTCAAGACCGATCGACGCGACGCCGCCAAGCTCGTGAAAACGTTGCGCGCGGGGGACCTGTCGGCGGTGTACGTGCCCAGTGTTGAAGACGAAGCATTCCGCGATCTGGCCCGCGCGTGGGTCAGCGCCAAGGACGATCTTAAGCGTGCCCGGCAAAGGCTGAAGGGATTTCTACTCCTGCATGGTGTGCACTATGCCGGGCGCGCCAACTGGGGGCCTGCGCACCGGCGCTGGCTGAGCGCCTATAGCTTTGACAGCGTCTGGCAACAACTGGCGTTCGAGGAATATCGGCGCACGATCGAGGACCGCCTTGCGCAATGCGACCGACTGGAGATCGCGTTGCGCGAGGCGGTCGTTAGCTGGCGCTTTTATCCTGCCGTACTGGGATTACAGACAATGCGCGGTGTGCAGTTCACCACGGCGGTGGGCATGCTCGCCGAGCTCGGGGATCTGTCACGCTTCGTGCACCCGCGTCAACTGATGGCCTGGCTAGGGGTGACGCCTTCTGAACACTCGTCGGGCGAGAAACGTCGGTTGGGCAGCATTACCAAACACGGCAACAGCTACGCGCGAAAGCTGCTCGTTGAAGCGGCCTGGAGCTATCAGCACCCGGCCCGCGTGAGCCCCGAAATCGAGCGCCGGCACGAAGGCATCCCCAAACCAATCGTTGACCGAGCATGGGACGCCCAGGTGCGTCTGTGCCGGCGCTATCGGAAGCTCGTCGCGCGTGGCAAGCAGAAGAGCGTCGTGGTGGTCGCAGTCGCCCGGGAACTCGCTGGGTTCATCTGGGACATAAGTCAGCTCGCCATGTCGCTCGCCGCACGGCCCGAGGTGCGCATGGCGTAACCCACCCGTTGAACAACACGTGAAGCAACCTCACCATCCTGAGCGGGAGTTTCCTGAGGGCGGCGTAGCCCGGCACACGAGTAACCCGCGAGACCGTTACGCAACGAATTCGATTCGATTTGCGGGACTAGATAGCGGCAGGCTCACTGGGCGGACTTCTGTAATGCGGTAACCAACCCGCGGATATCAGCATGATCCACCGTCGAGATTTACTGCTACGTCGCCTTCAGGAAATTCAGATGACATGAGACCCAAAAAGCC
>NZ_JBFRCB010000029.1:0-1309 GCF_040965375.1 Paraburkholderia sp. EG286A
CGTGCTCCTGGCCATACTGCATGCCCAGGCGCCGCGCGGCCTCGGGCTGGTCGTGCGCAAACTCGCGACCGGTTTCGCGCAGGTAGCGCATCTCGGCGTCGAAATATCTCAGGAACGGGTTTGCGCCTTCCTGTTGCGTGGCTTTCCACGGTGCCGTCATGGCTGCGACTCCGGGGGTAAGGGCGGCAATGCGGGCAATCCGGAGATCACACCGGCGCGGCCCGTCACGAAGATGCGCTCGGGCATGCGCATGCCTCGCAGTTTCAGCAGCTCTAGCGGTCCGGATCCCGCTTGCGCGCGCAATACGTAGCGCAACGGCGCCACCTTGCCGTCCGTACCGTCACCGGACGTCGCGGACGCGGCCTTCGCGGCATCGCCACCCGCCCCGGCATTCCAGACGATTTCGTAGCGCGTATCGTCGAGCGGTTTGACCTGCGCTTTTTCCAGCATCCGCAGAAGGGCCCAGTCGCCTGTCGCATCGAAGGCGATCCGCACTCCTGCGTTGAGCGTCTGCCAGTTCAACGACGCATGGCCGTTCAGACCGTTGCCCGGCCATGCCAGAGGCGTCCACGTTTCGCGCTGGTTGAAATAGACGATCTGCTGGCCGTCCAACATGAGTTCCGTGCGTGTTACGTCCGGCGTCGGCTGCGGCATGATCTCAAAGTGATAGCCAGCCTCGCCCCGCGCATAGAGACGTGCGCCGAGCGGACCCATCAGCCGGAGCATGGCGAGAAACTTCGGATCGAACTGCAGCGACTGCGGCGCGAGTTCGTTCGGCACCCACTGGTCGCCCTGGCGCTTGAGCACACCGGACAGCTCAAGCTCGACAAAGCGGTTGATCAGCCCCGTCTCGGGCCGCACGTAACGGCCAAACTCGGCGAAGGACGCGTCGGCGCTCGCCGGCGAGAACGGATAGCGCGCGGCGAACGACGAGGCGAAGGGGGCCGCGACGCCCGCTCGCCATGCCTCGTTCAGGCTCGCAGCGGCGGGCTGCAGGACCGCCTGCCAGGCCGCGTCGAGCGGCTGCACAAACATCGTCTGGCCGAAGCCCGCCCACTGTGCGCCCAGGCTCGCGGCGGTCAGCGCCGCGTCGTCGCGCGCCTGCGACAGATCCGAGAGCTTGCCCTGGAATACCGCCTGCGCGAGACTCCGTGCCATGGCCTGCGCGTCCGGACTCGCCTGGATCTGCTGGAGTTTCAGCCGCACGGTCGTATCGGCGGTCAGCACGCGCGAGAGGCTGACGCCGTTGAACGCGGCGGCATTTGCCGCCGGAGCGTGACCCGCATTGCCGCTCGCCGCTGGAGGATTC
>NZ_JBFRCB010000031.1:0-964 GCF_040965375.1 Paraburkholderia sp. EG286A
TCTCGGAAAACGAAGATCATCATGCTTCAAAGGCCGGACGACCAACCTGCCAGCAGGCGCTTACGGCTGATACGCTCAACGCGAAAAAAGATCAGCGCTCTGAAAGCGTGTTGTGCAGACCTTCCCTTGATCTTACGGCGTTTCTCGAACTACTTCTGGCTTTCGCCGGAATATCTATTGGTGCCCAGGAGAGGACTCGAAGTTCGCATTCAGTGCATTGACTTGATGCTTTTTTTCTGAATATGGCTCCATCAATGTACTCATTGACGTGCTCGTCTGCTGCTGACTACAAAAAGCACGCCGTTTGTCGCGCTAGAGCAACAACCATCTGACACTACGCCGATCCGGTGACACCGCGTAGCCACCATCGCGGCTTTCCTCTGCCTTCTGCAAGTGCCCGTGCGTGCTGGTGACGGAGCAACGGGCGAAAGCGGATAGACCACATCTTCATCAGTTTGTCGGGACAGTTTCGGCCAACTTGTCGTGCTGTGGCGCGAGCTGCGGGCCGTCAACTACTTTGGCCGCCCGCCGCCGCTCGGCTTGGGGTAATTGACTCACGCCGCGCGCGCTTGTCGTCGTCCGCGCTGCGACGCCGGTAGCTTCACAAGTTCAGTTCGAAGATCGTTGAGTGATGGGGCCAGGCGATCAATGGCGGCCACCATCAACGATGGATCGGGGAACACGTCGCGCCGTCAGGTGGTCAGCGACAGCGTGGTGCCAGCGATGTCGAGGATCAGCTTCTCTTCGGCGCGGTGGATCTGTCGCACCAAGCGATTCAGGCGTTTCGTGAACGCTTTGTAGTGCTAGTCCAGTGAACCAATGAAATTGCACTGCCCATAATGGTGCATGGGCAAAATGAATCTGAGTGAAACCGAGCGCGAAGAACTGATGTCGATGCAGCGCAGCCGCACAATGGCCGTTGGCGAGGTGAGGCGTGCACGGTTGATCCTGCTGCTCGACGAAG
>NZ_JBFRCB010000032.1:0-461 GCF_040965375.1 Paraburkholderia sp. EG286A
CTCGCGACGCTACTCGCGGGCGCGGATTCGCACGGCCTTTTCACGACCACCCAGACGGTACCGGGCATCTATACGCGCGCAGCGTGGGAGGGCGTCGTCGAGAAAGCCATCGACGATGCGGTGAACGAGCAGCATGTCGAGGGTGACTGGGTGCTGACCGGTGACCAGCCGAACGCCCGGATCAGCGCCACCGCCGTCGAGGGTGCGGTTGACGCGGCGCAGGCTGCAGTCGAAGCACGGAAGGGGGCCGACGATCTGAGAAAGCGCCTGTGCGACCGGTATTTCACGGACTACACGGCAGCCTGGGCGACGATGTTCAACAGCTTCCAGTGGCTCCCGGCGACCAGCTTCTCCGGCGTGATCGACCAGCTCACGCGCCTGACCGATGCGCAGACCTCACCGCTGCTCGCGGTTATGAAGTCGGTGCAGTACCAGGGCGAGGCGGGGCGTCCTTCGCAGGC
>NZ_JBFRCB010000033.1:0-458 GCF_040965375.1 Paraburkholderia sp. EG286A
CGATCCCGTCATCCTCCACCAATCCTCAATGCTGGTGTCATTGATGCAAACATCGAAAGGTATTTGCGGTTCAGTGAGACAAGCATTGGCGATTGAGCCAGTCAGAGCGGTATGACGCATCACTGCGAAAATATCGGCTGTCGTTCTTTAACAATCAGGAAGAAGTAGTAAAGAGATTCATCCGAAACACACTTAGAGATGGGTGTGGAGTAGGTGAATCAGGGTTGTGATTGTATCAATGTATTTTTAAGTGATCGAAAGATTGCCTTGAAATACGGCGCAACACGAATACTCAACCTGTAGCGAGTGGTCCGAAGTGAGCAATCACCGAGAGACACACCCGTTATAGGGTCAAGCGAACAAGTGCATGTGGTGGATGCCTTGGCGATCACAGGCGATGAAGGACGCGGTAGCCTGCGAAAAGCGGTGGGGAGCTGGCAAACAAGCTTTGATCCACC
>NZ_JBFRCB010000034.1:0-435 GCF_040965375.1 Paraburkholderia sp. EG286A
CGTTCGACTTGCATGTGTAAGGCATGCCGCCAGCGTTCAATCTGAGCCAGGATCAAACTCTTCAGTTCAATACCTGTTACTGTTTTCGGTCTCTCTCGAGACCGGTCGCTCACTCAAAGCTGACAGGTTCTGAATAAATTCAAAAACCTGACTTACTTTAGTGTGAGACTCTTGATACTTTTGCTGCTCCTGATTTCGCCCCGAAGAACGACATCAGGCCGCCACCGCATCAAGCGCCCACACTTATCGGCTGTAAATTTTTAAAGATCGATCGCGAAAGCGCCGTTAAAACTGCTCAACTACCGGCCTCTTTCTGCGTTGCTGCGTCAGCAGCAGAGAAACGAGATTATGAAGACTGCCCGGCGATCTGTCAACAGGTTTTTTTACTTCGTTCAACCTGCCGCTTAACTTCCAATCACCCGCAGACCCAGTCGC
>NZ_JBFRCB010000035.1:0-430 GCF_040965375.1 Paraburkholderia sp. EG286A
TCACTTAAAAATACATTGATACAATCACAACCCTGATTCACCTACTCCACACCCATCTCTAAGTGTGTTTCAGATGAATCTCTTTACTACTTCTTCCTGATTGTTAAAGAACGACAGCCGATATTTCGCAGTGATGCGTCATACCGCTCTGACTGGCTCAATCGCCAATGCACAATGTTCGGCGTACTAATCGAACACTAGGCGTTAGGGACTGGCCGAGGCAGACGGGGATCGAGCCGACTGAGCTACAGACCCCTGAGTCTGTCTTTCTTACAGCCGACAAGTGTGAGCGCTTAAAACGCAGTGAGCGATGAGCTCTGGAAAGGAGGTGATCCAGCCGCACCTTCCGATACGGCTACCTTGTTACGACTTCACCCCAGTCATGAATCCTGCCGTGGTGACCGTCCTCCTTGCGGTTAGACTAGCCACT
>NZ_JBFRCB010000036.1:0-411 GCF_040965375.1 Paraburkholderia sp. EG286A
CTGCGCGCAGATACCACGGTGCGCCATGGTCCCGGCGGTATTCGAGCGTCTTGATCTGCCGCTGGAGGGCGAGTTGCGCGCGCATCGCCTGCGGCGAACCTGGCGTGGCCTCCAGGGCAACCGCAGCGGTCGTTTCGGCCTCCTTGACAAGTGCGTGGTTACCCAGACCCGAGATCACCAGCAGCACGATCCATGCGATCGCCCCGGCCAGCACGCACCACGCGAGCACGTCCAGCCAGTACAGCCCCGCGCGGCGACCACGATACGGGGGTACGCAGGCCGCGATCTGCTGCCACACAGGCAGCATGGCGCGCGGCTGCTCGCGCATGACCATTTCCACGGGCACCGCCGTCTCAGGCTCGCCGGGCGCGCCGTCCCCTTCGCCCCCGCTCGCAACCGGCACCGGCACGA
>NZ_JBFRCB010000037.1:0-374 GCF_040965375.1 Paraburkholderia sp. EG286A
GAAATATCGGCTGTCGTTCTTTAACAATCAGGAAGAAGTAGTAAAGAGATTCATCTGAAACACACTTAGAGATGGGTGTGGAGTAGGTGAATCAGGGTTGTGATTGTATCAATGTATTTTTAAGTGATCGAAAGATTGCCTTGAAATACGGCGCAACACGAATACTCAACCTGTAACGATTGTGTTCTTCTGCCTGTCCCCTGCGGGGATGAGCCCGGAGTAAGCGCTAAAGCGCTCACTCTGGCCGCGAGACACACCCGTTATAGGGTCAAGCGAACAAGTGCATGTGGTGGATGCCTTGGCGATCACAGGCGATGAAGGACGCGGTAGCCTGCGAAAAGCTACGGGGAGCTGGCAAACAAGCTTTGATCCAC
>NZ_JBFRCB010000038.1:0-369 GCF_040965375.1 Paraburkholderia sp. EG286A
GTCCAGTGAACCAATGAAATTGCACTGATCTAATAGTGCATGGGCAAAATGAATCTGAGTGAAACCGAGCGCGAAGACCTGATGTCGATGCAGCGCAGCCGCACAATGGCCGTTGGCGAGGTGAGGCGTGCGCGGTTGATCCTGCTGCTCGACGAAGGAGCCTCGCGGGCGGCGATCATGGCCGAATTGCGATGCGATTCGCGTTTCATCACAACGTGGCAATCGCGTTTCGCCAGTGAACGTGTACGGCAGACATCCAGGCCGTGCGCCGCGACCTGACCTCGCGGGCCTTGAAGCGAGAGTGCTCGACTACACGCTGCGACGCAAGCCGGCCGACGGCTCGACGCACTGGAGCAGCCGCAAACTGGC
>NZ_JBFRCB010000039.1:0-357 GCF_040965375.1 Paraburkholderia sp. EG286A
GGCTAAAACAGTCAGGAGGTTGGCTTAGAAGCAGCCACCCTTTAAAGAAAGCGTAATAGCTCACTGATCGAGTCGTCCTGCGCGGAAGATGTAACGGGGCTAAGCCATATACCGAAGCTGCGGATGCGTGCGTTCCTTTAAGCGCACCACGCTTGTCGCTGCGCAGCAGCGACAAAGCACCCAACAATGATCGTTGGTGTGTGAGTCGTGGTGGATTTAAAGGAACGTACGCATGGTAGGAGAGCGTTCCGTAAGCCTGCGAAGGTGCGTTGAAAAGCGTGCTGGAGGTATCGGAAGTGCGAATGCTGACATGAGTAGCGATAAAGGGGGTGAAAGGCCCCCTCGCCGTAAGCCCAA
>NZ_JBFRCB010000040.1:0-348 GCF_040965375.1 Paraburkholderia sp. EG286A
CACGCGTTTTAAGCGCTCACACTTGTCGGCTGTAAGAAAGACAGACTCAGGGGTCTGTAGCTCAGTCGGTTAGAGCACCGTCTTGATAAGGCGGGGGTCGATGGTTCGAATCCATCCAGACCCACCATCTTTTGCGATGATCGTTAGTGCTTTAGCACTTACGAGCATCCCACTCCCGAAGGGAGTTAAGCGGATGAACCTGAGTTTGAGTGGTTACGAGCGGGGGATTAGCTCAGCTGGGAGAGCACCTGCTTTGCAAGCAGGGGGTCGTCGGTTCGATCCCGTCATCCTCCACCAATCCTCAATGCTGGTGTCATTGATGCAAACATCGAAAGGTATTTGCGGTTC
>NZ_JBFRCB010000041.1:0-347 GCF_040965375.1 Paraburkholderia sp. EG286A
CCAGTTCGATCTCGAGGATCATGCGCGTTTCGCCTGCCGGCACCATCGCGCTGTCGAAGCCGCACAGGTCGACGAAGTGGAACTTCTGCGGGTACACGAAATACTCCAGCAGTGTCTGCTCGCGGTCGACCAACTCGTTGCGCGCGGGGTCCGTGACCGGCCACAACCGCCTCGACGGGCCGAACCCCACCGGCTTGAAATGCACCCCGTCGAGCGGTACCAGCGAGCCGTCGCGCACCGACGGCAGGCGCAGTCCGACCGATGCGATCTGGCGCGTGAGCGCCGCGTACAGCGCGGCGGCGGCAGGCCGGTCGCCATGCAGGTACAGGCGGATACGCGACAGGTCG
>NZ_JBFRCB010000042.1:0-337 GCF_040965375.1 Paraburkholderia sp. EG286A
TGCTCCAGTGCGTCGAGCCGTCGGCCGGCTTGCGTCGCAGCGTGTAGTCGAGCACTCTCGCTTCAAGGCCCGCGAGGTCAGGTCGCGGCGCACGGCCTGGATGTCTGCCGTACAGGCCAGCAAGGCGCTCACTGGCGAAACGCGATTGCCACGTTGTGATGAAACGCGAATCGCATCGCAATTCGGCCATGATCGCCGCACGCGAGGCTCCTTCGTCGAGCAGCAGGATCAACCGTGCACGCCTCACCTCGCCAACGGCCATTGTGCGGCTGCGCTGCATCGACATCAGTTCTTCGCGCTCGGTTTCACTCAGATTCATTTTGCCCATGCACCATTA
>NZ_JBFRCB010000043.1:0-336 GCF_040965375.1 Paraburkholderia sp. EG286A
CGGATGAACAGCAGAGTCACGATGCGCAGCAGCAGGCCTACAACCGCCTGAAGGCGTACCTGATGCTCGCTACCCCGGCGCGCACCGACGCAACCTTTCTCAGGAAACAACTGCTCGACGTCTGGCCTGCACCCACCGGCATGCGTGCGGGCGAATGGCTCGACGTTTCACAGCAGCTCGCGGGCTTCTGGTCCGACCATCTGAAGGCACATCCCGACTGGCGGATCAATCCGTCTCAACCGCTGGTCACACAGATGCGCTCGACGCTCGTCAACCAGATCGGCCTCGCGGCGAGCGACGACGTGCTCTATCAGCGCGTCATCGACACGGCGCGCG
>NZ_JBFRCB010000044.1:0-322 GCF_040965375.1 Paraburkholderia sp. EG286A
CTCCCGGGGTTCTTTTCGCCTTTCCCTCACGGTACTGGTTCACTATCGGTCGATCACGAGTATTTAGCCTTGGAGGATGGTCCCCCCATCTTCAGACAGGATTTCACGTGTCCCGCCCTACTTGTCGCATCCCTAGTTCTTCCATTCCGTCTTCGCCTACGGGGCTATCACCCACTATGGCCGCACTTTCCAGAGCGTTTGGCTGACGGTACAGATAAAGAATGCAGGCTGGTCCCATTTCGCTCGCCACTACTTTGGGAATCTCGGTTGATTTCTTTTCCTGCGGCTACTTAGATGTTTCAGTTCGCCGCGTTCGCTTCAC
>NZ_JBFRCB010000045.1:0-319 GCF_040965375.1 Paraburkholderia sp. EG286A
GAATCTGTGCCACCTTCGCCCCCCTGTTCAGTGGCGTACATTCGATGATCGACAGCGAAGGGATCGTGCGCGCCATGTGCTCGTAAATGTTGTCGAGCATCTCGCCGGTGAGTTCCTGCATGCCGTCGTCGAGCTTCATGCGCAATCGCGCCATCACGAATGCGAAGGCTTCGTTGACCGCGCGGACGTGGCCGTGCTCCTGGCCATACTGCATGCCCAGGCGCCGCGCGGCCTCGGGCTGGTCGTGCGCAAACTCGCGACCGGTTTCGCGCAGGTAGCGCATCTCGGCGTCGAAATATCTCAGGAACGGGTTTGCGCC
>NZ_JBFRCB010000046.1:0-318 GCF_040965375.1 Paraburkholderia sp. EG286A
GAGCCGTCGCGCACCGACGGCAGGCGCAGTCCGACCGATGCGATCTGGCGCGTGAGCGCCGCGTACAGCGCGGCGGCGGCAGGCCGGTCGCCATGCAGGTACAGGCGGATACGCGACAGGTCGACAGGTTCTCGCTGGTCTCCGAACCAGAGGCCGAACGCCAGGCGGATGACCGTGCGCCCGTCGGAGCTTACTGCCACCGCCGCATCCTCGACCGAGAGCGGCAGCAGCTCGACTGCCTGCGTCGTGCGGAACGGGCACTGCACCTGATCGGGACCGACCGGTGCCGAGCGCACCACGGCCCCGGCGGGAATCTGT
>NZ_JBFRCB010000047.1:0-316 GCF_040965375.1 Paraburkholderia sp. EG286A
GAAGCCGCTTGCAGCTAGGCTGAGCGGCCTCACACGCTTTTGCAACTTGACGGTTTTTCAACTGGTTGATCTGAAAGCGTTTTCTCGTGCAAACCGCCAGAAAATGCACGAAAAGGACGAATACCCCTTACCGGGCCAACTGTCAAATCCCGTCTGCCGGCAACCGCGATGGTCGTCCGGCCGATAAATGCGACTAGACAGTATGACTCCGCGAGGTAGAGGCTGGCCGCCGCGCGGATTCAAACGCGGGTTAGCATGTCTGCCAGAGCCGCACGGTGCGGACAGGGCCACACCCCGGCGATATCCATCACGGAGG
>NZ_JBFRCB010000048.1:0-292 GCF_040965375.1 Paraburkholderia sp. EG286A
CACGCGTTTAAGCGCTCACACTTGTCGGCTGTAAGAAAGACAGACTCAGGGGTCTGTAGCTCAGTCGGTTAGAGCACCGTCTTGATAAGGCGGGGGTCGATGGTTCGAATCCATCCAGACCCACCAACTGGTCTGACGGGCAATTCCTTGGGTATGTATGCGACTGGGGGATTAGCTCAGCTGGGAGAGCACCTGCTTTGCAAGCAGGGGGTCGTCGGTTCGATCCCGTCATCCTCCACCAATCCTCAATGCTGGTGTCATTGATGCAAACATCGAAAGGTATTTGCGGTTC
>NZ_JBFRCB010000049.1:0-280 GCF_040965375.1 Paraburkholderia sp. EG286A
CGTTGTGCCCGCATCCTGTTGGGCGGCATCGAAGTTATGCACATGATCGTCAAGGGGCAGATGGACGATGGTGGTGTCGATCAGAATCCCGCACAGCAATTCTATTCACTGGCTGGATAACTAGTCCAGTGAACCAATGAAATTACACTGATCTAATGGTGCATGGGCAAAATGAATCTGAGTGAAACCGAGCGCGAAGAACTGATGTCGATGCAGCGCAGCCGCACAATGGCCGTTGGCGAGGTGAGGCGTGCACGGTTGATCCTGCTGCTCGACGAAG
>NZ_JBFRCB010000050.1:0-272 GCF_040965375.1 Paraburkholderia sp. EG286A
GCGAAGTTGAAGTGTTTGTGATGATGCAATCTCCCCGCGGCTAGACGGAAAGACCCCATGAACCTTTACTGTAGCTTTGCATTGGACTTTGAACCGGTTTGTGTAGGATAGGTGGGAGGCTGTGAAGCGGGAACGCTAGTTTCCGTGGAGCCGTCCTTGAAATACCACCCTGATCTGTTTGAGGTTCTAACCTTGGTCCGTGATCCGGATCGGGGACAGTGCATGGTAGGCAGTTTGACTGGGGCGGTCTCCTCCCAAAGGGTAACGGAGGA
>NZ_JBFRCB010000051.1:0-272 GCF_040965375.1 Paraburkholderia sp. EG286A
GCGAAGTTGAAGTGTTTGTGATGATGCAATCTCCCCGCGGCTAGACGGAAAGACCCCATGAACCTTTACTGTAGCTTTGCATTGGACTTTGAACCGGTTTGTGTAGGATAGGTGGGAGGCTGTGAAGTGTGGACGCTAGTCTGCATGGAGCCGTCCTTGAAATACCACCCTGATCTGTTTGAGGTTCTAACCTTGGTCCGTGATCCGGATCGGGGACAGTGCATGGTAGGCAGTTTGACTGGGGCGGTCTCCTCCCAAAGGGTAACGGAGGA
>NZ_JBFRCB010000052.1:0-264 GCF_040965375.1 Paraburkholderia sp. EG286A
CAGGCTGGTCCCATTTCGCTCGCCACTACTTTGGGAATCTCGGTTGATTTCTTTTCCTGCGGCTACTTAGATGTTTCAGTTCGCCGCGTTCGCTTCACATGACCTATGTATTCAGTCATGGATACTCCATTCGGAGTGGGTTTCCCCATTCGGATATCGGTGGATCAAAGCTTGTTTGCCAGCTCCCCACCGCTTTTCGCAGGCTACCGCGTCCTTCATCGCCTGTGATCGCCAAGGCATCCACCACATGCACTTGTTCGCTTG
>NZ_JBFRCB010000053.1:0-255 GCF_040965375.1 Paraburkholderia sp. EG286A
TCCTTTCCGCGTGGCTGCGCCGATACTACCTCGGTGAGGAACGCAACAAACTGGGCGCTGGTATGACGCGGCGCGGTTTTGCCCAGCACTTCGCCGGTGGCGACATTCAATGCCGCGAACAGGCTCACGGTGCCGTTGCGTTTGTATTCAAAGCCATGACTCTCGGCACGCCCGGGCGAGAGCGGCAACATCCGGTCCTTGCGATCCAGCGCCTGGATGGCTGTCTTCTCGTCCACGCAGAACACCGCCGCATGC
>NZ_JBFRCB010000054.1:0-255 GCF_040965375.1 Paraburkholderia sp. EG286A
CGCCTGCGCACGCTTTACGCCCAGTAATTCCGATTAACGCTCGCACCCTACGTATTACCGCGGCTGCTGGCACGTAGTTAGCCGGTGCTTATTCTTCCGGTACCGTCATCCCCGGCGGATATTAGCCACCAGGATTTCTTTCCGGACAAAAGTGCTTTACAACCCGAAGGCCTTCTTCACACACGCGGCATTGCTGGATCAGGCTTTCGCCCATTGTCCAAAATTCCCCACTGCTGCCTCCCGTAGGAGTCTGGG
>NZ_JBFRCB010000055.1:0-255 GCF_040965375.1 Paraburkholderia sp. EG286A
GGCTCAGGGTGCCGTTGCGTTTGTATTCAAAGCCATGACTCTCGGCACGCCCGGGCGAGAGCGGCAACATCCGGTCCTTGCGATCCAGCGCCTGGATGGCTGTCTTCTCGTCCACGCAGAACACCACTGCATGCAACGGCGGATTAAGGTACAGCCCGATCACATCGGCGGCCTTGGTCTCAAAGTCAGGATCGTTGGACACCATGTGCGTATCGAGACGATGTGGCCGAATGTCGTGCTTGCGCCAGATACGTT
>NZ_JBFRCB010000056.1:0-255 GCF_040965375.1 Paraburkholderia sp. EG286A
GGGGGGGGGGGGGGGGGGGGGGGGGGGGGGGGGGGGGGGGGGGGGGGGGGGGGGGGGGGGGGGGGGGGGGGGGGGGGGGGGGGGGGGGGGGGGGGGGGGGGGGGGGGGGGGGGGGGGGGGGGGGGGGGGGGGGGGGGGGGGGGGGGGGGGGGGGGGGGGGGGGGGGGGGGGGGGGGGGGGGGGGGGGGGGGGGGGGGGGGGGGGGGGGGGGGGGGGGGGGGGGGGGGGGGGGGGGGGGGGGGGGGGGGGGGGGGG
>NZ_JBFRCB010000057.1:0-255 GCF_040965375.1 Paraburkholderia sp. EG286A
GTTCGCTGGTGGAGAATGCGCTTCTCGAAGCTTGGTCTGTCTTCGATCCAGATGAGTATCTTCTGCGCATCATCCGCAAGCGAAGTCCTGGGAACTGGACGGTCAGATTTCACGGACCGTGGACGGACCGCCGACATGCCCGGTTCGCTGGTGGAGAATGCGCTTCTCGAAGCTTGGTCTGTCTTCGATCCAGATGAGTATCTTCTGCGCATCATCCGCAAGCGAAGTCCTGGGAACTGGACGGTCAGATTTCAC
>NZ_JBFRCB010000058.1:0-255 GCF_040965375.1 Paraburkholderia sp. EG286A
GTGGAGAGCCACGTCGAGCCCTACGACCTGCTTGAGGTGACCGCCGCAGACCCGGAGGGCAGCGCACGGTACGCTTACAGGCCGTTCAGCAGTTTCAGGCATCGCGGATGGATGCTGCACTACGAGAAGCCGGAACGGTACTTCCGTACTTCGACGCGCTACGGCGTGCTGGGGCAGGAGCTGTGGGTGACCCTCTCAGGGCAGCTCTGGGCCGGGACGTACCGCCACGCACCGGACGATGAAGCGCGTCCACGG
>NZ_JBFRCB010000059.1:0-255 GCF_040965375.1 Paraburkholderia sp. EG286A
GATCTGCTGGAGTTTCAGCCGCACGGTCGTATCGGCGGTCAGCACGCGCGAGAGGCTGACGCCGTTGAACGCGGCGGCATTTGCCGCCGGAGCGTGACCCGCATTGCCGCTCGCCGCTGGAGGATTCATGTCGCCCATCAGCGCGAGCAGCGGGCCGAACGAGCGGTCGAGCGGGTTCACGATGGGGGCCTGCGTCTGGTCGCTATCGTTCCCGCCTAGCAGCCCCTGCGCCTTGCGCACCAGCGTGTCAGTGAG
>NZ_JBFRCB010000060.1:0-255 GCF_040965375.1 Paraburkholderia sp. EG286A
TGACAGGTGCGGCCCAGCCGAGCGCGGTCGCGATCATCGAGAGCGCGCGTGGCAGGCCCGCATCGGTCTCGTCGGCGCGTGCGACGTGGACCAGACCATCGACCGGGCGACGACTGCGCAATTCGCGAATCTGGCCGAGCCACTTTTCTTTCTCGATACCGTCCGGCGCAGCGTGGACGAGGACGGTTTCGCCGATGTGCATAACGCCTGCCTGCTTGAGCCCGGGCGCGACCTGATCGACCCGCTCGTCGCTGC
>NZ_JBFRCB010000061.1:0-254 GCF_040965375.1 Paraburkholderia sp. EG286A
CGATCCCGTCATCCTCCACCAATCCTCAATGCTGGTGTCATTGATGCAAACATCGAAAGGTATTTGCGGTTCAGTGAGACAAGCATTGGCGATTGAGCCAGTCAGAGCGGTATGACGCATCACTGCGGAAATATCGGCTGTCGTTCTTTAACAATCAGGAAGAAGTAGTAAAGAGATTCATCTGAAACACACTTAGAGATGGGTGTGGAGTAGGTGAATCAGGGTTGTGATTGTATCAATGTATTTTTAAGTGA
>NZ_JBFRCB010000062.1:0-245 GCF_040965375.1 Paraburkholderia sp. EG286A
GTCTAACCGCAAGGAGGACGGTCACCACGGCAGGATTCATGACTGGGGTGAAGTCGTAACAAGGTAGCCGTATCGGAAGGTGCGGCTGGATCACCTCCTTTCCAGAGCTCATCGCTCACACGCGTTTTAAGCGCTCACACTTGTCGGCTGTAAGAAAGACAGACTCAGGGGTCTGTAGCTCAGTCGGTTAGAGCACCGTCTTGATAAGGCGGGGGTCGATGGTTCGAATCCATCCAGACCCACCA
>NZ_JBFRCB010000063.1:0-200 GCF_040965375.1 Paraburkholderia sp. EG286A
TTCTCTGCTGCTGACGCAGCAACGCAGAAAGAAGCCGGTAGTTGAGCAGTTTTAACGGCGCTTTCGCGATCGATCTTTAAAAATTTACAGCCGATAAGTGTGGGCGCTTGATGCGGTGGCGACCTGATGTCGTTCTTCGGAGCGAAATCAGGAGCAGCAAAAGTATCAAGAGTCTCACACTAAAGTAAGTCAGGTTTTTG